>CBIHNI010000011.1:0-157625 GCA_966211455.1 uncultured Bdellovibrio sp.
ATCTTGATGAATCAGTGGTGCAACGTCATGCGCTGGGAAATGCGCACGCGCATGTTCCTGCGAACGGCCGAATTTCTTTGGCAAGAGGGCCACACCGTTCACGCCACCGCCAAAGAGGCCGAAGAAGAAACGCTAAAAATGCTCGATGTCTATGCGGACTTTGCGCAAAATTATATGGCGATGCCAGTCGTGAAAGGCATGAAAACCAAAGACGAACGCTTCCCGGGTGCGGTCGACACTTACACCATCGAAGCGATGATGCAGGATAAAAAAGCTCTGCAAGCCGGGACTTCGCATTTCTTGGGACAAAACTTTGCCAAAGCCTCTGGCATCAAATTTCTCAGCGCCGAAGGAAAAGAAGAGATCGCATGGACGACGTCATGGGGGATGTCGACCCGTATGATCGGCGGCTTGATCATGACCCACAGTGATGACGACGGCCTGGTGTTACCACCGATGATTGCCCCCCTGCACGTGGTGATCTTACCGATCTACCGCAACGACGAAGAAAAATCACAAGTCCTGGCTTACGTTGAGTCTTTGGCCAAAGAGCTTCGCGCCCAGAACTTTGGTGATGGCCGCGTGCAAGTCAAAATCGACACCCGCGATCTGCGCGGTGGCGAAAAAGCTTGGCAGTACATCAAGCAAGGCGTGCCTGTTCGTATCGAAGTGGGCCCACGTGATATGGCAAAAAACGAAGTCTTCGTCGGCCGCCGCGATAAAGGCGTGAAAGAAAAATCTGGCATGGCTCGTGGCGAATTTGTCAGCTCGGTGGGGTCGATCCTGCAGGAAATCCAAAACAATTATTACCAGCGCGCCTTGGCTCGTCGTAAAGAAGCGACAAAGGAAATCAACTCTCTGAAAGAGTTCGAAGAATTCTTTGGCGGCAGCGAAGATTCACAAAGTGGTGGTTTTGCGATGGTTCACTGGAACGAAGCCGCGATCGGACACGAAATCCTGACCAAGCTGAAGGTGACCCCGCGCTGTATTCCTTTGGACGCCCCGACTGAAAATGGCACCTGCATCTTCAGCGGCAAGCCTTCCACAAAACGAATTATTTTCGCGAAATCTTACTAGCCTCGGCTGGATAGACCAAATCAGCTGTGCTAGCGACGCCAAATATGCTATCCCAAGCTATGGCAAAAAAAGCATGGCTGATGAAGTCTGAACCCGATGTGTTTTCGATCCTAGATCTGAAAAAAGATGGCGCCACCCTGTGGACCGGCGTGCGCAACTATCAAGCGCGCAATTTTATGATGAACGATATGCAGGTCGGCGATCCGGTCTTGTTTTATCATTCCAGCGCAGATCCTTCGGGCGTGGCCGGTCTGGCGCAAGTCTCAAAAATCGCACAACCGGACCCCACCCAGTTCGACAAAAAGAACGAAGATGCTTTTGATCCGAAAGCCACCAAAGACAAACCGATCTGGTTCTGTGTCGAAGTGAAGTTTGTTTCCGTGTTTAAAAACTTTATCCCGCTGGAGCAGCTGCGCACCGAAAAATCTTTAAGCTCGATGCTGGTTCTGAAAAAAGGCCAGCGCTTGTCGATTCAACCGGTGACTGAAAAAGAATTTGAAACCGTTAAAAAGCTAGGCGGCGCATGAGCTTTGAGCTGCATTTAGCCCCTATGGAAGGTGTCGTCGATTTTGTTCTTCGCGACACTTTAACCCGCATCGGTGGCATCGACCGCTGCGTGACCGAATTTATTCGTGTCACCGATAAGCTGCATTCGCCAGCGGTCATTTATCGTTACGCCCCCGAATTGAAAATGGGCTCGCGCACCCGTCACGGCACCCCCATGTATTTGCAGTATCTGGGCGGCCAAGCGCAACCCTTAGCCGAAAACGCCGCAGTCGGTGTGGAGCTTGGGGCCTTGGGGATTGATCTGAACTTTGGCTGTCCGGCAAAAACGGTGAACCGTCATGATGGCGGCGCCTCGTTGCTCAAAACCCCGGATCGCATTTTCAATATCGTCAGCACGGTCCGAAAAGCAGTGCCCGCGCATATTCCGGTGACGGCCAAAATGCGTTTGGGCTTTGACGATCCCTCGCAATGTTTTGACAATGCACGAGCCGTCGAAGCCGCAGGCGCCACGTCTTTGGCCATTCACTGTCGCACAAAGACCGATGGCTACCGTCCACCCGCTTATTGGGAGTGGATCCCGCGCATCAAAGAACAAGTCACACTTCCGATCGTCGCCAATGGCGAAATCTGGAGCGTCGAAGATTTCTGGAAATGCTTCGAAGTCACCGGCTGCCATCAAATCATGATCGGCCGCGGAGCCGTCGCCCAGCCTTTCTTATTCCGCGATATCAAAGCTTCGATCGCGCAGCGAAACTTGGCAGCTCCGTCGGCAGCAAAAGCATCTTCTGCAACCGCGGAAACCTCTCTCGCAACCGCCACTACGGCGGTGACCGCACCAGATTCGATTTCAATCCGCACCAACTGGAGCGAAACTTCGAAAATGATCCCGGTCTTCTTTGAAGCCTGCACCTTGGATAAATCAGCCTACTTCGCACAAGCTCGCACCAAACAGTGGCTGAAATCCCTGGCACTGAAAAACCAGGAAGCAGTTCCCCTATTCGAAGAGCTCAAGCGCTTCACCAATCCGCACGAATTCCGCACCCGCCTCGAAACACTCTGCTCTTAACTTTGCAGTCGTATCGTTGCTTCCCCAATTCTTTCGTGAGCTTTGCGCTCATAAGCAATATACCGTCCTTACCTCCCCCCTCACAAACTTGTCGTCGAATAAGACGACAAGTTTGTGAGGGGGCTCCAAACCCTCCCTTCCCGGACAAATTTGATCAAACAAATTTAAATCGCAGATGGAGCTGGTTTGGATATTGCTGAAGCGCCCACCATGACTGAATTAACAGACGAAATGCGAGAAAAAGCTTTTTATCAGTGGAAATCACGTGACTATCAACTTTTAGAGATGGACGAAGCCGTGCGATCCGCTCTAACTGTAGAGATTAAAAGTCCTAGGGCTTGGCTACGCGGGGCAAGAGAGGCCTTGTGGTTATCGGGAACCGACATGGCCGAAAAACTCCAAATTTCCCGAAGCCACTATCTCCGTCTGGAAATTCGGGAAAAGAATGGAAAATTAAGCTTAGAACAAATTCGAAAAATTGCGGAAGCGATGGACTGTGAAGTGATCTATGCAATCCGCCCAAAATCCAGAATCAGCTTTGCTCGAGTCATTTGGAATCGTTTGAGACAGATTTCTGAAGCTCATTGGTGGGTTCGCAGTCGACCTGCACACCTGAAGATCAACGCCCTTTGTGCCATCGCCAGGCGCAAAATGCATGATCCGGAGGTTCGTCGAAGATTTAAATGGAGCGAACGCTACATGGAACGCTCTTCTCGCCGAAAGCCTTTAAAGTTTTTGGAAGATGAAAACTGGCGAGTCTAATTTCAGGATTCGCAGGTCGTTGAGCTCGGCCCACCATTCGAAGGTTTGGTGGGAATAGAAAACCACGTGGGTGGGATCTTTGGCGTACCACCAGTTGGCAAACATCGCGGGGCCCGAGTGGAAGCCTGTCATGCCGGCGAAAATTCCTTGGCTGCGAACCATCGAGAGAATTTCTTTGAGGCTTGCTGCGGGTTCTTGAAGATGTTCGATGACTTCGGTGCTGGTGATCAGATCAAAGGAACCCACGGGCTTCACCGGTTGATAAACTGGATCGTAAACTTCGACCGTCGATAAGCCCTCTCGGCGCAAAAGCTCGGCCAGCACCGGGCCTGGGCCCGAGCCCCAATCCAAAGCTCGCATTGTCGACCGTAAGTGAAAGCGCAAAGGCTTTAGCAGCTGCTCGAAAAACTGCGCGTAGCCGGGATTGTCGATGGTGTTTTCGTGTTGGTCGTAGCGCTCTTTTTGTTGGGACCAATCTAAAAAATCACCCGGATCCTTGAAAATCAGATCGCAGTTTTGACAATGAAACAGTCGCCCCTTCCAGCTGTTGTGGGTCACAGGGGTTAATTCTTTTGACTGGCACATAAGGCATTGCATAAGAGCCCCCAGTCTTGTCTTTTCCCCCTTGGTATGGGAGATTTTTCTTCGAATTGACGCGCCTCGAAGGTGGCGTCTGCAAACCCAAATCATAGGCCCAAATGTGGAGGTATCTATGGCTAAAGTTGTGATGTACTCGAAAGTTCCATGTCCTTACTGCGTGAACGCCAAGCGCCTGTTGGACGATAAAGGCGTGAAATACGAAGTGATCGATCTCACCGACAATCCAGCTGAAATGCAAAGAATCAAAGACGAAACTGGCTGGAGAACCGTCCCCATCATCATGATCGATGGCAAATTGATCGGCGGATATTCCGACATGAAGGCTTTGGACGAAGACGGCAAACTGGATTCAATGCTTGCCTAACCAAATGCGCAGTCTTTTTCGCTACCCCGAAAACATCATCTATATGAATTCGGGGAGCATGGCCCTTTCCCCCGCTTGCGTGCAAGAACGCGTGCAAGCTGAAAAGGCCCGCCTGGAACAAAATCCCACGGCCGCCCTGTTCGGAGCCTGGCCCCGAATGTGGGAGCAGCAGCAAAAGCTCGCCCAGTTTTTCAAAGCCGATCCCAATCATTTATTTCTCAGAAACAACGTCACCCTGGTGATGAATGATTTGATCATGGCCCTGAATCTGCCAAAAGGATCCGAGATCCTGACCTCGGATATCGAGTATGGCGCCATCGTGAAAATCTGCCAGCACAAAGCACAGCTCGAAGGCCACGAGCTTCGCTTCTTCAGTCTGCATGACAAACATCAAGAGCCTGGCACCATCACCGAAGCGCAGCTGCTGGAGCGCCTGGAAAAAGCGCTGTCGCCCCAAACCAAGCTTGTGATGCTGTCGCACGTGATGACCGGATCGGGATTGGCCCTGCCGGTTGAGAAGATGGCCCGCCTGCTGCGGGCGAAGGGAATCTTCTTTGCTGTGGACGGCGCCCACGGGGCCGGATCGGTGCCGCTTGATTTTTCGAAAACCGAAATCGATTTCTACGGAACCAATCTGCACAAATGGCTGATGGGCCCGAAAGGAACGGGCTTTGGTTATGTGGCGCCGCGAATGCGCGAGCATCTCACGCCCAAGTTTGCCGGCTGGACGACGCTGGAGGTTCCGCCCCACTTTGCCATGTTCGGTGATCCGTGGACCCAGCGCTGGATGATCTCCAGCACTTTTAATTTTTCAGACTTCTACGGCATCGCCGAAACCTTGAAGTTCTGGCAAGAGCAAGGCCCACAGAAAATCATGCAACGGCAGACCGACCTTCTGAACCTGACCAAGCAACTGATCCCGCAGGCCACCGGATGGAAATGCATGAGCGATTTTGCCACCCCAGATCTGTGCGGTCCCTTGGCGGCCTTTCAACTCCCCGCGGCGATTCAGAAGATGGGGTTTGAATACATGATGAAGCTGCAGGCAGAAAAAGGCCTGGTGGTTTCAATGACCATGATTCAGCACGAGTGGATGCTGCGACTTTCGCCACACATCTATAATGACGAGTCCGACCTTGAAAAAACTGCAGGGATTCTGAAGGACTCGATCAACTGATCGTCAGTCCACTTTCTCCACGTTCTGAAATTTTCTAAAATGTTTTCATGCCCCATTGGCTGATGTTGGTCGGAGTTATTTTGAAACCACCTGCAATGACTCGCCTTTCCTTAAACTTGCCAGTTTTTTAAACAAATGTTTCTTGTTTTCAGCCCAATTCGATTTCACCCATTTTTCTTCAGCGCATTTGTTATGTTCGCACTCGTTCAAAAGATCGAAGTGGGGCCAGTCCGAACCCAGTTTGTGATGGCACATCTTTGGCTTTATCTCTCTTCGTATTGACTTAAATGGTGTCAGAAAAAACCAAACACACTTTTTCTTAAGGAGGAAAAGATGAAAAATTTGATGAAAGCAGCATTGGCTGCAGTAGCTGTTGCAGCTTTGTCAGCTTGCGGCGGTGGTGGCGGTGGTAACACTTCAACTGGTGGTACTTACTTCACACACGCTCAATTGGCTCAAGAGTTCGTTCGCCGCGTTAACGTTGACGTTGCTGGCTACGACCTGACTTTGGTGAAAACAGATACACTGAAGTATGACTATATCGTTGTGTACGACAACGACTATCGCACTTACGACGCTTACTACATCGGTGCTTACAACCCAGGCGAAAACTTGGTTTCTTACCTGAACAAATACGAATCATACACTTATTATGATTTGATCCCAGAATCAGGAAACACATACCTTGATTACGTCACTGGCACTCGCTTCGAAAAAGGCGTTTCTTCAGAAAAGAACTTGTCTGCAATGAAAGCTTTGGGACAGCAATTGGCTATCACAAAAGCTGCTGAAGGCATGCAAGCGACTTACGGCATGAGCCAAGAAAAAGCGATGTCACTTGCGAGCTTCGCTTACAAAGTCAAAACTTCTGTTGCTGGCACTTACAGCATCAAAGATTACGATGCTTTCTCTAAAGACCTGACTGGTTCTTCAATCTCTGAATTCCAAGCAGATGTTAAATCTGGTGACTTGTCTTCATTGCAATCTCGCATTGAGCTTGCTGGTGAAACGACTGGTATGGGTTCAGAAGGTGCTCAGAAAGTTATCGCTGACATCTTCATGAAGTAATCGATCTCTGATCGGTTCGCTTTAAGTAAAAACCACTGGAAAACCCTGGATTCGTCCGGGGTTTTCTTTTTTGAAAAACCTTTGTAATTAAGATCTGTCAACTGGGTTGACACCCCCCTCTTTCTGTCGAACATTTTTTGTCCCTGGAAGGCTCTATTGGAATGAGTTGCCCATAAAGGGCCCTTTCTGTGGACCATGGCTTGCTCTTTGGAATCCTATTCGAAAAGGAATAGGAGCCAATTATGATCAAATTTGGTCTGATCTTAGGGGTAAGCCTTGTGGTGATCCAGGCGGCCGTGGCGCAAGATAAGGCGCCTTTTAAGGACCGTCCGGGTAGCATCCCTTTAAAGCCCGAGCGCCCTGCTGCCGCTGACCTTTATTATAAAGGTCGCGAACTGCAACCAGATGAAGCTCGTGAATTGGCGGATAAAAAGCTTCTGAAAAATGAGAAAGGCGAAACGATTTCTTTGGATCAATTGGATCCGGATCCGACATCCGTTGTCTGGAAACCTTATCCAACCAAAAATCATTGGCGTCCCGAAGCCGCAAATCAAAAAATCAATGATCTTCAATTGTTGGGGCTGCAAGAAAGCGGTGAAGAGCTGACCTTTGAATCCGAATTCGGTTCTCCGGTTGAACGCTACTATTTCACGGCGACGAAGCAAACGGCCAATGGACCTAAAACTTATCAGCTTCTTTTGGATTACAAAGGTCACAACATGCTTCTGCGCAAAGCCCTTTTGCGCAAGCTGGGTTATGTCGTTCCCGCAATGGATCGTCTGGCCAAGGTTCGAATCAAGTTTAAGACGGCCCTTGATAAAAAGAATATGGCACTGGATTTGGCGACGAAGACCTTCCGCCCGTTGACCCCGTGGATTTTGCCAGAAGGAATGAAGACCGTCGAAGAGCGCCAAGCGCTTTACGACAACGAGGACACTTTTTTAGATCTACAAGACGTCATCGTGATGGAAGGCCCGAACGACAGCTTTTTTAACTTTGCTCGTGGGGATATGCCAGATGGCGTTCCGATGGGACGTCGCCTTTTCAATGCCTTGTTGGTTCCATTCAATATGACGGATGCACCTGAAAGCTTGAATTGGTTCAAGTGGGTGAACTCTTTTATCAACAACAACCAACTGGTCATGCCTTACGAGGATGCCGGATCTTTCAATGCCATCAGCTATGAAGACGCACGCTGGATCACCCGCCGCATTTTAAAATTAGACCGCGCGCAGTGGAAAGAAATCTTCGATCAGGTTCGTATTCCTGAAGAAATCGAAGCTTTGTGGATGGAAAAGACGATTGCTCACCGCGATTATCTGATCAAATTCTTGCACTTTGAAAATGAATTTTCTCCGCTGAAAGCCAACGACCAAATTTCAATGGGAGCCCGCTTGGAAAAAGGCACCTTGAAAGGTGGACGCACGTGGTCCGGCTATGCTCGAAACTGGGCTGGCGTGATGCCGACTTCGCCTGCGACGAAAGCGGAGATGATGGGCCTAGTGGAAGCACAGGCTGGCAGCTCTGTCGGAAAATCCATGATCTCTAAAATCGGGACTTACCTACCCGCCACCGATGTCGGATACAAAAAAATCGACCACGCTTTGGATGTGGCAGTTGAAAACTTCCTGACGAATATCAAGAACAAGACCAACGAGCCAATTCCGAAAAAATGGTTCTCGTTCAAGTACTTTGATACAGATGCCGGCCTTTCTCGTGATATCGTAAGCGGCACTTACATGGGAACCGACGCGCGTATTCAGGTTGCGGATACGATCTATTTTGGCGCCGAAGCCGGATGGTATTACTCGCGCGATGCCCTTCCTGCCCGCGTCCAATTGGACGGTCAGGTCAAAGGTTGGTGGGTGACTTCGTATAGCCACATCAAACCCGTTGGAACGACGAAAGCCTTCTACGACGAACCTTTCCGCAACTTGATTGTGCCTTATTACAAAGCGAAGGCACGCCGTCCTTTAGAAGAAATGCAGTTGCAAAAACAGGTTTACCGTGCGGCGCAAACGGACGAAGAAAAATTGGCCGTTCAGAATAAGATCAATGCCTCTTTCAAAGAATTTGGAAAGCAGTTTGGTCAAGGCGAAGCCCTGATCGTTTCCAAATCCTGGGGTCCTGAATGGAATATTTCATTGGCAAAACCAGTGAGTCCAAACGCGACGATCTCGGCCTTCATGCGTGATCGCTTTACGGTGATGGACCGCCTGCAGGTTTACCGCAAGGACGAAAACACCGTTCAGGTCTACGTCGATCCTGCCCTTTTCAATATTTTCAGCGTCGGCCTAGGAGCATCCGTTCATGGCGTGCCGGTCTTCCGTTTCGCTTGGGAAGCAAAGAATGGTGTCGTTTCGACGAATCTTTTCGAGTTCAATATCAATCCGAAGCTCAGCGAAAATCCTGACTTCTTTGATAACATCTTAGCCGTCACGGCGGCTTTGCAAGGTGCAGATCTTGAATACTTCCAGTTGGTGCAAAAGAAACACTGGAAGATCGATCATGATTTCTCGGAAAAAGGAATTGATCTGAAGTTCTTATTCTTCAATCGTAAGACTTCAAATGCGACGGATGAAGTGAGAATCACAGATAAAGAATCTCGCAAGTTCGACTATGTCCATCGCTATCAGGGCTATCGCAGCGGTATCGATTATCAAACATTGTTCATGGATGTGGCGACGGCTCTGGCTCGTCGTAAGAATCCGAACATCACAATCCAGGCCGCTGGATCGGGAAACCCTGCTGATACCTACAAAGGAAGTTCATCGGGTCGCATTGTGACACTGGATCTGCAGAAAGTGCCTCCAACCGCTAAAAATCCAAGTGGCGTTCGTTGGGAGACTATTATGGGTTCAGTTCGCTACTCTTGGAAAGGCTGGGATGCGAGTCGCAAAGAAGCCAATAAGACGCTGCAAGAAGCGAACAAAAAATTTGGTTTCGAAGTTTTCCATCAACACACATTGGCCCAGGCCAAAACAGTTCAATTCTACACGGTCGATGTGCAGATGTTCTTGTACTATGAAGCCTTCTATAACATTGCTCAGCTGACAAACAAACAGGTCCAAGAGCTCTTTGATAAATACTATCGCGTCAAAGACTACTTTAATGATGCTCCTTCACCAAACGGTTGGGTTGTTTCAATCCAAAATGATCTTGGTGGCCTGAGAAAAGCGATTACCAAGGGTGACTCGAAAGCTGTCGCCTTGCATTTGACCGACATTCTGGATGTTGCTGAAAGCCAGTTGGAATTCCCGGCTCTGGTTCAAATGATCGGCGGACCGCAGAATATGTTTATCAGACCTAACATGGGTGGCTTCCGTGTTGGCGTTGAAGATGCGGAAGAACCAATTTTACCTATGACCGGCGGAGAAATCGGCTCAAGCAAACCACAAGGTGGATTGAACGATCAATTGCAACAAATGGGTATTTCACCCGGAGAAGGCATGATCAGCTGGCTTCTCAACACTTTGATGTAAGGACGATGAGATGAAAAAACAAATCCTCGCCACACTTTTAGTCGCAAGCCAAGCCCAAGCCCTGATGAAGCCGGCGTCCACCATCAAAGGTGCGCCGACCAACGATCCCTTCATTGGATATCAATGGGGCCTCTTCCCATCCGACCAATCCAATGAAAAAGAGCTGGATTCGACCCACAACGCGGCAAAGCCAATCGTGGTCGATCCCAAATTCAACATCGGTTGGAAAAATCTGGATGATAAAATTCAACGCGACGTGATCGTCGGAATCGTCGATAGCGGTCTTCACACCACTCACGAAGATCTGACCAATCGCGTGTTGAAAGGATTCAATTTCACGGTCCCCGCAACAAAACCAAAACCAGTCAACCCTAGCGACAGTCCGGCTTCTGCTCCGACAGATCCCCAAGCACCAGCACCCGTGAATCCGCAGGCACTGATTCTGAATGATGATATCGGACACGGGACGCATCTGGCTGGCATCATGGCTGCCAATTCAAACAACGGAATTGGGATCGCCGGGCTTTCAGGAAAAATTAAAATTCTTCCGATGAAGGTCTACACGAAGAACGAAGGCACGGGACAAGGAACGGCCGCCGAGAAAAAAGACAAATTCATCGATCGTATTATCAAAGCCATTGATTTTTCGATTGAAAACAAGGCCGACGTTCTGCTTTTCAGCTTGGGATGGCCACGTGCCGCCAACAGTGAAGCCGTCCAACAGGCCTTCAAAAAAGCGATCGATGCCGGAATCTTGATTGTGGCCGCTGCCGGAAATGACGGTCATGATGCGCAGATTTATCCTTGTGCCTACCAAGGCGTGATTTGTGTCGCCGCCATGAATTTGGATGGCAAGATGTCCGACTTTTCAAATCGTGGTGGACATGTGGACGTCGCCGCCCCTGGCGAAGACATTTTGAGCCTGTGGCCGAAGGTTGAGTTCATGCGCTCGGATGTTCTCGGAATTCAAGGTTACAACTTTCGCTCTGGAACTTCGCAAGCGGCGCCATTCGTGGCCGGCGCGACCGCCATGCTGCGTGGAATGTTCCCGAACGAAACTTCCCAGCAGATTCGCGCCCGCATCTTGTCTTCGACACAGCCTTGGGATTCACAAGTGGCTTCGGGTCTTTTGAATATCGAGAAAGCCACCCAAGTGAACCCTTCTCAGTTCCTTTACGCAAGTTTCAAAGGAGTTGAATCTGCCGAAGTCGATCCTTCGACTTTGCAGTTTAAGATCCCATTGACGATCGAAAGAGGAAACTCGAAGGCTTTGCCGAAAGTGCAGGTTCAGTCTTCCCGTCCTGACACTCAGATTATCGGAGTCCAAAAGAAATCTGAAACCGCCAACAGTATCACTTATGAAGTCACGGGAAAGGTTGCCGATCTTTCCGCTCATAACAAGCTCGGCTACACGGTCGATGTCAATGGCCGCAAATTTTCGAATCAGATTCTTTTGCAGGTTTCCATCGAGAAATCTCAGCAGCGAAGTCTTCCGCTTCCTGTCAGCGAGCCGAAAATGATCACGGATGCCGGGCTTTTGACCGTCTACAATCCGCGCAACAATTCGGATATTCGCTACTGGTCTTCAACCCGACAATCGGACGGGATGAAAATTTCGGTTTGGACGTTTGAAAACGGAGCCTTCACCGAAAAATCAACCGTTCTTCCGGAGGCAGATGGTTTTATTGGCCGCTTCAATATGGTGGCTGAAGACTTCGATATGGACGGAAAAACGGATTATATGATCGCGGCCCGTCACAATGATCCGGCCGACGACACGAAGGTGAAAGAGCTTCATCTGTATTATTTGGATCAAGACTTGAAAATCACTCACGAGTTCAATGTTTTGAATAACGGTGCGAACTCTTTGCCGAACTTCCAAACGAAAGCCGAGATTTCGTTCGTGAAAATCACGAAGCCAGGAATGAAGCCATTGAAAGTTCCAATGTATTGGGACGTTGGCTTTATTCCAAACGAAGATATGAATCCACTTTACGCGAACGAGCCCAACAATCGCTGGCGCCGTCCTTACTACTTAGAGCCGATCAACGACAAAGAGATGGTGACTCGCACTTACTCGAACAACGAATCTGCCCGCATGATTCGTGAAGAGCTGCGTGTTGAATTGCAGAAAGCTGGCAAGACTCCCGCTTTGCAAGATGTCGATGTTTTAGCGACGACCGTGCAAACTCCGACAGATGCCCGCCTGGGTCGTGTTGGTCTTTTGGTTTCCGTTGGTCGTGGAATCGAATCGGATCTTTACATCCTGCCGATTTCAGACCTGAACCGAGCCCTTCCGGATCGCAAGCAGTGGACCGCAATTCCACGCTCTTCGATCTATATTGGCAACAATGAAGCGACTGAAATCTGGAACCTTTCAAAAGGAACGATCGAAAATGATCTGCATTTCCAGGTTGGATATTCGTTTATCGCGGCTCGTTCGACAATCTTGAAGGACGGAAAGCTTTCGGATCAACAGTTTGGCCTTTCGGATCGCACCGACAGCATCAAAAATATTTCTCGCACCTACGTTCGTGGAAATGATCGCGTGACCTTCTTTATGACGGCCGATTACATCCGCGTTCAAGGTCGTTGGAATTCACAGACGGTCAACGCGAAGAATTTGATCTATCGATCGACTTTCTTACCGGGCCAGCTGTTCACCCAGATCACGACACCCGTTGTGGTTTCAAAAGATCAAAATCCGGGAGTTCTGGTGAACAATGCACCAATCTTCTCAAATACGATTTTGACTTATTCGTTGGATTCACGCGGTCAGGTTGTCAGCCCGATTTCTCGCACGATCGAGCTTCCGGCAAATTGCTCTTTGCGAAATCCAGTGATCAACGAGCAGAATTATTCGAGCCTTGCCTTCCTTTGCAAAAAGGCGGACGGCGCTTACGAATTGAAGATGATCGACCTGAATTAATCCTTGCTTGAAACAGCGGATCTACTCGCGCAGTTGGGTCCGCTGAACCATTTCCACCGAACCTTCGAAAAATTTCACAACACCTTCGCGCATTTCTTCGAAGGTCTTGGCCTTGGTGGTGACCGAGATCAGGCTGTGACCGAAGGTCAACCACACGCTGGTGGTGCGCACGTAGAAGCGCACTTTTCGCATCGCTAAGTTTTCACCGAAATATTGCCGACTTAAATCCATCAGCTTTAGCAGGCAGCGGCCGTACTCGGCACCCTCTTCTTCTTTGGTTTGGGGGGCCTTTCGGCCTTCGGCGATCAAGGGGGCTTCAAAACCCAGCGACTCACCCACTTGCCACAGCATCCAGGGGCGTGCGGCCAAAGCGCGGCCGGCCATCACCAGGTCGCAGTGGGTTTGCTCTTGCATGGCAAAAACATCTTCGGCGGTTTGGATGTCGCCGTTTCCGATGACCGGCAATTGGATCTCGTCGCGCAGTCTTCGGATCTGGCTCCAATCGGCCGAGCCCCGACGCTTTTGTTCGGCGGTTCGCGGGTGCAAACACACCCAGCTGGCCCCCGCATCGGCGAGCCCCGAGACGAACTTGTGCAAGTACTGAAAATCACCCTGGGCACCGGCGCGAAGTTTCACCGACACCGGCACTGTCGAATGGCGAACAGTCATGCGCACCACTTCGGCGGCATAATCCGAATCGCCCATCAGGGCCACACCATAGTTATGTTTCAAAGCTTTTTGCACGGGACAACCCATGTTGATGTCGATGCCTTCGGCTCCCCAGTCGACCAGCTTTTTCACACTGCGGGAAATGAAGCTTTCATCGTTTCCCAAAATCTGCGGGACCAAGCCGGTCTCGATATCGGCACGCATGGCTTCGGGGGTTTTGGCCAGGTCCTCGTCCGGGATGCGGCGCGAGTTGAGCATTTCAGTCGGCCACAAAGTGAAGGCATCGGCCGGCAGATAATCCCGGACCACCAGGCGCAGGGCCACATGCGTAAGCCCCACCATCGGAGCCAAGCAAAGTGGGAAATTCACCCGACCGGCCAAGATCGGTCTGGGGATGGGTTTTGGGATTTGCTGCGGCTCTGCATTCGACATGCAGGGCTTGTAGCATAGCTTTTGGATAAAGCATAATTTCCGCATGCCGAAATCTTCATCCGCCAAAGCTTCGCTGTCCCCGCGCCGAAAAATCGGATTCTTGGGCGGCGGCCAACTGGCGCGAATGATGGCCCTAGAAACCCTGCGCATGGGTCACGAAGCTCACATCTTGGCGGCTGCTGCCAGCGAGCCTGCAGCACAAGCCACCTCGAAGACGACGATTGGAAAATTATCTGATATCAAGGCCTTAGAGAGCTTTCTTCAAAAGGTGGATTTAATCACCTTTGAGTCCGAGTTCGCGCCGCCAGCCGCGCTGGATTGGCTGGAAAAAAATGCGGCCGACAGGGTCTTCCCGAAGCCCGCGATCATGCGACTTCTGCAAAACCGCCTGAGCCAAAAGCAGACCCTGGAAAAATTCGGCATCCCCACCGCCGCCTTCTTGCCGGTGCGATCGGAAGCTGAACTTCTTCAAGCATTTGATGAACTGTCGGGTGCTTTTGTGCTGAAAAAGAATTTCGGTGGCTATGACGGCTACGGCACTTTTTTTGTGAAGAAAAAGCCTGATCTCGGGCATTTAAAAGAAAAACTGCAAAACGAGCCTGAAGGTTTCATCGCCGAAAAAATGATCCGTTTCAAACGCGAGTGCGCGGCGATTTTTGTCCGCAGCCAAAGCGGCCAAGTGATCGCACTTCCGCTGGTTGAAACTTTCCAAAGCCATGGCAAGTGCGATTGGGTTCGCGGCCCGATCACTCACCCCAAGTGGAAGACTTTGCAGAAAAAGATCTTTCAGATGATGAAAGGGCTCGGCTACGTCGGCGCCTTGGGGGTCGAGATGTTCGACACCGGCGCGGAACTTTGGGTCAACGAGCTGGCCCCCCGCGTTCACAACAGTGGACATTACTCGCAAGACGCTTTGCTGGAAGATCAGTTCAGCCTGCACGTGATGGCAGGTCTAGGCGAGAAACTTCAGAGCCCGAAAATCTTGGCCGCGCAGTTTGTGATGACCAATCTTTTGGGCGAAAGCGCGAACGCTTTGACCCCACCCGCGGAACTTTCGGGGCGGCTGCATCTGTATGGAAAATCGGAAAACCGCCCGGGTCGGAAAATGGGTCACGTCAATTACCTGGGACCCAAGGGTCCAGCTCTTTTGAAGCAAGCTTTAAAGGAAAGGAAGAAGTTCCAGTTATGAAAAAGAAAGTCGCCATCATCATGGGAAGCCAAACGGACCTTGCGATCATGAAACAGGCGGCCGACCAATTGGACAGTCTTCAAATCCCCTACCACATCGAAATCGTTTCGGCCCACCGAACCCCGGAAAAGATGGTCGACTTTGCCAAGACCGCAGCCGATCGCGGATTTCAAGTCATCATCGCCGGAGCCGGGGGCGCCGCCCACCTACCTGGAATGGTCGCCTCCCTGACAACACTGCCGGTGATCGGCGTGCCGATTCAGCTGGGAAGCCTGAAGGGCCTGGATGCTTTGCTGAGCATCGTGCAAATGCCAAAGGGAATCCCGGTCGCGACGGTTGCGATCGACAACGCTTTGAACGCGGGCCTTCTGGCCGCCCGAATCCTGGGTTCGTCGGATGCGAAGATTGCCAAAAAGCTGCAGGCCTTTCAGAAATCACAAGTGAAGAAGGTCCGCGCGATGAACAAGGTTCTGCGCAAGCGAAAGCCGCGGTGATCGCTTTGTTTGTTCGGATTGCTCGTCACAGCGGTACCTGGCCGGCCGCGCCTTGGTGTAATTGTCGGTGCATTCGTCCACACAGCCACGGATCTCCGTTTCTTTGAGGTGGGTCTTTAAGTTCCCTCACAAAGTCTGGAACCAGTTGGTTCCGAACTTTGTGAGGTAGGTGTCTGATGCCCTCCTCAGAGAAATGACTTCCAATTGGGAGTCATCTCTCTGAGGTCACCAACACAACAAAATCTACAAAAGTGATTTTCCCCACACGATACGCGAAAGACTCCACAGCCCAAGAAAAAAGAACCACGAGACAAAGCAAGAACCTGCAATCCCTGCAGTCCCCGCCCCATCTACCCAATATTTCGTTTCAGCGATTGGAAAGCGCGCGCGAATTCTCCGTGCACGTACACGGACTCGCGGGTTTTGACGAAGCTTTTCCAGTCTGGAGCCGGCGAGTGGCGGATGAAATAATCGACAAAATCTTCGGCAACGATAAAGACGGCGCTTAATGGATGGATCTGATCGGCCCGAAGCCCTGCCGGGAAACCGCTTCCGTCCGGAAGCTCGTGATGTTCAGCGATGAGAAACTGAACATCGCGGGGACAGAAATCGAAATCTTTTGCCAGAGCGGCGCCTTTGCGGGTGTGCGACCAAATTTCTTGTTGGTCGCGACTTCCGTTTTCCAAATTCTTCAGACGGTTCGAGAACAGCAAATTCAGCTTCATCTCGTACAGGCGATCATCCAAACTGACATCATGTAAAAGCGCCGCCAAGGTAACCATGCGCAGATCTTGCTCGACATCGATGCCGCTCATCCCGCTCAGCACGTATCCCGCCACATACACCAGCGAAGTGCAGTGATCGGAAAATCCAAAGTTTTCGATTTTGCGAAAGCGCTGAACCAGATGATTGAATTTCTTGTTTTTCGAGACCACCTTCAGCGCGGTTTCAACTTGCGCCACGGTTAGCGCGATAAATTCATGGTTCTGCTTTAAAAGCTGACCCATATTTCGAAGCAGCTCTGCATTGAGCTTGAAACCATCTTCAAAGTCATCATTTTCAGCTTCTTGCCAAGCCTGGCCGGCCAAAATCTTTCGACGGTAATCGGCGATGAAGGTGTCACTCTCTTCGGCATCGATATACAAAGTCGCAATACCATGCTGCGAATGTCGAGCGAGCTCGGCATCGGTCAGCGCCACCCCTTTGTGGAAAAGCTTGACGAATTTTTCGTCGTTGATTTTGACATACAAAGTGCAGTTGAGATCGCGAATTTTCTTCAGCAGCGAAACGGCCACCGGCACGTAGGACTTGGAATCAGTCGGCCGAATTTCCGTTAGATTGTCGCGAACCATTTGGATGACTTCGTCTTCGGACATGGGCTTCAGGTAACATTTCACCTGCGAAAGCACGGGATGAGAGCTCAGACTGTTACCTGACAAAATCAGGAAAGGAATGGCCATCTTGTTTTGGTGAAGATAGGTGTAGACCTCATCCCCGTCCCCGCCCGGCATATTAAAATCGGAAATAATCAGATCGAAATTATTGTCGCGCTTTAAGACCTCGATCGCTTTTTTGGCGTCCGAAGCCTCGACAACCTGACATTGGAAATGGGCCTGGAAAAGAAAGCTGGTGAGCTCTCGAAGATCATCCGAATCTTCCACATATAAAATTCTTTTCGTCATTTCCATTTGTACCCCAGGATAAATGGTTTCACTGGAGTTGGAAAAACGATTGTGGGGACCTGGACTTTTTTAGAGTGAAGACTGCATCAATTGCGGCTTCCAAGTTTTGACCAGCCACACAGCGCCAAACAAAAGCCCCGAGAAAAGCAAATCTCCAAACATCTGCGTTCCCAAGAATGGAAGCGCGATCACGTAGCACTCGACCAAACCGGCGGCCGTTTTTGCGTACATCGGAGCCATCAACCAAACACCAAAATTCGTCACGGCAAAAAAGAACAAGCTCGAGCCGATTGCGGTTGCCGCCACACGCACCCAACGGGCGCGGCTGTGGAGCGCAAAATTTGATGCAACTGCGATCAAAGCCACCGCGACATAAACGAAAGGCATCAAGTTATGGAAACCCAAGAACAAATCGCCGACCCACAGAGCCAGCAGCGGCACGAGCACAGCCAAAGTTCGATTGGAAAGATAAGCACCGCCCAAAAGCGCAATCGCGGTCACCGCCGTGACATTCGGAGTATGAGGAATCAATCGGCTCAGAGCGCCACCCAAAATCATTGCGATAATCACTGTGTTTTTCATGCTTTTCTCCACGCGGCCATTCTGCAGAAAAAGCCTATGAATTGTCAATTTGACTTGAGCTAAAAAGCGGGCCTATCGTCATTCTATGCGCACATTTTTCCTCCTCCTAGCATCAGTTGCCGCTCCGATTCTCTCCCAAGCCGCCCCGACGACCTTGCCGCTAAAGCCCGAAGACGTCATTCGCTTGGTTCTGAAGCAGGGACCACAGGCCCAAGAAATTCAGCTTCAAGCCCAGCAAAGCCGCCTGGTTCTGGCCACCGCTGAAAGGGTTTACGACTTCAACGCGGCCATCACCACGGGCTACTTTCTTTCCAAATTTGAAAGCCCCTCGAACAGCTTTTTAGAAGAAGAGAAAAACACCACCACGGTGGCCAGTCTCGCGAAGCCTTTCTCCAGCGGCACGACTTTGACTTTGCAGTACCAGGGCATCTCCGACACAACCCAAGTCCGCACGGGTGGCACCGCCAGCGATTACGGACAAGAGACCGCCGGAATTTTACTGGAACAAAATCTGTGGCGAAATTTTTTCGGTCACGCCAATCGCGCGAGCCTTCGCGCCGCCGAAGCCACAGTTCAAGCGTCCGAAGTTTCACGCTGGATCAGCCTGCAGGACCTGGCCCTGAAAGCGACGCAAGCCTACTGGAACGCCTACGCCGCCCAGGAAACCTTCGAAGCGGCGGTCAAATCGCGCAATCGCTATATGAGCCTGGTGGATTCAATCCAAAAGAAAGTTCGCTACGGATTTAACAATCCATCCGATCTCACTCAAGCACAAGCCGAGCTAGAAGGTCGCGAACAAACAGTTAAAACCGAATCGGCCAATTTCCTGGCGTCGGTCGACAGCCTGAAAACTTTGTTGGGTTTCCAAGAAGACTCACTCATCCAATTCGTCATTCCCACCCAAGTGGCCGCACCGGAAACTCCAAAGACAGCTTTGAATTTGGAGTCCACACGCGCCCTCAAGGCCGCCACCCTTTCCGTCACGTCCGCCACTGAAACTTTAGAGCAGGTCAAATCCGAGTCCGCTCCGGATATCAGTTTGATTGCGCAGTATTACGCTCAAGGTTTTGACGGCAATCGCAGCGAGGCACAGAAAGAAATGTTCAACGGCACCCATCCCAAATATTATATCGGCCTGCGTTTTCAACACAGCTTCGGATCGGGCTACCAAGACGAAAACATTCTCAACAAGCGAATGGCCAAAGATTTGGCGCAAGCGCAACTGGATCGCAAGAAATTAGAGCTGCAAGATCAAGAAGAAGACCTGAAGCGCCGCCTGCAAAGCACTTACTCGATTTTCATCTCCTCAAAGAATCAAAGAAGCCTGCGCGAAAAAGCAAGCCTCGAGCTTTCAAAAACATACACGCAAGGCCGCACGGACATCAGCATCCTGATCGATTCGCTCAACAAATACTTCGATTCCGAAGCCCAGGTCAGCCGCTCACTCGCCGATTACCAAATCACATGGGCCCAATGGCAAGCTCTGCAAGATCAGCTTGTGACTGGGGCTAATTAGGATCTTCGGATTACTCGACACAGCGGCGCCGGCCGGCTGCGCCTTGGTGTAAACGCTGGTGCATCCGTCCACACAGCCACGGGTATCCATTTCTTTGAGGTGGGTCTTTAAGTCCCCTCACAAAGTCTGGAACCAGTTGGTTCCGAACTTTGTGAGGTAGGTGTCTGAAGCCCCTTCAGAGAAATGACTCCCAGTTGGAAGTCATTTCTCTGAGGTCATCGGCACAACAAAAAGCGGCGAATGAATTTTCCCCAAACATCGGAATCGCTGGCCAGGACGGCCAGCGATCGCGGGTTCGGGGCGGCCGAGCCCCGATTGCACGGACGCAAGGCCCTCATGATACGCGAAAAGCCGCAAAGCTCGAGAGAGAAAGAAAAGCCACCTCAAAACCCGGCCGCAACCCCAAGCACAACCCCGTACTCCTGCGTCTTGCTTGATGGTTCTTGGATATAGCCCAAGGCCCCGCCGCCGCTTTTCGGTGTCGAGTTGTATTTGAAATCGCTTTCGCCGATTTCCGAGTACTGATACCAAGGCGTCACTGCGGCCGAAAATCTGGTGCCGGTGAATAGATATTGCATCGGGAACTGCAGCTTGTAGCCATTGCGGTTTCCCAACGTCAGAGTGGTGTCGTTCCCGTTAGTGACGGTTTCCGAGAAGATAATGTCGATTTGACCTTGGAACATCAATCGGTAAGTGAAATCGACACCGATGCGAAACTGTGGATTGATTTGCTGACGATATAAAATTCCAATCGGCATGTAATACCAGGTGTAAATTTCGCGGTATCCTGAGCCGCCACTTAAAAAGCGGTTCCAGTAATGATAGCCAAGCCCGGCTTGCGCGAAAAATCCGGGCGAGAAATTCCAGTAAAATAGTCCCTCGATATCGGTGAATGACAAGGCGTTATTGTCTTTCACCGGCACGCCGTTCAGATCGGTTCCGTCAAAAGTCGAATTGATGTTTCCCGAATATTCGGCCGAAAGCGAGATGAAACTTTCGCCCAAATTGGGAAGCCCCAGATTGGCCTTGATAAAAGGGGCGAAGAAATTGGATTTTTCAGAGCTCTTGAGCGGTGCACGAAGATCTTCTTCGTAATCGAAGTTTCGATAATTCAATCCACCGACGATCTCGTTCGCGGCAAAAGCTGTGCCCGTTTGAAAAAGAAGAAAGACGGCCATCAGCCTTCGCGAAAAAAAATTCATTTTTTTCTATTCTCCAGAAGATCTTGAACCACACCCGGATCGGCGAGCGTGCTGGTGTCACCCAATTGATCCGGTTGGTTTTCGGCGATCTTGCGCAGAATTCGTCGCATGATTTTTCCCGAACGTGTTTTCGGCAGGCCCGGCGCCCACTGAATATGATCTGGCTTTGCGATCGCCCCGATTTCTTGTGCGACCCACGCGATCAGCTCTTTTCGCAGATCTTCGCTGGGTGCTTCGCCCGTCTTCAGCGTGACATAAGCGTAAATGCCTTGGCCTTTGATCTCGTGGGGAAAACCAACCACGGCCGCTTCGGCGACTTTCGTATGACCGACCAATGCGCTTTCGATTTCGGCCGTTCCCAAACGGTGGCCGGAAACATTGATCACGTCATCCACGCGTCCCGTGATCCAGTAATAGCCATCTTCATCCCGACGACATCCATCGCCCGAAAAATAATAACCTTTGTAAGTCGAAAAATACGTCTCTTCGAAACGCTTGTGGTCTTTATAGACCGTGCGCATTTGTCCCGGCCACGAATCGGCCAGAACCAGGACGCCTTCAGCAGCGCCTTTCAATTCTTTGCCCTCTTGATCCAAAACCTTTGGTTGCACGCCAAAGAACGGAAGTGTCGCCGAGCCTGGCTTTTGCGCGATCGCGCCCGGCAAAGGGGAAATCAAAATCCCGCCCGTCTCGGTCTGCCACCAGGTATCGACAATCGCGCAGCGCGAATCCCCGACGACCTTGTAATACCAGAGCCACGCTTCCGGGTTGATCGGCTCGCCCACCGAGCCCAAAATTCGCAAAGACTGTCGCGACGTTTTTTTCACCGGCGCTTCCCCTTCGCGCATCAACGCCCGGATCGCGGTCGGCGCCGTGTAGAAGATGGTGACCTTGTGTTTATCGATGACCTCCCAAAAGCGCGAAGTCGTCGGATAATTGGGAACCCCTTCAAACATCAAGGTGGTTGCCGCATTTGAAAGCGGTCCGTAGACGATATAGCTATGACCAGTCACCCAGCCCACATCGGCCGTGCACCAGTAGATATCGGATTCATGATAATCAAAAACCAATTGATGAGTCATCGACGTGTACACCAGATATCCGCCGGTCGTATGCAGCACGCCTTTCGGCTTTCCCGTCGAGCCGGACGTGTAAAGAATGAAAAGCGGATCTTCGGCATCCATTTTTTCGGGCTCGCACTGGGGCTGCACTTTCATACGCTCTTCGTGCCACCACAGATCGGTTGCCGGATTGAAGCCCACTTCGGCTTTGGTTCTTTGCACGACCAACACCTTCTTCACCAAAGAGCCGGTTTTGGTCAGAGCCGTGTCCATGTTTTTCTTAAGCTGAACTTTGCGGCCGGCACGGTAACCTTCGTCGGCCGTGATCACAAAATTGGATTCACAGTCCTTGATGCGATCCGCGATCGAATCCGGCGAAAAGCCACCAAAGATCACCGAATGAACCGCGCCGATACGTGTGCAAGCCAACATGGCGTATGCCGCTTCGGGAATCATCGGCATGTAAATGGTGACACGGTCGCCTTTTTTCACACCGTGGGCTTTCATCACGTTCGCCATTCGGCAAACTTCGTCATGCAGTTCTTGATAAGTGATGTGCCGAGATTTTTCTTCGGGGCTATCCGCTTCCCAGATGATGGCGGTTCGCTGCGCGTTCTTTTTCAGATGCCGATCGATGCAGTTCACGCTGACGTTCAGTTTGCCACCAAGGAACCATTTGATCTCGACCGGAGATTTGAAGCTCACCTTTTTCACCTGCGTCCACTTTTCATCCCATTGCAAACGCTCGGCTTGGCTCGCCCAAAACTTCTCGGGATCTTGGACGGATTCTTGGTACATCTCTTGGTAACGGGTCGAATTGACCCAAGCCTTCGAGGCGATTTCAGCTTTGATGGGAATTAAAGTCTGGGTGCTCATGAATGAACTCCTTTTGCTGAAGTCCATTCCACTTGGGTCTTTTCAGAGCGTCAACACTTAGCCGACCGCTCTGAGATGAGATTTCAATTAAAATAGGTAACTGACGCCAAAATCCAACGCCATGCTGAACTTGGTATTGGTTTTGAAGTCATCTTCCGCCGGCACCGGATTGCCACGCAGATTGGCCGACAATGGATCCACCATTTGACGAACATAGGCATGAATCCCCAACCCCAAAGCCAAATTTGAATTCAGGAAATAACGATTCGACAAGGAAGCGCCGACCATTGGCAGCTGTCTTGCTCCGTATTTCAGCATTCCGGCTTCCACATTCCAGGTCAGAAATGCCGGAATCACCTTCCATTTCGAAACGCTGAGCTTTCCGTACATCATGCGGCGTTCGTAAAAGGCGAGCCATCCGTTTTTAGGACCGTAAGAGCGATCGAAATCCGGCGGATTGGTCGCCGTTCCTTCGAACTGCTTGCCGTAATCCGAAAGACCCGAGCCGAACATCAAATAGCGAACGCCCACGCCGCTGGCTTCATTCCAGCTGAATGTTCCCTGTGCCACCACGTATTGGTTGTTGTAAAAGGCTTCATCCAAAAGCCAGCCCGCCCCCAGGTCCGCCTGGAAACGTTTTTCGTAACTGAGCTTTCGCGACAGCACCGCCTTCGGGGTATCCAAGCGTGGCATCACCGCTTCACGCGGCAGTTCATCTTCGGAAAATTGCATCACGGTTGGCGGCTGAGGCTCGTAAGCGCCTTCGTCGTCAGCGGCTTTTGCCGCGTGAACCAGAAGACTGCTGACGCAAAGACTGGCTGCCAAAAAGAGAAGGATTTTATTTGAGCCCACGCATGTCGTCCTTTCCCTTTTGAACTTCAGGGATGAAATTTTCACGCAAACGAATCAATTTTTTAAAGTTCACATCGCCACGCTGAAACAGATATTCGAGCTCAGGCTTTTCCGCAGCGCCCTTCACCATCTCGTCGTCGAACTTGACGTTGAACTTTTTGTATTGAGAGGTGTCGACACTTTGCAGGTCGGATTCACTGAATTCCGCCTCTTGCGCAAATGCCGATAGCCCCAATCCCAGAATCGCAATCAAACAAAGGATTTTATTTTTCACAGCGATTCACTCCTACGTTCTGATAATTTCCAATTTCGTCGCGCCAGTATTCGCCTTCAAACGGATAGAACTGAAATCCGTTCTGCACGTAATAATCACGGCTCAGCTCTTGATCGATTTGCTTTTCAGTGTTGGATGCGATTCGTTCTTTCAACGTCGTACGTTGACCGTTAATCGCCTCGTATTTTAAGAATTCAAACTGCGTGGCGAATTCGTTGAATTCTTGCAGCTTGGCGGTCAATCGGTTCTTCACCAGATTGCCGATCTGCTTTTGCGCCGCGCGCTTACGACCTTCCAGAATCTGGTTGCCGTAGGCCAAAAGCGTCGTGCGCCCGTAGACTTTCTCCAGGATCTTTTTTTCGCGTGCAAGTTTATCCATGTATTCGGCCAGGATGCGGATGTCTGGCTCTTCCAGCAATGTGCGCATCACGAAGAATGGCAGATTGGTGTCCATGGTCGCCTTGCCTTTGGTTTTCAGCTCCACCAAAGCACGGCGGGTTTTTGCGACCTCGAGATAATAATCCGCTTCCGTGCGATTCGAGCTCAGCCATTCTTGAATTTTCGAGAAAGCCGGATAGTAGTTCTTATCGAACGAGCGAATGATCGATTCGATTTCTTCATAGTGGCAGACGAACAAAAGAATCGTTCCGTGCAGCAGAAGCGATTCGGGATCGTAGAAATTTTCATAGAAAGGCGTGTGCAAAGTTCTTAAAGGGCTCAGCGCGCTTCGGAACTGACCGCCGCGGAATAAGGCCCACGAAAGCTCCATCAAGCTTTGACGGTACATCGGAGAATCTTTCGGAATCAGACGGTACACATCGGCCGCTTCACGCCATTTTTTTCCTTGATAGAAGGCTCGCGCCTGTCCCAGGGTGACAAGTCCGCGCTGCAAATCCGGAAGCGGACGATCCTGCAAGCGGTCCATCAACTGACCAAAGCGTGTCGCCGCCTTATCCGTTTGCTTATTCATCAAGTCGGTCAGACCCAAATTGTACAAAAGTGAGTTTTCGTTCTTTTTAAACTCCAAAGCTTTTTCAAAATAGCTTTGCGCCACTTTCAAATCGCCCTTGGCTAAAGCGGCTTCGCCCAAACGTCCCAAGAAAACGACTTTTGCCGTATCGGAAAGATCTTCGGGACGAATATGGTTCAGGCTGTAATTCAAAAGGCTCGGCTCACCCAATTCGTCGGCGATCATCACCACGTAATCAAGACCCTTTTGCTTCTCGAGGCCTTCACCCGATCGTACCAAATCGACAAATGGAAACGAAGCCACCTGCTGCAGGCCCATTTTGTAAAGGCTCACGCCCAGGTAAAACTTGGCACGTCGGCGCAGCTTCAGATCCGGGCTTCGCTTTGAAACTTGATAAAAAGACACGGCCGCTTGTTTGAAGTTCTGTGCCTGAAAAAGCTTTCGGGCCGCTTCCCATTCTTTTGCTCCCGGCGCGGCGGGCGGTGCTTTCATCTTGGCCGGCAAGGTTTTCACCGCGGGAGACGCTTTTTTTCCTGCGGCCGGAGCCTTGGTTTGCGCCATCGACATCAGTGGTGTTGCCAACATCACGAGACTTAAAATTTCAGCTGTCCATTTCATCGTCGACCTGCCTCTGGAACGAAACGACCGTAACCCAAGGTGAAGAAAATCGTATTCGCCGACTGATTTTCATCGCGAATCGTTTTGCTGTTATAAAAGTACCAGCTCAGATCGGCCCGGATGACCGAGTTTTTGGAAATCGAAAACAGATTCCCCAGACCAAAGTAAAAGGCCGTCGAAGTCGATGACGGATTGGTCGTGATTTGTCCCGCGCCCAGGGTCTGGTAGAACTCGAACGGAATGATCTTGCGATCTTCCAACGCCATCTTTCCATAAATCGTACTGAAGTACAGGTTCGCCGCGTACAAGCTTTTCGGCGTCGATAGGCTTCGCACATCCAGGTTTTGCTTTCCGGCCAGGTCCGTCTTTTCCTGGGTGTCGGAAGAGGTCAGAAAAAACGTATTGAGCTCAAGGCCCCAGGTTTCATTGAAATGATAACCCGCGCGAGCATTCAATCCGTAGGTGCGATAAAAGACATCGTTCATCGACAAGGTTGCACCACCAAAGAGCTGAATGCGCGAAGTCTTCGGCATGTAAGTCTTTTGAATCACGACCGTATCGCGCAGCGTGCGCTCGTTCTTCAGCTGTGAAAAGTCGATGGTTCCCGGAGTTTTTTGCGATCGCACCGGCAAATCCACCTTGGGTGCACCTTCGGGGATGTTCTGTTCCAGAACCCCTTCGATGGTTTGCACTTCAGGATCGTTTTCCTGAGACGCCGCATCCGCATCCGTTTGTTGAGCCCAGGCAGGTCCTGCGCTCAAGGCCAATAGCAATATCCCTGTGAGATAATCAAGTCGCCAAATCTTCATGTGCCCCCACAACTTGTCCAGGGTATCGATGATTGGGGTTGTCATCAAGAACCCCGGACCCGAACCTCGACGAAGGCCGTTTGAAAAAATGACTGTCTAAAGACTAGACAAAGGACTCCCCGACCCGGATTTCCCCTCTCAAAATCGTTTCTTTTTTGCAGACTCGCTTCAAAGCTCAACAGGAAGAAATTCCGTGTTGAGATCTCTACAGATGCGAGCTGGATTCGCAATTGTTAGATTGCCGTTACATTTGATCCGCAAACTTATTTGAAGGTGGCACTCGATGGTTTTCAATCAGTCTCTCACAGCGATGGTCTGCGCAACGGCAGTTCTTGCCGGATCGGTCGCGTCCGCATTTGAATCGGCCCCCAAGTCGTTCATCGTTTCAAATTCGACCTATAGCGGACACGAAGAGATCACTCGCCAGGCGATCACCAAGACGCTTGAGCGCTTCCAACATATGGGAATCGACACCCCGTCGAAGCTTCCGGGTTTCACGGCGGATCTGGATGCCGCACCGAAAGGTCTTTTTGGTGAGACTTCGAAGAACCTGGTCATCTTAGGTAACTTTGCGACCGATTTCCCGAAGTACGCCAGCACCCTGAGCTTGGCTTCCTTCTGGAGCAATAAGCACATCTCGGATTTCGAAAATCCGCAAAGCCAAGTGCTGCACTTCTTGCGTAACTATCCGAACGGTAAAGACTTGGAATCGGCGAAAGCGACCTGCATGGATTCGCGCTCGAAGATCAAACACATCACACAAAAAGCGATCGAAGCTTGGGACAAAGGTCAAAAAGACGAAGCCCTTTTCCTGATGGGACACGCTTTGCACGTGGTTCAGGATTCGTTTTCGCCAGCCCATGGCATTCGCCGCACCAGCGGAAACTTTGATGTCACCGAAATTTGCTATTATGGCACAAAGATCAATCAGGCGATTGCCGGCGATGGCGCTTGCTATCACAAAACACCAGATGGACGCGACACGATCTGGAACGTCTCCCCGGATCAGCAAAAACAGACCCAAGCTTTGTGGCCGGACGAAGACTCGATCCAATGCGATAAATCCAACGGCTATCCCGACACCGACGCCCGCAAGCGTTCGTGCCTAAAACACGAAGCCCGGCTGGCGCGCCTGGCGACGGAAAAATATCTTCACTTGATGCTTTCGCATTTAAGCCGGTCGCCTGACGACCGCAAATCGGTCGAGGCTTTTATTGCTTCATTGGACAGCCGATTCTTTGAAGGCCCAACGGGCGAACCCGATCTGGATCAAAAAATGGATCGCGGGATCATGCGCTGCGAAGGCCTGTCGGAACAACAGGTTTACGGTGTCGAGCCGATGAAATAAAAAAAGCGGAGTTCATGCTCCGCTTTTTCACCTGGCTTTTGACTTCCTTCGGTCCTCTTGAGGCTCCCAGAAGTCGCCTGAGGTTTTCTTAGTTCACATCTTTGTAGTCAGCATCGATGACGTCATCATCCTTCTTCTCGGATGAGGCTTCGCCACCAGCACTGCCATTCGCTCCTGCAGCTCCGCCTTGGGACTCGCCGCCTGCGTTCTTGTACAATTCGGCGGTGATCTTGTGGGTCGCTGTCTGAAGCTTTTGCACTTCAGCTTCCAAAGTCGAGGCTGAAGCTTCCTTGTCTTCCAGGACTTTCTTCGCAGAGGCAATCGCGTCTTCCGCGGTTTTTTTGTCACCTTCTGCCAAGTTCGCGTTGTCTTTCAAAAGTTTCTCGGTTTGGTAGACCAAGTTGTCCAGGTTGTTTCGAGCCGCCGCCAACTTCGTTCTTTCCTCGTCGTCCTTGGCATGCTCTTCTGCGTCCCGAACCGCTTTTTTGATCTCTTCTTCACTCATCCCGCTTTGTGCGGTGATTTTGATCTGTTGAGATTTACCAGAGCTCATATCTTTTGCAGACACGTGCAAAATCCCGTTGGCGTCGAGATCGAAGGTCACCTCAACCTGAGGAACCCCGCGTGGAGCTGGTGGGATGCCCACCAATTCAAATCGACCCAAAGTTTTGTTATCGCCAGCCATCTTACGCTCACCCTGAAGCACGTGGATGTCCACGGCCGGTTGATTGTCCGCCGCCGTCGAGAACACTTGCGATTTCTTCGATGGGATTGTCGTGTTACGCGCAATCAAAGTCGTCATCACGCCACCCAAAGTTTCAATACCCAATGAAAGCGGAGTCACGTCGAGCAGAAGAACGTCTTTCACGTCTCCGGCCAAAACCCCACCCTGAACGGCCGCACCGACCGCGACGACTTCGTCCGGGTTCACCGTGCGGTTCGGTTCTTTACCGAAGAACTCTTTCACCGCTTTTTGGATGGCCGGGATACGAGTCGATCCCCCAACCAAAACGACCTCGTCGATCTCAGTTGTTTTCCAGCCCGCATCGCTCAGAGCTTTTTTGCACGGCTCGATCGAACGCTTCACCAAGTCTTCAACCATCTGTTCGAATTTTGCGCGTGAAAGTCTCACCTGCAAATGCTTCGGACCTGTTTGGTCAGCCGTGATGAACGGAAGATTGATTTCCGTGTCTTGAGCTGTTGAAAGCTCGATCTTGGCTTTTTCTGCCGCTTCTTTCAGACGCTGCAAAGCCATCTTGTCGTTGCGCAGATCGATGCCTTGATCTTTTTTGAATTCGGCAATCAGCCATTCCAAAATTTTTGTATCGAAGTTGTCACCACCCAAGTGAGTGTCACCGTTGGTTGAACGAACTTCAACCACGCCTTCACCGACCTCGAGGATCGAGATATCAAATGTACCGCCCCCGAAATCGTAAATCGCGATTTTTTCGTTTTTCTTTTTATCCAAACCGTAAGCCAGTGCGGCTGCGGTTGGTTCGTTGATAATACGTTTGACATCCAGACCCGCAATGCGGCCGGCATCTTTGGTCGCCTGGCGTTGCGCATCGTTGAAGTAAGCTGGAACGGTAACCACCGCCTCAGTCACGGGCTCGCCCAAGTAATCTTCGGCGACCTTTTTCAGTTTCGCCAAAACGGCCGCACCGATCTCTTCTGGAGAAGCCGTTTTTCCGCCTTGGATTTTGAATGCGGTGTCGTTTCCTTTTTCAACAACTGTGTAAGGAACCAATTTGGTCTCTTCCGCGACCTCAGAATAACGGCGACCGATAAATCGCTTCGCAGAATAGATTGTGTTTTCTGGATTGGTGACCGCTTGACGTTTTGCGATCTGACCGACCAAACGTTCCCCGTCTTTGGTGAATGCCACAACGGATGGAGTGGTGCGAGCGCCTTCTTCGTTCACGAGAACCTTCGGTTCCCCGCCTTCAAGAATCGCCACACACGAGTTGGTGGTTCCCAAGTCAATACCAATAATTTTACCCATTTAACGCTCCTTCGAGTGAATTCAAATCAATCACAAAGTAAATGTGGGATGCAGCCCCAAGTCGTCAAGTTTTGGATGAATTTTTTCTATCTATTTCTTCTTTTTAAAGAAGCCCGAGCCGCAGGATCCAACCTGGACGCCCTGCATTTCTGCCAATTGTTTAAGCAGCTCTTCTTCCTTCTTTGAGATCTTCTCTGGGAATTGAACCCCGATCTGCACATACAGGTCGCCCCGACGACCATTGCGAAGCGAAGGAACGCCTTCCCCTGCGATTTTCAGCGTGGCTCCGACCTCGGTTCCTTTCGGAACTTCTAAGGCGGCTTCTCCTAAAACTGTCTCAATTTGAACCTCTCCCCCCAGCATCAGCTGCAGGTAGGGCACATTGAATTTGGTGTAAAGGCTTTCGCCATCGCGCTCAAATCGCTGATCTTCGCGCACGCGCATCTCGACGTACAAATCGCCCGAAGGACCACCCATGTAGCCGCCTTCGCCTTCGCCGCTGACACGCAATCGGGTTCCATTGTCCACTCCGGCCGGGATGGTGATTTTGATTTTACGATGCTGCTTTTGACGGCCCGAACCACGGCAGGGTTTGCACGGATTTTTGACCACCGTCCCTTGCCCATGGCAGGTCGGACAGGTCGTCGCCATCTGAAAGAATCCTTGCGAAACCCGCACCTGCCCATGGCCCCCGCAGGTCCCACAGGTCTCGGGCTTTGAGCCTTTCTCGGCCCCCGTGCCTTTGCACGACTCACAAGTCTCTTCGGTATCAAATTCGATATCGCGCTCGACCCCTTCGATCACGTCCGCCAAAGTGACCTCGGTCACATAGCGAAGATCGGCCCCGCGTCGGGGCTGATTGGGATTGCGGCTGCGACGAGACTGCCCACCGGCCCCGCCTCCGAAAATATCGCCAAAGATATCCCCGAAGCTCGAGAAAATGTCTTCCATATCGGTGAAGCCTTGACCACCACCGCCACCACCTTGAAAAGCCTGGTGACCAAAACGGTCATAACGAGCCCGCTTATCCGGATCGCCCAGGATTTCGTAAGCCGATGCACATTCTTTAAACTTCTCCTCAGCTTCTTTATTGCCCGGATTCTTATCCGGATGAAACTGAATTGCCAGTTTGCGATAGGCTTTCTTAATGGTATCCTGATCAGCGCTGCGTTCAACGCCTAGGACTTCGTAACAATCACGCATGCCCATGAAATATGGGAATTCCAGGACTGGATGTCAATGTGTTTCATTTCGCAAAATCTGCGAGCTGGGGACGGACCTGTCGGTCGGGATTTGCAGGAGGTTATTGGTCTTTGGCGGGATCCGATTCGGCGGGCTCCGCAAGCCCCAGCTTGCCGCGGATTCGCTTGAGGGTGCCGGGTTCGACGTCGGTGCCTTCGAGCTCTTTGTAAAGCCCAAGCGCAAGATCTTTTTTCCCAGCTTCTGTATATAGCCTAGTTGCTAAGCTGTAATACCAAGCTTCACCGCCGGCCTTCGCTGCTCGAGTCAATAAACTCGCCGCCTTTTCAGGCTTTTTTTCTTCGATCATTGCATGATAGGCAGCTCGAAATAGCAGTCGATGATCAAATGGGAACATAATCACACCTTTATCAAAAATACGTGAGGCTCCCGCATAGTCAGAGATAATAATCGTAAGTGCCAATCCACCATTTAAGTATGCGATTCTGTAATCTGGAGCTAGCGTTGTAACAGCATCGAGCATTTCTGCGAGCCAACTATTATTTTGGCACTGATTCTCCGCAATTTTACTTTCACAGTAATCGAAATCTTGAATGGACCGAATCCAAAGATTATCAGCAATAGTCATCTGATAACCAAAGCTAAAAAATTCTAATTTGGGTGGTGGAGCGATAAGAAACTGCTTGGTCTGCAGCATTGAGGGAATCCAAAAGACAGAGGCCGCGATTATCATCGCAGCCCCTGACAAACTAACAAATTCTAATTCAAACCAATTCTTCACGCAGCCCTATATTATGGGATACCAGCTTGGTTGTTGTTGATGGCCTTGTTTTGATTGATCTGCCACCAGTCTTCTTGTGCACCACCATAAATCTGAGCACGAGCTTCGGCTACGAATGTAGTTGCCGTTGCCGCAGCAGGAGCCGGATTCGTTGGGTTCGCACCATTAGTGGCGATAATTGTACAGCTAGCACCGCATGCACCTGCGATAGCGCGGAACTGTGTAGCGCCCGCTGGTGTACCTGTGTATCCCGCTGCAGTCGCTGTAGCCAGCGGCAAGTCATCAGCAGTGAAGCCAATTGAATAACGAAGATTTCCTTCGTATGCCAAACCGATTACACGGAAGTCTGTAATATAAGTTGAGAATTCCGCAGCAAATGCCTTTTCAGAAGAATACAAAGTCGACAGATTTGTTTTCGCTTCAGACTGACGAGCCTTTGCGATTTGTTTTTGGACTTGGCCGACTGACATTGCTGCCAGGATACCGATGATGGCAACAACGACCATCAACTCAACCAGTGAGAAACCGGCTTGTGAGCGTAACGTACCTTTTTTCATTGAAACTCCCCTATTATTGTTTGTGTTAGATCCTATAAGTTAACTAAATCTAATTAACTCTTCGGATTGTTTCTTCAAATGTTAAAGATCTCTTAAAGGATGACAGCAAAAAATTTTGAACGCAAGAAAGCTAGACAGAATCTAGTTTAATTCCCATCTTGGGATGTGCTCTCCATCACATTGCGTGATGAGGATTGATCTCGTCTTAACTTGAGTCTGGACCTTTGTCTCAACTTGGGATGTGATTATATTCGAGTATGAAGAAGTACGGAAATTACACACATTCTGGTTTTGCCAGCCTGTGAAATGGAACGATAAAATAAAGATCAAGCAAAGAGAATATGACTGACATCAGACAAAAAGAGCTCAGAATGGAACATTTGCCAGCGAAGCCGCCTTCTCGATTTTCTTCTGATTCCGATTCGAATCACGGACATGAAGGTTCCGGGGCAGTTGAGACGATAGACCGTCTTGACCTTCCGAAAATGTACAAGGTGATTCTTCTCAATGATGACTTCACGCCGATGGATTTTGTCGTTCTCGTCCTGCGTCGTTTTTTCGCCAAGACCGAAGAACAGGCCACCGAAATCATGCTCGACGTTCATAAGAAGGGCGCGGGAATCGCCGGGGTTTTCACTCTGGAAATGGCCGAGATGAAAAGTATGCAAGTGAATCAATTTGCGCGCATGAATCAACATCCACTGAAATGCACATTGGAGGCTGAATAATGATGACCAAGGATTTGGAACGACGTCTTGCGGAAGCTGTCGACGATGCCAAACAGATGCGTCATGAGTTCGTGACCCTGGAGCATATTCTCCTTTCGCTGTGCGAATCACCGCTAGCGGTTGAAATTCTGCAGGGATGTAACGTCAATATTCAGCGCCTGAAAAAAGATCTGCGCGCTTTGATCAAAAAAAATTGTCCGCAAATTTCGGCCGAACAAATCGGAGTCTACGGCGGATTTGAATCTTGGCAGCCCGAATTTACATTGGCCTGCCACCGTCTTTTCCAAAGAGCGGCTTTGCAAGTGCGAAGCGCCGGACGCCCCCAGATCAGCGAAGGCCATTTATTGGTCGCGCTCTTTTACGAGCAAGATTCATTTGCGGTTTATACATTAATGCAGCAAGGGCTTTCACAGTTTGACCTGATCAATTATGTGTCACACGGCATAGAAAAAGATGCCGAAGAAGCGCCTCCAGCCGCAGGCTCCTCGGTGCCGGGCCCGCAAGTCGATATCGATGGTCTGCCGGCGGATGAAAGCAAATCTTCACCGCTGGAAAGCTTCTGCCAGAACCTGAATGAAAAAGCCAAATCCGGAAAGATCGATCCCTTGGTCGGTCGCGAGGACGTGCTTGAGCGCACGATGCAGATTTTGTGTCGTCGCACAAAAAACAATCCCCTGCTGATCGGCGAACCGGGCGTCGGTAAAACCGCCATCGCTGAAGGTCTGGCCGCAAAGATCGTCGGCAATCATGTGCCCGAAGCCTTGCGCGATAAGGTGATTTATTCTTTGGATTTGGGAAGCATGCTGGCCGGAACGAAATTCCGCGGGGATTTTGAGGGCCGTCTGAAAGGCGTCATCAAAGAAGTCAAAAAACGAAAGAACGCGATTCTTTTTATTGACGAAATTCACACCTTGGTGGGCGCCGGTGCGACCAGCGGTGGATCAATGGATGCGTCCAATCTTTTAAAACCTGCTTTGGCCAACGGCGAGATCAGCTGCATCGGCTCGACCACTCATCAAGAGTACCGCCAGCATTTTGAAAAAGATCGCGCCCTGAATCGTCGCTTCCAAAAAGTCGACGTCAAAGAGCCAACCACCGACGAAGCCTTGGAAATCTTGAAAGGCCTACGTAAAACGTTCGAAGAGCATCACCAGGTGAAATTCACCGACGCGGCTTTGAAAGCGGCCGTCGATCTTTCCAGCAAATACGTGCATGCCAAACTTTTGCCAGATAAGGCGATCGACGTGGTCGATGAAGCCGGAGCCGCCGCGCGCCTTGCCGGAAAATTAGGAAGCACCATCGACGAGAGCGAAATCGAAGTCGTGATCGCAAAAATCGCGCAAGTCCCTTCAACCAGCGTGTCGTCCAACGACCGCGAACAGCTGCGTGATTTGGATAAAAAATTGAAAGCGCAAATCTACGGGCAAGATGAAGCCATCGATCGCCTTGCCGCCAGCATCAAGTTCGCCCGCAGCGGCCTGGGCCGCGACAACAAACCGATCGGCGCTTATCTTTTCACCGGTCCCACCGGCGTCGGTAAAACCGAAGTCTGCAAGCAGCTTTCATTGATCATGGGAATCCCGCTGATCCGTTTTGATATGTCCGAGTACATGGAAAAACACACGGTCGCCCGCCTGGTCGGCGCGCCTCCAGGATACGTGGGTTATGAAGAAGGTGGTCAGCTGACTGAAGCGGTGACCAAGTCTCCGTACTGCGTTCTGCTTTTGGATGAAATGGAAAAGGCGCATCCGGATGTATACAATATTTTACTGCAAGTAATGGATGCAGGCCGTCTGACCGATGCCAATGGTCGCATGGCGGATTTCCGCAACGTGATCTTGGTGATGACGTCGAACGCCGGTGCCGCCGAAGTCGCCAAAGGCTCGATCGGGATCGCCGAGCAGCCGGCTCGACTGCAATCGATGGAAGCCGTGAAACGCGCTTTCACTCCGGAATTTATCAATCGTTTGGATGCAATCGTCGGCTTCCGTGATTTGGATGAAAGCATCGTGCTTCGAATCGTCGGCAAATTCGTTGAAGAAGTCCGCATGCAGCTGCAAAAGAAAAACGTGGACCTGCACGTTTCAGCTGACGTGATCAAGTGGCTGATGAAAAAGGGCTACGACAAAGTTTACGGCGCCCGCCCGCTTCATCGCACAATCGATGAGCACATCAAAAAAGCTTTGGTCGACGAGCTTCTTTTCGGTCGCTTGGTGAATGGCGGACGCGTTGAAGTCTCAATGAAAGACGAAGCCTTGCAATTTCATTACGTTTAAGCGAAGGGTTCCTTCGCTTGAAGCGAACCCATTGAAATCAAACGGGTTTTTCTATCTTTGACAGAACAAATCTGCTACACATTTTAGATGTAGAACACAAGTGGTAGCAGTTGTTCTCAAATTGGAAAAGAAGGAGTTTGATTTTATGGTCTGGTTCAAACGCATCGGACTTTTTGTTCTGACAAATCTTTTGGTGATCATCACCATCAGTGTCACCGCAAATTTGATTGCGGGATTCTTTGGTATAAATCTCTCTGGCAACTTGCAAGGTCTTTTGGTCATGTGTGCGATCATGGGTTTTTCGGGCTCATTGATCTCGTTGATGATGTCAAAATTCATGGCCAAGCATTTCTACGGGGTGCAAATCATCGACCCTAACACGCGCGATCCTGAATTGCGCGGCTTGGTTGAGATGGTTCACGGCATGGCCAGACGTGCGGGCCTTCCCGCCATGCCTGAGGTCGGTATTTACGAAGCCCCAGAGATCAACGCTTTTGCCACGGGTCCTAGCAAAAGCAACTCGTTGGTGGCGTTAAGCACAGGTCTTTTCCGCTCGATGAGCCGCGAAGAGGTCGAGGGCGTTGTCGGTCACGAGGTCGCCCACATCGCCAATGGTGATATGGTCACCATGACTTTGATCCAAGGGATCGTGAACACCTTCGTTCTGTTCTTGTCCCGAGTGCTCGCAAGTGTCATCGCCAATAGCAGCAGCAGCGATGACGACAACCGTGGAAGTCCGTGGATGCAATTCGCATTGACCATGGTTTTTGACGTCTTGTTCGCAATTCTGGCCAGCATTCTGGTCAATTACTTCTCTCGTCGCCGCGAATTCCGCGCCGATGCGGGCGGAGCCAAATACGCCGGCCGGGAAAAAATGATTGCAGGCTTGCGCAAGCTGCAAAATCAATTCGAGCAAATCGCTCCGGATAATGGTTCAGCCGCGACGTTGAAGATCTCAAACAAGTCTTCGGGCTTGATGGCGCTCTTCTCGACGCACCCGCCTTTAAGCGAACGCATTCGCCGCTTGGAGCGTGGGGCGTAATTGTCTTTTTGGTTTTATTCCGAGGGTGTGATTCCGTTACCGCAGTCGGGTAAACGGGAGACCTTCGGAGAACAGGCGTCCTGCCTGATGGGGCGTTTGCACGCCCCATACCCCGCTTTCGGCTCGCCATCACGGCGAGTCCGATCTGGTTGAAGAGTTTCGTATTTTGGGAATGAGGTCTTCTCTTCTGATTCCTCTCATCAATTCCGGTAAACCGTCGGCTTCGCCGGTTTACCGGAATTGATGAGAGGAAGGTTTCTGTTATTGAAATATGCTCTGACACCCACTCTTACACAAGACCTTTACCCCGAGAGCTTCGCCCCGAGGCCAACAAATTGGCAAAATGTCAGTTTATTGGCCTTGGGACGAAGACCCCAACAAGAATCCACAATAAAAGCTCACTGAAATTCTCCCCAGAACATTCGAATCGCCGGCCAGGACGGCCGGCGGTCGCGGGTTCGGGCCAGCCGCGGCCCGATTGCATGGACGCAGACACCACATGACACGCAAAGATCTACACGGCTCGAGAAAACCCACTCCAAAACCTGGACGCGCCGCTCGACCGCCACCACCCCTCCTCACTATCTAAATCCCCCCTGGCCGGGCCCGCCGAGTCGAGTATGCAAAATCTTTGCATTCAGACAAATCTGCTCACAGGACTTGAGCTCGCTGCGTTCGCTTACTAGACTGAAAAGATGACCTCCCTCATTCGATTGTCTCTTGTTTCGACGCTGATCACGCCGGCTTTGATTGTTCTGAGCTGCTCTCACTTATCGCCTCGTGGTGATGCTCTGACTTCACAGCAGGAAAGTATTTTGCTCGCGTTTCAAAAAGCGAAAGCGCTGGAAACTTCAGATCGCACCGGCAGCTGCTCGCTTTTTTCCCGGCTGTCGCACGAAAATTTTCCTTTGAAGACTTTGGCTTTGATCAAAGCGCATATGATTTGCGATGACCGCAAAGGTTTGGATGCGATTTCCCAGACAACGATTGATCAAGAGCCTTGGCTGGCCAGCCTGGATTTGAAACGTCAGATTTTAGAAGCCCAGTCCAATAAAGATTTGCCGGCACTTGCACAGGCCTATTTGAAAAATGCGAAACGCTTGGATCGCATTCGTGAAAAAGTTGAAAACCTGAAGCTTGCACTGGATACGCAAGCGGAAATTAAAAATCCAACGGCCGAGAATCAAGCTTTGACCAAAGAGCTGAACGAGCGCCTGTACCGATTGGCTCCACGCTTTTTGCCAAACCCCGAGGCGAAAGACTATTTTGCCGTCGGGAACGATCTGATTTATCAGCGTCAGTTCAAAAAAGGCCGCGATTATCTCGAAAAAATTATCGATTCGAAATCCGCCTCTGCCGAAGAGCAGTTCCAAGCGCGTCGCGCGTATCGCAACAGCTTTAAGACCGAACAGCGCAAAGAAGAGCACATCGCCGAAGCCGCGAAATTCGCCAAATGGACCGAGAAAAACGCAGGCGCCGGCCGCATTCACGAAGCTTACGTGACCTGGGCACGCGCCGTGTGGACCCTGGGCGATGCCGGATCGGCGAGAAAAATTCTGGCTCGCGCCGAAAAAATTCTGCGCAAGCAAAAGTTCCCGATGGATGAGATCTATTTCATCCGCGGCCGCATGCAAGAAGAAGCGAAAGACATCGATGGCGCTTTGGCATTCTTGGATAAAGCTTTAAAAGAGTCGCGTCCGAACAGTGCCACCCGTGCCCGCGTTTTGTTTCAGCAAGCCTGGCTGCAACGAAAGCAAGCTCACTTTGCTGAGGCTTCGGATGCCTTTGCAAAACTGAAAGCGGAAACGCAGGATCCCTTTGATCGCAATCGTTTTTCGTTCTGGCTTGCGCGTTCTTTGAAGCAAGCTGGGAAAAGCGATGATTCCGAAAAAGAACTGCAAGATCTGATTCAAAACGATCCTTTGGGATATTATGGCCTGCTGGCTTACCGTGAAACGCATGCGGAACTTCCGCCACTGACGATCGAAAGAAAATCAGCGGCCGAAGAAAATCGCCCGCCTTCTGTCAGCTCGACAGAGCATCAGTTGATCCGCGCCCTCACCTTTGTGGACGAGCCGGAAATCCTGGGACGCTTTTTGGATTCAAAGACTTTGGATCTGCGCAATCAATCCAATCAGGGTCTTGAAAATTGGGTTTACTATTTAAAAGCGTATGCGCGTGCCGGTCTTTTCAATCCGCTTTTTCAGCAGATTGGAAACTTGCCAGCCGAATTGAAGACTCAGCTTCTCTCTCAAAATCCCGAGCTTTTGTTCCCGCGCAAATTTTTGGATCTGATCCAAACTTCGGCTTCGAAATTTGGCGTGCGTCCCGAATTGATGCTGTCGATCATCCGTCAGGAATCGGCTTTCGATCCAAACGCCCGCTCGGGTGCGGATGCTTTGGGCTTGATGCAAGTTCTGCCAAGTGTGGCGAAGACTCATGAATCCAAAACCGGGCTTGAGATCGGTCACTTTGAGGATTTGTACCGTCCCGAAATGAACATCCCTGTCGGCGCATCGATCTTAGCCGATCTGGGCAAAAAATATCGCGGCCAATTTCTTCTCACCGCCGCAGCTTACAATGCCAGCGAGCGCGCGATCGAATCTTGGCTCAAAACGAGACTGAACGAAGATCCTTTAGAGTTCATTGAGGACATTCCTTATGAAGAAACTAGAGCCTACGTTAAACTCGTTTTACGCAACTTCATCTTCTACTCACGCTTATCCAGCCCGGGCCAGAAACTGGCCTTCCCGAATTGGTGTCTAGATGATTTGCAGTCCTTCAAAGTGTCGACAAGATAAGGCCTGTGTTTCACAATGAAAACCCTGTGATTTCATCGCCTTAGAGCGGTTTTTCCCCTATTGAGACTGGCCTCCCGTTTGCTCTTCTATCAAGGCAGACGGAGGACTCATGAAACAATATCTGCTGCTTGCCGCTGGAATCGTTATCGCTGGAACCGCTGGTGCAGCTTTCTTCTTTACCGGTCAAACTGGTGAGATGGACATGGCCTCTAAAAGCAATAAGCGTTCAACCAAATTGACAGACGCTTCGGCTGTCTCAAAAAAGACCCAAACCGAAGAAACAGTTTTGATGAACGACCCGGCCATTCACCAAGCTTGGGGCTTGAAGAAATCAGATGCCGCCCGCGCTTGGAGCATCACTCAAGGCAGCCGCAAGATCGTCGTTGCTGTGATCGATACCGGTGCTGATTTGAAACACGAAGACTTGGCTAAAAACTTTTGGGTGAACCCAGGTGAAACAGGTTTGGATGAGAAAGGTCGCGACAAGGCCACCAACGGCATCGATGACGATGGCGACGGCTTCATCGACGACGTCAACGGTTGGAACTTTGTTTCAAACAATAACAACCTGTCTGACAACCACGGACATGGCACCCACATCGCGGGTATCATTGGTGCTGAAGCCGGAAACAAAAAAGGAATCGCGGGGATCTCTCCTGAAGTTTCTTTGATGGTTTTGAAATATTACGATCCAAAAGTTCCAAACACGGACAACTTGCGCAACACTGTCAACGCCATCAAATATGCCGTGAAAATGAAAGCCAACATCATCAATTACTCTGGTGGTGGAACTGAATTCTCTCAGGACGAGTACAACGCCATCGAAGAAGCTCGCAAACAAGGAATCTTGTTTGTCGCAGCCGCTGGTAACGAACGCTCGAATTCAGACAAGCACAAGTACTATCCAGCGGATTACGGTCTTTCAAATATCATCTCTGTGACCGCGATCGACCCTTCAACAGAAGTTCTGTCTTCAAGCAACTATGGAACTGAAACCGTTGATATCGCGGCTCCAGGTCAGAACATCTTGTCGACTTTGCCAGGCAACTCTTACGGTTATATGACTGGAACTTCGCAGGCGACAGCTTTCGTAACGGGCGGCGCGGTTTTGACAATGGCTCACAAAGAAAATATCTCGGCTGAAGATGTGAAAAAGTACATCCTTTCAACGGGTGATTCTGAAAGCAGCTTGCTGGCCAAGTGCCGCACTTCAAAACAGCTGAACCTTTTCAAAGCTCTGACAGTTTTGGACTCGGGCGTCGGCGTCTCCGGAGTGATCGCGGCCAACGCAGTTGACATGAACAAGTTCACGGCCGATCAAGCCTCTTTGCAAGGTACGAAAACAGGTTCGGATCGCGGAATCTCGAGCTTTGGTAAGGCTTTGATGCAAAACTTGGAATCCGGTACTGTTCAAAAGAAGAACTGATCCTGACTGAAACCCCATCTGTTCTGTAGTTCCCGCGGCCACTTGGTTATCGCCGCGGGGAAGCATCCAAAAAAATACAAGAATTGTCGTAGACAAGGATCTGCTTAAGCTTTAAGCTCTCTACATGCTTATTTAGTCGCGACGGGCTTCCAGTCCCGTTTTATCTTCAAGTTCCAAGAGTTTTACCTAAGGTTCTCACTTAAAATCGTTTTTCATTTTGTATTTGGATTATCACATGTTGTTTCAGAAGTTTTTCAATCGATTGTTGTTTCGCGATACCAGCTATTTGGTCAAAAAGGCCCGCACCGAGGTTTTGCACGAATCTGATATGCCTGCATTGCCGGCCAATCTGGATGCGCGCAGATCACAGACCTTAAATCATCTCAACCTTCAGCTCCCCAACTGGAAGTTTCTTCTTTCTTTGGTGCGGGTGTATCGCTCGGTTTTATTTTGGCCGTTTGCCGTTTTCCTGCCGATCAATATCGCCCTCTCGTTGATTTCACCGAATTTGATTCATCATTTTGTCACTGAAATTCAGGCCGGGACCGGCTTTGCAGGAACCGCTTGGATTGCGCTGGCCTTGGCTGGCGCGGGCGTCGTGACGGGCATGCTGCAGCAGCTTTTTTTCTACGGAACCTTGCGCGCCAATCAAATGATCACCAACGACCTAAATCAATTGATTTTCCGCCAAAGCTTAGAGCTTTCATTGCAGGCGCGGACCTCTTCGCAAGTCGGCGATATCGTCAATCACATGAGCAGCGACACCGAAGCGATCGCCGACTTCCCGATTATCGTCAGCGATATTGCTTGGGCCATGGTGATTATTCTGGGTGCCTCCGGATTGCTGTTTGTCTATATCGGATGGTCAGCCCTTGCCGCCTTGATCATGCTGGCGGGCCTTGTGCCTTTGACCCAGTTTGTGGCAAAGCGTTTCGTGAAATTCGAAGAGAAAATGATGCATGAAAAAGATGCGCGCATCACTTTGATGACCCAGCTTCTATCCGCCATTCGGGTGATCAAATTTTTCGCCTGGGAAAAAGCCGTTTCCAAAGAGGTTGGCGTTTTGCGTTCGGCCGAGCTGAAAAGCCGTCAGAAGCTGGCCCGCGCCGAAGTTTTATCGGGCGTCAGCTACGTCGCCGTTTCAAGCTTGGTCTTGTTCGTCGCTTTGTTTGTGCACTCTTACCGTGGACAAGAATTAACGGCGGCGACCATTTTCACCTGCATTGCTCTATTCGGCCTTTTAGAAGAGCCCTTCGGGCAATTGTCTCGCATGTTTTCGCGTTTTTCGCAGGGCCTGGTTTCATCGAAGCGCATCCTCGAGTTCTTGCAAACCGAGCGCGTGATCTCACGCGAAGAAAAGTCGGAAGCTTTGCCAGAAGACTTGGCGCTGCGCCTGCAAAATTTGAGTCTTTCTCACGGACAAATGCCGGTGGTGAAAAATCTTTCCCTGCAGGTGCCGCGCGGCTCATCGGTCGCCATCGTTGGCCCTGTCGGCAGCGGGAAAACCACTTTGCTTTTGGGACTGTTATCCGAATGCCACGTGGTGAACGGAAGCTTTCAGATGCAGACCCATCTCAACCGCCGCGCCTTTGTTCCACAAGAAGCCTTCATCGTGAACGCAAGTCTTCTGGAAAACGTGACCTTTGGATCTGACGATAACAGCAAAGAAAACCTGCGCCGATCGATTCATTTGGCCTGCTTGGATAAAGACATTCGCGATCTGCCGTCAGGCCTGCGCACGGAAATCGGCGAAAAAGGTGTCAACCTTTCTGGCGGACAAAAGCAGCGCGTAAGTCTGGCCCGCGCCGTTTTTTCGAAACCCGATTTGGTTTTCTTGGATGATCCTTTATCGGCGGTCGACGTCGAAACGGAAAAGCAGCTTTGCGATCGCCTTCTTTTTGGCGAGTGGCAAAAAAGCCAGGTGACCCGCATCGTGGCGACCCACCGGCTGGAAAGCCTGCCGCGATTTGATCAAGTTCTGTTCTTAAAAGATGGCGAAGCGCGAGGATTGGGCTCTTTCGAAGAGCTGATCCGAAACAATCGCGATTTTCAGCTGTTTTATAAAGAGCATGACAAATCCCATGGCGAAGCCGCGATGCCGGCGCCATCAGAAGAAGTCACCGCACACGAAGAGATTCGCGAAGAATCCCGCATCACCGAAGACGAAGAGCGCGAGCGCGGAGCGGTCAAGGCTTCGGTCTACTGGAATTACATCTTGTCCCTGCCTGGGGAAAGCGGGAACAATTGGATCCTGATCGCCCTTGCCGTGATGTCGATCTTGGCAAGTGCCCTGCCGCTGTTTCAAAAAGGATGGCTCGCCAATTATGAACGCTGGGGCTTCAGTCTGACGCCTTTGCACGCGGTCGTGGTCTACGGGATTTTAGGTGGCCTGGTTCTGACATCGATCTTATCGAATCAAATGTTCTGGCTCGAGCGCGGAATCGTGGCGGGACGAAACTTCCACGATCGGATGCTTCAGAGCATCTTGCATGCGCCCGTGCGATTTTTTGACTCGACACCTGTGGGCCGCATTCTGCAGAGATTTTCCCGAGACCTCGAGTCCGTGGATATTTACCTGCAGTGGAGCTTTGAAAGCTTCATTCACTGCACCCTGCACGTGATCGTGAGCCTTATTTTGGTGTTGATCGTTTTACCCGCGATGATTTTGGTGATTGGCCCCGCACTTTGGATTTATTATCGAATGCAGCACGACTACCGCCGACCGGCGCGCGAGGCGAAACGATTCGATTCAGTGGCACGCTCACCGCGCTATGCTCATTTTAAAGAAACGTTGATGGGACTTGTGGTGATTCGCGCCTTCGAAAAACGCCAGTGGTTCTTGCAAGATTTCTTCAACAAGCTTTCGCACAGTCAGCGCATGTTCTATGGACATTATATGCTGAATCGTTGGTTTTCGGTGCGCGTGCCATTGATTGCCGGGATGATTTCGGCTGGCACCTTACTGGGACTGAGCTATGCGGCCGAAGCCGGATGGATCACGGCCGGGATCGCTGGCCTGGTCACGATCTACGCGCTGACTTTCTGGTCGCAATTAAATTGGGGGATCCGAATCTTCGCGGATATTGAATCGCGCATGACTTCGGTGGAAAGATTGAAGTTTTACTCGCAAATTCCGTCCGAGAAAATCATCGGAAGCCAAACGCCGCACGAGTCTTGGCCAACAAGGGGCGAATTGAAGATCGAAAACTTGCAAGCGCGCTATGCACCACATCTGCCGCTGGTGTTGAAAGGTTTGAATTTCCATATTCAAGCCGGTCAGCGCGTCGGTATCGTGGGTCGCACCGGCAGCGGCAAAACCACGCTTTTCCAGGTTTTATACCGATTCCTAGAAGCCAGCGAAGGGCGCATCGTGATTGATGGCGTCGATATTTCAACTTTGGATCTGGAAAGACTTCGTCAGTCGCTGGCCATCGTGCCGCAGGATCCAAGTCTGTTCTTAGGAACTTTGCGCTCGAATTTGGATCGTTATCACGAATACACTGACAGCGAAGTTTGGGACGCTTTGGAGCAAGCGGGTCTTGGGAATTTTGTGCGCGGCTTGAATCTGCAGCTGCTGACCCCGATCGCTGAAAACGGAAGCAACTTTAGCCAAGGACAAAGACAGCTTCTGTGCTTGGCACGAGCCCTTTTGATCCGCGCGAAGATCGTATTGATGGACGAAGCCACGGCCAGCGTGGATGTTCAAACCGATGCGGATGTTCAGCGCGTGATCCGCGACAAGCTCAAAGACGTCACGATGCTGATTATCGCACATCGTTTGGGAACCGTGGCGGATTGCGATCAGGTGATCGAGATGGCCGACGGCCAAGTGAAGCGCATTCATGACCCGAAACGCGAAAACCGCGTCGAGTTGGCGGCCCTGTTAGAAGAGAAGAAGTAAATGCAGCGAAGCCGCTGGACATCCTGTCCGGCGGCTTCAGCCGTGTTCTTAGTTTGTGACGTTATCGTCCTCGACATAATCACAAATGAAAGACGTGCGGCTGCTTGAAAGCACCCCACCTTTGTGATTTCCTTCGAACATCCATCCTCTTTGGAAATCGATGGTCAACATCTCGCCTTTACGGTCCCAATCTTCGGACCACACGGCGCGCGAACATCGCAGATCCGATGGCGCATCGGCTTCGGTTCGCGCAGCTGTGACCTGGTAGAAGCAGGCAACGAACTTTTGATCGACCCAGTAAATACCGGCATACCAGTCCCCGTGTTTTTGATCGCAGCGATACACCAATGATGTGGCCTGTGCGAAGGCTCCGCTTAATACCAAAGCCAGAGCGACGAATGTTGCTTTCATTTTTCCTCCTTGAGTGATTGTGGATTCACAGCTCGATTGAACCGTGAACATCTGTGCAATTCCTACTTGGCGGAGAAAGCAAAAAGAGGACGAGGCTTCGAAAACTCTCAGATGAAATGAAAACCGAAATGAGCCTCAAGCTTTGATGAAGGCGTAGAGTTTTTCCGAGGCGAGGGGAATATTTCCAAAATTTGGCCAAATCACAGGTTCATCTGAAATTCACCGATTCGTCACAAACTTGCTGAGAGAAAAAGCAAACCGCGAAAAATATCGCGAAAAAAAATTTACCAGAAATCTTCGACTGACAAGCGGCCCTTTAAGAAAACACGCAAACCCAATGTCAGAAACAGGATGGCCGCACCGACGCCGACCATATTGCGAGCCACATTGCTGGACAGCCCAACCAAAATCAAACAGAGACCGACCGCAAATGGGGCCAGCTTGCGAACGCGCACCCAATTCACCTGCTTCAAAACAGTTTGCGCTTGCTGGAAGAAAGAGATGCTTCCCGCTTTGGTTTTGATGTTTCGAAGCAAAATGCGATGGAACATTTTCTGAGCCACATCATCCTGCGGCTGCGCTTCTTTCAGGCTTTCGTATTTTTTCAATGCAAACGGCAAAGCATGCAGATCTTCACAGCGATCGACGAAAGCAATGTGCTTTTTCAAATTGTCGTAATCACTCATCAGGTCTTGCCAAGCTTTCACCAAGCTGGGGATCGCCCCCAAAGCGGCATCTTCAGCCGGCAGGCTTTCCATGCGTTCAAAGATGACACCGCATTTGATGCACTCTTTGCTGAGACGTGGATTCAAGGCGCTGCATTTCGGACATTTGCGCAATTCCGGAACCGCTTCGTGATCGATCGAGTCTTCCAGCTGGAAGGTGTCCTTTTGCGAAACCACACGGGTTTCGATGCGATTGACATTTTCAGGCGGGTAATCGAACGCGAATCTGGTTTTGCAGGCGGTGCAATCAAAGTGAGGCGAAGTGCTTTTGATTTCGCGCGAATCAACACGGAACAGTTTATTGCACGAAGGACATCGCACATTGAAGTGCGCCAGGATATTTGCTCCTGAAACCATTTGCGGCGTATTCTGCATGTTTGACGTCGAGTTCGTCAGACCTGGTTTTTGTTCCATCCCTCTTCTTTCAGTGCTACCTTCCCTTTGATGATCAATCGGATTGTGCAATTTTTCAAGCTCTATCGAGAAGCTTTTTTCTGGGGCGGAATTTCTGGAATTTTGATCGGAACTTCGTGGATTCCATTTCCGCCATGGGCTTTGTTTTTCTGTTTCTCCCCGCTTTGGTATTTCACAGTTCAAAGAGCGAAAACTTGGCGCGAAATTCTGCTCGCTGGATGGATGACCCAGTTTACGCTGACCCTGATTGGTTTTCATTGGGTCGCTTACGTTTCGCACGAATTCGGCTACATGCCTTGGCCCTTTGCCATCGTCATGCTGCTGATTTTTGCCGCCGGGATGCACATCTATATTCCGCTGGCCGCCTTTGTGGCTGCGGCTTTGCGCGCGAAACTGAATCTCAAAGCCGGCGCGACTTTTTTGCTGCTCGCACTTTTCACGGCCCTGCTCGAGCAGCTTTGGCCCAGCATTTTTGCATGGAATATGGGCTATCCGCTGCTCTGGTCGCAGTCCTCGCTGGTTCAATGGGCGGATGTGGTCGGATTTGCGGGGCTGAGCACGCTTGTGTTGCTTCTGAATGCTTGGGTTCCTTGGCTTTTTCTGCACCGAAACTTGAAATTAGCGGCCAGCAGTGCGCTTTTGATCTCGCTCTGCCTGGGGGCACTTCATTGGAAAGCACTCGAGAAAAAGGAGCTCTGGAGAAAAACCGATCACGAGCTGAAAGCCTTGGTGGTCCAGGCAAACATCGGAAACTCGGAAAAAATTTACGCTGAGCAAGGTAAAGGTTTTCAGGCCTTTATCGCCAATGAATTTTTCCGCCTGACACGCGAAGGTTTTGCGCAAAATCCCGATGCGCAGATCGCCATCTGGCCAGAGAGCGCTTTTCCGGATATTTTGAATTCTTTTGCAGAGAGTCGAACCTATCCCCAAATGTTCCATCAATTTTCGCAGAGCATTCAAAAGCCGATCATGACCGGCGCTTATTCGAAAGATCCACCCGACAAACCTTTCCGCGACGATTACAACGGCATTTTCCTTTTTGATGAAAAAGGCCAACATATTGGCGAACCTTATCATAAAACTCAGCTGCTGATTTTTGGCGAGTACATTCCTTTTGGCCGCGAAATTCCGCTGATCGCAAAATTAAATCCGGGCGGTGTTGGCTGGGGTCGCGGTCAGGGACCGATGACTTGGACCTTAATGGGGATCACTTTCGGTCCGCAGATTTGTTATGAAAGTTTGGATCCGCAGTTTTCATCCAGCCTTGCCAAAAAAGGTGCGGACATTTTGGTGAACGTCACCAATGATTCATGGTTTGGTCCGCGCTTTGAACCCGAACAGCATCTGTATATGACACTGGCGCGCGGACTTGAAACTCGACGTCCGATGATTCGCTCGACCAATACCGGAATCTCATCGGCGATTTTGGCAGATGGCACTGTTCTGCAGAAGTCCCCGCTATTTGAAGCCTGGGCGGGACAGTTTGATGTCAAATTTCAGACAAATGCGCCGGTCACTTTTTACTCGCGCTTTGGAGCTTGGCTTCCAGCGGTGCTTCTCGTATTGGTAGGTGTGATTCTTTTAATAGGAAGAAAAAAACGTGAATGAGTTAGCGCCTCTCGATTGGAACGAGATTCTTAAAAATATTCAAAATTTCGCCACCAGTGGATCGGCGAAGATCCGCATTCAGTCCTTGCAGGCCGCAAGCTCGGCCGAGGATGCGCAAAAATCCGTGCAAGAGATCTTCGATGCAGTTTCGCTTTTGCAAACCGGCACCCGTCCCTTTATGGAATCCCTGGATCTGTTTGAGCCTTGGTACTCGCGCGTAAAAAAAAATGCCGTCTTAAAGACTTTGGAAATGAAGGACGTGCGCAGCTTCTGCTTAGAAGTGATGGCCTTGAAGGAAGCCGCCAGCCAGGTTCAGAACGACTGGTGCGATCATCTGGTGGCAAGCCTGATGGACGCCAGCGAGCCGGTTTCGGCGATCGATCAGATTCTCACCCCACGCGGTGAAATCCGCTCGGATGCCAGCGAAACTTTGTACCGACTTTTCCGCGAAAAAGAAAATCTCACTCGGCAAATCGAAACGACGCTGGATAAAACGGTCAACGCGCATCAGATGCAAAATCTTTTGCAAGACAAATACGTCACCACCCGCGAAGGCCGCTGGGTGTTGCCGATCAAATCCGGGATGCAACACTTCACGCCGGGCGTGATTCACGGTTCGTCACAAACCAAGCAAACCGTGTACATGGAGCCCGAGATCATCATCCCGATCAACAATCGTCTTCGCCAGGTCGAAGTCGAGATCGAAGATGAAATCGAAAAACTTTTAACTGAACTTTCCAGGTATCTCTCTGGTCTGTCTGCACCTTTTGCGCAGACGCGCGAGCTTTTGGAAAAAGCGGATATCTGTCTTGCGAAAGGGCAGATGAGCCTGCGCTTGGAAGCAAAAAGTTTCCAGTTCACCACGGACACTTTATCTTTGAACGAAGTCCGCCATCCGCTTTTGGTGTTGGCGGGAAAAGACGTGGTCCCAAATTCGGTGCGCTTGACACCGGAAAAATCGATTCTGCTGCTATCAGGCCCGAACGCTGGCGGTAAAACTGTGCTTTTGAAGTCTTTAGGCTTGGCCGCCCAGATGGCTCGCTGTGGTCTGCCGATTTGCGCCGGAGAAAATTCGGAACTTCCATTTTTTGAGCGCATTCAGATCGGAATTGGCGATTCGCAAAGTGTGGACCAAGAGCTTTCAACTTTTGCCGCTCATTTGAAAGTTTTAGATCAGGCCATGCATTTGAAAGGGCCCAGCAATTTGATCCTGATCGATGAGATCTGCGGATCCACCGATCCCGAAGAAGGCAGCGCCCTGGCTCGCGCTTTCATCGAGTCTTTCTCGAAAAACCAGGTCTTTGGCGTGATCACCTCGCACTTGGGCCCATTGAAAGCCGGCTGGAAAGCTGAAGACCGCGTTCTGAACGGAAGTCTTGAATACGATAGCAAAACTGGCCGCCCGACTTATCAATTCTTGCAAGGTGTCCCAGGTGATTCGCTGGCCATTCAAACAGCAAAACGCGTGGGCGTGCCGAAAGAGATCGTCGATCGTTCGATGCAGCTTCTTTCACCTGAAACACGAACACGGCTTTCAGGTCTCGAAGAGATCGAGCAGCTGAAATCCGACATCAATCTTTTGCGCGAGCACCTGAAAAAAGACCAGCAGCGGGCGAAATTTGAAAAAGACAAATACGAAAAAGCCTTGGCCCAGTTTGAAAAAGAACGTGAAGGTCTGTTAGCCAAAGCCGTTCGCCAGGCCGAAAAGAAAATCGAAGAGCAGATTCAGCTCGCCAAAGCCGATCAAACTTTCAAACGGCACACGGCTTTGCAGGAAATCCGCCGCGAGCTTCCGGAAATCGTGAAAAGCAAACCGGGCCCTGGCACCGCAAGCGGCGTTGAAACGGCGGACGAATTCTCGAAGCGCTATCCGCCCGGCACCAAAGTCTACGTTCCAAGCCTGCATCAAGATGGAATCGTGCAAAGCACGCCGAATGCCAAGGGTGAAGTGATGATTCTTTCGAACTCGCTGCGCCTGACGCTTCCTTGGCAAGAGCTGAAACCGCCGGACCGCGCCCAGAACCCAACCGCGCAACTGATTCGCCGAACGACGGCGGGACATGTGACCGTGGCTTTATCGGACGCAGAGAAAACGATCGATCTTCGGGGACAGACCATCGAAGAAGCGATTTCAAATTTGGAAATTGAATTGGATCATTCGGCTTCTCATAAAGAAGATCGAATCAAGATTATTCACGGCCATGGCACCGAAGCTTTGAAAAAAGCGGTTCGCACCTATCTGTCACGTTCGGTTTACGTGAAGAAGTGGAAAGCGGGAAGCAACGAGCAAGGCGGCGATGGCATCACCTGGGCGGAGCTATCAGATGACTGATCAAGGGATGGAAAAGGACTTCTATCAACAATCACCCAAGCTCGAGAACACTTTCGCAGCCGATCCCCTTCTTCCTCGGTTCTTAAAACACAAATTACCTGATGCGATTTTCCGCGAAATTTCTCCTCGTCTGCAGGAGCTGGGCGATCTGGCGGCGGGCCCGATGCTGGCTTGGGCTGAAGATGCCGAGGCTCATCCACCTGTGCATGTGCCTTTTGATCCGTGGGGAAAGCGCATTGATGAGATTCGCGTTTCCGATGGTTGGAAAAAGATGGACGAAATCGCGGCCCGTTTTGGCTTGATTGCGACGGGCTACGAGCGCACCTATGGCGAGTTTTCTCGTACTTTCCAAATGTCTTTGCTGTATTTGTATCATCCATCCAGTGCCATCTACAGCTGCCCACTGGCCATGACCGATGGCGCGGCCCGGGCGATCGAGCTTTACGGCAGCCCCGAAATGAAGGCGCGCGCTTTCAAACATCTGACCTCTCGCGATCCGAAGCAGTTTTGGACCTCGGGGCAATGGATGACGGAAAAGTCTGGCGGCTCGGATGTCAGCGGCACTTCGACCATCGCGCGCAAGGATGGTTCACAGTACCGTTTGTATGGAACGAAATGGTTCACCTCGGCGACGACTTCGCAGATGGCGATGACTTTGGCTCGGCCTGAAGGCGCTGAAGCCGGCAGCCGGGGTTTGAGTTTATTTTACGTTGAGCTTCGCAACCCACAGGGCGAACTGCAGAACATTCGCATTCACCGCTTGAAAGACAAATTGGGAACGAAAGCCCTGCCGACGGCGGAACTGCAGCTGGAAGGCACACCGGCGCAAGTCGTCGGCGGCGAAGGCCATGGGGTTCGTAAGATTTCATCTTTGTTTAATATCACCCGCCTTTACAATGCGATTTGTTCTTTGGGACAAATGCGCCGTGGGATCGAGCTTGCGACGGGCTATGCAAGGCTTCGCAGCGCTTTTGGCCGCAAGCTGATCGATCATCCGCTGCATGCGCTGACGCTTTCGGATCTGCAGCTGGAATGGATGGGTTGCTTTCATTTGATTATGAAAGCGGTCGAGCTTTTGGGGAAAGAAGAGTGCGGCAAAGCTTCGGAAACTGAATCGGCCTTGCTGCGTGTGCTGACCCCGCTCGCGAAGCTTTATTGCGGGAAAGCGACGGTCGCGACGGCCAGCGAGGTTTTGGAATGCTTTGGGGGCGCGGGTTACGTTGAAGATACGGGTCTGCCACGTTTGCTTCGTGATGCGCAGGTTTTGGCGATTTGGGAAGGCACGACGAATGTGCTTTCGCTGGATATGTTGCGTGCTTTTGAAAAAGAAAAAGGTTTCGAGGCTTTGCAAGCAGATCTGGGCCAGCGTTTGAAAGCGATCCAGAATCCGGAAGCGCAGAAGATTTTAGGCCATGCGGTCGCGGATTTGGCGAAAAATTTCGAATCAGCGATGAAGGCCGGCGGCGAGCATGTCTCGGCCAATGCCCGTGGGTTTTCGATGACCTTGACCCGGATTTATATCGGATCTTTGCTTTGGGAATTTGCGGAAAGCACGGGGGATAGCAAGGATCGAATCGCGGCTCAGCAATGGCTGCTGCACCGAAATCTGAAAATCGATCTGAAATCGATGATTGAGTCGAATCTGATCTGATTTTTTGTCAGAAATACTGTCCATTTTTTTGACAGTGGGCTTTATTATCGCGCTGATGAAAAGCGTGTTACTTTGTGTGCATGAAGCTGTTGCTGAAACTTCTCATGCTGTCGTCTGCTCTTTTTGCTGCTCCATCGGTTTCTTTCGGCTATGAGAGCTCGCTGCCCGAGAGAGTTTCGCCTTCGGCACAGGCGGTCGCTCATTATATTCAAGAAAAAGCTTCGCCAGACGCGATTTCGATCATCGCGGATAAGCCTCGCGGCACCCTGCACGTGTTTTACGGACGCACTTACTTCGCTTCGTCGCCCATGCTCTACGGTCGTCTCCGCAAGGATGATTTTCCAGGCGGAAGCATGGAAGCCTCTTACACTTTGGCTATTCCCCTTTCGCAGAAAATGGTGACTCCGGCTGGCATGTTCCCACTGACCAAACAGCTGAATGATCCGACCTACGGGACGACTTTGGATTTTGCCCAGTACAAAGATTATCGCCTGGCGATTCATCCGGTCTATTTGGGCTCTCCGGCCGAGCGCCGCGAAGAACGCCTTCAGACGGCAGCGGCTTCTGATAATGCCATCAGCTTCGGCTGCATCAACGTCCCGGCCGATTTTTTCAGTAACTATTTAAAGCCACTGAAGATCGGCGCCGGTTCGACTCTTTACATTCTACCGAATGACGAGACGACTTTTGCCAAGTACTTCCCACTCATCTCACCCCCGTGATCCGGCTGGCGGCCAAAGCGCGAGAAAGGGGCAAATAAGCCCCCTCCCCAGTCACCTCCGCACAATCCCAGCCTGGCGGCGGTACTTGTAAGCATTATGAGCCGCACACAGGTACTGAAGGTTCTCTGGCGCGTCCAAACCACCCGCCCATCTTGGAATGATATGATCCACTTGAAGTGCAAAGGTGCTTTGACATGTGCGCCCAGTCTTTGCGTCCCGGAACTGACAGCAGCGGTTTTTATTCATCTCAATATCCGTCGAACCGGCAACGCCCTCCGTCACCGAAGCGGTAATTGGATGCGGCAAGGACTGCGCAGTTCTTGGAGCCGAAGGTTTTATCGATGTCACTTTCCTTGACCGTGCAGATAAATCTTTTTCCACTTTCTGCAAATGTCTCTCACACAACACTTCAATCACATTCCCCCAAGAGATCTCCTTCTGCTGTTGTGAGAGCACGTGAATAAGCTCATCTCGTGAAGCTTTTAGCTTTTCAAATTGCTCTTTCGATAAAGTGATCTCTAACCGAACCGATGCATCTTGCTGCACGCGTTTTTTATCCCGCATCTGCATTGGCAGATCTAAGCTTTCAGCTAAGATTTTCTGTGTTTCAGCAGTTGTTTTAGATGCGATCTGCAGGATAAGACCTTGCTTTATCTCGGCTGAGATTCGGGTGTGAGTAGCTCGCTCTTTTTCTTTAATCGCGCGCGAGAGCTCACAGGCTTGAGAAAGATTGATCGAGCCGTCTTTGATGTTTTCAGCTAAATTAGGCAGATCTCTTAAGAGATTTGCCGCCTCAAGCCTTCGCATCGCGGAAGAGCCTGAGTAGCCCATTTCTTTTGTCAGGTACTCGTACATGGAGGAGTAGGCTTTGGCTAAGTAAAGCTCTCGACGACTGACTTCTTTAATGTGTTCGAGAATCACATGTAGAAGTTTTCTCTCTTTTTGGATCAGGTCTTTTAGTTGAAATTCCAATTCATCGTTTGATAATTTTCGTAGGGAATTTGCATACTTCAGTGGCTCTCGTTTTAGCTCGATGCTTTTTGTTTTGAATTTAGCTTGGTTGATTTGAAGCTTCATGCAGTTTATTTCGAAATGGCTCATTTGATTGATCCTTATAGTTTGAGTTCGAGATCTTTCTAGCATGGGTTTTTAAAAGCTGTTTTTTCAGATGGATGAGAGGTGCTTGAGGTCTGTGATGAAACGCACGGATTGGCTCTCTGTGAGATGCAAAATTTGATTTTTGAAAATTTCAGATCATCAGTGCAAATGCAGCTCGCTCCAGCAGAATTTAGAAGACGAAAATCTCGTCAAGCAGAATAAAATATTATTTTCCATTACTCGCTGCATGCGGTCACCGAAGCGGTGGTGAGCCGGCATTCCTGCGTGCAGTCACCGGAGCGGTTGTGAGCCGGCGCTCCCGCACACAGCCACCGCAGCGGCGGCAAGTCAGCAATTTGGTATGCCTTCACCGAAGCGGTGGTGCGCTGGTATTCCTGCGCCCGGTCACCGAAGTGGGAAGCAATCACCACTCCTTCGCGCAAGCACCAGATCGGCAATCGATCAACCACCCGCAAAAAACCAAATCTCATTCTGAGACCGACAAGTAAATAATTTCAATTGAACGCAAAAGCGCCGAGATCTTCGACACTTCCACGCAGAATCTCAAACCGAGACGAAAAAAAATTCCAATGTTTTTCATCACTCTTTCAATTCGATTTCTGCAAATTTGAAAAGAAACTAGACAGAAAACGAAACTCTCTTCTCAGAAAAAGAAAAATCTCTCGAAAGTTTCTGAAGAGTGTTGAAGAAGTTTTCAACGAAAAAATAGTTTGCATCAGCCTTGCGCAAACAAACCCCAATAACTTTCACCACTTAGCCAAACTGGACCCCGGTTTTCCACATCCTTTCACGAGTCCTATTAACTATTTAGCGTAAATTTCCGAAGGTCTGATTGTCGGCGTAAACTGATGATGAAGCCACCAACTGTTTGGCCGCTTTGTCGTACAAAAAACTGTACGTCGATATGTTGAAGGAAGTGGGTTTTATGAAAACGCAAAACATGTTCTTGATCTCTATGATGGGACTTGCGGTAACGGGATTGACTGCGTGTGAAAAAACGGACCGCTCCTTTTCATTGTTGGATTCAGGTTCGACTTTCCAACAAGCGGCTTCTTACGAAACACGTAAGATCGACGTTCTTTGGGTGATCGATAACTCGGGCTCAATGCAGTCGTCGCAATCCAATTTGACGGCGAACTTCAGCGCCTTTATCGATGAATTCCAAAAGAAGGGCTATGACTTCCATATGGCAGTCACTGGCACAGATGCTTGGCGCGGTGACGTGACCGGTATGAACGTGAACAATGCCAATATTTTACGTCGTGCCCGTCCAGGCCAAATCAATTTCTCAAGTCCTTATACATACGCGACAAACAGCTTGGTTAACATCATGACGCCAGCAACGCCAAACTTGTCGAATGTCTTCGTGACCAACGCGACCCAAGGTATCAGCGGTAGCGGTGACGAGCGCGCATTCCAAAGTATGAAGGCTTTCTTAAACCACGGTGCCAATAGCGATTTCCGTCGTGCCGATGCCTTCTTAGCGGTGATCATCTTGTCAGACGAAGATGATTTCTCGATGGCAAAATCGGATGGTACGCCAGACACTTATCCTTTGTTCGGTGATTACGACGAAGAGTCCGTTGTGAACGGCACTTATTCCAACAATCCCAGCTATCACCCCATGGTTTTGACGGCTCCATCGCCAGCAAATCCATCTGATATCTATCACTTGTACAATGATTCGCGCTTGATGCCGGTTTCAACCATCAAATCGTTCATGGATAGCGTTTTGGTTAGCACTGATAACTACAGCGTTAACACCATCAGCATCTTGGACGGTGCTTGCCGCGCGAATTTGAACTCGTCATCGATCGGTCGTCGCATTGGTCGTCGCTATGCTCAGTTGGCCGATATGACCAACGGTGTGAAGACTTCTTTGTGCGGTAACTTTGGCGAGTCTCTGCAATTGATCGCGCAATCAACCATCAAGTTGACAGCGAAGTTCAAACTGACCCGTGAACCAGATCCTGCATCGATCAAGATCACAGTCGATGGCGTCGTCATCCCAGAAGATGGCAGCCAAGGTTGGACTTACAATGCAGCGGACTGGAGCATCACTTTCAATGGTGACTCGGTTCCAGCGCAAGGTGCAAACGTACAGATCTTCTTCACGCCATTGCGAGCGGATAACTAAGAGGTGCATATGGGTTTAGCAATCGATGTTGCAACCAGTAATGAATGGCACGTCCTTAAAGGTGAGACCCAGTACGGTCCTTACACCTACGAGGAAATGATTCGAATGATGCAAACGAATTTGGTCTACGGCTACGACTATGTTTGGTCTCCGCACATGGAGAGCTGGACACCGATGGCCGATCTGGAAGAGTTTTCTCAGGATCGCCTGGCTCGTCTTGTGGACCAGAATAAAGCGCAAGAAGTTTTCAGTCAGCGTGCGCACGATCGCGTGTTGTGCGTTCTTCCCTGCTACGTCAACGATCAGCAGACGTTGTGGGAAGGTACGGTCGAAAACTTGTCAGAAGGTGGAGCTTTGATTTTGATGAAAAATCCGGTTCTTCTGCCTGGCAATATCGTTCACATCCACTTCCGTTCTCGGAACGAAAAAGATGTGGCGTTCAACTGCACGGCGGAAATCCTGACAAAACGCTTGGTGAAAACGCGCATCCACCACGACACAGGCATTCACTATGCGGTGAAGTTTTTGTCGAAGTCACCTACGGGCGACAAGCAACTGCAAACTTGGATTCAAGAATTTAAGAAATAGTTTTTAACCGAACAAGGAGTAACACATCATGGGAGCATTTGTAGAATTTCTCAACGCTGCGGGTTTTATCGGTTGGTGCATCATGTTCATGGGCTTGGCAAGTCTGGCCTTGGTCGCTGAGCGCGCATCCGTTCTTTATTTCCGTTACGGAATGAACGTCGACGACTTCATGACCAAAATTCAAACTTTGGTTCTGGCCCGTAAGACGGACGAAGCTTTGGTTCTCTGCGCGCAGATGAACGGCAAGCCTTTGGCTCAAGCTTTCAAAAATATCTTGGAAAAAGCGGATCGTGAAGACGATGCGATCTTCCAAGCGCACGATATCTCAATGGCCGAAACGGTTCCAATGTACACCCGCCGTATTCACTATCTTTCAATGATGGCGAACGTTGCGACCCTGATGGGTCTGTTGGGTACCATCCACGGTCTGATCCTGTCCTTCCAAGCGGTTGCGACAGCCGATCCTTCGATGAAACAAACTTTGCTTGCAAACGGTATCTCGATTTCGATGTACACCACCGCTTTGGGTCTGGCCGTTGCGATTCCATTGATGGTTTTCTACTCGTTCCTGGTTTCCCGTCAGAACGTTTTGGTCGAACAGCTGCAGGAAAAATGCGGAAAGCTGACCGAGCTTTTGACTGGCTCTCATATGCCTTCACTGGCGAAAGAGAACGTTTATCGTGACGCTTCAAATGGCAACGGTTTGGCTGCGAAATCAAAAGCTCCGCCAACATCGAACCGCGCTTCTTAATTGAGGCGCTAAAAGTACGGACCGGAACGACAACATTGATTGAAGGATTGTTATGAGAAAGCTTCGACAGATTAGAACATTAAATCCTCAAGAGTTCGAATTGGACTTGGCTCCCCTGCTTGCCGTGATGGTGAAGCTGGTTCCGGTGCTTCTGGTTTCTTCGGCCTTCATCCAGGTGATGACGGTTGAAACCGAATTGCCACAAGCTGTGAAAGAGGCCATCCAAAAGCAAGATGAAAAGCCGACCGCTAGCATTCAGATCAAAGCTTCGATGAAAGATGGAATGCAAGTGATCGTAGCGAAAGGCGGCGCCCAGAAGGTCGAAGCCGTTCCGATGAAAGAGGGCAAATTTGATTTTCCGGCTTTGCATGCAACATTGCAAAAAGTGAAAGCTGAAAACCCCGAGGTTTTCAAAATCGAATTGGCCCCCGAAGCTGAGGTGGCTTACAAAGACGTCGTGAAAATGACGGATGAAGCTCGCCGCAGCCGTGACAAAAAGATTACGTTCCCGATTTATGACAGCAAAGAAAACAAAACCGTGATGACCGACTTTATGTTCCCAGACGTGGTCTTCACTAACATTTTCGACGGGTAGCAACTATGAGTCGCAGAAAAAGATTCGAAATGAAAACTGGACACAATTCGACGTTCGCGTTGAACGTCACGTCTATGACCGACATGTTCACGATCATGCTTGTGTTCCTGCTGCAGACCTACACGACTTCCGAAGTCCAAGTTTTGCCTGAAAAGGGTCAAAACCTGCCGGTTTCAAGTTCGGAAGCCAATCCCGTGATGGCTTTGCAGGTTTCATTGACCAAAGATGAATTGAAGATCGAAGACCGCGTGATCGCGTCTTTGAAAGATGCGGAATTCAGCAAGCGCGACATCGCGTCTGAAGATCCAAACTTTATCCAGCCTCTCTTCACCGAGCTTGAAAAGATCGCCAAAGAAGAGAAAGCCAAGGATGAAAAATTCCAAGCCAATATGGCGGCCGGAACTCCGGAAACGATCAAAGATGCCCATGGCAACATAGTCGTCACCGGAAAAGCAAATCCAGGTATTTTGGAAGGACGTATTTTGGTGAAAGCGGACCAAGCTCTCCCCTACGGCCTGTTAAGAAAAGTGATGTACACAGCCTCGATGGCTGGATTTCCTAAATTGAAAATGGCCACGGTGGTGGGCAACTGAGTTTTTAGCATCGGAGATAAGGCATGAAGCGTATACTTGGCACACTCCTCATTCTGACGATTCCACAGATTTCTGTTTCAGCTGAAAGAGAAACCAAGGGTCTATTGCCTGAATTGAAAATCAATTCAACCGATGAGAACGTCAACCAAAAGAAGGCCGTTCAAAGCGAAGTTCTGATCACCAAGACCGAAAATCAAGCGATTCAAGCTTTGATTAACATCCTGAAAAAGAAAAAGGGATCCCCGACCGAGCCAGATTTGTGGTACCGCCTGGCGGAACTTTACATGCGTCGCGCAAAATCAGGTCGCTTCTTCGACTTGAACCGCGATAGCGACGGTCCAGCGAAATTTGTTCCGCCCGAAATTTCCAGCGAAACGGCCGTTGCTTCTTTGAAGCGTGCGGTGCAAGTTTATACAAAAATCGAGCGCGAATTTCCGAAATTTCGCGATATGGATGGCGTGCTTTTCAATAATGCCTTTGCCAGCCAGCAGCTGAAGCTGAATAAAAATGCGGAAGCCCTTTATTATAAAGTCGTGACCCAGCATCCAAAGTCGGCTCTGGTGCCTGATGCTTACCTCGCACTGGGTGAAATGGCTTACGATGCACAAAAATTTAAAGATGCCTTGGACTATTTCGCCGCGATCGAAAAGTTTCCAAAAGCTCGCGTCTACCCTTACGGTATGTACAAATCCGCTTGGACTTTGTACAACCTGCAAAAATCAGAAGAAGCCATCCAGAAACTGGTGGCGGTTGTTAAGTTCAACGATTCTTCAAAGAACGAAGGACAGATCAATCACAACTTGCGCTCGGAAGCTTTGCGCGACTTGACTTTGTTCTTCGGCGAAACGCAACCGGCCGACAAAGCTTATGCTTTCTTTTCAAGAATCGCAACGCCTGACGAAGTCGGCGAAGCGATCTTGAACCTGGCCAAACTTTACGATTCGCACTCTCGCCAAAAAGAGATGAACGTCTTCTTGGCTGAATTCATCACGAAGCAGCCAATGTCTCGTTTCCGTGTGAAAATGGAAATGATCATGATCACCGGGAATGAAACAGCCCGTATTCGTAATGAATCGATCAAGCACTTGGTGGCAGCGGCCAATCTTTGCAAAAGCGGATCGGACTGGCGTACACGAAATAATGATATCGCCGAAGCGGAATGTGATTACGACTTTGCTCGCACCAACGTCGAAATGGCGAAAAAATGGTGGGAGCTGTGGCAGAAGAACAAATCTTCCACTTCCGCTCGTGAAATTGCCGAATACACCCAAGAAGCTTTCCGCCTTCACTTAGACCGCGAAGACCCAGCGAAGCCTGATACAAAATCTCGCTATGCTTACGCCGAACTGCTGTTCCAGTTGGGTGACTTCCGCAAAGCATCCGAGCAATATCAAATGGCCGGCAAATCGGTCGACACCCAGCTGGCTCATGATGCCAACTATTCTGCGATCGTGTCTTTAGGCAAAGCCATCGAAAAGAAAAAAGAATCCACTGACGATGTGGAAATGGTTCGCCTGTGCCAAACTTACCTTGAACGCCACCCAAAAGGTGAACACGCGATCCAGGTTCGTTACAAAGTGGGCTTTATCGCGTACGAACAGAACAACCACGTCGAAGCTGAGAAATGGCTTCGTCCTTTGGCCGCTGACGAAAAAGCCGGCGAGCTGAAGCGCAAATCCGAAGATTTGATCTTGGATATCCTAAACGATCGCAAAGATTATAAGGCGATCAAAGAGTTCGCGACCCAAATCGGCGGTCAAGCGAAGGATGAAACTCGCAAAGCGTCTTTGACCAAAATCGTGCGCGAAGCGGATTACAGCGAAATTCAAGAGTACGCCAAAGGCACCGAAAAATCGAAGGCCGCCGATCGTCTGGTCACCTTCTTTAACGAGAACAAGGGCTCCCCGCTGGCAAAAGATTCTTTGTGGCAGGCTTTGTCGATCTACAATGCCGAAGGCCGCGTGATCGAGGGTGCTGAAATCGCGCTTTTGTACGCGAAGACTTATCCGGATGACAAACGCTCTTTGGATGCATTGAAAGATGCGGCGAAGAACTATGCCGATTCCGGATTGATCGTCCCTGCTGCCGAAACCATGGAGCAAATCGCCGCGGTTTCGCCAAAAGACACCGAACATTACGTCGAAGCCGCCAGCGAATTGTACCTGATCGAAGGCCGCGTGAAAGAAGCGCAAGAAACCTTGAAAAAGCAGCTGACCGATGCGAACAAAGCAAAGCACGGAAAAATCTATGCGAAGCTCCTTTCAACAATGAAAGGTCAGGAAAAATCGGCCGAATACCTGAAGCTGGAAGACAAAATCGTGTCTTTGGGTCACGAGCCTTACGCTTCCGAAATCAAAGTCAAACGCGTGGAAGCGATTTACAATTCCGGTAAATTGTCGGAAGCCTTCAATGCGGCGAAATCTTTGGTCGGAAACGATGGTGGGATCGATGACGACATCCGCGCCCGCGCTCGCATTGTGCAAGCCAAAGTTTTGGAAAAAGAGTTCACCGAAACGCGCACCAAAACCACGGTCGAGAAATTGGCTGTTGTTCTCAGTATCAAAACAGAAAAATTGGATAAAGCCCAAACCGCTTATCTGACTTCGGCGAAGATCGCGAAGGATCCAAATACGAAATTGGAAGCGCTTCAAGGTTTGAACCGTATCTACACGAACTATGTGGACACTGTCGGCCACCCGATCCTGAAAGACGAAGCGCAGTTGACGGCGGAAGATAAGAAAGCGCTGTACGAGCAATTGGGAAAACTGACGACTCCGATTTTGGAAAAGAAATTGGACACGGACAAGCAATTGCAGAAGCTGGCCAAAGATTCAAAGGCGGCCGGCTCGATGGAAGTCGACTATGCCAGCTTGCCTGCCGAAGAGACCGTCAAACCCCGCATCCAGAACGTGGCGATGGATCAGTTGAAAATGTTCCTGCCCTCGTTCGGATCTGAAGGTCTGTTGATGGACGCCCGTCGCATGGCTTCGGTGCCGAACGAAAAATGTGCGTTTGCCGACACCGACAAGGCTTTGGATGTTTTGCAGCTTTCGCAAAAAGCCAATGTCTGCGTTTCGATTCGCAATATCACGCAAACTGAAAAGTTCGCGATGGCGATCACCCGCAAAGATCCAAAATCAGCTTTGGGTGCTTTCTACCTGAGCTTGGTTGCGGAAATGCAAGGCCGCTTCGAGAAAAGCGCTTGGCTTGTGGATTTGGCTTTGAAGAAATCAGCCGACGTTCCGTTCTTGCTGTATCAAAAAGCTCGCGCTTTGTACCAGAGCCAAGAATTTGCGCAGGCGAATGCGGCTTTCATCAAAGCACACGACCTGGGTTTGAAGACGGCAGAAACGGTTCTGATGCACGGAGTGGTCAGCTTCGCGCAGGGCGATTGCTTCTCGGTGACCGAGGACTTTGCGCAACTGGACCGAAGTTCAGTGCAAAAGTACAGTCTGGCTTCAAGCATGAGCGAATGCCAAGCTCAGAAGGGCGAATTTGATAAAGCCGTGGCTTTTGCCGAAGAGGCTGCGAAAGGCTCTTCACGCGCGGCAGAATTGTGGCTGCAAGTCGGACGCATCCAAGAGATCTACCGATTTGACTCGGCCAAAGCGCTTGCCGCTTATGAAACAGCTTTGAAAGTTGCAACTCAACCGGAAATGAAAGAGTGGATCCAGCGCAAGTTGGATTTCCTTAAAGGTAAAACGACAGTTTCGGTCCTGGACGGAGGTCACTGATCATGAAGACATTGAAGATAAACAACTGGATGTTGATCCGTGCGACCGGACTGATGTTGGGTCTAGTCCTTTCACTTGTGTCAAGTGTCTCTTTGGCAAAGACAAAAAATGTCCGAAAAGTGCAAGAGGTGAACTTTGCGGAAATGGATTTGAAAGGAACCGTGCGCAATCCGGACGGTGCTTATCTGGTTCAAAAACGAGGGATCAAGTTCATGCCTTTGCACGATGTGCAAAAGGATATGGACACCAAGATCCGTGAATCCGCTCAGTATGTTCGATAATAAACGATGAGGCTGATTGATTATGCAGAATTTATTGATTGAACAAAAAGGTCCATCGGGACTTCTGAAAACATGGAAGCTCAGATCCGAGCAAAAGGTTCTGACATTTGGTCATTCCAAACACGCGGACCTGCGCACGACGGTCGAATCGATCAAAGGAATCCAAGGCGTTTTTGAATACAAAAACGACAAGTGGCATTACATCAATTTGGATCTGCACACCAAGCATCCGGAGATGGGCGAAAACTCGGTTGAAATGTGTTTTGAAAAAGACACCGAACTGCGCATGGGTACGACGACCCTTTCGATCAAATTGCTCGAAGGCCGTTCTCCCCTTTTCACTCAGTTGCAAGACGGCGAAGTCTCTCACTCGAGTTCGGACCGCACCCCGTTTCAGCTCTTCACCGTTTACTCGGGATCGACACTTTTGGAAACGACCCTGGTGCCCGTCACGAAGACTTTCGTTTCGAAGCATGACCCAACAAAAACAAAGTTTAAACCCGAGCGTTTGGAAGATTGGAAAAAGACCCAGGTGGCTCACCTGGATATCTCTCAACGCACGGTTTATCTGTCGAACGTTGAGGCTTTGAAACATCTCAGCGCCAAGCAATTGGTCGATGAGGATGGTCGTAAATCGGCGGCCTTCACTTTGGGTGCGGCTTTGATTTTGGCACTTCTTTTCGTTTTCTCTCCGAAGCAGAACACGCTGGACGAGGCTCTGACTCCTCCGCCGATTCCGATTCGCGAAGTGAAAATGGAAACTCCGAAGAAACCGAAAAAACAAGCGGAAAGCGCTCCGAAAGAAGTTCAACCGCAGCAGACTCAGCAAGCGGCCGCAGCTCCAAAAAGCAATGGCGGTGGTTCATCGAAAGCCGCCAGCATGATCAAAAATCTGGCCAGCGGCCGGATCACGTCTTTGGTTGGCAAAGTGGCGGCATCGGCACGATCGGCCAACGTGGTTGTGACTTCGGGTGTAACCGCAGGTTCGGCTCCGACAGGACGAGCTTTGGCAGCCCTTGGCGCTATTGGTAAATCCGGTAAAGACTGGTCCGCCGAAGGCAAAGGCACGGGTGTCACGATTTCCACCAACGGTAAAGCCGGTGGTAAAGGCACGTCCGGCATGGGCGATATCGCCAACGGTAAAACCGGAACTGGCGGCGTCGGTCTTTTGGAAGACGAAGGCGAAATTGTCGGCGGTCTGGATCGCGAGATCATCGCCCAGTATATCAAGTCGCAGTTGGGTCAGATCCTTTACTGCTACGAACGTCAGCTCAGTGCGAATCCAGAGCTGTACGGAAAAGTCGCCATCAAGTTCACCATTTCGGGTGACGGTGGTGTTGAAACGCAACGAATCGGTGATAGTACATTAAAAAATGCAACCGTCGAGGGATGTATTCTGCAAAGAGTTGCAAAATGGAAATTTCCGGCACCTGAGGGTGGGACGAAAGTGCTTGTCACTTATCCTTTCCTCTTTAAGAGCACCAACTAAGATTACGGTTTAGATGCGCGCACCAAACCAGGTGCGAATGTTTGAATCGGCACAACATTGATAAACGTAAGGTCTTCACGGCTTAAGACCGACAGCCCTAGCAATGGGCTTTTGGTCCGTGATGACGCCATGATGAATACATGAACTGGAATTCAATTTCGAATTGAATTTCAAGGAGGCGGTTATGAAGTACATGTGGATGATTGCAACCATTGCGACCGCAATGGCCTTTTCGACAGCTCAAGCGCAAAACACCGCGCCTGCTGAAACCAAAAAAGAAGATCGCGGCAGCGACAAACTGGATCTGAAGAAGTTGGAAGACAAATACTGGTCGGCCAAAGATGCGGATTTCAGCGTCGTGCAAAACCGCACCTACTCGAAGGCGAATAAATGGTTCGTGTCTTTGAGCTACGGTCCTTTGGTGAATGACGCTTACTCTTATGGTCGTATGACCAACGCGGCGGCGGGATATTACTTCTCGGAACGCTGGGGTATCGAAGTCGCGCACGAAAACGGAAATCTGAAGAACTCGGATTCAACCGACGCCTTTATCACTCGAAATAAGTTTGCACCGGATTACAACACATTCAAAAACTATACGTCTTTGAATATGATCGTTGTCCCCTTCTACGCGAAGATGAGCTTCTGGGACCGTAAGATCATGTACTTTGATATGCAGTTCGCGGTCGGTGTGGGTCAGATGAAGTATCAGATCCAAAAAGCGGCGCCATTCAACGCCAGCACCCAGTCGGCGGATCCGACGCCGGAAGATAAAACTTCGATCGGTTACAACCTGGATGTGACTCAGCAATTGTTCTTCCACGAGAACTTTGCCATCCGTTTGGACATCAAGAACAAATGGTCGAAACAAAAGAAAGAGCGCTACTACATCAACACGGGCGCAGGCCAAACCGAAGCGGATCGTTCTTTGGGCGATACCATGCAACAAGACACGTCGATCCTTCTGGGTTTGACGGTGTTCTTCTAAGAAAAGGATTTTGGAGGGACTTATGAAATCACAGAATGCGAAAAAATGGATCGTGATTTCGGGATTCACCATCCTTGCGGGCACATCTGCGGCTTTTGCGGCCGATTTGAAAGTCGAAAAGAAAGCCAAGCCTGCGGGTCCCGAAGTAAAATACAAACAATCTCAGGTCCCCTCTTTTGACCTGGTTCAAAAACAGCGCGTGAATGGCAAAGTCGAATTGGTTCGTGCGAAAGTCATTCCGCGCCTGAACTTGGGCGAAGAAGCAAAGTTGAAATCGGCCGATGTGACTTCGGTGAACTTGCCACCCGATAAGGCTTACAAAGCCATCGAAGTGGTCAATCGCCAGTCCCCGACTCCGATTTCGATCGAAAGCTATTTGGGAAAACCAGTCGCGACCGTCAAGCCACCGGTTGAAATCATCAAGGTGGATATCGGTCACCATGCTCCGGATGCGACCCAGTACGCGCCCGTGACTGTGGGACAGCTGTTGGAACCAAAACCAAATCAAGAAAAGCTGGAAGAGATGCCACCCGTGCAGATGAAAATGCTGCAGGCCTTGATCTTCCTGGAAATCAAAAAAGACTTCCCGATGGCCTTGGCGCTTTTCGCCGAGCTTTTGGATGAAGCGACAGTTAAAATCGAAGCCACTTATCAACTGGCTTTGACATCAAAAGCCTTGGGTCTTTATTCCGAGTACAAATATCGCATGATGCAGGTTCTTTCGAGCCTGGATGAAAGCTGGCAAAAGAAAGCAGCGCAAAGCTTGGCCGAAAGCGCCGGCGAAGGTGATAAAGAGCTGGTCGCAGTTCTGGATCCCAAACTGGAAGCTTTGAAAATGGAAGTCGAAAAAGCCGATCAGTACCAGATGAATCGCGCCAAGTTCTACTTGGATAAAAGCGATCTCACCAAAGCATTCGCCGCTGTTGACGAGATCCTGATGGATTCGCCGCTGTATATCGATGCCCTGTTCTTGAAATCATTGATCGTTTACAAAGGCGGCCAAGTTCAAGAAGCCATCGGATTGCAGCAAACCGTGCTTCGTGACGTGGAAGAAAAACGTCCCAAATCCGAATTCAAATCGATCGTGGCTTTGACCTTGGCCCGCCTGCACTTTCAGGCCGGCCAGTACAAAGAAGCCTTTGCGAACTATTTGAAAGTCGACAAAACAAATCCAGAATGGCTGCAAGCGATGACCGAACAAGCTTGGAGCCAGATCCTGTCGGAAGACTATGAAGGTGCAGCGGGTAACATGTTCAGCCTGCACACCGAGTTCTTCAAAAAGGCCTTCACGCCCGAATCTTACGTGGTTCGCACGGTCGGTTACTTGAATCTTTGCCAATACGGTGACGGCGCCAAGGTCGTTTACGACTTCAAAAAACGCTACACGCCTGTGCTCAAGCAATTAAAAGATTACGGCGATCAGCGCAAAGACAACGTCAACTATTACGATACAGTGAAAACCTGGGCGAAGAACCCCGACCTGCAAACGGTCGACGGTCTGCCCCGTGAATTCATCTTCGCACTGACCCGTCATCCAAGCTTTATCTTGGAGCAAAAGATGATCAACAGCATCGAAGACCAGGTCGGCCGCGTGAACAAAATCAGCATCAGCCTGATCAAGACCGAGCGCAAAGCCCTGATGGCGCAAAACGATGCCCGCGCCCAGCTGATCACTTTGAAAAAGAAAATCGATTCGATTTCAGACGCCAAAGAGAAAGCTTCTTACAAAGAACAGTTCTCGTATCAAGAAAAGCGTCTGATGTCGGCAAAGATCCAGCACTATATCGCCAAGAAAGCCCGCACCTCGATCAAAGATTTGCGCGATGCCGGCATGGGCCGCCTGGATGAAGAGAAATCTCACTTCCGTTCATTGGCCGGCGGAGCCATCCGCAGCCGTTACGATCAAATGAAAACCAAGCTGACCGAAGCTTTGGATCAATCGGAAGTTCTGCAGTACGAATTGTATTCGGGTGCCGGTGATCACCTTCGCTACCAAATGGCTGGCGGCGATGTGAATAAAAAAGAACGTGCGGAATTGAAAGTCGAAGAAGGCAAATCACTGAACTGGGATTTCCGCGGCGAAATCTGGGAAGACGAATTGGGTCACTATCGTTCGTCTTTGAAGAACGTCTGCCCGCCTGAAGAGAAGCTGTCGAGCTCCGGCCCGTCAGCCTCCAACCCAACAGCTGAATATAAAAACTAGGAGTTACGAGTATGAAAACAACACTTATCACACTGACAATCGGAATGGCCCTGTCGCTTTCGGCTGGCGCACAATCGACAGCGCAAGACGGAATGACCAAACTGAAATCGAACTTGAATAACTCCAAGGCGAACTTGGATGATTACAAAAAGAATCTGAAGATCGTCGAAGAAAACGTCGGCGAAGTTTCCAAAGCTCGCGCACAGGTCGATGCACAGAAACAGGAAACGGCGAAAAGCCTGAACGAGAACAATCAAAAGCTGCAAAGCTTCGAGAAAAACGATGCCGAGCTGAATCAGCTGATCGCGGCCGAGCAGAAAGAGCTCGCGCAAGAAGAAATGAAAATCCAAGAGCTGAACAAGGTCATCGCTCAGCTTCAGGACAACAAAACCAAGCGCCAGCAGAATATCGCCCAGTACCAAGAGCAGCAAAAACAGGTCACTCGCGAGAAGCAAGAGTGGAAAGCCCGTGGCGATCAGATCGGCAAAACGATGCAGCAATTGGATGGCCGCTCGAAAAACCTGATCACTCAAGAAACGGAATGGCAGCAGAAAAAACGCGGATACCAAGGCGAAGTTTCTCGTTGGCAGAAAGAAGTCGAGCGTCAACAAAAGCTCAATGACAATTACAACTCTTTGGCCGAAGTGAAAGAGTAATCAGTTTCCGTCCTTATTTCAGCAGCTTGGCCGCCTTCAACTTGAATTTGATTGCAGCCAAGCTTTTTTCATTTTTAAAAGCTCCTCTCCCCGTCGACCATCCTGATCAAATCCATGAAAGCTTCTTGCTAATCTCCCTGCGGCCTTGCTAGCTTCTTCAGCATCGTTCATGGAGGGGAATTCATGACTTGCAGAATTTTCTGTGCATCTTTGCTTTTGCTTTTTTCCACGTCGGCTTTGGCCGACCTGTCTTCGACCCGATGGACCGGCTTTGAAGACACGAGATCGGACCTGAAAACGGTTCTGGCCAAGGCCAACGCAAGCCTTGGCACCGATCTTCAAGAAACCGATTTGAAGCTCGCCGAAGAACAAGATCTGGGTGTTTGGAAATTTCAAATGTGGACGCAGGATCTGCAGGGTCTGAAAGTAGATGGCGCCTCTCTTCGGATTTGGAAGAATCTTGATGGCGAGCAATTGGTGCAAGCCGAGGCGAACTTTTTAAACGCCTCTCTCCCCGCGACCCGGAACCTGATGCGCCTTTCACAGGTTCGCCGGCACATGCCCAGCTCGGCGGCGGAAATCGTGACGCTGGCGCGCTCGGTGAAATTGCAGAAGTATCAAAACTCGAAAACCGAAGATGTCTGGCATCCCAGCTACGGCCCCGTCCGTCGGATCACGATCTTTGCAAAGTTCTACAAATGGGAGATCCTGCAAAGTCTGACCAACGGCCAAGTGATCTCGAAGGTTCGCAAGGATTACCCGCAAGCGGATCTCGATCGCCGTGCGGACGAGTTCGAGATGCCGGCCCTGGTTTATAAAACTCCGGAAGAAGCCAGCGAAGATCGCCGTGGATTTTCAGGTGCCCTTCGTCAGAATGTGACTTTGAAATATTTAAAACGCCAAGCCCCGCTGCCGACGCAAAATATTTTCTCTGAATTCATCGGACAGGTCTTTGCCGACAGCAAACAAGACGAAGTCAAAGGCCAAACCGAAGAGGGCCGCGCTGAAGGATTTTGGTCCATGGCTTACCTGAAAGGAAAATTGGCGGATCTGATCCGTCAGGTTTCACCTGTGGAAAATTCAATTTCTGAGGGCCGCAGCTATTTGATCGGCCGCTTTGTTTCGGTGCAAATCCACCCCGATGCCCGCGCGCAATTTCAACCCAGCTTTCCGGAAGCTTTCGGCGCCAGCGCTTCTTACATCTGGAAAGAGCTGGGCCCTTTGCCAAGTGGACAAAACGACTGGGGCTTTGGCATCGTACCGACACACCTAGGGCTTGCGGCCCATGATTTCTGGGATTTCTACAACCGGCCCGCGCCTTGGAGATTGCAACACGACACCACGGCTTTGATGAATGAAGGCTTCGACGAAGTTCAAGCTTACTGGAGTGTGAATCAGTGGTTTGAAACTTTGCATAACTTGGGCTTTAACGATCCCGAGATCTCGACCCGTCCGATCACGGCAATTCTTTTTGATCCCGATATCGAAAGCCGCGACAATGCTTTTTACACCAGCGATACGATCAATTTTTCGACTTACAGCCAAGACTCGGCCAACTATGCCCGCGACACCGGCACCATCTGGCACGAATTGGGTCACGGGCTGGAAGACCGAATTTTAAAAGAGGCGCGCTACGATGGCGGTTTAAGCGAGGGCATGGCGGATTTGGCCGCCGATCTCATTTTAAACGATGTGACCAATGGCCAAGATTATCCGGGAAAAACTGAACGTCGTATCGTCAACAGTCTGCATTTCAATATGACCAACGAAGAGCATGACAACGGCGAAGCTTACGGCGGCACCCTGCACGCTTTATCCGAGCAGATCCTGAAGGCCGAAGGCATGCCGGGATTCCGCAAATTTGCCGACCTGATTCTGGATAGCATGCGCCTGTCTCGTAACAATCCGGATTTGAATCTTCAAGAATGGTTCCGCCGCGTTCTGTTCGCCGATCAATGGGGAAAACCCGGCATTCGCAAGCCAGGCGAATTCGCATCGCGCATCCAAGCCGTCCTGCAAGAGCGAAACTTTTCTTTCGATCCGGCGGATTCGGCGCAGTTGCCGATTGAAATCGTCGGCGTGGATACTTTGACCGGAAGCAGCCCTGGCAGTCGCTACAATCCGATCCGTGTCGACTTGCAAACGGGCGAAAGCAAACAGTTTCAGCTGAAGATCAAAGCGGTGGACGGAGCCAAAACCAGATTCCAATTCCCGGTGAAAGTCAGCGTCTCGTATCGAGGCGGTCCTTTGCAAGGAAGCGCAAAATTTCAGGATGAGGACCAAGTTCATGAATGGACACTTCATCATGCGAACGAAGAAATCACCGTTCCGGTGACCGTGCTGGCCGATTGTGATCAGATCAACCGCAACGATCAAAGATGCTCGGATTTCGCCTATATTCGCGTTTTCAATGCAAACAGCAAGGACCCCATTGGCAAGAAACGTTTCTATGTGAACGTAAATGCCATCACTCTATAAAACAGATGTCGACACCTTCAACGTCTCAACCTGATTCGTTATGGGTGTCGTCTCATAATCAAACGCCCTTGACCCTTTGGTTTCGAGACAGAAAAGCCGATGAAATAACAAAGACGGCACATGCTCTGCATGTCTTTTTTTGTGCGCCACTGGTGGCGGGGGTTTATGCAAATTCGCGGTCTGATGGTTTCAATTCTGATGGTTCTAAGTTCCGCTGCAGCTTGGGCGCAGACTTCGACTACCATTCGCACCGCCATAAGACCTGCCGATCTGCCAACTTTGGCCAATATCGTGGCGCAAGTTCGCTTCGAAGGCACCGAGCCCAGCAAATTTCGCAATAAAACCGTGCTTGAAAAAAACATTCTCGCATCGTTGGTCGAAGAGACTCCTAAATTCTTGACCGAGCTTTCACCATCCGCGGTCGAACACACGCTGAACACGCAAGACGGAATTTTCATTTTGCAAAAGACCGACAGTCTTCTGACCTTGGCGGCCCAAACTTTGGCTGAAAAAGCTTCGGCGCTACTGCAGCTGAAAGATCCGAAATCGCGTGGCATCGCCATGGGGCAGATCAGCCAAATTCGCATGATCGAAAAAAAGCGCGACGATCTGGCCGAGCAAGTCGCGAAACGCAGCTACGCCAATAACTTCAATGCCTATTTCGATTACTTTATTCAGGCTCATTTCCGCCGGGCGGAAGGCTTGAACCAAGCTCAGCCGTTCCCACGTCACGTCAAGGATCAGCTTTTTGGTCGCAAAAACCCTTACCAGGCCGCATTTAAGGCTTTGAAAAAGATGACTTTGGAAGTCTTAGCCTCGAACGATACGGGTCCCGTGCAAAACATCCGCATGCTCAAGATTTCCGGCACGGCCGAGCTTCTGCCGCACTTCAAGCCCACCCTGCAGGCTTGGGAGGTCGAAGCTTACTATTTCCGTCGCAGCCAGAACCGCTTACCAAGCTCGGCGCCGGCTTCTCCGGCTAAAAAACAGGCGGCTGCCCAGGGATAATCCCCGTCTTTTCGCAATAAGTTCGATCTAATCCCTTTTTCTAGGTATTTTGCCCACTTGCATTGAACCCAGGGCCGTGTTATCACCATCTCTCTTTAAAAGAAGACTACTCGTGGAGGTTGTCCCTTGGCTAATCATAAGTCGGCAGAAAAAAGAGCTCGTCAGGCCCTGAAACGTAAGGCTCGTAACTCTCAAAACAAAGCTGCTGTTAAAACTTTCGAAAAAACTCTGGTAAAAGCAATCGAAGCTAAATCTAAAGACATCGAGTCTGCTCTGAAGGCATACACGAAAAAAGCGATGTCTGCTGTCAGCAAAGGCACCGTGCGCAAAGAGACCATCTCTCGCAAAATCGGCCGCTTGTCTGCCCGCGCACACAAAGCTCTTGCGAAATAGTTCCGAGCTGATTTAGCGTTCCTCAAGTTTGAAAAAGGAGAAGACGACCTCTTCTCCTTTTTTATTTTCCAACGCTGAAAACCGAGGGGAACCATGAGAAACGCCGTCCAAGGCCTGATCGCCGCTTTGATGCTAATGACTTCGATGACCGCCTCTTCCGCCTTCGCCGAAGAGATCCGCATCAAGCCCCTGAGCAAATCTGAAATCCGCCAAATCCGCAGCCACCTTCTGAAGGGCGAAGCCATTCAAGAAAGCCTCGCTCGCGACAACAGCGATGATGAAACCGCCTGCCCGTTGCCGGCTTTCTTCGGACTCAACACTCAAGGCTACGTCACTGTGCCCGAAGATTACGCCAATCCCCATGGCCGGCAAATCAAGGTCTTCTATTACGGCCGCGTGCAACCCGGAAAAGGGCCCGTGGTCTTCTTTAACGGCGGTCCGGCCTCGGACAGCCATGGCAGCGCCAACATTCTAGAAAACTACTTCATCCAAGCACCCGAGGTTCACCAGCAATCTTTTGTCTACATCGATCAGCGCGGAACCGGCTGTTCGGATGCCTTTCCGAGCGATCCCACCGAAGAAACGGTCGAGCGTCTGACTCACTATACATCTGAAAACATCGTTCGCGATTCCGAAGTGGTCCGCGAAAAGCTTTTCGGTGCGGGCTCGAAATGGAAAATCTTTGGTCAAAGCTATGGCGGCCTGATTGTGCACCGCTACGCTTTGGAGGCCCCGCAATCGGTTCAGGGCGCCTTCGCGCACGGATTTTCTTTGATGAAAGACCAAACCCAGTGGCTGACCTTGCGAATTAAATCGCAAAAGCGCGTGCTAGAGATTTTCTTTCAACAGTACCCGGACGACCGCGCCCGCCTGACCACACTTCGCCAACTGATCAAAGACGATCTGTGTTTCAACGACGGCGAAACAAAAATCTGCGGCCCCGATGTCCTGGATGGACTGACCATGTATTTGGGTTTTTCAACTTATTGGTCGCACCTGGATAGCCAAATCAAAAAACTGCTGAACGCCGATAACACCCTCAGCATGAACGATCTGACGACCTTCGTCCGCAACATCGTGTTCGGCACCTATAGTGGCAGCGGCCTTGCCGGATCGGTGATTTCGATCGCCGAAATTTCGGGTGGAGAATCCGATCAAGATGCCTGCAAAAAGGTCAACCAAACGATTGCCTCCGAAGGCGACCATCCCGAAGCGTGGCTGATCAACGAATGCCGATTGCTGGCGGGACTTACGAACGACAAATGGACCGAGCTTCTGAAGGGCCTCACCGCCCGCAAGCAAATGACACCGGAAATGTTCAAAGCAAGTCTCGAGAAAAATCCAGCGCTGCCATTTTTCTTGTACTCGGGTGAAAAAGACGTTTTCGTCCCTTACGAAACCTTTGCCGAAGAGCTTGCAACGGTGGGTGGCTTGATCACCTATCGCCAGTTCCCAAATTCAGGCCACGAAGGTTTCTATACCGAAAGACAGGTTTGGAAAGATCTGGTTTCCGTTCCGTAGCCGCTTTGCTCTTGCTCGGAGCGCGCGATGCAGCTTTGTTCTTGTTCGGATTGCTCGTCACAGCGGTGCCTGGTGTAAACGCAGGTGCATCCGTCCGTGTGCCTGGCCGGCCGCGAAGGCTGCAAGACGGCTAGGCGCCCCCGACCGTCCTGGCTGGGCGCCCCCGGCCGCCTTGTCCAAAATGAGGGGACGAAATCAGAATACGAATGCTTGGGTGAGTCTGGTTTTGGATTTGAGGGGCTCTTTCTTCGATTCCGGTAAACCGTCGGCTTCGCCGGTTTACCGGAATCAAGAGGAAAGACCTCTTTGACTTGAAGGACCCTCACTCCGAATTCGGTGTATTGGCATTTTGCCTATTATACCGGTTTTGCACGCAGAGGGCCTTTAGGTGAAGGATCTCGCCCCAAGGCCTTTGCCCCGAAACCATAGAAAGAATCTTCAATCAAAGCTCAGCCGAAATTTTCCCAAAAACATTGGAATCGCCGGTCGCGGCCTGCTAGTAGGACGGCTGGCCGGCGCGGGTTCGCCCGCGGAGGTGCGGTTAAGCCCCGTCGATCCAAATTCGGACCCGCTCGGTCAGCTCGTCACTGAGCATTTCTCTGGGGGGCATTGAGCCTTCCAGAATCACATTGTACAGGTCGCTGTCGTTGGACTGGCCCCATTTGACAAGGCCTGGATGCTTCAGAATGGCCGGCAAAGAAGAAAGATCGACGCCGCCCTTGGCGTTTTGCGGATTGTGGCAGCTAAGACAGTGATCTTTGAGAACCGCCGCGCGGATGTCGTTATACTGTTTCAGCATCGGATCCTGGGCTTCATCCAGTTCGCCCATCTTTCCCGGCGTCGGGAATGGGTTTTCGTGACTGTACAAAGGCTCCGGTGCGAAGCCTCCGCAGGCCGACAGCAAGGCTCCCGCCGTACACGCCAGAATCAGATGCTGAAATCGGAAATGCATTATTTCTTCGTGCAGCCCCAAACAACAGGCTCAACGCTTTCGTCCTCGGCACAAACATAGTTCAACTGTGAGCCATCCGTGTATCCCACGACGACAGCGAATGTTTCATGAGCGATCAAGTCTGCAGAGATCGATTTGAAACGGCGCAAAGTTTCTTTCGGCTCCGTTTTTTGAAGCGTCGTCAATGCGGCTGTCAAAGCACTTTGAGCTTGCACTGCCAAGTTTCCGTGAGCAAATGCCGCCGATGTCGCCAAGAACGCGAGTGTTGAAATGATTGTTTTCATTTTTCTCCTTTAAATAAATTGTGATCGCAGTTCTAAATGCAGGCGATTGGCTTGAACAACGGAAAACAGATTTTTCAAACGGATGAAAATGAATGATCAACGAATTGAAAACAGAATGAAAATGGAGCCGATGTTTGCTAAAAGATTACTCAAATTCGGATCGCGCCGAAACGTAAGATCGGATTTCGCGTTTGTGCTCGAACTTCAAATTTTTGTAAGAGCAACCGACGATGTTTTCGCCTTTGGTTTCGCTCGGTTTCTGATTGCGAATTTCGACTCGCACGCTGATGAAGCTTCCATCCGGAATTTGAAAGCTGATCACGCCTTCATCGCCTTCACTGAAAGCCATCGGCAGTTCAAAGGCCACACCGCCTTCGCCGATTTCATTGCCGGTGCCGACAAAGTACTGACCTTGAATCAAAAAACCGATCGCGCGTCGGAAACGACGTCGTGGAAATTTGCGCTTCAATGAAAGATCTTTTGCCGGACTCATCAATTTCTTATCGGTCGATGCGGGCGATAAGATGACTAGAATTTGGTCTGGTGGCTGTTTTCAGGACGTGGCGATCCGCCGCTTTGTTGCAAGCTGCAGGTTTTCAGAATCATATTTTCGAGCCAGATATGCGAAGACAGTGGCGACGATTTCAAAGCACGATCCGTTTCCGCCAAGATCAGAAGACTGTTTTCGATCTTCTTCACCGACCATCGTCGGGCCTGCTGAACATAGTCCTGCAGATAATAAGTCGGAACCTGCGCGAAAGTCGCCAGGCGCTGGCCGGCCAAGCCCTGATCCATCCCCTGCTTGATCATCAGCAAAATGCGCATATGCCGCGCCACCAGCGAAATAATCCCGATCTCGCTTTGGCCCTGATCCAAAAGCTGAACGAGCTGCACCAAGGATTGCACGCGGTCGCCTTCGGCAATTTTTTCGGTCAGATCGAACACATTTTCTTCGCGCTTTTTCGACACACACTGGGCGACGTCTTCAAGCTCGACGCTTTTGCGCTCACCCAGGAAATCGCGAAGTTTGACGACTTCGGATTCGATTTCGGTCAGCTGATTTCCGACCAGACGATGCAAAAGCTGAATGGCCTCGTCCGAAATGGTCAGTTCGTGACCTTTGCAGATATGGCGGATCCAACCCGGAATTTGATTTTCAAATGGCTTTCTAAATTCGACATGCACCGCTTGTTCGTACAGATGCTTGTAGAATTTTTTGCGCTTATCGATCTTTCCGCCGACCAAGATAAAGACCGTCGAATCCACCGGTGATTCAAACAAAGGCTCCAGCTGGGCCCATTCTTTGTCGGTCAAATCCTGCACTTCACGCAACAGCACCACGCGGCGAGGCGCCATCATCGGCAGCGTTTCGACCTCGTCACGAACCTGAGAGATTTCAACATCGCTGGCGTAATAAGAATTGAAATTGAAATCCGCGGCACCACCGTGAAGCGCGCAAACTTTGAGATAATTGACCGCTTGATTGATCAGATAAGGCTCTTCACCGAAGAAGAAGTACAATGAAGAAAAGGACTGGGACTCGAGACTTTTTTCGACGCTGTTATAAAATTGCTGCGGTTCCAGTTGTGGCATCAGGGCTCGAACTTGTTGTTAAAAATTCTCGGTGATTCGGTCATGCGCCTCTGACATCATTTCAGTGGCTTTCTGCTCAATGTTTTGCCTTCTTGCCGAAAGATTGTAAAGTGGATTCACCGTGTTAACCCCGGCGGTTTTCACCTGAGGCGCGTTGTAACTGCGCTCCCCGCGAAAGCTTCCCTGCCAGAGAATCGCTTTATCCGAATTTCGTCTGAGTGAAATTTGAGCATTGATTAAAATTTGATACTTGGTTGAAAGCACCGTTCCCAGTGGCAAGTCGCTGACCGAGTCCGCACCGATATCATCCGACTTGGTGTAAGTGACCGAGTCGATGACGCCTTCCACAATGACTTCCGCTTGCGAGGCTTCGACGACGCGACCAATTTTTGCGCGTTCAAATTCTTTGATCAAAGCATTGGTGAACGCGACTTCGATTCCGGTTTCCTGAGTGCGATTCTTAAACACAGGAATAAACACCTGATGATAACCGCCCGGCAGCCCCCGGTCCGGACTGCTTAAACGATAAGCGCAGCCGCCCGTCAAAACTGAGATCAGGGCCAGAGACAGGGCAACACGCAAGGACGTGCTAACTTTTCTGGGCGCTTTCATGTAAGATTCCCGCATGGACACAGAATACAATGTTTTAGCTCCAGGTCCAGTGAATCTGCATCCGCGCGTGCAAGCCGCATTGGCGCTGCCAATGATTCACCACAGAACCCCCGAGTTTGACCGCATTTTGGCTCGCGTGCTGGCCCGTTTGAAAAATGTCTTTCAAACATCCGAGCCCGTGTTTATTTCGACCTCAACCGGTTCCGGCGGGATGGAGGCGCTGCTCGTCAACGTTTTGGAAAAAGGCGATCGTGTGCTGGGCATTGATTCCGGCAAATTTGGCGAGCGTTGGTGCGAGATGGCAGAAACTTTTGGCGGCACCTTGGATCGCATGCAGGTTCCCTGGGGCAAAGCGGTTTCCGCCGCTGACGTGGAAAAGCATCTGCAAGCGCATCCCGATACCAAAATCGTTTTGTGTCAGGCCTGCGAAACCAGTTCCGGCGTGGTTCACCCGATTCATGAAATCGGCGCCGCGATCCAAAAATATCCGGACACACTTTTCCTGGTCGACGGCATCACCGCACTGGGTGCGATGCCGCTGCCGATGGATTTATGGAACATCGACGGTCTTGTCGGCGGATCGCAGAAAGCATTTATGCTGCCGACCGGACTTTCGCTCTTTGCATTCTCGAAAAAAGCCTGGAAAAAAATCGAAAAAAATCCGACCCCCAGATTTTATTTCGACGTTCGCAAAGAAAGAAAAGCCAATGAAAAAGGCGAAACTTTTTTCAGCTCGAACGTCAGTCTCGTCCGCGCGTTGGATGTGGTTTTAGATTTGATCGAAGAGCGGGGCCTTAAAACTTTGTTCAAAGACATCGAACAGCGGGCGATTTTCACCCGCCAGTTTGCGCAGAAAATGGGGCTGAAACTTTTCGCCGAAAAGCCTTCCAGCTCGCTGACCGCGCTGACGGTGCCGATGACCATCGATAGCGCCAAGGTTCGCCAAGCATTAGAAGAAAAGCACCATATTACAATTATGGGCGGTCAAGATCAGGTGAAAGGAAAAATCCTGCGCATCGGGCATATGGGTTACATCCAGCCCAAACAAATGGTCGAGCTGATGATGAAGCTGGGTGAAGTTTTGCATGGCTACGATGACGAGCTTTGCCCGCCTTCCACCATGCGCTCTTTGGAAACCGAGATGCGCCAGTTCTGGGGGCTTTCTTGACCGATCAAAAAAAAATTCTGATCACCGATCGTTTCGCTCAGGATGCGCTCCTCACACTGACGCAGCAGCCATTTTTAAATGTGCAAAAATCAGAGTCTCCGAATCTGCACAACGTCGATATTTCACAGGTGGCGGGATTGATCATTCGCAGCCGCACGGTGATCGATGAATCGGTTTTCTCGCGCGCAAAGAAACTGCAGGTGATCATCACGGCCACCAGCGGTTTTGATCATATCGATCTCGACGCGGCCGAAAAATGGGGTGTGACCGTCATGTTCACGCCTGAAGCCAATGTCGAAAGCGCCGCCCAGCAGACCTGGGCCCTGGTGCTGGCCTGTGCGAATCGGATTCCGCAAGCTCACCGCGCGATGAAAGCTGGCGAATGGAATCGCGATGCGGTCACCGGGTTTGAGCTGAATCATAAAACATACGGCATCGTGGGCTTGGGGCGGATCGGAAAACGCGTCGCCCAGATTGCCAATGCTTTCAATATGAATGTGATCGCTTTTGACCCTTACACGGATGAAGCTTCTTTCCGTCAGGTGGATGCCGAACGTGTCGCCTACGAAGAGCTTTTAAAACGTGCCGATGTTTTAAGTTTCCACGTCCCGAAAACGACGGAAACCGAACGCATGCTGAATCGCTCGCATTTTGAATACATTCATCGCGGTATCACCTTGGTGAACACCTCTCGAGGATCGGTGATTCACGAGGCGGATTTGTGCGAGGCCTTGGATCAAGGCTGGATTGGCTCGGTCGGTTTGGACGTGTTCGAAAAAGAGCCACTCCCCCGTCAGTCCAAACTTTTGAATTATCAAAACGTCGTCTTAAGCCCGCATTGCGGAGCCAACACGTCCGAAGCCTTTGCCAAAGCCAGCGAGCAAGCAGCTTTGAAGCTGATTCGATTCTTTGTTGACTCGTCAACGACCGACACCTTGCCACCAAAGGCCGCTTGGTACGGGGCCGTCCCACCTTGGAAAAAGCCTTCTGAATAATCGCTTTTTTCAGCGCCCCCAGCAAGCCGCCACCAGTTGATCGTCACGCATTCCTTGATTGAAGGCGGTCAGCGCACACTGGGGTGATCCCGACGTGGGATTCAGGCAAAGTCTTGCCAAGCGATCGCTGCGAAGCCCCAGGTTGAAACCGGCGCTCAGGCAGGCACCGCTGTAGCTGTTGCCGTGCTGACAGGCTAAGACCAAGGCGTCTTCGCGCAAGCCGTAAGCGGTCGCGCTGGTGATGCAGGGACCGACCTCGTTTTCGACCTGCGTGCAAAGGTTGGCGAGCTTCCCGTCACGAAGACCGTTGTTGTAACCCGAACTTAAGCAGGCCGGCACAAATTCAGAAGGGCTTGCGCCACAAGCAATCAATAAATTATCGCTGCGAAGACCAAAGCCAAAAGCCGAATTCAAACAAGCCACCGAATGCGGCGACGAGTTCCGGCAAACCGCCGCCAGCTGCACATCCCGAAGACCATTGTTAAAGGCGCTGTTCAAACACAGCTGATCGGGTCCCGCCGGCTGGGCTGGCGCTTGCGACACGTCGACCGCCCGATCCAAAGAGCGCATCATCTGATCGATATCGGCCTGCGTGTAGCGCGAGGCATTCTGGGACAACGCCGTCTGCAGATCGGCAATGCGCGAATAGACCGGCCCCAGGTCCACCGCTTGCGCAAAAGTCGCAACACCCAGGATAAAACCTATCAGCAGAAGATTGATTTTCTGTTTCATCTGGCACCTCCCGCCCCTGAAAACCTGAAAACTTGTCCTTCAAAAGTGCAAAAGACCGACCAAAGCTGCTTTGTCAGAAGAAAGTTTTCACCATGGCGAGATGCAAAACAGAGCCTGTCTTGACGCTCTGAATGGGGATCGCTAATGTCTGTCTTTAATCCTTACAATACAGGGGAAGCCAATGTCCGGAATCGTGGTTGTCGGTGCTCAATGGGGTGACGAGGGCAAAGGGAAAGTCGTCGACGTGTTTGCAGCCAAAGCAGACATGGTCGTCCGCTACCAAGGCGGCGCCAACGCCGGCCACACGCTGGTGGTCGAAGGCAAAAAAACTGTTCTTCACCTGATCCCTTCCGGAATCCTGCACGCCGAAAAAACCTGCGTGATCGCCCCGGGGGTTGTCCTGGATGTTGAAGGTCTGAAAAACGAAATCACGAAATTAAAAGAAACGGGCTACTTGCAAAATCCCAAGCAGCTTCTGATCAGCGATTCGTGCACGATCATCCTTCCGTACCACAAGGCCTTAGATGCCGCCCGCGAAAAGGCTTTGTCGCACCAAAAAATCGGCACCACCGGTAAAGGCATCGGTCCCGCCTATGAAGATCGCGCCGCCCGCCGTGCGATCACCTTTGGCGATTTGTTTGATCAAGCCGTGCTGAAAGAAAAACTGGAACTGTCGCTGCAAGAAAAGAACTCTTTGCTTGAAAAAGTGTACGGCGAAAAACCATTCGTCGTCGCCGAACTGATGAAGGGCCTTGAAAAGCTGGCGGAAGAGCTCGCACCCTACCGCTGCAAAGATGTGTCGGCGCTTGTGCACAAACAGCTGAAAGGCAACCGCCGCGTTTTGTTTGAAGGCGCGCAGGGAACGCTTTTGGATGTGCTGCACGGAACTTATCCTTACGTCACATCCAGTGCGACGATCGCAGGTTCGGCTTGCACCGGCACCGGCATCGGACCGACAGCGATCTCAAGTGTGTTGGGAATTTTCAAAGCTTACACCACACGCGTGGGCTCGGGCCCCTTCCCGACCGAATTGAAAGACGAAGTCGGCGAGCGCATCCAAAAAGAAGGTCACGAATTCGGCTCGACCACCGGACGTCCACGTCGCTGCGGTTGGCTGGATCTGGTCGCATTGAAATACGCCGTTCGCATCAACGGCATCACGAACTTGGCGCTGATGAAACTGGATATCTTGTCCGGCTTCGATAAAATCGGCGTCTGCACGGGCTACAAATTAAACGGCGAACTGCTGACCGAATTTCCGACATCATCTTACGAGCTGGAGCGCATCGAACCCGTGATCGAGTATTTACCAGGCTGGAAAGAGGATATCAGCCGCTTGATCGCGCTGAAAGATCTGCCAAGAGCCGCCACCAATTACATCGACTTTATCGGAAACCAAATCGGCACCCCGATCGATGTGATCTCGGTCGGCCCCGGCCGCGAGCAAACTTTGTGGGTGAAGCCGCTTTTTGCTTAAGGCTTGATCGCTGACAACCAAGCAATTGCGTTTAAATCCAAGGACATTGGCGGATTCGTCTACCGAATTTACGGTTCTATAAACCTTTCAGCAGATTTTGCGAGCCTGTTTCAAAATGCGGCTCTGATGTAAAATCACGCCTGACACAGAGAGGTTCTAAATGCTGAAATCCTTTTGTTTGGCTTTTCTAATTTCCCAAGCGAGCCTTGCTGAAACAAAAGGTCTCGACGAGCTTTCAAGACTTTCGGATGCACAACTTGAAGCTGTGTTTGCCGCCGGAACGGCGGACCATCTGCCTCATGGTGTGGGCGAAGGCCGATCGATCGTAACTGCAACCCATCAAGTTCTGAATGATGTCTCTGATATCGCCTGGAGAGGAAAAACTTTCGATTCCGTAAAGGGCACGGTCGTAAATGATATTTTTGGATATTCGGCTTTCAGGGCTTTCGTATCCATTTCTTCTTTGGGTGCTTATCTGGATCAGAATATTTCGCAGATCCCCTACCTCTTTGCGTTCCAACCGACCTTAAACGTACCGAATCCACTGTTTCTAAAAAGCAGAGCGGTTCCTGAAGACGGCAAGCCTTCGATCATCGTCGACTATTCGAATTCAGAAGTGATCGTGGCCCGAAATCTCATCGACGAAATGAGACAGGTCCTAACCGACCAATACAAAGAGCTCTATCTGGGGCGACTGTTGGTCCTTGATATTCACGGCCGCCCTTGGCTGACCAACTACTTCGCGTTGCAATTTCCGACCAAATAGCCTCAGCCATTCACACCAGCGGCTTGCACTTTGGGTGGCAAGGGAAAGAACACCGAAGTCCGACTTGCGTACTCGGCAAAGCCGGGTCGAGACTTCATCAAAGCCTCGAGCATCTCAACGCCTGAAACTTTCATGATCAGAAACGTCACGCCCAGAGGGGAAATCACAGTGGCCCATCCATACGGCAGTTCAAGAACCATCAACCAGATGCCCCACCACTGACAAACCTCACCAAAATAATTCGGATGTCGCGACCAGCTCCAGAGTCCTTGGGTCATGAGCTTTCCTTTATTGGCGGGATCTTTTTTGAATCTTCGCAGCTGTTCATCGGCAATGGTCTCGAACAAAAATCCAACCACCCAAACGGCGATTCCTAAAAACGCAAAAGCACCCAAAGACCGTGAGCTTTGAAGTGCAAGCAACACTGGCAAAAGAAACACATACAAAATCAAAGGCTGCAAAACGAAAACCTGAAGGTACGAACGCCAAACCTGCGTCCGCCCCCACTGCTGGCGCCACTTGTTGTAGCGAACATCTTCCTGCAAGGTGGAAAGATTGCGCACACCCACATGCGCGAACAAACGCAGGGCCCAGATGCCAATCATCACCAGAATAAGAAGGGCCCTTGTACCAAGTGACTGAAAGCCCCCATCAAGCCCCCAGAAGGTCGCAGCCAGAGCCGACAACGGAAATGCCGGCCCCCAAAGAACATCCGCCAGATCATTCTTCTTCAGCAGCAGAGCCGGAATTGCAACAAGCTGAAATAAGATGAAGACCGCGAGAAAACCAACCGTCCAAACATTCATTTCATCCACCTGTCCATGGTGATCGAAGCGTCCATGCCCTTATGATAATGAGCCGCTTCGATTTGTATAGATTTTTCTATACAAATGATTCCCTGAACCCAATATGATGACGAAGGGAGATTTTTTGTGAAAGCATTGAAAAGCTATTTCTTGTCGTTTGTGCTGTTCCTGGTCTTCGACTTTGTCTGGCTTGGTTACGTCATGAAAGAGTTTAATCTCGCTCAACTTTCGCACATGGGGCGCATTCAAGATGGCAATTTCGATGTGCTGTTACTCCCCGCCGTTCTTGTTTACGTTTTGATGTCGGTGCTTGTTGTGCAGTTTATTTTGCCTCGTGTTTCGACACACACTTCGCTGCTTCGAACTTTCTGGTTCGGGGCGCTGGCGGGTTTTTTGGTCTACGGCATTTTTGATCTGACAAATCTTGCGATCTTGCGTGATTATCCGATCGCCTTCGCCGCGGTGGATATGGCTTGGGGAACTTTTTCCGTCGGTCTCGTCACGGTTTTGGTCAGAAAGCTTGCGAATTAGAAAAGGCAGATCTTTGTGAAATCTCCATCTCGGCATTTCAAACCCGGCACACGCGTTCAATGGAAATGGCTGGGGTACCAAATCCCCGGACAAGTCATCGAAGTTTTTTTCGAACCCGTTTCCAAAACAATTAAGAACAAAACAATCCGGCGCAACGGTTCGGCAGAAAAGCCCGCTTACTTGGTCAAATCAGATGCTGGAAATCTGGCCTTGAAGCTACAAACAGAACTTCAGACCGAGATCGCAAAGCCCACCTCAGCCTCAGAATGGCATCGCCGCAAAGTAAAGTCGCAAGCTTAAGAAGAAAACGATCCGCCTGTTCTCGAAGAATTTCTTGAAACTACCAACAATTAAAAGAGAAGAACCGAACCAAAAAAATTGGCGTTCCCTAGCCGACGAACTTCGAACTGTTCTCGCGATCGAAGCTCAAAATCCAAGCTACTGATTTTATGGGCTATTTAAAGTTTCGCCCGAAGCTCCGTACCAAAAGCATTATGCGGCTCTCTGAAAGGAGAACCGTTCTCCCTATTCTGCGCGCCAAGACCAGTCAACCACAATAGATTTCATAAAACCGCTTGTATAGTACGTTATTTTAACGTACTATACATTATGACTCAGGTTGATTTACATCTTGTAGTAAAGGCATTGCGTAAAATTCCAGACTACGTCGTCGATAAGTTAAATGCTTGGGTTCGGTCGGTTGAAAAGCAAGGTATTCGAGAAGTTAGAAAAATTCCTGGCTATCATGATGAGCCGCTGAAGGGAGATCGGAAAGGACAGCGCTCTATCCGTCTAACGAAAGCTTACCGCGCTATTTATACCGAACATAAAAACGGTGAAATCGAAATTATCTTAGTCGAAGAGGTTCATAAACATGAGTACTAAATATGGATTAAAAGAATTAGAAGCTGAATTCGGTGAGCTGACCTTTGGACGTTTGCTCAAATCACATCGGCTTGGTGAGGAAATGAGCCAAGTGCAAATGGCAAAGCTTTTGAAGATTTCAAAGCAAAGCCTAAATGATCTTGAAAGTGGCCGAACGATTCCATCTATTGCAAGAGCTTCGGAAGTCGCGAAAAAAATAGGTTTGATGGAGGCAACTCTTGTTGAACTCGCAATTCAGGATCAGATTCGACGTGAAAAACTGAATTTAGTTGTTAGAGTCGAAGATTCAAAAAATAAGCGCAAAGCTTCATAAAATCATATGAAAATCGGAATTGTGGTTTTTGATGGGTTCACTGATTTAGATTTCTATCTTCCATGGGATCTTCTCAATAGAGTTCACCTTCTGAAATTGAAAGAAGAGTGGAAAGTTGATGTATTGTGTGATGATGAGCAGGTGACTTCAGCCGCAGGATTACCTCTGAGGAGATCGCAACCATTTGAATTTGCGAATCAGTGTGATGCCGTTTTCTTTTGTAGCGGGCCTAGAACAAGAGATCTTATTAAGGACAAAAAATTTCTGAGTAATTTCAAATTGGATGAAACCCGCCAAATCATAGCCGCTATCGATTCTGGCGCCCTTATTCTAGCTGCACTGGGATTTCTAAAAAATAAGAAGGCTACGACCTATCCAACGGCATTTGAGTTGCTCTCTGAATTTGGAGCGCAAGTCGAAAAAAGTGAATCGTTTGTTTCAGAAGGAAATATTGCGACCGCAGCGCGATGTTTAAGTGGTGATCGATTGGCTCTTTGGATTGTCGAGAAGTTAGCTGGGCCTAATATTTCGAAGACCGTGTTTGATTCTGTTAAGCCTTTGGGGCACTGAGATTGGAGAGCTATGAAAATTGAGAATATTCCTTTTATGACGACGGACTGGAGTGCAATTTCGCCAACAGAACACAAAGGCGAGACTGGAGAAGCGTTTTGGAGAACTCTCGAAATCGGAAATGTTCGCGTAAGAATGGTCGAATACACTCCCAACTACGTGGCTGATCATTGGTGTTCTCGTGGACATGTTCTGCTTGTTCTCGAAGGTGAGTTGCTAACCGAATTAAAAGATGGTCGAAAGTTCGAGATGCGCGCTGGAATGAGTTATCAAGTCGCTACGGATGCGGAGCCGCACCGATCATCAACGTTGAATGGAGCTAAGCTTTTTATCGTCGATTGATCTACGAAGCGGATTTGAACTTTCGGCACTTGGTTCAAATCGCCTTGGGGTATTTCTAAATTTTTTGCGATGTTGTTGTTTAAAAAAATAATTTTGCTCGAACCAGCAATGTGACAATTAAGATTGCGATATCTCTAACGAAAGTGTTTTCAAGTAGCCACTCTATGAATAGATGCCCTCAAACACTTGCTCGAACTAAAATTTTCTTGTGAATTCAAAGATTTGCGAGCCGAAAAGGCTCTAAAAAATAGTTGGCGTTCCCAAGGGGATTTGAACCCCTGTATCCTCCGTGAAAGGGAGGTGTCCTAGGCCACTAGACGATGGGAACGTTCGAGAGAGTTTTAAGTTGGTGGCTCGCGATGGATTCGAACCATCGACCCCTTCATTAAAAGTGAAGTGCTCTACCAGCTGAGCTAGCGAACCACTATTAAAACAGAAGCAGCAATTTCTGAGATTTCACCCCCAGAGTCAACTCGATTTTAAAGATAGTTTAAAGGATTTTTTCGGGCCACCCCGATTTGCCTAAGAATTGAGCCGATTCACAAGCCCCTCCCCGCAAAATCGCCTAACTCTCTAGCAGAACTAGGAAAATTCTATTCGAAACCCCGATTATGACACCCTTAGCCGCTCGATCGCAAATTGCAAAACCGGGCTGACCGCCGTCTTTCGAAGCTGGTGAATATACACATCATACTGGCAGCGGAACCAAGCCGGTCGCAGCTCGCGAAAGGAACTCTTCTTCCAGTCTTTCACTAAAATATCCGGAACCAATCCCACCCCGAAACCCCGCAGCACCAGCTGGCCGATCACCTCCCAGCTGCGAATTTCCATGGCCACCAAAAGTGGTGATCCAAACTGCTTTTGGAAATCTTGCTTCAGTGTTTCCGTTTCCAAGCGCGGCTCGGTCAGAAGAAAGGACTTGGATTCCAGATGTTCACGCGCCCCTTTTGCGTGAGGCGCTTCGACCAGCACGAACTGCCCGGCCCGAATCGTCGCCTGCTTCAGCGTTGGCAAAGTCTGCGTGCCGATGGTGATCCCAAGATCAATCGTCTTTTTGGTGACCGCTTCGATGATTTCATAGGTGGTTCCGAATCGGATTTGCACCTGCACGTTCGGGAACTGAGCCTTTAGCTCCTGCAAGAGAGGTGGCAGATAAAATGCGGACAGGCTTCTGGAAATGCCGATCGAAAACCGGGTGGGCTCCCCGCCATCTGCAACCAAGCCCAGCTGATTGAAGCTTGATGCCGAAGCCAGCAACACCCGCGCCTGCTGGGCCACGCGATATCCGGCCTCTGTGACCTTGAAAGATTTCTTTCGATGCTCCAGCAGCTCGAGCCCCAGATGCTTTTCCAGATTTGAAATCGCCCGGCTGATGGCCGGATGGGTGACCGAATTTTTCTGGGCGGCCGCACTGATGCTTTCCAGGTCGACCGCATCGGCAAAGTATTTCAAATAATAAAGGTTCGGATATGTAATCATAAAGCACATATTATGTGATATTATTGTAATTTACAATTACTTACCCAATTGGGTAAAAAGCCGGCATGCCAACACCATCTTTTGATTTTAAGTTGTTTCAAACCGAAGGGGAAAACTTTCTCACAGGCTTGGTCCACGAGCTGGAAGAGCTGGGGATCCCGGCCCGGTTTTTGTTTTCGGACCATCTATGTTTCCGCGTTTCAAGCCTGCAAGAGTACGCATTCTATAAAGATCAACTGCTTCCGCACGCAGAGCTTCTGACCGAAGCCATGGTAAACGGTCGCCCAATCTGCACCTTCAAGCTGGACGAGCCCTTTCAGACCGACTCGCACACGGTGAAACTTCTTGAGCTCCCCGCGCCAAAACCTGGCACTTTGTACGACTGTGGATTCGAGCATGCCGAATTCGTGATCAGCGAAAGTTTTGAGACTTTCGCCGCTCGGTTTCCGCAACTTCACTTCAAGCATCCGGGAAAAAAGACGCTGAACCTCGAGCTTTGTCTTGAGCTTGTGGGAAAGCAGGCCAAGTTTCATCATCATTCACTGGAGCAAGTGATCGAAATCGAAGAAGCCAACATCCGGCATATCATTTTTGATTTCGATGGCACCTTGATCAAATCGCGCGAAGCGATTTACGAAATCAATCGCCGGGTCTTTTCGAAAATTCTCAACCGCGAAGTCTCGCCACAAGAGGCGATCGAAAAATTCCACCCCGAATTTTCAAAACTTTTTGAAGCTTTTGGCGTGTCATGTCCGATCCGGAAAGCCGAAGCAAATTTAGAGTGGAGCCTGACTTCGGATCAGCTCTCTTACGAATTGTTTGATGGCGTGCGGGAACTTTTGCTGGATCTCAAAGAGAGAGGTTTCACTTTGCATCTTTGGACCGCCCGAGATGAGCGCTCGGCCCGAAAAATTTTGCAGGACCACCGATTGGAAGATTTCTTTCTGACGCTCAGTTTTGCAACCGAAGTGAAGTCCAAGCCCCACTCTAGCAGCTTGCGCTTTGACTGGAAGTCCGCCTGCAATCATCAAATTCTGGTGATCGGCGACAGTCCTTCAGACATGATTGGATCCAAGAATATCCAAGCCTTGGCTGGTGCAGCTTTATGGGACCCACACGCCAAACCGGATGCGCTGATCGCGGCCGGCGCGGATCTTTTCTTTCATCATGTCGAAGATATCAGATCTTATACCGATGAAGAATCAATCCGTGAGTTGGATCATAAGGAGAAACGTCGCCCAATCAGGCGGCTTGGGAAGGATCAGCCTGTGTAACGTTTGGGACAGGCAAAGATAAGGTGAATCGAGTGTGGCCCGTTTCGCTGTCGTAACGAAGATCTCCGTGATGTTCGGCCGCGATTTTGTGGGAGATGCTCAGCCCCAGTCCGGTACCCTTTCCGACCGCCTTGGTGGTAAAGAACGGATTCATCATCTTTTCAACAATATCGGTTGGAATTCCGCGTCCACTGTCGGTCACCTGAAGAACGATCCGATTGGATTCAGCTCGCACTTCCAAGCGGATCCATTTTTCTGTTTGCTCTTCGATGGCATCGCTGGCGTTCCCGATCAGGTTCAGTAGAATCTGCAGAATTTCCGCCGGACGACAGCGCACTGACAAGTTCGCTGGGCAATCAACCTGCAATGGGGTTTCATTTTTGCGCAGCTTTTCCGAGCAAAGCTCGATGGCGTCGTTGACGATCGAAGCCACCTGCGTTTCTTCCATTTCGTCGTGCGAAGATTCGCGCGAAACCGTGCGCAGGCCTTTGATGATCTTTGAAATTCGCCGGGCCGTGACATCGATCCGGGCCAACATCACCCGCATTTTTTCGATATCAAGCGGCTGCCTATCCAAAGCCTTGATCATCATCGAGGTGTTGCCAATCACGGCGGTCAAAGGATTGTTGATCTCGTGCGCGATGCCGCTAGACATCTCGCCCAAGACAGAAAGCTTCGCCGAAGCGACCAGGCTTTCTTGCTGCGACAAGATGGTTTCATTGGCCGAGGTCAGCTCTTGGGTTCGCCGTGCGACCAGATACTCGATATGGTTTAAGTTCGAATTCAGCTGCGCTTTGGTGCGGCTGAAAGCCAGAAGCTCGAGCTTGGCGTGATGAATGGAGAAGAACAAAACGATGTCTTCAAATACGACCCAGGCCGAATGTTCGACAGCCCGCCACGGGTCGGCGCTTAAGACCCCGTAGACACTTTCAGGCCACAACATTCCCCGAAAGAAATGATCCATGCCGGTGATGGCAGTCGCGACCACCACCAAGCGGATGTCGTTGTAAAAAGCCAAGAAAGCCAAAGATCCGAAAATGTGAAAATGGGTTTCGATGCGGCCGCCCGTCAGATGAATGAAAAGAATGGAATACAACATCTGACAGAGCATGATCATCCACTGATTGATCTTTCGCCCCGGCTGCTGAAGCACCATCAAGATCGGTGGCAAGGACAGCATCGCACCCAAGAACAATGCCGCGTAGATATGAACATGCGTCGCGCTTTGCTGGCCGGCCCAGGTCAAGGGCGAGATACAAAAGGCCAAAACCAAAGCCAGCATGTATTGAAAACCAAATAAAATCGCAAACAGCCGATCATGCCGAACGGCGCGCTTTTGCAGAAAGCTTTGATAGTGCTCGGATGTTTCCTTTTCGATCCCGGCGGAAATCGACGAGGATTCTAATTGCGGCTGATCCACCCGAACTCCTTCCATAGAGAAATGGGCTTTGTCTCAAAAGAGCATCCAAACACCGAAACGGATGAGGGCACCTGCGCTTTCGCCTTTTCGATGGCAGTCAAGATCGCCATCTGCCCGATCGCGGCCCCGGCATGGCCCCGCGAAGCCGTGATACCGCCTTCAAAAAGAAGCCCACCTTGTTCCGAGTAAAGATACGTCTGACCCGAGGTCTTTGCCCCAAACACAGGAGCTTCAAGATTCTTGGGATCGTCGTAAAGCTTGGCGGAAGGAATCTGCCTCTGCACGCTTTTCCAAAGATCCGAACCTTGCTCGCCTTCGGGACGAAGCGGATTGCTTTCAAAGACAATATGGATTTCGGCTCGCGAGCCAATCTTCATCGCAAGGCGCGCCAGCTCGTACACCGTCGCTTGCGAGCAGCTGCACTGGGGATGAAGAAAGGTCACCAACTGTGGAAGCCGTCCCCGAAACTTGAGCTGAGACTGAGCCGGCCACCGGGAGGGCGCATGGGCCTTGGCGCCAGCGGTTTGAGAGTAACGCCCCAGCTGAACGAAGCCTGCCAGCAGTACAACGACCCAAAGCCCTAGAAAGATTTTCATGCTGGAAGAAGGACCGCTTGCGTTCATGCATATCCTATCGACAGAACGCAGGTGAAAATAGAGACGAAAATAAATCGGGCCACTGTCAGAATCTTCTGACGCCAATTTTAAACCCCTTTGAATCATTGGAAAAACTGAAATTATTTAGCCAGACGACAAGATGATCCAGCTTTTCTTGGCATTTGGAAATCAAGATGAAACAGTTTTTTCTTTGCCGTCCCACTATAAAACCTTGACCGAAGATCCCTAGGTAGGTATACCTACCTAATATGAAGAAGGTCAAACTTGACGCTAAAGAAAAGATCCTAAAATGCGCAGTCCAGTTGCTGCGTCAGTCGGGCCTCAAAGGCCTGGGCCAGCTGCAGGTGGCAAAAAGTGCGGAAGTTTCACAAGGAAATCTGACTTATCATTTCCCGAAGCGATCCGATCTGGTCTTGGCCGTCGCCGAACGCGCCATCCAACCCATCTGGGACCTGGTCCGCAAAAACGAAGGCGGTCGGGAACAAGATCCCGAGTCTTTCGTGATGAAGATCGTCAAAGATATCCTGCAGGATTCACAAAGAACGCGAGCACTTTTGGGATTGCTGGTTGAATCCGACGACAACGACGAGCTTTTAAAGAACATGTCCAAACTGTCCATCGAAGAGCGCGATCTGATCGCCACCCTGCTGGGCGCGAACCCCAAAGATCCCGAAGTCATTTTGCTGCAATCGACTTTGTTCGGGCTTGCGATCCAGCAGTATCTGCACCGCAAATCGAAAAGCGATTTTGATCTCACCAAGGCTTTGGACACATTGGCACAAAAAGAAAAGCTGAAATTGAAGAAAAAGGAGAGAGCATGAGCCTCTTAGAGCTTGTCAAAATCAAAGCCTTGTTTGCCGAGACCTTTATTTTGGTGGTCGGATATTACTTTCTTCGCACTGTGATTTTTGCCGGGCTTGCCAGCAAGTTCCTAGAAAGCTCGAAACTCGCCAAACTGAAAAAGGTCTACCAAATCCCGATCGAGCGCGCCCAGATCATGACTGAACTGGGTTCGAACGTCGTTATTCTGCTTTTCGACGCACTGATTGCGGCTTTGCTGCTTTACTTTGATTTGTTTCGGAGCAGTTCGGATGAAGCTTTCGCTTTTTTTTCGACTTTCTTATTGATGTTTGTTTGGCTCGAGATTTGGTTTTACATCAGTCACCGCCTTTTGCATCACCGGGCTCTTTATTTTATTCACGCCCAACACCACCAAGCCAAGGTCACCGGCCCCCTGACCGCTTTGTCTTTTTCTTTGTTCGAGCGCGTGATCTTGATGTTAGGAGCGACGGCTTTACCCGCCCTGTTGTCGTTTTGGTTTCCGCTTTCATTTACCGGATACGCCTTCTACTTTACGGTGAACTATGCGCTGAATATTTTCGCTCATCTCAACGTCGAATTGATTCCACCTTCATGGCTGCAGCGGCCGTGGGGACGAGTTCTGAATGCGACCTCTTTCCATGCGCTTCACCACGGGCGATACAATGGCCACTTTGGACTCTTCACCCCGTTTCTGGATCGGATCTTTGGAACTGATTTCACCGATTACCGCGAAGTCCAAAAAGAAGCTTACCAAGGCCGCGGCCTGCAGCGCGTGGGACAAAGATTGAACACGGAAACGGCGCCAGAGCTATGAAGCATGCACTGATCACCGGCGCCAGCGAAGGGATCGGCCGCGCCTTCGCCCAGAAACTGGCGACGCAGGGATACGCGGTCACGGCCATCGCCCGAAATGAAAAGCGTCTGCAAGAGCTGATGCAGGAGTTAGGTGGCGGGCATTCTTATCTACCGGCAGATCTGTCGAAGACTGAAGATACGGCTCGTATTGTTAAGACCTTAACCACAAAGAAGTTCGATCTTCTGGTCAACAATGCCGGCATCGGGGTGTACGGCACCTTCAATGAAGCGGAAGCTTTGCAGATCGACGCGATGATGGAAATCAACTGCCACAGCCTGATGAGCTTGTCGCAAGCCTTCTTGCAAACGGCGACAAACGGAGATGCGCTGATCAATGTCTCTTCCACCGCTTCATTCTTACCGATGCCGGTGACCAGCGTTTATGGTGCTTCGAAGGCTTTCGTCACGGCGCTTACGGAAAATCTTTGGTACGAAGAACGTTCGAAAGGTGTCTACGTGATGGCTCTTTGCCCCGGCATGACCGAATCCAAATTTCATCAGCGTGCGGGCGGACATGAAGGTCAGATCCCGAAATGGTTTTCGCAAACCCCCGAGCAGGTGGTCGATATCGCGCTTCGCGCTTTAAAGAAAAGATCGCAGCCGGTTGTTGTCTGCGGCCCGCAAAAGCCTTTGATTTTTCTTTCCAAGTTTCTTCCGCGAAAATGGGTGATCTGGACGGCGGGAAAAGTCCTGGATTGGGGTCTAGCAAGATCCCGGTAGCGCCCGACCTCAAGACAGAGAGGATGGCTTAATCCGATGTCCAAAGGCACCGACAAAATATCCATCTTGCGATTCAATCGATGAACACGGACTGTCCCGACCGCTTTGATTCGTTCACGGATTCAAAGTTTGAAATAGAGCGGCTGGGTTGACTCTGCCCTCAGGCCTGGGGATGATCAAGAAGGCATGGATACATTTGGCGATCAGATTATCAAGGACCCCCAACCGAGCCCGAAATCCTTCGGCTGGACCTTCACTTTTCTTTTGACGCTTCTGACGATCGCCGCTTTTTTTAGGGATCACCAAATCTGGATGTTTTGGCTTTCTTTGGCCACGGCTCTTTTTCTGGTGACTTTGCGAAAGGCCCATTGGCTGCAAACGCCGGCCTGGCTTTGGCACAAGCTGGGGCTCTTCCTTCATCGCATCGTTTCGCCGGTGATTCTTTTTTTGATGTTTTATCTGATCTTTACGCCCTTCGGATTTTTGTACCGGGTCTTTGGCGTGAAATTGCTGGATTTGAAAATCGATCGGAAAGCCGATTCTTACTGGAAAAAGCACGAGACCGAATCGATCTCTTACGAGTCCTTGAAAAATCAATTTTAAGATGGGTGGCCTGTGCAACTGATTGCTGAAATTTGGAAGTACATGCGGGTTCGAAAAAAATACTGGCTGTTGCCGGTGCTTTTGGTAATCGGGATTTTTGGCGCTTTGATTTTTATTTCGAAAGGAACTGCGGTTGCACCCTTCATTTACACCCTTTTTTAGCGCATGAAAATTTTAGGCTTATCTTGTTATTATCATGATAGCGCCGCCGCCCTTGTCATTGACGGCCAGGTGATCACGGCCGCACAAGAAGAGCGCTTCACGCGAAAGAAGCAGGATCCCGGTTTTCCTTTGCAAGCCGCCCGGTTCTGTCTGGCTTCGCAGGGTTTAAAAATCGAGGATCTGGACGAAATCGTTTTTTACGAAAAGCCGCTTTTAAAATTTGAACGTCTTTTGCAAACGTACCTGGCTTTCGCCCCGCGTGGCTTTCCAAGCTTTCGCAAAGCCCTACCGATTTGGGTCAGAGAAAAACTTTTTCAGCGCCGCAATCTGGAAGAAGCCATCCTCGAGGTCGACGATTCTTCGCCGCGAAATGAAATTCTTTTTTCGGAGCATCATCTTTCACACGCGGCCAGCGCCTTTTATCCTTCGCCTTTTCAGCAAGCGGCGGTCTTAACCATGGACGGGGTCGGCGAATGGGCGACGACCGCCACTTTTGATGGCGATGGGGTCTCGCTTCGTCCGCTGAAAGAGATCCGGTTTCCGCACTCGCTGGGACTTTTGTATTCGGCCTTTACGGCTTACACCGGCTTTAAAGTGAATTCGGGCGAATACAAACTGATGGGGCTAGCACCTTACGGAAAGCCGAGATTCGCGCAGGCGATTTTTGAGAATCTGATCGATCTGAAAGCGGACGGAAGCTTCCGTCTGAATATGGATTACTTTGATTATTGCACGGGTTTGACAATGACGAACTCCAAGTTCGATTCACTTTTTGGAGGACCTGGCCGAAAACCCGAATCTCCCCTTTCCCAACGTGAAATGGATTTGGCCGCTTCGATCCAAGCCGTGTGCGAAGAGGTGGTTCTTCGTCTGGCAAAAAGTCTGCGGCAAGATTCCGGTCGAAAAAATCTCTGCCTTGCCGGTGGTGTCGCCTTGAACTGTGTCGCCAACGGTCGCTTGTGGCGAGAAGGTCTTTTCGAAAATATCTGGGTGCAGCCCGCGGCCGGCGATGCCGGCGGAGCCCTGGGGGCGGCTTTGTTCGTCGCGCATTTAAAAGGGGCCAAGCGCCAACTGCGACCAGACCGCGATGGCATGCGCGGAAGTTTTCTGGGACCCGCCTTCACATCCGCCGAGACCGAATCACGTCTGCGCGCCATGGGGGCCGTGCTGCAGACATTTTCCTTTGATCAGCTGAAGGTGAAAACCGCCAGGCTTCTGGCCGATGGCCAGGCCGTCGGTTGGGCTCGTGGCGCGATGGAGTTCGGCCCCAGAGCTTTGGGAGCACGCTCGATCCTGGCCGACCCCCGACCTGCGGAGATGCAAAAGAATTTGAATTTAAAAATCAAATTTCGGGAAAGCTTTCGCCCCTTCGCTCCGGCTGTGCTCGCCGATCGCGTGCAAGAGTGCTTTGAATTCAAAGGATCCAGCGATTACATGCAGATGGTGGCAAATGCAAAAATTAAAATCCCGGCGGTCACGCACGTAGATTCGTCGGCCCGGATTCAAACCGTGCAAAGGGAAACAAATCCTGATTTTTATGATTTGATTTCCGAATTCGATCGCTTGACCGGTGTCCCCGTCCTGGTGAACACCAGTTTCAACATTCGGGGCGAACCGATCGTCAACACCCCAGAAGATGCCTATCGCTGTTTGATGGGAACGGATTTGGATGCCTTAGTGTTCGAAAACTGTTTGCTTTTAAAGACGGACCAACCCGAGCATCTCAAAGCCGATTACCGCCACCGGCACGAGCTCGACTGATTTCAGCCCAACTCCAGTCTTTGTTTTTTGCTTTTAGCACCCAGCACCTCTGAAAGCTCCACCGCGTCCCGGCTCATTTTTTTCTGATGATCCAAAATTTGATTCAACCCTTCGGACAACTTGGCCTGGAAGGTTCGAAGCTCGCCGATCAAATCGCTGGCGCTGGTGGCGTTGTTCAGTCTTGCGATCTCCATTTTCCCGGTCAAACGGACCAGCTCCAATCCGGCCTGCATCGCCTGCAAGGATTCGCAGGTCTGCTTGAACCGCGAAAGAACCTCGGCGATTTCCTTCACGCCTTGCTGAGAGCGTTCGATGTAAAAGTCGGAAAGAAAGCCCAAATCCCGAATGTCGTCACCGATATCCATTTCGCTGTTTTCGCTTTGCAGATATCGAATGACGTCTTCCATCAGCTGGCTTGCGCCAATGTAGAATTGTCCCATCTCTAATTTCTGTACGATATTCTGGGCTTTGCTCTCGAACGTGTTCATCTCCTGATTGATTTCGCCGACCATTTTTTGATACTGGTTCGCAACCACGGATAGCTGCTTTCCATTTTCGCCAAAAGCCGAAGATTGAATTTCCAAATTGAGCGGGATGAACTTGGTTGTCTTATAAGCCCGCATGATGCTTTGGGTGCTTTCCAGAATATGCTTGAATTCCTGTTGCATCTTTCCCGTTAACAGCATGGCCTCGGTCACGGGGACTTTTTGCTCGCGATTGCGATTTTCAATTTGGTTGAATAAGGCATGGGTCATAAAAGACGTGTAATTCGCAAATCCCATCTCTTGCAGGCGGACCAAAAGAAGCTCTTGCGATTCCTGGGGCGAAATCTTGCTTGAAAGTTCTTTGGCGCGCAAAGCGGCGTATTCTTTTTCGATGACTTTCAAAAGCTCGCCGCCGGGCTTGATGCGAACGGAAAGATATCCATCCTGAACGGGCATCGCTAAGGCAAAAACCCAATAGTGCTTACCGCTTTTCGACCGATTTTTAACAAATGCTCCCAGCGGTTTATCGGCTTTCAGATTTTCCCACAGCAAATGAAACACGCCCTTCGGCATATCGGGGTGACGGATCACATTATGGGGTTTGTCTTTCAGCTGATCCCAAGCAAGCTCTGAAACTCTTTGAAAGACCGAGTTTCCCGACCGAATGATGCCTCGCTTGTCCGTCTTGGAAAAAAACAATTCGTCGAATGAAAAATACGACTCGCTTGAATTTGTCATGACAACCACCCCATTCGAAAACCTAAGCCCGCGCTCATAAATGCCAGCGCAAGGATCGTAACCAAAACCACGTGCATCGAAAACACAGGTAAGCTCCGAATCGAAATCGTGGGCCAAATCCGCAGGCGCGCATGGGCCGCCAGCAACAAGGTCGCAAACAGCAAAGAAAGCTTGATCGCGACCACGCGAATCCCCGGCGCCGTGACTTGCAACCATAAAGAAGGATCCGGATAGCGTTCGTAAGCCAAAGACAGCCCCGTCACCACTTGCAAAACCAATGCGGGTAAACCGATTTTCTCGTAGCGCTCTTCGAAGCCCTTCAGGTCGTCGATATTTTGAGTCAGCCACGCTTTCGGTAGATAAGCGAGACTCAGAATCAGGTGACCCCCGACCCAAACCATGGCACCGACCAAATGCAACCACAGAATCATGGCGAATCCTTTCGCAAAAGCCGCATCAGTTCTGTGGCGTCCTGATCGCCGCGCTCGACAGCTCCCAGAATATTTCCCTCTTTGTCTAAAGCGGTGATGCGGAAAGAATGGGTGAATTCGCCATTTTCCATTTTCTGATATTGAAATCCCAATGCCGCCGCAAGCTCTCGGGGTTCACGCTCTGTCTTGGCGGTGAGAAAAGTCCATTTTGCCGAATCCAGTTTATGCAGCTTCATTTGCTCGCGCAGCTTGGCCGGTGAATCTCGTTTCGGATCGAAACTGACAAGGACAAACGATGTTTGTTTTTGCAAATCCGCAGGCAGACCGCGCTCAAGATCCTTCATCCTTTGCACAATCGCGGGGCAGGTGTAACGACAGGTAAGATACACCATCGATACGACCGTGAATTTTCCCTGAAAGTCTTTGAGCTTTCGAGAGGCGCCGCTTTGATCGACCCACTGACTGTCCAGTTGGTACAAAGAGTTCTCGGAGCCCGGCCTTGCTTGCGCCCAGACGTTGACCGATAAAAGAACCAGAAGAATGGCTTGAAGCATTTTTAATTTCCTTTCACGCAACGAAATCCCAGATTGGCGACCGTGTATTTCGCCTTCAGGCTGGAGCGATAAGCGAAGCGCATATAGGCGGCATAATCCGATGGATTTCCGCCCGACTGGCCCCCAGCACCGCAGAACATATTTTTATCCAAGCTTGCATCACCACGAGATTCGCCGGTAACAAACACCGAATTGAAATCTTCAGTCCATTCCCAAATCACCCCGTGGAGGGCTCGGATCCCAAGGCGGTTTTTAGGCGAGCTTGCAATAGCCGGCAGCTCTGCATCCGTCGGTCGGCTGTACCATTCGATGATCATCTGACTGAGATCAACCCCGGCAATATCGGCTTGCCCCGCAAACTCCCACTCGCGAACTGATGGCAAGCGCAGACCCTTGCTTTCGCAATAAGCTCTTGCGGCAAACCATGAAATCTCGGTCACGGGCGCATCCAAATTGGGAGTCTTGGGGCGAAAATCATCTGACCAAGATTTAAGATAGGCTTCATCGGCGAACAGAGATTTCGCGACATTTGACCTGCGCCATCTGGGGTTTGCTTTTAGAAACTCTAGATATTCTTTGATGGATACCGGATTTTCTTGCATCTCGAAATACGGAACCGCAACCGGTTTTCCCTGATTCAGGTACAAAATTTTTGTTCGACCCGAAGGGATGGAAACCAACAAATTCGCGTTGGCCTGCGCACCCCCCCAAAGAACAATCAGAATAAGAATCAGAAGGCCATTTTTCATTTACGGCTGCGAACGGCTTTCACGTCGGCCGGGGTGACAACCTTTCTCGAGTTCCCCCAAGTCGAGTAGACATATGTTAAAACATTGGCGACTTCTTCATCATTCAGAACTTGCGCCGGCATCACCGAATTGAACTTTTCGCCATTGACCGTGATCTCACCGGTTCGACCTTTGATCACGGTTTCAATGCTGCGATTCTTATCCGCATTCAGGTAATCGGATTTTGCCAGCGGCGGAAAGACGCCTTTAATGCCTTCTCCGGCGGACTGGTGGCAAGCGAAACAGGTCTGATTGAAAATGCGTTTTCCGATTTTAACTCGATCTTCAATGGATTGCGCTTTTTCGGCCGGTGGGGCTTGAACCCCAACGTCTTGAATCGTCGGTCCTTCCGGCATGTAAACTTCGTCGGAAATTTTTCCGGAATAAACGGTCTTATTTTCTTCGCCTTCGACTTTTAACATCCCAAGCGCGCCTTTATTGAATGCGCGGAAGATCGAATGATCGACCAAAATAAAGGTTCCCGGTACCGACAGTTGAAACTCGACGATCGAGCTGCCTCCGGCCGGAACCAGAGTGGTTTGCACGTTCTCCTGCGCAAGCTTGGTTCCCCCTTCGATGTAGACCTTACTGAAAATCGCGCCGATCACATGGAAAGAGGAAACCAAATTCGGCCCGCCATTCCCAAAATAGATTCGAACGCTGTCACCAACCTTTGCTTTCATGGCTTTATCGCCAACCAAGGCTCCGACGTTTCCGTTAAAGACGACGTAATCCGGCTTTTCTTCGACCGCTTTTTCCATCGAAAATGGTTGCAATCCGGAAGCTCCATTTTTTCCTTTGGTATAGAACTCGGACTGCATCACGTAAAACTCGTGGTCCACTTTCGGCAAACCTTCTTTCGGTTCGACCAAAATCAGACCGTACATGCCGTTTGCGATGTGCATGCCGACCGGTGCGGTCGCACAGTGGTAAACATACAGCCCCGCATTGATCGCCTTAAATGAAAAGACCGACGAGTGCCCCGGTGCCGTAAATGAGGAAGCCGCTCCCCCACCTGGGCCGGTCACCGCGTGCAAATCGATATTGTGAGGCATTTTGCTGGAAGGATGATTTTCCAAATGGAATTCGACCAGATCCCCCTCTTTCACACGTATGAACTTTCCTGGAACTTTCCCACCGAATGTCCAGAACGTGTATTCCACGCCATCCGCCAATCGGGATTTCACTTCTTTTGTTTCCAGGTGAACGATCACCTTTGTATTCGTTTTTCTTTGAATGGGCGGTGGCACTTCGGGAGCATCCGTTAAAATTGCCTTTTCCTCTCCGACAATTTTATCTTCTGCCAAGGCTAAAGAACTGCAGTTGAGAATCAGAAAGAGAAAAGCCCATAGACTTTTGTTTTGCATGTGCACCTCATCGAGTATTCTTCCCTGAAATCATGCAAGATGCAGGCGGCACAAAAAATCGGCAGGATTCGTTTTAACCAAGATTTCGAGACAACTTGTCACACCCAGAGTCTTTTTGTCCGAAAGGCTCGACCCGAGATGAGATGAAAATTAGAAGATGCCAACGTCTCGTAATTATCCGCTAAGGAAGATTTTGATCCAGGTCCAAGCGCAAGGTTTCGCTTTGCCCATTGTAGATTGTCTGGATTTCAAGATCTTTTACTTTGTTAAACTCGTTCGTATTTGGGATCACGAAATAGTTCTGCGCCCGATCCACCGTCAGGACTTTTCCGGGATAAGGCTTCAGTCTTTTCACGGTTAATTTCAGATTTGAAAGGTCCAGCTTCGCTTCCTCCCGGCCAACAACAAAAATCCGAACCGGATTTCCCTTCACGATCTGAATACTGACCAGCTGCCCCTGCTTTCGCCACTGCTGGGAAGGGCTTGCCAGCGGATCCGTCTCATTTTGCGCGAAAGCCAGATTGGTCATGATCGAGACCGCGGAAACAAGACAGATCAGCAGAACGAACCATCCCAATGTTCGACCCATGTTTTTCGCTGAAACCCCTTGGTACATCCTCATATTTCATCTCCTTGGCTTGGAAGCTCTTTCAATTTCATCGCAAAGTTCGAGCCAACTGGAAAACGAAGAGCACGTTCGCCAAGGATTTCCCGTGACAACTTGTCCCGGTGCCAAGCGCGGCTTTGCCATTCTGTCTCGTTCTTTGCCGTCTGCCAGTCTTGAAATGGCCCATTCCGGTCACTTGCCGGAAGCTTGGCCACGCCCCCCTCTTGGGGCCTTAGCAAATTCAGCTACTTATCCCTGGAACGGCTCTTGAAGACAGATGTCTCGACGAAAAAACTTAAAACCCAACCCGGGAGATCTCTTATGAAAGTTTCGATGATTTTGTTTTCAGCGGCTTTGGCTCTTCAATCGAGCTTTGCATTGGCGCAGGAAAAGACCGAGAAGGCACCGAAACTTGCCATCCAAACACGAGATGGCGAATGCCGTATCTCCTTGAAGGAAATTGAAAAAGTCAAACAGCCGGGCGAAAACTCGCACCTTTGCAGCGTCGGTTCCGGACAACAAGAGCTGACTTTGCAAGACGCGGCTTCCATCCAATCATTTAAGTTCACGGGCGAAAAGCCGGCCGAGCTGATGAATCTTTTGAACGCATGGATTGGATTTTTGAAAGTGAAAAAAGCGACTCATATCACGGGTCAGTTCACGATCGAGTCGACTTCTCAAGATGGCAAATCGGCCAAAGTGAAATTGACAAAGGCAGACGGAACGACTGCGACCTATGATGCGCAGTTGGGGGCCGTGCTTTTGAAGAAGAGCAAATAATTTTTAGAAACAATATCTCAGCGCTAGACCTGAAGAGACGTGATACTGCAGGTCTTTATTGGCATTGTTGTAGATCGCCACAACCCCGGCATCCAAAATGCGAACGTGGTAAGCGAGTGCCATGGGTGAGCTCTTCCATTTGACCACGGTTCCGAACTCGAGCCCCCAGCGAAGGGCCGTTTCGTCATAGTATCCGGCGTAGGGGTACTTGCTGGGCGAGCGTAAGAAATACCCGTCACGATCCCACGAACGGACCGAGAAAATTCCCAGCTGAATGGGGCTCCACAAAATATCTTGGTATTCGACCGTCCAGCGTGAGTAGCGATAGGCGAAATTGGTCTGGCTGTAGGTCTTTTCGTTATTCGAATAAAATCCGATCGAAAGTTCGAGCGAATGCCGATTCTCCCAATCGTAAATCGCTCCGGCCCCTAAGGTGCCAAAAAATCCCATGCGATTGACCGTGGCCTGCCATTCGGCACGCGCAAGCGGCGGCAAAATCAAAAGTATGAAAACCAGAATCAGTTTTTGAGCGTTTGCCAAACCTGCGCCCCACTGTTCTTATGCGTGATTGATAATTGCGTTCCTTGAATTTCAAGCAACAACCACTGCGGCCCTTCGACACGCGGGCATTGCAACATGACCGTACCGTTATCGACCCCAACTTCGAAAATATGATTGTGCCCGTTTAAAATCAAAGCGACTTTTGAATCCGAGATGATCGTATTGAACGTCTGTGCCGTCGCCCCTGAATAGCGCTCGGGATCGCGCAGATTGACGTGCGAGAAAATAATCACCGGCTTGCTGGAACTTTGCACCGCCTGCAAGAGCCAATTGGGATCGAACTCTTCGGGGTCTTCCAAGTTGACCGAGTTGAAAAAGACAAACCGTCGCGAGGTCGACTCGAACCAGAAATTGCTTTCACCAAATGCTTTTTTAAAAAGCGAAGGCCCGGCCCCAATCGCGTCGTGGTTTCCGATCGCGGTCAAAGCTGGCTGGCGGAGCAGCACGAATGAATCCAGGAACTGATCGTATTCCAGATTGTAAGCGCTATTGGTCAAATCCCCCAGGTTGACGACGAAATCGATATCGGCTGCTTTGTTGATATCGCCGATTACAAAATCCAAATCTTTATAGTTCTGATGCGAATCGGCCATCACGGCGATGCGAATTTTTCCGTCTTGCTCGATATTGCCGATTCTTTCTAAAGCCAGGCGATTTAATTCTCTCTCTGAGCGCAGCAGCTGATCGGAAAACGGAGAATCACGAAAAGGCGCACAGCTCGCAAAACCCACACCCAGCGCCATCAATCCAAAACCCAGCATCAGAAGTTCTTTTTTGTTCCTCAAAATAAATACTCCAGATGAAACCCGCCGTAGATATCCGAATCAAATGTCTGCACCGGCCCAATCGGCGAGAAGACCCGCCGGCCTTCAAACAGGCGCCGGCCAAAACCGTAGCCGACGCGAAAGCCGTAGACCGTGTGTTCGGAAAGCGGAACCTTAAAGCCCAGATCGTAATATTTTTCTTCAAAGATCACGCGTCTTTCGTCTTCGATCCGATCCGCATGGGCGTAAGAGCGATTGGCGATTCCACCGCGAATCAGCACCGAGATATTTGGTTCAAAAATTCGGCCCGCTTGCACCTGCAGTCCCACCGGTGTCGCCACGATGCTGGCGTTCCACACGTCCAAATCCGTCCACTGCAAACGCAAGAACGGAAACCCCGCCGTCACGCGCAGCTGAAGACCGGCCTGATAAGTCACGCCCAAAATCGGCAAAGCTTTTCCGTTCATGAATCCACGATTTTCAGAATAATTGACACCGTAAATCCACTGCAAATCGCCTTGCGGTGATGTCGTGTACATTGTGGTCAAGGTCGTAAAGATATCGCGGCGATGCTCGAAAGGTTCATCACTGGCCGAATCATAAGATGCGAAAAGAGCGAACGAGCTACGATCCACGGCTTGATTGTCGATGCCAAGACCGACGGATTGAGAGCGCAAATCCGAGCGAACCTGAACCTGATGATCCCCAACCGACAGATCCGGCTTCCCGACACTGCGGCCTTCAGCTTCGGTGGTCAAAGAGGCTCGCCATGTGTCTGACTTTAAAAAAGGAATTTTCAGTGCGCCTTGGTACAAGCGCTGAGGGGTTTCTTTGTGTTGATACGGAGTCCGCCAAAGATCCGAAAGAAGATCGAATTCGATTCGCGGACTGCCCTCTTCCACGGCGGGAAAATTTCCCAGCGATTTGGACTGCGCCGGCAAAGACAAAAGAACCCAAACTAAAAGACAAAGCCAAGATGCCAACTTCATACCGCCGACCTAGCATGGACCAGCAGACTTTCTTTGACAAGACTTTCCCCTTTCTCGCAAACTGAAGTCATGAATCGAAAAACACTTCTTCGCATCGCAGCCGGGCTGACTTTGTTTACATTTGTGGGCCACTCATCAACCTTGATTTTGCCTCCACCCCAGGATCAGGTGGAAGTTGTCAGCGTCTATAAGCTGATGCAGCAAACCCAAGAAGTTATGCCCATGGGCGCCATCAAATCCATCGCGCAAATTATGTGGGGTGCAAACGCTTGCACCAGCGTCCTGCTGCTTTTAGCGGGCTTGCTGTATATCAGCTTCGCCTCGGAACCTGCCGGCGCCAATCGCAAGCAGTTAAGTCTTGTCAATCTGTCCATGCTGGCGACCTGCGCGATCAGCCTTCTATGCTTCTTCCCACTTCCGGCGCTTTGCACCGGATTGGCAGGAATTTTGGGTTTTGTCAGCATGAAGGCGAAATCCTAGAGCCGCGGCTTACCTGACCTTGAATTCATCTGTGATGCCGCTGTTCTCGAGGAAAACCGGATCGTGCGAGATCACGATCAAGGCCGCCGGGAACTGCTTCAGCAGATTTTCCAGAAAGCGAATATTTTCCAGATCCAGATTGTTGGTCGGCTCGTCCAAAATCAAAAGCTCGGGTTGTTCGGTGGCAAGCAGCCCTTGCGCCAAAGCGGCGCGCAGCCTTTCACCACCGCTTAAGCTTTCGACTTTTTGAAAGACCGAATCCTTGGTGAAAAGAAATTTGGCCAAGCCATTGCGAATTTCGCTTTCATCCAAAGCCGAGACATCGCGGATATTCTCGAAAATGCTTTTCTGATCATCCAGTCCCGCGCATCTTTGATCGACGTACAGCGTGCGCAAATGTCCGAACCGAAGACCGCCTTTGGTTTCAAATTTTTCGCCTAAAATCGCCTTCAGCAAAGTCGACTTGCCCGAGCCATTTCCACCTTTCAGCGCCAGACGAATATTTCCGCGCCACGAAAAACTGAGATCTTGGGGATAAAGCCAATCTTGAAAGCGGATGTTAAAACCCTGCGCTTCGGCGACCAGCTTTTGCCCCGCAATGGCGGAGCCCATCAGATCGGCATACATCTGTGGATCGATTTTTTGTTTCAAGAATGCTTCTTTCGCCGCCTGCACGGAATCTTCGGCAAAAGCCAGCCGCTCGGCCGCCAATTTTCCGGTGTGAACTTGCGCGCGGCGTTTTTTCGCACCCAACAAAATTTTCGGCGCTCCGCCGCGGGCAGCGGTTTCGGTGCCGCGGCGGTTTCGTTTTTCCTGGCGCTCTTTCTTGGTTTGATTCTCGTGTAAGATTTCGTCATGCGCTCTTTCCGCATTCACCAGATCCTGCGCCGAACTCGATCGCTCCAGATCGCGGGCTTTCTCGTACTCGTCCCAGCTGCCGCCGAATTTGGCAAGGCCTTGATTTGAAAGCTCCAGCACTTCGTCGCAAAGCTGCAAACATTCGCGGTCGTGCGAGATCAGCAGAACTCCCCCGCGATGCGATCGCAAGAACCGAAAAACCGCCCCGCGCCCGTCTGGGTCCAGATCATTGGTGGGTTCGTCCAGAATCAAAAATCCTTCGCCCAGGGCTCGCGCCAAGCGCAGGCGCATCCACTGCCCACCGCTCAGATGCCGGCAATTGCTTTCACGCGCGATTCCCTCTAACAGCTGCGCACGGGTCTCGCTCCACTGGTAATCGAAATTCAAGAACTGATCGACCGACATCTCTGGCACTGGCAGTCGCTGCGAAAAATAAGTGATCGCAGAATTTCGCCGCACGCTGCCGGTTGTGGGTTCCAGCTCGCCGGCCAGGATGCGCGCAAGACAGGTCTTCCCGACACCATTCGGTCCGATCAGGGCCGTGATTTTAGGCTCGAGTGAAAAATGAAAATCGGAAAAAAGGCGGCGCCCATTCGCAAGCTCGAATGAGACACCTTGTAAGGTGACAACCGTTGACATAAACAAACCTCGCGCCGTTGGGGGCGCATTTCAAAGTGGATGAAATGAAATAGAATGGGGTCTGTTTAAGCGTTCATAGTCCCCTGGCTTAGACACCAGAGGACCATAGGATATCGAAAACCGGGGGAGGTTTCAAGGGGCTTCGTTAAGTGTGCGAAAGCTCAGGTTAAAAGGATTCTGTTGTTCTATTTCAAAGACTTCCGTGAAATGATCTTTGGATGTTGAAGTATATTTTGGTCCTGATCGGCATCGTCGTTATCATCTTCGTCTTCACTGCGCAGAAAGCCCACGAACAGCAGATCCAGGAAGTCGAACGCGCGATCGAGGGGAATTAAAGAGCGCTTTTTTAGCACCACTTTAGCGCCATCTCTCAACTAAAATTATTGTTATTTATTATCAAGGTCTCACTTTGATATTTGGGCGCACTCCAAACGCCCCAAAACAGTCCGTCAAACTATTATATATTTAGTCTTACAAGAACCAGCCGAAAAGCTAGACGATTTGTTATTTATTTTCCCGCTTTGCTCAAAAAGGAGATCTAAAGTGAGAATTCTATCTTGGGCTATTTTAGTAGTTTTGGCATCCTTTGCTTCTACCGCATTCGCCCTCTCACCGAGTGACTTTTATAATTCACAGCTTATGAACACAATGGCGATATCGAATTTTCGAATTGTTTCCGCACGCACACTCCAAACTAATGAGCCCATTCCTTTCGAGGGAGGCAACATTATTACCCCCTACACGGATGCTTCTGTGTCCATCACATTTGCAGCGGATATAACATCATTCTTTAATAGCGCAGATGCACGCGGAACTGTGTCGATTAATTTCGATGGAGCAGAAAACTCGCCCAAGATTTATGGCGGCTGTGCCCCATTTTCTTTTCCAGATTTCGGAATAGGCCAAACAAGAACCGGGCAGTATACAATGACCGTACATCAATCCTACTTCGGAAAGCCATTCGTTATGTCCGCGTACGCGTCTCCCGCTTACTGTTACGCAAACTCTCAACCGCGTTTTGTTCTGTGGAGCAATATTATTCCGATGACGATTTCAATCAATGGAGCGCAACCGAAGGTTAATCTTTCGATTGATAGGCCTACCACATCAAGCACTCCTTTTATTATGAGTCCTTCTGATTCGACCGACTATCACTCTCGCTTTTCCGCCAAACCGAACGTGCCAACAACAATTTATGTAAATGTGAAAGGTTCAGGAATTAATCCGTTAGACAACCGCTCTGCTATTGTAAGCCTGAAAATTAAGGGGCGGCCAGTGATGCAACAGTATGTAAGTCTCCAAGAAGTTGCAAATCGAAATGGTTACAATTTACCATTCCCGGCAACTACATTTACTCCAGACGAAGTTGGAAAACTGGATTTAGCTGCATCCGTTAATACTGATGGTGCAATCGAGGAAACTGACTTAACGGACAATACCGTGCAAGATTTTGCCTACGTCCTATGTAAAGTTGAAGACGCAGGTCGAATCGTACCATTCAATGCACAGACCGAAGCTGGATGGAAAAACGATCCGTTTGGAATTACAGCGAATTCGCGCCGCCCTGGAACAATGGGTGACTATGGTTGTTCTGTTACTGCGTTCACAATGCTACTAAAAAGCTATGGCATTTATACAGCCCCATTAGGCTCACCGGCATTGCCATATTTAGGTATTAAACTACCAGATGGACTAAATGGAGAAGCCCTAACCCCAGGCATACTAAATAAAACATTCTCCAACTACACCTCAAACTCGGTAGTTAGGGGTTCTATTGCTCTGAATGCTATTAACAATCCAATTTGGCCCGGAATGGCCGAAGTTGCTCGAGCTGGATATAAAGCGCAATGTTCAAAAAATTCACTTTGCAATCCAAATGACGCATACAAAGCGATTTCCTACAAAACAATGACTTCATCATTTGATGATACTGAAGGCAGTGCAGATCGCAAATTTATAAACAGGGAAATTTGCAATGGGAATCCTGTAATTCTAAGGTTCAGTAAAGTCGGAGATGGAGAGCATTTCATGCTAGCAAAGGGGACTACCGTTGCTGAAAATGGGGAAGTAACTTATCTGGTGCACAATCCAGGAAGAACTTCTGGAACAAATCGTTTGCGAAGTGAATTGGTGGCACAGTATCCGAATATTCTTGGATACATACTTTATCGACCTTCGGCAGATCCATCAATGCTTGTGATCACTGCTTCAAAAAATGTTCATCTTGTGATAACAGATCCATTAGGCCGACGTTTGGGATTTGATCCGAATACCAGCACTTCTATACATGAAATCCCGGGAGCCTTTTATGGAACACAGTCAATAAACAACACCGGCGAGGAGAGCCAAGAGAATTCCGTTCTAGTTGCTGAGCGGTATATTGCAATTTCCCAAGACACTGATATTCCCTCAGGCAATTATTCTATACAAGTGTATGGCCTGGAGTCTGGAGAATATCATATTGATTATCGTGGTTTCGACTCTACAGGAACAACAAACAACTCAAGCTTAAAAACTGGATCAATTCAGGCAGGACAATTAGTTACTATAAATATAAATCATGCTGCAACTTTAGCACCTACGCCAACAGCAAATCTATTTGTTAACGAATACTCTATTAAGAAATCACCTTGGAAAACTTATTCTCATGCAAATATTATCTTACGAGGACAACTCATACCGTATTCCAAATCAGTCATTTTATTAAAAGATCAAATTACTGTCTCAATCGGTGGCATTACGGGAGTAAACACAACATTTTATGCAAGCGATTTTAAAACTGTCAAAAAACGAAATGAAACCCTCTATCTATATAATAAACATCATGCGGAATTATCCATTTCAAGTAACGGAGAATTTGAAATCAAAATTAAGGACGCGGATCTTACAGACCTCGACAAAAATCAGATTCAATACATAAGTATAAAAGTCGACAATCTTTTTGCAGACAAGCGCATTAATACCGATTGCCGCAAAAATGCTTGCAAGCTAAAACCACACCATGGAACCTGTCATTTTGACAAAGAAGATGAGGAATAATTAATGACAAATTTTATAATTCCCCTTCTAGTACTGATGATTTCTTCTATAAATACTTCAGCCGAAGAGAAGAGCGAGTACAAAGAATGGAAGACCTTCCAAAGTGAGTATGGCTATGAGTTTAAATACCCTGCTTGTTGGTCTTTAGATATCGATGATCCTGATGAAAAAGGGAAACTTGAAAAAATTCATAATCTAGTAGTAACCAGGAAGTCTTGCAAAGGTGCAAACGAGACTCGAGGAAAAGAGTTTGTCTCCTTTACGACCGGATATAAGAACTTCTTTTACGATTCAAAAGCCTTATCTGATGACGCCAAAGTTTATTATGAACGAAGATCAAAAAACGAAATGGAAAAAGGAAAGCTGCCGCATCAAAAGCCAAACACTATGGGCGATACTGAATTTATAAACTATGTGGAGATCCTTCCCGAAAGTATCTTACGGTGGCGCAGAGAGATTTTTTGCGGGCAAAGACGGATTTCAGTTTTAGGTCCAGAAATCCCGGCTCCAAATAACCAGTATATCGAAAAATTAAAGACTGGAGATATAGCCCTTCCGGAACCCGAACGGACCATTTACGAGTCGATAAAGTGCATGGAGCCCAAGCTCAAATATGATTCAAATTAGAAGAAGTGCAGCGGTAGATAGTGCTTTTACGTTGCGTTTATCGAGACTGGGGTAGAAAAGGTTTTTCTGTGGAAACTAGCTCTCAGCAGTATAGAAAATATTTTTGGAAAGTCTTGCTAATTTCTGGCCTTTCACAAGCTTGTTTTGCGAAAGACCAGAAACTCACGGCTCCTGGTCCATCAGGACCCGCTTTAATAAAAGAATATGGTGCCTATCGCCCGTCTGGAAAACTGATTCTCAATCGCGAGCCAAAATCTTCTGACAATCTCGAGCTTGAGAATGACTGGTTTGACGTATCCTATCCCAGTTGTTTTAAAGTCGAGCCATCTCTTGCAGACGCTGATGATATAACGAATAAAAACTCTGCATCGGTGACATTCAAGAGGACCGAAAAGTGCCGTTTATTTAAGAAAGACTTTGATACCGTCGGCGTATCATTCAATAGCAAAGTTGATGAAAATCAAATTGGTCGCGCAGAAGCATCTATTGATAAAGGTCCAGAAACAGCCTATGCCCAGCTTGTCTCTGTGAATGGCCATCCTGGCGATATTAGTGCAACGATTCGAACTTCTGATAATAAGACCTTTCTTTTTTGGCACCTTTATATCTTGTGCAAGGGTAAGAGAAACGAAATCTTTGAAATCGTTTTTTCATCTCCCCATGATTTAGATCTAAAGCAAGCTTTGAAAGCAAAATCGTTCGAAATCCCGGAAGACTATAAAAGTATTGCGTCATCATTCAAATGCAAAACAAACAGGTAGCTATATTCATTTTGATCTCTAGCCTTTGTCTTTCGCAATCTACTCTCGCGAAAGACAAAGAGCCTATTATTACCAAGGAAATCGGCGTCGAATTAGTGAAAGAATTTGGTGCCTATCGGCCTGCCGAAAGATTAATTCTCAACCGTGAACCAAAATCTCCAAGTAATCTCGAGCTTGAGAATGACTGGTTTGATGTATTGTATCCTACTTGTTTTAAAGTTGAACCTACCATCGAAGATTCAGATGATGTAACCATAAAGAATTCAGCGTCAGTTACATTTGATGGAAGAGAAAAATGCACCTTAGGAAAAGGAGATCCGAAAGCAGTGGTGGTTTCATACGGTTACGCCTTAGAAACAGAAATCGCCGATCGCGTAGGAAAAGTCATCAATAAAGGACCCGCAACTGCTTACGCTCAGACAATTAGCATCAATGATCTCTCTGGCAATATCAGCGCCACGATTAGAACTTCAAATTCAGAAACTTATCTTTTATGGGAGATTAACATCCCATGCCGGGGTAAAAAGAATGAACTATTTCAAATAGGTTTTGCTTCACCTAGCAATCTCAATCTCAGAGAAATTTTAAAATCGAAAAAATTTGAAATCCCGGCCAAAATCAAGACCATCGTTTCATCCTTTAGATGCAAGAAAACCCGATAATAACAGAAAGTATTTTCCAAAAAATAGTTAAATGAAAATCCTCTTAATCATTTTATTACAGACGTCACTTATAGTATTGCTACGAGCTAGCCACTCTTACGGATTTGACTGTGTATCAGCCCCGGTGGAGGACGAGCTCAGCACAAAGAAGAATACGTTTCTTGCAAGAATAAGCCATGCATCCAAAAAGGAGGCGCTAGGCACAGTCACGGAAAACTTTAAAGGAATCGCGAAAAAGAATCTTATACTAAAAGCATCAGATAGTTATATGAGTTTAGGATCGGGTCTTTACTTTAAAGAAGGAGATCAGGTTATTATCGCTACCAATGCATACATACCATCTGCAGCAAGTGACCACGGCATTATTACATTTGAGCCATGCAGCGTCTATGTAATTGGCGCAAACGGCGAAAGTCGATGGCTCAAATGGCTTCGCTCCGAAGAGTTCAAAAAGTATAAAACACAAAAGAAATGAAAATCGCAAAGCTTCTCCTCTTGACCACAGCGATACTCGGAATGACTGCAAAGAAATCTTTCGCATCGGATTGCGCATATCTTTCATATAAAGATGAAATTGCTTCGAAAAAATATATCGTCTTGATGAAAGTCATCAACGCTACAAAGACAGCAGCTGTGGCGGAAGTTCTTGAGAACCTCAAAGGTCAGACAAAGAAAAAGATCGTTATTAAGACCACCTGGTCATTTAGAATGACGGATGACAGCCTAAATCTTGAATCAAAACAAACCGTCATTCTAGCGACCGATAATTATTCTGACTCTGGAAAAAATTTAGGCATCATCGAATTCAGAGGCCCTTGCGAAAATCATACCCTCAGCCCAAAGTATGATGCCGAACTCCTAAAATGGCTCCGCTCCGAAGAATTCAAAACCTACAAACCGAAAACCAAATAAATCCTAACCCCCAAACAAAATCCCGACCCCAAACGCGAAGAACAGCACGCAGGCCACCACGCGCACGTATTTCATCGGGATTCGCTTCAGCATTCGCTCCCCCAAGAAAATCGCCATCGCGTTGGACAACATCATTCCCAATGTCGAGCCCACGGTCACCAGCATAATGTCACCGTACTTTGCACCCAAGGCAACGGTGGCAAGCTGGGTCTTGTCGCCCATTTCGGCGATGAAGAATGAGACGAAGGTTGTGAAGAACACGCCGTACTTGGACGAGCTTTTCACTTCGCCTTCTTTATCCGGAATCAAAATCCACACCGCAAAGACCCAAAAAATAATTGCCAGCGACCAGCGCAGCACATCCGTCGAAACGTGGCTTGCGATGTATTGCCCCACCCCTGCGGCCAGCGCGTGGTTCGCTAATGTCGCCATCAAGACCGCCGACAAGATCACCCAAGGTTGTTTGTATCTGGCCATTAAGATCAAAGAAAGAAGTTGGGTTTTGTCTCCCATTTCGCTGATGAAGACCAGAACGGTCGAGTTGAGAATCGCTTCCAAAGGTTACCTCGTGTTTTGTTGAGGCCGGTGAAGACTGTTTTACGTGAAGCCCACGCCCCCCGTCAAGACGACAGAGCTTGCGCCTGGCCCATGTCGTGCCAATACCCACGTTTATCATGTTAGCAGCAATTCAATCTCTGCATCGGTACAGTTTCTGCAAATCCCTCTTCCATTATGACAAATTCAAATAAAGCCGCTCTGAAGTGGTCTCTACTGGCGATCTTTTGCTCATCGATGACATTCCAGGGTGCATCGGCCCACGCAGCCTCGATGGCCTGCCATTCAGCCCATACCGAAGCCGCCAAGGATGCCGCTTATCAAGCGCAGCTTCAAAATCAAGCCGAGGAAATTATCGCCAGCAATGGGGCCTCGATCGCGCGCAAAGAAGGCCATTTACCCTATCGATCGGTCTACCGAACGCAACGGGGTCTGGGATGGTATATTTCCAATTTTGGCGAGGCCCTTTCAAATTTTATGAGACCCGAAAACAAAGACCTGGTTCTTCTGGATGCGGGCTCGGGAGATTCGTTCGTTTTGGATTCGATCACTGCGGATCATCCCAAATATTTGGGAGTGAACTATAACTTTTTAACCCGATCTTTCGAAGGGATTCGGCATTTGCTTGAAAAAGGCCGCAAGGATGTTTTGACCGGTCGTTTTTTCGAGAACATTCCAAATTCCGAGCTCAGGATGCTGGGAAAAATTGGTATGATCGTCGATTATTACGGCGTCTTCGGCTACAGTCGGCGCCCCGATCTGATTATGAAAAAGTATTTGGAAATTCTTGAGGTCAATGGCGAAATTTTGATGCTAGCCCCTTTTCATCAATGGACACGCCATTACAATTTCTATAAATGGCTCAATGCCATCAAAGGAATTCGTGTCGAGAAAGTCGCGAGCAAACAAGAAGACACCATGAACATCCGTATCATCAAAACCGGGGAGCCGATTTCGATTCCGGAGCTGAAAAACACTTATCTCCGCAAAGCCGCTCCGCCAATTTTGTATTTCAAATACACCGGACAAATTCTCACGGTCGATCCAAACCCAGAATCTGCGGCCCAAACCCCATGACCACCTCACCAGACGAACTGCAAATCACCGACGAAGTTGAAGGCACCGGCAAAGCCGCGGTCAAGGGGGCCTTGATCATCTGCCATTACACCGGCTACCTGGAAGACGGAACCAAGTTTGATTCTTCTTTCGATCACGGGCGTCCATTTCAGTTTGTGATCGGCTCGGGCCGGGTCATCAAGGGATGGGATCAAGGCTTGATGGGAATGAAAGAAGGCGGAAAGCGAAAGCTTTTTGTGCCTTCACGCCTCGGCTATGGCGAGCGTCAGATCGGGAAATTTATTAAGCCCCATTCGAATTTGATTTTTCACGTCGAGATGATCGAAGTGCGCCCGCGCGAAGAGTGATCTCAATCAGTGTGTCGTGACCTTCAGACCGATAATTGAAATCAGCAGCAAAGCCAAAAAGAAAATCCGCGGCCAGGTCGCAGGTTCGTTGAAAAGATAAATCCCCAAGATCGCAGCCCCCAAAGCCCCGACACCGACCCAAACCCCGTAAGCCGTCCCGATTGGAAGTTTTTCGGTCGCCTTCGCTAGCAAAAACATACTGAGCGCCAAGGTCGCAAGCGTGAAGATGCTGGGGATTAATTTTGTGAAACCTTCTGTGTATTTGAGCCCGATCGCCCAGCACACCTCGAAAAGTCCCGCCACAATCAAAAGCACCCACGACATCGTTTCTGACATGATTTCATTTTCCCCAATCGAGCCTTAATCCAGTTTCACTTTTTCGCCGCTATAAAACCGCCAAGTTTTATACGTGATCAGTCGCGCCCCGTTGCCAAATGTAAAGTAGGACCACGCCCACTGCAACAAAACGAAAACACGATTTCGAAACTGAATCAAAGTCAGAATATGAACAAAAACCCAAGCCAGCCATGCCAAGAGTCCCGAAAACTGGATTTTTCCTGAACTGAACACCGCTTTGCTGCGACCGATGGTCGCCATGATGCCTTTATCGAAATACTGAAACTGGGGGCGAGCTTTCTTTTCAGAGTCGGCTTGCAGAACTTTCGCCAAGAACTGCCCTTGCTGAATCGCCACCGGCGCAAGCCCCGGAAGCGGCTTTCCCTGTGGATCGATAAACCCCGCCTGATCACCGATGACAAACACGTGCGGAAAACCCGGCACGCTGAGATCGCGATTCACCACCGCGCGCCCGATCGAATCCTTCGGGGTCGGAAGTTTTGCGGTCAAGCTGGAAGGCCTGACCCCTGCCGCCCAGATGATCGTACGGCAAGGAACGAACTGATCTCGAATCTTCAATCCATCTTTGGAAAGATCCGAAGCACGCGTGTTCAGCTGGACTTCGACGCCCAGATGTTCCAAGTCGCGTTTGGCTTGCTCGGAAAGTTTCTCGGGAAATGCGGCCAGCACTCGCGAGCCCGCTTCGACCAAGATCACCCGGGTCTTCTTTAGATCGACACGGTGGAAATCCCGTACCAAAGTTCGCGAGGCCATCTCGGCAATCGCACCGGCCAGCTCGACGCCGGTCGGACCGCCGCCGACCACCACGAAGGTGAGATCCTTTTGTTGAATTTCGGGATTCGTTTCTTTTTCCGCCAATTCAAAAGCCATCAAAACGCGCCGGCGGATTTCAACCGCTTGCTCGATGTTCTTAAGCCCCGGAGCGAATTCTTCCCACTGATCATTGCCAAAATAAGCGTGCTTCGATCCGCAGGCAAAAATCAGTTCGTCGGCTTCCAGCCATTTGTCATCAAAATGCACGCGGCGATTTTCGCAATCGATCTGATCGACTTCGGCCAAAATCACATCCACATTTCCGCGATCGCGAAACAAAGTTCGCAGTGGCACCGAAATATCGGCCGGACTTAAACCTGACATGGCCACTTGATAAAGCAGCGGCTGAAAAAGATGAAAATTTCTTCGATCAATCAGCGTGATCAGATGATTGGGATTTTTAGACAATTCCTGCGCGGCACTGACTCCACCGAAACCTGCTCCAACAATGATGATGCGCTTGTGTTCCATAGTGGGAATTCTAAACCTCTCCCCGCCAAAAACAATGCTTAGATCGGTATGACGCCGTCTTTTAAACCCTTGATTTTGCTTGAAATCAAAATTCTTGACCCTTTGCCTAATTAAGGATATTATTTATCCATAATCAAACAGGAGGCACTTTCGAAATGACAACACGTGCGAATTATCAAAAACTCTCTCACTCTTCTTTCATGGCCTTACTTGGCGTCGAAAAATCCCTGGCGGAATCACCGGTCGATCGCAAAATCATCGACCTGATCAAGATCCGCGCTTCCCAGCTGAACGGCTGCTTGTTCTGCCTGGACATGCACAGCAAAGAGGCCCGCGATCACGGCGACCGCGAATTGCGCCTGATTCATCTGCCGGTTTGGCGCGAATCTTCGCTCTTCAATGAAAAAGAAAAAGCGGCGCTAGAATGGGCCGAGCTTTTGACAAAACCTGGCGCGCATGGCGCCGAAGACAGCGATTACGAAAAATTGGCCGCCCACTTTTCAGAAAAAGAGATCGCGGATTTGACAATTGCGATCGCCATGATCAATGCTTGGAATCGATTGGGCGTTGCATTCCGCAACCCGGCAGGCTCTTTGGACAAAATCATGGGGCTGAACAAGATCGGATTGGAATAATGGCTTTAAGAAACCAGGTCGAGTGGGCTCTTCACTGTTGTGCGGTGCTGGCCGGTCTTTCGGAAGAAGAAAGACTGGCAACAAAAACCTTGGCCGAGTTTCATGGCGTTCCCAAAGAGTATCTTTCAAAAGCCCTGCAGGCCTTGGCCACCGCCGGGCTGATTGAAGGAACTTTGGGACCCACCGGTGGCTATCGCTTGGCGAAAGCGGCCAAAGATATTTCCATTCTGCAAATCGTTGAAGCCATCGAAGGCGAAAGCCATCATTTCGAATGCACCGAAATCCGCGGCAACAGCCCGTGCTTAAAAAAAACCGAGCGCAAGTTCAACACCGTCTGCTCGGTCGCAAAAATTATGTATCGCGCCGAAGAGGCCTGGAAAAAAGAACTGCGCTCGACCAGCTTGCAAGACTTGGTCAATAACGTGGTCAAAGAAGTTCCCGCCGACCTGCTTCAGCGCAACCATCAGTGGCTGACGTCAAAATAAAGACCGCCGATCAAGGCGATCCCATATTCTGCAAACAGTAACCCGCCAAAGATTCGATCGCGAGATCCACCGAAACGTCTCGCATCTGCAAAGAAATTTTCCCGGCTGCTATCTCTTTCGCTCCTAAGATCACTTTTGAAAAAGGCCGCAGTCGATGCGCAAAATGAATGCGCTTCGAAAGACTTCCCGAGCTGAAATCCACCTGGGCGCGGATGCCTTTTTTCGCCAATCGCTGCTGCAGCTCTTTGGCAAATTCCATTTGTTCGTCCCCGACCGGAATCAAATAAACTTGCACCGGCGAAAGCCAAGCTGGAAGCTGTCCCTGAAAAGACTCGAGCAAAAGGGCGACAAATCTTTCATGGCTTCCCAGCGGCGCCCGATGGATGATCCACGGCACTTTTGCTTCGCCGCTGGCACTGATGTACTGAAGCTGAAATCTTCCGCCGGAATTGAAATCCAATTGCACGCTGGCCATGGATTCTTCGTGACCTGACATTTTCATTTGCACATCGATCTTTGGGCCATAAAACGCGGCCTCGCCTTCGGCTTCGAAAAATGGCAAATCCAAATGCAGCAAACACCGACGAAGCATGTCCTCTGCCAGATCCCATTCGGCGGCAGCTCCGTCGAAATCTTGCGGCCGCTTGGCGTCCCGCTTCGACAGACGATAACGATAGCCTTTCAATCCCAAAGCTTTGTAACACTGCTCGTGCATCCGCAGAACCTGCAACAGCTCGCCTTCGGCTTGCTCGGGATCGATGTAAATATGCGCGTCGTTCTGACAAAGACCACGCACGCGGCTTAAGCCTTTCAGCGATCCACTGTTTTCATAACGATAAACCTGGCCGTATTCGGCCAAGCGCAAAGGCAGCTGCCGGTAACTTCGCAAAGACGATGCAAAGATTTTGTGATGATGCGGACAGTTCATCGGCCGAAGGTAATACTCCGAGTTTTCTTCGGGCCACTTCATCGGCGGAAACATATTCTCTTGAAACGAGCGCAGATGCCCCGAGCATTCATAAAGACCTTTCTTCGCTATGTGCGGGCTGACCACACGTTGATAGCCCGCGTTTCGCTCGATCGCTTTGATAAAATTTTCGAGTGCATCACGAATGGCCACACCATTTGGCAACCACATCGGCAGCCCCGCACCAATTTGTTCGTCTAAGAAAAAGATCTCCATTTCATCGGCAATCTGCCGATGATCCAATTGTTCTGACATAAAATTCTCCCGTGACGAGACCCAAATACGAAAAATGGATCTCGGGTTGATACTTGAAACTATTGTGAAAAGCGTTGTTGTGCGTCCTGCCTGCAGGACGTAAAGATATTTTGAACCCTTAACGGGTGGTCGTGGTGGTCAGAGCAGAATAAGAAAAGATCTGTGCTGGGAACATGCTTTTAAATATATCGGAGTTGAAAACAAAAAGATAAACACTTCTTTTTATGCCATCCCAAAGTTTTTTTCATTGCTGATAAGTCCCATTTCAGGAATGCTTTGAAAACCACATCATATAGGAGAACTCAACAATGTCGCCCAAACTGAAAAGCTTTTTGCAGCCTTTAGCCCTTCCAAACAATGCTTCTTTCGCCCTGCTTTTACTTCGCGTTGTCGTCGGACTTGCGTTTATGTTTCACGGTTGGGGAAAAATCCAGACTCCGTTTGAATGGATGCCACCAGAAGCCGGCATTCCGGGTTTCTTGCAATTTTTAGCGGCCATCTCTGAATTTGGCGGCGGCCTTTCCCTGATTTTGGGATTGTTGGTTTCGGTTTCCACTTTGGGCATGATCTGCACCATGGCAGTCGCGACCCACATGCACGCCATCATCCGTCAAGATCCATTCGTCGGCCAAGGCGGCCCTTCTTACGAACTGGCTTTGGTTTATTTGATTATCGCTTTCGCATTCCTGATGATCGGCGCCGGCAAATTTTCGATCGACGCCAAAATCTTCGGCGAAAAGAAAAACTAAACTTTCAATAGGAGTTTCAAAATGGCAACAATCGCTCTCAAAGGAAGTCCCGTTCATACAACCGGCGAACTTCCCAAAAAAGGCAGCACGGCCCCTGATTTCAAATTGGTCAAAATGGATCTGTCCGAAGTTTCCTTGTCGAACTTTGCGGGCAAAAAGAAAGTTCTTAATATCTTCCCAAGCGTCGACACCGGCACCTGCGCCATGTCGGTGCGTCACTTTAACAAAGACGCCGCCAACGCTAAAAATACGGTCGTTCTGAATATTTCGGCTGATCTGCCATTTGCGCAAAAACGCTTTTGTGGAGCCGAAGGAATTACAAACGCCGATACTTTGTCCAGCTTCCGCAGCACTTTCGCCAAAGATTACGGCTTGCAAATTCAAGACGGTCCGCTGGCGGGGCTTTGCTCACGAGTCGTGATCGTGCTGGATGAGCAGAACAAGATTCTGTACACCGAACAAGTCGGCGACATCGTCAATGAACCGAATTATGAAGCTGCGATGAAGGCTTTGAATCATCTTTGAGGTCTGCTTGGCTAGGGTTACTCGACACAGCTGTGCTTTACTGTAAACGGCAGCGCGTCCGTCCATGGGAACGCTGCAAGACGGCTGGGCGCCCCCGGCCATCGTGGCCGTCTTGTCTAAAATTTGAATACAAAATCTACAGTCGGATCATGGACTTTTTCTCGCCTCATGAACAAGTCAACAAATTTGATGACTTGTTCATGATGTGCGGATGAGAGGCCCCCGGGCTTCAGTACGAAGCCATGCGTGTGCGGGTCAGTGTCGACGTCACAAGCTGCTTCATGATTTCGTAATCCAGTCCGTCAGGATCGTTGCCGGCTGTGTTTCTCCAGCCTTGCGGGGCTTCTGGATGTGGGCCTGATACAGTGACGAAACCTTTGTGGAACCAAGTTTGTGAAACAGCCGCCTTTCCGTTTGCGTAACGAGCGACGACTCCACCCGCCCATTCAGGTGTCGAAGGGCCGCCGTACCACACCAGGTGGCGCGAAGTTCCGTTGGCGAATGTGACAGGGACCACGTCGGCGACCGCTGATGTGTTGCCCTCTGGGTACCACATTGGCAAGTGCGCGCCTTCAACCACCGGGAAGCCGTAAGACGTGACGTTGTCTGTTTCAGCGCCCGCTTCGACGGCAACGAATGCGCCGGCGCAAATTCCAAGGTAAGCGACTCCGCCATCACGAACCGCTTGGCGCACACGGACGCGGGTGGCACCCTTCAATCCGCTGGTGATCGTGCGAGCATATCCGCCGGGAACCAAAATCATGCGGTACTTTTCCATATCGCCCAAGCTCATCGCATCAAGCCCTGCTGAATTCACCACGCTGTAGCTAAGACCCATGTCTTTGATGATCTTTTCAGTTGTTTGCCAATCCGAAGTGGAAACGCCGACGCCGCTGAATAATAGAACGTCTTTGGTCGCGCCTGTGTTCGGAGTCGAAACCGATGGATCGGTTTTCGATGTGTCTGGAAGAAGTGAGGAGTTGGCTTCTGCTGCATCGCTACCAGAACTGGGAGCACATCCCACTTGGACCGCGATCGACAGGGAGACTGTTGCCAAAAGTAGTGCCTGCTTCAAATTCATTATGACCTCCTTGTCATGTATTCGAGGCTGTCGAGCCTTTTTAATAGAACTTGGTTAAAAACAATAAAAACCGAGAGGCCCTTCGAAGATTTGAAGGGAGTCACTCTCAAAACTGATTGCGATGAATCGGAGTGATTTCAGTTTTGCCGAGGGGAGGTTTTAAATGCAATGCATTCATGTCAAAACGACCCACGAAGTGCGAAAGAACAGCGATTTTCCTTCGAGACTGTTGAAACTTCGCTTTGAGCGGGATAGCTTTTTGTTCATTCACATTGGGGAATATGATGCGAACAATTTCAGTCACAAAAGACAATGGCGCACCCATTGCGATTTTGGCGCAGGCCATCGACGAAGTCGGTGCCAACGAACGCGCCGATTTCTTTACCAAACGCAGTGTTAAAAAGGATTCAAAGCTCGCCGCACTTTATCTTGCGATCAGCATGTGCGACCTGACCACCTTAGAAGGAGCAGACACGCCGGGAAAGGTTTTGCAGATGTGCGCGAAGGCGCGCAATCCCGTGCCGCCGGATTTGATTGCAGCGGCTTTGCAGAAGAAATCTCTGCCGCCGGTCCCATCTGTGGCCGCTGTTTGTGTCTATCCTTCGATGGTTCCTGTCGCGGTCAAAGCTCTGCAAGGAACGAATATCGGAATTGCGTCGGTTGCGACCGCATTCCCCTCCGGCCAGGCACCCTTGGAAGTGAAAATCGAAGACACCCGCTTTGCCGTCGAGCAAGGGGCCAGTGAAATCGATATGGTGATCAACCGCGGCGCTTTCTTGTCGGGACGCTATCAGCAAGTCTTCGACGAAATTGTCGAGGTGAAACGCGCTTGTGCGGACGCCCACCTGAAAGTGATTCTGGAAACCGGTGAGCTAGGTTCTTATGACCGCGTCCGCCTGGCTTCGGATATCGCCATGGAAGCGGGCGCTGATTTTATCAAAACATCCACGGGCAAGGTGACCCCGGCCGCCACCCTTCCCGTCACCTTGGTGATGTTGCAAGCGATTGCCGATTTCCGAAAACGCACCGGAAAAAAAATCGGCATGAAACCGGCGGGCGGAATCCGTACGGCGAAACAAGCCATCCATTACCTGTGCATGCTAAATGAAGTCTTGGGCCCTGAATGGATGACGCCTGATATGTTCCGCTTCGGCGCTAGCGCCCTGGTGAATGATCTCTTGAAGCAGATCTTCAAAGAACTCACAGGCCGTTATTACTACGATAAAGCTTTCTCTTTGGATTAAGGATCAAAGAACATGCAAACAAACCCATCAAAGAACTCTCCTGAAAAAACATCGGCGGCCATGATCACGCCAAACTTCGAGTACGCGCCGTCATTGGAAGCCATCGACATCGTCAAAATCGAAGCGAAGAACAAGCTTTTTATCGGCGGAAAGTTTCTTGCTCCAAATAGCGACAAGTATTTCCCAAGCTACAATCCCGCAACCGGCGAAGCCTTGGCCGAAATCGCCGAAGCCAACGCCAAAGATGTCGACCTGGCAGTGAAGGCCGCACGCAAAGCGCACACCCTTTGGTCGAAGATGTCCGGCAAAGAGCGCGGTCGTTATCTGTACCGCATCGCCCGTTTGATCCAAGAGCGCGCGCGCGAGCTGACCGTGCTGGAAACTTTGGATAACGGAAAACCCATCCGCGAATCACGTGATATCGATATCCCTTTGGTGGCTGCGCATTTCTTTTATTACGCCGGCTGGGCGGACAAATTGGATTACGCCGTCCCTGGCCGCAAGGTGAAATCTTTGGGCGTCGTGGGCCAAGTGATTCCATGGAACTTTCCGCTTTTGATGGCCGCATGGAAAATCGCACCGGCATTGGCCTGCGGAAACACGGTCGTGATCAAACCGGCTGAAACCACATCGCTATCGATCCTGCTGCTCGCACAGATTCTGCAGGAATCCGGCTTGCCTGAAGGTGTGGTCAACATCGTGACGGGCGCCGGTGAAACCGGGGCCGCCCTGGTGAAACACAACGACATCAACAAGGTCGCCTTCACCGGCTCGACGGAGGTCGGAAAATTGATCGCACGCGGAATTGCCAATTCAGATAAAAAACTGACTCTTGAATTGGGTGGAAAGTCGGCGCATATCATTTTCGAAGATGCCGCCATGGACCAGGCGATCGAAGGTGTCATCAACGGGATCTTCTTCAACCAAGGACACGTCTGCTGTGCGGGTTCGCGCTTGCTATTGGAAGAGTCGATCGCCGAAAGCTTCGTCGAAAAATTGAAAACGCGCATGAATCAATTGCGCGTCGGAAATCCTTTGGACAAGAACACCGATGTGGGAGCCATCAACTCGAAAGCGGAACTGCAGAAAATCCAAGGCCTGATCGAAACCGGTCGCAATGAAGGTGCCGAGTTCTTTGAAGCCAATGGCTCGAACCTGCCGAGCAAAGGATACTTCTTAAAGCCTTGCTTCTTCAGTGGTGTGTCGTCGGCCTTTACTTTAAGCCGTGTCGAAGTTTTCGGTCCGGTGCTGGCGATTTCAACTTTCCGAACGGCGCAAGAGGCGGTTTTGAAAGCGAACGACACACCTTATGGATTGGCGGCCGGAATCTGGTCGGAAAAAGGTTCGAAGATTCACAAAACGGCTTCGCAACTAAAGGCCGGCGTGATCTGGGCGAACACTTATAACAAGTTCGATCCGACGTCGCCATTCGGCGGATATTTTGAAAGTGGTTTCGGTCGCGAAGGCGGCCGACATGGTCTTTTCCCTTATCTCGAGGTGCAATAATGTCAGGCTTAAACGGAAACGGTCTTCAGATTGCCAAGACCATCAAACTTTTTATCGGTGGCGATTTCCCGCGTACCGAATCGGGCCGCAGTTTCCCCGTCTACGTTCATAAAACCAAGAACGTTTACGCTCATCTTTGCCGGGCTTCACGCAAAGATCTTCGCAATGCGATCACCGCCGCACAAGGAGCTCTTAGCTCGTGGGCCGGGAAAAGTGCCTACAACCGTGGACAGATTTTGTATCGCATGGCCGAGATGATGGAAGGCAAACGTCCCGAAATCGCCGAGATCATGACCGAGACTTTGGGCATGACCAAAGCGCAGATCGAGAAAAGCATCGATGCGGCCATTGACTCGCTTGTGTATTACGCGGGCTGGACCGACAAGTATCAACAAGTGATCGGCGCCGTGAACCCGGTCAGCGGTCCCCATCACAACTTCACCACGCCCGAGCCCGTGGGTGTGGTCGGCATGATGGCCAATTCCAAATTTGATTTCGCTTCCCTGGTCGCACAGATTGCCGCGATCATCGCATCCGGCAATGTGGTGGTCTGCTTGATGGCGGAAAAAGGAGCGGCGACCTTGGCGCCGCTTTCCGAAGTCTTCGCAACGTCGGATTTAACCAAAGGCGTGGTGAATCTTTTGACCGGACAATTGGACGAGCTGGCTCCGCAATTCGGCCAGCACATGGAGATCCAGTCTTTAAGCTGTCAGGTTCAAGACGAGAAGGTCTTGGCCGCTTTGAAAGATGGCGCCGCCGAAAATATGAAGCGAGTCATCGGCCCCTTGAAGGAAGATCAGTCGCTGGAGAATCTTTTAAGCTTCGTCGAGTACAAAACCGTTTGGCATCCGATCGGGCATTAAGCTCGGTTATTTGTTTTTTGCGACCTGCAGCTGACCCAAGAACAGGCGTTGATTTTCAATGTCCTCGTGGGAAAGCTGATTTGAACTGCCATGACCCGACTGATTGAGGTAATACTGATGGCGGCGGTCTTCGATTTCCAGGATTCGCGCCACCGTCGCTAAAAAATCGGCAGTGGGCGTCCCCTTTTCGATGACGTCGGCAACCCCCAAACGCAAGGCGGTCAGCACGACTTCCTTGGTCACAAGGCCCGTCAGAAACACGATGGGCGTCATCACACCCATTTTTCGAATCAATCTTGTCAGCTCGGTGCCGGGGATGCGGGGCATTTGGATATCGACCAAAATCAAAGAGTAAGTCTGATTCTTCAAAAGAGCCAAAGCCGCTTCTGGCTCTTCAACAAAAGTGACATCTTCATAATCCAGAAATAGGACTTCGCCCACGGTGCGGCCGACTTCGTTATTGTCATCGATTAAAAGGATCTTTTTGTTCTGTGCCATGTCTTACTTTACGGCCGGAACATCGGGCCAGTAAAGCGATCGGGGCGATGTTCATGAAGCTCTCGCAGGTGTGATGGGAAGGTTGAAATTTCCTAAAGAGATCTTGAGGTTTGAAGACGCGCTGATTCGAAATGAAACAAAAAAGGATTTTATTTAACCAATTCTTAAACCGCAAACTCGTCCACGTCGTCATCTTCGCTTTTCTTCACCGGCGTGGTCTCAATATGCAAAAGCTCTTCGATGGTTTTTTCGATATATAAGGCTTCGGTGAGATCATTCGCCGGACACAACTTCTCCAGACGGCCATCCGTGGTGTGCAGATCCACGCCGAAGGAAAACTGCGGTGGCGCTTCGCTCTTTTTGGGATTGATCTTCCAGACCGTGAAGCTTGCGATTTCGTCCGTGCGGTAGACCTTCACCCGGCCCCACGAAATCGGCGCCGTTCCGACGACGACTTTATCGTTCTTCAGCATGATGGTCGTGGTGTTCAGAAGCTGTTGCAAAGCGCGGTAGAAGACGACCAAAGTGAAAAGCCCAAAGATCGCAAGCGCCACCACCCGCTCGGGCGTTTCGAAGTCATGACGGTTGATATAAGTCCACATCGCCGCCGCGATCCACAGGCTGTCGCAAAGAAGAGCCAGGCCTATCAGATATTTTGAATATTTCGAGCGCCATCGTTTTTCGATGATGGAAATCGAGCCTTCGCGCTGAAGCGTCACCTCTTCACTGGCCGGGACCAAGTCCTTATTGAACTGCACGTGGGCCGTGTTCTCGCCCCGCATTTCGATGGGCATTTGGTGCTGACAAGACGGACAGATCAAAGCGGATCCCGCTTTGGCATCCGCCATCTGCAGTTGGGTTTGGCACTGTTCACAGCGCACATTTGCGAGCCGAAACAGCAAGCTGCCAAAATTCATTCGAAGTTCCTCCGGATGAAGCGCCAGCACGAAGCACTTGTTGGTTCTAAAACCATTATAGTCTATGAGAATCACTGACAGTTATCACTATTCTCTGAAGAAAGTGTCGAGCTCCTAGCCTCTCATTAACTTCACCTTGATTCTCAATCCGACCAAAGACCTGCATCCCAAAATGAGACAGCGACCAAAAAGGCTTTCAAAAAGATATGTGCATTTCTTCGACAATCTGAGAGAGGATGAACTTATGGACATGCTCGATCTCAGCTTCTCGCCTTCTGCACTGGCCGCCGGATTTTTATTTGGCGTGATTGGCCTCTGGCTTTTCCGCGAAGGCCGCAGACGCGATCAATCCAGGGTTCTTTGGATCGGCGTCACCATGATGATCTATCCTTACTTTTTAGAAAGCGCCAAAGCCCTTTGGGGAGTCGGCCTCTTGCTGTGCCTGCTCGCTTATTTTTTCTGGTGGGGGTAAGGCCTGCGAATTCTTCAGGCAATCTGAGCATCGACCACCGGTGTTAAGAGCTCTATATCCTGCGACAAGTGTTGACGATTCGATGCGAAATCGAGTCAAGTGTTGGCCATCATAAACGGAGGACAACAACTATGAAAAAACTTATTTTGGTCGGAGCGATCTTGTTCGCGGGTGCGGCTCAAGCTGCTAACAATTCTATCACGGGTCTTTTGGGCTTCCAACAGAGCGCTGTGAACTTTGGTGTGAACTATGAAAATCGCTTGGACAACGCTTTCGGCGTTGGCGGATTCTTTCACTACTCTTCTGAGAAGAAAGACAACGCTTTCAAAAACCAAACGATGGCTTTCGGTGCGATGGCTCCAGCTCACTTGCTTGATTCATCCCGCTTGGATGCCTACGTGGCTCCAGGCTTCGCCGTGATCATGGTCAAAGGATACGATGGCGCAGCTTACTCGAAAGACGATCAAACGACTTTCGGCCCAATCTGGAAAATGGGCGTTTTGTTCAAACTGACGGCAACTGTGAAAGTCGGTATCGAGCAAACAGAACTGGTCAACTGGTTCTCGGATAAAGCCGCTCCAGGCGTTTCTTACACGAACGCCGCATTGAACTTCTCGTTCTAATTTAGAAGAAGTTTAAAACCGGAAAAAAGAAAAACGGACTGTTCATCACAGTCCGTTTTTTATTTTGAACGCCAAGATTGAAAAGAAAAATCTCAGCCCTTAAATTCTAATCCTCTAATCTTCGAACCTTGCAGAAACCAACTCATAAATGCGAGATCAAGGCGCAAGGAGGAAGGCGCGGCCGGCCAGGCGCGCGAATAGCACGTCGACGACGCGGCAACGCCGAGATCGCGTTTATGGGTTGGTTTATGTGAGACCTCGAGGGTTTGCTGGCCCTGAACCTCTCAACATTCCAACGACGAAGCTGATCAATGCCAGGATTAGGAACACAAACAAGAGTCCTTTTCCGATATCCATTGATACGCCTGCAAATCCTGTCGCGCCGAAAATAATCGCGACCAGAGCCAATACGAAAAACACAAGTGCTGCACGTAACATACAGACCTCCTTTTGATGTTTCTTTCAAAATGCAACGCCAAGGCCACCCCGACTTCCATTCTATGCGTCTTCCCTTAAAAGCCCGGGGTCAAATCTCCGCAGATTCGGGGAGAATTGCACCTTCCCCACTGTTTTGCATGGCAGCGTCTGCGATCTGCGACTGTTAGACGTTGGCATCGACATTGCCTCTTTCAATTTCAAAGAGACTGTCAACCCTCAACTTTCAATCAGGGAGGTTCACATGAACGAACAATCGGTAAAAGGGAAGTGGCGAGAAATCAAAGGTGAAATCCAAAAAGTCTGGGGTGATATCACGGGCGATGACCTGGACAAAACAGAAGGAAACTTAAAGTCCGTCGCTGGGATGATCCAGCAAAAATATGGAACCAAACAAGATGAGATCTCTCGCAAACTGGACGAAATCGCCGATCGCTTTGGCGCCAAAGCGGCTGATTCAAGCGAAGAGCTCAAACAAAAAATGCGCAATAAAATGTAGAGGTGACTTATGAACAAACTCATTGCAACGATCGCATTTGCGATCTCTTGTGCCGGGTGGGCACAAACAACAACCACCGATTCGGAAACCACGACTTCCAGAACTTACTCAGAGTCTCCGGCTCCGCAAAGAAGTGGGGGCGGTTTCTTTCTGGAGCCTGCAATCTTCGGTGCAAGCCAGGATGTGGATTTGAAAGCAAACTTGGCCGGTACGGATAACACCGGAACGTCTCGCGGCTTCGGTCTTGATTTGAAGCTGGGGGCTCACGTCGGTGAAATTTTCTTCTTGGGTGCGGATGGCCGCTACGAGCGTTCTCGTTATGCCGATTCGTCGTATGAAGATGTCGATGCCAACACCTACAACTGGGGACCTGTGGCGGGCTTTCAAGCTCCTGTCTTCGGTCTTCGTGTTTGGGGTACCTATGTGGTTGACGGGATCGCCGACCCAGATGCCGGAGCCCGCGGTTTGGATTTGAAATTCAAAGATCCCTACGGCTGGCGTGTCGGTGCCGGGATTCGTTTGGCAGCGGTCAGCCTGAACGTTGAATACGAGGATCTGACTTACCGTACGACTGAAATCCAATCCGTCGGCGATATCAGCGTCGGTCAAAATACCGACATCGATATGGCTCAGCGGGGCTACGGTCTCAGCGTCAGCTTCCCGATCGAACTGTAATGGCATTGCTTGATAAAAATTAAGACCCAAAAACCTTTTCCAAAAATCCAAGGGAGGACTCAATGGAAAAAAACCTGAACACAGACACTCTGAAAAGCGCGGCATCGAACGTTCGTTCTCAAGCGAACGAAGCAAAACGGGAACTGGTCGATCGCGCCACTCCAGCCATGGACTATTTCAGAGAAAACTTTGAAGCGGCCCGTGATACGGCAGCCCCTTACATCAAAGATGCAGAAGCGATGGTGAAACGTCATCCATTCTACTCTTTGGTTGGTGCCGTTGCGATCGGTGCGATCGTGGGGGCCGTACTGGCACGCCCTGCTTCACGCCGAATTTTTTAATTTAAGTAAAGTAACAAAAGGACATCAAATATGTGGATGAGAGCGCTTTCAATAGTCTTTAGCTACCTGCTGGGACGCACGCTACACTCGGATACGCAGGAAAAAAGTTTCCTTCTCAATGCGGCCACCTTGGCATCATTGAGAAAAACTTTGGCCCTATCTGCCGGAGTTCTAGCCGGACTGGTGATTTTTTTCGGGGGACTTTTCACCGTCCTGGTCGACATGATTCTCGCCACTCGTGGTGAAGGGCAGTTGGCCTTCTCGCAGGCTTCACTTGTTGGATCCGCTTTGATCGTCATATCTTTTCTGGTCGAGCTGGCTCTCTTCAGCCGCGGCAACTGGCAACCTTTGGTTGTCCAGCCCGAACAAGCCGATCAGCCAAAAGTTCAACCGATTGCCGAGGCTCTCGCAGACCTGATTCGCGAATTTACCGAGGAGCGCAAGTACGCTCGCGAGCAAAGAAGCGAACAGATGTCGACGACATCTGCGACGGCAAGACCCGCCTACAACTGAGCCCAACACACACCCAGCGACGGAGAATCCCCGTTCTCCGCTCGCTCTTTCTTTTCGGGGCTATGATTGAAGATTGAGAAGAGCTTTGCGGCTCTTTTTTTGTTGGGCGAGCTTTGAAGCTTTATGCGTATCATGTGGTGTCTGCATCCATGCAATCGGGCCGCGGCTGGCCCGAACCCGCGATCGCTGGCCGTCCTGGCCAGCGATTCCGATGGTTGGGGAGATTCATTCGTCGATTTTTGTTGCGCTGATGCCCTCAGAGAAATGACTTCCAATTGGGAGTCATTTCTCTGAGGAGGGCATCAGACTCCTACCTCACAAAGTCTGGAACCAGTTGGTTCCGAACTTTGTGAGGGGGACTTAAAGACCCACCTCAAAGAAATGGAGACCCGTGGCTGCGTGGACGAACACATTTTTTTGCTCAATTTCAATCTCAGGCGCCGTCTTAGAAAAAGAAAGCCCCTCAACTCCAAACCCAGATTCCCTCCCAAGCATTCATATTCTGATTTCGTCCCCTAATTTTAGACAAGACGGCCAGGACGGCCGGGGGCGCCCAGCCGTCTTGCAGCGTTCGCACGGACGGATGCACCCGCATTTACACCAAGCCACCGCTGTGACGAGCAATCCAAACAGCTAAAGAGCTGTCACGCCCCCTCTGAACTCCGAACCCCCAAAACCCCAGATCCGGGCCCAAAGACCAAATTCCCCATCCCTCCCCAGACCCAGTCTTCAAAACAGCCTCCAATTCGCCGATAGAATTTCGATAAATTTTGTTTTTGTGTGGGAGGTCGTTTTGAAACAATGGGTGAAAAAATTGTTGGAGCAATTTGAAATTCCGTCGCAAGAATCTCAAGCTGGACCTTCGATCGAGATTTCCGAAGAGAAAGCCACCCTCTTGCATCTGATCGACACCTACAACAAGCACCTGATCGAAATCGATTCTCAGCCCGTGCGCCGCGTGCGCGAGACTTTGGACGAGTTCGCGAAAGGCCTGGCCCATCCGGATCCCGAGATGGTGGCGAAAACCTTGTTCCGCTTCCGCCAGTTTTTTTCAAGTTATCGCATCGACGAGTACACTTACGTGCAGAACACTTTTGATGATTTCAAAAATATCATCTGGGATTTTGCCGACCAATTGGGTGAAGACATGCGCTTCGAGCAAAGCAAAGACTTTGAGGTGAAGCAGCACCTGGATCAGCTGCGGGAAGCGGTCGAATCGAATTCAATCGATGTGCTTCGAAACCGCTCGCGCGAGTTTATTGATTCTTACATCGAGCTTCAATCCAACAAAGACGAACATCGCAGCCGCCGCATGGAGGCCGTGCAGAAGAATCTTTCGACCGTAAAGAAGCAGTTGATGGATGCCAACAAATCCATGCGCGAAGACCACCTGACCGGCGCTTACAACCGCAAGAGCTTCGACGAACAGATGAAAAAGTATCTGAGCATGCGCCAGTTTGCGCCGAACTCGGTGACGATGATCGCTTTGGATATCGACTTCTTTAAAAAAATCAACGACACCTACGGGCACGACGTGGGCGACTTTATTTTGAAAGAATGCGTAAAGCTCTTAAAGTCCGTGTTTCATCGTGAGACAGATTTCTTGGCCCGCATTGGCGGCGAGGAATTCGTAGTTCTTCTTCCCGACTATAAAATCGAGCATGCGGTCGTCAAAGCCGAAGAGGCGATGGCCCGTATCCGCAAAGAGGTCTTCATTCACGGCGAACATCAAATCCGCTTTACCGTTTCCATGGGGATTGCGCAGCTCTTAGATCAAGAGACCGCGGACCAGTGGCTGAAGCGCGCGGATACGGCTTTGTACAATTCCAAACAAACAGGTCGCAATAAGTTCACAATCGCCGAAGGTCACCTGAAGAGTGTGGCCTGATTTGACAGGGCTGCCAAAAAGCTTTCGCTGTCTGTCAGCTTTCTAACAGCGGACAGACCTGTCAGAATATTCACTTTGAATTTCCATCACACAGCCCGTTTTGGCTTGGCCTTTCCCTTGCTCTAGGGAAAGGCATATGAAACTTCGCACTCTTAAGCCGCTTCTGTTCCTCACTCTTGCTACACCGATTGTTACCGCCGGGATCCCGAGCCTTGCCGATGTCGACGTGCAGACGGCCAGTTTCATTCACGCAGAAAATGATTCGAAGATTTCAATTTTGGAGCGCACTTACAACAGCCGGAGCCTATGGAACGGATTCTTTGGCTTCGGCTGGTGCGCCCCGATCGAAAAAAGCTTCGATCCCATGACGGGTCGACTGCAGCACTGTGGGCAATATATACAGACGCAGCTTCAAAGAAAAAATCAGAATTGGATTCGTCAGGAAAAACAGATTTTTGAGACTTACAATTTCCGGGGTCAATTGATGCAAATCAAGGATCGCAAGGGCCGTGTTTGGAGCCTGAGCTATGACCGCCATGGACGGCTTGCCCGGGCTTTCAGTCACAAACAAAGCATCGACTTTGTCTATATCAAAGATCGCTTGGCCCGCATCGAAAGCCGCAAAGATCCACCCGTCTTTTATCGCTTTCAAGGATCGCTGCTGAAAGAAGCGCAAATCGGAAAAATAAAAACTCTTTACCAGTATGACGAATTTAAAAATCTCACCAGGATCGAAACCCAAACCGGAAATGAAGAACGTCCCCCCATCCAAATCGAGTACAACAACAGCTTAGATCAAGTCCGACAAATCAAAGTCGGCGGATGCACTCAAGATTTCAGCTACCGAAAAACTTCGAATCTTCAGTTTCAGTCTTCCGTGCTCACGAGATGTCCGTCCTCCGCCCGTCGCGAGCAAACATTCACCTTCACCGCCGAGCCTTCCCGTATTGGATCTTGGAAACTGAAAGCCGGCACCACCAACCGAACTGCCAGCGGAGGCAATGATGCGAAACAATCTCTTCCTTAAAATTTTAGCTCTCCATTTCTTTGCTCACGGTTTAGCTTCTGCTTCCACAAGCTCTTGGGCGTTTCAACAAATCGAGGCCGAAAAGGCTCAAGAGCTTGTGCGGGGCACCTCTTCCACCAACACAACATCAGTCACCGTTGCCGTCGTCGATACAGGCATCGATGCCCATCACCCGGCCCTGCGGTCCGCCCTTTGGACCAATCCGGGCGAGATACCCATGAATGGAATCGATGACGACGGCAACGGTTTTATCGACGACGTGCACGGATGGAACTTCGTCAATGACAGCAATGACCTGACAGACTTTCAGGGACATGGCACGCACATCTCGGGATTGATTGCAGCGCAGTCGCCGCAGTTTCAAGGCGTCGCCCCGAACGCGAAGATCATGGCCTTGAAATATTATGATCCAAAACTTTCTTCGTATCAGAATTTGAAAAATGCCATTCGCGCTTTCAAATACGCGATTCAGATGAAGGCGCAGATTATCAACTTTTCAGGGGGCGGTCCGGGTTCGAATCTCGAGGAGGAAAATATCCTGCGAGAGGCCGAAAAAAGCAAAATCCTGGTGGTGGCGGCCAGCGGAAATGACAGCGTGGACACGGACCGCTTTCCCTACTTTCCTGCCGGCTACCCGCTTGCCAATATCGTCTCGGTGACCGCGACCGATGCGCTGAAGCAGTTGCCACGATTTGCAAATTACGGTGCACGCAGCATTCAGATCGCGGCCCCCGGCGAGAACATTCGCTCGACCGCTATCGGTGGCGGTTACATCGAGTTGTCCGGCACCTCACAATCGACGGCGATCGTCACCGGCGTGGCGGCGCTGCTGTTATCGCAAAGCTCGTTGCCGCTGGAAGATCTGATTTCCAAATTGCGAGCCGGCAGCCAGTTCGAATCTTCTTTGATCGGAAAAACAAGCGACGCCGGAATTTTAAATGCTTATCAATCAACGGCAATGAAATCTTCGCATGAACCCGCCATTGATTTGGGAGTCCCGACCTCGACATCCGATGGGACCTATCTGGTCAGTTTGCATTCGCTTGACGCTCCGAAAGGAATATCGCATGGTGATCGAAAGGAGCGAGTATCGAACGTCACACCGTGATTCCATTTGATCCGGAGAATCCCTTCCCGTTGCTTGAGTTCGGAACTTACTCTTATTTGGCGGCGAAAAACCACGCCGTCTTTGTCGACGAATTTCTGAAATTGAACATCCACGAAATCGAACGCAGACTTCGCAAAGAGGACCTTCCCGATACGGCTCCGCAGGAAGCTTGGATCGGTTTGGATCCGCAGTCTTTCCTGACCCCTTATATCGAAATTCGAACGGCGCTTGAACTTTTGCAAATGCAACCCGGCGATCGCATCGTCGATCTGGGTTGCGGGTACGCCCGCATGGCACATATTTTAGGCAAGCACTATCCCGGCATTTTCTTTATCGGTTACGAGCTGGTGCGCGAGCGCATGATCGAAGCCTGCCGGGCCCTGCAAATCTTTTCATATTCGACCTGGAAAGTGGAACAGCGGGATCTGCTTCAGTCTGCGCCGGAACCGGCCGAGCATTATTTCATTTATGACTTTGGCAGCAATTACGCCATCGGTAAAACCTTGCATGATCTGCAAGAGATTGCGAAACAGAAAAGCATCCAAGTGTTAGCGCGCGGACGCGCCAGCCGAATGTTGATTCATCAAAATCACCCCTGGCTCAGCGAAATCCAAACGCCCCGACACTTTGACACATTTTCAATCTACCGCTCCTAACCGCAAGGTCCGCCGTCCCGAGTCGAAAGGTACGGCGTACCTTTCGCCAAGGTGCGAAAGGGAGTTCGATGGCGATCAAGATTTACGAGTATAAAAACTGCAGCACTTGTCAGAAAGCTTTGAAGTATTTGGATCAAAATGATGTCGCTTACAAAGCACTTCCAATTGTGGAGGAGCCACCAAGCCCGGCCGAACTGAAGAAAATGTTGGGTTACCTGAAAAAATCTGGCGGCAGTTTCAAAAACCTTTTCAACACTTCGGGACAGCAGTACCGAGAGCTGAACATTTCAGAAAAAATCAAAGCTGGCCTCAGTGAAGAGGACGCGATCCAGCTTCTTGCCAAAAATGGCAAGCTGATCAAGCGCCCCTTCTTGCTGACGGAAAATAACGGTGCGGTCGGCTTTAAGCAGGATCTCTGGAAAGACCTTTTAGATCTTTAAAAGCTCTGGCAGCTTCCAGCGTTTGCAAAATTCCAAATCTTTGAATTCTAACGAGATCGACTGAAGCGCGATCTCGTTCGGATGCGCGATTTGCGCTTCGGCTCCGTACAACACGTCTCCCACAATCGGAAAACCGTGACGGAACAGATCAAAGCGCAACTGATGCGATCTTCCGGTCACTGGATGAAGCTCCCACAAAAGACCGGCTGAAAAAGACCCCACCTGTCCCGCCCCTTGAAACTGTGTCAGCGTCAGGCTGGGTTTTCCGTGCGGACTTTCGTAAGCCCGCTTCTTGCCACGCAAGATACGGCTCTTCCATTCAAAATTTTCGCCCACAGCTGGTGGTTGCGGATTTTTATTTTCGGTCAAAGCCCGGTAAGTTTTTTGAACCTGCTTGCCTTCGAACAACGTGTTGGCTTGCGAGTGCGCCTTTGCATCCAGGGCATAGAGCACAACCCCGGACACTTCAAAATCCAAGCGATGCACCGGATAGATTTGCTTTTTCAATTTTTTCTGCAGTTCAAGACCGACCACAGGTCGCGGATCCTTGTCGCCAAATCGGGCCGGTGTCGTCAACCAGCCGGCCGGCTTTTCCACGGCCACGAAGAATTCATTTTGAAAAATAATTTTCATTTTTTATTTAAGCCCACCAAAAAGATCTCTTTGCTGATCTTTCGGGTGCTGTCAGGTTTGACCGCTTCAAACTTGCTGAAGTCTTTTTTGATCTCATCGCGAAGCTTGGTGAAATCATCACTGTGAAAAAGTTTGCAGATAAAATGCCCACCCGGCTTTAAGAATCGTCGAGCGATATCCAAAGCCAGCTCGCAAAGCTCCATCGAACGCGCCTGATCGGTGATGCGAATGCCGGTCGTCTTTGGTGCCATGTCCGAAAGCACCAAATCAAACGGCGGCTGAAAGCCATGCTCTTGAAACACTTGTTCCAGCTGCAGATCCCGAAGATCGGCCTGAATAAAAACGGCATTGGAAAGCTTCACGGTCACCGGACTGAGATCGACCCCCAGCACCCGGCCATTGGCACCGATTTTCTGAGAAGCATACTGCGACCAAGAACCCGGACTTGCGCCCAAATCCAGAACCACCTGTCCTGGTTTCAAAACCCGGAAACGTTGGTCGATTTCTTCCAATTTGAAAACCGAGCGCGCGGCAAAGTTCTGTTCTTTGGCTTTTTTAAAGTAATGATCTTTCGGATTGTATGCCATGAGGTGCGCAGATTAGCGGAATTGAGGTCGACCGACAAGAAAGTCCTTTTTCCCTAGAGAAGGATTGAAAAAAAGCTTAGACTGAAACCATCAATTCGAGGTCCCACGTATGTCAATTGGATGGATTTTAGGCGGTATTTTTATCTTCGCCACCCTGATCTTTATCGCCATCTGCTTTTTCCTTCCTGAATGGGTCGGAATCACCGGAAAAAAGGCGATGAAGAACATCAAGGAACACGAAGGGGATGGACCTTCGGACCGAGAGCAATAAACCGTCAGCTTTGCCCGGCTTCCCGCTTCGAAACCTTGATGCTCGAGTAAATCGCAAACCCAATAAATGTCGCACCAACCAGACCGGTGGCCACTTCTGGGATGTGGTAGACGGTATTCAGGAACATGATAATCGCAAGCGAAGCCACGGCCCAGAATGCTCCATGCTCTAAGAAACGGTAAGCATTCAGCGTTCCCTTGTCGACCATCAAGATCGTCAGGCTTCGTACGAACATCGCACCGATCCCCAGACCGATCGCGATCACAAAAAGATTGTTGGTGATCGCAAAGGCACCGATCACGCCGTCAAAGCTGAACGAGGCATCTAAAACTTCCAGATACAAAAACATCCCCAAGCTGGCACGGTGGATGTCATGTTTCGCCGATTCCGGCGCCTGCAGAAAGGTTCCGATCCCGTCAACCGCCAGATAAGTCAAAATCCCCGCCAGGCCCGAATAGAGAAATGGCAAAGTTTCGGCCGAGTCCACGAAGCGGCTCATGATGTAGATCGCAAGGATCGTGACTCCGACTTCGGCCGCCTCCAGCTTTCCAAGCTTCGACAAAGGTTCTTCAAGGATTTTGATCCAGTGCACTTCTTTGTTGGCATCGAAGAAGTATTTCAAAGCAACCAACAGCAAGAAGGCTCCGCCAAAAGCACTGACCTCGTGGTGAACGCTGGTCATCATCTTGGCGTACTCGTCCGGCTGCAGGGCCGCGAGCTTCAAGGCTTCCCAAGGTCCTAAATGCCCAACGACAGCGACGATCAAAAGTGGGAAAACCAGGCGCATCCCGAAGACCGCGATCAGCATCCCCCAGGTTAGGAAACGCTTCACCCAGATCTCGGACATATTTTGCAGCACAGTTGCGTTGACCACGGCGTTGTCGAAAGAAATCGAAACTTCCAGAATCGCCAAAATGGCGCAAATCACCAGACTTTGCAGAGCCCCGGCCAGGGTCCCTGTGTAATAGTAACCGACACCGGCGCCCAAAATAAGGCCTAAAGCCGTGACCCAAAAAGAGCTGTGAAAGTAGCGTGCGTTTCCTTTAAACATGAAGGAAGCTTACCCCCTCGACACTTCGTTTTCAATTTGGATTTGTCCTTGAAATCAAAAGGGCCTTCCCTGATACTGGCCGCCACAAGGAAATCCCGATGTCTTCTGCTCGTACCATGTACAAAATGAAAGTGGCGCAAATCATTGATCACACGCCGTCCGTGCGCGAACTGGTCATGCACGCCACCGAGCCCGCTCAGTTCAGCTTCAAAGCCGGTCAGTTTGTAACCTTGCACGTGCCGCACGAGCCGAAACCGGCGATGCGCGCTTACTCGATCGCGTCCGATGATCGCCAGAAAGATGGCTTCCGACTTTTGTTTAAGTTCGTCGAAAACGGCGTCGCTTCCAATTATGTTTGGTCTTTAAAAGGTGACGAAACTTTGAACTTCACCGGTCCTTTTGGACGCGTCTTCTTCAAAGAGCCACCGACTTCGCAAATCGTTTTCCTGAACACCGGCACCGGCCTTTCACAGCATTATTGCTATCTGATGTCGAAGAAAGAGCTTTTCCCGGATCTGAAGTACCGCATGCTTTTTGGCGTGCGAAACGAAAAAGAAATGTACTACCAACCGCAATTGGATCAGCTGCAAAAAGAGATGAAGGACTTTAAGTACGAATTCGTCCTCAGTCGCCCCTCTGACTCTTGGACCGGCAAGAAGGGTTACATTCAGCACTTCATTAAAGAGTTCAATTATCTGGAAAAAGACACGACCTTCTATCTCTGCGGCAATGGCGGCATGATCAAAGAAGTGAAGCAGCAGTTGGAGCAAGACGGGTTCGATAAAACTCGCATCTTCGCCGAGGCCTTTGACTAAGTCCCGGGCCCTGATCGAGCTTCTGATCGCAGGTTTGTTTTGGGGCTTCGGATTTATCGGCACCGTCTGGTGTCTGAAAGCCTTAAGCCCGTCGGCGATTATCTGTTACCGCTTCGGCATCGCTTTCGTGACCGGTCTGATCGTCCTCAAGGTTCAAAAAAAATCCAGCGCCCTGATGATCAACGAGCTTAAGCTCTCGGCGATTCCGGCCGTGGCGCTGTGGCTCACCTTGTTTTTCCAAACCTGGGGCCTGGAGCACACGACCGCCACCAATTCGACTTTTATCACCACACTTTACGTCGTGCTGGTTCCCCTGATGAATTCGATGACGGGAAAAGAACGACTGAACTGGATGCACTGGCTGTGCGTGGCCATCGCCTTGATCGGAACCGGTTTTATCGTGCAGGTGCAAAATATCAAATCGCTGAACATCGGCGATTTTCTGACTTTGATCTGCGCGATCTTTGCTGCCGTTCATATCATCGTCATCGGACAGCGCGCCCACAGAACCCAAGACGACTTTGCTTTTAATACCTTTCAAAGCTTTTGGATGGCCGCTTTCTCGCTGGCTTTGCTGCCATTTTCAGCGAAATGGAGTCTGCCCGAGTTAACCACAGAAGGCTGGATTGGTTTGATGGCTTTGGGATTTGGCTCTTCGCTGCTGGCCTTCTATTTCCAGATCCGCGCCCAGAAGGTGATCTCGGCATCGACGGTCAGCCTTCTGTTCTTGCTGGAATCACCGATCTCTTGCGTCTTCGCGTTCTTTCTTTTGAACGAAGTCCTTAATGGTTGGCAATGGCTGGGGGCCGTCCTGATTTTGGTCGCTTGCGCGCTGGTCAGTCGCAATCAGACGGATCCCCTTCCGGTGGATTCGCCCAGCTCTCACGCTTAAAATAAAACCTTACTTCAGCGTCGCGTTCGGCACAGGGCGAGCCGCGTGATCCGGCGAAGCTTTCAAAACTTTCTTTAAAAACTTTCCGGTTTCGCTATCGGGAACCTTGGCGATTTCTTCGGGCGTGCCGGTCGCGACGATCTGTCCGCCGCCTTTGCCGCCATCCGGTCCCAGATCGATAATATGATCGGCGCACTTCACCACATCCAAGTTGTGCTCGATGACCAGAAGCGTGTTGCCCTGATCGGCCAGCTCTTGGATCAGCTCGACCAGTTTTTTGATATCTTCAAAATGCAGGCCCGTCGTTGGCTCGTCCAAGATGTACAAGGTCTTACCGGTGCCACGTTTCGAAAGCTCTTTGGAAAGCTTCACACGTTGAGCTTCACCGCCGGACAAAGTCGTCGAGCTCTGTCCCAGGGTCATGTAATCCAACCCCACCCGGTGCAAGGTTTCGAGCTTGCGATGGATGATGCTGTGGTTTTTAAAGAACTCCAAAGCTTCTTCCACACTCATGGCCAGAACGTCCGCGATGGATTTGTTGTTGTACTTGATATTCAAGGTTTCGCGGTTGTAGCGCGCGCCATTGCAAGTGTCGCACTGAACGAAAACGTCCGCCAAGAAATGCATCTCCATGCGGATCTGTCCATGGCCCTGACAGGTTTCACAGCGTCCACCCTTGACGTTGAAACTGAAACGTCCCGGCGTGTAGCCACGAAGCTTGGATTCCGGCAGATTCGCGAACAAATCCCGAATCAAAGGAAAGAGCCCGACATAAGTCGCCGGCGTCGAGCGCGGGGTTCTGCCGATCGGCCGTTGATTGATATCAATGACCTTGTCGATATTTTCCAAGCCCGTGATCTCTTTGTAAGGCGACGGCTGTGCCGAATTGTCATAAAAACGCTGAGCCAAAATCTTGTACAACGTATCGATGATCAAAGTGGACTTGCCGCTGCCGGAAACGCCGGTGACCGCGGTGAACGTGCCCAGCGGGATCGTCAGGTTCACATCTTGAAGATTGTTGCCTGTCGCCCCTTTGAGCTGAATCTTCTGACCGTTGCCTTTGCGGCGCACCTTTGGCGGCGCGATTCGCAGCTCACCGCTGAGATATCGGCCCGTCACCGAGTTCTTATTTTTTTCAATCTGCGAAGGCGTGCCTTCGGCCATCAGCTGACCGCCCAGCTTTCCCGCGCGCGGCCCCAAGTCGATAATGTAATCGGCATATCTCATCGTGTCTTCATCATGCTCGACCAACAAGATGGTATTCCCACGATCTTTCAATTCACCGATGATTTGCAGCAGACGATGGTGATCGCGCGGATGCAGACCAATGGAAGGCTCGTCCATCACGTACAGGCAGCCGATCAATGAAGATCCCACTTGGGTCGCCAGACGAATGCGCTGAGCTTCGCCACCCGAAAGCGTGCGCGATGTGCGATTCAGCGACAAGTAACCGCAACCGACACGGATCATATAATCCAAACGCGACAGAATCTGCTTATTGATCTTATCGGCGATCAGTTTATTTTTGGATGAAGTTTCAAGATTGGCGCTCCAGTTGCGAAGCTCGACACAGCTCAGATCCGCAAGCTCGGAGATATTGCGCTCTTGAATGCGAATGTTCAAGGTCTCGGGCTTTAAGCGCGTGCCATGGCAATCCGGACAAACGGAAAAATCCAATTCTTCTGCCTCTTCGTCGTCATCCGAAATTTTCTTTTCGTCTTTGTAACGATAGCGGACCTTTTCAAGCACCTTGCCATCATCGCCGTACGAATACTGCTCTTCTTCGACCAGATCCAAAGTGCCCAGGCCGTTGCAGGTGGCGCAAGCCCCGCGTGGATTGTTGAAGCTGAAAAGTCTGGGCTCCAGATCCGGAAAACTGAAACCGCAAATCGGACAAGCCGAATGCATCGAGTAGGTCGTGCGATCGCCCGCCGTGCTTTCAATCACCAGGCGGCCATCGGCCATCGACAAGGCGGTGTTGATACTTTCTGCCAAGCGTGTTCGCACATTGTCCTTGATCACCAACTGGTCGACGACCAAATCAATATCGTGCGCTTTGGTTTTCGCCAGCTTCTGCGCTTTTTCAAGCTCGATAAACTGACCATCGACCTTGGCTTTGACGAAACCTTTCTTCGCCCACTTTTGGAATTCGGCTAAGAACTCGCCCTTCTTTCCTTGTGCCATCGGCGCCAAAACATAGAATTTAGTCGACGCTTCCTTGCGAAGCACGTCTTCTAAAATCTGCTGTGGCGTTTGACTGGAAACCGGAATCTGATGCGTCGGACATTCGGGAACGCCGATCTTGGCGAACAGCAGGCGCAGGTAATCGTAAATCTCGGTGACCGTTCCGACCGTCGAGCGCGGATTGGTCCCGACCGATTTTTGATCGATCGCAATCGCTGGGCTCAATCCCGTGACCGCGTCGACTTCGGGCTTTTTCATTTGCTCTAAGAAGTTTCGGGCATAGGCCGAAAGGCTCTCGACGTATCGGCGCTGGCCTTCGGCATAGATGGTATCAAAAGCGAGCGAAGATTTTCCGCTGCCGCTAAGACCCGTCACCACCGTGATTTTATTGCGAGGAATTTTAAGATTCAGATCGCGAAGATTGTGTTCGCGTGCGCCTTTAATAACAATGCCGTCAAAGTCTTCAGCCATAGGGGGTTACAGTCGCAAAAATTCCCCCACTTGTCACTGAATGTCGGCCGCCGACCGGCAACCGACACAGTTAGAAATCGCATGGCATCAAAGCCCCTATTTGCCTTGTTTTTGGCAATCGGCGCAAACGCCGTAAAGTTCGAGCACGTGCGAGGTCAGGCGGAAGCCGAATTGACGCGCTACTTTTTCTTGAAGGTCTTCGATATGCGAGTTCTCGAATTCACAAATCTTACCGCAGGAAATGCAGGTCAAATGGTCATGGTGCGATTTCGGCGTCAGCTCGTAGCGCGCCGGCAAACCACCCATACGCACTTCGGTGACGAAACTGTTCTCGGTCAAAGTACGAAGGAAACGGTACACGGTCGCAAAACCGATTTCTGGATACTTCTCGCTGACGGCCTCAAAAACCTCTTGCGCCGAAACGTGCGCGCGGCCTTCATGCAAAGCTTCAAGGATCGAAAGACGCTGATCGGTCACCTTCAAATTCATGGCGCGGATCATTTGCTTGAATGTCTTTTCGTCCAGACGTTCGCGCTTGATGATTTTTTCTTCGCCCTGCGAGCGAGGCAGCTGCGGGATCTTGGTCATTTCCTTGTGGCCGTGGCTTTCCATTTCCGTTCTCATTCAAATCCTTTCAACTCACGCCCCCGACTGACAACACTGACGGCGTCATGCGGATGGAGACTTTCCAGATGGTTCATTTGCGCGATAAAATCTAAAATTTGGGGCTCGCTTTGCAAGGCGGCTTGCACCCGGCGGGCGGCATCTTCGCAGAACATCAGATTCTGACCGTTGCGAAGGGCGAACTCCTGCTCGTCTTCTCGCTTCACCAAAGTTTGCACCGGCGTCCCCAAAGCGTCTTCGATCAGCTGAATCAATTGTTCGAAGCCGTGACCGCTTTCCGCCGCCATTTCGACTTTGACCCGCGCTTCACTGCGCTGAGCATGCGGAGTCGCGACGATGCCCTTCGAACTTCCCAGATAATCGTAAACATCTTTGAAATCCAGATCCTGACCGCGGAAACTGTCCTTGAATTTTTCTTGAATCAACTGACGCGAAAGGGCCGCGCTGGCCGGACACGTGCTTGAATACGTGATCGTCGTTTCAACAAAGAAGCGGGCTTTGCCACCGCGCTGAAGATGCGCGCTGAGCTTCACCGGATAGGTGCGCCAGCCCTTGTTGTCGGACTTCAGGGCTTTTCGCTCCATCAAGGCTTGAAATTCGATTTCCAGTTTTGCGTTTTGCGAAAGGCCTTCGTGGGTTTTTAGAAACTGCTCAAGCACCGACGCCATCAATGTGAAATTAAGTGGCGCACGGCCCAGCTGATCCTGCAGATCTTTGAAAAGACGGCTCATGTGAATGCCACGCGATTCTTGATTTTCCAGACTGACCAAACTGTTCGCGCGGGCTGCGGTTCGGTACAGATGACCTTCTTGATCTTTCAAAAAGATGGGGACTTCGATTCCACGCATGCCCACCCAGTCCAAAGCGCCCGACATCAAAAGATCGGGGCGGTCCTTGGCAACATCGGGAAGTGTCTTTGGTTCGGTTCGCGTGTTTTGAATCATAAGGCCATCCTTCTACCCGAAAGTTCACGGCTTGACTAAAATATTTTGAGAATCATTATCAATTTCTAGATTTTCCATTTGCTCCCCCTCTATTTTCTCTATAAGTTTGCCACATGACACCCATCGTCTTAGCGAGCACATCCCCTTACCGTCGAGAATTGCTGCAGAAATTGGCTCTTCCCTTTACCGCCCAAGCCCCCAGCTGCGACGAGGATCATTACAAACAACTGATCAAGGACCCGGTGGAGCTGGCGACCACTTTGGCACGTCTCAAGGCCGAAAGCCTTTCCACCGCGCAAAACTGCGTGATCGGCGGCGATCAGGTCGCAGCCCTGGGTTCCGGAGTTTCCAGTGAGATTTTGGGAAAGCCCGGAAGCTTCGAGAAAGCATGTGAACAATTGATGAAGATGCAAGGTCGCACTCACCGTTTGATCACCGCTTTGCACGTGATCCACCAAGGACAGCATCACCCGCTTCTAGATATCACCGAAATCGAGATGCGTCCTTTGACTCGGCAACAAATCGAGAACTATGTGCGGCACGATCAACCTTTGGATTGCGCCGGCTCATATAAAATAGAAAAATCAGGCTTGGCTCTGGTTCGTCATTTGCGAACGCAGGATTTTTCCAGCATTCAAGGAGTGCCTTTGATCGCGCTGGGAAATCTGCTCGAGCATTTGGGTTACGAACTGCTGTCAGCAAAATAGGATTTTCGAAAACGCTCACGAAAGCGATCAGGAGATGTGATGAGTCCCGACATGCAAAACACTTTGCAACAGATGCACCGCCAGGCGGTTGAAGCCCGCGAGCATTCGCACTCTCCTTATTCGAAACACAAGGTCGGAGCTTCCATTCGTCTTTCCAACGGACAAACCTATGCGGGCTGCAATATCGAAAACGCTTCTTATGGCGGAACGGTTTGCGCCGAACGCGTTGCCATCTGGAAAGGTGTCAGCGAAATCGGGGCCGCGAAGATTTCAGACATCGTCGTTGTCACCGATCAAAAAGAAGCTTGGCCGCCTTGCGGATTCTGCCGTCAAGTCATCGCCGAGTTCGCGACACCGACGACCCAAATCCACCTGGGCAATCTGAAAAGCATCCACCGAAGTCTTCCCTTCTCGCAACTCTTCCCGGAGAGCTTTACTCCGGAACATTTAAAGTGAGCTAGACGATGTTTCGCTGGTACAAACACCTTGTTCACCTGGCGCAGCGAAAATCGGAACAAAGATTCAAACCCGTGATCATGGTCACTGGCTGCGGCTCGGGTATCGGCTGGGCTTTGGCGAAGCTGCTATACCGCCTGCCGCAATACCGCGTGGTCGTCACGGCCCGCGATAAATCCGTCAGCAAATTGCGCGAAAATTTTATTGAAGACGACCGGTTTTGGATCCGCAGTTTGGACGTGACCTCGGCTTATCAGCGCGAAACTTTGATCGACGAAATTCGCAACAAATGGGGTGGCGTCAATGTGCTGGTGAATAACGCCGGCATCTCTTACCGCTCAGTGGTCGAACACATGACCGAAACCGACGAGGTCCGGCAGATGGCGACAAATTATTTCGGTCCCATGGGCTTGATCCGTCTGGTGCTTCCGCGCATGCGTGAAATGGGTCGCGGCAAAATCATCAGCGTCTCTTCGGTCAGCGGAATGTTGGCGATGCCAACAATGGCTTCATACAGCGCTTCGAAATACGCGCTGGAAGGCGCTTGCGAAGCGCTTTGGTACGAGTGCAAACCTTTGGGTATCGATGTGTCGTTGGTGCAACCAGGATTTATCCGCTCGCGCTCGTTTCACAATGTTTATTTTTCGGAAAATTCAGATCCGACCAAAACCAAGGGTGGTCCTTATCACGACTACTATGAGAACATGACGCCGTTTGTGGAGCGCATGATGCACCTTTCGCTTTCACACCCGAAAAAAATCGCGAAGATCATCCTGCGCACCATTCAGACCGAGCGCCCGCCCCTCTGGATTCCGGCCACTTTGGATGCGATTGTGTTTTATTACATTCGACGGATTTTTCCGCGCAGATGGCTTTTGCCATTTCTTTTTTACTGTCTTCCCGGCGCCCGTCACTGGGGAGACGATTACACGAAGAAGAGACAAGGGACCCTGTAATTTTCCGCTCATATCCATGTTTCTTCACATCCGTGACTAACCTTGAGCTCGGCCCGACGTTTCTCTAGAATGAGGGCCTATGACGTCACAAATACGGATTCGGAATTTCAAGTCCTCTCTTTTGATTTTTGCTTTCAGTATCGTGCAAGTTGCTTGCTCGTGCTCGAAAACGACGGCCGATGTTGTGGACTCGTCCGAGAAGACGAATACGCCTCCAACTACATTGACTTTGCGATTACCGGCGAAGACCGCGGATAATTCAAATCTTTGGAATTTTGCGCTTGAAGGCGAATGTCCTCCGCAGCAGACGATTCAAATTTCAACCGGCGCGATCACCAAAACTTTAACCTGCCCCGCAAACGGAAACTGGAAAACGACTTTGAACGTGGCGACTTTTGCCGATGGTGCTTACGTCATCACCGCTTTGACATTGCAAAGCCAAGCGGCGCCGCTCACCGCGGACTTTACGAAATCGACAGCTCCGGCTTGCGAAGGTGGACCCACCGTTTTCTCGAATAACATGAATGCGCGCTACGTGATCGGTCAGGCGGACATGACTTCCAATTTGGCCAATCGTGGTGGCGCGGCAGGCGCGAATACTTTAAATAATCCCATCGGCATCGTGGTGAATAACGGTCAGCTTTACGTCGCCGACGCCGGCAACAATCGCGTCTTGGTTTATAACACTTTGCCAACATCCAACGGGGTCTCCGCCGACGCGGTCATTGGTCAAAGCGATTTTTCATCGACCGCCGGTGGAACTTCGGCGACTTCACTTTTAGGAGTGCAGCAGATCGCTGTCGACGGAAATTATCTGGCTGTCGCCGAATGGAGCAACGCTCGTGTCAGCTTTTGGCCTTTGCAAGACCCGAAAGCGGCGACCGTGATTTGGGGTCAACCTGATGCCAACTCGAAACTCGTGAACAACGGAGGTCTCAGCGACAAGTCGATGGGATCGGCAGCAGGCCTGTCCTATGCGGACGGAAAATTTTTGGTCGGCGACGTCACCAACAATCGCATTCTGATTTTCGATTCGGAAAATTTAAGCACCTTTCAATCGGCCATCAACGTGATCGGCCAACCGGACTTCACCACGGGCTCGAAGGGTTCGGGGCTGACAGGTTTTGGATCGCCGTATTCGGTTTCAACTGACGGCCAACATGTTGCGATTATGGATAACAGCCAAGAGCGGATTTTGATTCACAACCAGGTTCCCAGCACCAATGGCGCAGCCGCAAGCCTGGCCTGGGGCGGATCCGGCGTGACCTCGACAAATCTACGCAATCCTGTCGGTGTTTTCATCGGGGACGAAAAACTTTTTATCGCCGATCGCCAAAGCGACCGCGTCCTGGTTTTCAACTCGATTCCGACGGCGGCCTCACAGCCCGCGGACTTTGTCCTGGGCCAGACCAACTTCACCGGCGGCGATCACAATCAGTGCAATTGCACCAGCGCGAAAGCCAACACCTTATGGGGCGTTCATCACGTCTACTGGGATGGCTGCAGGCTCTATGTCACGGATAAACAGAACAACCGAGTTTTGGTTTACTAGGCACTTTCAGTAATCTTGAAAAGTCGTTCAAGTTCATATCTCAAAATGAGAACCTTCTTCAGCTGCGTTCAGATCTGGACGATAAGTTCACTATGAAAACACTGAATCTTAAAAATCTTTTGAGAATCGATCTTCTGCTTTTCACGCTGGCGCTGTCACTGTCAGCCTGCACTAAAAAGTTGGATTCAACCAGCTCGGACGGCAGCTCTGGCAGCACGGGCGTGACGGTCAAGGTCACTTCACCGACAGCAGATTCAACGAATATTTCAAGCTTTCCTTTAAGCGGCGATTGCATCGTCAACGACTCGGTGAGCGTGGCGACCACAAATATTTCAAAAACCGTGGCCTGCTCTGTTGGCGGAACCTGGAACACCACCTTGAATGTCGCAGGCCTTGCCGACGGCACCTACACCGTCACCGTGACTTCGCAGACGAATAACACCATCAGTGCAACCGTTTCTTTCACCAAAACGACAGCTGCAACCTGCGTTGGCGGACCGACCGTTTTCACCACCAACATGAATGCGCGCTACGTGATCGGTCAGGCGAATATGATTTCAAATTCGGCCAATCGTGGAGGCTCGGCTGCGGCCAACACCTTAAATGGCCCGGTCGGCATCACCGTCAGCAATGGCAAACTGTATATCGCCGACGCTGGCAACAACCGGGTCTTGGTTTACAATACTGTTCCAACATCGAATGGAACTTCGGCCGATGCGGTCATCGGACAAAGCAGCTTCACGACCACCACCAGCGGTTTGTCGGCAACGGCCTTTAGCGGAATCCAACAAATCGCTTCGGACGGAACCTATTTGGCCGTGGCCGAATGGGGAAATGCACGCGTCAGCTTCTGGCCTTTATCAAATCCAACATCGGCTTCTTATGTTTGGGGACAACCCAACGCCACTTCGAACACCGTCAATAACGGTGGCCGAAGCGCGACTTCCATGGGAAATGCGGCGGGCCTTTCTTATTATGGCGGAAAATTCTTTGTCGGTGATGTCAGCAACAACCGTGTTCTGGTCTTCGATTCGTCATCGATCAGCACCAATCAAGCGGCGATCAATGTGGTGGGACAAACGGACTTTACAACATCTGGCTCTTCTGGCTCAGGCTTAACCGGTTTTGGCTCACCTTACTCGGTTTCCTCGGACGGGACACATCTGGCCATTATGGACAACAACTCGCAACGCGTGATGCTCTACAATTCGATCCCCTCCACCAACGGCGCTTCGGCAGACGTGACTTGGGGTGGATTCGGAATCACATCGACAGGTCTGAACAACCCAGTCGGAGTCTTCGTCGGCAGCGGCAAAATGTTTATCGCCGACCGCAACAGCGACCGCATCCTGGTCTTCAACTCGATTCCAACATCGGCTTCAACCCCAGCGGACGCAGCCCTGGGCCAAGCGAACTTTACAGGAGCCGATCACAATCAGTGTAACTGTTCGACCGCCGCCGCCAACACCATCTGGGGAGTCCACCACTTGTATTACGACGGCTGCCGCTTGTACGTCACAGACAAGCAGAACCACCGGGTTTTGGTTTATTAGTATTAGGCTCGGGGAAATCGTGCTCTTATTCGAAGGGTCGACGCGGGTTTTTTCTTGTTAGGATTACTCGTCACAGCGGTGGGTTGGTGTAATTGTCGGTGCATCCGTCCGTGTGAAGGCTGCAAGCCGGCCGTCCTGGCCGGCTTGTCTAAATGAGGGGACGAAATCAAAATACGAATGCTTGAGGGGATCTGGTTTGGATTTGAGGGGCCCTTTCTTCGATTCCGGTAAACCGTCGGCTTTGCCGGTTTACCGGAATTGAGAGGAAAGACCTCTTTGACTTGAAGGACCTTTACTCCGAGTACTGTGTATTGGCATTTTGCCTATTATACCGGTTTTGCACGTAGAGGGCCTTTGGGTGAAATATCGCGGCCGGCTAGGTAGGACGGCCAGCGATCGCGGGTTCGCCCGCGGAGGCGCAGCTAAACGGCGCCGCCTGGCTCGGGCTTCGGGCCGGGTGAGGCCGGGGGCGCCCAGCCCGATTGCATGGATGCACGGCCCTCATGATACGCGAAGGACTGCAGGGCTCGAGAACCCGAGAACCCAGAATCAGAACCCAAGAAAAACCGTCAGCCGACTACCGAACCGCGCTTAGCGCCCCAGGATTGCGCTCGATTTTTGCGGATTTTTTTCCGCCTTCGACCCAGCTGCGGAACAAGTCGCTTGAACGCTCTCTTGCCAGCTGTTCCGTCATATTGCCGTTTGCGGCAGCGGTTTCTTTTTTGCTTTCTTTCCACTTCACGACAAAGCGCTCGGCACCGTCACGAATCAGGTGTGGGTAGATCTTTTTTGCTTCCGAAACTTGGAAAGCCGCTTTGCTTGCTTCCGCGCTGTTCAGCTTCGGAATCATCTCGGTGCTCATGTCGAAGAAACCTGTTTCTTCCCAGGTAGCTCCCATTTTTTTGACTTGCGTATCGATTGCGGAAGCATCGCCTTTGCCGATGGCCTCTTCCAAAACTTTGATTTCACCATCATATGCTTCGGCTGCAATCAGCTTTTGTGCGATTTCTGTTTTCACATCGTCAAACGAGCGCTGACCGCCTTCGGTTTTCGCCAAAACTTTGATCAAGTGATAACCGAACGCCGACTTCACCGGCTCGCTGATTTGGCCGACTTTCATTTGGAAAGCGATATTTTCAAACTCGGGAACCATGCGGCCCTTACCGAAGAAGCCCAAGTCCCCTTCCTTATCTTTGGAACCGGTATCTTGCGAGTATTGCTTTGCCAATTTTCCGAAATCTTCGTTCTTGGTCTTTTTTTGGATCTCGTCGATTTCAGCCTTCGCTTTGGCTTGCGGAGTTTTATCGTCAACTTTGATCAAGATGTGCTGGGCATGAACCTGCGGCTCGACCGAAAATTCAGCCTTGTTGGCGTTGTAGTACTCTTGCACTTTCTTGGCGAAATCAGATTGGCCCAGACGCTGATTGGCGTCCGCGGCTGACACGCTCTGATTTTTCAACATCAGATCTTTATCCACGCGTGCGAACGTGACGTTCATTTTGTTTTCTTGCAGAGCTTTCAGCTTCTCCAGCTCGATGTTCAAAGGTTGAGCAGAAGCCTGGAACAAACGCTGCGTTCGGATGCCGGTTTTCTCTTTGCGAAGCTTGGCCTCGAAATCCGTGGGATTGAGGTGGTTGGCCTGCAAAATGCCATAATAAAGATCACGCTGGAAACGGCCGTCTTTTTGGAAAGCCGGGATTTCCTTGACGATCACATCTTGGATTTCAGGATCGGTCGCTAGGATGCCTTCTTTTTTAGCCATCTGAGCCACCAATTCTTGATTGATCAGACCTTCCAAAGCTTGCTGAACCACAAACTGACGCTGAGCATCTCCCATTCCAGAACCACCAAACAGCGGCGCATACATCTGCTCGATGCGTTGGGACTCGGAGCGTAAATCTGAAAGAGGAATCAAAGTGTTATTCACCTGGGCAGCCGAGCCCATATGTCCGCCACCACTGTTATTCAAGCGGTTGGGGAATCCGAAAAGAACGAAAACCAGGATGATGGCGCCGAACAGAACCATGGCGGTGATACTTTTTGTCGTCCAACGCTTTTTATCAAGCCCCGCACCGATTTGTTTTCTGAACTGATTGAATCCTTCGCTCATCTTTCCTCCATTGAGTACACCCGATATGTGCGTACAAGCTCTCTTTCTCTCGAAAAGAGCGATCAGTATCTGTCGATTGAAACAGAATTTTCAATCAAATTTTCTCTCAAAGAGTCATTGGAATTCAAAATTCTTTTTGCTAGCGTTAAAGAGAAAGAGGCCCAAATTGAATTTCTTAAACTTTGATCTGAAAAAGGTTTTATCCTTTCTTTTTGTTTTATCGCTCCCGTTGATCTCGATTAACATGCAGCGAAAGCCATTTGCCACTGGATGGTATGATAAGCCCTTCAGCTTCTTGGCCAGCGTGACACAGTCAGCCTTCTTCTCGTTCAGCGACGGCGTGCGCAGCAACACCCAGATGTATCTCAACTTGGTGAACATCAAGAAAGAGAACGCGCAGCTCAAAGATGAAAACCAAAAGCTGATGGCTCTGCTGGAAGGTCAAAACGAGCTTTCAAAAGAAAACGAGCGCCTGAATTCGCTTTTGAATTTCAAAAATCATTCGAAAATGGAAGTGGTCGCCGCCCGTGTGATGAGCAAAGACCTGGTCAGCGATCACAACACCATCCAAATCAACAAGGGCACCAACGATGGCTTGAAAGCCGGTCAAGCGGTGATCACAGTTGGTGGTGTGGTGGGTTACATCTACAAACCCAGCGCTTTCACATCGCAGGTTCTGCTGATCACCGATCGCTATTCGGTGGTGGACGGAATCATCGCCCGCAGCCGCGCGCGCGGGATCGTCGAAGGCAAGAACGCTTCGACCTGCGTGCTTCGCTATGTTGAAAAATCAGAAGACGTGCAGCCCGGCGACTTGGTCGTGACCAGTGGCTTGGACAATATCTTCCCGAAAGGATTCCCGGTCGCGATTGTAGAAGCGGTCGAGAACAAAACTTACTCGGTCTCTTTGAAAGTCGAACTGAAGCCCGTTGTGGATCCGGATAAAATCGAAGAAGTGTTCGTGATTATGAACGCTGCCAACGAAGATCTTTCGGATCGTATTACAATGAAGGAATAAAGTGCCTAATTTTCGTTTCAACTTCCTGAATCTGATTTTGATGATGCTGATTGGCCTTGTGCTTTCCGGTTTGCAAACCACGTTCTGGTTTCAAATCTTTGGCAGCCTTCCCGCCCCGCTTTTGTGGCTGAATCTGGTTTTGTACCTGATCCTGTTCCGCAAACCAATGGAAGGGATCTTGACGATTTATCTTTTCGGCCTTTTTCTGCGTCCCTTCACCGCGATGCCTTTGGGCGTGTTGTGGCTGAATCTTTTGGCCGTGTTTGCCGTCATGAGCTTCGTGAAAAAACGCGTCTTCTGGCCCAGCTCTCGCTATTTTATCATGGCAAGCCTTGGCATGAGCGTCGCTTATCATATTTTCTACCTGCTCATTTCAAAATGGTTTGAAATCAATCCGGCGACGATCAGTTTCTTTCACCGCTTCTTTGAGGTGGTGTTCACGACTGTGGCGGCCGCCCCCTTGTATTTCGTTTTGTCATGGGTGGATCGCGTGACTCAGAAAGAAACTTTGCCTGAAAGCGGAAACCTCGAAGCATGAGCAGCACTCAGTACATTTCCAATCCTGAAGAGTCGAAGGAATACCTCCCGCGGTATCGCCTGTTTTATATCACGATCGCTTTCACCTTCCTGGCCTTCACCACCCGCCTTTGGTATCTGCAGGTGATTCAAGGTACCGAGCTGCGCGAGTTCTCGGAAAAAAATCGGATCAAGCAAATCAAAATCATGGCGCCTCGGGGCCTGATGCTGGATCGCGATGGCAAAATCCTGGTCGAAAATCATCCGGGCTTTGAAGCGGTTCTGTCCCCGCAGTACATCAAGAATGTCGACGAACTGGCCGCCGCCGTCGGACCGATCATCGGTCTGGAGCCGCCGAAGCTGGTTCAAAAAGTCCAAAAATCTCGTCGTCAAAATGGACCTTTTGCGCAGATCAAGCTGAAAGACAATCTCAGCCGTGACGAGGTTTTCCGTTTGAAGCGCATCATCCTGGACAATCCGGGTCTTGATATTCGCGAATCGGTCGTGCGCCATTATCCGCTGTCGGAAAACGGCGCGCAGCTCTTCGGTTACGTTGCCGAAATTTCGAAAAAGCAAATTCCGCTCTACAATCAAATGTACAAAAATATCACCTTTGAACAAGGCGATATCATCGGGCAAACCGGTCTTGAAGAAGTGCTCGAGCGCGAAATTCGTGGTGAAGACGGCACCCAGTTCCTGCAGGTCGATGCCTTCGGACGCGAAACGACGACCAACACGCCGAACATCTACGGCGAGCAAATCAAAGACAAAGAGCCAAATCACGGAAACAACGTGGTCTTGACCATCGATAAAGAAGTGCAAGAGGCCGCTTTCAAATCCTTCCAGGAAAATCAGCGCATCGGCGCACTGGTCGCGATGAAATCAAACGGCGAAGTCCTGGCCTGGGTCAGCGCCCCCAGCTTCGATCCGAACGAGTTCGCACGCGGAATCGGCTCGCAGCTTTGGTCCAAACTGGTCAACGATCCTTACAAACCGCTTCGAAACAAGGTCATCCAGGATTACTACTCGCCCGGATCGACTTTCAAAGCCTTTATGGCCTTGGCGTCGCTGCAAGAAAAAGTCATCACGCCAACCACGATCATCAACTGTCCGGGCTTTATCACCTTCGGTAAACGTCAGTACCACGATCACTTGAAAGGCGGTCACGGGAACATCTCGGTTTACGAAGCGCTGGAACGATCCAGCAACGTGTTCTTTTATAAAATGGGAATCCAGCTCGGCATCGATAAGATGTACAATTACATCTCGCCATTCGGGATCGGTCAAAAGACCGGTATCGAGCTTCCCCGCGAAGTCGCGGGCCTGATGCCTTCGGCCGCCTGGAAGAAATCGGCCATCGGTGAAGAGTGGCAAGCCGGGGAAAACCTGAGCGTCGCCATCGGACAAGGTTTCGTGCAAGCTTCACCGATCCAAATGGCCGTCGCTTACAACGCCATCGGCTTGGAAGGCCAGGTCGTGAAACCTTTCGTGATCAAAAAGATTTTGGATAACGAAGGCAACGTCATCCGCGAAAATCTTCCGCAAGTGGTGCGCAACCTGCAAGAGAAGCAAGCCACCGGCATCGAGATCGCCGACGAAACTTTCAAAGTCGTCAAAGAAGGTCTTCGCCGGGTTGCCAACGGTGATCGCGGAACGGCCAAATTCCTGAAAATTCCGGGCGTGCAGATGGCGGGTAAAACCGGAACCTCGCAGGTCATGGGTTTTGCTGCCAGCGATATCTATTCAAAATGTGAAAACCGTCCCATGCACCAACGACACAACGGTTGGTTCGTGGCCTGGGCTCCGGCCGATAAACCGGAAATCACGGTGGCGGCGATGGCTCAGCACTCGTGCCACGGGGCGACCGGCGCGGGACCGATGGTCCGCGATGCGGTTCGAGCTTACTTTGATAAATACCACCCGGACATTGTGGCCGAAGGTTTGAAAAATCAGAAAAACGTGAAGCCTGTAAAAACCGAAAATGTTCCGGTCGTGGAGGGCGAATAATGGAATTATCTCTTCAAGTTGAAGAAAGAACGCTGTTCAAACGCATTGATTGGAACTTTGTTCTGGTGATCTTGGCCCTGAATTTGGTGGGTTTGATCAATCTTTACAGCGCCACGCATGGTCCGCACTCGGTGGATGTCGAGCCCCTCTTCGTCAATCAGTTGGTTTGGCTGGCCGCCGGTTGGAGCTGTTTTTTCATCAGCACTTTGATTGATTACTCGTATATCAATCGCATCGCTTACATCGTTTATTTCCTGAATCTGGGTGCGATCTTGTACGTGACCTTTTACGGAAAGGTCGCACTGGGTGCCCAGCGCTGGATCGATCTGGGATTTTTTCACTATCAACCGTCGGAAACGATGAAGATGTGTTTGATCATGGTCATGGCCAAAATTCTTTCCATTCGCAGCACGGAAGGTCGCGGCATGGGACTGAAGCAGCTGCTGTGGCCGCTGATGATTTTGGGCGTCCCTTTCATTCTGGTCGTCGAGCAGCCGGACTTGGGAACCGCACTGATGCTGACCGCGATCGGCGGCACAATGATTCTTTTCTGCAAAGTTCGCAAATTGATCCTGGGAACGATCGTCATCGCGGCGATGATCGCGATTCCTTTGGCGTGGAAATACGGGCTGCGCGAATACCAACGTCAACGTGTCGTGAACTTTATCTCGCCGACCAACGATCCGCGCGGTTCGGGTTACAACTCGATCCAATCCAAGATCGCCGTCGGGAGTGGTAAAATTCTGGGTAAAGGTTTCCGCAAAGGAACGCAGTCCCAGCTGGAATTCCTGCCCGAGCGCCACACGGACTTTATCTATTCGGTTCTCAGCGAAGAGCACGGCTTCGTCGGAAGCTTGACGACCATCTCGCTTTTCTGCGTCTTATTTTTGATTGCAATTCGCATCGCATCGACGTCGCGAGATAAATTCGGCGCTTTGCTGACCGTGGGTGTGATGGCCTACGTCTTCTGGCATATGTTCGTCAATATCGGCATGGTGATCGGTCTTTTGCCAATCGTGGGCGTCCCTTTACCGCTTCTCAGCTACGGGGGATCCAGCATGCTGACCACAATGACTGGACTTGGCATTATCTCCAGCGTTGCTTACCGTCGCTACATTTTCTAAAATCGACGGATGCGAATCGAGAGTCGACCTTCTTTTTTTCAAAGACTGAAAGCTTCAATCTGGGAAAGAAAAGAACTCGACTCTCTTTTGCAAAACACTCCGGATCCCCATCTCAATTTACGCGAACGCATTCAGTGGCTCGAGGATCTGTTTCAATGGATCCGATCTAAAGGCCTCATCAAGCACGAAATCGATTTCACTTCCGGCTCGCCTCAAGCCGCCCGCGTCCGTTACCTGCTTTTGGTCTTGGATCGTCAGCCCGAATGGAAATCCAAAGTCGCAAAACTTTTACGCTCTGTCATCCGCGACACCCACGGTCTTGAGCTTTTCATCGAAAGCGGGCTTTCGGTGCAGGACTCGTTTTGGGGCGAATTTTTTAAACGAGTGAACGAAAAAATCCTGCCGCAACCGCCGCGCAGCCACGAGTTGTCCGAATTTCTGCTGCGAAATTTCCGCGCACCCCACGATGCCGAATGGATTCGTCTGCTGGATCCAAAAACTTTTCAGCGCATCTTGGATCTCTTTCATTTCGAAGCGGATCTCGAGCTGAAGCCCTGGAACACGCTGGGAAAAGATATGCAGTCGGCGCTTGAAATCCTGGCTTATCAGATCAAGGGTCTGTCCCTGGGCTCCTTGATCCGCCGTCGCTTGGACCGTTTCGCCTTTCGCGAGCTTCCATTTTTCGAGCTGCCAGAACTGATCGAAAAATTTCTGCAAGAGCCCGATCCGGATCTGCGCCGGGTGCTTTCGGACAAAGTGATGAAAAAGCTCGAAGCCTGCTTTATCGCGCTGAACGAAGTCCACCAACACATGGACGAATACGGTGTCAGCGTTCAGATCGTCTTTCAGCTGGATCGCATGGAGATGATGCTTTTACGCATTCAGGATCTGAACCTGCTTCTGCGTGATGAAAATGTCGACTTGAATCTGCTTTCCGTTTTCGTTGAAAATCTGATCAGCCAAAATGCCGACCGGCACCGCTTGCGCTCTTTCTTCGGCGATAATTTCTCGTTGCTGGCGCGGAAAATCGCCGAGCGCACGGCCGAAACCGGCGAGCATTACATCACCCGCACCCGAGACGAATATCTGCAGCTGATCCGCTCCTCCACGGGTGGCGGCTTTCTGACCACCTTTACGACTTTGGTTAAATTCCTGGTGACCTCGGTCGGAATGAATCCTTTCTTCACCGGCTTCGGTGCCGGCTTAAATTACTCGGTCAGCTTTTTGGCAATTCATTTTTGTCATTTCACCCTGGGAACCAAGCAGCCATCGGCGACGGCTCCGGCCCTGGCGGCAAAGATGCACGCCATCCGCAAGCCCGAAGCGATGCAAGCCTTGGTCGACGAAATTGTGGATTTAATTCGCTCGCAATTTTCAGCGGTGATCGGAAATGTGATCGGCGTTATTCCCCCAACCATGCTCATTGCCTGGATCTGGAAAATTTCGTTCGGCACGGCCCTGCTGAGCACCGCCAAAGCCGAACATGTCTTGCATGATTTTTCGATTTTGGGACCGACCCCGCTTTATGCCGCATTTACCGGAATCTTGCTTTGGCTTTCCAGCATATTTTCAGGCTGGGTCGACAACTGGTTCGCGTATCACCAATTGGGCTCGGCTCTGTCGCACAACCGCCGATTGGCCTTCATCATCGGCGAAAAGCGCGCCCGTCAGTTTGCTTTATTCCTGAAAAAAAACATCTCGCCGATCGCCGCCAGCATTTCTTTGGGTTTCTTGCTGGGATTAACCCCCGCGATTTTGCAGTTTTTCGGAATTCCGCTCGATGTGCGGCACGTGACTTTGTCATCCGGTTCACTGGCGGCCGCAGTGATGTCTTTACCGATGTCCGATTTTCCGGTTTTTGATTTTTGGATGGCGGTCGCCGGAATCGCGTCGATGGGCGTGCTCAATATCCTGGTCTCGTTCTCGCTGGCCTTGTTCGTCGCCATCCGTGCCCGAAAGATTCAAGCTCCCGAGCGAGGTCTCTTGTACCGGGCCGTGGCCCGTCGTCTGCGCCAGCAGCCGCTGAGCATTTTTTGGCCCCGCAAGCCTTAGCACCAGCAAAGCCCAAGACCCATAAAAAAAGGGCCCTGTTTCCAGAGCCCTTTTCTGCAAATCCAATTCTTAAAAAAGATTAAATATTGCGATTGATGAAATCGACAATGTTTTCCTTCGGGTGATTTCCCATGATTTGATCAACGGCTTTTCCGTCTTTGAACAAAATCATGGTTGGGATGCTGCGAATTCCGTATTGAGCCGGCGTGTTTTGATTGTTGTCCACGTCCACTTTCAGGATTTTGATTTTCGCGCCCATTTCCTGGCCGATCTCTTCCAACTTCGGAGCGATCGCACGGCAAGGTCCGCACCACTCGGCCCAGAAATCCACCAGCACCGGTGTTGATGATTTCAGAACTTCTGATTCAAAGTTTTGATCTGTGACTTGAGATGTGAATTGACCCATTTGTATCCTCCGAGGTTTACGGCCCTAGTCTACACTTAATTTGTGTCGGAAAACAACCCTGTCAAGGCAGGCTCAAGATGCTGATTTTTCTAGCTTATTTCTTACGAAAAAGGGCATTCGCGAACTCGCGCCGGGCTTCGTCCTGCTCTTCTAATTTATCGAAATCCCAGCCCTTTTTCAGTTCCTTCTGCTTCTCTTTTAAATCTTGACGCTGATGGGTCGACTGCTTCACATCGAAATTCACATCATCGGTGAACTTTTTGTAGCGAGCCGTGCGCTGCGGATCATCAATCGCCACTCCCCGATTTGAGAGCGGGCTGACATTCGAATTCTCAGCCGTCGCAGGGGCTGCAGCCGCGTTGCTTGACACCAACGGAACTGTACTGGTCACCATGATCAGACGTTTCAGCTCGGGATCGCCCAGGCGGGCTTTTTGGAATTTTTCAACGAACGCGTTCGGCTGCAAACCGCTCAGGCGACACAAAACTTGGATCAGTTTTTCCGGCTGCACCGGTGTCTCGATCAAGCCATCCATTTTCATTTTGAGAAGATCCTGTGGCGAAGGGCGCACGTCCTTCGGCACAATGATCACCACTTTGCCCTGAAAGCGTTGATTGTCTTTCAGCTTTTGGCCTACCGAAAAGCTCGACACTTTCGAGCTATTTCCCTGTGCCACAATGATATCCGGGCGGAACGACAAAATCTGATCCTGAATCAGCACTTCGTTGCTGACTCCAACAACGTCAAATCCCACTTTTTTCAGATAACTTTCTGTCAAAGTGAGTTCGTTAAAGTCATCGTAGACCAGAAGGGTTTTGACCATAGACAGCTATTTTCTCATAGATTGTAAAAGCAACGCAACAGACCTCCGCATAGAACCTTGTTTGATGCTTCGAGCTGCCTTAGAGTGAGATGGATGCAAATCTTAATTCCTCGTAAAGCAGTCCAATACATTTTCTTTGAGATGCTCCCTGCTTTGGTCCTTGGTGTTTTGGTTTTTATCTTCATTCTGTTGATGGCCCAGGCCTTACGTTACACAGAATTCGTGCTGATTCACGGCGTTGGTGTCGGCGTCGTGGGACAGATCATGATGTATCTGTCGATCTCCTTCCTACCCGCACTTTTACCCATGAGTCTGCTGTTTGCCGTGCTGATGACCTACGGGCGTCTGAGCAATGACTCGGAAATTGTGGCACTGAAAGCCAGTGGGCTTAGCATGATCACAATCGGGCTTCCGGCTTTGCTTTTGTCTTTGGTGGTGACGATTGTGTCGGCGCAAACGTCCTTTCATCTGGCCCCCTGGGGCAACCGTCAATTCGAACTGCTTGTGACCAAAGTCGGTCAAACCAAAGCCAGTGTCACCATCCGCGAAGGCACTTTTTCCGAAGGCTTTTTCGATAAAGTCGTTTACGCCAACGAGGTCGACCCCGAAACCAGCGAGCTTCGCCACGTGTTTATTTACGATGAAACCCAAGGCGAACTGCCGCTGACGATCATCGCCAAACGCGGTCGCATCATTCAGGATCCGGATCAGACCAATGCGGTTTTGATCCGTCTGTCGGATGGCGATATCCACCGCAAAGGCGAGACGCACACCAAAATTAAATTCGACACTTACGACATCAAAATGATCGATCCCATCAAAATCGAAGGCCGCGAAAAATCCGCGACCAGCATGACTTTGGAGGAAATCTCGGAAATGCTTCAGCGAAGCACGGTTGAAGGCGACCAAAAACGAACGCTGCAGGCCGAGTACCACAAACGCTGGGCGCTTTCGATCGTCTGTATCATCTTTGCACTTTTAGGTGTGGGCCTTGGCACCAACACCAATCGCCGCAACCAGAAGGCCGGTGGCATGGTGCTCTGCCTTGGTGTCGTTGTGCTTTATTGGATTTTGTACGTCACCTGCGAAGGCATGGCACGCGGTGGACAAGTTCCGGCTGCCGTCGCCATTTGGACTCCGAACGTCATTTTCGGCGGTCTGGCTTTCTGGTCTTTGAAAAGAAACTGGAACTAGGTCGAAAGCTCAAACCCATCAAAAGCTTGGTCTTTAAGCTCGATTGATCCGCTCAGTCAGATATTTGATTCGTTTTTTTGGAAATAAAAGAAGAGTCAGAAGATCGGAAAAAACAGAGCGATGCAGTAGCATCCTTACCACCACGGTCATCCCTGACCA
>CBIHNI010000012.1:0-142864 GCA_966211455.1 uncultured Bdellovibrio sp.
GTCGTTTCAAAACCCGGGCCAGCCACCGCGAACCATACAGTGCCCACAGGCTTCTCGAGAGTTCCGCCTGTCGGACCTGCGATCCCGGTGATCGACACGGACCAATGACTTTTCAATTGATTGCGCACTCCTTGCGCCATTTGGCGAGCGACTCTTTCGCTCACCGCCCCCTCGGTTTTGAGGGCGCCCCAGGAAACCCCAAGAAGATCTACCTTCGCCTGATACGAGTAGCTCACGATCGAGCCCAGGTAGAGATCCGAGATTCCAGGTACCGCAGAGAGAGTTGCAGACAGAAGTCCTCCGGTGCAGCTTTCTCCGAACCCGACAGTCTGCTTTCGTGACCTTAACTTATCAATCACCGACTGCAGGTTTTGCGAACTTACATTCATAGAATCTGCGCTCCCAGCCAGCCCGTTTTCACATAGAGAATTTGCAGCACCAGATTCGCAACAATTCCAGCCGCGATGTCGTCTGCCATGATTCCCCAACCGCCCGAAAGCTTTCTATCTAAATATCCTATGAGCAAGGGCTTGGTGATGTCCAGCACTCGAAACAGTAAAAAGCCCAGCAGACAAGCCTGCCAGGTCATGGGAAGCCACGTCATCGTGATCAAAAATCCCCAAACTTCGTCGATTACAATTTCACCCGGATCCTCGACCTTGATGATCTTGGCATAGGTGTCCGCCCCCCAAACCGCGATCGGTAGGAAAAGCAGAACAAATCCCATGGCATAGAAAGGCCCGGCCCAGTTGAGCAAAAGAACCAGCGGCAAAGTCGCCAAAGTTCCGAAAGTTCCAGGAGCTTTAGGGGCCTTGCCGACGCCGAAAAAAGTAGCAATAAGAAACGCGATTTTTTCCACGCGGAGAGGCTCCCTCAGATCGCCAAGGGAGTCAAAAAATCGCCTCATTTGATGCAGAGTAGAAGCTAGCTGAATCGACGTGCCGAAATCCACGATGGAATCGGACGACCGAAAATCAAATCCACCAAGGTTTTGCCTGTATTGAAGGCAAGTCCCATCCCGTGCCCGGTATAACCGCCAGCAAAGAAAATCGTCGGGTCATCGGGGATTGAGCCCACCAATGGCTCGCCGTCTTTAGCAAAGCCCATGACACCGCCCCAACGATGAGTCACCTTCGCTTTCGCCAGCTTTGGCAGGTAAGTCTTCACAAAGTGATGCAAAGATTCTTGGATGACCTCGGTGATGTGATCCGAGTATCCGACTTCGGTGTCTTTTTCCATCTGACGGAAGCCGCCGATCAAAAGCTCGCCGGTCGGCGCTTGACGGAAGTAATCCAGATAGAAGTTCGCGTAGCACGGGCCTTCCATGAAACGATCGATAGGCTCCATCATCAGACACTGTCCGCGAGTTGGAAAAATCTTGTCACGGAAGTAAGGGTGCAGGCTGGCCGAATACCCGTTCATCGCCATCACCACCATCGATGTGGCGAAATCACCTTTGTCCGTTTTTAGAACTTTCGTTCCGTCGTCTTCGTTGTCGATGCGATAAGCCTCAACGCCTTCGAAAATGGGAGATTTGATTTTTGCGCGCATCATATTTAGCAGCGCCACCGGATTTGTCGAAGCATCATCGACGTACTTGATACCGCCGACAAAGTTCACCGCCCCCAAACGGCGTTCGACATCGCGTCCTTCCAGAACTTCGTTCGGGATGTTGAGCTTATTCATGATTTCCGAAACTTTTTTAAGCTCGGTGAATTCGTTATCTTGAGCCGCCAGTGAGAAAGCTCCTTTTTTCTCGAATTGGATGCTGTGTCCATTGTCTTGAATGATTTCTTGCTCGAGCAATTTCAAATTGGTCTCTGAAAATTTCCAGATTTCCAAAGCCTGATCTAGGCCGTGTTTATTGATCATGCGGTTGAAGTGCTCGACCGAACCGCACGTGATAAAGCCCGCATTGCGACCTGAAGCTCCGTAAGATACGCGGTTGCGCTCGACGATGGCCACTTTCAAGGACGGATCTTCTTTTTCCAGCCAGTACGCCGTTGAAAGACCGGTGATACCGGCGCCGATAATCACGACATCGAATGTCTGCTTCGGGTTTTGCGATGTGCGATCCAACCAAAATGATGTGCTCATGGAGCCTCCAGTTTCAGATACATTTCAAGAGCGGTGCACTGACACGGCGGTTTCCCACAGCGGGTGCAGTTGTAATCAATGTGCTGCCAGTACAAAGGATGCTCGGCGATCACTTGAAAGCCGATCTTTTCCAGATACTTGCTAGAAGAATTGTTTGGGCTTTCTTTCCACGAATGGCAAACGATGCCTTTCGCGCCAATGGATTTCAGAACTTCGATCGAGCGCGCAGAGAGCTGCCCACCGAATCCTTGAGCCTGAACTTTTTCGGCTAAGAAAAGAGATTGAAAATAGGCCGTGTCTTGCAAAGGAAAAGGCCACTTCGAAATTGTCAGCCCTTCGCCTTTTCCGTGGCTCCAGTTTCCTGGCGCATAGGTGAAGCGGACCCCGCAAATTTCGCCGTCGCTTTTTAGAAGAAAAGAACACATGCGACCGTTCTTCTGAGACTTGCGGAAGATGTCCTGAATTTCAGATTCGCTGTAATAGCCGGCACCGATCTCGCGATCCGTAAAAGCCTTCAAAGCCGGCAAATCAGAGAGCTTGAGCTCTTCGATCACGAAAGTCTTCCGATTGGACATGGGAACTGTCCTAACCTAAGCGCTTCACCGTTTCCATTTATGATATGCCGAGTTATTCAGTCTGAGAGCGAATTACGAGGCTTTTTTGTGGGTGTTAAAGCCAGCTCGCTGCAGATGTCCCCAGCTGTGATCGCCACGCAAGTATTTAACAAGACCCTTTAAACGCCAATAGGTGGACATTTGACGGTACCAAACGGATTCGACCATGCAGACCAAGAACAGAACCAAAAATTGATGGGGCTTGTGATACTTGGCAAAGTAAATTTCTTCAATCACCACCGAGCACATCGAAAGCACGGCGCTGTACAAAATACTGGCGGTCAAAAAAGTAAAAAACAGCGGACCATCAAAGCCACCCAAGAAAAAGGCGCTACCGATTATTAGCAACGAAGCCATTTCAAAAATCGGCCCCAACAAATCAACAAACAAGAAGTAAGGTAAAGCCATCCAGCCGATAAATCCGTATTTTGGATTGAAAATCATTTCGCGATTGCGAATCAAGGTGTCGGCCAGACCACGCTGCCAACGATCGCGTTGTTTCGCTAAAGACCTGCGGTCTGCAGGTGCCTCGGTCCAGCAGACGGGATCGGCGACGAATGTGATCTGGTACGGCTTTTTATGCAGGCGAAAATGCTTGTGAAGGCGAATGATCAGCTCCATATCTTCACCGATACAGCCCGCTGTGTAACCGCCAATTTCACGCACGGCATTTTTCGAGAAAAGACCGAACGCGCCCGAGATCACCAACGTCGAGTTGAAAACGTTCCATCCGATCCGCCCGCACAGAAACGCGCGCGTGTACTCGATCACTTGCATCAGAACCAAAAAGTTTTTGGGCAAATCAACTGACTCAACACGGCCGAAACGAATGTTGGCCCCGTTGGCGATCCGAATCGTGCCGCCCGATGCAATCAGTTTCGCCGGTCTTTCAAAGAAAGGGGCAGCCACTTTCACCAAAGCGTCATTCTCCAAAAGCGAATCCGAATCGACGCAGCAGAAAAGATCATGTTGAGCATAGCCGATCCCAACATTCAGAGCATCCGCTTTGCCACCATTTTCCTTGTCGATCACGGTCAGATTGGGATGCAGCTTCGAGCGATATGTGGCGCGCACTTCGGTTCGGCTTAAGGTATCATCATAATTCAGAAGGATCGGCTCCAGCATGAACGCGGCTTTCAGGCGCTCCATGGTTTTGTCTTTCGATCCATCATTGACCACGACCACTTCGAAATTCGGATAATTCAGCAGCAGAAAGGATTGCACCGACTCGGTGATCGTCTCTTGCTCGTTATAAGCCGGTGCTAGGATCGAGATCGGCGGTGCAAAAGAAAGTTTTCCTTTTCGCAGAGACTCGGCCAAGGGTTTGATTTTGGCTTGGGCCCGCAAAGCCCATAACGAAGACAAAATCAGAAAAAGATAGAACGTGTTCACAAAGAAAAAATATCCCACCGAAAAAAGCGCAAAGGTATGAATGAAGTCGGCAAAGGTGATCATACCGCCTTCTCCCTTTTCGTTCGCCATTGGCTTAGATACCTTTGCACCTTCGGCGAAGGGTCCGTCTCGATCAGACGCCAGCGCAAGGTGTCTTCTTCCGGAAGATGCCTCAGCATAAAATCGATGGCGGACAATTGAACGCGCTCGTCAAAGTGAAAAGCGTACTCGCCAATCGTATCCAGAACATCTTCGTTCGCCACCTCTTTTAGCCCCATAATCAGATCCGACAGCAGGCGTGGAGTATGGTAATGAGCCTCGGCCAGATACTCGCAGATCACCGGAACCGAATCCGGCGTGCGGAGCCCCAGAATTGAAGAGATCACATGTGTCCGCAGGTCCTCGCGATGGCAGTCCACCGCCGCATTGAAAACAGTCTCAAAACCATAGATGCGACACCAGCTGGTCGCCATCTCGGACAAAGCCGATTGACGTCCGCTATCCAGCAGCGGTGTCAGATCGTCGAAGTTAATTTTATTCAAATCGTGATTCAGCTCGCTGAGTGCCAGCAAAGCCGTCGCCACGACCAGCTCATGCTTGTCTTTTTTCAGATACTGAAAGAAAGGGGCCAGCTTATCGCGTCCCAAAAGACGAAGATTCGACACGCCTTCGAGACGGTTCCACCAGAACATCGACATGCAAAGCTTCAAATCTTGTTGCGCAAATCCCAATTCAAAATAACGTGTCACCAAGCTTTGCTTATCGACACCGCTTAGGGCTTGAATCTGCTCTTGCAGCGTTTGCTTCAAGCTTTGGCGCTTGATCCATTCCAAACGTGTCGGTGCCATGATGAGCTGAGCGTTTTCCATATCCATGCGCAAAAGCATTTCTTCCACGACGATTTCGCTGTAGCTCTGTTTGTAGGTGTCCATGCGTTTGCTTTTCCACTGACGGTAAGCCAACAGCCCCAAAACGATGAACGAGATCACCCCAATCGCATACAACTGGACATAAACGATTTGACTCATCCAATACAGAAGCTGCTGACGGAGCAGAGGATCGATCATCGAACCTCCAGGCGAAAACCAATGGCCGCTTCATCGCGGATCCGACTTTTGTACTGCGTCCCCGAAAAGAAAAAGTGCCAGCGATTTCGATGATAACCGTATTCAAGACCGAGCTCTTGGAAATGCGCCTGCAAACCGGCGTCTTCCAAAGTATCTCCGGTTGCGGCATCGGCGCGCAATGAATGATGTTCGGTGGGCTTGTAGATCAAATCCGCATGGGTAGCGCCCATCCAGTTTCCTGTGCGAGTGGCGTAAACACCCAGTCCCGCAATCCACAAGTCCGAGAATTCGTAAACGCAATTGGGATTGAGGTAGCCGCTTTTCACAACTTTGTATTCTTTGTAGTTCAACCCCAAACTGCAATCCGTGGCCCCCATCACCAAGTGAGGAACCAATAAGAGCGACTGGCGCGCCAGAATTTCAGCCGTCGGAGCCGAGGCATAAGACAATTCATAATACGAATTCGAACCCGGAGTGTAGATGGCAGCAAACTCGCCCATGGTTTCTTCGATTTTTGTCGTATCCGGAAAAACACGAGTCAGTCGATATCCGCCCAGAGATAGATTCCACTGGCTGCCAAGTTTTGCGGTAAGACCCAAGCGTTCGCTATGGCCGTAATAACTGGAGCCATTTTGTTTTGAAATACCCGCGTACCCGCCCAGGGTTTGTGCTTGGGTGGCCGCAAGGCTGAAAAAAATCGCAAACGCCAAGAAGGCACGAATCAAGCTGCACCCCGACCCAAGGCATTTTTGATTTTCGCAATCACGATGGAAGGACTGAACGGCTTTGGAATGTAATCTAAAACGCCGTACTGAAGACCGCGCAAGATATCTTCTTCGCGTTGTTTGCCGGTGATCACGATGGTCGGAGGCATTTTATTGATTTCTTTCAGACGCGCCAACAACTCGAAGCCGGACATTCCCGGCATCAAAATGTCGGTGATCAAAAGATCCGGCATGGCTTCTTTCGCCAGATAGTCATAAATGTCGCTGCCATTTTGAAACCAGGTCACTTCGTATCCGGCTTTCTTTAAGACTCCCATCAAAATACGGGCGTGATCCGGTCCATCTTCTGCCAGCAATATCTTAACCATAAGGGCCTCCACTGTCGTACTTTCGGATAGATAGAGTGTCTTCTAGAGAGAAAGTTTCTTGAAGATCTTGTCGCACAAGCGGGAACCTGGACCTTCCGATAATACAATTGTGTTTATATGAATTGCGAGGGGCTTAGTCTCAGACTGAGTCAGAATCAGATGACAAATAACAAGCTGAGATTCAATCCCAAAGCTCTGGATACGATTTTCGAAATTCAACAGGATGGCGATCCCACCCTGCTCCAGACTTTATGTGACGAGTACGAAAAAATTCTGCCGACGACTCTTTCTCAGATTGAGACGGCACTGAACTCTCAAAATCATGAACAAGCCGAGCTTTGTGCGCACTCTTTGAAGTCGAGCTCGGCCTTGCTGGGTCTGGAAATCGTCAGCCAGCTGTGTTGGCAGATCGAAGAAAAAGCTTCGGATCAAATATTTGATATGGATAGTTTTTCACATCTAAAAGACGAAGCGCCAGCCGCGCTTCAAGAGTTGAATCAATTCCGGGCCGCTGTTTAGCCCAAATTCTCTGATACGTTCTCTGTCCTTTAAAAATTCCGGAATAGAGAGAGGGTCTTTTCGATTCTTGCCAGATCCTCTCTCTCACTGACACTCCAACCAATTCGCAGCTCCAACTGTCGTGTCAGATCGAAAGCCTGATGCGCTTCCAGGCGTCTGGTCTCATAGCTTGGAAAACGTGTCCACTGAAACTGCGCCAGACTTCGAACCTTCTCACTCCATAAAAACCAGATGCGCGTATCGTAACCGTAGACCGCTTGAAAACTGCGCCCCGGTTCTTCGCTCACGCCCGCCATCGCCAGATGTGTCCAGCGAACTTGGCTCGGCCATAAATCGAAACTGTAACCCACCAATCCCTTGCCTTGATTTTGCAAAGAGCTTCCATCGAGCGAGTCGCCGCCCGCAACGACTCCCCAACTGAGCGGTTTTTCAAACTGATTGAGCCCACGCGTGGAGAGAGTTTCCAAAATTCGGTATCTCTCGGGATTGATCTCCTGCCAACGGCGAGCCCGCCATTGAAATCCCAACACTTCGAGATGACTGAAAGCGGGAACGCCTGTGGAATTTGAAAGCTGATCATGAAATGCGGCCCTCACCCCAAACAGGGCAGCCGCATCTTTTGCGTCCGAAAATCCGATCTGCACCGAAGATGAGTTGTGCCCCTGATCCGGAGACCGGGCCGGGATTTGAATCTGAAAATCGTCGCGATTTGGGCCTCTGATGGCGATTTCTTTTTGCAAGCCGTAATTGAGACTCTTCCAACGATCATAATTTTCCAGCCCTTTCAAGTTGACGTTGTAAGATGCCGCCAATAGCGCGCGATCATTGAAATCTTTCAGAGAATTTTCGTTGGTGTCCGGCTTCAAAGAAGCGATCTGAGTTTTCTCGTCACTACCAAGATGGCTGCGACGCTGATGCCATTCGGTTTCCAACGAAGGCCTGTACTTAACCTTGGCAATCAATTCATGCGCCCGCTTCACCGTATCCAAAGGAATCACGAAAAATTCATCGGCTTCCGCCAACTGCAGACCCGGCCTTCCCACTTCCAAGGCCTTCAGAATCATGAACGAGCAGTTGTCATCTAAGAAATAGTAATCGACATACGAGCCTTCCAACTCAAGCAGGTGAAAGAGAACTCTTCGCACTTCCTCTGGCGTGAAGTTCAGTTCGTACTCCCACAGATCTCGGCCCTCCAGATGAGTATAGTCCTTGATGAGCTGGTGATACGGAAGCATGGCAAAGTTTCCCGGGAAATACCCTAACAATCCATACAGCGCATACAAGGCGCCATTCGTATCTTCCGTTCGCGCTGCAAAGTTGATCCCGTAATCCAATAACTCTTGTCCGCCTGCATGCACCGGATTCTGCAATTTTAGAAATGTGTGTCCAAAGCTCGAAGCCGCCGAATTCATGTAGCCGGCCGCAAACACCAAACTGATTCGCGTGGCATTCAGACGTTTCAACCATTCGCTAGAAAACTGGCAGGGCTTTTCGCTGCGCCGAAGCTCCAGATTTTGCCGAAAAAAGAAATCTCGTCTTGCCAGGAATCGACACTGGGTTTCGGCTTCGGTTTTGTCCTCGCTTTGAAACATGCGTTGATATGTCGTGATCAGTTCAGCCTTAGCATCTTGAAAGCCTTGTGGATGCAGGAAAAAAGAAGGGCCGCGGATTTTAGACTGCTCGCCCCGCCAGGTCTTTTGCATATGCAAAAGATTCTGCCATTCTGTGGACTGCGCCCATCTTGACAGATCATCAGATGATGGTGCCGCGGTGGCGGCGCACACCCATAGAAACAGAAATAAAAAAGCCAGCTTCATGACAGGCATCAAAGCTGGCTTTTCCCTGAATTTCAATCAGATCAGATTAAAGAGAAGCGACCTGGCACAATTTTGTGACGTTTTCGTTCGCCTTCGCTTCGCTACGAATATTCTGGACCATTTCGGTTGGCTTCACGTCGGCAGATGGCACAATCTTCTGATACGACTGTTGAGTCATCTCGGCAAAAGCCGCCTGAGCCTGGGTTGTCATGCATCCGTTCAGTGCCGCCAAAGTGTTCAGCTTCTCGCCTTTGCCTTGCGCCATTTCACGAGACAAGTCATCGTGGTTCACTTCGACGAAATATTGCATTTCTTTATCGTTCTGCACGATACCGCTTGAAGAACAGCCCGATGTTCCAGATGTGATACCCAAAGGCTGAGTCAAAAAGCTGGCATTGGTTGTCATTGCCAACAGCTGCAGACCTTTCGAGTTCTTTTGGATGACGACGCTTCCCAAACCGCAACCGGCATCACCGGCAAATGCGGATCCTACAAACAGTGTCACAAGTGTTGCGAAAATCACTTTCATTTCTTCCTCCTTGGTGGTGGACATAAAGTCCATTTTAGAGACCCAAATAGGATGACTCGATAGGCCGTTTCTGTCTATAACATCCCCATGGAAAAGTCGTCTTCTCGACCTCGCCCCCCTACTTCAGCCCGAAACAAGATGATGGACATTTTGGCACATCGCAACCATTCGGAAGAAGAGCTTCGAAAGAAATTGAAGGGTCTGTTCGCGGCCGAAGAAATCGATCAGGCCATCGCCTTTGGCAAAGCGAAAGGCTGGATTCCGGATTCACAAGAACGCCTGCAGTCTGTGTCTGAAGATCTCGCCGCCGGGTTGAAACGCAAAGGCAAAGGGGCCTTGTACATCAATCACTATTTGGAAACCAAGGGTCTAGCTCCCGTACAGGTCGATCCTGCGGAAGAGCTTGAAAAAGCCCGCGAGCTTGTTGAGAATAAATTTTCCGATTTGGAAAACATGGATCGCAAAGAAAAAGCCAAGGTGGGACGGTTTTTGGTCTCCCGCGGCTTCGATATGGAAATTGTCCGAAAGGTAGTTTATGGGTCAAATGACGAGCTCTGAAATTCGCAGCAAGTTTATCAAGTATTTCGAAAAGCATGGTCACACCCCTGTCGCCAGCTCATCTTTGATCCCTGAAAATGATCCAACCCTGATGTTCGCCAACGCGGGCATGAATCAATTTAAGAATACTTTCTTGGGTCTTGAAAACCGACCTTACAAACGTGCGGTCTCCTCACAGAAGTGTGTTCGCGCCGGCGGAAAACACAATGACTTGGAAAACGTCGGCTTCACCGCTCGTCACCACACATTCTTTGAAATGCTCGGGAACTTTTCTTTCGGCGACTATTTCAAAAAAGACGCGATCCGTTTTGCTTGGGAGTTTTTGACCAAAGAGCTGGGCATTCCAAAAGAAAAACTTTATGTCACTGTTCACCTGTCGGACGACGAAGCGGCCGACATTTGGCACACGCAAGAAGGCATCCCACGCGATCGTATCTTCCGCTTTGACCAGGATAATTTCTGGCGCATGGGCGATACCGGCCCTTGCGGTCCTTGCACCGAAATCTTTTACGATCATGGTCCTCATGCCGGTCGCGAAACGGATCCCTTTAAAGGGATCGCAGCGGGTGAAGATCGCTTCGTTGAAATTTGGAACTTGGTTTTCATGCAATACTTTGAAAGCGCTCCGGGAAAGCTCGAGCCGCTTCCGAAGCCTTCGGTCGACACGGGCTCGGGTCTCGAGCGCGTGGTGGCCGCCATGCAAGGAAAATTGAATAACTATGACACTGATCTTTTCTGGCCGATGATCAGTCGTGCGGCCGAAATTTCGGGCAAGACGAACTTGTTGGGTGAAATTGAAAAGCTCAACAAAGAAGGCGTGAATTCGAAAGCTTCTTCTGAAGTGAAGCAGCAGATCGCGGCCTTGCGGGTTGTGGCCGATCATGTTCGTTCCGCCTCGTTCTTGATCGCGGATGGCGCGCTTCCTTCAAACGAAGGTCGCGGTTACGTTCTTCGTCGTATTTTGCGTCGGGCGATTCGCTTCAGCCAAATGCTATCGGGAGGAACCCCGTTCCTGCCGCAGATTTCCGAAGTTCTGATCCAGAACATGAGCAGCATTTATCCAGAGCTGAAACAGCGTCAGGATATTATTTTGACCACCTTGAAAGACGAACAAGATCGCTTTATGACAACACTCGGAACCGGAACAACGATTCTGAATCAAGAGCTCGGCAAGCTGAAAGCGAAGAATCAGAAAGAACTTTCGGGCGAGGTCGTTTTCAAACTTTACGATACATTTGGTTTCCCGGCGGATTTGACTCGTTTGATGGCGGAAGAGCAAGGCTTCACCGTCGACGAAAAGAAATTCGAAGCCGAGATGGAGTCCGCTCGTGAAAAGGCCAAAGCCAGCTGGAAAGGCAAAGGCATCGGCAGCGATCAGGCTCATTTGATTGTGCTGGCGCAAGAAGCCCATGATGCTCACAAGGGCACGGTGTTTTCGGGCTACGAGACGACTTTGGATAAAGGCAAGATTCTGCTGCTTTCGGATGGAACAAAAAAGACGTCGTCACTGAAGGCCGGCCAGAACGGCGTTTTGATTTTAGATCGCACTCCGTTTTACGCAGAAGGTGGCGGTCAAGCCGGCGATCAAGGCTTGATTCGAACGGCGAAAGCTTCGATCCGTGTTCACGATTGCACGAAACAAAATGAAGTCTTCCTTCACCATGTGACAGTCGAAAGCGGTGAGGTCTCAACTGGCGAAACTGTCACCACCGAAGTCTTCTCCAGCGAGCGTCGCAATACGGCGGCCAATCACTCGGCGACCCACCTTTTGCATTCGGCTTTGCGCAAGGTTTTGGGAACGCACGTGACCCAAGCCGGACAGATGGTGGATGCCTCTCGCATTCGCTTCGACTTTACTCATGGCAAAGCTTTAAGTTCGGATGAGCTCGAGAAAATTGAAACTTTGGTCAATGACGAAGTTTCAAAAGCGGTTCCGGTTGTTTCGGCCGTGATGAAACACAAAGAAGCGATCGCTTCGGGCGCCATGGCTTTGTTCGGTGAAAAATATGGCGACGAAGTCCGCGTTTTGAAAATGGGTGATTTCTCGACTGAACTTTGCGGCGGGACGCATGTGACAAACACGGCTCAGATCCGTTTGTTTAAAATTGTGTCTGAAAGTGGTGTCAGTGCCGGCGTTCGTCGTATTGAAGCTTTAAGCGGCGATATCGCCGTCAAGTACGTGACTTCGGCTTTGAAGGATTCTTTGGATGCCCGACGTGCAGCTGGCCTTGATATCGCGTGGGAAAAGATCGCGGCCCATCAGGCTGGAACTTTGGTTGATTTCATTGAAAAGAAGAAAGACGAAATCAAATCCCTGGAAAAAGAGATTAAAAAAATCCAAGGCGGTTCGATCAATGTGGATGAGCTGGCTGGAAAAGCAAAAGTCTTCAAAACCAAATCCGGCGCGACCGCAAAGATTGCTTTCGCCGATCTCAGCTTGGATGACCGCGAGGTTCTGGCGCAAGTCACTGACCATTTGAAAAACAAAATTCAAACAGGCGTGGTGATTGTTGTGGGTCAAGGTTCGGCGACCCATCCAATGATCGTTTCTGTTAGCAAAGACTTGAATCCCGAGATCTCGGCCGGCAACCTGCTGAAAGAGCTCGCCCAAGTCATGGGCGGCAAAGGTGGCGGACGTCCTGATTTTGCCCAAGGTGCCGTCCCCGACCGCAGCAAGCTCGCCGAAGCCCAAAAGAAAGCCGAAGAACTTCTCGGAGTTTAAGGTACGCCGTACCTTTCGGTACGGCGCAGCCAAAGGTACGGCGTACTCGGGACGTACCTTTGTTTCCGGATTTCGGATGTGAAAGCTTACTTATTTGATTTTAGAGATGGTCTTTGAATTGGAAATCTTCTGGTACACTCACAGGAGGTTTTCAATGCCACGAAGGCGCTTTTTCCCGACCGATCAGTTCCCTTACCATGTGACGGCTCGTTCCCATAACAAAGAGTTTTTTCCGGTTCCCATGAATGAGCTCTGGGAGATTTTCTCTCGATATCTCTACTTTATCACGCTCGCTTACGGTGTTCGTATTCACGCCTTCGTTTTGATGAGCAATCATTTTCACATGATCATCTCGACTCCGAACGCAAATTTGGATCAGGCGATGAATTATCTGATGCGAGAGGTCAGCAAAGCAATCAACCGCGATTCAGAGAGAATCAATCAGGTTTTCGGTGGGCCTTATCATTGGACAGTGATTAAAAACCGAACTTACTATCATCATGCTTATAAGTACGTGTATCGCAACCCTGTCGAAGCGCGCATGTGCACGCGGGTTGAGGCGCATCCTTACTCGACCCTTCGTGGGATCATCGGCATGGACCGATTGCCATTTCCAACTTTCGATAACATGAATCTCATCACGCAACTGGGAAAGCAACTGGAATGGCTCAATTCGCCCTTTCCGAATGCCGCATTTGTGGAGCTCATTCGACAGGCTATGCGCCGAGAAGAGTTCTGTCTTGATGAAAACCGCAGCGAAAATGCGGACCATGAGACCGAAATTAAAAAGGGCCCTCATGCTACGAGTGCCCTTTCCGGATTCGATTCAATTCATTAACAATTAAAGGCTTAAAACCAAAGCTTGAACCCAAGCCTGAAGCTGAGCCGCCTTGTCGCCGCAAAGATCGACGGCAACGTCGCAAGAGCTGGTCTTTTCGCCCAGGCGAACTTCATCGCCCTGGCCTATCATGGTGGCATATGGATAGCGATAAACCATGGCGCAAACCTGCTCCGATGATGATGAAGCTGACATCTCGTCCGAAATCGGTTCGCAGATCTCAGCACCTTTCAAGATCACCTGCAGATCCAACATTTTGTTGGATGGAACATTGTAAGTCACACCCTGGGGTTTGCCGGCTGGATCGAACGCCGTGATCACACCGGTTGAAAGATTCAGCTCCAGAAAGCGCGCCTTTTTAAAGTCCCACAAAGACAGGACCTCGAAATCGCCGACAGCATATTTGTTGTATTGTTGCGGAGTCGAAGTCGAAACACCCGCCATCTCTGCGGAACTGTCCGCAGATGGTGGCTTTCCGCAGTTCTGAAAGAAGATCAGCAGAAATAAGCCCAAACTCCCAAGTATGGTGTACTTTTTCATGAGTGCACTCCCCAGACCTTTTTATCGGTCTAGATCAGTATTTCATTAAGGGACTTTCTGAGAAATAAGAATCAACTGCCGTCTCAACATGAGACGCGTTCCTCTGAGCTGAACACCCGTCCTGAAAACAACTTCGACAGGCTTGGCCCCGGCCTTGCTATTTCACTGGCTAGAAAGTAAACAGGCATCTCTTTCGATTTGAGGTCATCCTTTTTGAAAAAAAGGAAGAGTTGTCTATGAAAACACCAGGAGTCTTTATGAAAAGCGGAATTATTCTAGTTGCAATGATGTTGAGTGCCGGCGCTTATGCGAAGGACAGCACTTGGAAGCTTTGCGAAGGTAACACAAATATCTCTGGCTCAGTCACAACAACTGTACTGAACATGTTCGAGCATCGCACAGAAAAAGGGCGCGCAACGGACCTTACATTGATCTATGGCGGCCATGTTCTTTCAGGATCACTGGACACAACTGATACGGAAGCCGGCAAAGTCGAACTGAAAGGCACGTCTGGTTCGTACGAAGGTGATGTGAACATCGATTCAGGAATTGATGGCGTTTACTTGCAGGGTACACTGACATTGAATGGAACGAAAATGTCCGTCGTTGATGCAAACTTGTACTGCAAGATCATCGAAGATTAATCTGATTTTTTCGATAGCGGGAAGAGCTGCACCTGCATTTGGTAGACTTCCCGCGGATTTGTTTTCGAAAACTCGTCTGCCAGACCCGCAAAAAAGAGTTCAATCTTTTTCTTGATAGGTTCAACCTGATCCGGATCCGCCGTCAGCGTATAACCGGAAATTAATCTTTTCTCGAAGTCCGCGCTTGAAGTCTTATTTTCCAGTTCAAAGATGGCTCGCTTCAACATCTGTGCATGAAAATTTCGAATGATCTCGCGGCTTCGCTGTGTCGAAACACGAAGCTTTTTGGTCTTCTTCACTAGCTTGCCGGATTCTTCGCTCAAATATCCGCTGCGCTTTAGATCTTCGATCACCAGCTTGATCTGAGCCTTCGTGCTGCCCAATGATTTTGCCACCTTGTCCAGATCGGATCCAAAGCCCTTGGTCGTCGTGTATTCAAGCAAAGCCAAATGCAGCCAGCTGCGCAACAGGGTCAAATCTTCGAAGTCGATCACTTCGGCTTCGGAAGGCGAACTCACCGGCAACTTAGAATTAGAAGAAGTCACTGGCAAATCAAAACCTTTCTGTTTCAGAATGTCTTTCTGATAGGCCATTTGAAGCTGATCCACAGCAAGCGAGTCAAAATGAAGACTCTTCGCAAGCTTCAAGAGATGCTTTTTGGGTGCCAGTATTTTTGAATTTAAAATCTGATTCAAAGTCGCGCTATTGATCTTCACCAGCTCGGACCATTTGCGTAAAGAAAGGCCGTCGCTTTTCTTCAGCCTTTCAAATCCGCGCGACAGAATCATCGAAGAACCGAACTGATGCTTTCTCAACGGGATTTCTCCGCAATGTTTTTGCAGATTGAAAACAGCAACAATGTCCCTTGGCTTTCGATAATCTCGGGCCGTAAAGGAAAAGGCGTTCGCCAAACCCAGTAGATATCGGTTTTCGAGTCATAACTGCCGGTGGAGGGCACGCCCGCGTCACTTTCGATTTTAATATTTAGAACATCATCTAGAAAGACGTTCGGATCTTGCCAGCGACTGGCACAAAGTGGATCCAGCTCTTTATATTTGTGCACAATCAGCGTGTCTTTGACCAATTCAAGTTTGATCATAACAGACCAGATATCACCGCCGCCGCCGACTCCGGTGTAGCTTCCCGGATCTTTTCCTTTGATGATGACCTTGGACGGTTCCTTTTTAAGGTCTTTGTCCTTTAGCTCTTTCGTCGGATCGATTTTCGTTGGCATCTCTTTTCTTAAAGACGATCCCTTATTGGACAAAAGCTTTTCAGGGCTGATCGCTCTCAGACGATCGTCTACAGCATCATTGGCTGCCAAAACCATTTGACCCATAAATTCGTTGGCCGACAACAAAGCCAATGTTTTTTCATAGTACTCGTCATTCCATCCGTCGGCGCCCAAGCAGACATGAATGTAAATCATCACAACACCCTGAGGAGCTTTGGCTGCCAGCAGTTCGTCGTTCAGAATTCCAAAGTTGCGGTTCAAGGCATAAAAATCGCTGGAACGATTGCTATCGGCCACCATCGGAACACCGATCGCGTTCTGCAGAACTTCGCATTTATCGATACTGGCAAAAGCGTCGGCCAGCTTGATATCGCCAATTTGCTTTGTTGGATCTTGCTTGAAAACTTCGTACAAATTTCCCAAAAACTTGGTTTTGGTCATTTCTCGAATTGTTCGCTGAATGAAAGAGTTGAGCTCTGGATTTTGAGCGGCAACTAAGTTTCGAGACTTCAAAAGTCTATCAAAGGTGATATCAGAAGTGTCGATCTTTTGCGCAGGCGTCGTCGCCATGATCGGCGAAAGCCATCCCAACAGAATCACAACGAGTACGGTGAATTTAGAGACGACTTTCTTCATGTGCATATTCGCGACCCTTCTGGATTCTAGCTTTTGCAAGCCACATTCCAGAATGTGGCTGCTCTAGGGACTAGTCTTGACCACCGCAAGTTTTAGCTACTTCTTCAACTTCATTCATATCATCACAGCCAAATGCTCCCAGCTTACTGCAGACGCTGCTGATGCAGCCGCTGCCGAAGTTTCCAACGCATGCCTTGCCAACTCTTTCAATTTCATTCATGTCATCGCAGCCGAATGCGCCCAGTTTCTTACACATGAACTCGATGCATTCAGAGTCAAAATTTCCTCGGCAGGCTTTTCCGACTTGCTTGATCTCACTCAAGTCATCACAACCAAAAGCTCCCAATTTTTGACAGGCGAAATCGACACATTCAGAAGAGCTCCCCTGGTTCGGTGGCGGACAATGAACCGGCGCGCCCGGAAAACTTTGAAGACCATTTGGCTGCACAATTCCAAGTGGCGTCGCGAACAACGCTTTTTTTGGAACCGTTTTCATCGTTATCTGCTGGCTGTAGTAAGCATCCACAAGACCTTCGATATGCTGTTTGCTTGCGCCCAAAGAAAGCTGAGCAAAGGATATGGTCAGAATAAGAGACATCAAAAACGTTTTCATAATTCCTCCAGTGATTGGTTTGAAACACCAGAAGGAATTTAAAGGCTTTCAAAAAACATGATTAAAAAAACAGCAAACCTCGTTTACCTAAAAAGTAAACTCCTCCGGAAAAATAACAATCCTTTTACGCGGTTAGACGAAAGGTACGGCGTACCTGGAACTCTTAAGACGCAGCGGATTTGACTTCGATGGGGATTTGCAAGGTGGCCGCGAGCACTCGCAGGATCAAGGGCAGGCGGCGCTGGTTTTCTTCAGGAAGACTGGCCTGCACATGTTCGACAAAGCTATCGGCCCCCGCACACTGGGGAAACTGCAGCTGCTGCTCCATCTGGTTGACCAACCAATCGCCCAAATGCAGGAACTGCGCGGGCTGATAGGTTTCGATGCGCTTTAATCCCAACGGGAATCCGGTCCCCAGCGGGGTTTCATGATGCTGACGGATCATCGTTTCCATCGTGTCATCGACCACGTTGTACTGATGCAAAATTCGAATCGTGCGCTCGGGATGAGTGAAATAGCTTTCCTTTTCAGGGGTCTCCCCTTCACCCAACGACAGATCACGAAGAATGGCGCCCATAAATAGGCTCTTGAAAGCTAGCGCCGGGCAATCGCTTTGTTCTTGATACAAAGCAAGCCCCAGGGATCCGCCCAAAATCGCTTGTCGAGAAATGGTGCTCTCAAGACTGTGGGCCATTTCGTAAAGCAGAATCTTTCGCACATCTTGGTTTTTAAAAAGCTCGTATCCGGCCTGAGTCAGAATCTCGAGACGCATGAACTTATCCGCATGCGGACGCACAAGCTTGATGTCCAAATAGCAAAGCTCCACACAACGAATGAAAGCGCGCACCCGATCCAGAACAGGCCCCGGCATTGCAACTTTATCAAAGAGACTTGCAAAGATCCCGTCCATAAAGCGTTCAATCGAAGTGCTTTGGATGTAGAGAACGTTCTCGTTCTTTGCGAGATACTTGTCGATTCGTTCGGCATCAGCGTGCTCGCCTTCGTTCAGGACTTTGACGAACTTGTCATTGAGCTTCACAAAGAGATTGAAAAAGACCGGTCGATCGAAGAACAACGCCGACCGAGGAATCAGAACGTGATGAATTTTTGTATCCGCAGCAGATGATTCACTCATACTTATTTCATCGGACATTCAAACATGTCGGATAAGAGGCACACCTAAAAATAACAGACTGTGCGGATTGTTTTGATAGAGCATTTTGAGACGATAATTCTAAAATCTGAAGAGTGAAAAATAAGATTCTAAATCGAGACAGGGAATCTAAAATTAACAAAACATTTTCTTGTCAGAATTTAGTTTTGCTATCTGTTCTTGTTTTCACTCACTGTGCATGACTTTTCCGACGCCTCTCCTGGCTTTCTGAAAAAATGCCCTTGCTGGGCGGCCGTCAAATCATTAGACAGTAAGACCTACACCATTTGTCTATTACCGCGAATTTCATGGCTTTGCTTTTGCTGTGATAGATCCGTATGAAAAAACAAGCTCTTACTCAATCAGTTGCCTTTTTTGGTGTTGCGTTTTTCGCTCTTGTCGCGGGCCTTTCGGTCACAAGCCGTGGCAACAACACGCAAACTCTCATATCTCGTGATCCAGCATCGACGCCATTATCAATCCCGTTGGCGATCGATCTTCCATCATCGCCGCTAGGCATGTCGGAATCCCCAGGCAGAAACTATCAGACATTGGCGGAAGATGTTTCACGGGCCATCCGCCAATCCGATTTGAAAATGGCAATTCTGAATGACGAGCAACAATCCCAAATGAAGAAGGCTCAAAAGGCTTTGAGCAAAACCCCTGCTCTTCTTCGCAATCGTTTGGCAGAAAGCCTTCAATATGAAATTCGCGAGCCAGAAACAACAGTGGTATCTTTGCGCGAGGAATTTGAACAGATCTGCCGGGATAATGACGGACGTGATTCGGTTCAGTGGGAATATACAAACGACCGTCAGGCTGTTCGTCTTTTATTTGAATGCCAACATGCGGGCGACCCTGTTGATGAAAATGCAACCACCGTTGAAGTCAGTCAGCGCAACTTTATTTTTGAGTTTGCATCCATTAATACCGAGAAACGCACCGCAATCCTTGATACAGTCGCGGGTCAATGGGTGGAACCACTCACCGAATCTCGCCTGCAGCTGAAGCTTTACTGCGAGGATCCGAATTATTCTTACTCTCAAGGCCGCGTTGCTTTGGCGGCGGTTATCAGCGCCCATGTTAGCTATGATTTGGCCGAAGACACTTTCGTTGGTGAACCAGACAAACCAAAGCATGAAGGCGGAGAATCGATGCTTTCAGCTTTTGGTGCCAGTCTTGTAAATCGCCCTAAAAAGGTCGTTGGAAACACGGCCTATTTCGTTCGCCAATCACCTAGCGAAAAAGCTCTGCATGGCGCACTTCGGGCTTTTTCTCTCGGTTTCGGGAAGGAAGCCATTGATAAATCGACCGGCGGACGCGGATCTGCAGGCGACCTGAAAGCCGATGCCCGCGGCGTCGCCGTCGGCGCACTCTTCTATTATGTCCAAGAACTTCTGTTCGGAAAATGTAACAAATAAAGGTACGCCGTACCTTTAGACCTGGTGTGACAAAAGGTACGGCGTACCTCAGGAAGAAGTTTCTCGACCCGCAAAAAACAAAAGGCCCGGGATTCCCCGAGCCTTTCGTAAGTTGCAGAATAAACCCAAAAACGAATTAACGTTTTGAGTATTGGCCACGTCGGCGAGCGCCGCGCAAACCGTATTTCTTTCTCTCGACCATGCGTGGGTCGCGAGTCAGGTAACCGGCTTTTTTCAATGCTGGGCGAAGAGCCGCATCGAATGCAGTCAATGCACGCGCGATACCCAAACGGATCGCACCTGTTTGACCATTTTCACCGCCACCTTTAACAGTGACATCAACGTCGAACTTGCCGTTCTTGTCAGTCACGTCGAATGGTTGCAAGATCACCATCTTAGATTGCATGCGCTTCAGATATTCTTCAGCTTTCACGCCATTGATAGTGAGATTTCCTTTTCCAGGCTTTAAGAAAACGCGAGCGGCGCTGGTTTTACGTCGTCCGGTTGCGTAGTAAACTTTGTCTGCAGCCATGATTAGTTACCCTTCTTCTCAGTCAATTTATATGCCTGAGCTTTCTGAGTGTTGTGAGGGTGCTCAGCACCTTTGTATGTCTTCAATTTGTTGATCAAAGAATAAGACAGCTTGTTCGTTGGAAGCATTCCACGAACCGCTTCGTGAACAACAAAAGTTGAATCTTCTTGTTGCATTTGCGCAGCTGTTTTTTCTTTCAATGATCCGAAGAAACGAGAGTGACGGAAGTATTTTTTGTCTTCCCACTTTGTTCCTGTCAGTTCAACTTTGTCCGTATTGATCACGATGACAAAGTCTCCGTTATCCATGTGTGGAGTGAAAGTCGGTTTGTGTTTTCCACGGAGGAGGTTTGCAACCTGAGTCGCCAAACGACCTACACGCTGTCCAGAAGCATCGACGATCCACCAATTGCGGTCCGCTTCTTCCTTTTTTGCCATCCAAGTTTTTGTTGGATTGTTCTTGTTCATTTTGTTCTCCATTGCGTTCCCAAATTCAGGTGATAACGGTAGGCCTGATTCTGAAAACGAAATTATTGTTGTTTCCTTCACTCACAAAACTATCTCCGGAAACCGAGCAAAGTTTCCGAATCTGACGGTGATAAGAGGTCCGTTAGATCTGCGAAAGGAACGAACTTTTTAAATTTGGCGGCACCTAATGTCAAGTTCCTGAGGATAATAAACCTTCTTCAGGAAAAGGCCCTGCGGAGGCGCCGTTGTCCCCGCCTTGGTGCGATCCAGAGCTTTTAAGATTTCATCCATCTTTTCAATGGGTTGGCCCTTCATAAAAAGATCCAATTGGGTTCCGACGATGTTGCGAACCATCTGTTTCAGGAAACCGCTGCCGGTGATTTGAAATTCCACCACGCCGCTCTTTCGCCGTGCCCAGCGGGCATCAAAGACCTCGCGCACCGTCGTTAAAACCGGCGTTCCAACCGACTGAAAGCTCTTAAAGTCCTGATTTTTCACAAGAAATCTGGCCTGCTTGTTCAAATAGTCTAAATCCAAAGGCTGTCGAACCCAGTGCGCGTATCGGGCCAGTAAAGCCGAAGGACGCGGCTGATTCCACACCCAGTATCGATAGGTCTTATGAGTCGCTGACAATGTCGAATGAAACTCGTCCGGCGCGATCCAGGCCGAACGCACCACGATCGACGAAGGCAAAAGCGAGCGCAGGGCCCAGCAAAGGTCCTTCGGCAGGGGCCGAGTCGTCGCAAAGTCCCCGATCTGAGCCACGGCGTGGACTCCGGCGTCGGTTCTTCCTGAGGCGTTCAGATCGATTTTTTCATTCTGAATTTTAGAAAGCGCTTTTTCGATCGTTTCCTGCAACGACGGCTTATCGGGACCATGAGCATGATCCTTTTGTTTCTGCCAACCGCAATAGTCGGTGCCATCGTAAGAGATCAGAAGTTTCACCTTCTGAGAGGTTTGAGAAGACATGAGGGGCTTTATACTTAAAAATCGACCTGGATGCCAGCGCTGATCAGCTGATTGCTGAAATCGATATCATTGGAAAGGCCTTGCATGGCAATCGCCTCCACCGTCAGCCACATATCGGCGATTCCGTACTCTTGCGAAAGATTGAAGGCGCTTTGCGCATCCAAACGGCTGACGTTGAACATCAGACCGCCACCGCCACCCGCAGCCGGCGCTGCCGCAAAGCTTGGTGCTGCGTTGTCGTTTCGAAGCTCCATCAAACCATAGTAGGTTGCGCCGCCGGTGACGTAAGGAACGATCCACTGACGACGTGCAAACTCAAATCGATAATTGATAAATGCCGAAAGCGGCACGATGAACAAGGTGTATTTTTCTTCCGAGCGCAAATGTTTCGCATCTTGGTTCTTAAAGTAGCCGGCCGCAGTCACAGTCGATAAACCCGTTCCCAAGCGGAAACCCAAAGATCCGAATGAACGAAAAGGCTGCCACTCGTAATCAAAGTTCAAGGCAAACACATTGTTCGATCCGTACATTGATTCGAAGGTGATATTCGAATTTCCCGAATCCACTTTCGGCGGAGTCATCATCCCCAGCTTGAAAGAGCTGGATTTTGATTTCTCTTTCATCGCGGTCTTGTATTGGTAAGAGCCATCTTTATTGATCCGCAAAAGACCTTGCGCCGCACGCGGATGTTCGACCTTCACTGTTCCACCTTGCGGAGGTCCCGGCGGTTTTTTGAAAGTCGGATCCGGATGCGGATAACGGTTCAAGTTGCGATCCGTTCCGATTTCGCTGACACCCAGCTGTTTGCGCTTGATGACGGCTTCTTGTTCCGCCAGCTCCTGATCGACATCCAAGGTCGACTTTTTCGCCGGCGAAGTCATTTGCTTATTAACTTGAGTTTGAGTTGGCGATGGCTGCATCACCGCCGGCGGCGAAATTTCGGGCTTTCCTTGCACTGAATTGATTTCCGCTTCCAAATCGCTTTCCATGGACTGCGAATAAACCGGTCCGGCCAGAAGTGAAATCAAGGCTGCAATGAAAAGAAATCTCACGCTTTTCTCCATCGGCGGCCGTGACGAAGCAAATAAACCAAAGAAATCAGACCACCGATACCCAAAGCATAAACGAAAAAGGCGGCAAAGACTCCCCAACCGAGGGCTAGTTCTGCAAAGAAAATAATCGGCCACAAGATTCCGCGAACCACCGCCCGCAGACTGTCATGTTCAGCAATAAATTGAGCCAAGGGTGGCGAGTGCTTATAGTAGAACTTGATGAACTCTTTGCCGGCCCAGTTGCGACCCAAGATGCGGTCGCGGAAAGTTCGAAGCATTTCGACATGCGCATCCATCGGAGAACCAAATGCGGCCGTTGCAATAAAACATTTTTTCTTATCCAAAAGCCCGACCACGTCCCCGGGCATCGCCGTGTAACGATCGACGTGATCCGTATTGCCGCCATCTTCTTTCAAGAAATTGGTGACGATCGATCCTTCATCCACGGACGCGATCGTGAACATATAATTCACGTCGTTTTCAAGACCGGTGATGTACTCTTGGCTCAGCGACGTTTCGGTCTTTGTTTTATCGACCACGGTCAGATCGGCATATCCCGCCGAATCCGCGTTGACAGGAATTGTACAAAAATCGATCGCGCCCGGAGCTTCGGCATAATACACACGCAAGGCCGACCAACGAATGCCCGAACTGTCATTGGGACCGGTGCCACCGCGCTGAAGCTCGCGAACATAGGCTTTCCCGTCACCAGGCAAAACACGGTACTGTGAAAAGCCTTGGCTGCTGGTCGGATTTTCGGTCGGAACCAAAGTGAGAGTCGTATCGGTGTTATCTTGGTAACGATGCTTCAATGAAAACTGTTGGTAGTTTCCAGATGCAAAAGCATTCGGCGACGCCACCGAATCCACAAGACCCACATTCAAAGTCGTCGACTGCGCATTTTTACAAGTCGTATCCCCGCCGCTAGCTCCGCCCTTGCCACAGATATCGGACCAGCGAACATAGACGGTGAAGGTTTGCCCCGCAGAACCCGGAATTGTTGAAGACGAATCCGCCGTGATTGTGTTTGCGGTTCCACCGATTTCAACCCGGATGGCCGGATTTGCCGGAATTGGATCCATCGCCAACGTGATTCCAAGCAAAAGATTTGGGTAAATGGATTTTTCCGCGCAAGCAAAAGGCGCCGTCGTACAAATATTTGATGGACCCGATCCACCCGCGCACGAGTTACAAACGCCTGTTCCCGTTTGCAACGTTGTTTCGCAATCGCCGACGTCTCCCGTGTATCCGCCGAAGATCGTGAAGGTCTGAACACCGGCCGATGTGGTTTGAACATCGACTCCAGATGCAGTCCCTTCAACTACTTGCACGCTTTTGATCGTGCCGAAAGCCAATTGAGAAGCCAGAACGACAAACGAGAATAGAAGTGAATTTTTGGTCATACAATCATTGCAGCACGGGTCTTTCGGGGACTCAAGCGCCGATTGAACTCGGGGCAACATGCAATAAAGTTTGTTGATCCACACTCTGTCTTTTGTAAGGATCCGCCTATGAAATCCACTTTAATTCTATTTGTATCGCTTTTCATTCAATCTATGGCTTGGGCTTATCCTGAATTTATTGGATATGGCTACAGCTCGTGTCTGACCTGCCATGTGAACGGTCATGGAAGCGGGCCTTTAAACGATTACGGACGAGCTCTTTGGTCGGCCGAAATCGCGTCTCGGGTTTTTTATCCAAAATCGATGACCGACGAAGACATCGCGGCCCAATCCGGATTTATCGGAAATCCCGATAACCTTCCTTATTGGTTCCGGCCACATTTCAAATATCGCGAGATGAGTCTCACCACCGGTTACGGCGGTCCCGATTCAAATCAAATGAATTTGAAAATGCAAAACGATATCGGGCTTACGGTTTCAGATCCAGTCGGCAAGTACGTCGCAACAATCACCATGGGTCAGGTGCAAACAAATCGCCAGCCTCGCACTGAAAACTATATCACGCGTGAATACTATGTCCGAGTCGAACCGGTTGAGACTTGGTGGATTTACGCGGGCTTAATGGACAAGGTTTTCGGTATTCGCAATGTCGATCACTCGTCCTATCAACGCACGTTTCAAGGATTTAATCCAAAGTTAAATGCGGCCAACGGAACGGCGGCTTCTCATGGGGTGACCGTTCACAAAATCGAGGAGAAATGGGAGCTTGCTGGAAATGCTTTCTTCGGAAATCCGCACGAAGACAAAGAGTCCCAACAAAAAGGCTTCTCGACAATGGGTGAATACGAGGTCGGCGAAATGAAGCGCCTGGGCGCTTCGGCGATGACGGCAAAAAATGATGCCCTTCAAAAGGAAATGATCGCCGTTCATTATCGTCAGGGTTTCGGCCATGGACACGCATTTTTATTCGAGTACGGCGTGATCCAAGACAAACCGGATACCGGCTCTTCCATGACTGGAAGCTACAACTTTCTGCAAACCAATATCAACTTGGTTCGTGGTTACAACTTAAGAACCACGATCGAGCGCTACAATCAAGAATTCAAAGCCGCCTCTCCGGACAACTGGAGATGGGGTCTTGGTATTTTGGCCTTCCCGCTTCCGCGTTTGGAGCTACGGGCCGACGTGATCAATGGTCGCTCTTTCTATGAAGGCCCCGTGGCTGATGACAACTGGACATTGCAAGGACAGATCCATGTTTCGCTTTAATTTTATTCTGATTTCAATTTTGACATTCGCTCTTCATGGCTTCGCACAAGAAGAGACGACCTATTCACCCAGCACGTCTTCAAATTTAAATCTGCGCTACATCAGCTGGCACGAATCTGCGAAGCTTGAAGCGGGCTCGAAGAAAGACAACACCAAGCATGCCGATTTTTACGGCCTGAGCCTTGGCTACGAGAAAGCTTCTTTCAATTCACGCTGGGGTTGTATCTGGGATGCCGCTTTCATTTCGGGCCAAGCCAATATCGGCGAAGCCGCCGGTGAAATCCCGTATCAAAAAAGTTACGTGCAATGGTTCGGGGTTTCGGGATCTTACCGACTGGGATTCAAAGTCACTGAGCCGATCACTTTGTCAGCGGGCCCGATGCTACTGGCAAGGCAGCTCACATGGCCGGATAAACCTGCGGGAACCGACATCAAAACTGGCGCGGATGTAAATGCCGGGTTTGTTGGCGATATCAGAATTCACTTTGCCGAAAACTGGGAACTGCAACAGTCGATTGCCGGACTTCTTTCCGAAGCTTCGACTTTCTGGTCGCTTGGGGTTGGATACCGGTTTTAGGTTTTGGGTTGCTCGTCACAGCTGATCTGGAATGGTCCTCATAGCGGGCCCTCGACCCCGAAGCCTTCGCTCCGAGAGCCTCTCCCCGAGGCCAATAAATTAGCGAGAATGTCAGTTTATTGGCCTCGAGGAGAAGGCCGTCGGAAGAAAACTCGATGAGAGTTCAGCCGCAACTCTTCCCGGAAAAATAAAAAGGCCCGAGGAATCTCGAGCCTTTCTTTCAAATTTCTAGATTCTGTTATTTTACTTTTTCTTCGTGGGTGCAGGTGCCGCTTTGCCCGCGACTGGGGCGCCAGCAGCCGCAGCCGGAGCTGCCGCCGCAGCTTGGACTGGCACTGTCACATTGATTTTTGCTTCGTCGTCAACGCCGATACCCATGTATTTGATGCCGCTGATACCGAATTCTGAAAGCTTGATTGGAAATTCGGCCATCAGCTTTCCGCCTTCGACTTTGTATGTGCCGGCGACTGGTTTTTCAACACCGTGGATGCGGACGATGCCTTCGCCTTTGCCGCCTTTACCTTTTGCGGAAACCAAAGTTGCGTCCGGGAACTTTTCAACTTCCAGATGTTTGCGAGTGTGTTCGTCACGAAGCTTGATTCCCGTCGCGATGTTTTTCAAACCGACGTTGATATCTTTGGCTTCGACTTCGTCGCCTTTTTGTACGGCGAATCCGCGGACTTCGGTCGACTTGCCCTTGAAGGCACCTGCCGGACGAAGCTTCACATCGACAGAGGCTTCTTGTGCGAAAGCGCTGACTGATAAAGAAAGGATTAGAAATGCGATCAACTTTTTCATAAATTTGTCTCCTATAGACACTGACATGTTTCTAGAACCAAAATATCGTGACAACGAAATTGTTTATTTTCTTTGAAAAACTCGATTTCTGCCAGCTCCCCGTTCTTTTCCACGTACTCGACTCGCTCGCCATTCGGAAAAAATGACCCGGCGGCGCGCTCTTTGTAGAAAACCTCGCCCTCTTTCAAAAGCTGATTGATCACTTCGTCGGAAGGATTGCGGGCCTGTGTTTCATCCAAAAGGGAGGTCGTCGGCTGACCATCGCGGGTCAAGTTGAAGTAATGAAGTTCACGTCCTATCTTGCCTTCATCGTTTTCGGTGATCTCAAGACGCAGCTGTTTTTCCAGACCGTTCGGCGTGCGCAGACGCCACTCCATCCAACGATCGGATTGGTGCGCGACGGGGCCGAGATCCGTTTGAAATCTTTGGTACAAGGATTCAATCTGCAAAGCCGGCGTATTGGTGGTCGCCGCGCTTTGCATTTGAAAGCAGGCCGCCAGCTTGTCCAGGGCTTGTCCGAATTTGTGGCGGGCTTGATTTCTTTGGCCCGGATCCTGAACGGCTTCGCCGACCTTGTCGCCAAATTCTTCCTCTTCATTGGCGCCGGAAATATCGGCGTCCGACATTTTCGCTTCTTCGTTGATCAGCTTTTCGAATTGTCCATCACGAAATAGAAAGCCCAGCACCAAAAGGAAAATCACGCCGGCTAAAATCCAAATTGTTCGGTTCTGTCTGCGAATGGCCATCACCGCATATGATCGCAGTGAAAAAAAAAGCCGTCCAGTGGTGGACGGCTTTGAATTCAATTCCCTGGACTTAAGACCGACTACTTTTTCAAAAGTCCGATCTCTTGCAGACGTTGCATCAAGAAATCATGCGACGAAATATCAGGATATTTGGCTCCAGCACCTCGGCAAGACGGAATGCAGGAAAGCATCGCCTCTGGATTTGGATGCATAAAGAATGGCATTGAATAGCGGCTCTTTGACGAAGCTTCGGATGTGTTCACAACTTGGTGAGTCGTCGACGGAATCACGTCATTGCACGCTCGCGCCAGCATGTCGCCCGCATCGACGATCAGCTCGCCCGGTTGACCTTCAACATCCAACCAAGTGCCATCACGATCTTTCAACTGCAGACCGCCTGCGGTCGCGGCTGGCAAAAGCGTGATCAGGTTGATGTCTTCGTGCGGAGCCGCACGCAAGCAGCGTGGATCTGTTCCTGCTGGAATCGGTGGATAGTGAAGCAAACGCAAGATCGAGTTGCCGTCTTCCACCATGCCATCGAAATAGTGCTGTGGAACATCCAGTGGAAAAGTCAGGGCCTGCAACATCGCTTTACCCGCTTCGTTCAATGACGAATACAAAGTCGAGAAGGTTTCCTGAAATTCAGGAATTTCAGAAGGCCATACGTTTTTCGGATAATATTTCGAGAATTTATGTCCTTCAGGAACCTCGCGACCGACGTGCCAGAATTCTTTCAAATCCATGACCGGAGAATCTTTGGCGTGTTCTTTTCCGAATGGGATGTAACCGCGCTGACCGCCGTGAACACCCGCGTACTTCATCTTAGTTTCAACCGGCAAAGAGTAGAACTTCTCAAGCAGCGAATACGCCTTGTCGAATAAAGACTGTGGAATGCCGTGATCTTTTAAAACGATAAAACCGTAATCTTTGATGCCCATGTAGAGCTGCTCAATGAAAAGCTTTTGTTCTGCAGGAGTTCCGTCTGTGTAAGAGCGCAGGCTCAGTGTCGGAACTTTGCGTTTTGTCGAACGTTCGGTCGTCATTTCCATCGGAAATCCCCCAATACAAAATTGAAAGTCGTAATTTCGTTCTCTGGCGCAGATTAAGCAATTGCAAACAAAAGGAAAGAATTTTTTTGCCAAGCTATCTAAATGTTCGACACCCGAATGCTGTCATCTGCGATTAAAATAGAAAAGGCTCTCTTTCGAGAGCCTTTATCTACTTCATGAATATCAAAATTCAGAAAAGGTTTAAAGAACGCCGCAAGCTTTGGCTGCCGCTTTCACCACCCAGTGAAGACCTTGTTCTTCATACACCAGCAAAGAGTCGATCTCTGAAGGTGACATGTGATTCAGCTCAGATTTTTGACTGGCGATGCAAGCGTAACCTTTCGCCGTGATTTGTCCCGCTTCGTTCACGTTCCCAGCGTTTTCAGACTCGCAACGAGCCACAGTCGCCACCGCAAAATCGTGGCCAATCGCTGCTTCATCTTTCAAGATCGCATCGATTTGTGCTTTCGACAGGTCGTAAAAAATGTCGCTGTTCGCAGCCTGCATTTTCTCAGAAACGCATTTGTAGTTGATATTTGCGAATGCAGAAGACGTCATCAGGCAAAGAACCAAAGAACTCAGAACTGTTTTCATCGAGAACCTCTCTTGATTTGGGGGGAACGAGTTAGCTTTGGCCCCGCTGTATACCCGACAATTCACCAGAATATCTTCAGGGTTCTGTTAAGGTGAAAAAAGAAAAGGGCTCCTTCGTCAGGAACCCTTTCATTTCGAGACTGTCTCTTAAATGCTTTTACTTGATACCGCATTTAGACAGGGCTGCTTTTACGACCCAGTTCGCGTACTGCTCTTCGACCTGGATGTAACCGTTGATTTCTTCTGGAGTCGCAGAAGCGTAGCTTTGAACGCTGCTCACTTCGACCATTTTCTTTGCGACACATGCATAGCCAGCAGCGGAGATTTCTCCAGTTGCTGTTACGTTTGGAGCAGATGCCATCGCCGATGATGCCGCCATTGCAACAAGAACCATTGATACGAATTTCATATTGGACCTCTCTTCATTTGAGTGTGTGAATAACGTTGAGAGGCAATATACTCGACAATCGAAAAGCCAATTTTTCAGATTGTGTCAGGACGAAAAGATTCTAGGGCTGTTTAAGACTTAAACGTCTCACCAGGTGCGGGAAAGCGAATCTCTTGAATTTCAATGGTTTCAGGATTTGTGAAAGAGAAATGAATATCGCCATCAAACAAACGAACCGCATGCTTCTGCCGATAAGGCGACTCTTCGCCTTCATAGCCACGATAAACAAGGGGGCGCGGATCCAAAGACAAAGTCTCTTCGATCAACTCTTTGAGCTGAGGCTGCGCGATCCTGACTCCCCACTCGGCGACGATTTGAAGCTGATCCTGCTTCCATTGCACCCGAGCTCTCACCTTCGCAGCTTCCTGGGACCAACCCGCACGCGCCTCGGGCTTCGATTCAACCTCTGGAAGGTAAGGTTTGATATCCAAAACTGGCGTCCCGTCCACCAAATCGACCCCCGAAAGATAGATTGAATCGCCTTCAATTTTTTCGATTTTCACCAAAGAAAGCCCGATCGGATTCGGACGATGCGGAGAGCGCGTCGCGAAGACTCCGATGGATTCGCCACCCATGCGCGGCGGATGAATTTTGGCGTGATAACGAAGATTGGTGTTTTGATGAAATTGAAAAATCACCCAAAGGTGAGAAAAACCATTCAGGCCTTCAAGAGCCAACTCGGGTTGCCATTCTTTTTGAATGCGAAGCCGAGCCCAAGACGAGGGTGCAAGCCCTGGTTGCCGGGGTGTTCCGAATTTATCGCGGTAGCAGGACTCGATAACGCCAATGATTTCCACGAGGGAGGGCGTACCGAAGGGGAGGGGCAAGTGTCAAGATTGTCCGAACTACACTTTAAAGTTTCCAGATCTTTCCATCAAAGCGCGATGATCTTTGACGATGATCTCTTTACCGTTCAGCTCAAGGATACCTTCATTTTTGAACTCTGTCAGATGACGGCTCAAGGACTCGTTGATGGTACCGGCCAATTGTGCCAGTTCATTGCGAGTCAGCTTCAAACTGATCAAGGTTCCATTGGCTGTTGGCACTCCAAACTTGTCAGCCAATAGCAGAAGCTGATAGGCGATTCTTTCCTGAACCGATGCCAGATAATGCAGCTGATTGATGGTCTCTTTGTTATCCAGATCTTTAACAAACTGGGTAAAGAGCATCTTCGCTACGGAATTCGGTCCGTTCATCACCGAAAGAACAGCATCCTTCGAATAAACGTAAATCTCTGTCGGGCGCAAAGTCTTTGCAAAGTCACCGTGAGCCGTGCCTTTTATCAAAGCCTTGTAGCCAAAAATATCGCCGGGACCGACGACTTTGACGACATATTCGGGGGAACTCATCCGTCCGCGCGTCAGTGATCTGTTGACCACCACTTTTACGGCCCCGCTACGGATCGCGTAAAGACCACGGGGTTGCTCGCCTTCTTTAAAAACGTACTCGTTTTCTTTAAAAGTGAGGATATCAACCGGATTGTCCCAACGAAAACTCATGAGGCTTTGCTGTGATGCGCTCGGAGTGAGATTCGTCACTTGTTCCGGTTCTGGGTTAAAAACTGACATTGCCATGACCACCTCCAAGGGTTAGTTAGAACTGTTAAATTCATGGTCATGCACAAGTTGGTCCCGCCACAATTCGATTATGACGAAACGCGTATCAATTTAAACGAAGCATCTTTTTCGCGGTCCTCAACTGTGCTTTCTCTCTGAAATTGACTCAAAAGCTTGCTCACTCTAAAGTCCTTGCATCCCATATCCAAAGGACTGTCGAATGAAAAACTTCCTCATGAGTATTTTGGCCCTGTCCATTTTTGCCTCACCGGCCTTTGCCTTTAAGGTGGGTCTAGTTCTGGATAAAGGGGGTAAAGATGACAAGTCTTTCAACTCGGCCGCCTACGAAGGAGCAACAAAAGCCCAAAAAGAATTGGGGATCGAACTCAAATACGTCGAGGCCACCGACAACAACTCGATCGAAAACCTTCACCGTTCTTTTGCCAAGAAAGACTTCGACCTGATTATCGGAATCGGCTTCGCCCAGGCCGAGGCCGTACAGAAAATTGCGGCACAGTTTCCAGAAAAGAAATTTGCAGTTGTCGACGGCAACGTCAAAGGCAACAATGTAAAGTCGCTTTTGTTTGACGAGCACGAAGCCTCGTACCTGGTTGGCGCCATCGCCGCCTTGAAATCCAAAACAAGCAAGATCGGTTTTATCGGTGGCATGGACATCCCGCTGATCCGCCGTTTTGAAATGGGTTACAAAGCCGGCGCCGAAAAAATTTCTCCGAAGGCGACTTTCGTTTCTAATTATATCGGCGTGACCAGTGAAGCTTGGAACAACCCCGCCAAAGCCAAAGAGCTCGCCCTTTCCCAATACAACAATGGCGTCGATGTCATTTTTGTCGCGGCCGGAGCTTCGGGCACCGGGGCTTTCGATGCGGCCGAGGAAAAGAAAACCTTCGCCATCGGTGTGGATTCAAATCAGAACTGGATGAAGCCCGGATTTATCCTGACCAGCATGTTGAAACGCGTGGACGTCGCGGTCTTTGAAGCCATCAAAGAAGCCAAAGACGGAAAGTTCACCGCGGGTCCCGTGAACTTTGGTTTGAAAAACAAAGGTGTCGACTACGCCTTGGATGCACACAACGATAAATTGCTCACTCCGGAAATCCGCAAAAAGGTTGAAGAGCTGAAGGCTCAGATCATCGCGGGCAAGATCACCGTCCCCGATTATTACAAGAAGGGTAAGTAATCATGAGCAGCCAGGCTTTGCTCGATTTTCGCAACGTCAGCAAAGCCTTCGGAGACTGCGTCTCCAATAAGGATGTGAGCTTCACCGTTGAAGCCGGAAGCATCCACGCGCTGGTTGGTGAAAACGGCGCCGGCAAATCCACCATCATGAAAATCCTGTTCGGTCTTTACCACAAGGACGAAGGCCAGATCTTTTTGCGCGGACAGGAGATCAATTTCGACTCTCCACTTGAGGCCAAGAAAAATGGTCTTGGCATGGTCCACCAGCATTTTATGTTGGCGGGCCCGATGACCGCGCTCGAGCACATCTTTTTGGACGAATCCAATGTTGGCTCTTTATTTCAGCCTTTGCAGAAATCGCAAAAGCGCGCCGAGCTTCAGACCCTTTGCGAAAAGTACCGCATGCCCGTGCCTTGGGACGAGCTGATTGAAAATCTCAGCGTCGGTTTTCAACAGCGGATCGAGATCTTAAAGCTTCTATATAACAAGGCGGACATTCTGATTTTGGACGAGCCGACCGCCGTTCTAACCCCACAGGAAACAGAAGCCTTGTTCACACAGCTTCGCGAACTGAAAGCGGCAGGCAAAACGATTTTGCTGATCACGCACAAACTAAAAGAGGTCATGTCGCTGGCCGACCGCGTGACCGTGTTCCGCCACAATCGCACGATCCGCACGATGAAGGTGTCCGAGACTTCTCCCCTTGAACTTTCTGAACTGATGGTCGGACGCAAATTGCAAACCGAACTTCCGCCTCGAACTTCGGCCCGGCCCGAAGTCCGCGTTCATATCAAATCTTTGACCATCCCCAGCCTGCATCTTAGCGATCTGAATCTGCAGATTCATCAATCGGAAATTGTCGGCATCGCCGGCATCGAAGGCAATGGTCAGTCCCAATTGATCGAGTTCCTTTTAAATCCGGAAGAGTTCAAACCCAGCGCCGGTGACTTGCAGTTCGATGGACAGTCGATTCTTTCACTGAATACCCGGGAATTGAAAAATCGGGGGATGTCTTATTTTCCGGAAGATCGATTGCATCAGGGCATCGTGCTGGGATTCGATCTGCGCGAGAATTTCCTTTTAGGTTTACACCGTCTGCCCTTGTTTCAGAAGTTTGGATTTCTGCGAAGAAAGAAAATCAAATCGGTGACCCAAGATCAGATTCATAAATTCGATGTGCGACCTCCCGAAGCCTGGAAAGTTTTCCGCGATCTTTCGGGCGGCAACCAACAAAAGCTGGTGGTGGCCCGCGAACTGTTTCGCAAGCCGAAATTTCTGCTGGCCGCACAGCCTTCTCGCGGCGTTGATATCGGCGCGATGGAACGCATCCATTTGGAAATGCTGGAGTTAAAAAATCAGGGCGCTTCGGTGCTTTTGATTTCTTCAGATTTGGACGAGCTGATGAAACTGTCAGATCGCATCTTGGTCATGTACCAAGGACAGTTTGTGGGAGAAATGAGCCAAGCGCACTTCGACGAGATGAAACTGGGACAACTGATGACGGGAGTGAGTGCATGAAGGCCTTGATGGGTTTGATCATCGGTCTTTTGATTTCACTTTCACTGGCAGCTTTTGCCGGTGAAAACCCTTGGTCCGTCTTCTTGGTCCTTGTGAAAAGTGCTTTCGGATCGCCTTACGATTTGGGCCTGGCGCTTTTCTACACGACCTCTCTGGTTTTCACCGGCCTTTCTGTTAGCATCGCTTTTCATGCCGGTCTCTTTAATATTGGCGCTGAAGGCCAGCTGACGGTAGCCACTCTTGCCGCCGCTTGGTTTGGCGTTGCTTTCCCGAATCTGCCCCCGGCCATCGCTCCGCTTTTGATTGCGTGCGTGGGAATTGCGGCGGGCGCGGCGTGGGGTCTGATCCCGGGATGGCTTCGCGCCTATCGTGGCAGTCACGAAGTCATCGTCACCATGATGATGAATTTTTTGGCGGCCGCCTTGGCCGGCTATGTTACTTTGAACTTGATCAAAAATCCGGAATCGCAAAATCCAGAGTCGCAGGCGATCCCCGAAGTTTTCATGTTTAAGAGCTACGACTTTGTCCAGCACTGGCTGCAAGATTCACCGGCCAACTTGAGCTTAATTTTGGCGTTGATTTTAAGCGTGACGATTTACTTCCTTTTATATCGCACCGTTTGGGGATACGAAATTCGGGTTTCCGGTCAGAATGAAAAAGCATCGAAGATCGCCGGCATCGAACCCAAAAAAATGAAAATCTTGGCGATGACTTTAGCCGGAGCCTTAGCCGGAGGTGTGGCCCTGAATGAAATCCTGGGATCCAGCGGCCGTTACAAAATTGGCTTTTCGCCCGATTACGGCTTCGTCGGCATCGCGGTTGCCTTGTTGGCTCGCAACCATCCAATCGGTATTTTGGCTTCCGCCTTTTTATTCGGAGTCTTGCAAAAAGGGGCTTCGGACCTTGACGTCGAGACCGAATTTATCACGCGTGATTTCACCCGGATCATTCAGGCCGTTTTGATTTTCTCGGTGGCGGCGGTTTATTTCTGGGATGGACGAAAATTTTGGAAACGGAGGTCCAAGTGATTTTCGCGATCGCATTTCTGACCAGCGTCCTTCGCGGCGCCACCCCTCTGGTCTTCGCTTCGATGGGTGGACTTTTAAGCGAACGTTCGGGAGTGATTCAAATCGCGCTTGAAGGCATTATGCTGATGGGCGCTTTGTTCGCCGCCATTGGCGCTTTATATTTCGGATCGGCTTGGGTTGGTTTTTTGATGGGCGGGGTTGCGGGACTGATGATGGCCTTGATCTTTGGGATCTTTGCTTTGTACCTGCGAACCGATCAGATCATCGTCGGCACCGGTATCAATTTGCTGGCGGTGGGTGTCGCTCCGTTTATGACGAAGATCCTTTACAATTCGACAGGCGCCACGCCCAATCTTCCGATCGAAGTGCGCTTTTCATTCGAGCCGATTGTGGTCGCGGTGATCGCGGCCCTTGTGATATGGTACGTGTTCTCAAAAACCAAAGCTGGGCTTTTGCTTCGTTTTGCCGGCGAGGAACCGCAAGCTTTGGCGGCTGCCGGATATTCGGTGGAGAAAGTTCGCTGGTCCTTTTTATTGGCCGCGGGCTTTGTCACCGGCCTTGGTGGCGGCAGCCTTTCATTGTTTTTGGCTTCTTCATACTCGCCCAATATGACGGCCGGTCGTGGGTTTATGGCTTTGGCCGCGTTGATTTTCGGCAAGTGGAAACCACTTCCGGTCCTGGCGGCTTGTCTTTTCTTTGCTTTGATTGATGCTGTTCAGATTCGTTTGCAAGGTGCGGACACGGGGATTCCCGTGCAGTGGGTGCAAGCTCTTCCGTACTTGGTAACGATCATTGCTTTGGCCGGCTTCTTTGGACACAGCCGCGCACCGAAGGCCTTGGGACAGCATCTGGCGCGAAAATAACAAGAAGGAGGATTTCTTGAAACGCTTTTTCTTTTTGGCTCTGATTTTATCTTCGCTTGTCGGTGGATCGGCTTTGGCTTGGGGCGGCCGCGGACACCACACGATCTGCGATGCCGCCGTTTACCTGGTCAAAGAAAAAGGGCTGCGTGATTACCTTCAGTACAAGCCGCATATCATGGGTTACCTTTGCAATATTCCGGATATCTACTGGCGCGATCTGGGGCCGGATGTCAGCAAGCTTGGCGATGCCACCCATTATGTTGATATGGAATATTTCGCAGTCCCACTGAAAGACATCCCTTTGGATTACAGAAAGATCGTCGCCGACTATACCGGAAAACCAAATCCCACAAAAGAAAACGGCGGGACATTCAAGGCCGTGCCGAACGAGTTCGGTTCCAACTGGTGGCGCGCCGATCAGTTTTACCGCCGAGCTGCCGGTCTTGCCGAAAAATGGAAAGCGGCCGAAATTCCTGGAAATTCGAAGCAGGGTTTTGATGACTCTTTGCCATTCAATCAAATGGCCTACGAATTCACCGTGAATATCGGAATTATGGGTCACTTTGTGGGCGACAACGGACAGCCATTTCATTCGACCATGGATTATGACGGCTATCGCAGCGGCCACGGCGGCATTCATGCTTATTACGAGGAAAGCTTGGTGGCGGCCCAGCCGGCGACTTTGCTGACCGACGTGATCGTAAAAGCCGAGCAGTTCAGAAAAAATTCAAAGAAGCATCCCTTCTTGAACGAGAAAACAGTTCTAGCGCGCATGAAAGCTTTGGCGATTGAAGCGAACAATGAGATTCCAAAAATCTTTGCTTTGGATAAAGTGAAAGCGCCTTCTTCGATCAAAGATGAAAAAGGCATGTCGCTGAAAACCGCAGCCGAGCGTGAATCTGCCGTGCAGATGGGAGCGAAGTTCAAATCTTTGATTGTGACCGATATGGCGCGCTCGGCGGCTTTGCTGGCGACCTTGTGGGATGAACTTTATGTCGAAGTCGGCCGCCCGAAACTGACGGCCCACAAAAGTTACAAGTTCCCGATGCAACCTGCGTTCGTGGCGCCTGATTATTTTGACTTGAAGGATATCGGCAAGAAAGAATAAACCATGCGGAGACTGGCTTGGATTTTCTTACTTGGCTTTCCTTGGAGTGCGCAGGCCCACATCATGGGTTCGTCGACCTGGTGTTTGGCGAATTCGCCGGTGCATTTCGAGTGTCAGTTTGAAGATTACGATTTGTGCCAGCAAACGGCGCAGAAAAAATCGAAAACGAATTTTGAAACTTGGCAGTGCGTGCCTTATCCGATCGACATGAGAAACATTCCGAAAAGTGGCGAGACTCCGGTTTCAAACTCGCCACCCTCATCAAGCGCGAATTCTACAAAGCCCGCTGGCCATTGAGATCTTGGATGTAAGAGGCCTGACACTGGCCTGCAGGTCCACTGCCTCCCTGAAGACCTTCGGGTCCGTTGTCTAAACCCATATGCGGAACCGCCGGAGAACCCTTTCCTCCGCGCCCTCCTCCGCCACCAGAGCCACACTCGATCAATGGTAGAATCATCAAGCTGTGAGCTTCAAAGCTTTGAATTTGAAAGCTCCCCGAATCTCCCCCTGGCAGACCATTTCCGCCTGTGCCACCACCTTCACCCGCAATCAAACGACTGAAACCCATTCCTCCTGGCCCACCAATATTGATGCCGGTGGGTGGAGCACTGGTATAATCGGCACCCGGTATTCCATCACCACCGCGCTGGCCGCGCATTTCTACTTTCAAAGTACCCTCGCCGGTTCGCATGATGATTCGGATGGCGCCGCCGGATTGACCTTTTTGGCCGATCGCCGCTTGGGAGCCCGCAGGAAATGTTCGGATCAAGCCCATTTTTCCAACCAGGCGTTGTGTTTCGATCGCCAAGGCAAAGCCGTTGGTGGTGATGATGCCATTCGCCTCAAGATAAAGACGGCCGTCAAACTTCCAAACTTCGTCTTTGGTCAGGACGATTTCGGATTGAATGATCTCATCTTTCGGAATGCGGATTTTGTCTCGACGAAGAACTTCAAAGTGTCCGTCACGAACCACGCCCTGCTCGTAGATGTAAGTCTTTCCAGATTCGGGTTGAGTGTCGGTTAAAATACCATCTTGCATGTTCATCGGGAGAACGGTCGCCTCACTGTTGGTATTTTCAACCGAGCGTTGCACGACCTGGGTTTCCGGATGCATTTGCAGGGCAACTTGATACTTTGAAGGCTCCGCTAAAGGCCGCACTTCATAAAGCGCGGAACCTGCTTGAGCACCGTTATTTTCATCTTCCTTATCCGTAACCTTCACGCAAGCACTGAGAGACAGTGCCAACCCTAACAAAACCGCCAATGACTTCATAAGACCTCCTGAATGGCCAGGGTCTTTGCAAGACTTGTCGGCTGTTATATAGCTTGGATTCGAAAAGAAGATCCGAAAGCACTCGGATGTCCGGCATCCGGACGGATAAAAGGTACGCCGTACCTTTCGGGACGCTGTCCCAGAAGGTACGGCGTACTCCCCCAAAAAAAAGGCCCTGCTTTTGGGCAGAGCCTTTTGGTTTCAAGCTTTGAGCTTAAAATTAGAACATGTAAGTAACAGCAGCGTTAGCCAAGAACGCGTTTCCGTTCAAAGCAGCTGTGTTGCTGTTTGCAGCTTCAAGAGTTCCATCCAACAACAATTTGTTGAATTTCAAGCCAGCACCCGCAGCAACTGAAGTGTTGTTCGCGATTGTGTCCGCGTCGCCACCAGTTCCGTTTGCAGCAGTCACTTTCTTAGAACCAAGAACGAAGTTCTGTTGTACAGATGCACGCAGAACCATCCAAGAAGTCGCATCAGCTTCGATACCAGCAAATACTGGAAGAGCCATCTCTTCAGTTTTAGCATCGTTTGCTTTGTCTTTAGTTGTTGTGCTATTCAGCTTCGCTCCGTAGAAGAAGTCTGCACCGTCTGCTTTGTGAGAGTTCACAACACCAACATTGTAGCGCATCATCTCAGATTTGTGAGTCTCAGCACCGTTCACTTCTTCTTTACCGCCGTTCATTCCAACGCCAGCAGAGAAAGTTAGAGTGTCCATTGTGTAAGTACCAGCCAAGTCGATTGCTGGGTTACCTTTGAAATCAACTTTTGTTGAATCTTTTTTGTAAGTGTTCATCGCACCAACAGTCAAAGCAGCATCCCAGTTCGAACCAGTCAAACCGAAGTTAACGCCCAAGGCGCTTTGCTTTTCAGTTGTCGTTTTCTTGTCGCTGTTTGAGTACAACAAGCCCAGACCCCAAGACAAATCGCCACCCATTTTTGAACCGTAGAACAGGTTCACTGGGTTTTCGTTTGTCAGGTAAGTACCAGTTACGAAACCAGTGCGAACTTCGTCAACCCATGTCGGGTGTGAACCCAAGTAGAATCCGTATTTTGAATCGCCCATTGAGCGAACGAATCCACCTTCAGCGCGAGGAGTTGCAGTGCCTGCAGCTGTGTAGTTGTTGTTACCGAATTCGAATGTCAACCATTCGCCGTGTTCGTTGATTTTAGAAGCGTTTGTTTGAACATCAGTGATGTCAGACAAGTGTGCTGAGCTGTTCAGAGCAGACACGCGAGCTTTAGAAGCCATCGCTGGAGTCGCTGCAAGAGCCAGAGCTGCGATCAGAAGTGTATTTTTCATTTGTGTGTATCCTTTCAATTAAATCTCAAAAATTAAAACATGTAAGTCATGCCAAGATTGGTCATGAGGTTTGTCGTGTTCACAGTACCAGTTGTCTGTGCAGCCCACGAACCGTCAACAGCCCATTTTCCGAATTTCAAACCCAAACCAGCAGCAACTTTAGTGTTGTTGCGGATTGTGTCTGTTTCGTCAGAGAAACCAGCCGCGCCATCGTCTTGTTTATATGAACCCAACAAAACGTTCTGAGTGGCAGAACCACGCAGAGTCAACCAAGAAGTCGCGTCGTACTCCAAACCAACCAAGAATGGCAGGTAAGTCGCAGTGACTTTAGTGTCGATGTTTGAGTTTGATTTCTTCGCGTTGAACAATTGCAAAGCAACGCCGTAGAACCACTGACCGCCATCGATCTTATTGTGATCAACAACACCGATGTCAGCTTGGTTTTGTTCAACTTTCAAATCGTTGAATACAGCTGAAGCACCTTCATATTTGAATCCATCCATATAGTACTTCGCGTACAAGCGGATGTTTTCCATTTTGTAAGCACCACCAACTTTGAAGCCGATTGTACCTTTGTATTTTGCAGAAGAATCTGCAGCGATCGCAGTTGTATCAGTCGCAGCATCGATGATTCCGTTTCCGTTCGCATCGCCGCTGTTCAAGACACGTGTTGCTGCCGCACCGTCAGCCGTGCTTGCCAAACCGATAACAGCGAAACCTTCCCACTGATCAGCTGTTGCACCCAAGCGGATACCGTAAGCAGATTGCTTTTGACCCAGGCTCTTTTGATCAGAGCTCGAGTAGTTCAAAGCTGCACCCCAGTTAATAGCACCTTTCATCGCGTACTGAAGCTCGATTGGGTTTTCTTGGCGCAAGAAACCGAATGAGTTACGAGCAACGTCTGTGAATGGTGAACGACGTCCAAGGTAAGCACCGTATTTCGCATCACCGTGCGAGCGAACGAATCCGCCTTCAGCGCCCGGAGGAGTCGCGATACCGTTGTAGTATTCAGCCCAAGTTGTTGTTCCTGGAACAACGCCAGTAGCTGCAGGAGTTGTCGCACCCGCTTCGAAAGTGACATAGTCGCCCATCAAAGTCAGGTGTGAAGGATTGTCGAACGCTGATTGAGGGTCGACCAGGTGATCCGCATTTCCCAATGCAGTCACGCGAGCCTTCGATGCGAATGCAGGAGCTGACAAAGATGCCAAAGCTGCAATCAAAAGAAGTTTTTTCATTTGTTGTCCTTTCGTTGAATCAACAAGGTTGTTAACTTATTCCATAATCTTTACACCTCAGATCGTAATGAGAGCGTGATTTGAGATCAAGTGGATTTGATTTTCGCCACAGTCAACGGTCTTCGCGGGTGTTGCGAAATGTCCTCACCGCTCTGTTGTCGAAAAAGTTCAGCCAGAAAAACCGTCACAAAAAAAAGCGCCGATTAAAAACTAGTACTTTTACTCGAAACCCATGTCTGGTGCGGGTTTCAAGAAATCGAAACTTCGATTTTTCACAGGTAAATGCTGACGTATTGAGCAGCCGAAAAAGACTTCAATCTTTTGAAGGAAGTTTACAATGCAGCATGTTTAATATCCTGGATTAAAGTCCTAACGCGCCATCGCAGAACGGCGTTCGGTGCCGTGTTAAACCCCCTACATAACTCTCTTTTTACCGATCTTCTTGGGATTTTCAGAGACAAAAATTATGTCTCATTCTATAATCAAATCTCAAACCGACCTTCACAAAGAGTCTAGAAAGCTTCCACATTTCTTCCACACTTTGTGATTTTCAATCGGCAAATCCGTCACGGATTTGCTCTCCGCAACAGCACTTTGCGCTCAACAAAACGCTGCCGGCTTAACAACACAACCCACCTGAAAAGCGAAACTATCAAAGAAAATTAAACCCAATCTGAACAAAAAAGAATCAGACACGAAGAGTAACCTGAAGATCTTGAAGACAAGACTTTCAAAACAAGAAGATAATTCAACCAATGAAAAAACAATTTCTACAAGGAATGATCAAACGACACCCCGACGGTTTCGGATTTTTTATTCCCGATCAAAGTGAACACCCTGACGTTTATATTCCCCGCCAATCAATGAAAGGCACCATGACCAGCGATAAGGTCATGATCGAAGCCTTCCCCGAACCGGGCGGACAAAGATTCCGCGGCGAGATCGTCAAGATCGTCGAACGCGGGACCAAATCCCTGGTGGGCACATTCCATAAATTAAATGATAAGGTCGGCATCGTCCGCGACGAAGGCAAAGGCTGGGGCGAAGATTTAAAAGTCCCGCTCGAGTCATCAATGAATGCCAAGAATGGCGAGCTGGTCTCGGTGAACATCCTGAGCTATCCAGGCGATGCAAACGGTTTCCGTGGTGAAGTCACCGACGTGATCGGCGATGCGATGGATCCTTTGACGGACATCAAGCGCGTGCTTTTGCAGAACCACATCCCACACCAATTCCATTCTGAAGTCGAAGCGGAAGCCGATAAGTTTTCTGAACACGTCTCTGAAGCTGATATGAAAGGCCGCAAAGATCTACGTTCGCTGAGCTTTATTACGATCGATGGCGCCACGGCAAAGGACTTTGACGATGCCATCTTTGTCGAAAGCAATGCCCGTGGATTTAAATTGTATGTGGCGATCGCCGATGTCAGCCATTACGTAAAGTTGGGCTCCGCTATTGATCGCGAAGCTTACGAGCGTGGCACCAGCGTTTATTTCCCAAATTTCGTGGTGCCGATGTTACCCGAAGTTCTTAGTAACGGTCTTTGCTCTTTGAATCCGCACGTTCCGCGACTGGCACTGGTGGCGGACATGCAGATGGATTTCACCGGTGAAGTTTTAGAAAGCGACTTCTATGAAGCCGTGATCGAAAGCAAAGCCCGCGTCACCTATGGTGAAGCGCAAGAAATCATCGACGGCAACGAAGTCGAAAAGCTTCGCCATGTGAAGGCCGAGATTCTGCTTGCGGCAGATCTGGCCAAGATCTTGATGGCCAAGCGCTTTAAGGACGGATCCTTGGATCTGGAGATTCCAGAAACGCAGATCGTCCTGGATAGCGCGGGCATCCCAATCGACTTTATTAAATCCGAGCGTCTCTTCGCTCACCGTTTGATTGAAGAGATGATGCTGGCCGCGAACGTCGCCGTGGCGACCTTTCTTTCATCGAAAGATATTCCGGCCATTTACCGCATTCACGACTCGCCAAATGAAGATGCGATCGAAATGCTGGAAAGATATCTGGCCAATTTTGGCAGCCGCGTGAAAGTGACACAGGGAAAATTGCAGAAGCGATTGACCAAGGCCTTGCAAGAATTTGATGGCAAACCCGAAGCTCAGATCCTGAATATCCTGGCGCTTCGCTCGATGAGCCAGGCCAAGTACAGCCCCGACAATGTCGGACACTTTGGATTGGGTTTCGAGTTTTATACTCACTTCACCTCTCCGATTCGTCGATACCCCGATTTGATCGTGCATCGCCTGATCAAAAGTCAAATTATGCCGCAGTCCCAGTACCGTCTGATTCCGGAAGACGATTTGCAGACCAGCGCCACTATGCTATCGGCCTGCGAGCAGCGATCCGTGAAAGCGGAACGACAATTCCAAGCGATCAAAAAAGCCCGCTTTATGGAGAAATTCGTCGGTGAAGAATTCGAGGGCATCATCAGCTCGGTCACAAAGTTCGGCGTTTTCGTTCTGCTTCGCCAGTTTGAAGTCGATGGCTTGATCCGAGTTGAAAATCTCAGCAAAGAAAAACTGGAATTCGATGAAGACACCTTGACGCTTGTGGGTCGCAAGACCGGTCAGCGTTTTGCGATTGGCGATGTGTTGACGGTGCAAGTGGCAAGTGCCGATCCAGAGGCAGGGCAAGTCGACTTCCAGTTGGCAGGCCAGGCGATGACTCACCGGGAACGCAACTTTGAGCGAAGCGGGAAAGCTCGCTTTGAAAAGGGCGGCAAGCGACGCGATGGCCGAGACGAAGGACGCGAGAAGTCCTTCAGATCTTCGAAACAGTCCTCGAAACAAGAGCCCCGACGTGAAGAACGCGACGAGCGTCCAAGCTTTGCTCAGAAATCGAAAAAGGCCCAGGCGATGGACCGCATGGAAGAAAAAGTGTTCCAGTTCTTGTCCGAAGCCAATGACGAGTCCGAAACCAAGGGCGAAAAGTTCGATCCCGAAAAACATTTGCAGCAAGCTTTAAAGAAATGGAAAGCGCGAATGGGAGTTCCCGAGCGCGAGGAAGACGATCGCAGTGGCGGAGATCGCCGCACGCGCAACACCGGCTCGCGAAATGATCGGGCCCATAGCGGCCGACAGAACGATCACGGCCGTGGCGATCGCCGCGAGGACGACAGTCGTGGCGGCCAAGGCGATCGCGGTCGCGACGGCAACCGCGGATTCCGCGTCAGCTCTCGACGTGGGGATGCGGGCGAATCGGAAAGCTCTTCTGAAAATCGCAAACCGAAAGCAACAGGAAAAAATTTCTTTAAAAAATTCCGTAAGAGCGAAAAGTCCTCGGGCGGTGGAGGCGGTAAGAAGAAAAGCTCCGGCGGCGGGAGAAAACGTCGATGAAGATTCTGACGACCGGACGACAGATCGGACGCACTTTGAAAAATGCGTCTCGCCTGCGGGTGATTGCCAGCGTTTTCGTTCGTCATGGATTTTACAATATCGCCGAGCGAATCAAGCTGGGTCGCTTCGTGCTGGAAAGAATCACTTCGACCACCGACGAGGAAAGGTATTCGACCGCCGAGCGCATTCGCATGAGTTTCGAAGAGCTTGGACCCACGTTTGTGAAACTGGGACAGCTTCTGGCTTCTCGTCCCGACTTGGTTCCCGATGATTGGGTGCAAGAGTTTTCCAAACTGCACGCCGAAGTCAGCCCGCTTTCTTTCGATGTGATCGAATCCGTCCTTAAAGAAGAATTCGGTCCAAATCTTTACACTCATTTTCAGTCTTTTGATCCGAACCCCTTGGGCTCAGCCAGTATCGCGCAGGTTCATCGGGCGACTTTAAGGGATGGCACCAGCGTCGTTGTCAAAGTCCAGCGTCCCGGGATCATCCAAACGATCAACGAGGATTTGAACGTTCTTTATTTCTTAGCCGAGCTTCTGGAAAAGTATGTGGAAGAAACACGCACTTTCAATCCGGTCGGAATCGTTGACGAGTATTTTAAGACTTTGGATTTGGAAACGAATTTCGTCGTCGAAGCGAACAACATTCGTCGCTTTTCCCAAAATTTTGCTTCAGACCCGAAGGTTCGTGTGCCGAAAGTTTATTTCGATCTGACCACCGAGCGCGTTTTGACCATGGAAGCCCTAACCGGAATTCCACTCAGCTCGGATGCGGCCTTGAGACAGCCTGGGGTTGTCTCGGAAGAGATTATGAAAATCGGCCTTCGCGCTTACCTGAAGATGGTTTTCTCGGACGGTCTTTTTCATGGCGATTTGCATGCCGGAAACTTTTTTATCTACCCTGATAACTCGATCGGCTTGATCGACTTCGGTGTCGTCGGACGCTTGAATGGAAAAACTCAGTCGGCCATTGCCAATATGCTACTGGCGCTTTCCCGCGAAGATTACGAACGTTTGGCCCACGAATACATCGATCTGGCGCCTTTCAACGATCAGGTGAATGTGGATCTTTTTGCAAAGGATCTTCGCGATCTGGTGGCGCCTTTCTTTGGGTTGACGATGAAGAACGTGAATCTTGGTAAGATCCTGCTTCGATCATCTTCGATCGCGTCCCGTCACCACGTGCAGGTGCCAACCGAACTGATGCTTTACTTCAAGTCCCTGGTTTCCATCGAAGGGCTTGGCAATAAAATCCAGAAAGATTTCGACTTCCTTCAGTACGCTTTGGAGTTCGCGAACGAACTGATTAAAACCCAGTACGATCCGAATCGCATGATGCACGATTTGGGACAGCTGGCGCGCGAGTCGCGGTCGCTGGTGAACAACTTGCCAAGGCAGCTGAATTTTCTTTTGCGTAAAATCAACAGTCCTCAGCACACCTTTAAGCTGCAGGTTCAAGATGTGCAGGATCTGAAGCGTGCGGTGGAAAGCTCGTTCAATCTTTTGTTCTTGGGGCTTTTGATGGGAGCTTTGATTTTAAGCGCGTCTTATATTTACGTGCATGACAAAGAAAACCTAATCAACGGTGTGCCGGCTTTGAGCTTCTTAGGTTTCGTCTTTGCGGGCGGTTTAGGAATCGTGGCATTTATCAATTACATCCGGAAATAGAGGATTCGATGATCCAAAGCCTGACCTATGAACTGTCGATTTTAGCGAAAGCGGTTCAACACAAGAATCTGTCGGCCGCCGCCGTTCATGTTGGACTTAGCCAACCGCAGCTTTCACGTTTGGTCGGAAAAATTGAATCCGAATTGAAGGTCGTGCTTTTGGATCGCAGTGCCCGTCGCAAATCTGGATGGACCCCAGTGGCGCAAGATCTGGCGATGACTTTCACCAAGGGCATCAGCCGTTTGCAGGCCGAAATTTTATCGGTCGCACAAGACAGCGAAACCACCGAACTTCGCATCGGAACTTTGGAAGGATTGTCCGAAATCGCCATGCAGTTCGTGGATCAATGTTTCAAGAGGCTGGATATCCGCATCGTTCATTTGGATGTGCTTGAATATCGCGAACTGGATTCGCAGTTTTTAAGCGGCAACCTGGATTTGATTTTCACCGCGCGCACGCCCAGCAAGCAGAAGTTCAAATACGAGCTGGAGGTTGGCTACCAACAGCTTTCTCAGTTTTCCAGCAACTCTGGCATTCATGTTTTTGGCAGCTTCGAGTATTCGGCCTTAGATAAAAAGGCCTTGGAGAACGTGAAGAATGTATTGGTCAGCAATTCGTTGTCATTGCGTAAACATTGGCTCGAGGAAATTGGCGGAACGGGATCGCTTCCGGTAGACGCCAAGAAGGGCCGCGGAAAGGGACACTTTCCGATTTTCCTACTGGGAAGCGAGCTTTTAAGCCCGAAGTTCTGGGCTCAGATCACCGAAATCGCGGCCATTTAATCGAAGATAACGGCTTTCGGCCACCCGATCGTGCAGAAAATGCAGTCCGATCTTTCATGGTCCGCGCGGGAGACCAGAAATTTCTTTGAAATCAAAGGCTTTCGGCTTAAAAAGGGCCATTCAAACGAGGTCTTTATGAAAATCATTCGTCTTATCGCTCTCTTGTCTTTTGGATTTGCGGCTCAGGCCTTTGCGCACAATCCGCAGATTCATTTCTGCCAACTTTCTGGCGGATTGTTTCATGAAATCGAAGTGAAAGGTGACCAAGTCGGTTACTGCCAATTCGGCACGGCTTACATCGATGCGGTGAGCCTGTTGAAAGTGACGACAGATCAAGGTTCAACGACGGCGACTTTGGCGGCGATGGGCGGAGCGAACTATTGTGCTTCGGCTGGTGGCGAAGTGGTCCAGGGTCAGGATTTTATCGGTGCCCCTTTTGAGCTTTGCTTCTTCCAGGACGGCTCATCGATCGAAGTGATGACGTTGGCGCACGGCCCGACCTCGAGCCAAAACGCTTTGATGATTCAGGCGCTTTCGACTCGTTACTAATTTTCTGCCGATTTTTTGATTTTAAAACTACAAAAGGCCGGATCTCTTGATGGAGATCCGGCCTTTTCTTTTTCTAGCTTACAATTTCAGTTCTTAGCTCAACAGCTTCAGCGCCAGCTGCTGTGAACTGTTCGTTTGACTCAGGACAGAGACCGCTGCCTGCTGCAAGATATTGTTTCTTGTCAGCTCGCTTGTTTCGGCGGCGATGTCGGCGTCGCGGATTCGACTGTTAGCGGCCGAGTAGTTTTCATCGGCGACTTTCAGGTTTTGCGATGTCGAGACCAGACGATTCTGAAGCGCACCGAAGTTTGCCCGAATCGCATTGACCGAAACCAAGGCGTTATCCACCACGTCCAAGCTCATTTGCGCAGCTTCTTTGGTCGCGACCGTCTCGACACTGAGGCCCAGGGATTCCAAACTTGCATTCGCTGCCGAGGCGTTGAATGAAATTCGGTCCTGGAAGGGGTTGTTTTTCACACCGACTTGGATGTCGATGACCCCGCCCGTTCCGTTCAAAAGATCGAAGCCGTTGAAGCTCGTTGATTCTGTAATACGTTGGATCTCGGACTTGAGCTGTTGGTACTCGACATCGACGAATTTTCTTTCCGTGTCGCCGACGGTGTCTGAAGAGGCCTGAACCGCCAATTCACGCAAGCGAATCAGCATATTGGAAACTTCGTTCAAGCTACCTTCCGCCACCTGCACCAGTGAGATACCATCGTTCGCATTTCGATCCGCTTGTCTATAACCGCGAATCAACGCCCGAAGATTTTCACTGATCGCCAGGCCCGCAGCATCGTCTGCCGCCCGATTGATCCTGTTACCTGAACTGAGTCGCTCAAACGAACGATCCAAATTCAGCTTGATACCCGATAAATTCTTCTGGGTATTCAGAGAGGCCACATTTGTGGCAATACGTAATCCCATTCTATCCTCCTTGCATACCTAAATCCTCCGTGATCGGCGCCATCCATTGGCGTTAAGCCACATCGTGTGACTGTTAAGTTAATTTTTAGAAGTGCAAATACACCTCTAGGAAATGAATCGGAAAAATAAAAACAAACCTCGAGTCCAGATTTAGATCGTCCATCCCTTTTTGGTAGCGATTGTGCGTTAAGTGCGTGAACGAAGGTTCACTTTGAATTTTCTCGAGCGAGAAAAATTCATAATCCAATGACCTGTGGCCATCTTCTATTTCTGTTTTGCTCTATCCACAGCGGATTTTTGCAAAACCATATTTGATCGCGAGCTGCTGCTCTCATTGTTCGAGCGCGAACTCACAGATTCGTCTCGAAGTTTCCTTCGAGCTCTCCCCTACCTATTTCAATCATGAAAAAACATGACATCAATCGTAGCGAGCTTTCCACTTTTTGAAGCTTCAACCTTCAATGTTTGAAAGATAGATGCTTCTTTCCCATCCAAATACATGACGCAATTGCGCTACCAAAAAGGGATGGACGATTTTGGAAGTGGGTTGGGAGCTTGCGCTCCCACCCGGCGCAGGAAACAGATATACAATAATACAGCAAATCAGAGGCTCTTAGCTGAAATCTTGGGAAATAGGGTGATAAAGACCTAAGTTCCAAGGACATTCATTGGTTGATCATTCGACCGAGCTCAATCATAGAACTCGGTTTCTAAATCATTAACCTTGGAATGTCTTATTCAAGAGGCCAAGTGCGACGTTCGCTGACTGGTTGGCTTGGGCGAGAACCGAAGTACCAGCTTGCAATAAAATATTATTTCGAGTCATTTCAGAAGTCTCTTCAGCGACGTCGACGTCACGGATACGAGAGTTTGCTGCTGACATGTTCTCAACGGTATTTTGGATGTTGGAAACAGTCGTTTGCAAACGATTCTGAAGGGCACCGAAGTCAGCTCGCATCGCTGAGATACTCATGATCGCACCGTCAATCGCTGACAATGCATTCTGAGCCGAAGCCTTATCTGCCACCGAAGTCAGATTCAAGCCAAGCGCTGCCGAGTTCGCGTCTGCTTTCGAAGAGTCGAAAGAGATACGGTCGATTTCGGGATTGTTTCGGATACCAACTTGGAAATCCATGATCGAACCGACACCAGCCAACAACTGAGTTCCATTGAACTCTGTCGCGTCTGCAATTCGGTCAACCTCAGAGATCAGTTGATCGTATTCCACATTCAAGAATTGTCTCTCGACAGGTCCGATCGTATCAGAAGCCGCCTGAACCGCAAGTTCCCGCAATCGAATCGTGATTGAGGACATTTCGTTCATCGCACCCTCCGCCACTTGGACGAGAGAGATACCGTCGTTCGCGTTTCGCGAAGCCTGCTTCAATCCTCGAACTTGAGCTCTCAAGTTTTCTGAGATCGCGAGACCTGCGGCGTCGTCACCGGCACGGTTGATTCGGTAACCAGATGAGAGTTTTTCCAAACTCTTATCCAAGTTGAGCTTCGTATTCCACAGAACTCGCTGAGAGTTCAACGAAGCCGTGTTCGTATTAATCCTGAGACCCATACTTATCCTCCTTGACGAATCACCGGCATCAATCCTTGATGCTCGGGGGAACCTCCGTGGTTCCATGGGTATTATTCTGCTTAAGTGACTTATCGGTGGGTCCCCTAATTCCTAAAGTGAGACGATCTCATTTTTGGAAAATCTGGACTAAAGCAGTGAAAATACGATTTCCCGCAAAGCCTCTCCCCGTGCGGGTTTGAAGGTCTTTTCATAAAGAGTGTCGAACTAACCTTCGCTTTGAAATAAATCGTCATTTACAGAGTGAAAAATCGAATCTGTCAGAGGACAAACCGGACCTCCGTCGCGTCCGAAATTCTCTTTATAATGCCGACTGATTCCATGAGGTCACAATGAAAAATTTAATCTGGAAGAAATCTCTCACTCTTTTATGTGTCTTAACTGTCGCCGCTTGTACGGGAAAAAAAGGTGGCGATGATTCGTCATCTGGCAATGGCAGCGAAAACAATAGCAGCGGCGGTGGCTCGCAACCGACAAATCCAAGCAATCCGACAAATCCGTCCAACCCTTCTCAGCCCGGTGACGGCAGCGGTTCGCAACCTGGAAATGGCAATGGTGACTCAAACAATGGAACAAATCCCGGTGATGGCAGCGACACCGGCGATACCTGCCAGGCCGAAGTCGGGACTGTCGCCCCAGCTCAAGCCAGTTTGAATCAAGGTGCGAGCAGCACCTCTTCTTTAAATGTGAATTTGGCTTTCACCAGCGCAAGCGAACTTCTGAAAATGAAGATCAGCGATAACGATCAATGCCTGTGCGGAACATGGGAAAAATTTGCCGCGACCAAGGCCTGGACTTTGAAGAAAGCCAATCAGACCAATCATGTCTCCGTGCAGTTCAAAGATTTTGAAAGCCGCACATCAACCTGCGTGAAGCTTTCAATCTTGCACGACGACCAAGCGCCCAGCATCGCTTTAAACCTAGACAGCGGCAACGTCTATGAAGATGGCAAAGATACGAAGCTGAAGCTGGACGTCCAAGACACAGGCGTCGGAGTGAAGTCCGTTTCTTGTACCTTAAATAGCAGCGCAAGCACTTGCGCCGCTGGCGTTTCAACCCTGACCTTTCCAGCGCAAAAAATCGGAAGTTACACCTATGCTGTCACCGCCGTCGATCAACTGGGTCAGAGCAGCAGCAAGTCCATCAGCTGGACCATCAAATCGACCACGCAAAGTATCACTCAAAATGTTCAAATCAAATCGAACAACAAAGTCGACATCTTGATCGTCGACGACAACTCGCAATCCATGGAATACGAGCAAGACCACATGGGAAAGCGCATGTCGACTTTCCTGAGTGTCTTAAGCGGTCTGGATTGGCGAATTGCGATCACGACCACCGATCCGCGCGATATCACTTTGGGTGATGGCCGCTTGATCGCAATGAAAGGCCTTAGCAATCAGTATTACATTTCATCAGCCACTGATGCGAAGACGGCCGAAAAAATTTTGGCGGACACGATTTACCGGCCCGAAACCGGAAGCGCGTCCGAGCAAGGAATCTATGCCACCTACCGTGCGGTCGAACGATCCATGACGGCAGGCTCTTCGAACAATGGCTTCTTCCGCAACGATGCGAACTTTGCAACCGTCGTCATTTCGGATGAAGACGAGTCCGCTACGGGCGCGAAGAACATTCCGGAAAATCTGTTGGCCTATGTGAAGAAAGTATGGAACACAAAGAATTTTGCCTTCCATTCGATCATCACGAAACCAGGCGATGCCCAGTGTTTGAAAACTGAAGGTGCGACATACGGTGCGATCTACGAAAAAATGTCGAAGCTCACCGGCGCCGGCATGCTGGGTGGTGCGATCATCGGTTCCGTTTGTGCGGACGATTACGGTAGTCAATTGAAAGGCATCGGCGAAAGCGTGCAAGCCATGCAGAAAATGATCGAGCTTCAGTGCGCTCCGATTGGTGCCACGACTTCAAGCGTGGTCGTTCTTTTAAACGGAGTGAACTACACGGGCGCCTATGAAGTTCAAGGCACCCGTCTGAATTTCCAAAGCAGTCTTCCGGTTGGAAATTACACTCTTCAGTATTCTTGCCTGAAGTGATTCGCCTCTTGCGCGCGAGCCGAAGATCCTTTCTATCTTCGGCTCTTATAATATTCACGTTGGTGCTTGTGAATGTTCTTCCATTTCTTTTTTTCTTCCAGGGCAGCTTGCTTATCGATTTTTCGACGTTGATAGCTTTCTTCTTTTTGCAATTTCAAATAGCTCGCCCAACGGCTCGGATCCAGCTCGCCATTTCCCAAAGCCCGTTGGATTTGACAGCCCGGCTCGCTTTGATGTTGGCAATCTGAAAACTTGCATCCTTGCATCAGGACTTCGATGTCCTGAAACAAAGAACCGATTCCTGCTTCGCCTTCCCACAAAGCCAATGATCGAAGGCCCGGCGTATCCATCAGCCATGCTCCACTTTGCAAGCGATGCAAAGACCGGTGGGTTGTCGTGTGCCGGCCTCGGCCGTCATCTTCACGAATGCCACCCGTGTCCAAAACCTGGCTCCCGATCAAACGATTGGCCAGCGTCGATTTACCAACGCCAGAGGATCCCACCAAACCAACCGTTAGATCCGGTTGCAGGTAAGCATCTAAAGCTTCGATGTTCCAATTTTCCATCGCACTGATCCCATGGACATCGATCGATGGAAAGCGCGATGCCGTTTGATCGATCAATTCCATCGGATTGTCGTGCAAATCCACTTTGGTCAGTAGAATCACTGGTTGAATACCGCAGCTGAAGGCCATGGCCACGTACCGATCCAATCGCATCAGATTGAAATCTTGATTCACTGCGGTCGCAATTAAAAGATAATCGATGTTAGCACCCAGCTTTTGCACACCGGCCCCACTGGCGGCTTCTCGCAAAAGCAGGTTCTTTCTTTCCATGACTGATTCCAGATAGATCCAGTCTCCGGGCTGCAGATTTCCCTGTACCCAGTCTCCGACCGTTGGCTGCAGCTCGGCGGCCATCTTTTTTAAATTGCCGCTGGTCTCAGCCTTCCAAGTTTGAACTCCGTCCAGAGAAACTAAATAGCTTGTGCCCCGGTCTTCCAGGACGCGAAAAATATGATTTGTATTCAATTGAATAGCTCCAAGTTAAAGCCCAAAAATTGAGCTTAAAGCCTTCTGCTGATCGTGAATGCGAATTTGAAGAGCGGAGCCGAAGCCTGAGAAGGTCTAAAGACTGCGGAGGGCCGCTGAGAAAATTTGATTGGCAATCATAAGCACCTCCAAAGGTTGATCTGGGATGAGAATAGCCGTCTTCAACGAAAAAAACAAGGGCCCGTCAAAAGACTCTATTTTTTGCGTTCGTAGGTTCGAAATGAGAAGGGAACCGGTTCGCTGCGTGGATCGTTGCGGGTTAGGTTGAATTCGCTTTCATCAAATTCGGGGAATTTGGCGTCGCCCGGGAAATCTTTTTCGATCACCGTCAGATAGATACGATCGACGATATCCATGGATTGTTTGTAAATCTCTCCGCCTCCGGAAATAAAAACTTCGTCGCCGAACTTGGCTTTGTATTTCGTCGTCAACATATGCGCGAGCTCGAGCGCGGAATTGAGATTGTTGACGATTTCAACGTTGGGATCTTCATACTTGTAATCATCTTGTCGGGTGATCACGATGTGAAAACGATTCGGCAGCGGCTTTCCCAATGACTCGAACGTCTTGCGGCCCATGATCAGCACGTGCCCCTTGGTTTTTTCTTTGAAGAACTTAAAGTCTTCGGGGATGTGCCAAGGAAGTTTGTTGTCCGTGCCGATCACACGGTTGCGGGCCATGGCCGCAATCGAAGACAAAATCATCTACACCGCCACGGGGGCTTTGATCGCTGGATGCGGATCGTAGCCTTCGATTGAAATGTCTTCGAATGTGAAATCGAAGATGTTTTTCACAGTCGGATTCAGTTTCAACAGCGGCATCGCCTTGTGTTCGCGCGACAGCTGCAGCTTCACCTGATCCAAATGGTTCAAGTAAATATGCGCATCGCCCAGAGTGTGAACAAAGTCGCCGACTTGCAAACCGCAAACCTGCGCCACCATGTGGGTCAAAAGCGCGTAGCTTGCGATATTGAAAGGCACGCCCAAGAACACATCCGCACTTCGTTGATACAGCTGGCAAGACAGTTTGCCGTTCGCCACGTAAAACTGGAAGAACGCGTGACAAGGCGGCAGCGCCATCTTGTCGACATCACCCGGATTGAAAGCGATCACTAAGTGACGGCGCGAATCCGGATTGTTTTTAATTTGCTCGATGACATTGGTGATTTGATCGATGGTGCGGCCATCAGCCGCTTCCCATGAACGCCATTGCTTGCCATACACCGGCCCCAAGTTGCCTTCTTCATCGGCCCACTCGTCCCAGATGCTGACCTTGTTGTCTTTCAAATACTGAATATTGGTTTCGCCCTTCAGGAACCACAAAAGCTCGTGAATGATCGAACGCAGATGCAGCTTCTTGGTGCTGACCAAAGGGAAACCTTTTTGCAGATCGAAGCGCATTTGATAGCCGAAAAGGCTCAAGGTCCCCGTCCCCGTGCGATCGCCTTTCTCGGCTCCGCGAGCCAAGATATCACGCATCAGTTGGTGGTAAGGTTCCATGGGATGGAATGAAACGGACGGAAAATTTTGAGTGTTCGTTTCCAGCATATTCGATCTCCTGTGTATGGATTCACTCTAGCCCCACCCAACCCCACGAGTCATTCACGAGAGGGATGCATCATATTACGCACAGGGTTGCAAAAGCCCCAAACGTCCCTTAAGACAGGGCATGGCTATTGAAGTTCGAGACCCCATTCACGGTACAATTGCATTGTCCACGGGCGAAACCGCCGTTGTGGATTCCACTGAATTCCAGCGTTTACGCGCCATCAAGCAACTGGGTTTTGCTGATATCAGTTTTCCGGGTGCGACACACACGCGTTTTCTACATTCCTTGGGAGTCTGCCACCTTGCGGGTGAGACCTTTGATCATATGTTCCGGGTTTTCCCATTCTCGAACCCTGGCGTGCGCTCAAGATTTAGGCAGGTTTTCCGTCTTGCGGCCATGCTTCATGACGTGGGACATGGGCCCCTGTCGCACACGACCGAAGAGGTCATGCCACCGCGAACAGATTTGAGCATTCCGCTTTACAAAGATCGCTCGCAGGATTCCACAATTCGTGCGACCCACGAAGATTACACGATCAAGTATCTGACCGACTCACCGCTGTCCGAAATTTTGAAAAAGAACTTCGGCGATATTTCGCCTTTGCATGTGGCTTGTCTGATCGATAAATCGCTGGAATGCCCGGACGATTTCTTTTTGGATAAGGGCATGGATTTCCGCCCGATCCTTTCCCAGCTTGTCAGTGGCGAGCTGGATTGCGATCGCATGGATTATCTGGAACGCGATTCTTATTACACCGGCACCAATTACGGTAAATTTGATCGCGACTGGATGATTTCGAATCTGACGCCTTATCAGGTGGACGGGAAATTTTATCTGGCGATCAATCGCCGCGCCCTTTACACCTTCGATGATTTTTTGATTTCTCGGCACCATATTCACTTGATGGTTTACTTCCATCACAAATGCATCGTGTACGAAGAGATGCTGAATCGCTATCTGACCTCAAAGGACTGTACTTTCAAACTGCCGGCATCGATTTCGGAATACACCAAGTACAACGATTTCAAATTGTACGAACATCTAGCTTCTTCGCCGAACGAGTGGGCGCAAAGAATCTCGACCAAACGTCCTTACAAGATGTTTGCCGAATTCCACACGACGGCCGAGAACACTCGCCCTGAAAAGCTCAGCGAAGCGGTGAAAGCTGAAGGTATTGACGTGATCTGGGCGTCTTCGTTTGCACGTCTATCGAAGTATCATTCCAGCTCGCCAGAAGACCGCGCGTATCCGATCTACGTGATCGATCAGTACGACAAATGGGATAAGCCTACGCCGATCGATCAAACCACAGAGATTTTTCAAAAGTACGAATCCGCCCGTATTATCGATAGATTGTACGTGGCGCCTGAAAATTACGAGAAGGCACAAGAAATTTTGGCTCGCCGCTAAAGCACGGGCCGTTCAACTTTTTGACAATTCTAAATAGATTTCTTGCTGATCTAATCCTGTAAATCAATTTTGAGAACCTTTGTTATATTCCGCTTCGTTTACGCCAAAAAAAATTAGGAGAATTTATGAAAATGGTAACTCTTGTTACTGCTATGACTTTATCTCTGTCGGCTCTTTCGGCATCAGCCGCTGTTGCGAAAGCTCAATCTAAAGATTCAAAACGAATTGAATATGCTGCAACTTTGCTGTCTTCTGCTTCGGATTCAATGACGTCCGAGCAGGTTTCGCCAACGAAAGATTCGGATTCAAAAGAGATCCTGAAAAAAGTCGCGACTGATATCCAAGGTATAGAAGCGGAAGAATTTGCCGATTATTACGAAGCAGAGCCTGCTGATGCATGGGGAGCGGACTCGATGATGTACGCAAGTGCTTCTTTGGCAGACGCCATGTCTTATGTAACAGATTTTGTTTTGGAGTCTTTGGACGCCATCGATTCAGAGAATGACAAAGAAGAGGCAGATAAACAAAAACTCAAGCTGGCAAACGCCTTGATCTCGATCCAAAAAGCTGAACCAATCTTAAAAGACCTGCAGAAATACAAAAAAGTTTCTTTCGGGATTGCTCCGATGGGCGCCGTTCAATGTGGCGTTACCTTCCCTGCTCTACTGATCATGGACGGAACTGAAGGTCTTGTTTACGTCATTTCAAACGAAGGTTCTGGCTGCTAAGCTGGGCCTAACGAAACGCGGGAATGCCTGTGATGTGCTGACCTAGAACCAGACGATGGATTTCTTCGGTCCCTTCATAGGTGTTCACGCTTTCCAGATTCATCATGTGACGCGCGATATGGTAATCACCTAAGATTCCATTCGCTCCAAGCAGATCTCGCGCAACCCGCGCAATTCTCAAAGCTTTCGAAACGTTGTTCATCTTGGCCATCGAGATTTGTTCCGGTGTGGCTTTGTTTTGATCTTTCAATCTTCCCAAATGCAATGCCAGCATTTGTCCCAATGTGATTTCGGTGAACATATCGGCAAGCTTTGCTTGCACCAGCTGATGACCTGCCAATGGCTTGTTATCAAACTGACTGCGTCCTTTGGTGTACTCGAGTGCTCGTTGGTAACAATCTTGAGCGGCACCTAGCACCCCCCATGAAATTCCATAGCGGGCGTTGTTCAAACAGCTGAAGGGACCTTTCAGTCCTTCGACTTCCAGCTTGTGGGTTGCCGGAATTGGAACATCTTTGAAAATGTATTCGGACGAAGCACTGGCGCGAAGGCTGAGACGTTTTTCCAACGTGCGCACTTCGATTCCCGGCAAACTGCGATCGACGATAAAACCGTTGATCTTTCCGGCCTCATTCTTTGCCCAGACGATTGCCAGATCTGCAAGCGTTCCGTTGGTGAGCCATCGTTTGTGACCGTTCAGAATGTATTTGTCGCCCTCTTTGCGCACATGGGTCGTCATGCCCGCCGGATTCGATCCGAAATCAGGTTCGGTCAAACCAAAGCAGCCGATCAGTTTTCCCTGCGCCATCTCTGGCAGGTATTTCTTTTTCAGATCTTCGCTGGCATAGGCTGAAATCGGAAACATGCAAAGCGCGCCTTGCACGCTAACGAAGCTGCGAAGGCCGCTGTCGGCGCGCTCGATTTCTTGCATGATCAAGCCATAGCTTGTGTAGTTCATGCCGGCACAGCCGTAACCTTTGATCGTGGAACCCAGGGTTCCAAGCTTTGCAAAACCCGGAATCAATTCTTTGGGAAATCTTTGCGTCTCAAAGCAATCGGCGATGATCGGCATCACGTCTTTGGAAATGAAGCTTCGAACATTGGCGCGAATGGATTTTTCTTCGCTGCTCAGTTGCTCGTCCAAATTGTAGAAATCGATTCCTTGGTATTCGCTCATGATAAAACCAGATGTTGTCCTGTGACGGCCGCCCCCAGATTGCTGCAAAGATAAAGAAGGGCGTTCGCTGCTTTTTCGGGTTCGGTGATGCGGATTGCGGAATCGACAGTCTTCATTTTTTCAGCCGCTTCTTTGATTGAAGCCGCTTCCGGAAAGTGGCCTAAAAGATATTCTTCTGTCAGTCCCATGGAAATGCAGTTCACCGTCACGTTGAATTCTTGCAGTTGCTTGGCCAATGTTTTCGAGAAAGCAAGCAGTCCCGTGCGGGCGGCGGTCGCCGTTGCATCTGCGGCCAGACCCTTGTTCATTGCATCTTGCAGAAGATAAATAATTCGTCCGCGCTTACGGCCTTTCAAAAAGCTGGCGGCATATTCGGTGGCACGCAAGGAAACCAGAAGGTTTTTTTGGATTTGGCTTTCTAGATCTTGATTTTCCACACCGACTTGGAAAGGTGTCGGTTTTGTTTCCATCATGGCGTCGATATAGACATCGATGCTGCCAAAAGTCTGCGCCGCTTTTCCGATCGCATCTTTGATCGCACCGGGCTGATCCCATTTGGTTGGGATCGCCATCGCACGACCAAATTTATCATTCATCTCGCGCTGGTCACAAATCACCTGACAAAACTTTTGCATTTTGTCGGCATCGGCATCGATCAAAGCGATATCGGCCCCATTCTGCGCCAAGGTCATCATCAGGTTTTGGATGGTGGGACCCGCAGGCCCCAGGATCACGACAGTTCTTTGGTGTAAGTTCAATTCCATGCTTTAGATCTTTTCAATGATAATGGCGATGCCTTGGCCGCCACCGATGCAAGCGCTCCCCAAGGCGTATTTGCCATTGCGACGAAGCAGTTCGTACACCAAAAGATTCATGATGCGCGTGCCGGATGCGCCCAAAGGATGGCCGACCGCGATCGCTCCGCCATTGACGTTGGTTTTGGCTGGATCCAGTTTCAGTTCGCTTTCCACTGCCAAGTATTGGGCCGCGAAAGCTTCGTTCACTTCGACCAAGTCCATCTGCTGCAACGTGAGCCCGGCTTTTTGCAAAGCCATTCTTGCTGCGCCGGCAGGACCGATCCCCATGATTTTTGGATCGCAACCAACGCTGGCGTAAGAGACGATTCTTGCAAGTGGCTTTAAGCCCAGTTGCTTGGCTTCGGATTCACTCATCAGTAACGAGCAAGCCGCCCCATCGACGATGCCGGATGCTGTCGCTGCTGTGACAAGGCCGTCTTTTTTGAACATCGGCTTCATGCCCGAGATTTTTTCGAAAGTGACATCTGGCTTTGGATGTTCATCTTTGTCGACAGTCATCGGACCTTTTTTGGATTCGATGGTGACTGGGGTCATCTCTTCGACAAATCGTCCCGCAGCTAAAGCTTGCTTGTAACGAGTTTGCGATTGGATCGAGTATTCATCGACTTGTTTGCGAGTGATGCCGTATTTCTCGCCCAAATTTTCGGCTGTGATCGCCATCGGGATTCCGGCGTAAGCATCTGTGAGCGCAGCCGTCATCGCATCTTCCAGCTCGCCTGGTCCCATGCGGATTCCGCCGAAGCGAATGTTGCGCATGACATAAGGGATCTGTGACATTTGTTCGACACCACCAGCGAGCACTGCTGTGGCTTCCCCGTCACGGATCATCTGCGCACCAGAAATCCAAGACTGAAATCCACTGCCGCAAAGGCGATTGACGATATAAGCACCGCGATCCACCGGCACACCGATTTTCAAACCGATATGACGTGCAAGATATGCAGCATCGGCGCCACTTTGCACAACGTTTCCAAAGATTGTGTGATCGATTTTATCTGGGGAAACGCCAGCTTGCTCTAAAGTCGCTTTGGCTGCGATCACGCCCAGTTCTGTTGCTGATACATCTTTCAGCGATCCGCCGAAAGCTCCGAATGGTGTTCTTTTGCCTGATATAAAGACTATTTTTTCCATAGGTATTTAGAGTAAGGTGAAATCCAAAGCACAGGTAGTATTTTTCACTCAACGCGCTACCCAAAAGGAATCACGTCGATGAAAGTTTTGGTGATAGGACAAGGCGGCCGCGAGCATGCATTGGTTCATGCTCTTTCACAATGTTCGTCGGTCTCGGACATTCACGCGATCCCCGGCTCTTCGGGTATGAGTCGCGAAGCGATCTGCCACGACATGGATTGGAAACAATCTTCACAAATCATCGACTTTTGCCTGCGCACGGAAATCGATTTCGTCATGATCGGCCCTGAAGATCCTTTGGTCGAAGGTTTGTCGGATCGTTTGCGCGAACGCGGGATTCTGGTCGTGGGACCCTCATCGGAAGCGGCGCAATTGGAAGGTTCGAAAATTTTTGCCAAACAATTTATGCAAGCTTCGGGTGTTCCAACTTCGCGATTTGAAATTGTCAGCTCGGTCGAAGACGTCTTGCGGGTCGCGGGAAAATTTACCGCACCTTACGTTTTGAAAGCGGATGGTTTGGCGGCTGGCAAAGGTGTGTTTATTTGCAAAACTTTGTCTGAACTGGAAGAAGCATCCCGGGATCTTTTCGAGAAACGTATTTTGGGAGATGCTGGCAACCGCGCGCTGCTTGAGCAGTTTATGCCGGGTTGGGAATTGTCTTACCTGATTTTCACCAATGGTAAAACTTGGCAGACATTGCCGCTGGCGCAAGACCACAAGCGATTGCAAGATGGCGATGTCGGACCCAACACTGGCGGCATGGGGACGGTTGCACCTTTACAGATCGATGCTTCATTGCGCGAGCAAATTGAAACCCGCATCGTTGCACCGACTGTCGCACATCTGCAGTCGATGAATTATCTGTATCGTGGCGTCCTTTTTATCGGCGTGATGGTGACCGCTGAAGGTCCACAAGTTTTGGAATTCAACTGTCGCTTTGGTGATCCGGAAACGCAGGTGATTCTGCCGCTGATTGATGGCGATCTGGGTTTGATTTTGAAAGATCTTTCGCAGGGGAAAATTCATTCGTTTAAACAGAAACCTTTGTTTGCTTCTTGCGTGGTTCTGGCAGCGCCTGGCTACCCGATGAATCCAGAAAAAAATCTGCTGATCGAAGGCAATCCCACAGCTGAAACCGAGATGAGCTACTTCCTGCACGCCGGAACAAAAAAAGATGGCGATGGCCGCTGGTTCACCCGTGGTGGACGCGTGCTGAATTCGGTGGGCCTGGGATCCACACTGAAAGAATCTTTGTCGAAGGCCTACGAACTTTCCACACAAGCCCGCTGGATGGGCTTACAAAAACGCTCGGACATCGGCTCAAAGATTCAGTAACCGGCCGTCTGATTTGCACTTAACTCCACAGGATTTCCCACTCTTTTTGTAGGAGTCCCCGCAATCTGTCTTTGCGGTACTGGATCTGCCCGAGCGCCTCTTTCTCATTGAGCTGGATGTAATTACGGACTTGCAGCTGATCTCGGTAAGCCTTCACGACACGAGTAAATGGTCGATGCTTCCAAAGCTTTTGCAGCTTTGCCGTAGCCCCGCTAACCCCAAGACTTCCCTGGGCTTCCAAGCCTTCCCCTTCGCTTGCGATCCCCCTTTCGGGGGTACCGGTCACGTTGTGAGTTTTCGCTTCGTTCGAAGACCCCGTGGGGGTATCGGTCACCATGTGGCTTTTAGCCGCCGTGACTGATACCCCTGCAGGGCCCAGGACTTTGCAGACTGAGAGTAGGCCCTCTTTCTCGAATCTCTGCGCGATTTGTCCGGCCAAGACTCTGAAGAAATGCTGGTACAGAGATCTTCTAGATGTTCGGATTAAAAGGTGGATGTGATTGTTTTGGATAGAGACCTGTTCCACTTTGATAAAGAACTTCACTGCGTACTTCTGAACAAGAAAATGAATGAGCTGAAATCTCCGTGAAATGCGAAGACCGCCACGGACTCTGTCACGATTGGCTTTTAGCACCAGATGCAGGGACGCTTTGGTGGAAAGGGGCCGAGCTCCGCGGCCTGCTCGCAGCTGCCGAAGACTGCCGCCGTGTGAATAGCGATGTTTCCAGTGAATCTTGTGAAATGAAGTTTGTTTTGTCATGTGACCGATACCCCCGCAGGACTTCAGGAAAGCAAGAAGCTTGCGGGGCTCAGTACAAAATTACGAGCAAGAGATGGGAGCCGTGTCCGGTTGTCGGATCAAGGACGGGTTATGCGAGATGAAGACGATTGTTTGAGGCGTGGATTGCGAGAAGAGAGCCGAAGAAGAGATTTGCCTTTGGGATTAGAAAGTCCAGCGGACGCTCATGGCGGATAGGCGATCTTCGCGGCCGACGGTGTGGCTGACGACCAGGTCTTTGTTGCCGGTGATTTTTTCGAAAAGTTCGAAGGCGAATTTGGATTCGGTGATTTTGTAGCGGATGGCTGCGTTTGTAAATCCCGAGTACTGGATCTGCGCCAGGGTTTGGAAAGCCTGCACGTTGAAATTGAATTTGTGTTGCACCGACTGTGGCTGACCACCGCCCAGGACCACCTCTTGCTTCAGGGTCTCTTCGACCGTGGTGGCAGCGTGACCGATACTGCTTTCACGAATGGTCGGTGAATTCCATAAGGTCGTGGCCGTGCGGTCAGCGACTTGGGCTGCGACCTGGCTTGCGCTGTTGGTGGGCTGCATGTCCAAAGGAATCATCTCTTGCGGATCCCAAGGCTTTTCGCTGGCCTTGATTTGATTGAAGTTCGCGATGAGCTCTGGCGAAATCGGCTCCCCGTCATCTCCGTAAAAAATCTTTGAAGGTTTGGTGAGCATTATCGCAGCGCGATTGATCGAAGCCGGAACGCGATCTGTGTGCGCATTTTGAGATTCGACCGAGCCCCAATTGCGATAAGAATACTCAGGAAGATAGCATTGAGAAATCGAAGCTTGCACGATTGCCGGTAATCCAACCAACAATCCTGTCAAAATCAGCTTTTGAAACTTTAGGCTTTTCATCTCAAAGTGAGACACGAAGGTCTCCTCCTTAACGAGAAGAACTTCAAAAGCAGGGCCAAGAATGAAAGCCTGGATATTGGTCCTGAAATCGGGGGAAAGATCTGACAAGAAACAAATCTTTCACGCGTCAAAAGCGTTGACGCCCCCGACAGCTAAAACCTTGAGAGAAGTGACAAATCAGGCGCGTCTCAAAATGAGACCGATACCCCCAACAATTGAGGCAAAATAGAAATCAAACTGGTTAGGAAAAAACTATTCGTCGAGAATGTACAAAGCCGGATCGCGAGGCACACCGTTCACGCGAACCTCATAGTGACAGTGAGGACCTGTCGAGCGGCCCGTGTTTCCGACGGACGCGATGACATCCCAACGAGAAACTTTCTGACCGACTTGCACGTAAATCTGAGCGTTGTGGCCGAATCGAGTTGTCACCCCATAACCGTGATCGATGGTGATCATTTTGCCGTAACCTTCATCGTAGCCCGCATAGGTCACGATCCCATCCGCCGTCGCATAAACCGGAGAGCCCGGAGCCGCGGCGATATCAAGACCCGTATGCAAAGCCGAACGACCGGTAAACGGCGACACACGGTAACCGAAACGAGACGTGAACCAACCCTTGGCCGGACGGATGTTCGGGGTCGAATTCAAAAGTGACTGGCGCTCGCTCAAAGACTCCCAAAGATCCAAGACGCTTTGTTCGCGAAGCTGAGAATCTTTGATCGACTTGTCGATACGAATCGCAAGTGATGCATAATCGCGGTGCTCTTCGACTGTCAGCTCGCCTTTTTGCTCGTCCAAAGGTTTCTTTTCGTTGAATTCAGCATCAGCGTTTTCAAGTTCGTTGACGCTGCCACGCTGATCCATGGGCTGATCGTACTCTTCCACCTGTTGGTTGGCCGGTGGCTGCACACCCATCGCCAATTTCAAAGAACGATCTTCGCCTTCGACATTGGTGATCAGCTTCAGCTTGGTGGTGAAAGTCTTCACGCGCTCGAGACTGGTTTCCAGGGCTTGAACTTTTCCTTCAACAACCTGGAACTGTTTGATGAGCTGGGCATTTTCGGCGGTCAGGCGTTTGTTTTCCGCCGTCTGCGCCAGCAAGCCCAGATAATCAACGAAGGCCGCGATCATCGCCAAAACAAGAATGCCACCCAAAAGCGCGATCGATTTCACCCAGCTTGCCGGGATGACAATCTTACGCGTTTGACCTGCATCGTTGGTGACCAGGAAAAGCGTGACCTTCTTTTTTTCGTTCGAGATTTTTTCCACGTTCTAACAGTTTAAAGAGGGAAAGATCGGGGTCAAGGCTTTACTTGCAGATACATGACGGTGACATTGTCATCCCCGCCATTTTCCAAGGCTTTTGCGACACAAACGTCGGGAACTTTTTCGCTCGGCGCTTTGTTTAAAAGCTCGGAAGCCATGGCATCTGGCACCAGACCCGAAAAACCGTCCGAGCAAATCAAATAACAGTCACCAGGCACCGCTTCTCTTTGAATGATATCGACTTGCACGTCGCGCTCGTAGCCAACGCTGCGAGTGATCACGTTCTTATTGGTGAAGGTGGCCAATTGATCTTCGCGAATGATTCCGGCCCGCAATTGCTCGTTCACCAACGAATGATCTTCGGTGATCTGCCAGTAGTAAGGCTTGCGATACAAATACGCGCGCGAGTCACCGACGTTGGCGATGAACACGGTCGCGCTTTTCACGTAGATCAGGACCATGGTCGTACCCATGCCCATCAATCGCGCTTCGTTTTGGGCACGTTCGTGAATCTTGCGGCTGGACTCGAGATAAGCTTTCGCTAAAAGATCGCGTGGACTTAAGGTCGTGTGATTCTTGACGATGAATTCTTCGACGGTTTTCACCGCCATGGCCGATGCGACTTCGCCCCCGGAATGGCCGCCCATCCCGTCCGCCACGACATAAAGACCCACATCCTTATTGATGAGGTAAGAGTCCTGATTTGATTCGCGGCGAAGACCTTTATCGGTCTTGCACCAGACGTCGATTGCCATGATTTCAGTTTAGGAAGCCACAACGCAATGGCCAACAAAAAGGCGACCCAGACCTCGAGATCTAGACTTCGAAAAGCCCGAAAAAGCATCAATCTTAACCCGAGAATACCGATAAATCACATAGAGGGTCTCGATGAAGAAATGGCAGCTCCGTCACAGTTTGATTGCCTCGATTCTGTTGCACGCAATGTTCATGCTGACATCGTTCGTGCTTCCGAAAATGTTTTCGCCCTTGAAAAACGAAGTGATCGAGATCAGCTATCAAGAGCCGCCCAAAGAAGAAAAGAAACTTTCCAACGAACTTCCACCCGATCCTTTGCAAGTCGTCGATCAAAACGAAAAATCAATCAATGACGAAAAATCGGACAAAGCCAAATTCTTAAGCGCCAAAGATCAAGTGGTGAAGAAGCAAACTGTTGCCACAAACCTTGGCGACTTCCGCAATCGTCAGCAAGAACAGAATGTCGCCAAAGGCGATGCCGGCAAACCGAAACTGCAGCTGAAAGATCTGAAGCCCAATCTCGACATCGGCAAGATGGTGGAAAAAAGGCTTCAAGAAGAACAAAAGCTTGAAAAAGAGCTGGACGAGAACGCTTTGAAGGTCGCCGAGAAACAAAAAGCTCCGCAGCGCCAGGAAGTGGCGAGCGAAAATCCCGGCAACAGCGGTGCCGAAGCCAGCCAGACGACCGATTATCTGAAAGACGTGGAAAAAGGCATGGAAACCATGCTGACCACTCGTGAATTCGTTTATTACACCTTCTACGCCCGCATCCGTCGCCAGTTGAATCAGCACTGGGGTGGCAAAGTGCGTGAAAAGCTGTCGAAAATCTTCAAGGAAGGCCGCAGCATTGCCTCGAATGAAGACAAGGTGACCAAGCTTTTGATCACTCTGAACCGCACCGGCCAGCTGGTGAAGGTGCAAGTGGTCAGCGATTCGGGTGTTCGTGACCTGGATCAGGCTGCGGTGGAAGCCTTTCAAGAGGCCGCCCCCTTCCCAAATCCCCCAACCGGCATCGTCGATCCAGACGGAACGATCAAGATCCGCTGGGATTTCATTCTGGAAGCCTGATAGCGTGCAGAACGCTCTGCATCTCTTTTGCCTGAGGCAGGGATCAGTGCTAATTTCCCCAAGCTTAGAGTTTTTACTTCAAATGACGAAATGAGGATTCCAATGTCCAATCTCAAAAACACTTTGGATGTGATCGCTCGCCGAGCCCACTATTTGGCGACGCAAATGATTTTTCAAGCCAACCACCGCGCCGACAAAGACAAGGGCGACCCAAAAATCGGTGGTCACGTTTCGGCCAGCGCCAGCTCGCTGCATATCATGGGCGCTTTGCACCTGTTGGTGAAAACTGGCTTCGACCATATCGCCAATAAGCCGCACGCCTCCCCGACCGATCACGCTTACAATTACCTGTTGGATCTTTTCCTGAAGCCAGATCTTTCGAAATTTTCTTTGGAAGAGGCGAACACGGCGATGATGGGTCTTCGCAAGTACTCGCAAAATGGCGAGCCTGTTTTCCAATCCTACCATTCCGCTTACGATAGCGATCATCACAACTTCTTCCCGTCTGGGACTGTCGGCATTCCGCCAGTGAAGGCCGGATACTTGGCTTTGGCTTATCGTTTCGCAAAAGACCATGGTTACGATGTTCCGCCAGCTCACTTTTGGGCTTTGTGCGGAGATTCTGAATTCCGTGAAGGTTCAATGTACGAAGCAATCCCAGATTTCGCCGAGCGCGAGATCGGAAACCTGACTTGGATCGTGGATTACAACCGTCAATCTTTGGATGGTCACCGTATCACCAATAAAAAAATCATGGACGGAACCGACGCCATTCGTATCGAGCGTATGATGCGCGCCAACGGCTGGGATGTGATTCAAGTTCAGCACGGTCGCAAACGTTTGGATCTTTTCAAAAAGCCAGGCGGCGAAACTTTCAAAAATTTCTTGGAAAACGAGCTGGAAGATTACGAATTCCAAGCTTTGCTGCTTGTTCAAGATATGAAGGCTCTGAAAAAAGGAATCGCCAAAGAACACGCCAACATGAAAAAGTTCTTGGATTCAGTCACTGACGAAGAGCTTTACGATGCACTTCGCGATCTGGGTGGCCACGACATGCAAGAGCTGGCTGATGCCATGAACGCCAGCAAAAAAGACAAACGCAAACCGACTATGATCATTGCTCACACCCTGAAGGGCTGGGGCTTGAAGATGGCGGCAGCGCCGGGCAATCACTCGGCTCTATTGAGCGAAGACGAGATGGAAGAGCTTCGTCAGAAGCAAGGCTTGAAGGGCGAAACTTTGTTCGAACGCCTGGATCCGAAATCGGCTGAAGGTCAGTTCTTGAAAAAACGCGGCGATCAACTTTACGCTGACATCAAAGAACAGCACGCGATCAAGGATCGCAACCAAACTTTCTTCATGAAAAAATTCACCGAGCACGGTGAGCTTCCGGCATCTTTGGAAATCAACACCAAGATGGCCAGCTACCCGCACACGCAGTGGATGCTGGGACAGCTGACGGCCAAGCTCACTCGTATCGCGAACACTCCGCTGAACGAAAAAGAACTTTCGAAAACTCAGAAAGCGCTGACTTCGGCGGAACTGCCGTGGAAGGTTCCGGCGGAACTTTTGGTTTCGATGGCGCCTGACGTGGGAACTTCGACGAACTTGAATCCGGCGATGGACGGTAAGATTTTCGGCGCGCCGGTTGTGCAAGACTTCGAGCAAGAGCTGGGCGTGAAAGACAACAAGCTTCCAGACTTGGTTCCGGGCGAAGATGTTTCCGATCGCTACATCCGTTTTGAAATCGCCGAAGGGAACGTCACGTCTTGCGTGGGTGCTTTCGGTAAGATCAAAGACATCTTGGGAATCCCTTTGATGCCATTGATGACTGTTTATGACTTCTTTATCAAGCGCGCCTTGGATCAGTACTTCTACAACTTGTACTGGAAGAGCTCGTTCATCTTGGTGGGGACTCCGTCGGGTGTGACCCTGTCTCCGGAAGGTGCGCAGCACGGTTGGAAATCGGATATCCAAATCCCGAACCAGATCACGTGGGAGCCCTTCTTCTGCCAAGAGCTGGACTGGATTTTGTGCGAATCGATCCGTCGCCATATCTTCAACGACAATGAAGGCCGCAATGGTGTTCTGATTCGCGGTGTAACCCGCGGGATCGAGCAAAAAGATATGGGCACATATCTGAAACGCCAAGCGCGTTTCAAATCGGATGTGACAGCACCTTTGTGCCGTACCGAGTATCCTTTGGATGGTGCGATCGACGAAGCCCAGCTGGCTCCACAAGACGAAACTGTGATCATGAATCAAATCCGTGAAGAGGTTCTTCAAGGCGCCTACTTCTTGATCGATTACCGCGGCTACGCCGGCTACGAGCCAGGCGACAACGTGGTTCATATTTTCTCGATGGGTTCACCGACCACCGAAGCAATCAAGGCGTCCGAGGCGTTATTAGCTCGTGGTATTTACGCCAACGTGATCGTGGTGACTTCACCAGATCTGCTTTGCGGTATCCAAGCCCATGGCAACGATTACCAATACCTGAAAGAAGCTTTGGGCGTTAACGGCAACCTGCACGTTCATCCAAACGAACAACTGAACGGTCACGAATTCATCACCGTTTCCGGCCGTCGCATCCCAATCGTTTCGGTTCACGACGGTGAAGCGGGCTTGTTGGATAACTTGGGCTCGATCGTCGGCACCCGCCACGAATCATTGGCCGTCCGCCACCATTCAAAGTGCGGTCGTCCAAACGAAATCTACGCCTACCACGGCATCGATTCCGAATCTGTGATGGAAGCCTGCGGAAAAGTCTTGGCCGAAACCGCACTGGAAGAAGTGAAAGTCAGCCAGACTGTGTTGGGTGAAGCCCAGCTGACACAGACGGCCCCAAGCAAGTGGACCGATCTCTGGCCACAACGCCACTAGGATTTGAATTCAGATTTCAAGTCTAAGATGAAACCCGGTCGGAAACGATCGGGTTTTTTGTTTTCTGGTGATTGGGAAAGCTGGATGGTGTCGACTAGGTGCTTTTTAGCGATCACACTTTGATTGTCTGGATAGTTGAACATAGATACGGAGTTGGTATGGCGAACCATTCTAGACAGCGGCTTTTGTCGGCGACCAGAAAAGCAAGAACATCTAAACAGCTGCTGACATATGCCAGCCGCGATTTAAACAGATCTGACGTTTCAAATCCGACCATTTTAACGTGGTCGTTAAATTAGACTTGACCATTTTAACGACTGCGTTAAAATGGTCGGATGCGATATTTGGACGATTTTATCCAAAAAGATTTAAGTAAAAAAATGGTTTTCTTGGGTGGCCCAAGACAAGTCGGCAAAACAACTTTGTCGAAAGGTCTTATCAAAAAGAAAGGTCTTTATTTAAATTGGGATGATGATCTGGATCGTAAAAAAATACTGGGTCGAAAGTGGTCGGACGATGATCAATATCTGGTCTTTGACGAGCTTCATAAGTTTCCCAGGTGGAAAAATTGGATCAAAGGGATTTACGATACAGAAAAAGAAAAGCATCGCATCCTTGTGACCGGCAGTGCGCGATTGGATCTTTACAAAAAGGGTGGCGATTCATTATTGGGGCGCTATCACTATTACAGGCTTCACCCTTTTACGTTGAATGAAGTTCCAAATTCCGTCGGGAGAAAAGACCTGCTGAAACGGCTGATGAAATTCGGGGGATTTCCAGAGCCTTTTCTTTCTGGTAGCGAAGTCGAAAATCGACGCTGGAGGAAGGAAAGATTCGATCGAATTTTGAAAGATGATATTCGTGAGCTTGAGGCCATCAAGGAGATCAATCATCTTTCTTTGCTGGTCGATCTATTAAAATCACGAGTGGGCTCCCCGATTGTAATTTCGAATTTAGCTCAAGATCTGCAAGTGGCGCCCAATACAGTCAAAAACTGGATCGGTATTCTAGAGAAAATGTATTTGGTCTTTAAGGTTCCCGTTTACACGGTAAAAATAGCAAGAAGCCTGCAAAAACCATTTAAAATTTATTTCTATGACAATGCGGACGTGGACGGAGACGAAGGTGCCGTCTTTGAAAATTTGGTTGCGACCCATTTGATCAAAATGCTTCACTTCCTGGAAGATACGCAGGGTTATCGCTGCGAGCTTTTTTACATTCGAGATAAAGATGGCAGAGAAGTGGATTTTTGCGTTGTGATCGACGGAAAAATTGCCGAGCTGATTGAAGTGAAATTGAAGGATGCAGAGATATCGAAACCACTCGTTTATTTTTCCGAAAGATTAAAGCCAGAAAAAGCGACGCAAATCGTTTTACCCGCTGTGGATCGGAATAAAAAGAACGGCTTGGTCATAAACGGCGTTGAAGAGGAATTTGCAAAACTAAGTCGGTGGAAGACGAAAACCCCATAAAAGACCAATACCTTTGGCGACTACTATAAAGCATGGAGAATTTGATGAAAAACAACATCACTCACGAGCAGAAGGAAGCCCTGGTGAAGTTCATGAAAGAAGTTTGTCTTCGTCCGGGAATGTATACGGGCATAACGGGTTTTGACAAAACAGCGACTTTTCTTAACGGTTATTTTTGGGCGATTTACGATATTTACAAAACAGAACTCCTTGCGCCCTTTAGCTTATGGATGGCTTTTCGTATTCAGACATCTAAAGGCTATAATCTTTCGTTTGAAGCTTACTTCGACGAAGCTTATGAAACTGACAAGGAAAAGCATAAGAAGCTAGCCGAAAACTTCGAAGATTTTTTGTTCTCACCCGATTTAGATGAAGCGATAGATATGTGCAATTACGTTTCGAGCCACCAACTTATTGGCAATTACCCCGTGAGCAAAAACTTTGCAAAGCCTAAGTGAGACAGAGGAATGACGATGCTCTCTTGCGATCGTTCAAGCGCTGATTCTAGTCTTCTAAAATTCAAAACCGCTGAACCTTTCAAGGCGGCGGTTTTTTATTTCAAGACCGGCTTCAACTGTTCGAAGCGGAATGAATCGACGATCTTGCCGCCGACTTTCACCACGTGTGATTTTAGAACTTGGACGCCGCCGCAGGTGTAGAAGGATGCAGATTGAAGCTCTTCGATTCCTGGGATGGCTTTGATAGACAAGCTTGTGATCGTTGTGGTCGTGACTTCGCCTTCGCCCAAATTCTGTTTTCCGCAGATGACAGGTCCAAATGCGAACTCCGTTTCACGCATGGCTTCGAAACTGCCGCCCTCATGCAGGCGGAAAATTCCCTTTTCGGTTTTTGTGACAACCTTTGATGCATTTTGAATATAACAGGTTTCGAACTGGCCGCCTTCGTCGGATCGAAGGAAATCATAACCGCGCTGAGTGATATTGGGACGGTAATCTTCTAAAGATTTGTTTTCACCAGAGCAATCGATCTCGCCGTTCATCACCACGCAATTGATGGCCTCTGGCATGGGCTTGAGCATGATCTCCCCGCCTGCCCCCGGAATCACCATCGAGAAAATCGTTTTGATCACGCGGGCATTCAGGTCACGGCTGTTGCGGACCTGGTAGCGCTCTTCAATTTTGCGCATGCCGGATTGGTTGCTGACCTGGGTGGAAACGAAAGTGCTATCGCCGTCGTTCAGGCTTGGATCGAAAATCTTGCGGTCTTGATAGCTTTGGATGCGACCCTTGTGATCGCGGCGGACCTGGCAAGAAGAGCCAAAACGTCTTTCGAGATAATTTTGATAGCTGGATTCATTTTCGCGCGTCACCAACTGTTGGGCTTCAAAGTTTGGCGTTTGCGAAATATCGGCGACTTCGACCACTTGACCTGGAGGCGTGCTGGCCGAGTTCTTTTTCGCGCAAGCGATGATCATGGCAAATGCCAAAGCCGCGAGTAGAATTTGAGTCTCTTTCATCAGATCCCCCGATCTCAACAGGGCAATCTAGTCGAAGGATTTCAGAGGGGAAACTGTCAGAAATTTGGTCAGTCGCTTTTACAAAATCAGAGACAGTTTTAGGCACCGGTTCGGTTTTGACAGGCCGGCGCGCCAGGCTTATTCTAACACCATGACAGAAGCGAAGCTTTCCTCGAGAGGAAAATGGCACCGGGCTGAGAATAAGAAGTTTCAAGAGACCGTTCTTTTGGTGCCCTTCTTTGGCGCCGAAAGAAAGAATCTACAACGTCATGCCGAGTTCTTGAACGAAATCGGTTTTGATTGCGTCAGCTGCGAGCTTCGCGACAACTGGTCCGAGATGGCCAATAACCTTCTGTCATCGCACGCCGAATTTGGCATGAAGCACGTGTGGGCCGACCAAATCGAAGGTCTGCTAAACGAAATCCCGGGTGATAAAATCGTTTTCTCGTTTTCGAATCCTTCGGCCAGCGCGATCGAAGCCATCGCCGGCCGACATGCAGCTGACATCAAGGGCTTGATCTGCGACGGCGGCCCATCGGGTCAGCTGTGGCATTCGATGGTGAACTATTTCACTCATGAATTGAAGCTTCCGCTTTATCCTGTGAAGGCCGCAGCCGCTTTTGTATCGGCCAGCCTTTGGCATCCGAAATTTTTGGAAGTCATCCACAGCGATCTTGCCACATTCCCGAAAGGCTTTCGCATTCTTTCGATTCGTGGCTGGAAGGATCCCTTGATCTCGCCAAAAATGATCGACATGGTGTTCGAACCGCATCAACAAATCGATTGGCAAAAACTGGCTTTGCCAGAGGGAAAACACCTGAATGGCCTGAAAGATCATCCGGATCAATACAAGCCACCGGTCGAACAATTTTTGCGGGGGATTGCAACGCCCTTGAAAGCGAAAGCTCGGGATTTAGAATAGCTTGATCGCAACGAACAGACCTTCGCTAGTCGGAATGATCGTGCTTTGATAGCGCTTTGGGTCTGCCAGTCGTTCGTTGAAAGACTTCATCACATCAATCTGCTTTTTCGAGAAGGTTGCTTTGTTTCCGGTCAGGACCGCACCGCCTAGAAAAATATTATCCGCGATGATCAGCCCGCCGGGACGCACATTTTTTTCCGCCCAGTCGAGATAGGCTTCGTAAGCCGACTTATTGCCGTCGATGAAAATTCCGTCAAAAGGACCTTTGCCGTCCAGATCCGCCAAAGTTTTCTGCGCATCACCCTCAAGCAAATGCACCTGCCGATTTGGTTGTGTCTCTTGATACTTTTCAAAAATTTCGCGCGCGATTTTGGCGTGACGTTCGTCTTTTTCCAAAGTCCACAGCTCCCCGCCGTCTTTCAAGCCTTGCAAGATCCATAAAGCCGACAATCCGGTCAGCGTTCCGATCTCGACAAATTTTTTGCAGCCGTGCATGCCGATCAAGGTCGACATCAGTCGAGCTTCATGCGGACTGAGACTGATCCCCGCTTTACCCAATTCTCGAGAAGCAGATCTGGCCTCTTCGAAAAGTTCCGAAGGTTCAGTTGGAAAAAGCATATGGAGATAGTTTTCTAAAGGGCTCGAGTCCTGTGTCAGATCACGCATATCTTTTTGTACTTGAACGCCTGAAGGCTTGCATTAAAATGGATGTGATGCTGAAGGTCAAAAACCTGAAAAAGGAATTCATCACCGAGACTTCGTTCTTTGCACAAGCGCAAACAACGCAAGCTTTGAAGGGTGTCTCGTTTGATATTCAAAAAGGTGAAACTTTCGGAGTCGTCGGCGAATCCGGTTGCGGAAAATCGACGCTGGCCCGCTGTGTGACCCGCTTGATCGATGTCTCTGCTGGATCGATCGAATTTCAAGGAGAAGACATCACGGCGCTCAAGGGAAAAGAGCTGCAAGCGCTTCGCAGACGGCTGCAAATCGTTTTTCAAAATTCATTTTCCAGCCTAAATCCACGAATGAAACTGAGTGCTTTGATCGAAGAGCCATTGATCGTGCATGGCTTGATGGCTTCAGCTAAAGACCGCCAAGATCGCGTCGATCAATTGCTGGAAATGGTAGGCCTGCAAAGAGAAATGAAGCATCGTTATCCGCGCGAATTTTCGGGTGGCCAACGCCAGCGGGTTGGTTTGGCGCGTGCGCTTGCTGTCGAACCCGAGATGATTGTGTGTGATGAGGCGGTTTCTTCGCTGGACGTGTCCGTGCAGGCGCAAATTTTAAATCTTTTATTGGATCTGCAGCAGAAGCTGGGTCTGACTTATTTGTTTATAGCCCACGATTTACGTGTGGTTGAATACATTGCTTCCCGCGTGGCCGTAATGAGCGAAGGACAGATTGTCGAAACTGCAGTCACCCACGAGCTTTTTCAGCATCCTAAGCACCCTTATACACAAACCCTGCTTTCTTCGATTCCCCAGCTGCCTGTTTTGAAGGTCTAAATCCTTTAATCTTCAGGCTTTCGTTGGCAAACGTCAGTTTTTGAAACAAGCAATTTCGTCGACCGTCTAGTCAACGCCGCTTCGATAGACAGCGATCCCATTGTGAGACGTTTCACTGTGAATCGAAAACGGCTCGTACTCGAATCTGCAGCAGCTTTCGCTGTCAAACTTGTGGTTGGTTGTCAGGTCTTTGCTTTGCACTACCCCTTATCAAGTTGTTCAGAAATTTTCGGATCATTTTGGGAATGTAACTTAACTCAATCTATGGAATTTCCGATAGATAGAGTTGTTGAGGGGAATATGAAGAAGATGAACAAACGCCGCAGTTTGCTGTGGATTGCTGCAGCTTTGATGCTGATCGTTCCGTTTCAAAACTGTGGACGGAATTTCCAGACCGTTGATGGCGTGACCACCCTAAGTTCGACTCAAGGTGGTGGCGATACCACTGGTGGCGGCACGACTCCGACAACAACCAATCCGACGACCTCAACAACCATGGCTCCAACCAAGCCTTGCTTGGCAACCGACGTTGGCGCGCCAGAAATGGGACAATCATCAACCACGACGGTGCAAGTTCTTTCGGGTCGCGGCGATTCTGCCGGACGTAAAGCTTCGAATCCAATCACTGTCACTTACAATAAATCAAATGCGGCTTCTCACTGTTCTCAAGCTGTGACGGTTCAATGTAACATGATGAACGGTTCGACCGTCACCGCAATGAACACGGCCGGTGTTCGTGCCAATGTCGATGGTCAGGACATCACGTGCACACGCACGCCTGGTAACGCAACACCTGGGACAAGCATTTCGATCAGCTTCCGTTCGAATGATAACGACACGGATAAGCAATGCTTCCAGGGAACGGCTCAGTTTCAAGTCAATCTTCGCAGCAGCGCTGACACCAACAAAACCAGCGCTTCTCAGACCATCACCGTGAACTTTAAAAACAACTGCTACCCTGAACAGATCACAACAGATTCTTTGGATTCTTTCGATCAAATGGGGACCGCGGTTGCAATCGACGGCAGCACGGCGGCGATCATTGCTCCGGGTGATGATGGCGATTCAAATCAAACACAAACGATCGGTGCTATTTATATCTACCGCAAATCCGGTGGCACATGGAACCGTTCACAAATCTTGCGCACCGATGACACTTCGATCGTTTCGGATCGTGGCGCAGCCGGTGACACTCCGGCCGCTTTGGCTTTGAAATCCGGCGTACTGGTTGTGGGTAGCGAATTCAACAGCGGAAATGCTGGCGCCGTTTACATCTTTAAAGACAACGGTGGGACATTCTCGTTGGCTCGCAAATTGTCAGGCGCGATTTCTGGCGGACGCTTTGGTCGCGCAGTTGCAACTGATGGTTCACAAATCGCGGTCGGCGCTCCGGGTGAAAATTCGGCCAAAGGTGCCGTCTATATATTTGATGCGGTTTCTTTCGCGCAAACGGGTCAGATCGCAAGCCCACTGGCTTCAAATGCTTATATGGGTGCGGCCGTTGCGATCGAAGGCTCGACTTTGGCGGTCGGCGCTCCGGCTTCGACTTTGTATCGCGACACGATGACCGGCGAGCTTTTGGTTTATCGTAAATCTGGCGGCGCCTGGAGCGAAGCGAGCGGCAATCCTTTGCGTGGTGCCAGCAAAACCAATATCGCGGCGAAAGACAACACTGGCAAAGCCACAACCATCACGGTTGCGATGGGCTCGGAATTGGGATCATCCGTCGCGATTTCTGGCGGAGTGATCGTGATCGGCTCGCCAGGTTTCTTAAGCGGCACCAAGAAGACCGGCATGGCGTTGGTGCTTGGCACCGATATGAGTCTGCAAACATTGCCTGATTTCTCGGGTTCAGAAGGTCGTTTCGGAACGTCCGTGGCGATCAGTTCTGGCAATATCATCGTCGGCGTGCCAGAAGTCCGCACCCGCGGTGGGGCGGTCGATCACTTTGCATTGTCCGGTGGGGTTTATCAATTTTCTCGACGTGTTTCGAGCGGCAAAAGCGCTGACAACGATCAGTTCGGTTTTGCGGTCGGCATTTCGGGAACACATATCGTCGTGGGGGCGAAGCTCAATGCTGAGCCAAACAACGCTTCGGGATCTGCAAGCTTTATTTCGACGGTTATTCCTTAAGAGGGGCGTAAGATGAAAACTGGAAGAACACTCTTTACATTATTCTTCGCGGCGGCTTCACAGAGCGCTTACGCGTTGGATTCCAGCGGGAATGGCTCGACCCGAGCCGACGCTGTGGCATTGTATGTTTTCAGTCAGGACAATATCGATGCGGCGAATGGAATCATTCGTGACTTGGCACCGAATCCGTTGAACCTGCAAATCGTTCGTAAGAATGCTTTGTACTATATCCGCACCGACCATTTGGAAATTTCAGAGCCGAACTTGATTCGCTCAGTGGCTTCGGCCAATAAAATCATTTCGGCTTGTAAGGCTTCAAATGAAATGACGATCGAGATGTGGATCGAAAGCCGCACCCCTGCGGAAAAATTGGTCAACCAAGAAGATGAGCAGCGTCTGCCAGCCGGAGTCTTCAAGCAGTCTCTGCGTATCATGTCTCTTTCTGATACCTATTTTAAAGAGTTCCACAACTTCGGTGTGTATCAGGGCTACAACATGGGTGACGTGTTCAAGTCATCGATGCGCACCTCTGGAAACTCGTCCGATACAAATCCAAACGGAGACCTGGTAGATACCTTGGTTTCTCCGAAAGAAAACTTCATCCTGCAAAAGAAGCAGCACCTTTATATCGTGAAAACGGCGAACGGTGCGCCTCGTTTGTACAACTCGGATGAAAACGGAAATGACACCGGCCCTGTGGTCGCGCCCCGTGGTTTTGGCGGTAACTTTTCAAACTGGCTCGAATCTGGCCGCACGGTGACCTACGATACACCAGATGACAGTGCCGGCACACAAACCCGCACCTTGGATATGCGCCTTTCAATCGGTAACGAGTCCAGTGCCGATCAGGATTTCGGCAAGCCAACTCAAGGTGGTGAAAGCTCGACCAAACGCAGCCGTCACTGGCCTTGGATGGGTAAGATCTATATGGCAGCCGTCTACTGCCGCGCTTTAAGCGAAGTCGAAATGTTGGGTGCTGGTGCTCCCCACACGGCGGCTCCCCCGGTTTATCCAATCGATGTCACTCGTCGCATCACGCCTTCGATGACCCGTGCGCAGACGATCTACACCCGTCTGACCAGCGTGAAAACTCCGATCGACAATCCAGTGATCGCGCAGATGGCGGATCTTTTGGACCAGAACCAAGCTTTCGAAGCCGCAGCGTTGGCGACTCAGGATTCAAATTTCCTGAACATCACGGTTCGTGACTTGGCATCGCGTATGTCGACACGTGACGAAGTGATCAGCGCGCCTTTGAATGACTTTACGGCGACCGTGATCGGCGCGACACGTGATGGTTTGGATGCACGCTCGTTGCTGACATCGAATATCGTTTACGTTGCGGATCCTAAGAAGGCCGCAGTTCCTTCAAGCTTGGTTCGTGACCAGTTGATTTCAAATCGTCACTATGAGGCTTTGCAGGCCGGTAACTTTGATTTGGCAAAAGTTTTGATCTCGCAAAAACAGATGATCTATGACGGTTCAAAAGCCGTGGACCATCCAGATCCTGCGGGTCTTTTGACGACGCGCGCTTGGACGGCGGCGCATGCCATCGCCGGAACGAACCGTCGTATGATCGAGTACTCGTTCCGTGAATTCCTGTGCACGCCGATCGATAAATGGGCGAACTCGAACGGAAGTGATGCTCCGGTGGGTCGTGACGTGGACCGCTTCCCAGGTGGAAGCCACACCAAGTTCACGACCAGCTGCCGTGCATGTCACTCGAGCATGGATCCATTGCGAAGTGCGTTCTCGTACTTTACGTTCTCGAACGGTTTCCAAAAGCACTCTTTGGTGGTCAGCCGATTGCCAGCCGGCATCGTCAATGAAGACACGCAAATGGGTATGGCCGCCGGCTTGAAGAATTCAGATCCAGCGAACACACAATTGCCAAGCCTTGGTAACGTCGCCTTCGTTGCGGACAAAATGAATCACAACGAAACCGTGTTCCCAGGCGGACGCGTGATCGTCGACAACTCGTTTAAAAACGCGGCGGTTGAAGGTTGGGCGGCGAACTATTTCGGATGGCGCGGGCCGACCGCTGGAAATGGTGCAAAGGACTTCGGTTCGATGATCGCCAACTCGCAACAGTTCTCCCGTTGCATGGCAAAGCGCGTGTTTGCTTCTGTGTGTAAGCGTGAATCGCAAAGTTTCGATGAATCCCTGATCAATTCGGTCGCGACCGAGTTTGAGAACAAGGGTTACAAGTTGGATTATTTATTTAAACGCTTGGTGGTAACACCAAACTGCCTTGGGGAGGCAAAGTGACAAAGAAACTGATGCTTCGAATTGCATCCATTGTTGTCAGCGGTGGCATGATCATCGTGGGCTTGGGTCAGGGTTGCGGTAAGTTCACTGTGATCGGTGACACCTCGGCCGGAACTAGCACACAGAACTCGGATACATCGGAAGATGATCCGGCGATTCTGCCGAACACTTCGACCGTGGCTTTGGTTTACGGAAAACAGGTTCTGGATCATTATGCTTCTTGCATTGGATCGGGACTTCCTTCAGACCGAACTTTGGCGATGTACTCGTCAAAAGCCGGAACGATTTCAGAAACCGGTGCCGTGTCGACTTTGACCGCACCGATGTTGATGGCCGCGACTTCGATTGCGGGTGAGGTCTGCGAAGACTTGATCATCAACGAAAGATCCGCACCTCGTATTTTTATCGGAGTCAATCTGTCAGGTACGGCGATGCCGGCAACAAGCTCGATGCAAGATGCGATGAGACGCATTGCCCGCTCGTGCTGGTCGCGTGACGAAGATCCGACGGAAGCAGAAATCATCATGGGGTCGATGCAATCTGCTTTCCAGGGGGCGAGCGGTGCCAATACGGCGCACGACGCGGCTTTGTTCATGTGCACATCGATGTTGGGTGCACTGGACTCTTTGGTTCTTTAATTTAAATTTTTTGGGGGTTTGAAATGGGGCAAGACAATAAGAAAATTGTGGAAGGTATCGATACCTCTCTCACAAAAGAACAGGTCGAGCAAAAAGCGTTTGAAAACCAAGAGCGCTTGAATGAATACCAGGAAACTCATGGCAAATTGATTCTCACCCGTCGCGATTTCATGGCTTCCGGCGTGATCTCTTTCGGCGGAACTTTGATGAGTCAGAGCCTTTTCTCGATGCTGCTACCGGCACAAGCCGAAGCCGCGGTGGTGTGCTCGACGGGCGCGTCCGGTGAATGGGTTCCGCTTATCACCGTCAATCTGCAAGGTGGCTCGAATCTGTCTTCACACTGGCTTCCTTTGGATGCTGGCGGACAGCTTCTGCCTTCATACTCGAAAATGGGCTGGGGTAAAGCAGGCGCTTTCTCGACCGATTATGAATTCTCAAATCGCGCACCATTCTTTAGTGGTTCCACTTTATTGACCGGGATGCGCACGACGGCGACCCCTGCGGCGTTGGCGTCCAGCGCCTTTGTCGGGGTTTCGGTCGCTTCGCAGGACGATAGCGGTAACAACGCTTCGGACATCACGGGCCTGGCTCGTGGCATGGGCCTGAACGGAAAATTGCTAGCGAATCTAGGAACGGCCAATACATCGACCGGAAACGGAACGAAATCGGCTTTCATGTCGGTTCCCGCTCCGCTGATCGTCTCGGGATATCAAGATATCACGGGCGCATTGGGGGTTGCCGGAACATTGGCTCCGCTTGTGTCTTCAAAGCGTGCCGGAAAACTGTTCGAGACGATTCAAAATCTGAGCACTTATCAGGCGCAAAAGTACTCGCAACAAAATGGCGGGACACAATTGCAAAACGTGATCACTTGCCGCACTCAGGACAATACGAACCTGATTGCGAATCCGGGTAACAACAACACCGATCCTCGTGGCAACGCGGCCGTTGCCGCGATCTGGGGAATCGCCGCCAACACTTCGATGAGCTCGCGGGCTTATCAATTCGGCTCGATGGTGTTCAATGCTTTGAACGGCAATGCCGGATCAGCCAACCTGAACATGGGTGGGTATGACTACCACAACAACACCCGAACACGTGGGGACCAAGCCGACAACGACGCCGGTCAAGTTTTGGGTATGATCATTCAGACGGCTTTCGCTTTAGGTAAGAAAGCTTTCATTATGGTCACAACTGACGGAGCCACCACTTCGCCAGAATCTGACATTCCGGGTGCTGAATGGGCTTCGGACGGTGGCGAACGTGGCGCCATGTACATGATCGCGGTCAATCCTTCGGGCGCGCCAAGCGCTTCGGGTTCACAGCTGGGATTCATGAACAGCAACCAGGGTGCCGCCGATCCATTTATGTCGTCACCAGACCGTGCTGCCGCCGCGGCATTCGTGAACTGGCTGTCGTTCAACGGCAAGATCGAGCAGATCGACAAAGTTCTGCCACGAACCTTCTCGTCGGTCGAGATCGATAAGATGAGAAAGATTGCTTAAAGCTTCGTGATTGGGTTTTCGGACGTGATTTGGGGGATGAAAGTGATTCAGAACAAACACAAAAGAGCTGCACTCTTCTCGGTGTTGGGCCTTGCCTTGATTGTTTCTTATAACAATTGCGGAAAAGGAAAAACGGCCGACTCGATGAGTGGATCTCTGAGCAGCGTCTCGGGTGACACTTACAACGCGAAAGACGTTTGTAATGAGGAAGACATCGACGTGTTTGATCGCGGCTATCACCAGTTCTTAGCTGAAAACTGCAAGAACTGTCATATTGCCGGACCAGGGAAAGGAACTTTCGCTTCTCCTGATAAAACGATCGCGTACTCGGGCTTCACGATGCTTGGTTACGATAAGATTTCCCAGTATGCGGTGAACAACTCGCACAACCCGCCTTACACGGGTTCGCAAAACTTAGAGATCGTGAACAATCTCCGTTTGCAATGGCAATCTTACCAGAATTTAAAGTCGCAGTGTGGAGGGGCCGGCACCGGAACGACCACGGTCGAGACACCTTTCACTCCGGTCTTTGAAACTTCGACTCAAAATATTCCGCAAATCAAGGCGACCACGACAACCGTGAACGGAACATCGGTCACGACTTTTGATCGCAAGACTTTGACTTGGGATTTGAATAAATCTCTCAGCACCTTGACCGGAAAAGCGATTCCGAACTTGGTCGGTGCCCAGATCACCGTCACCATCTCGGGATACAAAATTCCGACGGGCGAGACGGCTTATCTCTTTACTTTGCCGCAATTGAAAGTCGGCAATTACAGCTTGCACGTGAAAGGGATTAACTTCCGCATCAACGGATTCCCGGTGGGCTACGCCACCACGTTCAAAAAATTGGACGTGAATGCTTACATGGGCACGACGGTTCTTTTATCGCCGGGATCACTGGTTTCGGTCGGCGCCTTAGGTGCATCTGACACATTGTCAGTTCAATTCGGCGATATTGAAATCGTCGATTTGCCGGCACCGCCGCCGCCTCCGACAGTTCAATTTTCGGTGGCTTCGATGACCATTCAGCAAAATCAGCTGGGCACAGCGAACAAAGTCACGATCCAAGTTCAGGTGAACGGAGCGAACGTGGATTCGATCTCGGTGCCGGTGAATTTTGACGGCGCGGTCGGCGGTGAAACCGCGGCAAACAGCCTGCTTGGCGTCGGCCAAAATCGTTTCGATTGGGATTACAAAGTGGATCCAACCACGACGACGGCTTTGACCTTTAAACCGGGCCAAAAGACCGCAAGCTTCAATCTAATTTTCTCGGATGACCTGCGAGCCGACGTCAATAAAGTCCTGCGCTTATCCCTGGGAACTCCGCTTGGTGGTTCTTTGGGCACAAACAGCAAATTGGTGATCTCGCTTCCGAACTACAACCAACCTTATAACGGAAGCGCTCCAACATTCGCTTTGCTGATGAATCCGAAATCCGGCGTGCTGGGGATGAACTGCGTGAAATGTCACAACTCGGTTCAGCGCCAGGGCGGTTACGATATGACCGATTACGAAGATATGAAAACTCGCGGAATTATTCTGCCGGGCAATATGGATCCAAATGCCCACAAGATGTTCCGTCGTATGAATGCGGATGCTCCGAATCTTCAAGGCCTTCAATCGATGCCCTTGGATGGATTCCGTCCGCGTGACGAAGTGGACTTGGTCAATCAGTGGATCTTAGACGGCGCGAAAAACAACTAGGGGTTGCACGTGAAGCAGAAGACAATATTCGTCCTCATACTGGCCTTGGTCCCAATGCTGTTCTTCCAGAACTGTGGCAAACCCACGGATCTGCAGTTCAGCGCTTCGATCGATCTTGGCAGTCAATCGGGCCGTCAAGATGCAGCCATTCAGATTATGACGAAGAACTGCTCGTCTTGCCATAGCACGACGATCATGAACGGAAACGTCGGCGATCTGACGGATATTCAGTATCTCACTTACTCGCGCTTGATCATTCCGGGCGAGCCGGAAATTTCACCGGTGATCACGCAGATCACTCAGGGCTTGATGCCCCAAGGCCGCCCCGGCTTAAGCGGAACAGAAGTGGATGTATTGAAAAGCTGGATCAAGGGTCTTGCAAATGACGGCGGAAACGGCGGAGCTCCGGTGGAAGTTCCAGTGGATCCCAAGTATTCAGTTTTGGCCGCGCAGGTTTTTGGCTCACGTTGTGTGACCTGCCACGCGAACCGAAACTATAAGTTCGGCAGCTACACGGATGTTCTTCGCAGTGTTACCCCGGGTGATGCCGCGAACAGCTTGTTGTATCAGGTCGTCACGGTCGGAAGAACCGGCGGTAAAATGCCACAAGGCGGAGCTCTAAGCTCGGCACAGGTTAAAGCGATTCAAGATTGGATCAATGCGGGAGCTCCAAATAACTAATTCTTTTGGCGCTCTTTGTTTATCGGAACATAGCAAAGAGCGATACTGACCAGCACCGCGACGCTGAAATACAGCGACATCCACGGAATTTCGGTCTTCCACTCTTGAATGTCGTGGGTCACCTTCCAATAAGTCAGAAGATTGTGCACTCCATCCGCCAACCCAAAATAGCTCTTATCCGCCATGCGATCCGCAAGCAACCGAGTCACGTACATCGGCACATCCACCGTCACCATAAATCCAACATACAGAATGCAACCGACGACAGAGACGCGCGCGGCCCATTTCAAAGCGGCCGGAAGCTTCGGCGCCAATTGGAAAACCGCCACCGCAATCAAGAAATAAGTCACGGCCCATGTCGACTCTTCGATCGAATTTCCCAGGTAATTGGTGCTGATCACCGCGTACCACGAACAGCATTCGGCGAAAATGATCATCGGGACGATCCATTTTGAAACTCGTTCGGCCGTTTTGGATGGGTAGATTTCGGAAAGCTTTCTTAAAACGATCGCCCATTGGATGACAAACGCGACTTCGGCGATGGTCGCGACACTTCGGCCGACGAAGACATTTGAAAACCACGTATCGAAAAGACAGATTCTTTGCACGTCAGCACGTGGAAGAAAAGAGCGAAAAGCACAGCCGAAAACGTACAATCCAGAAAACCAAATAATAGCGCGATGATTTTGAAAGGGGTTCAAAGCCGATTTAAACGAAACGCCCGAGTAGAAAAACTTTTTCGTCCAGGCCCAGAACGTGATGTTCACGATGCTGGCGCAAACCAAAAACAACCACCAAAGCGCAACCGGATTTTCCCAGCTCCACCAGTCCAAGCTCATCAGGATCCTACAATGTCCATTCGAAGTTCATCATCCACAGGGCACCTTTGTATCCTGCAAATGTGCCGATCCGCTGATTGATCGCTGCATCTTCTGTCAGACGCCAGCGCATATCCAACATCAGTCCGACCGAGATCAGATCCTTCTTGCTGACGTCTCCCCCGCCCGGAGGTTCAGTCCAATTGGCGTGACGGAACTGCAAAGGCACCGAAAAGCCGATATTGACCTGGCGGCCTTCGGGTCGATAGTACCAACCGGCCGAGCCGCCAAGGCCATACACGGAAACGCGCTTTTGGTAATAAGTCAGCGCCGCCGAATCCGATTGGATGTCCGCTTTTCCATAGAACAAATATCCTTCGTACAGAATCCCATCCCGCGCGCGATAGTTTCTCCAGCCATAATGAAGCGATGGCGTATACACTTGCACTGAAGAATCGAAGCTGTTTCCGGTTTTGTCGGTGACCTGAACTTTCTCGGGCCAGCTCATAATCCCGATGCCCCAGGATTTCTGGGGAGCCGCCGAAGCTTCGAAGGCCAGCATCAAGAAAAGCATCAAACCTACAGTGAAAGATGCAACTGGGTTTGTAAGAACCATGAGTCTCCTTTCACTTCGGTCGGCGACAGGCCGCGCGCATCGACAGCTTGCAGTCGGAGCTCAGCTCTTTGGAATGGGAAATACAACAGACCGACCGAGTACCGATAGTTTTCGGCCGAATCCTCCATTGAAGCTTTTTGCATTTCCAACTGAGATTCAAAATCCAACCCACGAATCAAGCGCATCGTTCCCGCCACGATCCCGTAGGCTCCCGTGGTCGCATCACCCGCACCCTTGGGCTCATTGCGATTAAATCCCCACTCGGTCATGAGGCTCGAGCCTTTCCCAACACCCACGCGCGAGTGAACCCCAAGCAAAGTTCTTTTTTGCACTTGGGTCTGCCCCACCAGAGTCGAAACACCGACAGTCAGCTTTTCTTTGATCTCATACTCGGCGGTGGCACTGGCCCCTTGCAACCGGGAGATCTCATCCCGGAATTGATTTCCAGCAAAAGCATGCACGCCAATAATCCATTTATCCGGGAAGTAATTCCACAGCACACCGTGGGTCTGACTGTCTTGATCCAGACCGATGCCTTTGCGGCTGAAGGCCGTGTGATCCACAATACGAAGACCGTAAGCGACGTCGATCAGACCGACGCTTAAAAACTGGGTGTCATTGAGCTGAATGCGCAGATAATGCTCGCGCGAAATCAAATTGTAGTTCCAATCGCCTTCTTTGATATCCGAATTGACCGGAAGACGCGTGTAACCGGCCGAGCCGACAAAGATGTATTTGTCGTTTTCATCAAAGTGGAACGCAAAACCCAGATCGGCTTGCATCACGTAGCGCTTATAAGAATTGTTCCCACCCAAGCTTGGAGCCATGTAAAGCTCGCGATACTTAAATGAGGGATGAAATTTGCGCGGAGTCGGCTCTTGCAAAAGAAAGCTTGATTGCTTGGCCAGGTCTTCGTCCTTGGCGTTTTTGTTCCAGAAAGGTTTGGCGGCGATTTCACTGGCGAACAGGGCGCGGCCATAATCGTTCAACTGACCATTGCCATGCGGGTTGTAATGGCAAGTCATACAGTTGGTGTAACCGAAACCAATAAAGGTCGCATAGGACCAGCTTCGTTGACCGACGAAACACACGGATAAAAAGATCAACCCACCTAAAGTCGAGCGAAGTGACAGACGCATGAAACGATGATGGTAAATTTGAATCATTGAGGCAACTTTAAAGATGCGATCTGACAAGATCGGCCAAACGTCCAGGCTTTCTGGACTTCATTTCCGATTCTTAAGAACTTCCTGAAACGGTCTCTAGATTTGAATTTATATTCCGTTAAGTTAAACACTGTGCGAACCGACAATCTTTATAAGTTCGCAAATTGATGTCCGGGAGACTTCACAATGATGACGGCCGACAAAACAAAGCTTTCGTTTGTCACAATCTCAGCTCTGTCGCTACTTCTGGGCTGTCAGCCAAAGAAAGTGGACGAGGAAAGCGCTTCGTCTCAAGTGGCGTCTCGCTATCTTTATATTTCCAGCGGGGTTTGCCAAGCCGGAACTGGGGTCACGACTTTCACGGCGACGTCAGCATCCAACCTTGTCATCCGGGTCAATCTTGAAACCGGTCAACGTGATTCGATCGTGGCCGATTACAACGCATCCCCTGCTTCTTCTGGAGATACACCGGTTGGAGTTGTCGATTTGGATTCCACACGCTTGGCCGTGATTGTCGGAAACGGAGCTTCAGGCCGTATCGAAGTCGTTCCCAAAAATGGCGGATCACGTTCCAATTTTGGTTTAACGCCAGGGCCCGCCACGATATTTTCGGCGATTCCCCGGTTTATGGGTAAAACAAATGACGGTGGCTTCTTTACCATTCGCAGTGGCGCCATCGACAAGATCAGCTCTTCCGGCATTCGTCTGACGGGTCCATCTTCGTCTGCGACCTACGTGACCAATGCGCTGGGTGCAACCTGCGGAAACACGAACACGACATACTCATTTGCATTGCACACGCCCAGCAATCGCATCATCGCGGGTCACGCGCTGGCTGCTGCCAATCGCTTGATCAGCCTGCCCGCTATCGGCGCAAGCTCGGCCACACAGTGTATCGCCGCACAGGCCGCCCCCGCGGCCGGCGTCGCATGGCCTTTGGCAGCGGTTTACGATAGCACAAATTCAAAACTGATTGTCGCCTGGGGCAATAGCGCCACGACCGCCAATACGAACATGATCGTCGCCTACGATTACAACGATTCGACCGGCACATTCGGTACCGCCAATGTCATTTACGATATCAGCACGGGAACTTTCCCTTATACGCTCTTCAATATCTCGGCGATGACTTTGGATTCGACAACCAATACTTTGTACGTCGCAACCGCAATCTCAACCGCAACCACCGTAGTGAATTACGCCATCGAAAAATTCACCTACAACCCCGCACTGCTTGGAACCTCGAACGGCACCGTGCTGACGCGGGTTGGATCCGTGCCATTTTATAATTACGGCGTGGACACAAAATGTGTTTCTGGGATGATGATCGCGGATTAGGGCTTGGGATTACTCGTCACAGCGGTGCGAAGTAGATTTGAGGGCTTTCTTTTTCTAAGACGGTGCCTGAGAGTGAAATTTAGCAAAAATGCGTTCATCCACACAGCCACGGGTACTCAATGCTTTGAAGTGGGTCTTTAAGTCCCCTCACAAAGTCTGGAACCAGTTGGTTCCGAACTTTGTGAGGCAGGTGTCTGAACCCCCTCAGAGAAATGACTCCCAGTTGGAAGTCATTTCTCTGAGGGCATCAGCGCAACAAAAATCGACGAATGAATTTTCCCCAGAACATTGGAATGGACGGCCCGGACGGCCGTCCATAGCGGGTTCGGGCCAGCCGCGGCCCGATTGCACGGACGCACGGCCCACATGATACGCGAAACACCACACAGCTCGAGAAAGAGAAAGAGAAAGAGAAAGAAAGCCTAAGACCCCTGCTCGGAAATCTTCAACAAGGTGTTCACAGTTTTCTTCAGCTTTTCGATCTCGAATGGCTTCTTGATAAAATCATTCGCACCGATTTCAAAAGCTTTCTTGATGTCTTCTTCGCTGGTTTTTCCAGAGACGAAGATCAACGGGATTTTCTTCAGATCTTTATGCTCTTTCAGCATTTGGGCGAGCTCGAAACCGTTCAACCAAGGCAGGCCGATATCCAACAGAATCAAATCTGGAGAGATGTCCTCCAGCGCGACCGACAACTCGGTGCCATCGGCGGCCAGGCGGACGACAAAACCGTCCATTTCGAAAATCTTTTTCAAAGCCGCACGCATGGTTTCATCGTCTTCAATGACCAGGATGACCTTGGCTTCGACCTTCTTTTTCAGATCGCGGAAATTTTGAAGCTCGACGACTTCGCCGCTGGCCATTCTTGATTTGGCCAGCTTTTCGATTTTAGCGATCAGATCTGAAGCATTGATTTTCTTTTTTGCCATAGCTATGCGTTTTGACCCTCAAGCCATCTTTCCGCATCAATGGCTGCCATGCAACCAGTTCCCGCAGCCGTGATTGCTTGACGATATACGTGGTCCTGAACGTCGCCGGCTGCAAAAACTCCCTCGACGTTGGTGTAGGACGTTCCCGGCTTTGTCTTGATGTAGCCGTTGTCATGCAGATGGATAAAGTCTTTGAAAAGATCCGTGTTCGGCTTGTGGCCGATCGCCAAGAAAAGACCCTGCAATTGCTTTTGCTGAGTCACCCCTGTTTGCAGATTTTTCAGAACAACACCAGTCATCGATTTGTCATCACCCAGGACTTCGGAAACTTCGGAATTCCAGATGACTTCAATTTTTGGATTTTTCAAAGTGCGCTCGGCCATGATCTTCGACGCCCGGAAAGAATCCCGACGATGAATCACGTAAACCTTCGATGCAAATCGGGTCAGGAAGTTCGCTTCTTCCATGGCCGTGTCACCACCGCCGATAACGCCGACTTCGACATTTTTAAAGAAAGCTCCGTCACAAGTCGCGCACGCCGAAACGCCGCGATTCATGTATTTCTTTTCGCTCGCCAGTCCCAACCACTTTGCCGAAGCCCCGGTCGATATGATGATGGTCTGAGCCTGGTGAAGATCCTTGCCAACCCAAACTTTGAATGGACGAGAAGAAAAATCCACTTTTGTCACATTGCGAGTGATAAAACGCGTTCCAAATTTTTCGGCCTGCTGGCGCATCACGCCCACAAGCTCGGGGCCACTGACGCCTTTGGCGAAGCCTGGATAATTTTCCACGTCGGTGGTGATCATCAGCTGACCGCCTGCCTCTTCACCTTCGATCATCAAAGGTTTTAGATTCGCACGTGCCGAGTACACGGCCGCTGTCAGTCCCGCAGGACCGGATCCGATGATAAGAACTTTTTCGATATTCGTATTTGTCGCTTCTGAATTTGTCATACCCTGACTGTAATCAAAGGGCCGGCGGACGTCATCTGCCGAAGGCACGTGTCAGGGGTTGACGCGCTTAAGCATTAAGCCTGCAGCGCCTTACCAGTAGCTGGCGTCGACTTCGATGTCGTCCAAAACGAAGCTCTGGCAGCTGATACGCTGATTTGTCTTGAGCTGGAACTTTTCCTTCAAGAATGTCTCGGTGTCGTTCATGGCCGACAGGTTTTTTTCGCCAGCCGTTACAGTGATGCGGCATTTGGCACAAACACCGTCCCCATTGCAGCTGGAAGCCACCGGAACTTCGGCTTGCAGCAGAGCTTTCATCAAATTCACACCGGGAATCACCTGGATCGCCGGTTTGTGCTTTTTGGTGAAAGAGATCCAAGGCATTTTCTAAACTTTCTGCAAGCGCACGAAATTGATCTCGACACCTTTGCGTAAGAAGATGCTTTCAAACTGAGTGATGAAATTTTCCTTCACCATTTCCGACTGATGCAGATGGGTCGTTTCGAAAACGATTTTATATTTCGACTGGCGGATTTGCTCCATCGACCACAAATAATATTCGCGGCTGTCGGTTTTAAAATCCAAGAAAGATCCCGGGCGCTGAAACTCGTAAAGCCAGTCCAAGACGCGCGCATTCACGAAGCGATTCTTCGGCTTGCGCGGGCTTGTCCATGGATCCGGAAAATGGATATAGATATTGTTCAGTTCACCGGGCTCGAACATCAAATCGATATTCATCGCGTGGTAGCGGCAGATGCGCGCATTCTTCGCACCTTTGCGAAGCGCGCCGCGAATGGTTTGGATCAAAGGTTTGTATTTCAACTCCAAGCCGACCAAGCAGCGATCCGGGTTGTTCACCGCTCGGTGCTGAAAATGCGAACCGTTGCCGGTTCCGATTTCAAGATCGACCGGCGTTTCGGTTGAAACCTTGAAAACATCCTGGCGCCACTTGCCGCGAAACAAAGGTGCACGCTCTTCATTGAAAGAGTAATCGCGGAACTCGTTGTCCATCGCTTCGGTGTAATAGTTCTGATACTTCAATTCCCGAGTCAGATTGATCTGCGGTCTTTTGAATTCAGCCGCTTCGACAGCAGTCTCTGTGATTTCCATCGTCTCAGTATTTTCCATCTGGCATTGGTCCCCGGATTAGATTTTCAACAGATAAAATTTTTGGCGCTTCGAACTTTCGCACTCGGATTGGGCAGTTTTCGACCGTGCAGTGGCTGCAGTACTTGCGCTCGCAGGGGTCGATATGAAATGCAATCTCTCCATCAAACGGATAAGCCGCTACGATCGCGCGCTCGTAATCCCCGGACTGCTGATGGGTCTTCGCCACATCCCAAAATTCGGGGACCACCAAATGTCCATCGATATGATGGAAATGACCCGAGCGGATCACCTTGATGTTGTGAACGTCCACCACCCAGCTGGGTTTGGTTTTTTGAAAAGCTTCACACAGCTCTTGCAAGCTTTCGGGTTCGATTTCGTCCATCAAAGCACCCGCTGATTTGCGAACGATTTTGTAACCCGCATATCCCAATTGTGCGGCAACGATCAAAGCCACCACCGGATCGATCCACGAAAGACCGGTCAAATGCACGACCGCAAGCCCCACCACAACGCCGGCCGTGGTCCACACATCCGACATCACATGCTGGCCACTGGCGGTTAAAGCTTCCGATTTGTACTTGCGACCGACGGCGCGCAAATGCAGACCCAACCCCACATTCAAAAGACCTGCGCCGATCATGACGGCAGCACCGACATCCAACTGGTGCAAAGCTTCTCCGCGCATCAAGGATCGAATGGCTTCGTTGGCGATCACCAAAGACGCAAAGGCAATCAAACCGCCTTCGAAAGCGGCAGAAAAGTATTCCAATTTTCCGTGTCCGTAAGGATGCTCCATGTCCGCCGGTTCGGCCACAGCCCGCATCACGAAAACCGCAACGACGGCGGCGATCACGTTGACGATACTTTCAACCGCGTCCGATAAAACGGCCGTCGAATGAGTCAGTGAAAAAGCACCGAATTTGATCGCCATGATCACGAGACTCAGCACCAATGAAACCCAAGAGGATCGAATGGTGGCCTTGTCTCTTGAAGACAGCGGGGCTTCGCCGTGATGGTGCAGTTCTGTTGACATAAGCCATGGGTTTTAAAGGCTGTTTTTCAGGCGAGCAAGTTCAAACTCAGCCAACAGCCTTTTTCTTGAAAGGAATGGGATCATTCTCTGCAATTTTTTGAATTTCGATAAATTTCACACAGTTGCGGCCATTGCGTTTGGCCTCGTAAAGGGCGTGATCGGCCGTACGGACCAGGCCGCGGGCATCGGTTTGATTGTCCCCTGACGGTGTGATCGCGAAACCGATACTGCAGGTCAGGCGGATCTCGTCCTTACCGCTTTTGAACAGGTGATTGTTGATCGACATGCGCAGACGTTCACAGAACTTGGCCGCCCCTTCGGTATTGGTTTCCGTCAAGATCATCAGGAACTCGTCCCCACCATACCGGGCGCCCAAATCGATGTTGCGGATACTGCGACGGATGATGGCGCCGACCTCGGAAAGCACGAAGCTTCCGAACAAGTGATCGTGACCGTCATTTACCGTTTTAAAGTAATCCATATCCATCATGACGATACAAACTTGGCGACCGAAGCGACGGGCCCGCTGGATCTCGGACTCGATACGCTGATACACCGAGCGCATGTTATACAGACCCGTCAGATCGTCCGTGTCGACCAGCTCTTTCAAGCGATCATTGGCACTGCGAAGCTGATCGTTCAAATCTTTAATACGAAGTTGAGTGCGAACCCGAGCCAAAAGCTCGAGCGGATCGAAAGGTTTCGGGATGTAATCGTCCCCACCCGAATCCAGGCCTTCGATCACGTGTTCGGTGCTGGTGTTTCCAGAAATGAACATCACGGAAACGTACAAAGATCGCTGACGAAGATCGCGCAAAGTTTCGATCCCGTTCATGCCCGGCATATTCACATCCAGCAAAATCAAATCCGGATTCCAACGTTGGATCAAGTCCAATCCTTCGGCTCCGGAAATCGCTGTCTGCACCTGATAACCATCCCAGCGCAAGGCCTCGGCGATGATGGACAGACTGTCGGGATCGTCGTCGACAACAAGAATACGACGATCTTTGGCATCGATTTTAGTTACTTCCAGCTTCATATATTAAGAATACCTAAAACAAACCCGCTTATCGAGACAGACCCTGCTTTTCCGGACTTTCGCCGCTTGGATTTCGCGATCTTCAGAAAGTCGTTTCACAACGAGACTGGCTTCCGGTCTGGTCTTCGGGATCCAGACTCTAGACTTGAGATCAGTGCACGGGTGCCTGATAATATTCAGAGAGAAAAGAGGCCGTCATGAGAGCTGTTGTTGCGTCACTGCTGCTAAGTCTACTTGGATTTTCAAATGCTTTTGCGGCCGAGCCTTTTGCCGTTGCGAAAGATGTGCTCAACCCACAGCTTTCAGAAGCATCGACCAATCAATGGTGGAACAAACTGTTGGTGCGTCAATTGGTCGGCAAAACATTCTCGGAACATTTGGTCTCTTTTCAATGCTCAAAGAATCCCGACAGTCTGACAGTTGAGATGAAGCGACCTAAAGACGAAGTCGTGAAATACAACCTGCAATTTAAAAACGAAACGATCTCGGCCACTCAAAATTTCGGCGCCGAAACGCTGAACGCCAACATTCCGCTGAATAACTATGCCATCGGCGCCACTGCTCTTTGCGATAACGGTAAGGGCTTTTGCTCGGCGACGGTTCCTGTCTACGCCACCCGTTCTTGGGAAGTCTCAGGTGGTATCAAAAAAGGTGAAAAGCCCAAACGTGATTGGGAACAAGTCGATCCCGAATACTTTGTTCGTCTTCGCATCTGTTGCGAAAACAATGCTTGCAAAGAGCAGCTGACCAAGAAAATTCCGGGGCCATCGATTCTTGAAAAAGCCGGCGATGTTCTGCAAAAATCCGGCGGGCGCGGCACTCACTAAAGTTTTTCATCCCAAATCGCTCGACCCCACGAGTTAGGTATGGGAAGCCAGGCTCGGTTTTGTTAGGTTGAGCCATGGCATACGCACACAAAGAAATCGACCAGAAATGGCAGCAGAAATGGGCTCAGTCCGACGCATTCAAAACTGAGCAAACTTCGAAAAAACCAAAATATTATGCACTCGACATGTTTCCTTATCCTTCGGGATCCGGCCTGCACGTCGGTCACATTGCTTCTTACACTCCGGCGGATATTATTTCTCGCTTCAAGCGTGCGAAGGGTTTCAACGTTCTGCACCCCATGGGTTACGATGCCTTCGGTCTTCCAGCCGAGCAGTATGCAATTCAAACTGGCATTCACCCTGCTGTGACCACACAAAAAGCGATCGAAAGCTTCCGCAAAACCTTGCAGGGCTTCGGTTTCAGTTTTGATTGGTCCCGCGAAATTTCGACTTGCGATGCCAAGTATTACAAATGGACCCAGTTCATTTTTACCAAGCTTTATGAAAAAGGCCTGGCTTACCAAAAAGAAGTTCCCGTGAACTGGTGTCCGGCTTTGAAAACCGTATTGGCCAACGAAGAAGTCGTAGACGGCAAGTCTGAGCGGGGCGGGCATCCTGTCGTGCGCATGCCGATGAAACAGTGGATGCTAAAGATCACCGATTACGCCGAACGCTTGCTGCAAGACCTGGATACGGTCGATTGGCCCGAGCGCACCAAAGAAGGTCAGCGCAACTGGATCGGAAAATCTGAAGGCGCACAGGTTCGCTTTCAGCTGGAAGGCCACGATGATTTGTGGGTTTTCACCACCCGCCCAGACACTTTGTTTGGCGTCACCTTTATGGTGATCGCGCCCGAGCATCCTTTGGCAAAAATCATCATGTCAAAATCTCAGGCCAGCGATGTCGAGCGCTACATCCTGCAAGCTTCACGCAAATCCGAAGTCGATCGCAAAGCGGCGCAAGATAAGACCGGTGTTTTTTCCGGCGCTTATGCCATCAATCCTTTGAGCAAAGAAAAAATCCCGGTTTGGATCGCCGATTACGTGCTGATGGATTACGGCACGGGTGCGATCATGGCCGTTCCGGGTCACGATCAGCGTGACTTTGAGTTCGCTAAGAAATTCAACTTGCCAATCAAGCAGGTTCTGAAATCTGAAAACGCCGAAGACAACAAGCTTGAAAAAGCTTTCGAAGGCGAAGGCACCTTGATGAATTCAGATTTCTTGGATGGCCTGAAAAAAACCGAAGCTGTTCAAAAAATGCTTCAGCATTTGACCGAGAAGAAGCTGGGAACCCGCCAAGTGCAATACAAACTGCGCGATTGGCTGTTCTCGCGCCAACGTTATTGGGGCGAGCCTTTCCCAATTGTTCGCATGTCCGATCAAAACATGCGTGCTCTTCCGGTGAACGAACTTCCGGTCATGCTTCCCGAAGTGGCCGATTACGAGCCCTCTGAATCTGGCGAAGCTCCCCTGGCAAAAGTGAAATCTTGGGTCGATTACACCAGCCCAACCGGCGAAAAAGGTCTTCGCGAAACCGACACCATGCCGGGTTCGGCGGGATCGTCGTGGTATTTCTTGCGTTACGTGGACCCACACAACGACAAAGAGGCTTTCTCTTTCGATGCGCAAAAATATTGGATGCCGGTGGATTTGTATGTCGGCGGCGCCGAACACACGGTGGGGCATTTGCTCTATGCACGCTTCTGGCAGAAGGTTCTGTTTGATTGCGGCCTGACTTCTTTTGCCGAGCCTTTCAAAAAATTGGCTCACCAAGGTTTGGTTCTGGGACCTGACGGCGAAAAAATGTCCAAATCCCGTGGCAACGTGGTTCCGGCTGATACGGCTCAGGCCGAATACGGTGCCGATGCCACACGTATGTATATTTGCTTCATGGGACCTTTCGAAAAAGACAAGCCTTGGTCGCTGACCGGCATCGAAGGTGTTCGCCGTTTCCTGGATCGCACCTGGCGCCTGGTTTACGACGACGAAAAAGGTCAGGTTGTCGCCGAAAACACGGCGGCTCCGGCTGAAATCGAAAAGCTTTTGCACAAGACGATCAAAAAAGTGACCACCGACATTGAAACCATGAGTTTCAACACCTCGATCAGTCAAATGATGATCTTGGTCAACGAAATGTATCGCCTGAATGTGAAGCCTTGGGGGACATTGAAAACCCTAGCGCAACTGATGATGCCTTTTGCTCCGCACCTGGCCGAAGAAATCTGGGAAAAACTGGGCGGACAAGGCCTGGTGTCTTTGACCACTTGGCCCGAGTTTGATCCGGCTTTATGCACAGACGACGTCGTCACCATGGGTGTTCAGGTCAATGGTAAGATGCGCGGCACGATCGAAATCGCACCGAACGCCAGCGAAGAAGTGGCTTTGGAAGCGGCTCGCGCCGTCGCCAACGTTCAGACCGCTTTGGCGGGAAAGCCAATCGACAAAGTCATTTACAAGGCTGGAAAAATTCTCAACCTGATCGTCAAAGGCTAAGCCAAATCAAACTTGTCTGCGCACATGGAAAAATGTGCTCAGCCGAGGCGCCGACGAAGCGAAGGAGGAGGCGTCCTCCTTGGACGTCGCACGACTGAGTGAGGAGGCAACGAAGGATCAGCACATTTTGCCGTGTGCGCTTAATTTTTTTTTGTATCTGACGCAGAAATCGGTTACCAACGAGGAATGGAAACATCTCTTCAGCAAAATGCCGTCCCGTCATCGGGCGAGCAAAAGGGGTCAGAGAAGGTGGCAGAAAAAACATCAGCTCAAAGCTGGTCCGCCGAGCAAAGTGCGGAGCTCTATGGAATCAACACCTGGGGCAATGGTTATTTCCGAGTCAACAGCCAAGGTAACGTCAGCGTCACCCCTTGCGGAGAGAAAGGTCCGGCCGTCGATTTGAACGAGCTGACCCAGGATCTGTTGGATCGCGGGATTCGCGTTCCGATCATGATTCGCTTCCCCGACATCATCAAAGCCCGTGTTGAGCTGATCAACGGCTGCTTTGCCAATGCCATCAAAGATCACAACTACAAAGGCCAATACTGTGGCGTCTACCCCATCAAGGTGAACCAGCAGCGTCACCTGGTTGAAGAGATCGTCCATCACGGCAAACACCGTCGCCTGGGCCTTGAGTGCGGATCAAAACCGGAACTTTTGGTCGTTTTGGCCTTGATGAACACGCAAAATGCGCTGGTCATCTGTAACGGTTTCAAAGACGTCGAATACATCGAAACTGCAATCCTGTCCCAAAAACTGGGTCGTCACACGATCATCGTCGTCGACCGTTACGAAGAACTGAAAATCATTATCGATGTGGCGAAAAAGCTGAACACCAAGCCGCATATCGGTTTCCGCGCCAAATTGAACACTCAAGGTGCGGGAAAGTGGGTGGATTCTTCGGGTGCCCGTTCGAAATTCGGCCTGACCTCAATGGAAATCGTTGAGGGTATCGAGCTTCTGAAAAAAGAAGGCATGATCGAATGCCTCGAACTTCTGCATTTCCATATCGGCTCCCAGATCCCAGTGATCCAAAGCCTGAAGTCGTCTTTGAAAGAAGGCGCTCGCTTCTACACGGAACTGTACGCGATGGGCGCCACCGGCCTGAAATTCATCGACGTTGGTGGCGGCCTGGGCGTCGATTACGACGGCACCGGCTCGTCTGACAGCTCGATCAATTACAGCGAGCAAGAGTACGCAAACGACATCGTTTCCGCGCTTCAATCTTTGTGCGACGAAAAGAAAGTTCCACATCCAGACATTGTAACCGAGTCCGGCCGCTTTTTGGTGGCTCACCACTCGATCTTGATTTTCAATATTCTGGGGAACAACGATTTGCGCCGTCCGGAACCTCCACGTCCTGCGACCAAAACCGATCACCCGCTGATGCAGGATCTGCAGTACATCTTTGAAAAGCTCAACAAAGACAATCTCAACGAGTGCTTCAACGATCTTCAGCAAGCCAAAACCGAGACTTTGTCTTTGTTCACTTACGGCGTTCTGAATCTGCAGCAGCGCGCTTGGGCTGAAGCGATGTATTTCGCGATCGCGACCAAGATGATCACCTTGGCGAAGCAAGTTGAAGATGCGGAAGACATCCTGAACACCATGTCTCAGGAGCTTTGCGATACTTATTTCTGTAACTTTTCGGTCTTCCAATCGATCCCGGATTCATGGGCGGTTGGACAGATGTTCCCGGTGATGCCAATCCATCGTCTGGAAGAAAAACCAAGCCGTGAAGCCACGCTGGCCGATCTGACTTGCGATTCGGACGGTAAAGTCGAAAAATTCATCGACACCGAAACCGGTAAATACAAAAAAACCCTGCACGTTCACGATATCAAACCAGGTCAGCACTATTACCTGGGCGTGTTCCTGACTGGCGCTTACCAAGAGATCCTGGGCGACTTGCACAATCTTTTCGGTGATACCGATGCCGTTCACGTTTCTTTGACTGAAGATGGCTACACCTTGGATCATTACATCCCAGGCGACACAGTCACCGAAGTTCTAAGCTACGTTCAGTACCGCCACTATAACATGGTGGACAGCATCCGTCTGGCCGCGGAAGAAGGTATCAAACAGAACACCATCAGCAAGCAAGAAGCGAAGCTTTTGATCAAGCATTACGAAGAAGGCTTGTCGGGGTACACTTATCTCGAAGATCCAGAGTAAAACCGGATTGAAACAGACGATACAAGCAAAAAGGCGAACCGGCGGTTCGCCTTTTTCTTTTTGAAATTCGCTAGCTCGAGTTGGTTTGCTTTGGGAAAGTCTGGTTCGAGCTGTGTAGCTTTTCGCGTATCTGTGGGCCGTGCATCCCTCCCAGTTGGTCGTCAACTTTCTGAGGAGGGCATCAGACGCCTACCTCACAAAGTTCGGAACCAACTGGTTCCAGACTTTGCGAGTGGGCTTAAGGCCGGACAAGCCACCAGTACTCGATTCCCAGATCATACTTGAACGTATCCCCAGGTCTTCCCACTCGGCTTGAAACCGCGTACAGGCTGTACTTTTCGTTGAACATGAAGACATATGGCGCATCGTTGGCGATGCGTTCGAAGACTTTTCTTAACATGTTGATGCGCTTCGTGCGATCCATTTCCAAGCGGCCTTGATCGATCAGACGATCGACTTCGGGAACCTTGTAACGGATAAAGTTCGAACCACCTTTGATCGCGCTGCTGGAATGCCATTGCAATTTTGGATCGAAATCGATGCTTGTGGTCCACGCCAGCGACATGGCATCGAATTTTCCGTCGTCCAGTTGCTTCAAGAAGGCATTCCATTCCAGATACTTGATTTCCATATCGATGCCGGCTTTTTTCAGATCCTCTTTGTAGAACATCAGGTACTTTTCGTACTCTTTGTTCGAATGAACCAGCGTGAAGCGGAAATCGGTTTTCTTGCCGTTGATCGTTTTCTCCAGCACGCCGTCTTTATCCGAATCCTTCCAGCCTTCTTTGGCCAAAAGCTCTTGAGCTTTTTTGGGATCGAACAGAATCGGCTTCACGTCCGGAGATGCGTAATCCGAAAACATGTCGGTTGGGCCCGTGGCCAAAGCGGATAGATCATAACGGAACTGCTTGATCATCTCTTCGCGGTTCATCAGATGCGCCAAAGCAATGCGGACCTCGCGGTCTTTGAACAAAGGCTGCTCAAGGTTCCAGCCGATATAGCGATAATTCTTGCCGACTTTGTTTTCGGCTTTTACCTTCAGAACCGACTTGCCCCAATTTCCGCCTTCAGTTTTTTTCACATACTGCTCAGGACTGAGCTCGGCGAAATCCAGATCGCCTTTGTTCAGCTGGTCCAAATAGGTTTTTTCATCCCGGATAAACTTGAAAACGATGGTTCCGAAATTATAGACGCCTTTGAACTCAGGCAAAGAGTTGGCAAAAAACTGCGGATATTTTTTCAGAATCACGCGGTGGCCTTTTTCGAATTTTTCAACTTTGTAAGGGCCCGAGCCAACCAGCTCTTTGCTCATCTTCTTTGATTTTTCAACATCCGAATAAATATGCTTCGGGATGATCATCAATCCGGCCACGATATCGAAATTCTGGAAATAGGTGTCTTTCGTGAAGAACTTGACCTGCAAAGGGTCCACGACTTCGACCCGACTGATGCCATCCAGATAAGGACGCCGATGGGTTCCATTGTATTTCGGATCCATGATCGCATCGAAAGAGAACTTCACGTCTTCGGCCGTCAGCTCGTGACCGTCATGGAAAGTCAGGCCTTTACGAAGCCAGAAGGTAAAGACTTTTCCGTCTTTCGAGATTTCCCATTTTTCGGCCAAGAAGGGCTTCCACTCGTAATTGTCCCAATTCTTGGTGAGCAGCGTGCCCATGGTGAAAGTGTGGATGTTTTGCGCGTATTGATCGACAGCAGAAATCGGGTGAATCGTCGGCGGCTCGGCCTGCATATGGATGGTGAATGTACCGCCCTGAGGGGCCTCTGGATTTCCCAGGGCCAGCGCCGAGATTGACGCATAAGACAGGACGAGAGAAAGAACCGCGGCAGCGATGCGAATCATGAAATGTTCTCCTGCATTTTGCCGTCCCAATTTCGATGAGATGGTGATAAAGATCAAGGACTTCGGCCAAACCCGCGCCACTTCGCGCTAAAGGACACAATCATGAGTCAATTTGATCCCTCACAAACCATTTCATCCGAGTTCGGTATCTTCGGAATCCCTGTTGAAGAAAAAGACGCCAAACTGATCCTTCTGCCCGTGCCATGGGAAGTGACGACATCTTATGGTCAAGGCGCCAGCAACGGTCCACGCATCATCCGTCAGGCGTCCGAGCAAATCGATCTCTTCGATTTGGAAACTGGCAAAGCTTACGAGGCCGGCTATTTCATGCGCGAGATTCCAAGCGATCTGGAAAAGAAAAACAAAACGATGAAAGCCAAAGCGCAAGAGCTCATCGAAATGAAAACCAACTTGGAAAACGATCAGGCCAAAGAAGCGAAAATCCTTTCCGAGGTGAATCAGGCTTGTGATGACATGACCAACTGGGTTTACCAGCAATCAAAAGCAGTCTTGGATCAGGGAAAATACCTGGGCCTGGTCGGTGGCGATCATTCAAGCCCACTGGGTGCAATCCGTGCCGTCGCGGAAAAATGCAAAGGCGATTTCGGCGTTTTGCACATTGATGCCCACGCAGATCTTCGCGTTGCGTACCAAGGTTTCAAACAATCGCACGCTTCGATCATGTACAACGTGATGAACAGCGAACAACGTCCCAAAAAATTGGTCCAAGTCGGCATCCGCGATTTCAGCGAAGATGAATACAATTACATTCAAAACAGTGGCGGAAAAATCCGCACGTTCTTCGATTTGGAAAACAAACGTCGTCAGCTGGAAGGCGAGACCTGGGCGAAAATCGCTAAAGACATCGTCAGCGAATTGCCTCAGCAAGTTTACGTGTCTTTCGATATCGACGGATTGGATCCCGCTTTGTGCCCAAGCACGGGAACGCCGGTTGCCGGCGGACTGTCACTGAGCGAAGTGTTCTATCTCTTCCGCGCCGTTGTCGAGAGCGGAAGAAAGATCGTCGGTTTTGATGTGAATGAAGTTTCGTCTGGAACGGAAGACGAGTCCGAGTGGGACGGGAACGTTGGCGCTCGCGTCCTTTATAAACTGTGCGGTTGGACGATTAAATCCAATCAATAAGGCGGGAACTACCCGCCTCGTGCGTATCGCTTTGTCATTGATTCGCGGATTTCAGCACCTTCGATGCTCAAACGAGTCCAAGGAATCGCGCGAAGTCTTTCTGGCTCGATGTATTCTTCAGTTTCTTCGCAGATTCCGAAGCTGCCGTTTTCAATGCGGGCCAGGGCGCTTTCAATTTCCATCAGTTGCGTGCGCAGTCTTTCATGAAGAGTGAGAAATTCGGCTTCAGCCAAAACGCGAACCGTTTGATCGGCTTCATCACCACCGCGGTCGTCGTTGTGCAGATCGCTTCGAGCTTCTTTTACGCGATTCAAAATATCTGCTTTTGATTGAAGTAGTTTCTGACGGCATTCAGTCACAAGCGACTGTGAAATTTGAGACATCTTTCCCTCCTTAGATGGCCCCAGTTGATCGATACGCTTTCCATGCGAGTCTCAAAATTTTGCTTCCGAAATCCCTCCGGAAATTTTGAGGTTCCATTTTGGAACTGGTACATTAAAAGCACTTCGAATTTCTTTGGCAACAAAAATCTTACACGAACTTACACCTATTTAACTGCCTGAATCCCTTCAAACTTCCTTAACTTTGTCGAAAAAAGTCGCAATTTCTCCTCTGAAACTAACCGAATCAAAGACAGAATCAAACAGGATCCTGTCATCACTTTTGCAGGTATCTGAATGCGTCATGCTGCAAACATACATTTATCGAACCGGACTTTTGTCAGCCACAAACGACAAATAAGACGGACAACATCTGTCCGTTCACAGTGAGACCAGCGAATTCGGGGAAATAGTTAATGGGAATTTTGGGGTTTGATTTTAAGGACTGACTTTATCCGGCTCGAAAACCATGCGCATTCGTGACGAAGGTCTCCAGGTGTGATCCAGATTGATCCAGAACTGTTCACCTTTTGAGTTCTCAACCTTGGTCCAGCCGTCTTCGCCGCCCAAATCCAAAAAGGCATCGCCTTTTTGCGCGGCCACCGAAGCCTTTTCGAATTGCGATCCAGGACCCGTTCGCAGGTTCGATTTTTTCACCTGCACGGATAGACACTTTAAGCTGAACGAGATATCCGAACGACGCACCCAATAGCTTTTACCATCCATGTTTTTGACTTCGATCCAGCCACCTTCTTTTTTTCCGGTCCACGTCAGTGGCGTGTAACGGGAAAACTTGATGCTGTCTTCCTTTTTAGGTTTTGCGGGTTTTTGATATTTGGCCGCCGGGTTTCTTTTTTTACCCTTTGGATTTTTTTGGCTGGCCGGTGCGCGAACTTCGACCTTGCTGCGCGTTTCTTTGTTCTTCACGCAAGCGGGCACTCCGCCAGCAGCAAATGTTGGAAAAGAGATCAGAAGAGACAAACTCAATGTCGAAATTAGAAGACTCCGCATACAGATTTATTCGGAGTCTGAGGCCAAAAACGATATTACCTTTGGCCCAGTTTTTTGTAGGTACGCTTGTCCTTCTCGAGACACTCCCGGACCTGGTCCAGGAGCTGAGCCGAAGCCTTCTCAAAACGATTCACCAAGGCTTGCTCGCGCTGATCGGAACCGCGGAACGCTTTGGCTGAAACACGGAGTGCTTCCAAATCACTGCGTTTCAAAGACCTTTGCGTTGTCATTTTATGATCCAGGCGGTCGGCATTTTGCTCGAGCACTTCGGCCATCGTATCGTTCTTACGAATAAAAGATGACATCAGCTGCGATTGCGCTGCTTGCATGGCTTTCAGATCCTTCGCCAATGTTTCACACTTTTTCGAAGGCGCCGCTAAAACTGACACTGAAAAGAGAAAAAACACGACCCCGGTTTTCATCCCCATAAAAGAACCCCCGTTCTTCACCGCCGAACATACCGCGAAGTCCGAAGACCCGATACGACAGCGATCAGAAGCACACGTTTTAAAACCGTTTTTCTTGAAAAGAGTGAGGAAATTTCCGGACTGTCCACCCTGTTGACAGGGAGTTCTTACAACTCGACTCTTTGGATTGGTTATCTAACTCCACAGCCTCTCCCACTCTTCGGCGGAGAGCCCCCGCAGTCTTTGCTTGCGGTAAGGGATTTCGCCGAGCGCCTCCTTCTCGTTGAGCTGGATGTAGTTTCGGACCTGGATCTGGTCTCTGAACGCTCGCACCACACGAGTGAAGGGCCGGAACTTCCAGAGCTTTTGCAGCTTACTGGCACTCACCTCATCCCTTCTTGATAACCCCTTCGCCATATCACCGATCTGAGCCACACAAGCTCCGCCAACCATGCAACTTCTCTCACCTTCAAAGCTCTTTGCTTCAACCAAAGCCCCTCTTTCGGGGGTACCGGTCACGTGGAGAACTTTCGCTTCGGCTGAAGACCCAGTGGGGGTATCGGTCACCATGTGGCTTTTGGCAGCCGTGACCGATACCCCCAAGGAGCCTCAGTCGAAGCAAGAAGCTTGCGGGCGCGGGAGCGAAATCAGGGGCGGAGAGAAGCACAAGTGTCCGCGACGTGCGGGCCGGGTCCGGTGGGCGGATGGGGGAAGTGGATCAGCCGTGGGGTGCTTTGAGAAGTGTCGTTAGTTAATAAAATGACGGGCGACCAGATAGGGGATCAACAGATAAATGATCGAATCGCGGATCAAGTAATACACGAAAAAAACGGCGAAGATTTTCCAGCCGTAGCGGCGGATCACGGCGCGGAAGCCACCCTCTTTCCAAGTCTGGCGACAGTCTTGGAAGGTGGTCTTCAGATAAGTGAAAAAGCCGCTCACGCTTGCGTTCATCAGCATCACTTCGTTTCGCCCGTTTGTCCTAAATAAGCCGCCAGGCTTGGAATTTCTTTTTCCAAATGCGGAAGAGCGATCATCGTCTTGGTTTCGCGTTTCGGTTTGTAATCGGCAGGATAAGCGGCCCGCATGATTCGTGCTTCCAGCAAAGCTTGCGAAGATCCAGCCACTGCGGGTCCGATCGAACCATCGATTGCCGGATTCACATTGTGGCAAGCAGCGCAGTTCGAAACGTAAATCGAACGCCCCCGTTGAGCCAGCTCTTCAACCGACATTTCGGAAACGGGTTTCGAATTTTCATTGGATTTTTTCGTGCAACCCGCCGCCATCAGCGCGCAAGCCACCGCCACAAAAGAAAAAAGGAGCATGGTTTTTTTCATGCTCCTTTAATTGCCATCAAAAACTTTGAATTTCAATCAAACTAGAGGATCGCGGCCATGACCCCATACACAACAGCTGTCAGAATAAAGCCACAGGTGATGACGCCTTTTACCGTTTGCATCGGTCCTAGCTTTCCTTTCACCGCGTTGCCTTCAACCAAAAGCCACAGAACAATCAAAACCGCCGAAAGCGCCCCGACATTGGATTCCGGAGTCACCGCAATCGGTAAATGGCTGGCCGCGCCCATAAAGAAGAGCATCGGGATCGAAAGCAAAGTGTTCGTGCGTGACGCCAACAAAGCCGTCGGTCCCGCTTTCGCGGCCTCGGGAAGAGCCGCTCCACCCGCCGCAACCTGGGTCGCAGATGCGATCACGATTTTTTGATTTGGCCAGATGATAAACCAAACATTCGCCCACATGGTCAGACCCATTGCGGCTCCGGTCAGAATCGCAATACCCCATGAGCTACGGAAAACCTCGAAGCCCGCCTGGTGTCCTTTGATCATCAAAATCAAAACGCCCGTCAGCATGGTCCACATCGCGCCCCAACGGAACCACCACATGGCCTTCGGTAAAAGAATGCGCAGGATTCCTGATTTTGTTGCGGCATCGGCTTCCGCCATGGTCGCGCCCTGAACAAAATTGAAATAATAAAGATGACCGATCCACATAACGCCGAAGAAATAATGCAGCCAGCGCAATAGAAACTGAATGCCATCCATTGTGAACAGAGCAGAACTCATGATGTGACTCCTTGTTGGTGTTCTCGAAACCCAAGATTATCTTGTAGTTACGCTACCACTCGAGTCATTGCGTGCTGTGTTAAGAAAGGTCTCAAAATCGGTGCGCATCTCACCTTGGGTGTAGTGAATAAGAAGCCGCGCAACATAGCGTTTGCCGACCTCGACATGCTTCTTGGCCGGGGTTCGCTCGGCCGATTCAAAGAACTGAAGAAAGGTCGAAGCCGTTGCCAGCATGACGTTCACCAAGAATTGAATCTCATCCGCAGCTGAAATCGGGGTCATCCACCCCTGCTTCAGCCAACGCTTGTACATCAAGGTCATCAGCTTCAGGACCTTGTTGATATGGACTTTCCACATTTTCGAAAGTTGAGCGTCTTTGCGACGAAGATAGTACATTTCCCGATGGAAAAATCGATAGCGCCAGAAAAGCTCAAAATTTTTCTCGATCAGCTCAAGCGGATGCTGCAATCGTCCCGCTTTTTTTGTCTTCCAAAGCTCATAGGTCTCTTTGGTCATCTGACGGAAGATCTGACGAATGATTTCCTCTTTGTTGGCAAAGTGAAAATACAGATTTCCGGGGCTGATATTGAGCTCTTTAGCGATGTGATTGGTGGTCACCGCAACGATCCCGTTGCGATTGAAAAGCTCGATTGAAGTCTGGACGATGCGGTCTTTTGTTTTCATAGCGATTTTTTTCAAATCTGTCTTCGTATAGGGTTGCTTAAAATGCAAATAAAAAGCGCGTTCTTTGCCAAGTCAATGATTCCCAGAATTTATCAGGCCCTTTTGCGCTTCCTGGTTGAAACCGCCCAGAAACTGGCTTCATAATTGAGAGATGCGAGTATTCCAGAAGCGGAAGTGGGTCTACGCCTTCACAGGGATGTGTGTGCTATTCGCGGGTACCAGTCTTTACTGGACCTTTCGCGAGCTACCTGAAGAAGTTAAAGAAGTTGCCCGTGTCGAAAAACTGAATCAATTTCGAAGCCTGTTAGCCGAGCAGATCGGACCGGGCATCATCAACAATCAATGGGCCTCCGAAGTCACCCTTCCGGGCGATGATGGACCGATCAAGGGTTCGATCCAATACACGATCGACCCCGAGCTTCAAAAAGCATCCGAAAAGCTGCTGAAAAGCTACAAGCCGGACTATGGCGCGATCGTCATGATGGACGCCGAAACCGGCCGAATCCTGTCATTGGCGAGCTTCCAGAAAAGCAATCAAAACGCCGAAAACCTGGCTTTGCGCGGGTCTTTCCCGGCGGCTTCGATCTTTAAGATCGTCACGGCGACCGCAGCTTTGGACAAATACGATGTCACCCCTGACACCCGTGTGGCCTTCAACGGTGGCAATCACACTTTGTACAAAAAGAACGTGATGTCCGACAAGGTCAACCGCTGGACTCGCAACATGAGCCTGCGCGAAGCCTTTGCCCGGTCGATCAACACGGTTTTTGGCCGTCTGACCCTGGAACGACTGGCCCCCCAAGATCTCGAAGAGTACGCGACCCGCTTTGGTTTCAACACCAAGTTTCAAACCGATCTGATGTTCGAACACGGGGTCACCGAAATTCCGAAAGAGAAAAGCTTCCACCTGACCGAAATGGCTTCTGGCTTTAACAAGGTCACCCGCATGAGCCCGGTTCAAGGTGCCATGATCGCAGCTTCGATTGTGGAAGACGGTGTGATGCGCGTTCCTTACATCGTTGAAAAAGTAAAAGGCCCGGATGGCCAAGTGCTGTTCAAATCTGAGCCGATCACTTTGACCCACACGATGACTCCGCAAGGGGCCGACAAGTTGAAAGAGCTGATGGAAGCCACCATCCGCCAAGGAACCTCGCGCAAATCTTTCCGCACTTTGGTGAAAGATAAAAAACTGCGCGAGCTGATCGTCGGCGGCAAAACCGGCTCTCTGACTGGCGACAATCCAAAAGGAAAAGTTGACTGGTTTGTCGGCTACGCCACGGACGAACGCCAGAAAATCGCAATCGCCGCTTTGACCGTGAACGTGAATTATTGGACGGTGAAGTCAGCATATCTCGCGCAGTCTTTGTTCCGCACTCACTTCAAAGAGCAGTTCTCTCGGGATAACGAGAAGTTCTTCAACGCTTCCAACGAAGCCAGCCAACATCAAGACCGCGAACCTGCAAACGAGTAATGAGCCTGTCCGACCACCGGATCTCGGTTCTTATTAAATTCATTTCTACTTAGATTCTTAGTTTGCAAAAAGGAAAAGCGACCCCGGCTAGGCGCCCCCGCGGTCGCTTCTCTGAAACGGACTTCTCCTCTCTACAACAGAGGAGGTTTTTATGTCTAGAAGGCGTATTCCCCAATACTCTTTCAGTCATATGTTAGAACGGCATTTTTCAAAGAAAACTAAAGCTCGATTGGAAGTTTACTTGATACGGCGATCCGCAGGGTCACCTACCGAAAAATCACCGGAGCAAATCCGCCGTATGGCGTTTTGAGATTTGTGACCTGCCCCTGGTAAATACGGGCGACGACCATTTGCACTTGGTCTTGGTAAGCATAGAAGCGCAGATCGTATTTGAAGGCCTGCTCCCCGTCTGGGGTTTGAAATTTCAGTTCGGGGGCCGGAACAAATTCTTGCGCGATAAAGTCCGCATTCAGAATCTCATCAAAAGCCCGGCGCGAGATATTGGCCCCGCGATAACTTTGCTTCGCACCGAAAGCGCGTTTCGGCTTGAAGAAAAATTTCTTTCTTTCTGACCAAACATCTTCCGCACTGTTTGCGTGAATATCTTTGGCGAACGGAAGATTCTTTTGCACAGCCGGCCTGAAAGCCTGAACGCCGCCATCCAGTTTGGCCCAGAAATCCTCATTGCTCCAGTCAATCATGCGCTGCTTATCCGCCAGAAGCATGTACTCGAATGGATTGGGCGAGTAGCAGATACTTTTGTTCAAGAATTGTTCGCGCAGTTTTTTGGAAGCATCTTGCTCAAAATAGAAATCGGTCAGACGATTGTAAACGAAATCCACAGCCGGAACATTTCGGTAATCAGCGATGACCGTCTTCCAGCCCCATTTTTGAAAATAGGATTGATAGATTAGAAATTCAGAGAAAAGCCGTTGCTGCTCGGGCTCTTCGTCGATGATCGCGACCTGAAAGCCTGACGCCGGCTTTCCGTTCAGCTTCATTTCAGTTTCGATGCAAGCCTTCAGATCGTCCATCTGAAAACCTGAAACCGGCATCGAAAGGCCGCGCATCTTGTACATTTCAGAACCCAAAGCCAAGAACGAAGCATTGGTGTTGATCTCGATCAATTTCAGGCTGCCATTGGCATCGACATGAAAATCGTAGCTCATGCAGATGGCTTTGTTGCCCGGATCTTTCAGCCCACGCCGTGCGATCTCGTCCGACAAAGCCGCTTGATAACTTTTGTTTTCGCGCAGAAGAAAACAGGCATGCACAAAATCTTGCGCTTCTTTCAGCACCGATTGCGGCAGACGAATTTCAAACGGAGATAAAAGCTGTGGCGAGATGAGCTCATCCAGCTTCTCTTTTTGGAGAGATGGATGAGCCGTCAGCAAATGAGAAATGAATTTCTCTTTCAAAAACTATTTTCCAGGTTTGACGTGAGCTTTGCCTTTTTTCCAGCCGGCACCGCACAGCTCGCCTGATTGGCAAGCTTGCAAAACGCGCAGGATTTCATCCGCATCACGGCCCACATTGGTGTTGTGAATACCCATGTACTGGATTTTTTGTTCTGGATCGATAATGAAAGTTCCACGGGTTGCAATGCCAGCCGCTTCCATCAACACACCATAATCGCGAGAAATGCGTTTGGTCAGATCCGCCAACAATGGGTAACCCAAATCGCCCAGATCATCTTTCAACCAGCGCTTGTGCGAGTGAACCGAATCCACCGAGCAGCCCAGAACTTCGGCTTTGGCCGCTTTGAAGTCCGCCAACTTATCGCGGAACTGAGTGATCTCGGTCGGGCAAACAAAAGTAAAATCCAAAGGATAGAAAAACAGGACGACCCATTTTCCTTTGTAATCAGAAAGAGCGACGCGTTTGAATTCGCCTCCGTCGACAACGGCTTGTGTTTCGAACTGCGGTGCGGGTTGATCGATCATCGGCATATTTACTCCTTGCGTTAACAATGCGATTTGGAAAAGCTGCTCTCATGTTGTTGCCATAGAAAGAGAAATAAGCCAAGACTTGGCCATGTCCGATAAAGTCAAACTGGTCTCATGGAACGTCAATGGAATCCGCGCAAGTTCGAAGAAGGGTTTGCTTCAATTTGTGCAAGATGAAAAACCCGATATCTTATGCTTACAAGAAACAAAAGCGCATATCGATCAGTGTGAAGAACCGCTTCGCAAACTGGGCTACGAGAACAGTTACTGGTCATCAGCTGTACGCAAAGGCTATTCGGGTGTGGCGACTTTCGTGAAACCAGAGCCGATTAAAGTTTCAACCGGCATCGACGTGCAAGAGTACGATTCGGAAGGCCGTTTTGTGATCACCGAACATGGCTACTTTGATCTTTACAATATTTATTTTCCAAATGGTGGATCGGGTGAAACCCGACACAATTTCAAACAGGCCTTTCTGAAAGATCTGAACGCGCATTTGAAACCGAAATTAAAGGCTGGCAGGCCGATCATTGTGGTGGGCGATTACAACGTGGCTCACAAAGAAATCGACATCTACGATCCGGTTCGTCTGTCGAAAGAAAGCGGTTTCTTACCAGAAGAGCGCGCTTGGTTCGACAGCTTCTTAGAGCTCGGATTTATCGACACCTTCCGCTATTACCATCCCGGTGAAAAGGATCGTTACAGCTGGTGGTCTTATCGCGAGCTGGCCCGACCCACCAACCGCGGTTGGCGAATCGATTACATCTGCGTTTCAAAAAATTTGGAAAAGAATCTGCGTTCGGCCGAAGTGTTGGATCAAGTTGAAGGATCGGATCACTGTCCCGTGATTGCCGAGCTGGAGTTCTAAAGATGTTACTGCTGCTTTTGATTTTTCCTTTCGCGGAAGCTTTTATGTTTTACAAATTCATCCAGGCTTACAGCTTTTTGGATGCCGTTTTCTTGGTGATGCTGTCCGGCGTTCTGGGCGTGGTCATTATGAAAATGCAAGGCAAAGCAACCTTGCTGCATTTCCAGCGCGATTTGATGAGCGGTAAACTTCCGGATAAACAGATTTTGCATCGAGCACTGGTGGTGGTCGGTGGACTTTTGCTTTTTGTTCCTGGGATTATTTCGGATATTTTGGGAATTCTGTGCATCCTTCCCGGGAGCCGCCATCTCTTTGCCTGGTACCTGAAAAAGATGTTCCAAAAAGGTCTTTTGAAAGGCAGCGTCTACTTTGGTGGATTCGGCGCAGGCCGTCCATCGGGCCCCAGTATGGGAAATATGGGTGGAATGCGCGGTGGTTTTACTTACCGCGAGCAAGCGCCACTTGAGCGTGATGCACAGGTTGTCGATATCGAGCCAATCGAGATCACTCATCAAAAAAAGACAGACAGCTAAGATCGACGCTGGAGCATTCACTCTGGGTCACCGATCTTCTCGCCGGTGCGTCGACGAGACGGCCACGCGGAGCTTGGGCTTATGAGGGTCATAAGTAAATCTCGCTTTCCAAGCAGGATGGGCTGGGATAGATTTTTTTCGGCATGAATACGACTCCATCTCAAATTGCAGAAAAAATCGTCGTCAAAAAATACGGAGGCACTTCGGTTGGCTCTTTAGAGCGCATCGAAAATGTCGCAGATCGTTTGGTCGAAGATATCAAGCGTGGCGAAGTGCCAATCGTCGTGGCTTCGGCCATGTCGGGTGAAACCAACCGATTGGTGGCCATGGCGGAAAAGATCGATCCTGAATATCGCGGCCCTGCTTACGACATGCTGGTCGCATCCGGTGAACAGGTCTCGATCGCGCTGCTGGCGATCGCTTTGCAAAAACGCGGCGTCAAAGTTCAGGCTCTTTTGGGATTCCAATTGGGCATTCAAACTGACAAAGTCTACTCGAAAGCTCGCATTCAAAAAATCGATGGCGATAAACTTTTGCGTCTTTGCCAAGACGGAATCGTCCCGATCGTGGCCGGCTTCCAGGGCGTGGATGAAGAAGACAATATCACCACCTTGGGCCGCGGCGGCTCGGATACGACGGCGGTGGCATTGGCGGCCGCGATTCAAGCCAAAGAATGCGAAATCTACACCGATGTGGCCGCCGTCTGCACGGCCGATCCCCGCCTGGTTCCGGGCGCGAAAGAGCTCGCGAAAGTTTCTTTTGAAGAGATGATGGAAATGGCCGCCCTTGGCAGCAAGGTCTTGCACATCCGCTGTGTCGAGATCGCGGCCAAATACGGAATTCGCATCCATTTGCGTTCGACTTTTGAATCCCGCCAAGGAACTTGGATCGTTCCAGAAGGAGAAATGATGGAACACGCTCTGGTGACCGCGGTCACCCATGATGCCAACACTTATGTTTTTGCTTTGCATCCGATTCCGGCCGGAACGGGCTTCTTGGGCGAATTGTTTGAAAAGCTTTCCGCACGTGGCGTGGTGGTCGATATCATCACCCAAAGCGATACCGGCAGCGGTCAGCGATTGGCATTTTCAGTGACCAAAGAAGACGTCGCTTTAACCCGACAAGTTTTAAAAGAGCATCTGACCCCGAACGTGGTGGTTGAAACCATGGAAGCCATGGCCAAGATTTCCGTGGTCGGCGTCGGTATGCGAAACCACCCGGGGGTGGCCGCGACATTCTTTAAAACTTTGGCGGAAGAAAAAGTCCCGGTGATGTTGGTGACCACGTCTGAAATCAAAATCAGTGCGGTCATTGCCAACGAACATTTGCAAAAAGCAGCCGACCGTCTGGCCGGCGCCTTCAGTCTGCGAAACTAGGCTGCTCGCTCTTCAATTCGGTGAGACGGCAGCTTGCTGCCGTGTACGATTTTTTCCAATGAAACCAAAAGCTCCGATAGCTCGGTCGATTGGTGGCTCAGTACATTTGCGCTAGAAGCCACTTGTTCGGATGTGGCCGCGTTGATTTGCACAGCCCCATCGATCTGCGACAAAGCTTCACTGACCTGAGTTAGGCCGGTTTGCTGTTCAGTGCTGGCATGAGCAATTTCTTGGTTGAGATGATTCACCTTCTGAATCGACTCTAAAATCTGTCTCAGCAATTCGCTGTTGCGATCGACCAGCTGGCAGCCTTGAACCACTTTCGTTGAGCTTTCTGAAATCAGCTGCGTGATGTTCTTCGCGGATTCCGCGCTTTTCATCGCCAAGGCACGAACGGCTTCGGCCACGACCGAAAATCCCTTTCCTTGTTCGCCGGCCCGCGCGGCTTCAACCGCAGCGTTCAACGCCAAAAGATTTGTTTGAAAGGCGATGTCGTCGATGACGTTCACGATCTCGGTGATGTGCTTCGAGCTGACCGAGATTTCGTCCATCGCGATTTTGAGCTTCTGCACTTCGCTGTTTCCTTGCTCGGCCATTTGGCGGCTGCGCTCGGAAAGGCTTAGAACATTGGAAGCATTCTCGGCATTGCGCTTCACCATGGCTGACACTTCCTCTAAAGAGGCAACCGTTTCTTCTAAAGATGAGGCACTTTCAGACGAAGCATTGGACAAAGAGTCGCTGGCGGTTTTCACTTCTTGAGATGAATCCCCCAAAACCTGCGAGCCCTGGCGAAGCGAATCGCTGACTTTGCCCAGCTCGTTCGCCAGTCGTCGTGAAATCCAATAACCCAATCCGATGGCCAGAACCAACCCGATGATCACCGCCAATAGAATCGCGTAGCTCATACTTTTCATGATCAGCTCGGCTTCGGCACCCAGACCGTTCAGACGGGCAAATTCGTAATCTTTCAAATCGCGGAAAGCAAAATCCACTTCCAACGATGCCATTTGCGCTTCTTCAACTTTGCCCGAGATCGCGCCGGCCGGGATTCGGTGAGCCAAAATATCTTCCAGTAAATTCTTGGTGAGATTCGAGCAAACATCCCATTTGGTCAGCAATGTCCGAAAAAGCTCTTTGTGTTCGGTTTCGGTCGGAACCTCTTTATAAAGATCTACCGTTTCGGAAAATTTTTGGCTTGCCGCTTTGAACATAGACATGGCTTTTTGCACGCTTGCCAAATCACTTTCGTCTTTCACGGTTTTTGCAAGCTCTAGTGAAAAACCGGCCGTTTCCACGTAGGATTTCATTTTTGCGATATCATTCAAGTTTTCTTGCGAGATCCCCATCACGATATTGTAAGCACCCTTAATTTTCCCCAATCCCAGCTTCACCCCGAAGCCAAATATCAGAATCAACGATGCCACCGCTAAAAAGGCACTGATCAATCGAATTTTCAAAGAAAACTTTTTCATAACAACCTCGGAAATACGAACAAAATTTACTTATCGCACTTGTTAAATTCGGAACTTTTAGGATTGCAAAAATCTTTTCCGTCTCTCAGTTTGACGTCGCCGAAAGAAGCAAAAATCGATTTCGACTTGGTGATACGGAACCGGGCGTTCTCGCAGGCGATCATGGCAGCTTTCGCACATTCGACCAGCGAATTGGCGGTCGGTTCTTCAGTGCAGGACTTTTCGCCTTTGCACTTTTTGTAAGAGTCGCTTTCATGGCCCGGACACGCTTCGCGGGTTACATGCAATTGACATTTCCCGCCCTCAGCCTGAACCGTTAAGCCTAAGAACAAACCCAAGATCAGGATCGAGATTTTCATGTGATTTCCTTTACATAAAATTCTGTTTCGTCTGTTTCTTCGGCGACTTGGGCGTAAAGGTTGACCGTGCAAAGAGTGAAACACGGGCCGTGAAGGAAACTTTAGCACGACCTTCTTGATTTTGATTCAAGACGGAACACCAGTGTTAACGTTGTCAAAGCGCATCTCTTTGTCCATAAACGGATAAAGCTTTTCGACCTTGATATTTAGGACAGGTCCATTCTTTTCCAAGGTGCCGCAAACATGAAGAAAAGCGGAAGTATAAATCACCAGGCGATCGCGCTGATAGACGTCCGGTGGGATCACCAGGTTCATAAAGCCGAACTCGTCTTCCAATGTGATAAAGCACATGCCCTTTGCGGTGGGCGGTCTTTGCGTGACACTGCGAAGACCGGCCACGCGCACTTTTTGACGATGGCGATGACCCGCCAGCTGCTTGGCATCGGTAAAGGGGATAAATTTTTGCTGACGGTATTTTTCATTCTGCTCGGACACCATGGATCGCAAGATTTGCATCGGATGATAATCGATCGAAAAGCCTTTTGCTTCCGTTTCACGCGCCATAATTTCCCAATTGGATTCAAACGGAATCAAAGAGGCCTCCCGGTCTTCGTCTTCTGTTTCCGTATCCGTTGATGCCTGCGGTGAAGTTGGAAAGCTTTCCTTGGACAATCCCCACAAAAAGCTTTCCGGATCCAATGACAAAGATTCAATCTTCCATAATAAATGTCGGGCGTTTTCTTGAAAGCTTCCGAAAGCTCCCGCTGTCGCCAGCTTCAAAAGTACCGTTTTCGGCAACTGACATCGCCGAATAAAATCCGTGATGTCTTTAAAGAGACCGTGCTTTTCGCGCTCTTCTTGAATCTTGCGCAGGAATTTTTCTGAGACTCCGTAAACTGACAGCAGTCCGGTGCGCACCGCGTGTCGCCACAATGATCGACCGTCCTCTTCCAGGGTGTATTCGTAATCGGAAACTTGGATATCCAGCGGTAAGAACTGAACGCCATGTCTTTGGGCATCGTTGATCAAAACGCGCGGCGGATAAAAGCCCATCGGCTGACTGTTCAAAAGCGCACAGGCAAAGACATCTGGATACTTGCACTTGATATAACTGCTGGCATAGGTCAGAAGTGCAAAGCTCGCCGCATGACTTTCCGGAAATCCGTAATTGGCAAAGCCTTCGATGGTTTTGTAAAGCTGTTCGGCATATTGCTCGGTCAGGCCACTGGCTTTCATCCCGCTCATGATACGGTCCCGGATCCCCTCCATGGTTCCTTGCTTTCGCCAAGCATTGGACAAAATCCGACGAAGCTCATCCGATTCACCCGGAGTAAATCCGGCAACGGCCACGACCATCTTCATCACTTGCTCTTGGAAAATCGGCACACCGTAAGTCCGACCCAAGATCGGCTCCAAAGCTGGATGGGGCAACTTGAATTTCGTTTTCGTCTTTCGCCTTTGCAGATACGGGTGAACCATTCCACCTTGCAAAGGCCCCGGACGAACCAAAGCGACCTCCACCACGAGATCGTAAAAGTTTTCCGGGGCCAAGCGCGGTAAAGTGTTCATCTGAGCTCTGGATTCGATCTGAAAGACACCGATCGTATCGGCCTTGCAAATCATGTCGTAGGTCGGCTTGTGATCGGCGGGAATCCGATACAATTCATAGTCTTTTGCTTTTTTTGTTTTTAGCATCTCAAAGCATTTTCTTAAGACCGTCAGCATTCCCAGTGACAGCACATCAATCTTCATCAGCTTCAAGGCGTTGACGTCATCTTTATTCCACTGGATGACATAGCGGCTGTTCATCGTCGCTTTTTCAACCGGCACCATTTCGGTGATCGGATCCTGAGTGATCAAAAATCCGCCGCTATGAATCCCCAAATGTCGTGGAAATCCTTTCAGTCCATTGGCACCGATCAAAATCATTTTTAAAAGTTCGGCATCGACCCCAAAACGGGCCGGCACATCTGGATCCTCCAAACGACGAACCCCATCCCGGCCCATGTGTTTAACCAAGGCATTGATTTTCACCAGCGGCAGCCCAAAGACTTTGGCTGATTCGCGAAAAGCCATACGTGATCGATAGCGAATCACCGTGCAGACCATAGCTGCATGACGTTCACCGTATTTTTCGTAGATATGCTGGATCACTTCTTCGCGGCGCGAATGTTCAAAATCGATATCGATGTCAGGCGGCTCGTGGCGTTCCGCAGAGATGAATCGCTCGAAAAGCAAATTCATTTGGACCGGATTGATCGCGGTCAATCCAAGACCATAACACACCACCGAGTTCGCCGCCGATCCCCGGCCTTGGTACAAAATCCCTTTGGCGATCGCGAACTGGCAGATTTCATACAAAGTCAGGAAATAATCTTCGTATTGCAGCTGCTTGATAGTTGCCAGCTCGTGTTCGACCACTTTTTCCATCTCTTTTGAAATTTCGGAATGCTTTTTCCTTAATCCATCGTAGACCAAATGCCGCAGATACTCGGATGGCGACATTTGGGCCGGAAGGTTTGAATTCGGATACCGATAGCGAATTTCGTCTAAGGAAAACTGCACGCGCTCTGAAATCTTAAGTGTTACTTCAAGCAGGTCCAAACGATCCGCCCAGCGTTCCTTCAGTTCATCTAAGGGCTTTAGATGCCTTTCCGCATTTTGAATTAAGATATTGCGGGCATTTTCCAAGGTCTCGTGATGCAAAGTGCAGGTCAAAATATCAAACAGGGGTTTTCGCTGCGGAATGTGCATAAACGGCCGATTGGTTGCAAACAGCTGCGCTCCAAACTGATGTTCGAGCTTTAAAGCCTTCTTAAAGAATTCGCGCGACTCCCAGGTCAGATCTCGCCATACCGGAATATACAAGCGATCGCCGAAAATTTCTTGCAGCTTCAAAAACCTGGCCTCATCTATGGGTGGAACAGCAAAACACAAAAGGTCTTCATGCCGAGACGAAATATCCTGCAAAGACAGTTTCGAAAACCCTTTGGTCGCCTGTCTTTTTCCCAGGGTCAGAATCTCGCACAGATGCGAATAACCTTTCTTCGTCATCGGCACCAACGTCACTGCCGACTGATCGGTCAATGTCAGCTCGGTGCCGATCATGTAATGAAAGCCGTCTTTGATGTGAACCGACGCCGTGAAATTCGAAGGCGAATGGATCGCACTGAAGCCACGGGCAACACCATAAAGACCGTTCAAATCACAAAGGGCGATACCGTCGTACTGCAGATGGGCCGCTTGCTCGACCATCTCTTCGGGGTGAGAAGCACCCTGAAGGAATGAGAAATTGCTTCGGGCCAGAAGCTCGACAAAGCCTTGAATCTCGCGCGGTCGCGCACGAAGCTCGCGACCCGAGTGGGCTGGAAGATTTGAGGAAGTGGTGGTGGTTGGTTTCCTCATGTGGACGGATTAAGGGGTTTTCATTCTACTGACTCGTCAATCGAAATAACCTTGCAGGTAATAAGATTCGGTTTGCAGATCTTGATAAACCCAAAGCAGCTGGCCCTTGCGCGAGACTGCAAAATAGTAGTCTCGCGCGGCCTGCTCTTTCTTCCACCAAGCCGACTGAATCCTTTCAGTCGGAAACCGGGTCAGAAGTTTCATTGTTTTCATCATGATCTTTGAAAGCGGTAAGGGTTCTTTTAGCAAAAGGGACGGTCGCGGACTTTCCGCCAATCCCTTGGCGTGGACGGTCTTGACCTGAATCGCCTGATCGGACCACTGAACCAGGTCCTTCGGTGAAAAATCCTTCGGCCAATCTGTTTTGAACGCATAACTTGCCTCCGGTAAATGAGATGCTTCGATTTGCAGAAAGCCCATCTCGACTTCGGCTTGCTGAGCGAAACTAATGAGACGCCGCCAACGATCTTCGCTGGAATCGCGGGGCTCGAAAAAATCCAGTTGCTGCACCTTTTCGGGTTGGTCGGTCACCTGAATCTCAAACTCCCGAATGGGATTTTCGAGATCCAACTTTTCCAGCTTTTGCAGAAACAGATCTTCAAACAGTTTTAAATCCCGATTCGGCGCCACGGGCTCGATCTGGATGTGATATCTTTTTTCCGAATATTCGCAAAACAGGGTGATATCCACCTTCTGCGCAAATCGGGCCAAGCCTTCCAATCGCAGAAAAAGATACTGAAACTGAGGATGCATTTTCTGCATCAGAACCGGAATCAAAGACACCGGATCATCAAAGTAGGCATAACCCATCAAGGGATCTTGCGGATTCAAAGGAGAAATGACCTGAAAATCCTGACCATGCAGACGCTTCCACAAAAGAACGCCGGCATCGCCCCATCTTTCACGGAAAGAAGCTTCCTGAAAGTGGTAAACATCTTCGACCCACTCCATCCCCATGACCTTGAAGAAGTTCACGATATGTTCAATGGGCCGTTTCTTATTCCAAGCTTCTAAGCCTTCCAGCTCGCAAAGCGCGATCACCGGAAATTTAGAGATCGTTTTAAAGTCTTCGCCGATCTTGCCGATATCAAACGGCCGATGGTGAACCATGACCTGCGCGACCGGTGGAGTGTCGGCAATGGCCCCGGTCGCCTGTGGAGCAAAAGTCCGCGCCAATTCGACCGCTTTTTTGAGAAGTGAGTGTTCGCCGCCAAACAGTCCCGCTGTCGATTCGATATCGATGAACACATAGTGCGGATATCGAAACTGCACGCGCGGGCTGAATTTCAGGAAAACTTCAGCGCAGGAAGCTTCTTGAGTCTGTTGTAAGTTGAGACATAAGATCCGCATGGACAAGTCCTCCGGGAATTGTAAAAGGTGTAGGTCGATGGGCTGCGCGCTTAATGGTGTAGAAGTCACCTTGACAGTCGATCATCAAACTGAACAAGGCTTGTGAAACGGGCTTGGTCGAATAACTGACAAACACCAAAGCCACCTGGTGCGTACGAGCCAGCTTCTTTAATTTGTGCAGCTGATGGTTCTTCAACCCGCCTTCCGGCAGATGACAACCGATCATTTCAAACAAAGAGCTTGAGATCATCTCTTGCAGAATCCAAAAAAGTTGAGAGTTGTCGGCAGGCTTTCGCACCACCAAAAGCTTCTGCAAATTAAGATGTTTGTGAACAAGGGAGCTTGGGAGCAGTTCCCAATCCGAATTGATCCAAGCGACCCACTTTTTTTGGGCTTGCACCCGAACTGCCGTTTGCAACCACATCGAGGTGGCCCCCGTGCCCGGTGCGCCTGACAACAAGGTGAGATCGCCTTTTGGGAATCCCCGCCAAAGCAAGAAGTCGTCGATAACATCAATCCCCGTCTCGAGCCCGGCCGGAGGCTTGAGTTGATGAAGAGGCACCAGTTGAGGTGAGAGTTTGTCTTTCAATTCTTCGAGCGAAAGGACTGATGAGTCAGAGTCATCCACATCATCCCCCGAATTTTCCACAGAGGAAACTGCAACGGGAGCAGATCTTGGATTGTCATCAAAGTCCCAATCGTAGTTCAAAGCCAGATTGCCATCAAAATTCAGCTCTGTTTCACGTTCTCTTTCGTATTGAGACATAGATCCCCCTTCAGCTGCACTCGCAGCTGTGCGCAATCAAGCTCACCATAAGCCTGATTAGTTAATTATTTATAAACACAAAATTATTATGTATCCAAAACCGGCCCGATTAGCTGGATGGGCCCCAGAGGTAAGAGATGAAGAAATAGGAACAATTCATAAACACATCCTGAACAATCAAAAAAGAAACCCAAAAACCAAAACCAAACCAACAAATCCAAACCAAAACCACTAACCAACCGTCCCTAAAATTTGGACACGGCGGCCACGATGGTCGGGGGCGCCTAGCCGGCGTGCAGCCTTCCATGGATGGACACACTGGAATTACCGTAATTACCGCTGTGTCGAGCACAGCTATCTAAAACACGCACCAATCCACCTACGAGCAAGACTCGCACTAAAAAAACCTAAACACTCCGTGACAAAAGGTACGGCGTACTACGTACCGTGTACCCGCGACCTCAGAATTTGCGAATCAGCGCCACAACAACGCCTTGAATCTGAACCTGATCCGGCGGGTACCACATCGACTTCATCGTCGAGTTGGCAGGGCGAAGTTCAATCACTTTACCGCCTTCAAGGCCATCAATTTCAGAATCACTGTTCTTCATAAAGAAGCGCTTCACTGTCGATTCATTCTCAATGCTGGCCACCACGATTTCACCGTTTGTCGCCGAAGCCTGTTTCTGAACCAAAATAATGTCGCCATCGAAAATTCCGTCTTCGATCATCGAAGACCCGGCGACTTTTAAAGCATAAGATTTAGAAGCGTTACGAACCATCGAAGCTGGCACCTGAACAAACTCATCATGTTCAAATGCTTCGATCGGCGCTCCGGCTGCGACCTTACCTAATAAAGGAAGAGCCAGGATCTCCTCACGCCCACTGGGTGTCTGGAGGAGCGAGCTGCGAGAAGATCCTGTCTTGGAGGGCGAAACCTTGGATTGAACAATCTGTTGAACAGACTGCGACGAATTCAGAATCTGAATCGCGCGCTTTTGATTGTTCGCAATCTGAATGTAGCCTTTCGCTACCAACTGCTTCAGATAATTTTGGACCGAGTTGAAAGAGGCAAAACCGAAGTGATCTTTGATCTCTTGATAAGAGGGAGAGACCCCAGATTGCGACAGTCGTGTCTCGATCAACTCGAGAACCGCTTTTTCTTTTTCTGTTAAAGGGAGAGGCTGCTTCATATACATACAACTTACAGTGTAAATTATGTGTAAGTCAATCCCACTTTTCACTTCTGTGCAAAGGTCCTGCGTCGAATTTTTCATCAATAATTCCATATATTTAGGTTAAGCCACACCCAGCTGTAGCGAATAAACATAATGGACGAACTTACATATTCACAGTGAAAATAGAGATGTTTGCAACTTTAGGACTCCAAGGAGGATCTCATGAAGAAGATTTTTGCCGCAATCGCCGTGATGATTGGAATTTCATCATCTGCTCACGCCGGAATTATGCTCGAACCATATCTTGGCTACGAGATGGGCGATATGGCTTACAAGTTTGTTGGCGGCGGCACCGAATACAAAGACTCGATCTCAGGAGTCGGCTACGGCTTGCGCTTGGGTTATAAATTTTTGCTTCCATGGGTCGCGCTTGATTACACTGCAGGCAGCGGAACTGACAAAGTCGACAGTGACATTGGTGACAATCGTGATTTTGCAAAAGCATCTCTCGGCGCTGTCGTCGGAGTCGATCTTCCGATCTTGTTGCGCGGCTGGGTGGGTTACGGCCTTTCAAACGAACTTGTCTTGAAGGGATTGAATGGCGCCGCGAACACGAAATACAAAGGCGGCTACATGAAGTTCGGTCTTGGAACGACGATCCTGCCTTTCGTTTCGCTCAATCTTGAATACAAAATCAACGATCTCAAGAAAGTCGATCTCGGCACCGGCGAAGTCGATAAGAGCACCGTCTACGACTCGTTGAAACATGACACGATCATGCTTTCCGTCAGCCTTCCGTTCAATTTGTAATTGAAAATGGAAATTTGAAAATGGAGACCCCGGCCCGCAAGCCGGGGTTTTTTATTTCTTCATGCTTGCAAAGCTTAAGAATTTTCTCCTCCCATCTTAACCGGAGAAGACAAATATTATCGATTATCACCAGAATCATAATTATCACACACATACTTCCGTCTAATCCCGAAACGCTCGCTACTCCCGTCCTCCAAATTGTGAAATTTGGGTACGAGCCGATCGAGAAACTTTTAAAGAGCATTTGGCCTGTATCAATTTTTTTATTTAGTCCCAATTCAATACACGAAAACATCTCAATTTGAACAAAATAGGATTTTATTCAAGAAATCGCGAATTCTACCGTTAAGTCTATTGCTTTTTATTTAGCACGCCTGCACGTTGGGAGATTTCATGAAAAGAGCATTTACCTCAGCATTTATCATCTTGCTTTTGGCTACAGTATCGCTCGCCGCTCCCACCACGGTATATGGTCCCCAAAAAGTTCAAGCGACTCCTAATTCCACAACTTTAAATACAATAATCACGAACAACCTCAATAATGCCGATGGCGTTTTGACGATTATCAATGGGAATGGAGAAGATCTCTCTCTTAAATCTTGCTCAAAAAGATCTATTTTTGAATTCCTGGCCTGCGAGCTAGAAAATGTTGCAAAACGAACATTTGCTATTTTTGACCGCCCAACTCTAATTGAAGTCAGTTTGAATAATAGAGTTATCGCCTCTTCATCTCAGATTCCAGCGTCAATGGGCAAGTTTCAAACGTCTGTTAAGATCAATCTCGTAAATCAACTACAGATTAAAGTTAAAGGTCTATGGACGGCATCTGCAACGTTCGAAATTAAAGCCGAGACGCAAGCGCCGAATCAGAACCCGATTGCTCAGCTTACGACAACGCCAATCAATGGAACAGCCCCACTACTTGTGTCTTTTTCCGGTCTTGCGAGTTCAGATCCAGATGGAGATTTCATTTCACAGTATAAGTGGGAATTTGGAGATGGCGGAGTCGCCACCGGCCCAACCCCAACGCACATTTTTGCAAATCCAGGAACATTTTCGGTCAAACTAACAGTCGTTGATAATCGCGGAGGTCAGGGCTCAATAATCCAACCTCTGACTGTTCAGCAGAATCAAGCTCCGTCAGCATCGTTTCTTGCCACAATTGGAACGGTCGAAAATGAATTAAGCGTTCACTTCGATGCTTCTGAATCTCAGGATCTCGACGGCCAAATCACTTCGTTTCATTTCGATTTCGGAGATGGCGCGACAGCCGATACCCCCATTGCCAATCACACCTACTTACAGCCAGGAATCTACCAGGTCACTTTAAAGGTACAAGATGACAAAGGAACAAGCAGCACTCTCACAAAATCAATTGAGCTTAGAGATACCATTGCGCCGATTCTCACCCTACAAAGTCCAACCGAAGGCGCTCTCATGGCAGGTAAAACATTTGTTGTCACTGGAGCTTCTAGTGAAAGGCTCTCTGAAGCGCGAATTCAGTTTAATGGGGACACTACCGTCTACAACCTCCCACTGAATTCCGAGCAGAATGGGTTTTCACAATCCATTACTTTAAGCCAGGATGGCAATCGCACTCTTTCGATTACCGCAAAAGATTTATCCGGAAATCAGACATCCTTAACTCGTCAATTCGTCTTAGATGCTACTTCTCCAAATCTGACTTTCGTTAATCCCACTTCCGGAACAACAAAGTACACGAACGCTTTACCATATGCACTGACTTTGGAAGTTTCTTCGAGTGAAAGACTCAGCCAGGCAGCCGTAAATGGACAACCGCTTACAATTATCAACAACGATACTGCAGCTACGGGACTCTTAAGTCTAGCGACTGCGGGAATTAGCAATCTTGTAGTTACCGCAAAAGATATCGCCGGCAATGAATCGAGTCTCACTGAAACTTTTGAAGTGATATTTGATAACCGGGCACCGGTTGTGGCTTTAGATATTCAAGATAAGACTCGAACCGCCCTGTTTCAAATTCCACTTTCAGTTTCTATCGACGACTCTTCACCGGCTTATACCGAAATCAAGGTCAATGGAGAGCAGACTTTAACGACAGGCGCGAAGCAGTTCACAGCCTTAGTTTATCTGAATCAAGAGGGTGAAAATAATATTGAAGTTTCATCTAAAGATGAAGCTGGAAATTCGAGTGCCATCTCAAAAATTGCCGTTATTCGAGATTCCGCTGGCCCGGTTCTTTCGTCAATAATGCCGGCGGATAATTCAAATATCCAATCTGTTGGATTTCAAGTCAGCGCCTCTTCAAATGAGGAATTGAAGTCCGTTACAGTCAATGGCCTACCTGCAGTTTTAAGCACAGACAAAAAATCGTTTTCATTCACGCTTGTCGCCCAATCTCAAGGTCCCTTGCAAATTCGAATTCTGGCGGAAGATCTTCTTGGAAATTATTCGAATTACACTGTAAATGTCCAAATTCAAAGTAAAGTTCTAATTGCGGAGCTTGTCTCAGTTGTCCCGGCCGAAGATGGTCAACATTTGATCGTGAATGGAGCCATCGGCGCATCCCGACCGGGGGCCCAGATCAAAGCTGTAACCGGATTATTCACCTTCAATAATGGCGAAACCAACTCAAATTCAGACGGCAGCTTCCAAATTAAATTGGATCCTTTTATGTCAGTCACAGTAACTGGAAAAGATCTTTCTACAGGCGAGCAAGACTCAACAGTTATCAATTATGGAAGCCAAACAAGAATTTCAGGTATTGTAAAAAGCGTTGATGACGTTCCATTAATGGGTGCAACCGTTGGAATAGTGGGCTCAACGAAAACAGTACACACTGACGGAAACGGAGCATTTGCTCTGACTGGAATTCCTTCCGGGGACCAGATGCTTTATATTGATGGCGCCACCATCGTTATCCAATCAAACGATCGAAAATATTCAAAAACAAATGTCGCTGTGAATATTGGTCTTGGTCAACAGAACGTTATGGAACGTCCTATTTACCTGGCACCATTAATGCTTGATGGAACCCAGACGCCAGTTTTAGCAAACTCAACCACGATTGTAACCAGCCCCAATGCTCCTGGTGTTTCGCTCAACATTCCTGCAAATTCCGCTTCCTTCCCAACCGGAGGCGCAACGGGAAATATCAATATCTCATCCGTGTCTGCTGATAAATCAACTGTTCCCGTACCAGAATCCGCTGTTCCGACATCTGTTGTTACCTTGGAACCATCAGGACTATCATTTAGTCAAAAGGTTGAATTAACACTTCCGAATGACAATGAACTTCCAGCGGGCGTGGAGATGATCATCCTTTCAATGAATAGTAAAAAGGGACAGTGGGAGGTCGATGGACTAGCCAAAGTGTCAGAGGATGGGAATCGAATTGTGACAAAGCCTGGCTATGGAATATCCCATTTTAGCTTGGTCTACGCCGTACCAATCAAACCCGTCATCATGGAAATGTCAGACAAAAAAATTGCAGGTATCGATGCCTCAAGAGGATCATTATCAACAGGATTTCAGCTTCCATCATTCAAATCGCTTGGCACGACGGTCACGCCTTCATTCGTTTATAAAAGCGCTTGGGCAAACCCAACAGCTGTCGTAACAAATTGGTTCGACATTCCGTCAGGAAAAGTAACCGCTACCTACAGTGGCAGCCAGCAAGCAAATTCCATTCAGGTTATAAGCCAGACATATTGCTATGGACCATTCAACACTTTTTGCGAAACAGATTATCAAAGATACTACATCAATCTAAAACGTCAGACAGATACAAAAACCACCTCTTGGTATCAACCCGAGTCCATTAAGTCGCAGTTCTTTGTCAGCTCATTGACCAGCGATAGCGCCGTTCTCTCAGGAAATGCCTCTGTCGGGACCGATCCAAGTGGTCAACAACTCTTGCCAGGACCAAATATTAAAATTGGCTCTGCCAGCAAAATCTATGAGTACAAGGGAATTCCGAATCAATCCACAATTGGATATGCAGTTGATTTGAAAGATCCTGCGACTGGGGACTATCTAAACTCCGGTGTGTACCCGACGCTTGCTCGATATCAAATCCGTCTTAAAAATCTGACCTTAACGACGACACAGTATACCGACACAACCCGAGTCAACGGCCAAGTTACAAACGTCCGAATCTCACAAGAAAGTCAGTTCCAAGAAAGAAAAGGTCGCGATGTTCTTCCTTCGGACGTAGTCAGCGCAATTATTGTTCAAAATAAAACGAAGTCTCCTTATGGTCGCGGTTGGCACAATACAGGAGCCTCAAGGATCTTAAATCCCGCAAGCTCAAGACTCGTGATAGAAGAGCCTTCCGGAGATATTTCAACATACGGACTTAAAAATCCGATCACAACACTCTTTGATGCCTCCGGTAAGAATATCGATCTTTCAATGGCAACAGATATCACCCGCTGGCCAAATGCTTACATTGTCCGAAGCGACAGTAACGCCAACACCGATATTTTGCAGGTAGATCTGTCCGCAAACTCGAACTCCTTTGTGAACATTGCATCCGTCCCCCAAAGCTCAGGACGATTGGGAAGCCAAGGATATTATTCTTGTCCTTCAAACTACACTGGGACATTTACCGCCTATTATTACCCATTCAAAGTGAAAGCGCGGGTTGGCGGTGTCATTGCCGCTCCAAATGGGTCCGTTTACATTTCAAACATTAGGGAACACTCTCTTTGGAACATTTCAGGAAATGCGGGCACACGCTTGGCCGGCAATTATGACAACGTCGAAAATGTGCTGGGTGGAATTTTTAACTCCTCCCCTGAAACAATGAATAATATCTGCCTTGCAAATTTTGGTGTGGGATGCACCACGGCCCAACCTGTTGCGACGTTGAATTGCTCTTCAGCGCAGCCACCGCCTTGTTTACCTGGCACCGTCTGCAAACCGTTTAATCCGCCATACCCGGCTCCTAGCGAGGGTGATATTGGGTTCGGCGACTTTACTGGCGACGGCCGATCTGGACTTGTTCAAACAGGCCCACGCCAGATTGCAATGAACGCACCCGGATCAATCCTTATTGATCCAAACGGCAACTTGATCATTGCAGATACGGGAAATAATCGCATCCGCCAAATTAACAGAAGCTCAAACACGATTTTCACAATTGTGGGTACGGGCACGAATGTGGACATTGGAGAAAATGTCGTCGCCACTTCGGCAGGGATTTTCCATCCCCTGGCATTGGCAATGGATCTCAGTGGCAATCTGTATTTTACAACCGAGTCTGGTTACATCAAGAAAGTCGACCTCAATGGCTTCATTACCACAGTGGCAGGCTTACCACTTGGCAAAGGTGGCATACTGGCTGATGAAGCACCTGCAAAGCAGATGTTCTTTAATAAACCGATGGGTCTTGCTGTCGACTCGCAAAACAACTTCCTGTATGTTGGAGATACCGGAAACAATCGTGTCGTACGAGTCGACCTAAATTCTGGTGTCGCAAGCAATGTTGCAGGTAGTGGTCAATGCGTGATCGGTAATATTGGCGACCTGGGCTCCGCTATCACGGCTTCTTTGTGCGCCCCAACGCAAGTGGGTCTAGACTCAAATCAAAACCTGATCATCGTTGATTCAGGACATCAGAAAATTCGTCGCGTTAATTTTACTGCGAATACTTCGGGTTCTCTTGCATTTTCTCCAACGAATAATGATCAATCTTTATTGATTCGAAATATTGATGGCACTTGGAATCGTAAATATCGAGATGGCAGCCAGGCTCTTTACGATATCAGCGGCAAAATCTCTCAATGGATCTCGCAAGACGGAAAGATCCAGCAGTACGACTATAACGCTGATGGAAACCTCTTATCCATTACAGATGCCGTTGGCCAGCAAACTATTTACAACTACTCTGGTGGAAAATTAAATTCGATTCGAGATCCTGCCGGCAGAGTTTCAAATTTTTCTTACAGTGGCGATTTCCTGTCTCAAATTTCATTCCCAGACGGAACCACTCGTACATTCGATTATGACGAAAATGGACTTCTATTGAAAGAGCAAGACCAGCGCGGTTATGCGACAAATTACACTTTCAATGAGTGGAAAAGACTGCAGTCGATCAAAGCGGCCGATAATTCGGTGACCACGATCAATGATGTCGATTCCGCATCTGTATCGAACAACTATACAAATGGGCAAATCGGTACACTGGCAGGTCCAGGCCTTGGCGCAAATCAAGTCAGATCAAGTGTGGTCGATGCAAAAAATCAAACGACAGAAATGGCGCCTGATTTAAATGGCTATATCTCAACAGTCAAGAATGCCCTCGGAGAAACTACCATTATCGAGAGAAACCTTTATGGCAATCCAACCTCGATTCTGCTTGCAGACGGATCTAAAACATCAATGACCTACGATACGATCACGATGGATCTGCTCTCTCGCAAAGACGAAGTTTCTGGTCTTGAAGAGTCATTCACTTATGACTCTCGAGGAAATATCCTGACTTCCAAAAACACATTGGGGCAAGCAACAACGAGCACGTACGATCCAGCGAATGGAAAACTAATCTCAAGAACGGTTCCAGGTGGAATTAAAACCACTTTGACGTACAACAATCTCGGCTTGATTGATTCTCAAACCGTGTATCCACAAGTCGGCCAACCCCTATCAAGACATATGCAGTACGATGCAAAAGGCAACGTCATTCGGGTTTATTTTGATGACGGAAAAGAAGCTCAATTTACTTATGACCTTGCTGGAAATGTCTCGACGGCAACAGTTACATCTGGTGGATCAAATCAAACGAAACAATACTTCTATGATGCCTTCAATCGCCTTGTAAAAGTCCAGAATCCAAAAGGCGATACCACAGAGTATTCATATCTACCGACTGGCCAACTGTCCGAAATCAGAGCTCCTTCTGGTAAATCAACCACGTTCGAATACAATATTCGTGGTCAGCTCGTTAAAAAGACGACTCCAGATGGGTTTAGTAGCTCTTTCACCTATGATGGAAACGGCAATGTCACGACGGTTACGGACCCTAACAACAAAATAAAAACGTATACCTATGACGGACTGAACCGTGTCCAAAAAGTTCAACTTCCAGACGACATGATTCAAATTTCTTATAATGTCAAAGGTAGCATCATCGCGCAGTCCAACTTGGTTTCCCAATTGGTGCTAGATCGTGATGATCGGGATCGTATCGTTCAGGCGACTTTGGCCGGTATCGGAACGATGTCATCTTACCCAACCGTTCCGTTGACTTATTCATACAACGACCTCGATCAAGTGACATCAATGCAATCATCTTTGATTTCTATGGTATACGGTTACGATAACTCGAATCGAATTGGAACTATCAGCTCTTCACATGGAGATTCATATCAGTACTTTTATGACAACGCGAACCGCTTAGCCCAAATCAATCATCCTGTTGGACGCACAAATTACTCGTATAACGCTAGCGGGACTATCAGCTCAATCTATTACTCGCAAAACAACGTTACAAAAAGTTTCACGGCCCTTGGCTATGATGAGCGTCAACGCATTACAAGCCGACAAAATGGCTCGGGCACTTCGGCAATGGATTATGATGCGAACAACCAGCTCACTTCGATGTCCGTCCCTTTACAGGCCGTCGAACAGTTTACTTATGACCCAATGGGAAATCGAATAACAGACACAAATGGAAATTATGCCTACGACCAAAATCAGGACAAACTTGTTGAAGATTGGCAATACACTTACAGTTACGACAACAACGGAAACCTGATTTTAAAAACCGCGAAAACTGCCGGTAAGATTTCTTATCGCTACAATTACAACTCGAAAAACCAGTTGATCGAAGCTTTGTCTTATCAAAATTTGATGGCTTCGCCGATTCAGCAGGTCATCTACAACTACGATGTCTTAGGCAGAAGACTTGAAAAGACAATCTTCGACAACAGCGCTCCCGCCAACGCGAAAACCCGCCGGTATGTCTACAACGGAAATTCGATTATTGCAGAGCTTGATGGAAGCAACACCCTGCTTGCAACTTACACCCATTCGGGACTGACCGATGATGACGTCCTTGCCCTGCATGTCGCAACCGCAGGCGTATCTGCTGGGATGTCATCGAACTCTGGAAACTTTTATTACCTAAAAGATCATCTTGGCAGTGTGACCGAAATCACAAATGACCAAGGTCAGATCGTGCAAAAGTACGAATACTCGGCCTTCGGAAAAATTGTCGCTGTAAAAAACGGAGTTGGCAACGTCATCACAACTTCGGCAATCAATTCGCCATATGCCTTTACCGGTCGGGAATTTGATCCAGAGACGGGACTGTATTATTACCGCGCAAGATATTATGACGCAGAAACAGGTCGCTTCATGCAGCGGGATCCGCATCCGGGACAGCTTGATAATCCCATTTCATCAGTCAATAAATATGCCTATTGTTATAACAATCCCCTTTCTTACACGGATCCTTCTGGACAATTTGGTCTGGGTCAATTCATCGGAGGATTAATGAGCTTTGTGGCTCCAGCACTTTCTTTCACATTACTGAATACCACAAATTTCTTCCAAGGAGTCTTAGGTTGGACTGATAGTGATAAAAGAACGTTTAATCAGATATATGTCACGCTTGGAATTATTACGGTTGCTTACCTATCTGGAGGGTGGGCCGGCAAGGTCATAGCGGGTGGCACTCAAACCTTCCTCGGTTCGACGGTAGGCGCCGGTACAGGCGCAGCCTTTGGAGGACTTACAGGCGCGATAATGTATCCCACAACTGGCCTGGGAACCTCACCGGAAGGTTTCCGTTTTGGACGAGCAGTTGGGTTGATTGCGGGTTCAATCGGCTACGCAATGTGGAACAAAGGTATTGCCCCTGGCTTAGTTACCAGCACGACAACTATTAGCGATTATGGTTTATTGAGTGATTTCGAACCCTTCCTGTCTACTATCGACAGGTCCATAGGCTCCCTGGCGTTTGGATATTTACCATACTATTTGACTGTCACTTTCCTCCCTATTGATAATTTAAATCAATAACAAGGAACCGATGAAAACAAAGCTTTCTCCTATCTTTCTGATCGCTATATTAACTTACTTAAGCTCATGCACTCTAATGAAGCCGTTGACTGTTGTGAGAGAGGAGCAGCTTAGTAGTAACTGGACTAAAACGCCCGTAAGAATAGTTGTTTCAGAATCTAAACCAGAGAATATAGATACGGGACCTAGCGCAAGAAGCGTTCTTCAGCAAATCGAAGAGTTAAAATTCTTCAAAAGTATAGGCGAAGAAGAGTCTGCTATAATGTTAAATTTCACCTTTTTCGACTGTAGCGTTCAAGAAAAGGCAATTGGAACGACAGCGTGGGGTGTAGCATCTGCATTTACATTAGCAATAATTCCATTTTGGCATGACTATTCGATGTGCCTCAACATCTCTGGCCCAGATCTACCATCAGCGCAATCTTTCAAAACGGATTACACTGTGACTCACTCAGTTTTCCTAATCGGAAAAGGATCTCTAACGCCTCAAGAGACAGAGAAGCCAATTAGAGAAAATCTAATTTTACAAGCCCTTCAATCTTTGTCAAAAATGTCACCTCCACACCAACAAAAATAAACGGAAGTGTTAAAAAATCCGCTCTACCAAACCATGACCAAAAATAGCTCTAATTACAGCCCATTAATTTGAGCTTGATCGTCTCAACAGAACTCTACCAAGTCATCTCCTGAAAATTTTCGCACAACTATCAAGTTTTAATGTAAACAACCGATAATTTAGATATGAAGATCCTTCCTGTCCTTGCTACTTTGATTTTCATTACAACAGCCTGTGGTAAAAACAAAGACGCAGCAACACAGGCTTCAACACCACAAGGCTATCATGATGTCATCTACCAGTCAGGCTTGCCAGTCTATCGAATCATTTCGATTCCCAGCCCAACAGAAATGGTCATATATCAGTATTACCTCAATGCCGATCTTAGCGCTGGAACCTTTAGCGTGGACCGGGCGAAGATCTCCGGTATGACTTCGTCACAAATGACCCTTACCTATTACAATTCTGACTGTAAAATCTCGGGCGATAGCGAGACATTGATGTATTCTTATTTTGACGATTACGAGTTCGCATTTACCTTATCTAGCACGGGCACTAAAGAATATGATGCTTTCACGACTCAAGTTCCGATCAAGAAAGTCATACAATATAGCATTGGCTCTTACACCTACAGCCCCACATGCCGCTAAGGCTATTTCGCCAGCTCCCCGATCCGTGAAACCGCTTTCTCGATCCGCGCGTCCCAAGGGTTGCCGCAATTGATGCGGATGCAGTTCTGATATTTTCCCGAAGCCGAAAACAGCGGGCCCGGAATGATCGCGATGCCCTCTTTCAAAGCGCGTTGGTGCAGTTCCAACGAATTCACGTTGTTCGGGAATTCGACCCACAACAAGCATCCACCTTTCGGCTGCGTCACCTTCGTGCCGGCCGGAAATTTTTCGGCGATGATTTGCGATGTCAGGTGAACATTTTGCGCCAGGGTCTGGCGCAGTTTGCGCAAGTGACGGTCGTAATTGTGGTGCTGAAGCAAATCCGCAATCGCCATCTGCCCGATCGAGTTGGTGGCCACCGTCGACGAAAACTTCAGGCGCTCCATCGTTTCGCTGAGCTTCTTCGGCGTGATCATCCAACCCACGCGGTAACCGGCCGCCAATGTTTTCGAGAATGACGACACGACGATGACTTCGTCTTTCTTATCGAACGATTTCAAAGCCGAAGGGCGCTGACCTTCGAAATTCAGCTCGGCATAGATGTCGTCTTCGATCAAAGTGATGCCGTACTTCGAGCAGATCTGCACGACCTTCTCTTTGTCTTCTTCAGGCATCAAGCTCCCCAACGGATTCTGAAAACTGGGGGTCAGGATCATCGCCTTCACCGAAAACTTGCGAATCTTCTCTTCGAAAACTTCCAGATCCACACCGGTTTTGGTGCAAGTCGGAAGCTCGAGAACCTTCAGACCCATGCTTTCCAGCGAGTGCAAAATGCCGTAGTAAGTCGGGCTTTCCACCGCGACTGTATCACCAGCCTTGGTCACCGCCTTCAATGCCAGATTGATCGCTTCCATAGCGCCCGTTGTGGTCATCACATTTTTTGGATCGACTTCGCAGCCCATATCCAGACTGCGGCGAGCGATCTCGCGACGAAGACCCCAGTGTCCGGGGGCGCGATCGTAGCGAATCACCTCTTCTGGATTTTCACGCGCCACACGTGTCAGACTGCGCTGCAAGCTTTCCACCGGCAACAGGGCCGAATGAATCACCGCCCCGCCCAGCGGCACCAAATCCGGATCACCGCATGAACGAATCACGTCCAAGAAAGCGTCTTGGCTTTGCACGAATCGTGGTGCCCCCACCGGTCTTGTGGTCGAAGGCTCTTGCACCAAAGTGCGAAGCTTCACGTAATACCCAGATTGCGGTTTCGCTTCGATAAAGCCCTGATTTTCGAGCATGTCGTAGCTCTGCAAAATTGTCGAGATGCTGACATCCAGCTTGTCGCTGAGCTCGCGCACCGAAGGCACCTTGGCGCCTGGTAAATAGGTTCCGTCCTGAATCCAATCCTTCAGACGATTGGCCACGCGGACGTAAAGCGGGTTCCCGTCTTTTTTTAACAACTGTTCTCTAGCCATAGTCCATACAGCTTAGAACTGTCCTGCCCTAAACGCCAGATACAGTCCTTCACCGCCTTTCCATAACAGTTTATCAAAATCAAACTGTTATGGTTACAATTTGTTTTTTCTGCATCTGTACTGAGTGGACGGGAAAGGCGATATAATGAACATAACAACGGGGGTTGTGTCATGGTTCAGTTTCAAATTTTAAATAAGGGGCAAGTTCTGGGGCTCAGCAATCAGTCGCTCTCCCTGCGGGTTTCACGCGGAAAAGTTTGGCTGACGCTTGCAAATGATAATAAGGATTACGTTCTGCAAGAGGGCGAGACCTTCGATACCGATCTCAACCCTCTGATTGTGATTGAAGCTTTAGAAGAGACGTCTTTGCTTTATTCGGCGCAGACGACAGAGCCTTTGCCAACGGCACATCTGGCAGGAGCCAGATCGGCCTCTGTTGAAACTGACGAAACCGTTCGAGCCGCTTCGGCTCGTTGAGACGGTGCCCAAGAGCAGTTTTGAAACAATAAGATGAACATCGGATTTAAGACCCACAACACGACGAAACTGATCTCTGCACGTTCGAGCATTTATTTCCTCCACAACGTTCTGTTTCCTTAGTTTAGGACATTACCGACTCAATCACTATGAATCTGCGGCTTTCGTTTCGAGGAGAGACGCAGATTTTTTCTTTCTCATTTTCGCACGTCCATGCTTGAATCATGTCTTCAGCAATGGAGTCGAAGTGAAACAGATTTTGATGTGTCTCATCTTGATGAGCTTTTATTTAGCCCACGCCCAAAATGTCGATCCGACTCTCAATCAAGCGGCCCCGCCCACGCTTCCGGTGACGATGCCAGCCGCTGCCGATCCTGAAAATGTGGCGCCCACTTTGGTGGACGCCCCCAAAGATCTTTCAACCCTGACTTTGCGTGGACTTTCCAAATACACGATCAATCCTCACCTTTCGATTCTCTCGACCTGGCTGCCGATCAAGTTCGGGGTGGGTCTTGGTTACATCGTTTCGCCGGATTGGACGGTCGAAGCCGAAATCACTCGTCGATCCATTTCGGCGAAGGTTGTGGATGTCGATTTTGGACAGGTCGTTGATCAACGTTATGGTCTGCAGGCCCGTTGGTATCCGGGCAGTTCGAATTCCTTCAATTTGATCATGGGGATTTTCAAAAGCGAGTTTTCGGCCGAACTTGGGAACTCGTACCTGAATCACATTCCGGGCTCCCCCGGATCCACAAAGTGGAAGTTCGAGTCCATCGGTCCGCAGCTGGGTCTTTCAAACCGCGCACAGTGGTCAAATGGCATCACCTTTGGGGTCGATTGGTTTGTGATTTACATCCCGGCCTTCAACAAAAAGGTGGATAACAGCGTCTTTGATGCCATGACCAACCAAAGCGATCGCGACGACTTGGACAAAGTCACCAGCGCCATTCAAAAAATCCCCCAGTTTGATCTGTTGAAACTGACCTTGGGTTACACTTTTTAGGTTTGCTGATCCTGTCCATGGGCTTTCCAGCCGGTTTTCCAGTGACACCTGCAATTGCCGCTTCGGTGGCTGATGGCGTCACCGATCGTGAAAGTCATTCGATTTGAGCTGCCGAACGGCATCCGAAAACTGTCGAGCTTTTGATCGTTCACCGGTTTAAATAGGTTTAAACCCCTGGTAGCAGCTTTCCCTTCGGGCGGTCGTCTTTTGCTTTGCCCCCCGCGGGGATTCAAGCTAGTATTGAGAGATATGGGATCACCAAGTTTTACTCACTTACTTCTATTAGTACTTATTCTTTTGCTTTTCTTTGGGCCAAATCGTTTGCCTCAGTTGGGTCAATCGATCGGTCGCGCGATTCGCGGTTTCAAAGATGGGTTGAATGAAATCGACGGCCAAGCTCGTGACCTGCCTCCAAACAGACACGACAACCAGTTGAATCATCAACAGCAGCAACAGCAAGCTCAATCCGAGCAGCACCAACGAGAAACTTCAGACCAGAAGAAGTCTTAAGGATCATGCGACGTCTCTTTCTCGGGATTGCGATTTCTGTTTGTTTAAGCGCCTGCGCTTCACACTCGGAGCCCGTCACATCCCGTGAAACGTCACCTTCATCCTCGCCTGCATCTCCAGCCAATGTGGCGGCAGAACCAGCGGTCACGACGACATCTGTTTCTTCAGCTCCCTCGACGACTCTTGCGATCAAAAAGCCGGAACCGGCAGCCTCTTCTCAAGAGCTGATGCAAATCGCCGATCTTTGCGAAAAATCTTTATCGAAGTTTCCAGGAAAAATGGACGCCAAGGTTTTGCACGATGCCTGCGCCAAGGTGAACATTCTGCCGAACTGCCAAAGCGTCAACGGCACCCCGATTTATCATTACGACCGCGCCGGAACTTCAAAAAAACCCGCCAGCATTTTGGTTTTGTCTTTGATTCACGGAGACGAAGGCCCTGCCGGAAGCGTCGGCCGTTTCTGGATGGAGCGTCTGGAAACAATCGCCCCACGCAACAATTGGCGGGTCGTTCCGATCTTGAATCCGGACGGAGTCGCACGCAAAACCAGAACCAACGCCAACAAAGTCGACATCAATCGCAACTTCCCGACGACTGATTGGACCGAAAAGGCCCACATGTTCTGGAAGAAAGATGCGAAATCAAGCCCACGCCGTTTTCCGGGCAACATTGCGGCCAGCGAACCTGAAACTTTGTGCGCACTGAAGCACCTTGAAGATTTCAAACCTGATTTCGTCGTCGCCATCCACACGCCGCTGAAAGTTCTGGATTACGATGGACCAAAAGTAAAGCCACCCAAGTACGATTACCTGCCATGGAAATCCCTGGGACATTACCCTGGAAGCTTGGGTCGCTATATGTGGTTCGAAAGACAGGTTCCGGTTCTGACCATGGAATTGAAAGAAGATTTACCTTCCAACAATGAACCTTGGCTCAAATTGCAAGACGTGATCGGCGTGCTTGTCGGGCTCGAGGAAATGTCGAAAAAAGAAAAAGAAGCGGCCAAGAAACACTAGGCTGCCTGGATCTCCTGCTGGATTCTTTCCGGGAAATACATCGTAAAGCATGTTCCGTTATCGCAAGACGATAGCTCCATCCAACCGCCCGTCTCTTTGACGAACTCTTGCACCTGCGCCAGACCCAAACCCGAGCCTTTGCCGACAGCCTTGGTGGTAAAAAACGGCTCGAAGATTTTTTGCTGAAGCTCGGTCGGGATTCCGGCACCGGTGTCTTTGACCGAAATCGCGACGAACTTGTCATGAGCTTTTTGATGCCGATGAATGTCGATCGAAATTTCACCGCCGTTTGGCATCGCATCTCGGGCATTCACACACAGATTGATAATCGCATTTTCAAAACTGCCCGGATTGGCCTGGATGCGCTGAGCCTGACCATCCGTGCGAAGCTTCAAATCGATGCGGCCGCCGACAGCGGTTTTCAACAGATCTTTCAGATCATGCAGATTTTGGAACGGATCGAAGATCGATTGTTCAGTTTCCTGATACCGAGTCATGCGCAACAGTTTTGTCGTCAGACCTTGCGCACGGGCCACCGCCTTTTGAATATCGCCCGTCAGCTTCAGCTGCACATCGCCCTGCAGGTACTTTTCTAGCATATAGATCTTGCCATTGATGATCATGACGATGTTGCCGAAGTCATGCACGACTTGCGAGGTGATTTGACCGATCGAATCCAGACGTTCGGTCAACTTCAGTTTCTGACGTTCTTTTTCCAACTGCAGCTCGGCGTTCAGGCGCGCCTGCTCGGACTCTTTTTGCTTCTGGAAAGCGTTTTGGAAATTCATCTGCAGCTGATGAATATCGATCAGCAAAGCTTCAAGCTCGGATTTCTTTGGATCGATTTCTTTTTGCCACTTCTTTCCCAAAATCGAGCTCAGCTGCTCTTCGCTGAACTGATGGGTCATGCGCTGGATTTCGTGAATGGGAGCCGTCACCTTGTGATTGAAAATCCACAGCAAGGTCACCGCCGTCAGGAAAAATTTGATCGAGTTCTGGACCACTTCCCATAAGACATCGGAAATGAACTCGTTCAGAAATTGCTTCTTGGTCAGTGAAATCGTCAGCGCCCCCAAACTGTGAGATTTGCCGCTTTCGGCAAAATACAGAGGATAGGTTTTGATCATCCAATCGCTATCCTGATCGGTGGTCACCGGCGGGACTTGGAATTCAGAATTTAAAACTTCCACGCGCGATACGCTTTGATCATTTGCCAGCGCCATCAACGTGCGACGGACTGAATCCTGATCCACGCTCCACAGCTGGCTTTCCAGCTGCGGTTGCAAAGCTTTTGCTAGAAAATCGATACGCTCCAAAACTTCTTTTTGACCGTCCTCATAGGATTGATAGGCATGAACGACAGACATCACCATCGAGATTGTAAATCCCACGGCGAAACTGATCAGGATGATCTGTTGAAGCAGGCGCGAACGCCGCTTGCGTCTTGGAAGCATGTCATTCTTTACGTCACATTTTGAGACTTTCTTAAGGCCGGAAAATATTCCGCAACCATTTTGCTCTACGGACGGACATCCAGTTCGGATGGCTGCGGGATCGGCGTGAAGCGCGAAGAAATCACATCGTACAAATGGGCCGCGACCTGGCGTCGCTCCTCGTCCGAATGCACGTCGATCTCTTGGCAGAACTCGATATCGACCTCGACCGAGCGCAGAGACAAGATTCGCAGCAAAGCCGGACCAAAACTTTGATCACCGTACCAAAACACATGATCGCGCCATTTATGGGACATGGGCTCGCCGTTCACGCGGCGATAATTCACCACCACCGGTAAAATCGGAATCCCCGTCCCTGCCGCCGAAGTCAGAAGGCTTTTCTTAAATGGCAGAACGCGCTCTCCGTTGGTCGAGGTGCCTTCTGGATACAGGGTCACGCTGAACTTTTGTTGAAGAGCCGTCCGGATTTCGCCAATCTCGCTTAAGATGTTGGCGCGATTTCGTCTTTCGACATACAGACAGCCGCCCATGTCAGTCAAAAGACCCAGGCCCGGTGTTTCGCGCATGTCCACAGAAGTGATGAATAGCGACGGATGCACCGACGAAAGAACCAAAATATCCAACATGCCCAAATGATTTCCGACCAAAAGAAAACTTTCATCTTTTGGTGGCGCATTGATGGGATTGACGTGGAAATTCATGAATTTCAAAGCCAAACCGCAAAAGAAAGAGACCGTGTGCGTATAATGATGTCGACGACGGGCCAGATCCCGTGTCCAAATCCGCCAGAACAAAGAAACCGCAATATACGCAATGACGGTCGGAACGAAAAACAGCAGCTTGAAGAGGACTCGAAGAAATGTCATCTGGCTTCAGTCTAAAATCAAAGAGGAAGCCTTGGTCAAGCGATCCAGTAACGCCTGCCAAGATTCGCCGCCATGAAAAGCTTTTTGCCGGAAATAAATCAGATCGGCCCGCTTCTCTTCACCCAAACGGCGAAGCTCTGAATAAAAGCTGCGGGCCGCAAGTGTTGGATCTTCCGGCAACTGAAGCTCAACCAGTTTTTGGATATGCGAAGGCTTGCGGATCTCGACGCCTTCGACCTGATCCGGAATTTCTTTCAGTCGCTCTTGGGTTTCACGGGCGATTTCGCTGTCGATTAGACTTTTCGAGCGAATCAATACCAGCGGGATTTCCGGCATATAGTGATGCTTCATATGACCCGGAGATTTGCTTTTATCGACCGTTTCTTTGAACTGCCATGTGAACTTTCGACTGCGCAGTGTTTTTTCCAGATCGGTTCGCGTGATCTGGCCAGCACGTAAAATCGAAAGATGGTACATCTCCCCGCTTCGCTCGATCAAAAGCACGGTGGATTCCAAACCGATTTCGCAGGAACCTCCGTCCAAAACCACAAGGTCCGAGTTCGGAAACTCGGATCGGACGTGGTCGGCCGTCGTGGGGCTGGTGCGGCCGAAGCGATTGGCGCTGGGGGCCGCCAGTGGCGAACCTGTGCGTTCGATCAGGGTCAGCGCCAGACTGTGCTTCGGCATACGCAAAGCCACTGACTCTAAGCCCGAGGTGATCAAAGGATCCACTTGATCCGATTTTGGAAGAACCATCGTTAAAGGACCCGGCCAGAAATGCTCGGCCAGGAAATCGGCCAAGGGACTCCAATCCGTCGTCAGCGGGTAGGCCATCTGCTTCGATGACACGTGCACGATCAAAGGATCAAAGAATGGACGCTGCTTGGTCGAAAAGATTTTGCGAACCGCCTTTTCATTGTCGATCCGTGCGGCCAAGCCATAGACCGTTTCCGTCGGCATGGCGACAACATTGCCAGCTTTCAAATTTTCGACAGCAAGGTCCAAGGCAGAGGGCTTCATGTCCTTTGTTCTATCTGGGAATCAGGGCTCGATCCAGTTATTTCTGCTGCAGAAGCTCGGACGGCCGCTCTTCAACCACCCGCCGAGAAACCACCCACAAAATCAACATCGAAAGACCTGTGATGCAAACCAAGCTGATCAAAGGCCATGTCAGTTCAAACTGATATGTGCCTTCGAAAATTAAACTCGAGATCAGGTAACTGACGACAAGGCTCACCAGCACCCCAAAGAGCGAGCTCAAAAAACCCAAAAGGCCGAATTCAAATAGCAGGTACTTAAACAGTGAGCCTTTCGTGGCCCCGAAGATCTTCAGCAGATTCAAATCCCAGCTGCGTCTGCGAACTTCGTAATTGGCGATCGAAAAAAGCACGATAAACCCGGCGAACAGCGAAAGTGCGGCCATGGATTCCAAAGACCAGCTCATCTGATCGGTGATTTCGACCAGCTTTTGAATCAAGCGCACCACATCGACCATCGAGACATTCGGAAACTGCTTGGCAAGTTCATTCTGCAGTTTCAGCACCTGATCGCTAGGCAAAGCGGCGACCGACGCCAGGAAAGTTTTCGGCGCATCTTCCAGCACCCCTGGTTGCATCTGGATAAAGAAATTGGGCTGAAATGAATTCCATTTCACTGTTCGGAAATTCACGATCTCGCCCAAGATCTCCACACCTTGAATATCGAAAAGCAATTTGTCGTGCAGCTTAAATTCCATTTGCTCGGCAAAACGCTGTTCGACCGAAAGCTCGACCGGCTTTCCCGAGTTGACATCGTAAGGCCCGGAAAAATCACGGCCGTCCTGCAATGTCTCGGCTGAGGTCAAATGATCGCGGTACGACAGATTGATACCACGATTGCGGAAACGAATTTTGCTTTCCTCTTCGCGGCTTTGAAAAGTGGAATCCGATTGCGCCCGCTCGAACTCTTGATCGTTCACTTTTAAAATACGAGCCCGCACCAAGGCCGACAGGTTCTGCAGACTCAGACCCTTCGCTTGTAAAGCCGCACGCAAAGGCTCGACTTGCTCGTCTTGAATATCGAACAAAAATAAGGACGGAAGCTTCATATCCTGGGGCGCCACCAAATCTTGCTTCAGACTGACTTTCAGTTGTGGAAGCAGGTTCATCAAAAGCGTTCCCAGCCCCAATGACACCACGACCGCCAGACTTGAAAGCTGCCGACGGCTCAGCGACAACAAAGCCTGACGAACAAACCAAGGACTGTGCGGACGCACCCATTTTAAAATTTTCAACAAAGCCCAGCCCAAAAGCCACAGTACGACCAAAGATCCCAAAAAGATCCCAGCAAACTGCGATCCCACCACGGCCGAGTTCGCCTGCCAGATGCTCAACAACCAGTACAAAGCCAGTGCGGGCAAAAACCACAAAAAGTCCTGCCACACCACCGGCGCCTTCACTTCATTCTTTTCCTGCAGCAATTGCGATGTCTGCAAACGCTGGGTCGGTTTCAGAAATGGCCAACCCACCAAAAGACTGCCGACGACCCCCATCACCAAAGCCAGCCCGATGGTCTTCGCCGGCAAGGTCACCGCAAAAGTCATCGGAGTGAACTCCTGCAAAAGGCTTGTCAGAATCGGCAGAAGCAAAGTCGCGCCCAACAGACTGATCAACGAAGCGCCCAGACCCAAAATCAAAAGCTGCGCCAGATAAATGCGCTGCGCTTGCGCTTTCGCGAGCCCCAAGGCATTGAAGATCGCAATCTGGTAGAAGCGTGAAAACATAAAACTTCGGAAAAGATAGGCCGATCCCAGCGCCGCCAAGAACAAGGCTACCAGTGACACCAATCCCAAATAGTCAGAAAGATATTTTAAAGTTCGCCCCGCATCTTCCGCCGCCCCTTGAAAGCTGACGATCTGAATGGTCGGATCGACGACTTTCTTTTTCAGCTGATCGGTGGCTTGATTGGCATCCGCATTTTTCGGCAGCCGGTACAGCAACGTATCCGACATCGTCGTGCCAGGCCCGATCAAGGCCGAATAGCGAATCTGCTCGAGCCCCACAAAAATTTTCGAAGCAATCGAGGCCAGACGAAATCCTTGCGTCGGATCTTCTTTCACGATCCCGGCCAGCCGAAACTTTTCTCCGCCCAAAGTCAGCTCATCACCCAACTTCAAATCCAACTGCGCCAAGATCTCGGGATAAGCCCATGCAATCTTAGACTGATTTAAAGACTGAGCATCGGCTTTGACCACGCCTTCGCTGGTTTCGATTTTCAATTCTCCATACAGCGGATAACTGGCATCGACGGCTTTCAGTTGCACCAGTCGCGAACTGGATTCGGTCGTCACCATCGAAAACAGCTCCCAGGTGCGGCCTTCGGTGACGCCTTCGCCTAAAGATTCACGGGCCTGCTGAGCTTCTTCGTCACCCAACATACGGCGTGCGCCCATCGCCACATCAGCGGACAAGCTGGCTTTGGCATTTTCTTGAAAGCTTCGATTCAGCGAGGTCTTAAAGGCATCCAAACACAGAAAGCCGATCAGGCCGATACTGAGATTTAAAACAAAAAAAGAACTGAACTTCAGTTGATTGCGGATCTCGCGGGCCGCCCAGCGCCAGATTTTCGTTTCCATTACAGGATTCCGTTTTCTAGCACCAGCTGACGATCGCAAGCTTGCGCCAAAGCTTCGCTATGGGTGACAAGCACAGTTGTGACTTTGTTCGCACGTGCGACTTCGAAAAACACATCCATGACCTTGCGGCCGGTGGCGGTATCCAGATTTCCGCTGGGCTCATCGGCCAAAAGAATTTCTGGCTTCACCACCAAGGCGCGCGCAATGGCGACACGCTGGCATTCTCCACCGCTCATTTGACTGGGGAAGTGATGCAAGCGATGCGAAAGGCCCATTTGCCCAAGCATTTTCTGGGCGCGCTCGACACGGTTTTCGTCATCCCAGATTTCCAAAGGGAGCATCACGTTTTCAAGCGCGGTTAAATGCGGAAGCAGGTGAAACTGTTGAAAGACGATTCCGATTTTCCGTCCGCGAAAAGCGGTCATCTCTTCTTCACTGAGCCGAGAGACCTCTTGCCCGCCGATATAGATATGCCCCGAGCTGGGACGATCCAAACCCGCCAACAACGACAACAGTGTCGATTTCCCGCTTCCGGATTGCCCGACGATGGCCACTACTTCCGAATTCTGGATTTCGGCTGAAAGTCCTTTTAGAACTTCGATTTCGGCATCACCTTGCAGATATTTTTTTCGAACAGCGTCTAGCTTTAAGCTCATAACAATCCTTTGATGGCATCAAACACATGGCCCGCGATGATTTCGTGTCCTTTTTCGTTAGGATGAATGCCGTCCGCCAAATTCAGCTTCGGATTTCCGGCCACCCCATCCAACAGAAAAGGAATCTTCTGCAATTGATATTTTTTGGCCAAGCGATTGTAGATCTCTTGAAAGTCCTTCGTGTATTTGGCGCCATAGTTCGGCGGCAGCATCATCCCGGCCAAGATAACTTTCACTTTTTCTTTTTGCGCGATCTCGATGGTCTGAGACAGATTCTTCTCGGTGCTTTCGACGCTCAGACCACGAAGCCCATCATTCGCACCCAAAGCCACGATCACCATCTGCGGTTTCATCTTCATCTGCCAGCGCATACGCGAAGGCCCACTGGCCGAAGTCGCCCCACTGATTCCGGCATTCACCACGCTCCAGCTTTTGCCATCGGCCTGAATCTTTTTTTCCAGCAACGCCGGATAAGCCTGCAGTCTGGAAACACCGTAACCTTCCGTGAGTGAATCACCTAAAACCACCAGTTTACTTTTCGCGGGATCCGCAGCCAGGCTGGAAAATGAAAACCAAAACGACATCAACAAGAAGAGAAAGTATCGCATAGGGCATTTATTAGCTTACAGGAGATTCGAATTGTCCACGGCTATGATACGCGTTGAAGAATCAAGCTAGAAAATCGATAGCAAACACCAAAATGATTCAGTTTTTTCGAATATATCTATGTGCGCGAATCGAACGATGAGGTTGCAAGACAGACTCTTCTCCCCCTCCCCTACAAGATCGTCGCGAAAACGCGGACGCAGTCCGCGGCCTTTAGGCCGAGCGCACGATGCGCGAGTCACACCGAAGGTGTGCCTTTGGCACAACCGGGATGCAAAGCCAAGGACGGCTCACTCCCGCAGTCCGGAGAAAAGCTCCAAAGACGGGTCGCCGCTCCCACTCAAAAGAAACCCGACTCCTCAAAAGAAAAAGGGCCTGGTGTTTCCACCAAGCCCTTCTTTTCAATTCATGATTTATGAATCGAGTGTTGTCGTTCGTTACAATTAGTAACGTCCGCCACCACCGCCGCCGCGTCCGCCGCCGCCGAAGCCACCACGGCCACCGCCGCCGCCACGACCGCCACCGAAACCACCACGACCGCCGCCACCTTCACGTGGAGCTTGTGGACGAGCTTCAGATACGTTGATTGCGCGACCACCCATTGAGAATCCGTTCATTTTCTCAATAGCAGTGTTTGCTTCATCGTCTGAATCCATTTCAACAAAGCCGAAACCTTTGCTACGGCCAGTCTCACGATCAGTGATGACTTTCGCTGAAGAGACAGCGCCGAATTTTCCGAACTCTTGTTGAAGAGCTGAATCATCGATTGAATAGGGAAGGTTCCCTACATACAATTTCTTACCCATGGTACCTCCTGGGACTGTTAAAAACCGACGGAACCATGAGTGCAAAACGCTAACTATGGAACGCGAACGGGACATTTTTAATTTATCAAA
>CBIHNI010000013.1:0-133359 GCA_966211455.1 uncultured Bdellovibrio sp.
AATTGGAATTTAAATTCAATGCCGACGAAATTTGAGAGCCGGAAAATGCGTCAAGCAAATTCGGCAGCAAATTTGATATATTATTCCTGATTATTCCTGAAAATAATTTTGTATTTTGCAATTTGTTAAAAGTCCGAAGCAACGATGTTAGGCCAAGGTCAGACACAGCAATGTTATGCCAAGATTGGAAGGAATAGTGTTAGGCCAAGGTCGGACACAGCGATGTTAAGGCAAGGTCGGAAGCAATGATACTAAGCTTCTGTCTGCTTTTGCGAGAGGGTTTGGTGGGCAGTGATGAATGCTCAGGTAAGATGCAGATACGATAGGTCTCACTACAGTCTTCTTCGTCGTGGCCACCCAAGCTACCACTATTACGGTTGGCATCCAGCCTCTGCTTCTGCCATCAAGGTTGCCCCTATCTCCGCAGTTGCCGCCGCCATCTCCGTCACTGCATTCATCATCGCTGTCCACCACGCCGCCACGCCGCCACTGCCGCCATCTCCGTTGTCGTCTTCCGTCTCTGCCTTGGCGTCCTCCCGGTCCCCGGGAGAAAATTTCTTAGATGTCTAGGGAATTGACGGCTCGACGAGGCTCAGCCTTCGTTATTCTGGCTTATGGTCGGCATAAATTTCGTAAGGGGAATCGCTTTGCTTTCTTTTCATTAAAAGGTGCAGGCGATGAAGTTTCAGATTTTCTTTATGTCCGTTTTGACTTTGATTTTGCTTTACGGGATGGCGCATGCGCAGTCGCATCTGCAGGGCCGATCGAGCCAAGAGCTCAACCAGATTTTTGCCATCGAATCGAAGCGCACGAAGTCCGATCTGGGGCCGCAGTGCCGCTTTGAAACTTTGAAAGAAGCCAAAGCCTATGAGGCCGAGTACGGAGATGCCGACACGCAAATCCCATTCGAAACATTTATCGATAAAGTCGCGGTCAACGGTCTTTTGGACGTGAACATCTTCCGCAATGCGGATGGCAGCTTGCCGGACGGGATCCAGTATGCGATCGACAATATTTCCGAATGGACCGCCCGGTACGCCCGAAACGGTTGGCCGGAGAAAAAAGAAACCTGCTTTATGAATGCCAACGAAGTCTTCTCGCTTTTTTATTACACCGGCGAAGGTTACAAAGCGCTGAACGCGGCGATTCGCAAGGCGGACGACGGCTCGGCTTCGGATTTTGAAAGAACCCGCGCTTTGGATCTGAGAAATCGATTTGCGATTATTGGAAAAAACCTGAGCTCGGCTTTGGATAAAATGAAGTCCTATGACGGTTTCGTGAAACGCGGGCAGGGATTTAACGGCGATTATTTGGCGATCTCAAAGCTGAATCAGCAGTACCAGGTGGGTCGCCTGATCACTTGGGCCGGTTACAGCAGCACTTCGATCTTTAACGGTTTTCCGGGTGAAGCTCAGTTCTTGATTCGGACTCGGGTGGATGGCTATTCGGCTTGTCGGTATATCGCAAGCTTTTCGCTGGTTCAGCAGGGGGCGGTGCCTCAGTTGAAAGAGGAAGAGGTTCTTTGCAAGCCGTATACGAAGTTCCGCGTTTTGAATCACACGGTCATGGGATCGATCCATCAAATTTTGATGGAAGAAGTGCCTTACGAAACTCGAGATTAAGAGTTATTGAATGCCGTGCAGTTCGGTTCGGATATGCACTGAGCAGCTCGGGCAGTGGCCGGCCTCTTTCAGGCGGTTTTCGCTCTCATAGATTTCGACCTGAAATTCTAACGCTTCACCGCAATGGGGGCAGTTGTTCACCGCCTCCATAAAGGCTTCGCGTCGTTCGATTTCTTCCATTGGCAAAATATTGAAGCGAAAGATTTCCATATGCCTAGCTTATCGGCAGGTCTTGTATAGCTTTGAGTCATATTGTGCAAAACTAGACCTCGAATCTTGAAGGGACTAGACTGATCCTGGTGGAAAATTACCTTTGGTATCTGGAAAATGTCTTGGGGCTGAAGACGGTCGTTTGGCCGCAAGTTTCTATGCCAGAAGCCACAGAAGAGCCCACGTCAGAGCCCAAACTGCCCACACTTCTGTTCATCCAAGATAAGCCCTGGAGTGCGGCCGCGCAGGAGCTTTTCATGAAAATGCGAGATGCGATGAAGATCTCACCCGAGCAGGTGACGGTTCTTTTCGCCAATCAGGTTTCGGCAAGCGAGCTGCAAGTGGCCGCCATCTCCGCGGACCGGGTGATTTCTTTCTCGCCGGAAATTTATCAAAATCTCAGTGTCGAGAAAGAAAATAAATTTCTCACTCATTCGCCGGAAGAGCTTTTGAAAAAGCCGGAGCTGAAGAAGCAAGCGTGGGAAGATCTCAAGCAGGTGATGAAATCCCTGGGACTTTTATAATGAAAATCGCCCTCGCACTTTTTGTTGTCGCAATCGGTTTGATTCTGCAAGCGCAGACACCGACGTCGACGATGGCAACCCCGATGACCCCTGCGGCGGCGACCTGCACTTTGGCCATCACCATCGATGGTACCATTTCCGCCGCGACCAAAGATTATCTCGAGCGCGCTGAAAGCGAAGCGTCGAAACGAAACTGTTCTTCGATCTTGCTTCGTCTCAACACTCCGGGTGGAGATCTGCAGGCGACACGCGTGATGGTCTCGCGCATCTTGGCTTCAAATTATCCTTACCTTTGCTTGATCACCCCAGGTGGTGCGCATGCGGGCAGTGCGGGAGCTTTGATTTTGCAAGCTTGTCACGTTAGCGCCGCGGTGGCGGCCACCAATTTGGGGGCGGCAACCCCCATCTTAGGCAGCGGTCAGACGCTTTCGGATGATCTCAGAAAGAAAATGATCAACGACACCGTCAGCTGGTCGCAAAGCTTAGCGAAACTGCGCGGCCGCAATCTGGATTTTGCGCGTGACATCGTCACCGAAGCGAAAGCCATCTCGGGCGAAGAGGCGGTGAAGATCAAAGCATTGGATCTTTTCGTCGTTGATGAAAAAGAGTTCCTGCAGAAAAGCGAAGATCGAAAGACTCAAATCAAAGATAGGGGCGATCAACCGGTGAAAGTCGGTGAGATCAGCGAGTACCCGCAGGATCTTCGCTACAAAATTTTAAACTTCATCGCCGATCCCGAATTTGCTTATTTGCTGTTTATGGTTTCGCTGGGGCTTTTGTATTTTGAGATCACGCATCCGGGATTTATTGCACCCGGTGTGGTGGGAGCGATGGGGCTTGTGCTGTCGCTGATTGCTTTTCATAAATTGGAAGTGCAGTGGGGTGGCCTGGCTTTGATTCTGCTGGGGATTGGTTTTTTGGTGGCCGAGCTGTTTGTGCCAAGCTTTGGGGCCTTGGGACTGGGTGGTGTGGTCGCCTTGGTGGTCGGAAGTATTTTTCTTTATGATCCGACGGTCACCGGCTATTCGCTGCCGCTGTCTTTGATTTTGGCTGTGTCTTTTTGTTTGGGTGCTTTCTTTATTGGGCTTGGGACGTTGGCCGTTCGTACTTATCGAAAAGGCAGAACAAGTTTGGATGCACAACACTTGGGAGGAAAAGCCCGCGTGGTGAAAGCTGATAATCCGCAAAAAGGGCAAATCGAAATTTTAGGCGAGATTTGGAATTTTGAATCCGATGACGCTTTGAAAGAAGGCGATGAGGTTCGGATTTTGTCCCGCCAAGGACTGATGTACAAGGTTCAAAAAATTTAAATCCTTAAAAGAGGAGGATTGAAAAATGGTTGAATTCGTAGGCTCGTTTGGAGTGGTCATATTCTTTCTGGTTCTATTTTTAGGATCGGCAATTAAAATTTTACCGGAATGGGAGCGAGGCGTGATTCTGCGCTTTGGTCGCTCGATCGGGATCCGGGGGCCGGGGCTGATCATTCTGATTCCGGTGATCGAACGAATTCTGAAAGTCGACACCCGTACCATCACCATGGACATCCCGCCGCAAGACGTGATCACGCGTGATAACGTTTCGATGAAGGTGAACGCGGTCGTTTATTTCAAGGTCATTTCGCCGGAAGATGCGATCACGCGCGTGGAAGATTTCTACTTTGCCACAAGCCAGCTTGCGCAAACCACTTTGCGCTCGGTTTTGGGACAGTACCAGTTGGACGAAGTTTTATCTCAACGAGATAAAATCAATCACACGCTTCAAGGCATGCTGGATCGTCAGACGGAGCCTTGGGGGATCAAGGTCAGCATGGTTGAAGTGAAGCAGATCGATCTTCCAAAAGAAATGCAAAGAGCTATGGCTCGCGAAGCGGAAGCCGAGCGTGAGCGTCGCGCCAAAGTGATCAGTGCAGAAGGGGAATTGCAGCGTGCCCAGAAGCTTGCGGATGCGTCGATGGCTTTGGCCTCTTCGCCGTCAGCGCTTCAGCTCGCATATCTGCAAACCCTCACAGAAATTGCTGGAGATAAGTCCAGTACTATCGTGTTTCCGCTTCCAATGGATGTCGTAAAGCCCTTTCTGAAGTAGTCTCAAAGTCCAGCGGGTCGAGTCTGAAGCTCGGCCCTCGTTCAACAACGCCCGCAACAAGGATGTCGCACGCGTGTTCAAAGGGACTTTGTGGATTTTAGCTTTCGCTTGCCTTGCGACCGTGAAAGCGTCCGCATTCGACAATCCACCCATTCGCGTCCGCCTGCAGACCTCGGTCGAAAAAATTGAGCTTGAAGGCATCGGCGTGCAGATCCATGGCCGGCAAACGGTTTTTGAAAAAGTCGCAATCCCCCGCAATCAAAAAATCCAAATCGAACGCAAAGCCGGTATCTGGAAGGTTGTGCGCAGCCAGTTCGGCGAAGCGCCCCACACTGAATGGATCGAAACTCCTTACCTGGCGATGAAGGCGATTTCCCTTCGTCAGGGCGGGAAAAGTCTGCCAAACCAGGTTTTCTTAGCTCCGCAAAAGCAAAAAAATTTCGATGTGGTCGGCGTCTTGCCGCTGGAAAGTTATCTGGTGGGTGTGATCGCCAGCGAGATGCCGCTGTCATGGCCGCTGGAAACATTGAAAGCGCAGACGGTGGCGGCCAGATCTTACGCGCTGGTCACCATGCACGAACGATCCAAGGCGACCTTTCATGTCGAGAGCACGATCTTGGATCAAGTCTTTTCGCATATCGGGACCGAAGATGACGGCGACCCTTTGACGGCAAAAGCCAAAATCGCGGTGAAAGAAACCGAAGGCCTGGTGCTGATGGCGCCCAATGGAAAAACGCTGAAGGCTTTTTATCATTCAGACTGCGGCGGTAAGACCTCGAATGCCAAAGACATCTGGGGTTATGGCGTATCGACCGGGGTGGCGGTGGATAGCTCGTGCCCCAGCGGAAGCGCGCATATGTGGCAGCTGAAAATGACGGACGAGATGCTGTCAGAGAAAATCAGCAAGTACCTGAAAAAAGATCTCGGCATTCTGATCGGGATGAATCTGATTCGCCCAAGCTCGGAAGAGCGCATCCGGAAAATGGAGCTGAGCTTTAGCGGCGCCGGCGGCGGAGAGAAAATCAAAATCAACGCCAATGATTTCCGTGCCGCGATCGGTTTTGACCAATTGAAAAGTACGTTCTTCGAAGTGCAGAAATCCGGCGACCTGTTTCAGTTTTCAGGAAAAGGTTTCGGTCATGGTGTGGGGCTTTGTCAGTGGGGAGCGAAAGCATTAGGCAAGCAAGGCAAAAGCTTCGAGGTGATCCTCGAGCATTATTATCCCAAAGCCCTGCTTCAAGGCCTGGGAACGCAAAAGCTTCAGGCTAGAACTGAGCCAGAACTCGCAACGCAAATAAAATAACAGCACCGATTGCGAGCATTTGTGGAGCTGTAATTTGAACTGAATTTCTCATATATGTATCAGATCGGTTGAATTCGTCAGATCTTGAGACCCTTCGCAAAATATATTTGACCAAAGTCGACCCGTTGAAGCCGCGTCTCAAAATCGAACGGGCTTCAGAATCGGGATCGCGACATCTTCGACTCAATCTTTGACAAAGAAGTAATGAAACTGCGGAACGCCATCTTTCTTTTGCTCGATATCGAAAAGACCAATGACCTCGGTGCGCTCGCCAGGTTTGACGTTAAACACGGTCCAATCACAGGATTCCAGGATCTGGTGCAGACCGCGGCCCGCACCGCCCTTGTCGACGGTATTCAGCGTTCCCGCCAGATTGGCGTAGCAGCTTTGCAGGTATTTGATAATCACTTCGCGCGGAAGTGCGCCAAAGGGGTCTTGAATTGAGACAGCCAGCACATTGCCATCGCAGCCAAAACGCAAATCCGGCTGCTGGCTAGGGTGCAAGCGAATTTCGGTCGTGCGTGGCAGATGATTGAAAAGCGACTGGCCCCGCATATCGACGGGGGCGTCGTAAATCGCGTTCATCATCATCTCTTCGATGGCGACTTGCACGCGGTCCAGCAGGGCGCTGCGGATTCCTTGCGAGCGAAAGTGCGCTAAGACCTCTTCGCGAACGGATTCGCGCTCTTTTGAGTTGGTCAGTTTTCGCGTGCGGACTTCGGTTCCCCAGGCCAGGTACTTTTCAATGCCGAAATAGTTGTTGTGCAAGATTTTCGTCAAAGCGGTGAGCAGGCTCTTCACGGTGCCGGCGCGATCTTCCACCGCGCGCGACATGACGTTGTGAACGAATCCCAGAGAGAGAAGCTTTTCGAAATCCAGCTGTGGCGATTCGATCAGAACACTTTGTCCTTGAAAGTTTTGATCGTGCGCCCATTTCAAAAAATCCGAAGAGCTGGCGTCGCATAGAATCAGGTCCGGGTTCTCGACAAAAGCGGTTTGCGCTTCTTCGATCGAGCTTGCCAGAAGCAGGTGCACGCCGGTGCTGCCGACGGCGGTCTTGATGATGTTTTGCTGCTTTTTATTCGGCTCTAGCAAAAGCACCTTTTTGCGATCGGCCGCCGCTTCGGCCCGCAGGAAATTCATCTGCGCCGAGGTCACCATTTCAAGCTCGCGCTTTTTTGTCGCCAGCTCGCGAGAGGCGATTTCGTAGAGCTTGGCTTTTTCATTGGTTTTCAAAAGCCGGTCGGTCAGAACGCCCGCGTAAATTCGGTAAAGCAGAAATTGAAAGCGATCTTTTTGGCCCGGGTGAACATGAGCGAAGTCTTCGGCCGAAATGCAGAAGCATTTCACTGGCGTCTGTGCGCGGATCTGGGCGCTGACTTTTTTTCCAGAGAGAACGCTCATCTCGCCGATCACTTCGCCGGCGCGTGAGAGCTCGTTGACTTTCTCGCCATCGACCAGAATTTCCAGCACGCCTTCACGCAGGAAGTAGAGCTTATCGTTCATCTGGTCGAATTCGAGAACGGTTTGGCCGACCTCGAAATCCACCACGCGGATCATCGTGCAGACTTGCAATAGCAAGGCTTCGTCGAAAGACGTAAAGAAGGGATAATCCTTGATCTCGAGTGCAATGGTGGCTGGATGCAAACTCATAAAATGTCTATCGGATGGAAACTGCGAGATCTCAACAAGGCTTCCCTACAGTCGGGGTGTTGAAGATCTAGTCAGTGCGGGGTCCGTGCAACAGTGAAAATCCGCAAATCTTTGCGAAAAAGAAGCTAAGTGATGAAAATGATTTTTCTTTTTGCCAGTGACGAAAATGGCAGGGGGATCCCATGTGCCAGTTCAAAAAATCGGTCTCAGAGTGAGACATCGAATTTAAAGACCGAAGTCTTATCAAGCGTTTGCAGGATTCGGTTCAAAGTTGGTACGGCCCTTGTACTACAGGCTTGTGAGAGCAAGTCTCTCGAAAGTTGAAGGAGTGGATTATGAAATCGCAAAACCAAATGGTAAGAAAAGGAGTGGTTCTCAGCTTGCTGACAGCGGCTCTCTTTCTCGGGGTCGGTTGTGCGAAGAAGAGCGATGGGTTTAGCTCTGATACAACGACCAACACCAACACGAACACCACACCGACCGTGGACACACCACGTGATACCGACGGCCCTCGCGGCGCGGACTTCGCGGCAGGTGCGACTGCGACTTTGGATAATGTCAGTCTGTCTCGTTTGACCGAGTATGTGGCGACTCATCCACTGAACAATCCGACCGATCTTCGCATCAGCGTGAAGCTGCAGGAAGTGGCCACCAACCAATATGGCGGCACGGTTTACATCAGTTATTACGACAATGGCCAGTACTATACCGGAACTTTCTCGACAGGCGAGGGGCAAAACCCAAGCAGCGGCACCGTGTATCCGAACTGGAAGCATGCTTTCTACAACAACTGGTTCACATGGGCTGGCAAGCCCGCTTTCCACGGATTCTTTGCGGATTCTTACGGAGCGGTGATGCTGGTGATTGATAATGTGATCGATCAAGGTGACGGCGCGGGTGCTTCGGAACTTTCGGGATCCATCTGGTTTAAGAACTTTCCGAACACGCAAGCTTATCCAAATCCGCAAGGCATTCCTTGCTGGTACATCACTTCGGGACCTTATGACTGCCGGACCTTGTTGGTCTCTGGCGGTTACAAAACGGATGGAAAGATCGACCCCGTGTCGGCTTTGATTCCAACTCAGTCTTTGTATTACACACCGACAAGCACTCATCCATACCAAGAAGCCGCACCGGCTCGCGGATGGAGAAAGCTTGGAACTTTCACCGGACTGAACAAAGCAAAAGCGTTCACCGGTATGACCGTGGATTCTGAATAAAGGAGGGAGCCATGAAATCGGTATTCAAAACAATCGTACTTCTGACAGCCTCGATGGCTCTGTTCGTGGCCTGTAACAAAAAGTCCGATGGCGGAACTCAGGCGCAGCAGCCCATTGTACAAAACTGCGTGATGGGTCAGGCGGTCCCTGCGGGCTACGTCTGTATCAACGGACAGTTGATTGCAAACGGCGGAGTCAATGGCGGAAATCTGATCAACAATGTGCAGTTTCAAGAAACCAATTACTTTACGGGCACGGTTTCGATTTCGGCTCTGAACAATTCGGGCGTTATCTATGATATGAATGATACAAGAGCTTTTACTCGGTACTCTGGACAAGCTTCGGTGACAGGCACAATGCAGATCACAAATAACATCCCTTGCGGAGTACCCGCGGGTTCGTATTCAATCAATGGAACTATGAATATGAGCATGGGAATTTTGAGTGGCGGCACTTTGACACTCAGTGGGCCAACAGGGGCGCAATGGCAGATCGGAAGCGCATTTATTTACGCCAATAACGGCTATCCGGAGCTTAATGGTTCAGCCAATCGTTTGCAAATTGGATACTCATTCATTAATGGCTGCGGGAATTTTCAGACCTACTAAAACTTAAAGTAAAACTTGAAGAAAGGGCGAGAGTGAATCTCGCCCTTTTGTTTTTAAAAAATGATTTGCCAAAGAGGCGGAAGTTTTGTCTCCTATTCGACAATGGAACTTCTTCCTTTGTGGGTCGAATTTTTTGATGAACTTCAGCACGTCCGCGGACGATCGCAGAATACGGTTATGGCCTACCGTCGTGACCTTGAGCTTTATTCTCAGTACAAAGGAAACGAAAGCTCTCAGGCTCCGATCCCGGGTTTTTACGACTTCATGAAAAAGCACAAACTTTCGCCACGCTCGCAGGCGCGGGTGATTTCATCGCTTCGCACTTATTATAAGTTCTGCGAAAGCCGCGGTATGAAAGCTCCTGAACTGCGCGAGCTGCGACCGCCGAAGGTGAAGGTGGGACTGCCAAAAGCTTTAAGCTTGGACGAGTTCGAAAAACTTTTGCAAGCCTCCAAAGTCGAAGACGAAGCCAAGGCCAAGCGCAATCAAATGACCTTGATGTTGCTTTTTGGTTTGGGCTGCCGGGTCAGTGAATTGATTGGACTGAATTTAGAAGATTACAACGAGACTGAGCGCTGGCTGAAAATTTTAGGCAAAGGCAACAAAGAAAGACTGGTTCCTTTGACCGATCAGCTGGCCGCTCAGCTTGGCGATTACATCCGAAACGCACGCGAAACTTTGATCAAAGAATCTAGCAGCACATTGCTGGTCAACGATCGCGGTCATCGTCCTTCGCGCGTCGATATCTGGCGCTGGTTGGCCGCATGGTCGGAACGCGCGGGTTTCGAAGAGCCGGTCGGCCCCCACAGATTCCGTCACGGTTGCGCGACGGCCCTTTTGGAAAGTGGCGCGGATCTTCGCAGCATCCAAATGCTTTTGGGTCACTCCAGCATTCAAACGACCCAGATCTACACCAACGTCACCACTCAGAACCTTGTCAAGACAGTGGATGAGCATCATCCACTGTCGCACTTGGATGACGTCGAGTCGGGAAGCTAGTTCATCACAATTCGGAGAGCTCGACACAGCTGATTTGGACTAGCCGTCCGCGATACAGCAAAGGCCGTCCATCCATGGAGGGCTGCCTGCTGGCGCCGCCGGTATCCATTTCCTTGAGGCGGGCAGTCCCCTCAGAAAGTTTGGAACCAGTTGGTTCCGAACTTTGTGAGGTCAAGTTCCAAGCCCCAAGCCCCTCAAAGAAATGACTCCCAGTTGGAAGTCATTTCCCTGAGGGCTTGGATAAACCACAGATCACAAAATCCGGGATCCGGACATCATCTCGACTCTGTCTCAGTTCAGCCGTGGCCTGGCTTTGCAAACGCAAACCTCTCTCAGACAACAGGAGGTCTTCGTTATGATTAAGGTTCAATCTTTGATTCAAGATAAAGCGACATTGGTGCCGGTCGATGTAGAGCTCACACTTTGGCCGGGTTTGCCGGGGATTCAGTTTTTGGGGCTTCCGGATCAGCATCTCAAAGAAAGTGCGCTGCGAATTAAAAGTGCGATCAAAGCTGCTGGTTTTCAGTTCCCGGTGGCGCAGCAGATTTTGGTGAATCTTCGTCCCAGTCATCTTAAAAAAACTTCGCGCGGGCTCGAGCTTGCGGTTGCCGCCGCTTATCTTTGGGAGTCGGAACAGCTGAAAGCGCCACTGCCAAGCTCGGATCATTTTTTATATGGCGAACTGACGTTATCGGGAGACGTATTGGAACCTGAAGACTTGGCGAAATCATTTCAAGACCCGCATCGGGTGATTTTGACCGGTTCGGCAAAAAGCGAAAGCCCGGCGCGTTTTCGTCGGCAGGTGGCGCGCAATCTGAAAGATCTTTTAAAGCCGGAAGAAGTCTCGGCCTCGACAGGTCTAGACAGGCCCGAAAGGCCGACGCTGGCTTTGCAAAGAACTTACTCGGCCGAACAGGCGCGCCTGATTGAAGTTTTGGCCGTCGGCGAGCATTCGGCTTTGATGGCGGGGCCTGCCGGCAGCGGCAAAAGCACGGTCGCCCAATGTCTGCCCAGTTTTTTGCGTGCCCCTTCGGAAAAGCAATTTTACGAGCTTAAGAAAATTCATGCCGAATTCGGTCAGGAACTGAAGTGGCGGCCCGTGGTGAAGCCCCATCACTCGACGCCGGTGATCGCGATGATCGGTGGCGGCAGTGTGCCTTTCGCCGGTGAAATTTCGCGGGCGCATGGCGGGGTTCTGATTTTGGATGAGCTTCTAGAGTACCCATCGCAGGTGCAAGAATCGCTGCGCGAGCCTTTCGAGGAAGGCCAGATGCGCGTGTTTCGAAACGGAAAGCTTAAGATTTACCCGGCGCAGGCGCAGATCTTGGCGACCACAAATCTTTGCCCTTGTGGCACCTGGACGCCCAGCAAGCCGATGGAAATGGCCTGCGTTTACAATCGCACGCGCTGTCGCAGCTACGGACAAAGGCTATCGGGGCCCTTGGTGGATCGGTTCGAAATTTTATATTTCACCGAAAAAATCGGCGAGTTGGGTGTGAAAGGAATGGATCTTTACCAGCGCATTCGAAAAGCTCAAGAATTCGCACCAAAATTTCCCAACAGCCGCCGGCCGATCAACGAAATTCTGGAGACGATGAATCCCGCTCAGATTCGTATGCTGGAATTGGAAGAACAGGTTTCGCACCGAAGAAAAATGGCGATCGTGCGGGTGGCAAGAACCTTGGCGGATCTGGATTTGGCAAACGAGATTAAAACTGAGCATATCAAAGAAGCGAAAAGTCTTTGCGTGACGCCTTTTTCCGAGCTTTCGAATTGGAAATAACGATTTACTCGTCGGACCAGTAGCCGCGTTGCTTAAGGAAGAAATAGGTGCCGATGGCGGTTAAAAACATCACCAGCATGGCGCCAGCGAAAAAATATTGATTATCGAAAGGCAGCGCCTGAAAGTTCATCCCCCAAAACGAAGCCCAGAACGTCATCGGCACCGAGATGCTGGCAAGCAGGGTGAGCTTTTTCATCTGCAGATTTGTTTTTTGCGCAGCAATGGCCCAGTGAAGTTCGAAGCTGCTGATGATCTGGGTTTGCTGGAAGATCACGGTTTCGTGAAAGCGCTGGCAATGATCGCGCAAATCGCGAAAGCGCCAGCTGAGATCTTTTTTGATCTGGAAAAATCCCTGCATCTGTTGCGTGAGGAGCGGCAGGTGTCCCATGTAAAGCTCGATTGCTGAAAGTTTCTTTTTGATTGGCAAAAGCGCCTTCAGATCGGCCGTGCCTTTGAAAAGACGCTGCTCGAAATGTTCGATCTTACTGATGATACCGCGTAAATCGTCCCAACTGGTGTCGATGGCGCAATCAAGCGCATAGAAAAGGGTGGTTGGCACGTCTTTCATGCGCTCGTCCGTCAGGATGAAAAAATCTTTCCACGAGGTTTTGCCATCGGGCGGGGGTTCGTGCGGAACGAACAGAATTTTGTCGGGGAAGATTAAAAACTGAAGCTCGAAAAATTTTCCGCGCGAGATCATGAACCACACCAGAAACTGATGATTGCCGTAATCTTCAAGCTTGGCGCGCTGATTGCGATGAAAGCAATCTTCCAATGCCAACGGATGAATCGAGAGTTCTTCTCCCAATTTCTGCAGTTCTGCCGTTTGTGTGCTTGATACTTCCAACCATTGCATTTTGACAATCTTACCGAGCCCTGCCGGCGGAGCTCAAGCTGCAATGCAGGCTTGGGGCTTTTTGCCAAGGATCGCGTGGATGCGGAGCCTCAGCTCGGATTGGGGCGTGGAGTTGGGTGGCCGCATCTTTGCTCAGTCTTGCAGCAGGAGGTCTTCATGAGTGTTTTAGCTACAATTGTGATCGGATTGATCGTCGGCTTGGTGGCTCGCTTCTTTATGCCTGGACGCGATCCGATGGGTTTCGTCTTGACGGCGATTTTGGGGATCATCGGTGCTTGGCTCGGAACTTGGATCGGGGCGAGTTTTGGGATGTACGCGCCCGGCGAACCTGCAGGCTTCTTGATGTCGGTGATCGGCGCGATGGTGGTGCTTTTCATCTACCGCATGTTTATGGGACGAAGTCGTCCGATTTTACGCTGATCTTTCGTCAAATCCGGACTCAATCAAAGTCCTTGGTCGACCCCTGCGGTTGAACCAGGGACTTAGGTCCGTCAAACCCAGCCCTATTCAGATCGATTCGTCAAAATAGGTCGAGTCTCTCGAATTTCAGGCTCAGACTGAGATCAAGTTTTTCGCTTCTATCTCAATTTATTCCACTTTAGAGCCGAAGAGTTCAGTGGAATGAGCGAAAAACTTAAATCTTTTTTCAAATCGACAGATCGCAAGCTTCTGGGTGTGGCCCTGGTGCTGATCTCGTTTTCGTTGTACTACCTGTTGGTCGACGACACGCTTTTCGGTTTGCTGCGCTCGCGCGATGAAGATTCCAATCGTCCTTTGGTGGGACAGATTTCAACTTTTGAAAACGACACTCGTCATAAATCGGTGAAAAGCTTTGCTTGGAGCAAAGCCCGCAAAGATCAGCAGGTTCGGCTGGGGGATTCCGTCTTTACAGGTTCCGAATCCAAATCTCGCGTCACTTTGACGGACGGTGGTTACGTCGACATGAGCGAAAACACGTTGATTCATTTCGATGACGTGCGCGGTTTGAAAGTTCCGAATCTTCGCATGGGTCAGTTCAAACTTTCCGTAAGCGGCACCATGCGGGTCGCGATCGATAACAAAATCACCGAGATCAAAGGGGATGGCTCTGAAGTTCAGGTCACCGTGGCTGAAAATAAAAAGCCGGTTCTGAAGGTCACTCGCGGTAAAGCCGAAGTGAAAGAGTCCGCTCCGATTGAAGAGCTGAAAGTTTCCAAAGCGCCGCCACCACCGCCAGTGGAAGTGGCCAAACCGCAAGCGCCGCCACCACCCGTAGCGCCACCGCCAGCACCGGTCGAACCGAAGCTGGAGTTGAAAGCGGAAGCGTCGGCCGTGACCTATAAGCACACGGATCAGCTCTATGATTTCTACGAGCGTCTGCCGCAGTCTTTGAAGAAACGTCCCGAGCGCCGTCACGAGGTGAATCTGCCGGTTCCGCTTCGTTGGGGATCGAATCTGCCGACGCAAAAAGTGTATGGTCAGATTTCGCAGACGGCGGGCTTTGAACAAGCGGTGCAGTATTTTGAAACAAGCGAGCAGGGTGGGTACACCTACCGCCCGGTCTATATCGGAACCAATTACTGGCGCGTTTCATCGGATCGTAAAAATTGGTCGAATATTGAATGGTTCCAGGTCGAAACGCAGCCTTTGAATATTCAGGCGCCGGATATCTCGTTGGACCGCGAAAAAGTTTATATTTTCGACGACAAGGTCAAAGTGCAGGCGCGCATCTCGGCGCCGGCCGAGCTGAAAGCTTTCGTGATCGAAATGTCCAGCGATCCACAGTTTGCCGCCGACAATGTGAAGGTCGTTTGGTCTTCGCAGCGTCAGATGGCTTGGACGTTCTCGAACGCGGGGGATGTGTATTTCCGTGCTCGCGGCGTGAACGAAAAAACTGAAATCACGGCCGATGGTGCGATCGCAAAACTGACGTTGGTGCGTCCGCCAAAAGTGGAAGCTCCGAAATTGGCCAAACAGCAGATTCAAACATTCGAATACGACAAAGTTCAGCTCAATTGGGACCAGTCGCCGCGTGCGAAGGGCTATCAGGTCGAATTCGTCGATCCAAAAGGCAAAGTCATCAGCCGCGAGACGGTGAAGGATTCGCAGTGGACCTGGAAGGGCGGAGCCAAGGGGACTTATCAGGCGCGCGTTTTTGCGTTGGATCAGTTCGGCCGCAAGAGCGACACCTCGGCCCAAAGCGAAGTCTTGGTTGCGGCAAAGCCCGTAGCGAAAGTCGCCCCATTGCCGAAGAAAAAAGAAGAAACCCGCACCCCAGCGAGCGTGGATTCAACGGTGAGCATGAAGGCAGATGATGTTTCAGGAACCTACCTGAATCGTCAGTATCCAAGCTCGAAGATGGAGCTGATCGGTTCTGGATTTACCATGTATTCCAGCGAACAGGTCGGTCAAGGTCGCGAACAGCCGCTGGCGCTTTTGATGGGTTTGCATATTCAACACTGGTTTAACGATCATGGCGCCGATGCGTACTTTAAGTCCAAAGTCGTCAACGTCAACAGCACCGCGGGACAGGCGTCGCCATTGCAAGCCGAGCTTCGTTATCAGTATCGTTGGAAACTGCACTGGAACACGTTCTCGAATCTGCGTGAATCGCAGCTGTCGGCCATCTTGGGCTACGAGCTTTATCGCAACCAAAATTCTGGCACCATGTTCACACCGAATTACGATCTGGTGAAGCTGGGGGCCGCGATGGTCTTCCCGCTGTTTGATCGTTGGGATACGGGTGGTGAGGTTTTGTATGGTCATGGATTTGATTCCAGTAAGAAATACGAATTGGCCGGTTACGTGAACTATTACCTGCGCCGGGATTGGTCGGCGGGGGTCGGGTATCGCCTGCACTTGTTTGAAGCGGGCAGCACGCGGACCGCGCCACCAACGGGACTTCCGTTCCGCGAAGGCTTTGGCGAAGCCTACTCAGTTCTTCGCTGGCACTATTAGGTTAGCTTCGAGTGTCTCGGTTTGAGACGGGGTTTGAGCTGGGTCTGAAATCTTCCGATAAGTAAAGAGTATGAAATTGAAAATTTCTTTGATCTTATTTTTGGTTTTATCGACTTTCTCGCTGTCTGGTTGCGGAAAGATGATCCAGGATTTCGTCAGTAAAGATGCGCGCACTCCGATTGCGGTGATTGTCGATCCGATTGCGGCCAATACCAGCACCAATGTGATCAAGCTTTCACCTGGCTCAGGCACTGCCGCCGGCGCACAGGTGCAGGGCAAGTTCACCCTGACACCCACAAGTCAAATCACCAAGGGCAGTCAAGTCGAAGCCCGAGTCACCCTTAGCCAAACCCGCGTTAAATAAGAAGCTCTGGCTGTGGGGACTAATTCTCTCAAGCACAGCGGTGCCGAAGGTAAATGACAGTATTTCCGTCCATGAGAACGCTTACTTCCGGCCATCGTGGCCGGAAGTCCATAAATAAATACAAAAAAAAGATTTCTCTAGCTCTGCTTATTTTTCCCCAAAATATTTCGACCTGGCGGCCACGATGGCCGGCAGGCAGCCCTCCACGGACGGACGGCCCACGCTGTATCCAGATCAGCTGTGGCGAGTAATAAAAAATGAGATTCGCCCCCACCCAGAGCTTCTAGTTGTTGGCGGCGAGTTCGTCGTCGATGGCTTTTTTCAAAGACTCGTAAGAGATTCCGGGTAAGAGGCGGCCGTTGACGAAGAAGCTAGGGGTGCCCTGGACGCCCAGCAAAGGGGCTTCTGCCGAGTCATTGGCGATGTTTAAAATAATCTGTGCATCTTGCGAGTCCGCTTTGAATTTCGCCAAATCCAGGCTTAAATCCTTGGCCACCTTTTCAAAGAAAGCTTCCTGCGAGCCTTCTTGTCCGGCCCATTCGCGGCGAAAGAAAAGCTGGGCCAGCATCTCCCAGTATTTGTCTTGCTTGCGGGCCGCTTCGATCGCCTGGGCGGCAGGTTTCGAGTTGCCGTGCAAAAGCATGTAGCGCACGACAAAGTGAATGCGATCCTTGTAATCGTTCACCAGACCTTTCACCATCGGGCTTAGCGCCGCACAAGCGCCACATTCGGGATCTAAAAATTCGACCACCGTGACTTTGGCTTGTGGATTTCCCAAAGACGGGCTGTAAGCGGTCACCAGCTTTTCCTGCGGTATACGCACCACCGTCGTCGATTCGGAATTGGATTTCACGATGAAGATGGCAAGTCCAAACAAAATGGCCAAAACCACAACCGAAATGACGATCAGATTATTTCGTTTCATTTAAAGAGACTCCTTGTAGTTTGCGAGCCGCAAGCACCAAAATGGCCAAGGCGCTAAATGCCAGCAGCGACATCAATGGGATTGTCAGAAAGCCAAAAAGTTCCAATTGTTTTTCCGTGCAAGAAGCGCCGGCCGAGCAAGGGGCCAAGCTTTCCGGAATGATCTTGTAGTAAAGAAGATTGTGGTAAGCGGAAAGCAACCAGCCGGTCAGGATCAGCGGAAAGCTATAAAGAAAGTTGCGACGATCTTGAGTGGAAAAGCCAACCCCCAGAATAACGATCAAAGGATACATGCAAATGCGCTGATACCAGCACATATTGCAAGGGGGAAGCTTCATGAAGAGCGAAAAGAAAAGGCTCACCAGTGTGGAAATCAGGCTGATCAGCCAAGCCAGAAATAAAAAGAGGTCTGCTTTTCGCATCCCTCATTTTTAGCAAGCCGGAATCGGGTCGTAAACTGAATTCAGATCCCAGCTCGCAGGGTCAAATTGTGGTTAAGCGGCCTTCTGGGGGCGATGGCCCACCGAGCCTTCACTGGTGGCGCCAAGGACTTTGCTTTCCAGAACCGTGATCAGATTTTTGGTCTGAATCACTTGCGCATTGATCTCTTCGGCAGTGGCCGCGATTTCCTCTGAAGAGGCGGCATTGCCCTGGGCCCCTTGGTCCAAAGAATTCATCGCTTGGCTGATTTGATCGATGCCATTTTTCTGCTCGGAACTTGCGGTCGCGATTTCGTTGGCCAGATCCGCCACTTTCTTCACCGATTCGGTGAGCTCTTTGATCATCACGCCAGATTGATCGGCCGTTTTCGAACCGACATCGATTTTGCTGACGCTATCTTTGATCAGGCTCGTGATATCTTTTGCGGCTTCGGCAGATCTTTGGGCCAAGGCGCGCACCGCCTCGGCCACGACCGCGAACCCCTTTCCTTGCTCGCCGGCGCGGGCCGCTTCGACCGCCGCGTTCAAGGCCAGAAGATTGGTTTGGAAAGCGATATCGTCGATCACGTTGATGATCTCTTCGATTTTAATGGAAGCATCCGAAATTTCTTTCATCGAGCCTAACAGGCTTTGGATTCCTTGCTCGCCACGTTCGGCCGAGTCGCGAGAGGTCTGCGACAATGAAGCCACCTGGCGGGCGTTGTCGGCATTGATTTTCACCATCGAAGTGAGCTCTTCCAGTGACGCCACGGTTTCTTCCAGAGAAGAGGCGGTGGTGGCCGAATTGCTTGAAAGCGCTTGTCCGGCGGCGGTCAATTGTTCGATGGCGACCGTGAGATGCGAGCCGCTTTGGGCTAAGTCCACTGAAATATTCCCGACGGCTGCTGAAATGCGAGATCCCATCCAGAACAGAATCAAGAAGGTCAAAATGGTGGCGACACCGCCAACGCTCCAAAGAATGGTCTGCGTTTGGGCTCGGAAAGCCAACTGCTCCTGGTCGCTTTGCTCGGCGTTTTTACGATAGAACTGAATCGTCGCTTCGACTGACTTGCGAAGCGTGGTGACGGCCACATGCCATTCGCCGCCGTTCATCTGGGCCATGATGCGCGCGCGTCCTTCTGGCGTGCGTGTTTCCAGGTCTTTGATCATTTCGGCCGATAGGGCCAAAGCGCGATCTTTGATTTTTTCGGCTGGGCCGTAAAACTCTTCCTCGCCCGGCAGGGAGACGGCGTCTTCAAATGTCTTATGAGCCTTGGCCCAGTTTTCCAATGCGCCTTTCGCTTTGCCAATGAATTCGTCATATGTTTTTGGGTCGTTCGCGGTTCCGACGGCGGCCCACACGTAATATCCAAAACCAAAGCGGTAAGCCAGAATCGATCCCGCCGCATCCAGATTTGGAACTGAGACTTGGTACGCTGAACTCAGGCGATTTCCCAAATTCGAAGAGGCATTGATGCTGAAAAAGAGAAGAATGGCGATGGCAACAACCGGAATCAGGCTGGCGAAAAACAGCTGCCCTCGAATACCTTTAAAGAAAGACCCCATGTTTATCCCCCAAACATGAATTGACCTGATAGAATCATCGGCTTTCTATGGATTCTCAAAAGGCTCCACGAGAATTTAGTCTTTCCTTTGAAGATCCTAGAATATTCATGTGCCGAATTGAGACCCGAAATTTTTCGTGATTCTTCAATTCCCCAGACCTTTTATGAATCCCGATAAATATGAAAATAAAATTACGAAAATGAAAGCGTGTTTTCGATTTCCTTTTTTTGTGGAAAAGGTTCGGCCGAAGCATCGAAGAACTCTTCCACCTGGTGATGCTTTGTCATTGTGTCTTCGTAGCCAAGCTCTAAAAGCGATAGCAAATATTTGGGCTCAAACGCCAGGTAACTGAGGAGATCCGCGCCTTTTTGCTCGTCCAAGCCCAGGCCCTTTAAAAAGAAGCGCAATGTGCCCGGCATCTTGGCGAGCTCCTGCAAGGGGAGACAGGCGACTTCCTCGCTGGGCTTCATGCTTAAGACCGGAACTTTTCTGAGCTGATCGGGATGATGCAAGAGCTTGTCTTCGGAAAGCATGGAGAGCGTGCGGTTGATCCGTTCCATACGGGCTAGATCCGCATCCAGGGCGTCGAAGAAAAGTCCATTTAAGATCGTGCCGGCAATTTCGCCCAGCGAGATCGTGGCCGTCTTCTTGTTGCTTGCTTCCGAAGTCGAGCTGGGGCCGCGAATCCCGATCACCATCAAGCGATCGGCCCCCATGTGAATCGCCGAACTTAAAGGGGCATTGAGACGGATCATGCCGTCACCGTAATAGGAATCGCCAATTTTCACCGGTGGAAAGAAAATCGGGATCGCCGAAGACGCCATGACGTGTTCGGGCCGCATCTCGGTGCGAACACTGATCCGATTGAGCTTTTCCCAATCGCGGATCTGCGAGTTTCCCCAGAAAAATGCGGTCGAATGTCCGGTGTGATAATTGGCCGCGGTCACCGAGATCCCGTGCAGCTCTCCGCTTTGCAGGAAGCCATTCAAGGTTTTAAAATCGATCTGCGTTTTGATAAACTGATATAACGGTGATGTGTCTAGCAGGTAGGTGATCTGGCCTTCTTTCTTCTTAAAGCCACCCATCGCAAGCTCGGTCATCCACTGGCTGGCGATGCGGGTCACGGACAGCAGGTCGGACCTAAACACTTTTTCCGTGCTCAGGGCCGCCCACTGATCCCACATGAACTGCGTGGCTTGTTGAAAGCTGCAAGAGTGGCTGGCAAGCCAGGTGCCATTGATCGCGCCGGCGGAAAAGCCCGAGATAATTTGAAAGGGATTTCTTTCGGCTTTGGTGATATCGGCAATGGCGCGCAACACCCCGACCTGGTAGGCGGCACGGGCGCCACCGCCGGTTAGCACAAGGGCATGTCGAATTTTACGAGCTTTCATCTGCCGCCGCCTTCCCCAGCTTTCTTCCAGCCTCGGTTTTATCAATCCAGGCTTTTGCCTGTCCATGACGTCACGAGGGGGCTTTGGGAGTTCTGTCAGAGATCAATTGTCGCGCTCTTTCATTTTCAGTTTCGGGATGCCTTTCAAGTTGACAGCTGTGAGACAAAAAGAGGCCCTAGGTTTTGCCTGTCTCGTTTTGAGACAAACACCGCTTTCGCCCCCATCCAATTGCAAATGGGCATGAAATTGCTGGCAGCGGAATTGCTCTTCTGTTGAATGATTGATTTTAACAAGAAGGAGATTGCCGTGAAAAAAGGAACAATGGCGACGATCACTGTGGCGCTTTCAACTGCAGCGATTCTGGCTTTGGTTCAGTGTGCCCCGAAACCCAAAGACAAAGACGCAGCTGTCGGTGGCAACCAAAATAAAACAACCGGATCCAGCCTGGTTGAAGGCTTGGACTTTTCGGCGCTTGAAAAATCAAACGGCAATCCCAGTGCGAAAGCTCTTTTGAAAACTTTGAAAGAAAATAAGACGCCGGACGGGCATATCTTGGCGATGGCCTTAATGGAACTGCATTTGCGCGGAACGATTTCTTCATCCGCGGCGCCGAGCCAATCCGCGACGGATGATAAAGAGAATAAAGATAAGGACGGCAAAGATAAACCGGCGAAAACGACAGCGGCGAAAGACGTCAAGACCGCCGAAGTGTCGGCCGAAGATAAGAAAATGACCGAAGCCGTGCAAACCAATTTGGCGCGCGTGATGAAACTTGCCGAATCGGTGAAGGCCAAGAAGATGGAAGAGCTAAAGAAAATTTATTCTTTGATCAAAGAAGAGACGAAACGCAATATGCGCTACAATCCAAAATCGGTTTCGGTGATGGATGTTTTGGATAAAGGTGAATTGCAAGAGTACTCGGGCACGAGCCTTTTGGCTTTGACCTGGTTATCGACTTCGTCTTTGAGCCGCGAAAAAGCCTTTGTTCTGATCGAAGATGGCCGTTTGCAACTGGCCGAGCGTCGGACAGATAAAGGACTGATGGCACTTGAAAGCTTAAGCGAAGGCCTGGTGGGCCGTGATGCTGGCAGCATGGACGAGATGGTGAAATCGACTTCGAAGCGCTTGGTGCAACTGGATCTGTTCGTGATCCACGAGGCCTTGAAGAGCTTTGCGGCAAATCCAAAAGATTGGTCTTTGCGCATTCAAAAAGTTTCCAACAAAGCCAACGATTTGAAAATTGACGAAAAGTCTTTGAAATCAAACTCGGCGAGTGTTGATAAATCGCAGATCAATCAATCCGAGATCCTGATCGGAAACCAAGTGGAAAAAGGAACTTTTGACTTGGTCGCGGAAGAGCAACCAGTTCCAGCTGCGGCAGCAGCCGCTCCGGGAGCGATCGTTCCGGCAGGTAAAACTCCGGCAAAAAATGAAACTGGAAACGGAGCTCCTGCTCCGACAGTGCCAGGCGCTGCAGCCTCGGCTCCGTCTGCTTCCGCCGCGCCGACTTTGGCGGCTCCCGAAACTCCGGCAGCCCCACAAGCTGCGGCGCCGGCGGCTTCAGCGGTCTCGGCTTCGGTCGCAGGAAAGAATGCTTTTTTGCTTTATCAAACAAACTGTTTGTCAGTTGCTGAATTCCGCAAAGTTTTAGCAGCGGCCAAAGCTCCGTCTTTGCTTTCTCTTTTGAAGAGCTCGGTCGTCCAAAACGGGGAGAAGCTGTACGACGACGAGTCGGCACCGATGACCATGATTCGTTTGGAGGCCATTGACGCCAGCAAATTGAATACTTTGGATCGCGATCTTGAAAAGTTGGTCAAAGACGGAAAAGAAGACGCAGGCAAAGATCAAACCCTTTCGGTCGTTTTGGCGATCGCAAAAGATGAAGGACGTCTGGTCGGCGGTGTGCAGGCTTTCGAAAAAGCGACCGGCAAGTACGTTAAGCAGTTGGGAAACACGGTATTGATGAAAGACGAAGCGGCTTCTTACCTGCAAAACTATGCTCGTAAGACAAAGGCCTCTGAAGATAAAGCCGTAATCTTGGAGCCCAAGGCAAAAGAAAACTGCCAATAAATAGTTTCGAATTCTTTAGAATTGAACCACCAAGCCCTGGCAAATCTGCCGGGGCTTTTGCTTTTTGAGACGTTGGCGCCATCGAGCCACTGGATCAAAGTCCAGCGAGCCGGGCTTTTCTTCGAGATTTCCTTAATTTTGAGTTCGTGCTTTCTTCGCAATCGCCTAAATTTTGACTAAGTTTTAAAGCGGGTCTTCATGGCTGTCGGAAAACTCCGATAAATATGTCAATCGTTATTACTTTCTTAAAAGGAAGCCACGGCATGTTTAAAAAGGTCAGCCTAAAATGGAAACTTCTCTCTTCTTTCTTTTTGATTGCAGCCCTGTTGCTGACCGTTGGGTTGATCGGGTGGAAATCGCTAAAATCGGTTGTCTTTAATTACGACCACGTCGCGACCATCAATCTTAGCAATATGAATATTCTAAGTTCGATGGTGCACGAGGCGCAAGAAGCCAATCAATTGATGCAAGAAATGATGATTGTCGAGCCAAATGAATTTGATCGCATCGCCAACGACTATAATGCGGCCAAAAAGGTGTTTGCTGAAGACGACAAGGTTTATAATGAGGTTCCATTTGTTGAAGGTGAAGAGGCGATTTATCAGGCCTTAGCGAAAGTCTGGGCTGAGTATACTAAAAATGCCGATCAGTTCGTGCAATTGACAAAAGCGGGAACACCAAGACCGGCTTTGATTGCCGAGTTCAAAAAGAATCTCTTGCCGGCTCATGAAGCCTGCGAAACGGCGCTGGTCAATTTGATCGAGTTTCATAAAGCTGAGGGAGCAAAGTGGAGCAAGAAAGCACAAGAGGAAGCTTCTTTCGGAAATACTCTGACGGCGCTCTTTGTGGCCTTCGGATTTATTTCGGCCATCGTGATCGGCTTTTTCTTTGCGACGTTTTTGTCGCGCGCTTTGACGGCGATCAGCCATCAGATTTCGCACGCGGCTTCGGAGACCTCTTCCGCTGGCGGCGAGCTTTCGAAAGCCAGTCAGTCACTTTCCAACGGATCTGCTGAAGCGGCCGCTTCTTTGGAGGAAACGGTGGCTTCGTTGGAAGAGCTGTCGAGCATGGTGAAAACAAATTCAGATCATGCCAAAGAAGCCAGCGCCCTTTCACAAAAATCGCAGACGACCGCCGAGCAAGGTGAAAAAGAAATCACCCGCTTGACAGAGGCGATGCAATCAATCGCGGCGGGATCTAAGAAAATTGAAGAGATTATTCACGTCATCGACGACATCGCTTTCCAAACCAATCTTCTGGCCTTGAACGCGGCGGTTGAAGCGGCCCGTGCCGGCGAGCAAGGAAAAGGATTTTCGGTGGTCGCGGAAGCCGTTCGCGCTTTGGCGCAAAGATCGGCCGTCGCGGCGAAAGACATTGCTGGATTGATCACGGAAAATGTTCGCAATTCAGAGCACGGGGCGCAGATCGCGCAAACCAGCGGCGCTGTTTTGAATGAGATCGTCACCAACGTCAAGAAAGTGGCCGACCTCAATCAAGAAATTTCAACCGCAAGCCAGGAGCAATCGACGGGTCTCGGACAGATCACAACGGCGATGAATCAACTGGATCGTGCAACGCAAGACAACGCGGCCTCTTCAGAAGAAGTGGCGGCTAGCTCGGAAGAAATGTCCAGCCAGGCTCAGCTTCTGAATTCTTTGGTGGTTGAACTTCGTGGTTTGGTTTACGGCGAAGGCCACACTGTGAACAGTGATGAGACTTTGGAGCCCGTACAGAAGCCTGTGAAGGTCAAAGAAAAGAAAACGACTGAAGCCAAGCCGGCCGCAACCGAATCTAAACCGGTCCCGGTGGCCGCGAAAGCACCAGCCAAACTGAAAGTGGTTCCCAAAACGTCAGAGGAAGCGCCGGCTCCGGTCGAGCGGGTCTCGGCCGCTGCAAAACGCGAGCTGGATCTGGAAGCAGTGTTGCCTTTAGGCGACGGCAGCAAGCGCAGTGTCGGTAAGGTCGAAGGATTTTAAAGCCTATCTTGATTTTTCTAAGAGATGGAGTATGCAGAAAGCCTGATCACGAGGTGAATTTGCATGCTCCGATTTTTATTTCTGACTCTTTTCGTTTTGAGTTTTAGCGCCTGCACCTTTAAGCATGAAAAAGGCAGCGAGAAAAATCCCATCGTCATCGCTTTGATTCCGGCCAAGGATACCAAAACCTTGATGCTCAGCTCGAAAGAATGGTCCGACTGGCTCAGCAAAGAAACCGGCTACAGCTTCGAGGTCAGCATTCCCACAAGCTACGTCGCGGTGGTTGAAGCGATCGGCAGCAAGCGCGTGGATGTGGCTTACATGAATGTCACAAACTATTTTTTGGCCGAAGAAAAATACGGAGCCCAAGCCAAGTTCATCACGTTAAACATTGATGGCAAAGCTCAATACAAGGGCCAGTTTATCGTGCGCGACGACTCGAAGATCCAAAAGCTTTCCGATCTCAACGGCAAAAAAATCGCTTACGTCGATCCGACTTCGGCATCGGGTTACATTCTGCCGGCTTATCAGCTGAAAGAATTGGGAATTAAGCCCAAAGAGTCCGTTTTTGCAGGTCGCCATGATGCGGTGGTGACCATGGTGTATCAAAAGCAGGTTGATGCCGGGACGACTTTCTATGCTTTACCGGAAAATGGCGAACAAATGGATGCGCGTCGTTTGGTGGTGTCTCAGTTTCCGGATGTATGGAAGAAAATCAGAGTCTTAGATTACACGATCAGTTTGGCCAATGATGCTTTGGTGTTCCGCAAAGATCTCGAGCCGGAAATTCAGGAAAAGCTGATCGCCGCCATCGAAAAATGGGCGGGGACCAATGAAGGCAAAGTCACGCTGAAAAATTTAAGCAATGGGGCCGGTATGCGCCGAGCCACCGAAGAAGACTACAGCGAATCTCGAAAGATCCTCAAAGAGATGAGTGAATCCTTGCGCCACTAAAGGTGCCGTATTAGCCTAGGCTTCGGAACATGGAGGTCCGAATGCTTCAAAAAAACTTTTTCTCATTTTTAAGCTGTGCTCTCTTAATGGGCTTTGCGACGACGGCCGGGGCCGCGACCAGCTCGCAGTACTTCGGCATGCAAGGCATGATCAATATCGCCTCGCCTTTGATGGGAACCCCTGACTCGGACGCCAAAACTATGATGGCGGGCATGAACGTTCCGGCGCAGACTTCGCCTATGGGGCCAGGAAAATCGATCTTAGCCGAAGGCAATATCTTAAATTACATCTGCGGCGAACGCGGGCAGGGTCAGGTACAATGCTCGATCATCATCCAAAAATCAGCGCACGCCAAGCTCTCCGCCAGCGAGATGATCTACGAAATCACTGGCGAAGAGGCAGCCGTGGTCCACTCCAAGTTCCATCCCAATCAAGATGACGGAAGTTATCAATTCACAACCGAAGATGGTGCTTTGGCCGTCACTGCGACCCCGGATCTGTTCCGGATTTATTATCGGAAGTAGCGGGTGTTCTTTTAGGAGGGGCTGTCACAGCTCTTTAGCTGTTAGGATTGCTCGTCACAGCGGTGGCTTGGTGTAAACGTTGGTGCATCCATCCGTGAGCCTGGCCGGCCGCGAAGGCTGCAAGACGGCTAGGCGCCCCCGGCCGCCTTGTCCAAAATTAGGGGACAAAATCGAAATACGAATGCTTGAGGGGATCTGGCTTGAATTTGAGGCGCTCTTCTCTTAATTCCGGTAAACCGTCGGCTTCGCCGGTTTACCGGAACTAAGAGGAAAGATCTCTTTGGCTTGAAGGACCTTCGCTCCGAAACCATAGAAAGAACCTTCAATCAAAGCTCAGCCGAATTTTTCCCCAAACATTGGAATGGGCGGCCACGATGGCCGTCCATCGCGGGTTCGGGGCGGCAGAGCCCCGATTGCATGGACGCAGACACTACATGATACGCGAAGAGCCACACAGCTCGACACACACACACACACACAGAATTCAAACCCCAAGAAAAATCAAACGGGTCGGAAGGTATAGCCAACGCCTCTCACGGTTTGGATCACCTTGTTTGCGAACTGCCGATCGATCTTTGATCGCAGGCGCCAGACCAGAACGTCGACGACATTTGTTTGCGGATCGAAACGATAGTTCCAGATTTTTTCTAGGATCTCGGTCTTCGTGATCACGCGGCCGGCGTTTCTCATCATGAACTCTAAAAGCTCGAATTCGTTGTTTTGCAAATGAATCGGCTGCTCGCCCCGGTAGGCGCGGCGTGAAGTCAGATCTAAGATGACTCCAGCGGATTTCAGCTGAAATTTTTCGAAGAAGCCGGAAGCTTTTTGAATTTGAATCAAAGCTTTGGCTCGGGCCTTCATTTCGGGGACAGAAACGGGTTTTAGCAAGAAATCGAATTCGTGCGCTTCGAGATGTGGGGTGATTGCATCCAGAGCTTGATGCGGACAAAGCATCAGGACTGGGGTTTGAATTTCGATTTGTCTCAGCTCTGAGACGAGCTGTATGCCTGCTTCGATGTTTTGATCGATATCGATCATGATCAAGTTGTACGAAGGATTTTTCAGTTTTTCGACGGAAGCTTCTTGAAACGCGATCCGCGAAATCTGGTATTTCGATTTTCGAAAGTTTTGCTCGACCAGGTGAGCGTTCTTCGGATCTGTCTCCAGCAACAGAATATGTGTCATTTGACCTCCTTCTTGAAGTTCATTGAAAGTGAGGTGGATGTTTCGTGGATTTTCAAATTAAAGGTTCAATAGAAGTGTCGCAATTCTTTTCCCGATTTTTCAGTCGTAAGTCCAGTTTACGATTACAGAACATTACAATCTCGCCCGCAAAGCTGCATCTGGAGCGAATCTGAGCCACTCTGAATTCACAGAAAAATTTGTTGAAATCTCATTGTGAATAAGGAGTTCGCATGCCGAATTATTTGAAACTCTCGTTCTTTCTGTCTATCGCGCTCTCACTCCAAGCGTGTAATCAATCTGGTGGGGGCAGCGGGGCTGATGCCTCTTCATCTGGCGAGCAATGCGCATCCGCCATGGATTTGCAGTCTTACTTTCAAGATGTGACTTCCTCGAACGCGGCTCGTGATTTAGATACAGATTCTTTGCGCAATCGCACGGTCACCGTTGATACAGCGGCTTTGAAGGCGGATCTGCAGGCGGGACGCTCGATGCTAAAATTGGATTTGTTCAGTGACATGAATTTTAATGTCGTGGTCGAGCGCATTCAAAAGTATTCGGCACAGAACTATGTGGTGACCGGTCACTTGGCAAATCAACCCTTAAGCTCGGTGTCCTTGGCGATTCAAGAGAATGTGTTGGTTGGCAATATCAATCCCGGTCAAAACACTCGTTACCGCATTTCTTACGCCGGCAATGGCACCCACAACATTCAAGAAATGACGGCCGATGATCACGAAGATGAAAACTCGTGCTTAGCGGCGGAAACTTCGACCGCGCAATCGATCGACGAGGCTGACGTGACGCGGGCTGAAGACAGTGCCGACGGTGAGACTCAGGTTGCGATGGCTTCAGTGCCGGTGATTGATATGTTGGTGGCTTACACCCCAGGTGCGAAAGCGGCAGCAGGCGGTGAAGCGGCGATCAAGGCGATGATTCAAACCGGAATTGCAGACACCAATAAGGCCTTCGCCGATAGCGGTGTGAACTTGGCGGTTCGTCTGGTTGGTATCATGTCCGTTTCGCAAAACGAAACGGGCAACTGGTCGAGCGATTTGTCGGCACTGGCTGGAAAATCGGATGGATTGTGGGACGAAGTTCACGCCGAGCGCACGCGCTTGGGTGCGGACCAAGTCTCGATGGTCGCGACTTATTCTGGCAGCAGCACCGCAGGAATTGGGTATATCAACTCGACATCATCGACGATGTTTTCGATCACCAAAGTTTCCGCGTTTAAAAATTTCTCATTCACGCACGAGCTGGGTCATAACGTGGGTTTAAATCATTCGGACGGTTACGTGAATTCGTCGGGATCTTTCCGCACGATTATGGCTTACGGAACGGTGACTCGCATCTTGCGGTTCTCGAATCCGGGCCTTGTGTACAAGAATTATGCGACCGGTACTTCCAGCAATAACAGTGCTTCGATCTTGAATGCGAATGGCAGTAAAAAATCGATTCTGATTTCCAGCAAGACAAGCGACACCGTGGTCGATATCCCGGTGCAGGGAAGCCCTGGCTGTTACTGATTGAAAATTGAAATTTAAGATGCTCCGAAGAGGCGTCGTTCAGTTTCTCCTCCTGAGCGGCGCCTCTGTTTTTTTGGGACTAGTGCGGGCCGCCGACGCTCTTTAAGGCGTCAATGCAGGCTCCGGAAGACGTGAAGTAATGCTTCCAGGCTTCGACTCCGTCCGGAGATTCAGAAGCTTTCTCGACCAATTCAGATCCCAGGTATCCCTGAAATTTAGAAACTTTCTTTTGGCGCTTGGTTCCGCGCGGAACTTTCTTTTCCGGATCGCATTCGGCCTGATTGTGTTTGCCGCCGTCGTCGAAAAAGCTGTAAGCGCGAGCCTTGCCTTTTTTCTTTGCGGCTTCGGCCGGGTGATTGAAAGTGAGCATAAGTGCCAGAATTAGAAATAGAGATTTGATCTTCACGTGGTCCTCCTGAATCAGGCTATCTGATGTCCCGACAGAGGCAACGATCTCGAGCGAAGCAAGACCTGCGGCCTGCGGCGCGCGACCTTGGTCTTGCTTCATTCAAACAGTGAAAGCCAGATTATGATTTGGTTGTGCGCTTGCGGGGAACTTTCTTTCCTTTGGCGCGAGCTTCTGAAAGTCCGATGGCGATGGCTTGTTTGCGGCTTTTGACGGTTCCGCCCTTGCCACCCTTGCCACTTTTCAGTGTTCCTTTGTTTTTACGGCGCATCGCTGATTCGACATCTTTGCTTGCAGATTTCGAGTACTTTCTTGCCACGTGGGCCTCCTTTTTCAGTCTGTTTCTATGCATTCAGCAAAGGAGGTGCCAAAAATCTTTAACGCTTCTTGAAGCTTCGTTTTTCCGGGTTCAGTCTGCGGCCAGCGCGAGACTCCGCTGGGATGAGGAAGTGGAATGACATCAACTGTATGGCCGTGAAAGGTCGTGCGGATTTTTCGCCCCACGACTTCACTGAGCGGGGTGGATTTTCGGTGGTCGATATGGCGTAAAACTTCGCGAATCGCCACTTTGCCAACGGCCAAAATCAGTTTCGGCCGCAAAGCTTCGACTTCGGCTTTGAGATGCGGTCGACAGTTTTCGATTTCTTGATCGGTCGGTTCACGGTCACCGGATCCCGACTTTGCTTTACCAGGAAAGCAGCGAAGCACGGCGGAAAAATAAATCTGCTCGCGCAGTTCATCTTCGTCGCAGCCGGTGACGGATCCCAACCATTTGAACAATGTTTTCCCGGCTGTAAAAGCGAAGGGCTTTTGAAGTTCGGGCTCGTGCGAGCCGGGAGCTTGGCCAACAAGAAGAATTTTTGTTTCAAGCGCTGGGCCATGCACGGCTTCGCTGCAGACATGCGGGCATTTGCGGCAGGCCTTGAGACTGCGATGGACCTTGCGAAGCTGCGGAAGGGTGTTGGATTTTTCCAAGGTTTGAATTTAAAACGCCGATTGTCCCTGAGCAACAGGAACAGAATGGAATGTGCGAGTTGTCACGGACATGGATGCTTGGGGATATGCGAATCAAAATTTGTCTTGCAGAGCGGTCGAGAAATCCTTGAACCATGCCAGCTTTCGGAGCTCTTTTCGGTACAAAAGATAAAAGTGGGTTTCATTTGCCAAATTTCCTTCAAGCGGGAGACTTTGCACGTGACGAAGATTGGCGATGTAAAGACTGGGGACAAGGCTCCAGCCCTGACCCGATTCGACCATTTCGGCAATGCTAGACCAGTTTGCGATGATTTTACCGAAGCGAGGCGGGCCGTTAATTTGGTAATGCTGAAGTAGATTTTCCAAGTTAGGATCGCGAGTTTTGTAAGAAATAAATTTCTTCTGACAAAGCTCTTCAAGCAAAGTTCGAGAAACATGGCGACCCGAGATGTTCCATTTTCGGGGAAATAGAATGCAAAAGTGATCAGTAAAAAGCTTTTTGGATTGAAGGTCCATCGCCTCTTCAAGGTGATTCGAAATCCCCAGGTCCGCTTTGCGATGGATGAGATTTTCAACCGCCTGGGCACCGTCGACAAACTGAAAAATCAGAGTTCCGGGGAAGTCGATTCGACCTGCAATCAAGCTTAAAACCTCTGTTCGGCCAGCGAATACCAGCTGAGACTTTTCCGGTGACTGATATTCGGTCTGCATCTGCCGAAGCTCATCCTCTAGATTTCCAAACTTTGCATCCAGGTGCTGAAACAATCTCTTTCCAAAGTCGGTCAGAATCTTGCGACGTCCTTGCATGGAAAATACATCTTGCGAAAAGGCGTCCTCGAATTGCTTCAAATGAGAAGTCAAGGCGGGTTGAGAAAGACCCAAGTGGGCGGCGGCATGCTGCATGTTTCGGGCACGTGCAAAAGCTAAGAATGAACTGACGAGATAGAGATCTGGGATCTTCATATATATCAGTATAATGATATAATATATCAAATCATATCTATTATTTTAATATTTTAACTGTCGTAGATTTCTTTCCATTGGAGGATGGAGATGGAAAAAATCGGACAAAGAATCAAGCGTCTGCGCGAAGAAAAGGGGCTCAGCTTGAAAGAGGTCGCCTCAAAGGCCGGAATTCCGCTTTCAACCTACCGCGAGTGGGAATACGGCCGCGAAATCAAAGGCGAGCCTTATGTAAAAATCGCCTCTGTTCTTGAGGTATCGCTGTACACTTTGTTAACAGGGAAAGTGACCGAAGACCGAGAGCTGCTTGAAGAAATTCGAAAAATCGAGGACTCCTGCCATAAACTTCGCCTGCTCCTTCGCTCGTTTGATTGAAGGCGATCCCCGGTTTTTTTCGCCGGCCCAAACATTTCTCATTTAATTTTGCAATCGAAACAAACCAATCAACTAAGGAGACTATTATGAAAAAGATAATTTTAGTGGCGGCGATGATCTTGGCAAGCTTCGCGGCTCGCGCTGAAAAGGATGATTACTATCAGGATGTGACTGGGGAAGATGTCCTTTCCGATCATTACCTGAACCAATACGATGATGTGACAAATCCACCGCAAGCCTATCGCATTAGGGTGCCTGCGGGCTATTCGCTGATCGGCGCTGACGTCAAGTCGGACGGAACGGCTGTCTGCGGAGTTTCTGAATACAGTGTCAAAAACAAAACTTTAAAGTTTAAAGCTTTTGATATCGAAACAGATTCAGGCAGCTGCACTCTGACTTTGATTCTTCTGGAGACGAAGACAGAAAAAGAAGTCAAAGCAAAATACGAAATCGTTCAAGTTGGAACATAACATTAACGGAAGGAGAAATTATGAAAACACTTTGCCTATTACTGAGCCTTTTTATGTCTGCAACAGTTTTTGCTGCTGGCGATAAGCTTAGCGAATCTGAAATCTTATCGCTGAAAGCAAAAACCTGCGGTGAGCTGGTTCGTTACACAAAATCTCAAGGAATTCACACCTATGATTTCCTTCAGTGTCTTCGAACAACACGCATCTCTTCCGTTTCTGAAATCTACAATCCGAAGCCGTCAGCGCCGGTCGTTCTGAGTATTCACCTGGATGATGCTGAAATTTCGGAGATCAAAGAAATGGATTTGTCGCTATTTTGCACTTTGGAGATTCAGGCACCCGTGACTGAAAACGAACCTAAAGACATTTTTTGCAGTATCGAAGGATAAAAAATATGAAAGCACTTATTTGTATCGCGGTTTTGACAGTCTCTCAATTCACCATGGCCGAAGAATCAGTTTGGGATTATGACTCTTGCATGGAAAACACCTCGCGACAGTTTTCTTGCGATATCGAAGGTCAAAAGGTTTCAGTGGATTTGGAACTGGAGTCGACCCAGCTCAGCTATAAAGCAGCCTCTGACGAGCAGATTTACGGCATCTTTGTTGAAGGTATCCTTGGCGGCCGCCTGTACATCAGTTGTGACGATTCGGCTACTTTGAAACAGGTTCAGTTTGAATCCCAAGCGTCATCGAAACCTGTTCGTTGCAGAGACTAGGAGATGTGCGCCGTCGTGATGGCGGTGAAGGTATTCCATTCAGGCTTGTCCAAAACTTCGACAGGAATAAATCCCCCGGCGGTACCGCCGCCCCTTGTGAAAATACCGAATCCCCGGTAGAAATGCCCGATGCGGGAAATTGAAAAACTTCGGGCGGAAATTGATTTGATTCACGGGGAGCTGGCGGAACTGCTTCAGCGCCGTCTTCAAGTCACCGAAAAAATCTGGAAAATAAAAATCGAAGAAGGGCTCCCTTTCTTTGATGGCGCCCGCGAAGAGCTGATCTTAAAACGCTTCGATGAATCCGCCAAAGACGAAGCCGAGCGCCAGATGATCCGCAATGTTTTAAAAAGCATCCTGAGCGAAAATAAAAAATATCTTGAGACGAAACTGAAATGAAATCTTCTGACTTCGAACTTCTTTTACCCTGCGGACAAAAAGAAATGGCCGAAGCTGCCATTCAAAACGGTGCGGACGCAATTTACGTCGGCTTTCCCGGATTCAATGCCCGTGGTCGCAGCTATGACTTTGAACTGGAAGAGCTGAAGCAAATCATCGAAATGTGCCATCTCAATGGTGTGAAGGTGAATCTCGCTTTCAATATCGTGATTTTCGAAAACGAGCTTCCGGCCGTGATCGATGCGATTCAAAAAGTTTTACCGCTGAAGCCTGATGCGCTCATCGTGCAGGATCTCGGGCTGGTGCAAATCGTAAAGGCCATGTGTCCCGAACAGATCGTCCATGCCTCGACGCAGATGACGATCACCAATGATCTGGCAATCGATTTGTTGGAAGATCTGAAAATCCGCCGTTTTGTTTTGGGCCGGGAAAATTCGCTTTCAGAGATCAAGCTGATCGCGTCTCGCACCAGAAAAGAGCTCGAAGTTTTCGTTCACGGGGCTTTGTGCGTTTCTTATTCGGGTCAGTGCTTTACGTCGGAAACTTTGGGCGGTCGTTCGGCCAATCGCGGGCAGTGTGCGCAAAGCTGCCGGTTTAGCTATGATCTGATTGTCGATGGTGAAAAGAAGAATCTGGTGGATCGCACCTACCTGGTTTCGCCGAAAGATCTTTGCGGCCTTTCTGAAATACCCGAGCTGATGGAGCTTGGTGTAAAAAGCTTCAAGGTCGAAGGAAGACTGAAGTCTCCGGATTACGTGGCACAAGTGGCGAAGTCTTTCCGTTCGGTGATCGATCAAACTTTGGCCAAGAACTCTTTAACCGCTGAAGACTTGCAGGCTGAAAAGCGAAAAATGGAAATCGAGTACTCGCGTGGATTTTTCCCGGGCTGGTTGCATGGTGTGAATCACCAGGAGCTGGTCGATGGCACCTTCAGTTCGCATCGCGGTCTGGAAATTGGAAAAATCATCAGCGTTCAGAAGAATTCGATGAGCATCGAGCTATTGGATTCAAAGCTTGCGATTGAAAACGGCGATGGCCTTTCTTGGATCGAAGGCAAAGAGAAAAAGGGCGCTTCGATTTACGCGGTTCAGACCCGTGGCAAGACGATGACCGTTGATTTCTCGTTCCAAACCGTGATGAGCAGCCAGGCGATCGGGGCCAAGGTTTACCTGAACCACGATAAGAGCCAGAAAAAGGAAATCGAAAAATCGCGCACGGATAAAAACCTGGCAAAAAAGATTCCGGTGCAAGTCTCTTTGACTTTGCAAGACGGAAAGCCCTTGGTCGCGCGCCTGAAAGACGATCGCTTCGAGCTCGAGATGCAGTCTGAAGCTTCGCTTTCGCCTGCGCAAAAGAAGCCATTAGGGCTGGATATGCTATTCGAAGAATTCTCTTCGCTGTCGGCGACCGTCTTTGATTTGCCACCGGAAAATTTCCAAGTCGACATGGGCGGGGATCTTTTCTTGAACCACAAAGAAATCAAGAACCTGCGGCAGAAACTTTTTGCCGAGCTTTCAAGACTTCGCAAAGAAAACAAAGTCGAATTCAAGGGCGAAGTGCAGGTCTCGGGATACACCCTTCCGGAGCCGACGATCCTGGAAAAGCAGGCGACGGCACCGAAGCTGAACGTTCTTCTTCGCAATAAAGAACAAGCACAGGATTTGATGGACGCGGTCGATGGCGGTGAGATGAGCCCCGCGCAAATCAACACGGTCTGCTTGGATTTTGAATTCGGCCGCGATTACAAAGCGTCGGTCGAAGCTTTGCGCGCCAAAGGATTCAAAGTCGGGATCGCGACCACGCGAATCTTAAAACCGCAAGAGTACATCAATCTCAAGGTCATTCACTCGATGAATCCGGATTTCATCTTGGTGCGAAATCTGGGTGCTTTGTATTACTATCAAAACATCCAAAAATTTGAAGGCGAGCTGAAAGGTGATTTCAGCCTGAATGTGACCAATCATAAGACCTTTGAATATCTTTTGGGGAAGGGCTTAAGCTCGATTTGCTTATCCTATGATTTGAATTTCGATCAATCAATGAGCCTGCTTCGCCATATCGACACGTCCAAGGCCGAGATCACGATTCACCAATCGATGCCAAGCTTTCATATGGAGCACTGTGTGTTCGCCGCTTTCTTAAGCAAAGGCAAAAGCTACCGCGATTGCGGAAAGCCTTGTGAAAAGCACAAGGTGCAGTTGAAAGATCAGTTCGGGCATTATCACTGGATCAAGCCCGATCAAGAATGCCGAAACACCATGTACAACTCGGCCGCACAAACGGCTTTGCCCTATCTGCAAGACTGGCAATCCCTGGGGTTGGGCGAAATCCGCTACGAGGCTTTGCACGAGCAAGGTGCCGAACTCATCAGCAAGATTCAAAATTATGTGCAGGTCTTAGCGGGCGTGAAGCCTGTGCGAGAGGCGCTGAGCGCGCTCGAAGCGATCGAAGTTTACGGTCTGTCACCAAGGCAGCTGGATCGCAGTGAAGAGTATCAAGCTCGAAAGAAAGATCACAGTTTCTTGGCAAAGCCTGAGCTCTGATCCTTTGCACAGATTTGTCTACAATCTGCCGCGTTCGGAGGGGAACTGCCTCTGTCAAATTCGAAGATGGGGAGATATGCGCCGATTTTTTGGCGAGTCGAAAGCTAAAGGGGTCAAAATCTGGTCTCCGATTTGCGATGAGGGTGCTTAACACGAACTCTCATGAAAGGAGATTCATATGGCAAATCAACAAAGTTCCAACCAAAGCTCGAAAGAGAATCAACAATCGGGTTCTCGCTCAGGTTCAAGCTCGCAACAGAACCAAAGTGGAAGTTCAAAAGGTCAATCTCGCTCTTAAATAAAGAGACGGCTTTAAATGGAAGATCGCTCTGAAACCTTAGTGTTCGGTCGGGCGATCTTCGCTTTAGTTCTGCTTTGAAAGTTATCGTGTTCCGGCGGCTTGCTTGCTGGTTGTCAGGCCACGAAATCCTGTCGACTGCTGGCTGGCGGAAGCGGAACGAAATTCAGTGCGTGAGACGGCTTCAAGGCCGACCAGATCCTGAGAGATGATCGGACGTCCCTGAAAGCGAGACGTGTTTCCGCTTTCGACATTCACCGCATACATGGTTTTGTGCAAGGTGCCCTCTCTATATGTGATGATGCTAAGCTCGGGGCCAAATTCGCTGCGTGTGACCGAGTAATTGACGACTTTCCCGTTCAGATCATTCAACGGAACGTCGATCGGATAGATTTTATTTCCATAAGAAATTTCGGCGTGAATTTTCCCGGCGGCGGTATCGGTCGCCTTGATAGTTTGAACGTCAATCGAGGTGATTCCGGTTGGGCCCAGCTCTTTATGAGTTAAGCCTGTGCGCACACGGTAAGACTTTCCGTTGATGACGGATGTCTCGAAACTATCGGTGATGATGACTTGTCGTCGATCTTTTTCCACCATACGAACGACCGAAATCCCGTTGTCGCCAGCGGGTTGCAGATGGGTGTACTTGGGATCCAAAAGAGATCCTTCGGGAATGCCACTGATTGCGATTTCCTGTTGAATCACGGTTCCGTCTTTTTCGCGGGTGACATAGTTCAACTTTCCGGATTCAAAATTTCCGGCATTTTTCGGGGTGAGGACGCCTGAGACCCGCCCCAGTTCGCCGGCATGAAGCACGACTTCCTTCGCCTTGAGATCGCGGGCAATGACATCTGTTTCTTTGACCGAAGATTTCCAGACCTGCGAGCCTTCTTTCGACATCGCATTTGGGTCTTTGTTTCGAGAGAAAAGGTTGATGGCTTCCGCGTTCAATCCCGCAGCCAAAGCCAGAAGTAGAATCGCTAGAGTGTGAGAGATCTTTTTCATCTATTTTCCCCTTTTCTCATAATGAGATAACTATATATAAATACTAAGGATTCACAGATTGTGCCAAAGAAAATTAAATTTATGGAAAAGCTAGCAGTCCTAACCGAGAAAGAATCCAAACCGACCAAAACCAAACATGCACCTGTCAAAAACGTCGACAGCCAGATTTACTGATTCACTTCTCCTCCCCCCATCCGCGATCCGGACCCGGTCCCGCACATCCGGGACACTTGAGCTTCTCTTTGCCCCTGGTTTCGCTTTTTCCCCCGCAAGCCTTTTGCTTTCCTGAAGTCCTGCGGGGGTATCGGTCACATGAAGCAAACTGCATTTCAAAAGATTCACTGGAAACATCGCTATTCACACGGCGGCAGTCTTCGGCAGCTGCGAGCAGGCCGCGGAGCCAGGCCCCTTTCCACAAAAGCGTCCCTGCACTTAGTGTTAAAAGCCAATCGCGAGAGGGTGCGTGGCGGTCTTCGAGTGTCGAGAAGATTTCAGCTCATTCATTTTTTAATCCAAAAATACGCAGTGAAGTTCTTTATCAAAGTGGAGCAGGCTTCGATTCAGAACGACCACATCCATCTTTTGATCCGCACCAGTAGAAGATCCTTGTACCAACACTTCTTTCGAGTTCTCGCGGGACAAATCGCGCAGAGATTCGAGAAAGAGGGGCTTCTCTCGGTCTGCAAAACCCAAAGCCCTGCGGGGGTATCGGTCACGCAAGCCGAAAGCTTGGCTGTGACCGATACCCCCACTGGGTCTTCAGCCGAAGCGAAGGTCCCCCGCGTGACCGGTACCCCCGGAAGGGGGATCGCAGTCGAAGGCGAAGGCTTGGAAGCTGAGAGAAGTCTTGGGGTTAGCGGAGCTTGTGGGGCTCCGATTGGTGAGGTGGCGAAGGGGTTATCAGGAGGTGATAAGGCGAGTGCGACGAAGCTGCAAAAGCTCTGGAAATACCGGCCTTTTACGCGGGTGGTGCGAGCCTTCCGAGATCAGCTGCAGGTTAGAGACTACATCCAGCTCAATGAGAAAGAGGCTCTGCGCGATATCCCATACCGCAAGCGAAGGCTGCGGGGGCTCTCGTCCACAGAGTGGGAGAGGCTTTGGAGGTAGGCCCCGGGCATTCAGAATTTGTAGGGTCGAGATAAATCAAGGGTGGGAAGTTTTGGCGAAAATTGGCACCCGGGCTTGAAGAATTTCGCTGGCAAAGTTTTCGACAAGTATTTCTCTTATACAAAGTGAAAATTCGTCTCTCTGGTCGCGTTCCCGGCCCGTGGTAGGTTTCGCACTGGGGAAAAGGGTGGGGTTATGAAAATCGTATTGCTGCTGCTATTCATTCATCTCTTTGCTTATTCGGTCGTCAAAGCTCAAGAGACGGTCGTGGTGCCAAGCGCGGTGTCGTCGGCGGTTTTGGTCGAAGCCAATCTGCCACAAGACGATAAAAATCAGATTCAGCGCGACGAGTGCAAGGACCTGCTTCCGCAGCTGGAAACGGATCTGCGCGAAATTGAAACCAAGTCGCGAAATTTAAGCGAATCCACCTTGTCTTCGCAGGAAAATTACCTGAACAACTTCAACCAAATGACCGGAATCCTGTTTCAGATGGTGCAAGCCCGCGAAGCGGAAACGGCGCAGATCTCGGCCAGTCGCGATCGCCTGCGAAGCTCGGTCGAGCAGTTCAATCTGCAGCGAACTTCGGCCAATTCTCAAAATCTGCAAAGCCAGTATCTGGATCTGACCATGCGCTTGTACGCAAGCCTGATGGACGGACAGAAAAGTTTAGAGATTTTGAAGACTCAGCTCGGTCAGGTCGAGTCGACCCGAGGCTTGCTCGAATCGACCCGTCAGGAAATGGAAGCTTTGGATCACCAGCGCCTGGCGATCGAGGGAAAATTGATCTCCCTCAAAATCAAGTGCCAGACAGATCGCAATCGCTATTAGAAGTGTCTGATAAACACAATCTCTGCGTTGCCGACGTGCAGATTAAATCAAAGCTTCGAAGGCTTTGATTTTTTCTTTCACGACGCCGATGGCTTTCTGCCAGTATTCGGGACGTCGGATGTCTTCGCCCAAATGTTTTTGCACCAAAGCTTCGGCGGTCATGCGTCCGGTGTCGCGCAAGATCTCGGTGTACTTGGTCCAGAAGCCCGCACCCAATTCTTTGCGACGAGCATAAATGCTAAGCGCGAACAAATACCCAAAGGTGTAAGGGAAGTTGTAGAAGCTAGCATCCGCGAATGAAAAATGCATCTTGGTCGCCCAGAACATTTTTTCGTTTTCAGACAAGGTGTCGCCGTACCATTTGCTCCAAGCTTGGTCCGTCAGCTCTGATAATTCGCGTGCCGACAGGGTTCGCTCTTGGCGTTTGGTGTAAAAGCTTTTTTCAAATTCGAAACGGGCCGGAATGTTCATCAACAAGCTGACCGCGCCTTCGATATCGGCCCACGCAAAATCCATTTTTTCTTCTTTGGTTTTGGCATTGGCGATCATCTCGTCACTGAGAACCGTTTCGGCAAAGATGCTGGCGGTTTCGGCCAGGGTCATCGGATAATCCATGTCCTGCAAAGACAGATCGCGGATCGTCCACGAGTGATAAGCATGACCCAATTCGTGGGCCAAGGTGGAGATGTCATGATTCGATCCCAAATATGTTTGGAACACGCGCGGGGTGCGTGACTTGATGAAACCCGTGCAGTGAGCGCCGCTGCCTTTGTTTGGCATGACACGCGCTTCGATCCATTTGTTCTTCACCATCATGTCGACAAATTCACCGAACTCGGGGTTTACGTTGCCGAAAGCGGTGCGGATTTGTTTCACCGCCTGATCGAAATCGGTTTTGCCGTCCATCGCCTTGATGGGGGCGGGCGCCAGCAAATCCCAAGGATCCAATTTTTTCTTTCCATGCAAACGGGCCATCACCAAAGCGGCTTTCTGAATATCCGCTTTGTTTTGCTCGACCGCCGTCCACATGGCGTTCAGTGTCGCCTCTTCGATGCGATTGTCATAAAGCGGTCGAGTCAGAAATGAATTTGTTTTCGTGTGCGAACGTTTTTTGCAAATCTCTAGGCGCCATCCGGCCAGTGAGTTCAGGATCGCCGCGGCTGATTGCTCTTGGCCTTTCCAAGCTTCCTGAATGCCTTTCCATGCGGTTTTTCGCTCTTGCTCATCACGCGAGCGGATCAATCCGGCGGCGTGGGCCAGGCCGAACTCTTCCGTTTTTCCGTCTTTTTCGACTTTGACTTTCATCGTTCCTGAAAGCGCAAAGTACAGATCACCCCAAGCGGTCATCCCGCTGGGTGCCAAAGCCGAGATCATCGTCTCTTCTTTTTCGCCCAGCAGGTAAGGTTTCAAGGTGCGCTCTTGTTGGTAATAAAATTTGGCACCTTGCAAATCCGGATGCGCGAAAATTTTCTCGAAGGTCGCATCGTCGCATTGGCTGGCGAAAAGCTGGATCGGTTTCAGCGCCTGTTGCTTTTGCGAAAAGTACATATTCACCTGCGAGGTTTTTGATTTCGCAGGTTCGTTGGTGGCATCGACGCTTTCCAGGCAGCTGGCGTAAACGCGCAGGTTGTGAAGAAGGATATCGGCCTTATCGCTCAAGGCCAGAATCTTTTGCGCCGTCTCGATAAAACCGGCATCCGCCGATCCCGCTAAAAGCTGGGGGCGGACCTTTGCGGTCAGGGTGTTCATCTCACCGATCATTTCCAAGGCCGTGGTTTCGTCAGCTTTAAATTCTTTCGAATCCAGGCTTGGGTATTCAGACTCAATATTCCAGGCAGGTAAATTCATAAGTCCTCTGTGGCTCGTGCCGAAACGATTTCTTACTTCAAGGCTTTTTCGATATCTTCTGTCAGCTCTTCCGGCTTGGTCGTCGGGGCATAACGCTTGATCACTTTGCCATCCGGTCCGACTAAAAATTTGGTGAAGTTCCATTTGATCGCTTCGGTGCCCAGCAGGCCTGGCGCCGACGATTTCAAGAAATCATAAACCGGTGCCGAATCACTGCCGTTCACATCGATTTTCGCCATCACCGGAAAGGTGACGCCAAAATTCATTTTGCAGAACTGTTGGATTTCGTCGTTGCTACCGGGTTCTTGCGAACCAAACTGATTGCTAGGGAAACCGACGATGACAAATCCGCGGTCTTTGTACTTTTCATACAGGGCTTCCAGGCCTTCGTATTGCGGAGTGAAACCGCATTTGCTGGCCACGTTGACAACCAGAACCAGCTTTCCTTTGTACTGAGAAAGGTCGGTGTCTTGTCCGCGGCTGTCTTTGACTTTGAAATCATGCAGTGAGTTTTCTGCCATTGGGGCCTCCTGTGAAGCGTTAAGGTGCACACACTTTAGCCACGGGTTTCCCGAATGAAAAGCTTTTGGACGGTGGGTTGTCTCATTTTGAGAATCTCCCTCTGAAACATTAACCAAAGCTCCGGTTTCGCCGATAATAAATTATGCGGGGGCGCATATGAAATATCTCTTTATTTTGACTCTGATTTGGAGTGGTGCACATCCGGCATGGGCGGACAACTGGGGACGGAACGAGTCTTCAGGAACCGTTGATCCCTACGCCAGCTGCAACAGTGTTTCGGGCTTGGCGCATGATATTTTAAGCAATGGTGATTGCTGCCCTGGATTCCGCAAGACCGGCGACAATTCCATGTGTTCGTGGGCGGGGGCGCTGCAAGAGCAAACCGGCAATTCGGACTCGCGATCGGTTGCCGGAAGCAACAGCAATCTCAGCAACATCGGTCAGAAATGCGAAGAGGAAACCAAGGCCGCTTTGGATACTTGTGACTTTAGCAAAAACAAAGAAGCACAGGCGGCGATGGCCATGGGCAATCAAATGAAAGCGCAGATTCAAGCGACGGCGATGGCCTCGCCCGCGGCCCTTTGCTCGGGTTTTGGCAAGGTGACCCAGGCATTTGATGCGGCTTCGGCGGCCTTTGGCGGTTACTGCACCAACGCTTACACGTCTTGCGAAGATGCCTGCAATTCCGATATCTCCCAGCTGGAAGCGCAGATGAAAGCCAATCCCAGTACGGCTTCCTTGTACGAAGAGCGTGTGCTTGAGCTGAAGAAAACTTTGAAGCAGTGCTCGAAGCTGCAAAGCAATATCAACAACGTTTTGCAAAGTGTGGGCAGCTACGCGGCCATGCAAACGGCAAAATCGCAATACTGTGGCGATCAAACAAACGCCTTGGCCGCACTTTGCAAATCTCAGCCAAGCAATGCTCTTTGCAAAACATCAGGCAGCGCCAACTGTTCGGATCCAAATGTGGCCGCCAGCAATATCGTTTGTATCTGTCAGACAAATCCCAACGATCCTCGTTGTGGAGCTCAGAACTCGATCGGATTGCAGGCGGGTTACAACGGTTCCGGCGCGGCCAGTGGCGGTGGCAGCGGAAGCGCCGATGGATCCTTGGGTGATTTCGGTGGCGTCGGTGGTGGTGACATCATGGGTGGCTCGAATGCGATGGGCTCGCACGATGGCGGTGCCGGCGGAATGAAAGCTGGATTTGGCGGTGGCCGTGGCGGGGGCGGTGGTCTTGGCGGCGGAGGCGGCGGTCCAGCCGCAGGTCGACCTGGTGCTGGTGGTGCCGCAGGAGGTGCCGCCGGTGCAAACACGAAAATCATTTCGGGTTACGGAGTCGGTGGAGCGAGCGGCAGTGCCGTGGGCCGAGCCGGGGGTTACGGCGGTCAGCCCGGCGGACCAGGTGCGCAGCCCGGAAAGAACGGATATTTGGGAGCCAACGGAAAACCAGTGGATCTGCGAAAATTCTTGCCGGGCGGACAGATGGATCCATCACGAGGTTTAGCAGGAGCTGCAGGTCCTGATGGCATCACGGGACCCAACACCGATATCTGGCAGAAGGTTCAAAATCGATACTTCTCGATTTCACCTTCGCTTTTGCCTTAGATCAATCCATGCAATTCTTTGATGGCCTTTTCACGCTGCGAGTGCGCGACCAGAACGGTGGCGCTCATTGCGGATTGCAGGGTCATCAAGACTTCGATCTTCTTAGCTTCCAAGGCGGAAAGAATTTTTTGAACCACGTCGGGTGATGTGCTGCCGGTGCAAGTGGCGGTGACGCTGGCCAATTTTTCTGTGCCCAGCTTGAACTCTTTTTCGCCTTCCAGCTCTTTTTCAATGGCGACTAAAATTTCCTGCGGCCCGGTCATGTACATGAAGGTCTTATCTTTCAGCGTCTGGATTTGCAGGATTTGTGGAAAGGCGATTTCCTTTTCGTTGAAGAGCTTTTGCAGTTTTTCAAGAGCTTCGGCAGCGGAAAGTTTTCCGGTTTGAATTTCCAGCACGCGTTCGTGCGAGTTGATACCAAGGATCTGTGCGGTTTCAAACATCGTGTTGTCCTCTTGCACCCAGGTGCCCTCTTTGGTTTTTTTGGCCGCGGGTCCGATATAAAGTTTGATCTTCTTTTTCTTTGCCAGCTCGACGCTGCGATAGTGCAGAACCTTCGCACCCCAGAAAGTCATCTCGAGCATTTGGTCATAGTTGAGCTGTTGCAAAACGCGCGCGTCTTTCACCAGGTTTGGATCGGCGGTGAAAACGGCCGGAACGTCTTTCAGAATTTCGCAGGCTTCCGCTTTCAAATATGCCGCCATCGCAACGGCCGTGGTGTCCGTGCCGCCTCGGCCCAGGGTGGTGATCTCTTTCGTTTTGGGCGACACACCTTGAAAGCCCGCTAGCACGACGACCTTGCCGTCGTTCAAAGCTTCCTCCACGCGGAAGGCTTTCACATCTTGAATGAAGGCGTTGACGTGCGAGTGGTCGGTCAGGATGCCGGCTTGGCTGCCGGTGAAGCTGATCGCGGGGCAACCCAGATCGTGCAAAGCCATGCTGACCAAGGCCATGCTGATGCGCTCGCCGGTGGTCAGCAGCATATCCATTTCGCGTCGATTGGGACGTTTGGAAACCTGTTGCGCGAGTTCGATCAACTGATTGGTGGTTTTCCCCATGGCCGAAACCACGGCGACGACTTTGGTGCCTTCTTTGGAAAGCTCGGCGATACGAGCTGCCACCGCTTTGACTTTTTGCGGATCTGCAAGCGTGGCGCCGCCATACTTTTGCACAATCAATTTCGATTTGGCCATGCAGGCATCTTCGCCGAAATTGGATATTCCGGCAAGCCTTAGGGACTATTTTCGACCGAAGACGGGATCCAGCATTTCGCTATCGGCCGGAAGCTTCGGATAATTTCTTTGATCTAAAACAGATCGTGCCGTCGCCCCGTTCACTTTGTAAAAGCCGATCTTTCCTTTCGATCCCGAAAGCTGCGCTTGAAAGAAAGGATTGCGCGGGTCGTTCCAGATGATGGATCCGCTAAAGAAGTCAAAGCGATTGGCGCCAACGATTTTCGCACCGACGTCGCGGACGACAAAAAAGCCCGAATGTCTTTTTCCCGTTGGCAATAACAAGCCGACCAAAGACGGAATGTAGATCACTTCGCCGGGGCGATGAAAGCGCAGATCGGCGGCCAGGGTGTAGAAGGGATCCAAGCAGGCCTTTAACACGCCAAAGCCATGCACGCAGTCGCCAGATTTCAACTCAAAGAACGAGGCGCGTCCGTTGATCATGCCTTCGTAATTGAAGGCGCGTGTTTCCGAGCCGCGCTGAACTTTGCAAACGCCCTCCATCATGCAGGTTCGGAAAGTTTTGCGGCAGACCTTCATCATCGAGCTGCCCCGAGAATCCGTTAAGTTCGATGTGGGATCACCACAAGCAGCGGCATTTTCATCCACCACGGCATTAAAATAGATGCTGGATTCCAGTTGGCCTTGATATGCATAGTCGGCTTTGTTGGTGCCGGCAGGAAATGTGGGGCCGACGGTGTTGACCGGATTGATCGCAGCAAACTTCATTTTCTCGGATGCCGTTTCGGCCGCCAGCGCCGGATTCAGGCCCAGCAAAGCTTGAAGTGAAATCGCGACTGCGACTTGTAATACAACAGTCTGAATTGAGTACCCCATGAATGCCCCCAGTCTCTTCTTTTTCCGCATCCGCAATACCCGCATGAATGATCAACTGAGTGCACTATACTTGAGAGCTTCGGAAAAAGAGAGAGGCCGCGAGCATTTTCATCCGTTTTTTGATCCGAAAAAGATGGGATCACTTTAAAATTCATTACGGCCTCAACCCATCGACTTTTCTTGGTAAGGCTTCCCTGTCAGAATTCTGACAGTGGGAGAATGGCCTTAAAGCATCTATATTTCATGCTTCGAAATGGTCATTTGTTGACGAAAGGTGCCTATGAAACAATCCTTCCTCAAGTTCGCACTCGTTCTGTCTTGTGCAAGTTCATTGCTGGGATCTCAAACTTTCGCTGCGGCAGAAGCGGATGCCGATCATGATCACGAAGTCGAAGAGTTCATGAAAGCACGCACCGAGCAGGACGAATACTTTAAACAGATGCAAGAGGCGATCCTGTCAGGGCGTCCGGTGGAAGCCGCGAGCGGAAGTTGCAAATACATTTCGAGCATTTTTCAACCGGCTTTCAGCAAGGTCGTGACATTGACATTCGATGATGGCCCGGCCGCGAATCTGACACCGCATTTGTTGGACGTGCTTCGCAAATACGGAGTCAAAGCGACCTTCTTCGTTCTGGGTGCGAATGCGCAAGCCAACCTTGGCATCATTCAGCGTGCCCAAAAAGAAGGGCATCTGATCGCCAGCCACTCGTGGAACCATCCGAATTTCCACACCTTGTCGCAGGCCGCACAAGAGCAGCAGATTTCAAACACGGATCAGGTGATCCATGCTTATGCGACTCCGAATAAATTCTTTCGTTATCCTTATGGCAATTCGACATGCTCGACGAACGAGTTCGTGAAGAGCTTGGGTTACAAAGGGATCGTCGGCTGGCACGTGGATACTTGTGACTGGGCTTTTGCCGGCAAAGGTTATGTGACCGATCAACAGGCGCAGATCTGTGAAGTTTCAGCGGCAAACAAAGCGAATTACGTAGGTCACGTGATGTCTGAAATCAATCGTCACAACGGTGGCGTTGTCCTGATGCACGACGTGCACGCGCAGACTGTGCAGTCGGTTGAAGAGATCATCGTGCGGTTGAAGCAAGCGGGTTACAGCTTCGCAAATTTGGATGATCCGCAGATGATGAAGTTCGTCGTTCAGTAATTTTTGTTCTGGTGGTTCTGGTTCGGATTGCTCGGGGTCGTTGAGGTGATAAGTTTGAAGACAGGGGTTTTTGCCATTCTTTGTGCGCTCTTATTTGTGGCTTGCGGTCCTGCAGGCCGCTCTTCGTCTTTTTCTGATGAAATCGCGGATTCGCAGGTCGGGATTTTTGGCGGCAATCCGGTTGGCAGCGATCAGATCTTTGCGGAAAGCACACTTGAAATTCGATTTCTGAAAGACAATCAGCCGGAAAACTGCACGGCCACCCGCATTCGGCCCCGTGTTTTGCTGACGGCGGCTCATTGCGCACAGGCGTCTGAGCTGCACATTTATCAGCGCGGCTCAAGAATGGCCACACTGACGCCAAACGATGTGATGGTTCATCCTTTGTACGAGGCGCACGCCGTCGCCATCAAGAAGCTACAGATGTGGGGCGAAGCCAACGAGTATGACATCGCCATTCTATTTTTGCCCGAGACGGTTTTGGTCAGGCCCAATGTGCCTGTTTTCAGTCTGGCGCCGGCAAAAGTTTATCTCAGAGATAAGCTTTATGTCCTTGGTTATGGTTATGCCGAACTGAATCTGATGACCGGAGAGCGCCAGGGCCGAACCAATTTGAAAATTGCAGAGCTCGAGTCGGATCATTCAAGCCAAAATGGCATTTTGATTTTTTCCCAGAAAAACGAGCAAGGCATTTGTGTGGGCGATTCGGGTGGCCCGGCCTTTTTGTTCCAGGGGAAGACGCCAATGCTTGTGGGGATTGCAAGCGATCTGCGAAACCCGGGACAGGCCTTGATCTGCCGGGGGATCAGTCGGTTTGTCCGAATCAGGTCGGTGTTACCCTGGATTTTAGAGACGCTTAAAAGTCGGTAGGGGAAAAGGTTTGGGGGTTCAAATGAAATTCGGGATTTTGGCGGTGCTCGGGGTTTTCGCACTGGCCGCTTGTCAGCCCATTCGAAAATCAGGATTTAGCAGCGGTGATACCGGTGGCGAAATCGAAACGTCAGGACGCAGTGCCCAGATTTTTGGTGGCCAGTCGATTTCGAAAGAAGATCCTTTATCCGAAGCGATTCTGGAATTGCGATTCGCGGTTGGCGGAGATGAAAAATCCTGCTCGGCGGCCCGGATCCTACCGCGCGTTCTGTTGACCGCGGCCCATTGTATCGTAGCCGACGAGATCCGCGTTTTGGAAAAAGGCGAAGTGATTGCGGTCGTTGGCAGGTCACAACTGAAAGTTCACCCGGTCTACCAGACTCGCAAAGCCGAAATCGAAAGCAAAGAGCAGTGGAAGCAGGGAAACGAATATGACGTCGCGATGATTTTCTTGCCGGAAAATCTGGAAGTGAAACCGGGGATTCGTCTGTTTGAATTGAAAAACGAAAGACTGGGTGCCGGCGATCTGGTTTCGGTGGCCGGCTATGGCTGGTCTTCGTATAACGTGCTGACTGGTGAGCGTCAGGGCTCGACGGATCTGAAGAAAACCGAACTTGAGCTGAAAGAATCGAAACAGAAAGAGATTCTGGTTTTCTCGCAACAAGAAGGAAAAGGAATTTGCGTCGGTGATTCGGGCGGTCCGGCCTTCCTGCAAGAGGAAAAACTGATTTTGGTTGGGGTTGCAAGTGACGTGCGAAATCCGGGCGATCCGATGGCCTGCGAGGGCGTCAGCCGATTTGTGAAGCTGGGTTCGGTCATTCCTTGGATTCAAGATCAGCTGAAACGCTAGTTGGAGCGGCTCAGGTACTGACTGACCATCGAGCTTGAGCCCTTCGGAACCCGGATCGAGTGCGAGGAGACCTGGTTCGGGATGTATCCCAAAATCAGTTCGGCATTCAGGTCCTTCAGCGATTTCACGGTGATTCCCAATCGGTCCGCCAGTTCTTTCAGGTCCGTACCGCCCGGTGCGCTGACCAGGTCGTAATCCAAAGTTTCAAATTGCGAAAGATCGTAGAAGCCGTAAAGGCTTGGCGATTTTGCAATCATCATCACCGCCAAAATTTTGGGAACGTAATCGGTGGTCTCTTGCGGAAGGGCTCCCAATTTGGCCAGCGTCCAAAAATCTTTCGTGTTGTATTTGCTGATCTGTCGTCTGAGCCCGCCCTCACCCATGTTGTAGCTGGCCGCCACCAGATACCAGGATCCGAACTCGTCATGCAGATCTTTTAAATATCGAATGGCCGCACGCGTGCTTTTCATCAAATCGCGACGCTCGTCGATCCACCAGGCTTGTTTCAATCCGTAATGCTGACCGGTCGACGCGATAAACTGCCAAGGGCCGACGGCCTGCGCGTGGCTGACCGCATTTGGCAAGAATCCGCTTTCGATCATCACCATAAATGCCAAGTCCTGCGGCAGGCCCGCGTTCTTTAATTCTTTTTGGATGAAGGGCATGTACTTGGTGGATCGCTCGAGCCAATCTCGGAACCAGAATTTCCCTTTGTCTTGAAAATAGCTGATCCAGTAACTGACGCGTCGGTTGTAGGTCACCGGCAAATCGAAAATCAAAGACGCCGATCCCGAAGACGGCGATTTTTTCATTCGCGCCTGCAAGCGCTCTTTCAATGAAAGACTGGGGGCTGCGGCAGGTGAAACGGAAGTCTTCGCGGATACGGCGGCCGATTTCGCAGAAGGCGCCAGCTGCGACGAAGGTTTCGTCGATGGCGGCAATGCCGCGTGGACCGGCCCCGAGAGAGCGCAAACGAGCATGAGAGAAATCACTTCCGGTTTCATCTTTTCAATTATTAGGGAGAATTCAGAGATAGTAAATATTTTGACGGTGCCGCCGGTTTCTTTGACGAACCGAGGTCGAGCCGGCTTCGTATCGCGCACGTCCGCAGCTTGGCGAAGGTCGGGCTTTTGCGCGGATTTGCGTTCGTATCGGCGCGAAATGCGATTTCGATCAGTCCAGCTCGCACTCTTCTAGACCCAAGCCAAGTCTGGTTTTCACTCGGCACAGGCGTTGCTCAGTCATGTCACCAGGAGGGGTGTCATGAGTACGAAGGGTGTCTATACAGCATTGAGCGGTGCCATGGCTCAGTCCTTAAGACTAGATACCATCGCCAATAATCTGGCCAACGTGAACACGCCCGGATTCAAAAAAGATCAGCAGGTTTTTCAAGAGTATCTCACCGCCAACGAAAAACCGCCGGAAGTGATCCAGGTTCCGAAGATCGCGGCGACGGTTGAAAGCTTCTACGATATGCAGGGCGGAGACAAAAGCTACGTCGACACGGCCGGCACTTACACCAATTTTTCGCAAGGCTCGATGCGCGCAACCAATGCGCCATTGGATGTGGCGATCGATGGCAACGGATTTTTCGAAGTGGCAACGCCGCAAGGGGTGCGCTTCACGCGTTTGGGCGCTTTCAAGATGGATGGCAACGGACAGCTGGTCACAAAGGACGGCTATCCGGTTTTAAAATCCGCTCCAGAAGGCACGGATCCCGCCGATCGCACGATCAAAGTGAGCGGTCAGAATCCGGTGACCATCACGGACAGTGGTGATGTGTACGAAGGCGATCAGGTGGTCGGAAAGATCGGTCTGATCGATATTCCCAAAAAAGACAGTCTCAATAAATTGGGCGCTTCTTTGTACGAGTTCAAATCCAATGCGCGACCCGAAGTCGTGAACGTGGCCAATCCGTCTTTGAAGCAAGGCTTCTTAGAGATGAGCAACGTGAATATCGTGCAAGAGATGACGGATATGATTGCCACCACTCGAACTTTTGAAAGCACGCAAAAAGCGATTCAGGCTTACGATACGATGTCGGACAAATTGATCAACGTGGTCGGATCGGTGAAATAGGGGTTAAATTATGATGAAGGCATTGAATACAGCCGCAACCGGCATGCAAGCTCAGCAACAAAATTTGGATGTTCTGTCCAATAACTTGGCCAACGTGTCGACCAACGGTTTCAAAAAATCCCGGGCCGAGTTCGAAGACCTGATGTACCAAACGCAAAAAGAGCCGGGCCAGGCCACCGGCATGAACGCCTTTTCACCGACCGGCGTGCAAACCGGTTTGGGCGTGAAAACGGGTGCCGTGCAAAAAGATTTCTCGCATGGTTCATCGATTGTGACCAAGAATCCATTCGACATTCAAATCGAAGGTTCCGGATTTTTTCAGATTCAAACCCAGGACGGGCAGATGGCTTACACGCGTGATGGCGCCTTTAAGCGCGATCCGCAAGGCCGCTTGGTCGATCGCAACGGAAATCTTTTGCAACCTGAAATCACAATTCCAGCCGATGTGGCCGGAATCGATATTTCGCCCACGGGCGAAGTGAAAACGATCCAAGGATTGAACGATACACCGCAAGTGGTGGGTCAAATCGATATCGCCAATTTCGTCAATCCGGCGGGCTTGCGCTCGATCGGTAAGAACTTGTTCGTGCAAACGTCGGCCAGCGGCCAGGCGATCACAACCCGTCCCGGATTGCAGGGCACCGGAAATTTGGCGCAAGGACAGGTTGAAGGCAGCAACGTCAACATCGCCGAAGAAATGGTGAACATGATCACCGCACAACGCGCTTACGAGACGAACTCGAAGGCGATTCAGGCGGCCGATCAAATGCTACAAACGGTCAATAACTTAAGGTAACTGGGGAATTTTTAAGTGAAATTTTTCTCTCTGATTTTTAGTTTGATCACCTTCATCAGCCGGGCGCAGGCCGAACGCTTCGAAGTCCGCGTCGCCGAAAGAAGCACCGTGCGTGTGGGTGAACCCGTGCGCCTGGGTACTTTGATGAGCGGTCAAATCCAGGACGCCGAGCTGAGCAATAAGGTTTACAATCTTGTGGTCTTCGACGCGATCAACAGCGAAGAGGAGAAGACTTTCAAGAATGAAGAGCTGGCCCTGATGCTGCGCCAGAAGCTGTCGTTTCAAGAGCTGCAGCGCCTGGCGATCAAGATTCCGGAGCTGGTTCGTATCCGTGCGCAAAGAAATTACCTGCATGCGGCCGATTTGATGCGTGAAATTTCGGATCAAGCCAAGGCCCTTTGCACCGGTTGCATGATCGAATTCGACGATTTGAAAATTCCGGAACTGAAAATCCGCGAAGAGGTTTTGCAAACCCGTCTGGAGACGCAAAACTTGAAAGCGGCTGGCAGTTTTCTTTTGCCTTTGCAGGTCGAAACTTCGCAGGGACGCAATACTTACTGGGTGACGGGACGAATCTCGTTTTACCGTCAGGCGCCGGTGGCCAAACGTTTGATCCGGGCCGGTGAACGTCTGAGCGACGCGGATGTGGAAATGAAGAAGGTGAATGTCAGCTTCGCCAAAGACGGCGCGCCGACGGTGGAAGAGCTGAGCGGCAAAATCGCGGCTCGCATGATCGCCATGGGGCAGCCTTTGTTCATGAGTGATCTTCGCAAAGAGCCGGCGGCTCAACGCGGACAGATCATTAAGCTTCTAGTTGGCAATGACAGTTTCGAGGTGGCTTCAAGTGGCACGGCGGAAGAGACGGGTTCAATCGGAGACGTGATCAAGGTGAAAAGCTCCGACACCCAGAAAATGCTTTCGGGTGTGTTGATCGATAAAGCCACGGTTCGGGTTCAGTAAGGGAGATTTGAGATGCAAAAAAGCCTTTTCTTTAAAGCCTTGTTCGTTTTGATGATTGCACTCAGCATGGTGACCACCGGTTGCAGTACTTTGCAAAAATGGATGGGTTTCCATGACGATGCCACATCGAAAGCAGCGTCTGCAGACATTGAAGAAAAGCCGGCTTTGACGAAATTCTCTGAAACGCCGAACGTGATGAATCCGTCAGACCGTCAGTATCGTAAAATGACCCGTTCCCGCATGGAAGACGAATCGGATTTGGGCGCCAATGCGGGCAGCATGTGGGTTGGCGAAGGCCAAGGTGCTTACCTGTTTTCGCAGAACAAATCGCGTAAAGAGGGTGACTTGCTGAACGTCAAGGTCGAAGGCACGGCACAAAAGCAAATCGAAACCAAAGTCAGTGTGATCAAAAAACTTTTGAAGCAACTGGAAGAAGAAGAGCTCAAGGCCAACCAGCCGCCACAACCGGCATTGGCTGACAACAATCCAAATCCGAAGAAACCGGAAGCGGACCGCGCGCCGGCCAGCGAAAAGAAAGAAGAAAAAGAGGAGCCACTGGATATCGCTTCAGTTCCAACTCGCATCACCGAGCGTATGCCAGACGGAAACTATCGCATCAAAGGTGCGCAACCCTTCATGATCGGAAAACGCGAATACAAAGTCATCGTCACAGGTTTGATCCGACCTGAAGACTTCAACGACGATGGCGTCAGCTCAGCCAAACTTCTGGATCCGCAATACGACGTGGTCAGCATCCGAAGGAGCCAAAAATAATGAAATCCCTGTATTTTCTATTCTCCATTCTTCTATTCTCCACCGCAGGTTCCGCGGCTCGGTTGAAGGATATTTCAAGCATTCGCGGCGTGCGCGAAAATCAGCTGATCGGTTACGGAATTATCGTGGGTCTGAAAGGCACGGGTGACGGGAAAGCCGAATTCACCAGCAAATCGACCGCGCGTATGCTCGACAAATTGGGCGTGAAGCTCGACACGCAAGCGGTGGAAAGCAAAAACGTCGCGGCGGTGATCGTGACCGCGACTTTGCCTCCGTTTGGCAAAGCCGGAAATCCGATGGACGTGACGGTCAATGCTTTGGGTGATGCTTCGTCATTGGAAGGTGGGACCCTTTTGCAAACGCCACTGCGGGCCGCGAACGAGCAGATCTTTGCGGTCGCTCAGGGCTCGGTGATTATCGGCGGTGATGGCAAAAACGCCTTCACAACCGTCGGACGTGTGCCGAATGGCGCGATCATTGAAAAAGATGTCGGTGCGGATTTCTCTTCAAGAAAAATGTATCGGCTGACCTTGCACAATCCGGATTTCATCACGGCAGCTCGCTCGATTCTGACGATCAATAAAGAGCTGGGTGGTCAGTACGCCACAGCGAAAGACGCGGGCACAATCGATATCGTGACGCCATTTGCTTACGAGGGCCGCGGCGTCGAATTGCTGGCGACGATCGAAGCGATCGAGATCAATCCGGACTCGAAAGCGCGCGTGATCGTGAATGAAAGAACAGGCACCGTGATCATCGGTGACAAAGTGAAAGTATCAAAAGTGGCGATTGCTCATGGCAATCTGTCCGTGAAAGTCGGCGGCGGCAAAGACGCGAAAGCCTCGTCAGGAGCGGCAGAAGAGAAGGTCATGCTTTTGGATGGCGGAGTCAGCGTGGGGGATCTAGTCCAGGCTTTGAACAAGCTGGGCGTCACTCCGAAAGACCTGATTTCAATACTTCAGTCCATTAAGGCAGCTGGAGCTTTGCACGGGGAGCTTGAAGTTTTATGAAAAAGAATTTTGGATTTGACACAAAGTTTAATAAAATAAAATTATCCGCTCGCAGTCTATGGATGGGCTTCGAGCGCGGGGAGGGTGAGTTAGAGATCGAGAACCAAGGACGGTTTGATCAATCTCGTTTCTCGCAGGAAACAGAGGCAATAGGTCAGCAAACGCCAAGGATTGGCGCAGATAGGCCGAAGCTGAGATTCACTCAAAGAGTGTCAAGTGCAGGAAGCACGCTGAACTCTGACTCAACTCCCCACTTTCTTTCCGCACCTTTGGTGCAAGGTTCTTCAGGGCCTTTCGCTCTGAACCAAGCGACAGAAGAAGTGAAAGTGCAATTCTCTCTCGAGAACGAGAAATCGATCTCGGCGAGCGTCGCACGTTTTACTTTGCAGGCCGATGCAGCTTTGGCGAATCAAGATTTCTCTTTATCCGCGGCGGATGTTTGTTTGGCAAAGACGGATGACGAGTCTGCGGCGTTCGCTCTGGCAAGCCATACTCAAAACAGATTGGCTTCACTTTTCAAGGCGGCATCGAAAGATGAAGATTCAGCAGTTTAAAGCTGTCAGGCAACCTCTCACCCCCGAGCAGCAGGATCAGAAGCTGCGCGAAGTGGGCGAGCTCTACGAGAAGCAATTCTTGCGAGAGATGGTGAAGCAGATGCGCTCGACCGTGAACGACGAGGGCGGCATGCTGCCGACAAGCAACGCGGAAAAAATTTTTCGCGAGCAGCTGGATCAAGAATATGTTGAAAAATGGGGGGCGAAGGGCGGCATCGGTTTGGCGGACGTGATCCACAAACAGCTGCGCGAAAAATACGGAGCCATGCTGGGAATCAATCCGCAAATGGCGAAACCGGCCGGTCCCATCAAGATCGACGAGAAACATCAGATCCCCAATGCGGTGAAAGTGCAGTCGCCTTTGGCCGCCAAAGCCAACAGCACGACCTTTCAGTTTGATCTGCAAAAAGCGGCACTGGCTGACAGTGACGTGACTGCTCCTTGGTCGGGGAGTCTGCTGGGAATCAAGAGTTTGAGCCAGGATGAGCATGTATTGGAGATGGCGCACGATAACGGGTTGAAAAGCCGGATGGTTTTTCGCGGTCAGCTGGAGAAGGAATTGCAACCTTCAAAAATGCAAGCCGGCGCGGAAATCCAAGCTGGACAAAGGCTGGGGCTTCTCAGTCCAGAAGCAAAATCTTTCTTCTGGACCGTCGACGGCACTGGCTCACTATGATACACTTTTTGAAATGGCCGAAGGATTTTAAATCCTGGGTCGCACGGAGGCTTCGATGAAAATTACTCACAACAAAGTCGGAACGAATCTGAACACTACGGATTTGGGTAAAGCCGACAAAGCAGATAAAGCAAAAGCGGGCGCGGCTGGTGCAAAACCAAATGCGGCGGCTTTGCAAGATGCAGATCTCGGAGCTACAAAGGTCGATCTCTCTCCACGTGCGCAAGAGATGAAGAAAATCAAAGAAGCCGCATTGGCGGCTCCGGACGTGAATGAAGAAAAAGTCGCGCGTCTGCAAAAGCTGATCGATGACGGCAAGTACAAAGTGGCGGCGAAAGATATCGCCGACAAGATGGTGGATGAAGAGCTCAATTGGGCTGAGTAATCTTTTGCGTTTTTGTTTCTGATGGCGAAGGATTCGCCGAGATTTAATTGATCCAAAGGAGTCGCATGGACGCGTCCCAAGATAAAGCTTACCAAAAACTTGTTCTCAATCTCGAAGAGCTGACGAAGCTCTACCGCCAGTTGCTTGAGATCGTTCGCAAAGAGAAAGAGCTCTTGATCGCGGCCGACATCGACAATTTGGATCTCAACAACAAGGAAAAAGAAGCTCTGCTTTACAAGATCCGCTCGCAGGATGCGGCTCGCGAAAGATACGCGAAAGAGTTCGCGCGTCTGATCGGCGGGGATACGGCAAGCCCACGGTTGTTGGATCTGGCGAAAATCCTGCACGGCACGGCGGAAGAAAAACGCCTGCGCACGATTCATTCGATGCTGGAAATGATCGTGACCCGTGTGGCGGCCTTGAACAAAGAAAATGAAGAGTTCGCTCAAAGTGCACTCAGTGCTTTGAATGGAGCCATGGGGAACGTGAAGGACACCCTTGCGGGCAAAAAGACCTACGCCCGTAAAGGCAAGATGGAGTACGGCCCAGATCGCGCCGGCAACTTCGTCAAGAAGGAGGCTTAAGAAAGTGCCTGATACCCTTTGGTACTGCTGCGCAGCCATGAATGGCGCCACGCAGCACCAAAGGGTATCAGGCACTTTCCAGGGACAGGGTTATGGCAAAGATTCACGCAATGATGGACATTGGAAAGCGCGCGATGATGAACAGTCAGACCGCGTTGCAGACCACGTCCCACAACATCGCGAATAAAACGACGGAAGGATACTCGCGCCAACGCGTCGAGGTCCAAACCGCGGTTCCCATCGTCGAAGGCAATAAGCAGATGGGAATGGGAACGCGTGCGTCCGCCGTGACCAGAACCAACAATCCTTTCCTGGAAAAACAATTGCAAAAAGAGACCGGCGGTTTGGGCATGCAAAAGGGCCGCGAGCTGGCGTTGACCCAAGTCGAACAGGTGTTCAACGAACAGATGAACAAGGGTCTCAACCAGTACATGACCGATTTCTTCAACGGCTTTCGCGAGCTTTCCAACAATCCTGAATCTTCCACCACACGAACCATGGTGAAAGAAGCCGGTGAAGCCCTGGTGAAAGATTTCAAACGCGTCGACAATCAGCTGTCTTCGATCCAAAAAGATGTCGACCAACGCGTGATCAGCGAAGTCGATGAAGTGAACAAGATGATCCGCGAAGTCGGCTCGTTGAATGAAAAAATCGCCGAAGTCGAAGTGCAGGGGATCCCGGCCAACGACCAACGCGACCGCCGAGACGTGGTGCTGAAAAAGCTGAACGAAAAAATCGATATCCATTATGCTGAAGGCGATCAAGGACAGGTGACGGTCAGCACGGCGGGAAATGCGATCTTGGTTTCTGGCTTCGACCATTACGAATTGCAAACGCATGAAAATGGAAGCGATGGCCGCATCGAAGTGTTCTACAAACAGAACGAAAGCACGCCACCATTTAAGATCACCGACCGTATCAAGGGCGGAACGATCGGTGGGGCTTTGCAGGTGCGCGATCAGGTGATCCCGGATTTCAAAGATAAGATCGACAATCTGGCATACAAGGTGGCCGACGAAGTGAACCGCGCGCACGTGGAAGGTTTCGACCGCAGCGGGCGTCAGGGAATGTACTTTTTTGAAATGCCGAATGATGTGAAGGGTGCCGCTCAAAACATCGCGATGAACGATATGATTTTAGAAGACGTCAATCGCATCGCCGCCGCGGCCAAGCCAAATGCCGTCGGTGACAACACGGTCGCCAACGTCATTTCGCAGCTTCAGTACAAAGAGATCATGGACGGCGACACGGCGACCATGGACGACTATTACAATTCGCAAGTCGGCCGCGTCGGAGTGCTAGCGCAACGGGCGATCAAAACGCGCGAGTCGCAGGACAATATCTTAAGCCAGCTGAACACCATTCGTGAAAGTATCTCGGGTGTCTCGTTGGATGAAGAGACGACGAATATGATCGAATTTCAGCGCGCCTTCGATGCGTCGGCTCGCGTGATCAAGACGGCAGATGAGATGTTCGATACGGTTCTCAACTTGAAGAGGTTGTAAGATAAATGCGCGTCACGGATAAAATGGCTTACAACCAGGTGACCTCGAATCTTTCGAAGAATCGCTCCGAGATGAGCGATCTTCAGAATCAAGCGGCCACGCAAAAGCGTATCAACAAACCTTCGGATGATCCGACGGCTTCGGCGCGTGTGCTTGCCAACCGCACCGAAGAACGTGGCAGCAAGCAGTTCATAAAAAATATCAACATGGCCCGCTCGTTCTTAGAAGCAACCGACCAGTCTTTGTCTGAATTGACCGAGTCCCTGGTGCGCGCAAAAGAATTGGCAATCCAACAGGCCAACGACGCCGGCGCCAGCAGCGAAACTCGAAGAACCGTCGCTTCGGAGATCGAACAGATCTACGCACAGGCGGTGCAAATCGGAAATCGCAAGCTGGGCGAGCGGTACATCTTTGCCGGCTACCGCACCACCAAGCCTCCGTTTGATATGTCGGGCGAATATCAGGGCGACGACGGCGATATGAAATTGCAAATCAATAAAGATGCTTTCGTCGCCATGAATATTTCGGGCGATAAAGTTTTCTTAGGTGAAGGCTTGGGCGAAGACGGTCTGATCGGGCCCAAGAATCGCGTGCCTCGCGATACCGAAGAGTTGAAAGGCCATAAAGACAACGAGCAGATGCGCATGCAGCACAATATCGAGATGCGCGAAGAGCCGATCCAGCTGCGGGCCCCGGCCTCTGCCGAGACCCGGGGTGATCAAACGGTGCAGTCGAAGCAGACCCGAGAGGCACAAGGGACGAACGTCCTGCAGGCTTTGCATGACTTTGCGGTGGCCCTGCAGACCAACGATAAAGAGGAAATCCAGGCCGCCATCGACAATATGGACGAAGGCATCAGCCAGATCGTTAACGCTCGGGCCCAAGTGGGAGCGCGGGTGTCATCGCTGAACGCAGCCACAGACTCGTTGCAGAAAGCCATTCTAGATAACAAAACGATGGCCTCCCAGCTTGAAGATGCCGATCTATTCGAGGTCGTCAGCGATATGAACAAGTCCGAAAGCACGCTCAAGGCGACCCTCGAAACGTCGGGGAAAACCATGAATATGAGCCTCCTTGACTTTCTCAGATAGAAATAATAGCTAAACTTCCGCTTTGATGTGGCCGATACGCTAAAGGAATGGCCAAGAACGGCCAGGGAGTTTACAAAATGCTCGTACTGACAAGGAAGTTAGGTGAAAGCATCGCTATTGATGATCACATCAAGATTCGCGTGGTTCAAATCAAGGGGAAGCAAGTCCGTCTGGGGATTGAAGCTCCGAAGGAAACCAAAATTCACCGCGAAGAAGTTTATCTAGCGATTCAAGACACCAACAAAGAATCGGCAGCAGCCAATCCTGAAAAAACACGTTCCGTTTCCAAGCTGCTGAAGTCTTAAGCCTTTCGCATTGCATAATTCTCACCGACAAAGGTCCAGTTTTTTGTCGGGTCACACCTATTTTTTGTCTTGCTGTGTCTGATTGGTAAGTGCATCCTGTCTCTGTGTAGGGGGTCCAGTGAGCCAATCCATGCTGATTCAGACAACTCGTTTTGGCCAAGTCCAGTTTCAAAATGAAGATCTTCTGGCGTTCCCAGAAGGAATTTTGGGCTTTGCAGATCTGAAGAAATTCGTTCTGCTGGACGATCCAAACGATGACATCTTTGCTTGGTTGCAAAGCTGCGACGAACCGGCGATTGCATTTCCGGTTTTGGAACCCGAACTTTTCTCTGAAACTTACAAAGTCACGTTGGCAAAAAGCGATCTCGAAGCTTTGAAACTGCAAAACCTGCAGGGTGCGCGTCTGTTCTGCATCATCACGATTCCGGATGATCCGACCCAGATGACAGCAAATATGAAAGCTCCGATCGTGATCAACGTGGCGGAAAAGCGCGCTCGTCAGTGCGTGCTTCAAGATAACAACTTGGCCATTCGCGAGCCGATCTTCACGAAGCTTCAGCAGCGGGTTGTGCAAAATCCTCATCAATCGATCAAAGCTCAATCTCATGGATTGGACGTGGCGATCCGATTGCCTGAAAAATCTTACGATCAAAGCTTGTGAGTTTTGAAATCACCAAAGTCGAAGGCGGTTCGGTCTTTCGCAAGATCGCCATGGGTTCATGGCGAACGGCGGGTGATCCTTCGGTCTACGGTCTTTTGGAAATCGACGTCACCCACGCTCTGAAATTTCTAGAAGCCGAACAAACCAAAACTTCGGCCAAACTTTCCATCGCGCATCTGGTGGGAAAAGCGGTGGCGCGTGTGATGCAAGAGCGACCCGAAATCAATGGGCTCATTCGCTTCAACCGCATTTATCAAAGAAAACATGTCGATCTTTTTTATCAGGTCAACGTACCGGGCGATCCTTCCGATCCCGTCGGCAAGGCGATGCTTTCCGGTGAAATCGTTCGCGGCGCCGAAAATCTTTCGGTCATCCAGATCAGCGAAGAGCTTGGCCGTCGGGCGCAGGTGATCCGTCAGGGCGGCAAGGGCGAGCTGACGGCATCAATTCAGACTTTGAAATTGGTGCCGTGGACGCTGATGCGATGGGCGCTGAATATCAGCTCGTTTTTGATTTACGATTTGCGATTGAATCTGACCTGGGCGGGACTGTCGCATGATCCTTTCGGTTCGGTGATGATCACCAATGTTGGAAGTCTTGGCATCGACGTCGCTTGGGCCCCCTTGGTTCCGTATACGCGCGTGCCTTTGCTGTTAACAGTTGGTGCGATTCAGAAACGACCTTGGGTGGTGCAAGATCAGATACAGATTCGTCCCATCATGAGAATCGGCATCACCTTTGATCATCGTTTTATGGACGGCATTCACGCCTCTGTGATGAGTCGCCTCTTTCAGCTGTATTTGGCCGAACCCGATCGATACTTGAAGTAAACTTCACGGATGTCGTGGCGGTTTATCTATCTTTATCTCAAAATTAGGTTAAGATCTTTTCATGACCGATACTCAACCAATGATTTTAGATTTATCTGTTCTAAACGGACTTCGTGAAATCGAGGCCAGTTTGGTTGAGCAAGTGGTCGAAGCCTTCTTGAGCAGTGCACCCGATGATATTTCCAAAATGGAAAGAGCTGTGAAAGAGCAAAATGCCAAAGAGCTGGCGCTGGCGGCCCACAGCTTGAAATCGGCTTCTGCCAGTGTGGGAGCGATGGCCGTTTCTCATTACTGTTTCAAGCTCGAGATGATGGGAAAAGGCGGAAATGTGGCTTCAGCAGCGGACGATTTGTTTCGTTGCCTGAATGATTCTTTCAAAGCGGCTCAAGTCGAGCTGGAAAAACAAAAGTAAAAATTAGATCGCGGTTCGTAAAGATTTGCCGCTTTTAAAGCGCAGATTGAAAGCCGTGCCGGAGCCGGAAATCCCGGGCTCGTAGGTGAAGCTTTCGACTTCGATGGTTCCGCTCATCAACTGGGTGCAGGTTTTCGCCAAGGGCAAACCAAAGCCGGTGCCGGCTTCGTTTTCGGTCCCGCGACGAGAGGTCTTAGCCGTGTAATCGAAAAGGCGCGGGATCATTTCACCCGGGATGCCGATTCCAAAGTCGCGGACTTGAATCAAGGTGTCGTTGTCGTTTTCGCGCAGAAAGACGATTTCGATGATGCGATTTCGGGGCGAGAACTTGATCGCGTTGGACAAGATATTGGCCAAGACTTCATTCTTTAAAAGCGCGCGGTCGGCCTGAACCGTGTCGTGATCGCCCAGATAAGATTCGATCTGAATGGAGATATTTTTTTCATTCAAGCGATCTTCCAGCAGGGCGATCAATTCTTTGGTGATTTCGACCGGGTTGACCGACTCGAGATTCAAATTGCGTTTTCCGCTTCGCACCTCTTGCAAAGAGCGAACTTTTCCCAGAACGTCCTTCATGTAAGACAAAGACTGCTGAATTTTTTGAATGTCTTTTTCCCGCACGGACGAATCTTCGCTCCCTTCATGGGTGGTCTTCGCCAGACGGCGGGCCGAAAATTCGAGCACCGAAAGCGGGGTCCCCAGATCATGAAACAAAATGCTGAGAAGCGCGCGGTTCTCTTCTGACATCTGACCTAAATTTTTAAGCTGACGATCATAAAGATCGGACTTGCGTTTAAAATGAAACGCCAGATAAGTGACAATAGCCGACAACGTGAAAATAAGAGCAACCGCAGAAATTTCCATCATAAATTTAGAGCGCCTTTTTGAAAGCCGAATGAACAGCCTGCAGCAGGCCGATCATGCGCTTTTGTTGATTCGCGGCGGGGCTGTCTGGACCAGTCTCTTGAATATGCGACATCAGTTTTTTTTCCCGACGCAAAATTTCGAGATTACGATAAAGAGCTTCCTTCAAAGTTTGCGGAGTGTAAGGCTTTTCAACAAAATCCAAAACACCCAAGCGGATGGCTTGGACCATGTGCTCGGCTTCGGCCGAGGCGCTGGCTAAAATCACAGGTGCATTCTTTCCTTCCGAACGAAGGCGTTTCACCAGCTCAAGTCCGGTCATGCCGGGCATGCGGTGGTCGGTGAAGATCAAGTCGAAATCCTGGATCGTCGAATGCACGTAGGCTTCGGCTCCGTCACAAGCCAGAACCACCTCTTCGAATTCGGCCTCGAAAAGGAGCTTGAGTTCTTCGAGCAGACTCAAATCATCTTCTACGACTAAAATTCGACGGAATGTCTTTGATTTCATGAACTCTCCACACCTAAGAACTTATCGGTAAACCAAAAGATTGCTAAACTTGTGCTTGTTTAAAATTATTAATTTTCCGATCACAAATTGAGACAGGGAAAGCTCCTAAAAAGACTTGGTTTTTAAAAAATAGAAAAATATTTTGCTTTTGTCTTTGCGGCGAAATCAACAGTCGGCTGTCGATTTGGGCGATAATCCTGTCTCAATCTGAGAAGCCTGTCGAAACTGTCGACAGCGCCCTGACCTTCTGGCAGCACAAGCCCCTGAAACCCTTATAGATTTGCACTGAACTGGCACCGGTCCTGCTATTGATAGCTGTCAGAGAGGTGGATTATGACTCAAGACTCTTTAAAAAACGCGACGATGGTTCTGATCGCCGGTGTGCTGATGGCTTCAGGCTACGCGCTGAAAAAGATCATGCAGCCGTCGAATATCGAGTCTCTCAATCCACAAGATCAATCTTACGAAATGCCCCGGGCTCGCACTGAAACTCCGGGTTATTCATTGGCGGGTCACAAGGTGATTCGCACCATGCATGCAGCTCCGGGACAGGCCAAGCCTCTGGCGCAAGTCACGGGTGCGGCGCCGGTGGTTGCGAAAATTGATCCCAAAGCGGCGGCCGTAAAAACGCCGGCCAAAAAAGCGGATGCGAAAAAGACCACCAAAACGGCCCAGAAGAAAAAGCCTCAAGTGACGGTCACCATGATCGAAAACAAACGCCCCTCGATGTCAGGTTTGCAGGACAAGGCAGGCGCTTATGATCCGAACCAACAAATGGCGGGTTTCGCTCCGGCGGAAACCACACCAAATCCTGTGACCCAAAACACCGAGGACACGACGAAAATGTCGGTGTCGCAATGGCGCTCTTTGCTGATGGCGCAACCAACGGCCAAAAACGGAGCGGATTTCTTAGCTGCTTTCCAAACCCACGATGTGGATGAGACTTCTTTCTATCAAATTTCGGACGAACTTTTGTCGGACAATTCAACGGATCGCCAGAACCTTGGTTTGAATCTGTTAAAATCAGTCCCGTCGGTTCGCTCTTTCACCGTGATGCTGAAACATTATCAAGAAAAAACTCCGCAGCCTTTGCGCTCGCAGATTTACTCGGCTTTGAAAAGCTACGGCGATGTCAGTCGCTTTTCGATCTTGGTGAAGCTTTTGTACTCGGCGGATGAAAACGTGGTGCAAACGGCGCAGGCGATCTTGGGCTCGACATTGGCCTCTTTGAATACCAACAACGGTCAAGGCAGCGGTCGTGATACCCGCAGTCCCGGATCGACTCCGATCACGGCAAAGCAGTTTGAAACATTCATTCCGGCGCTTCGTCGATTGGTGGCGTCAAGTGATGCGACCGTGGCTCAGCAAGCTCAGTCTTTGCTGGAGAGCATCTTGGCCTTGGGTTCCGCATAAATCTGGATTTTTAAGGCAAAAAAAAGCATTCTATCCCGGATGAAGTTTTTTGCCTGGATCTGGGTTCTGCTGATGATCGCGCTGCCGGCCGCAGCCAATTTGCAAATCCCGAAAAATTTAAGTGCTTCCGATCGGCGTAAGTCGCTTGAGATCTTGGGTCTGTCGTCTTCGGCCAAGATTTTGGGAAATCCATATCCCTTGGGCGGATTTTCCGGCGTCGAAATCGGTTATTCGACCGAGATCATTTCAACCGGTGATATCTCGACTTTGGGTGCGAAAAGCGAAAGCCAAAAAGAAACGTCTTACTCCGTATTGACCTTGGGTAAAGGCCTTTACCACAACGTCGATCTCTTCGTGCAGTTTTCGCCCTTTCAGCAAAGTGAAGACGTGTCCAATTTCGGCGGACAGGTTCGTTGGGGATTTTATCAAGCTGATTATCTACCGGCCCATCTCAGTGTCGTGGTGTTCGGAAGCTCGACCAATTTCAAAAATCAGATCTCCACCATGTCCAGTGGCGCGGATCTGATTGTTGGCTTCAGCGTGCAAGACATGACTTTGTATACGGGCATTGGTGTGGCGCGGGCGACGGGCACATTTATGGGTGGTGCGAACGGCGTAACGGCCCCAGAGACCGATCCCAGCAGTGGGCTGCAGGTTTCCTACACGAAAACCGAAGAGGTCAGCGCCTCTCACTATGTGGCGGGGATCAATGTGAAGTTCTCGAAGCTGTTCTTTGCGATGCAATTGGATCGCTACACGCAGGCCGCCTATTCAGCCAAGCTCGGCATGCGTTTCTAATTTCTTATTTTGATTTTTCGATGATCTTGGTGGTCGAGCGACCTTCAACGAATTGCAGGGATTTCACTTCGCCCCCGTAAGACAGAACGAAAGTTCCGCCGACGATTTGCTCGGGCTTCCAGTCGCCGCCTTTGACCAGAACATTGGGATGAACGGCGGTGATCAATTCGGCCGGAGTATCTTCGGGAAAGATCACGACATAATCGACAGCTTTCAGTGCGGATAAAATTTCAGCGCGATCGTCTTCGTTTTGAATCGGGCGGGTCGGGCCTTTGAGGCGCTTCACGCTGGCATCGGCGTTGACTCCGACAACCAACAGATCGCCCTGAGCTTTGGCTTCTTGCAAATAGCGGATGTGACCGACGTGAAGCAGGTCAAAACAACCATTGGTGAAAACGATTTTCTGCTTTCGGTGTTTCGAAAGCGCTTCAGAAATTTTCTGGAAAGGAACGACTTGGCCCACGGTGATTTGCTTTTCGGGACTTAAGCTCGTTTGACGAGCTCAGGTCCGATCCACTGACCCAGAACATCTTTGTTCATAAACAAAGACAGGACCGGGAAAACGATAAAGCCAGTCAAAAGAACCACGGTCGAACGTGCAATCGCTTTCAAAGCGTAATTGGCGGTGCCGAATTCTTCCGGTTTGCCTAAGCGCTGGTCAAACACCCACTCGCCCGGAGTGAAGCCCAAGAACACGCGGTGACCGACCAGATAAATCCAAGAAACGGTAGCCACCAAAGCGATCAAGCTCCAGTACACCATGCCCTGAGCATCGGGATGATAAAGATTGGCGAACAGATCCACCTTGGTCACAACCAAAAGCATGATCAAGCAAAGCAGGGTGCCGGCCGTGATCAGCATGGCATCCAAAAGGCTGGCCGATAGATCCCATTGGGTGGCCTTGTAAACGATCGGAGCCGGCTCGCGCAGTTTCGATTTATCCGAAGAGAAATCAACACTTCGCTTTTCGTTCAGGGTCTTTAAGATCTCGTCGACCGTATTGTTGGCCGCAGGCTTTTTCAGGCTTGTGGTCGAATCAAAACCTTTGCGTGGAAGCGGGGTTTGGATCGACAGGTCCGGCAGTTCAGATTGGAATTTCAACGCCGTCTTTGGGGCAGCTGCCGGTTTTTCTTGAGATTTTTTATGGAAGCCCAAGCCTTCTGTTAGGGGCTTGAATTCAAACTCGTCTTGATCCGCTGACGCTGGATTGAATTGATTCATGAGACTCTCATCCTCCGAAGTTGTCAGGACATTGCTGTCATGTGTCCAAATTCATACTTTAGGACGGCCAAAAGAGCGATGCAAGCCGTTTCCACTCTGAGCACCTGGTCACCCAGGGTCACAGGTTGCAAACCTTGTGTCTGGAACTGCTGGACCTCGGTCGGGGAGAAGCCACCTTCGGACCCGACGAAGATCCAGAACTCGTCCGGCTTCGTTTCTGTGTCCTGGCTCTGCCTGCGCAGGTAATCCTTCACGCCGACAGTCGATTCACCCTCATATGCAAAAAGACCTTTGGCTTTGGGATTCTGGTTAAATTTGCGAAGGCATTCGGACATCTCGACCGGCTCTAAAATCGGCATCAAATCACCGCGGCCGCTTTGCTGGGTGGCAGACACGACGATCTTTCCCCAGCGCTCCAGCTTGCCTTCAGGCAAAGAATTCTTTTTTCGGATAAAGCTGAATTCCGAATAAAAAGGTTCGATGCGGGCGACACCCATTTCCACGGCTTTCTCCACAACCGCGTCCATCACCGGATAGCGGGGGATTGAAAGCGCCAAAACGATATGCGGAGTCGGAAGCGGTGGCAGCTCACGCGTTTCCAAAATTTTTCCGTGCGCGCTTTTCTTGGCAACGTTGGTGAGCTCAACCAGATGCGCTTTGCGGCCGTCGCCCAGGACTTCGAATTTCGAACCCACTTCTTGGCGGCAGACATCCACGATGTGATGAAGGGTATCGCCTGTGATCATCACCTGATCGGCTTGAATCTGTTCGCGGGGAAGCCAGTAGCGACGCATTTTGGATTAAGCCTCTGGCGAGCGCAGCCAGAAGCCGCACCATTCGTCTTTTTCAATTCGACGAATCATTTGCAGATTGGTTTGATCGATGAACTCGGCAAAGAAATCTTCTTCACGTTCCAGCAACACACCAGTCAGGAAGATCTGACCGCCTGGCTTTAAGATGCGAAGCAGATCGTTTTTCAACTGAATCAAAACGCCATCGATAATGTTTGCGACAACAAAATCAAATTGTTCGTGCACTTGTTCCAGCAGCTGATCCGAAATTTCGATTTCGTTCTGCTTGTTGAGCTGAATATTTTCACGCGCCACACGGCGGGCTTCTGGATCGATCTCGATCCCCAGCACGCGCTGCACGCCATCCATTTTCGCCAGCATCGCCAAGATCGCGGTGCCTGTGCCCACGTCGATCAGCGAATATTGATGGGTTGGTTTCAAAGTTTGGCAAAGCTTGTGAACAAAGTAAGCGGCCATCTTGGTAGTCGCGTGCGTGCCGGTTCCGAAAGCCATGCCCGGATCGATGACGATCGGCTTCTGCGCTTCAGCCGGCGGGGTCAGCCAGGACGGGACAACCCAATAAGGGCCGACAAGCTGAAAAGGCACGAAGCCTTTCTTCCACTCGGCCAGCCAATCCTTGTGTTCTTCTTCGTGGATGGTCCAACGGATGTGCGGCACCCATTCTTGCAATTGATCGAAGAATTCTTTTTTCGGAGTCTCTTCAAAGAACACATCCATATCGTGCGCCCGAACGGACAAGATATCTGGATCATAAGTCAGATCAGGTTGCGAAAAAGCCAAAGCTTCGGTGACACCCGTGGCACCGGATTCAAAACTGTGGCCCGTGACCACGTCTTCCATATTGGCAGGGACAGCAATAAGTCGGATTCGAATATAAGATGATTTCACCGGGCTGTTTCTAGCAGACGGGGGGGTGAAGTCAATGGGGAGCTGGGTTCCGGCCTTCGAGTTTGGGATCGGTTTCCAAATTTTACCCCCACAGTTGCAAGCGGCCCAGCCCATATAGCTAATAACTTCGAGTTCTCTCCATTTTCACTCGGCCAAATACTTTCTCAGCCATCAGCAAATTGTGCGTGCGACAAAGCAGACGAAGATTCTCGGGCTCATTGGAACCACCCAAGGCATACGGAATGATATGATCAATCTGAGTCAGCCGCTGGCTTAGGCATTTCATCCCAGCTTTTGAAACAAACTGACAACAGCCGTTGTCGCGTCGATAGACAGCATTTCGAACAGAAGGCGCAATCGATTTTCGTGAAGACAGTGCTTTCTTCACTCCGCTGCGGTCCTGCTTTGTGTCACTGGCCTTCGATCTGATGCTTCTGCTGTCAGCTTTTGTATTGTCGATAGAGGCAGCGTTTTTTTTAGCACGCGGTTTCACCATCTTTACAAGCGGATCTTTCTGCGCGATCACGAGATTTGCCATTGCTTCGATCAAACCAGCGTATGAATTTCCATCCAGTTTGTGGGAAAGAAGTTCGGCTGCGCGTTTTAGTTTCTGCATTTGCCCGGCGTTCAAAGTCAGGTGCAATCTTGTTTCACCATCTGACTTTGGCTGCAGGATTTCCTTTGGTGGCGCTGGCGTTTGAAAAATCTCGGCAAGCGATTGCTCGATCTGGGTTTTCGGTTTGAGCTCGATCTCAGTTATAACTTCAGCTTTGCGCGCAAAAGTCATTCTTTCTCCCGAGCGTTTTTCTTCCAAACGGATTGCGGTCTGCACGCGGCCTAGTGTAGTCATGCACAGCACGCCGGTCTCAATTTTCTCTGCGGCTTCTGGAACGGCACAAAGCATTTTCGCCGCACTCACTCGACGGCCCGCCGAGGCATGCGAGTATCCATGCACCCTGACCAGCCAATCATGGGTTGATGAAAATCCTTCTTCAGCGTAAAGCCTGCGCTTTTCGATCTCTGCGATGTATTCCAAAACTTGTCGACTGACCCGACGTTCGCGCTGAACGAGAGTGATAAAGTTCGCAAGTAATATTGGATTTGAAAGCTGAGTTGGCTTTAAAGGGAGTGCTTCGTTCAATAGAGAATGCTTTGATTGTGGCATTGGAAACTCCTTTTCGAAAAGCACCATAGCACGGCTTTTTCAGAGGAGATTTTCCGCGTTTATCGGGTCTGCATTGGATTTTGAAAATCAAGGAGTGTCCGGTCGTGTGAGATCGAAATACGACTGCGTACGAAGAGATTCTGCGCGTTTCAGATGTAGCGGGTAGGTAATCGGAATCTGCAGATCGACTTCATGAAATTCTCTCGAAAATCAGCGCAAGTTAATTTTTTGTCTCGACACAATTTTTTCGAAGCCGAATGCAGAACAGGAAAGAAATCCGCAAGGGTCAGTCGCCGATCAATCCTTCAACCATTTCTCGTAGCCAAGTTTGGCCAGCATTTCGCGGGCGCTGACACCATCGTCGTTCTTAAGATCAGCGTCGGCGCCTTTTTCGTACATCCATTGGATGAAAGATTTGAGATTTTCCTTCATCACTTCAGAGGCGGGGTATTCAAGCCTTCGGATCAAGGATCCCAGCGCGTTGCCGTTCCAGGTTCTTTCAAAGGCGTTGATGTCGGCGCCTTGGGTGATCATCTGCTTCGTGACGCGAACATAATCTTCGAAGCTGGGGCGATCTTCTTCCTTCTTCTCGCCATCATCGGTGGCGGTCATGCGCGCGATGATTTCATGCAAAGCTGTGCCCGAAGAGTAATCTGTATCCCGGTAATCGAACTCGTCACCCTTCATCTCGGTGATCAGTGATTCGACGTATTCCAGTTTTTCTTTGGTGCTTGCGTGCTTCATCGCTGGCAGCAGCAAGGCACCGTTTTTCGCTCTTCTTGGCGTCTCGGGTTGGCCTTCCGCTTGGTCTGAATTGGTGCGGGCGGCGCGAATCAAAGTCAGAATTTCTTTGCGGCTTGTGGATTGTTCCATCGGATCGTAGCGGCCATCATCCAGCGAGATTCCATACTTCAAAAGTGCATGGATCGCCTGCAGAACACGCTGACCTTGTGGTACATCCAGTGGCATATCATCAATTCGCTCGATCGCGCAGCGAAGCGCATTGCCAGAGCCGCGAAGGCTGTGGGCATTGAGATCCGCACCGTACTGCAAAAGCAGTTCGACCGCATCCGCACTGTAAACACAGCCCAGCGGAAACGTAAAATAATCAGGACGTTCGGGATCTTTCGATATGCCATTGGGAGAGGCGCCTTTTTCCAGCAGCTTCTTCAGAACCGCAAGGTCATTGCTGCGTACGGCTTGGGTCATGGCCGTCTCGTGGTTGGTATCGCACAAAGCATCCAGTTCTTGCGTATGATCGATCAGATAAAGTGCCAGCTCGGATGCACCGTTGTCGATGGCCGTATAAAGTGGAGTCGGCGTTTCGCGAATGATGAAGGTGCTATTGCCTTTGATGTCCGCTTTGGCGTCGCCTTCTTCGATTAGCAGGCGTGCCATCTCAAGATTTCCTTCGTAAGCGGCCCAGTGCAAAGGGCGCCAGTTGGCTTTGTTGCGGGATTCGACCGAAACTTTGCGTTCAATCAGGCCGCGAACAAAATCGATGTCGCCGCTTTCAACCCCGTAATGCATGACCGTGTTTTTATTCTTATCGACGACCTTTTTCAGTTCGGGCTCTTGATCCAGCAAATCCAAGGCGGCGTCATAACCACTCATGCGAACCATATCGAAAAGTGAACAACCACCGTCGGTATGAGTGTGATTTAAAGCGCTCTTCGGATTCAATTTTCGAATGTGCTGAGCCAGCTTCAAACTTCCCGAGAAATCATAAGGCTGGCACCCCTGTTTGGTGGCGATGTCGATCGGGTAGCGGGTCATGTGCAGGATCCAATCAAAAATTTCAGGATCGCCTGACAGGGCGGCCGAATGAAGAGCCGTTAGGCCACCAGTGGTTTTCACCTTGAGATCATCGCCATTCAAAAGCTTTTCGGTCCACTCGCGGCTTCCGCCCATTAGCGCCGCCATCCACAAGGGGGCGCCATTCGTGGTTTTGCTGTTAGTGGCAGCGCCACGTTCGATCAAATCCTGGGCAATCTCAAAATGGCCGTTGCCAAGCGCGCGGTACAAAGCGGTGCGGCCCTGGTTGTCGGATTGTTGCAAAGAAAGGCCTTCGTCCAGAAGAAGCTTCACCATGGCCCGTTGACCTTTGGCGGCCGCTTCAAGAACTGGAAGTTTTGCCGGGTCATGGGGACCTTGCATAAACTTGCTAAAGTGCAAAACATAATGGGTCGGAACGCTTTTCGAGAATTGAATCAGCTGGCGTGCGGTCGCAAGATCGCCCGTGCGAATGGCTTTCAACCAAACATAATGAAAGCGCGCCAAACCCCATTGATCGATATTTTTCAGCATGGTGGGTTCCAGAAGGAATCAGGTTATTTTGATTTTTTTGCCGTGTCGACGAAGGAGCCAGCCAGCTCCAAGCGGTCGCCGACCATCATGCCGATTTGTTCCAGCATGGGTTCGTCGTCTCTGGAGATCAGTTTGTATTCGCGAGCAATCGCCAAGCGACCTTGAACTGCGATGACCTTCAATTGACCGACCAAGATATCAAAGTCGCCGTAGCTTTGAACGCCCGAAGCATCACGAACCGTCATTTTGCGGATGACGTTGACGACCAGATTCTTTTTAAGACCAGCATCGCTGCCAGCGTTGATGTAGAAATCTTTGTAGACAGGGGCTTCATCAGACAAGGGGATGTTTCGTCGAACCTCGACGATGTTGACGTCCGCGCTGAACGCCTCCCAAGAAAATAAAAGAACAAGAATGGCAAATCCGGCCATTAAAAATAGTCTTCCTAAACCTTTGTTCAACATGACAATCCCTCGCCACTGTTTGGCGACTTCCTGTCTTTTACAATCAAGCATCCTGCTTGAAGGTTTTGCATCCAAGTTGCATTTGGGTGCATTTTTTTGTTCCGCAATTCTTTCCGCGATTCCTTTGCAGAAAAAATTTGCTCCATTTTTAATCGGAGTTTTCTTCAAGAAACTTGATAGGAATGAGACGCTTTCACAATCCTTCAAACGACGTCCAGTCGAGTTCGATTTTGGTTTCAAAAAGCGTCAAGATTTTGTCTCTGAAAACTCACAATTTCATCTCATCTTAAACCTATCGAATTACAGCACGTCTAGTTTTAAAAATGCAACATCGATTTCGACTGAAGTCGCGTTGAAGTTTTGACGCCGAAGTCGAAGAGTTGCTTGCGTTTGGAACACGCATCAAAACAGGAGAAGTGAAAAATGGGAATGAGAGTGACTACGAATATTGCCGCCGTGAATGCACAGCGGAACCTGGTCCAGAGCCAACGGGTTGTGAATAAAAGCATGGCTCAACTTTCAAGCGGTAGCCGCATCAATATCGCAGCAGACGACGCAGCCGGATTGGCGATTTCTGAAAGATTGAAATCAAGCATCCGTTCAGCTCGTCAGGCAAACCGCAATGCGAACGATGGTATCTCGATGGTTCAGACCGCGGAAGGTGGCTTGAACGAAATCGGTAACATCATCACGCGACTGCGCGAACTTGGAATCCAAGGGGCTTCAGACACAGTTGGTTCTGTGGAACGTGGCTTTATGGATAAAGAGGTTCAGCAGATGAAGTCGGAGATTCAACGTATTTCATTGTCGACCAAGTGGGGAACAACCAACTTGTTGGACGGTACGACTCCGAAATTTGACTTCCAAATCGGTGTTTACAATAAAGAAGATGAAGATCGCATCAGCTTCGACGCTGCTCAAAACGTAGCGACTTTGGACGCTTTGGGTTTGGGTGGTCTTGATTATACAACTAAAGAAGGAGCTCAAGAGGCTCTGAACTTCCTGGATAACGCACAAAATTCTGTCAACGGAATGCGTTCGAATCTGGGAGCTCTTCAAAACCGTCTGACCTCAACGGTCGACAACTTGGGTGTTTTGGAAGAGAACATGTCAGCTGCGAATTCACGTATCCGTGATACGGATGTGGCGAATGCGTCTTCTGATATGACGAAGAATAACATTCTTTTACAAGCTTCAACAGCAACTTTGGCGCAAGCGAATCAAATCAACCAGCTTGCATTGAAGTTGATCGGATAAGAAAGAAGCGGGATCTCATTTGAAGTCCTGTGTGGATTTTATCTGACTCTATTCCCAAAGCCCGGGGTGTTGATCCCGGGCTTTATTTTTTATTCGTATCTTAAGGCATCGATGGGATTCAGCCGCGAAGCTTTCTTTGCCGGGTAAACGCCGAAAATAATTCCGATCAGCGCGGATGTGACAAAAGACAAAAGCACGGATTCGACCGACACCGATGTGCTCCATCCCGAGATCGCCGACAGCAACACCGTGATCAGCCAACCTAAAAAGATTCCGGTTAGGCCCCCGATGGCACTGACCACCACCGACTCGACCAAGAACTGAAGCAAGATATCGGTTCGTTTGGCGCCGATGGCTTTGCGAAGGCCAATCTCCTTTGTGCGTTCGGTGACTGAAACCAACATGATATTCATGATCCCAATTCCGCCGACAATCAGCGAGATGGCCGCGATCACCGCCAGCAGCATCGACATGGTTTTCGAAGTCTGCGAAAGGGCGGCTTGCACGTCAGCCATATTGAAGATCTGGAAAGCTTCCTCCTCCTGCGAAGGTGGCACGCGTTTTCGTTTGAGCATCAGTTGTAAAATGGATGCTTGCGCTTCGGCGATGTTATCGGCGCTATCAATTTCAAGCTCGATCGAATCGACATATTGCTTTCCCAGCAATCGGTACATCGCCGTGTTGACGGGAATAATAATGGTGTCATCTTGATTGCGGAAACCACTGGCACCTTTTTCTGGTAAAACGCCGATCACCTGAAACAGAACACGATTGATTTTAATCATCTCGCCAATCGGATTCTGATCTCCGAAAAGCTCTTTCACCAAAGTCACGCCGATCACGGCGACCCTGGCGCGCATTTGATTTTCTTGCGCGGTGAAAAAGCGACCTTGCGTTGGCGTGGCCGCATGCATATCGGGATAGGCTTCGCCCGTACCCTGCACTTGGGTCGACCAGTTTTTATTCTGATAGACGACCTGGGCCCGGCCTTGAACCTGTGCAGAAGACTGCTTTAAATGTTCGATCTCGGTCGAAAGCGCCAAGGCGTCGTCGTCCGTCAGTCGGGTGGTCGCACCCGATTCTTGTGCGACACCCCCCACACGAATGGATCCCGACCGCAGAACCAAAAGATTGGATCCCAAAGACGAAAGCTGGCTTTCGATCTGCTGTTGAGCCCCGCGACCCAAAGCCAGCATGGCAACGACGGCCGCAACGCCGATCAGAATGCCTAACATCGAAAGAGCGGTACGGACCTTGTTGGCGGCCAATGTGCGAAAGCCTTCTTGAAAGTGATTGGCAAATTCACCGAAGGTGAACTCTTTCCGCGAGCGATCCGGTTTTGTGATATCGGCCTGGGCCGGTTTATTGAAATCTGCATTGCGTTCGTCAGAAACGATCACGCCGTCGCGCATGCGGATCAAGCGCTTGGCTTCGGCAGCGACTTCTTCTTCGTGGGTAACGAGCAAAACCGTGATGCCTTGCTCGTTCAGCTCGCGCAGGATTCGCATGATTTCGGTTTGCGAAGTGGAGTCCAGATTTCCCGTCGGCTCATCGGCTAAAATCATGCGTGGGCGATTGATCAAGGACCGGGCAATGGCCACACGCTGCTGCTGACCACCGGAAAGCTCGTTCGGTTTGTGGTCCACGCGCTGACCCAAGCCCACCTGATTCAGCAATTCGGCGGATCGGTGGGATTGAGTCGTTTGCCGCGAATACAGCAGGGGAAGGGCGACATTTTCTTGCGCTGACATCCGCGGCAGCAGGTGGAACTGTTGAAAAATAAAGCCCAGCTCTTCTCGGCGCAGGCTGGCCAGCTCGTCTTCGTTGAGATTGGAGATCTCGCGTCCGTTCAAAAGATAAGAGCCCGAGCTTGGAACATCCAAAAGCCCTAAGATATTCATCAGGGTCGACTTGCCGGAACCTGATGGTCCCATGATGGCGACAAAGTCTCCATCTTCGATGGTCAGATCCACACCTTTCAGAATTTTAAGATCCTCTTCGCCCATCTTGTAAGATTTGGTGACGTTTCGAATCTGAATCATAAACTATCGGCGCGAGCCGCCTCCGCCTGGGGGCCCGCCGCCCGGCGGACGTTTGCCTCCGAACGGCGAGAATGGATTGCTGGATCCGCCTTGCTTATCTGATTTCGCTTCGGCCCGGATCACGACTTCGCCTTCTTGCAGGCCCGAAAGAATTTCGGTTTTCTTGCCGTCACTTAAACCCGTTTCGATACTGCGTTCCTGAGATTTTCCATCCGTTCCGCGAACGGTGACCTTGGCTTTGCCACCGTTTAAAACAATCGCCTCCGCCGGTAAAAGAAGAACGTTCTGTTTATTTTCTTGCAAGAAGCGGACATTGGCGGTCATGCCGCTGCGAAGAAATTCAGGCGTTTTTTCTGGTAAGACATCGACCACATAAGTGGTGACATTGCTGACGGTTTTGGCTTCGTAAGCAATTTGATCGACTTGTGCTGGCAGAACCTGATCCGGATAGGCATCCAAGATAATTTCGGCTTTTTGCTTCAGCTTGATCTTGGCAATATCCGTTTCATCGACTTGCGCCTTCACTGTTAAGCGATCGGACATGGCAAAGACCACATCGGTTGCCGTGATCGTCTGTCCTGGCTCGACGTTGCGAAGAATGACGGTGCCGGCAAGAGGGGCTATGATCGGGGCCGGTTTGTACATTTCTTCCCAGCGCTGCACTTCTTCGGTTCCACGAGCCCGGGCGGCATCCAGCAGAGCCGCACGTTCTGTCGAACTCATCCAAGCTAAGATCTGACCCTTGCGAACCTTGTCGCCTTCTTTGACTAGAATTTCGTTGGTGCGGCCCGCGACCGGAGATTTAATTTCCAGGCGGTTTTCAGGTTGCACCGTTCCGGTCGAAAGAATCGAGATCTGCAGGTCGCCGCGCTCGGTTTGATACTCTTTAAAGGTCGGGCGGTTCGAGTTCGAATTCTTCCACCAAAAAAATCCGCCACCGGTCAACACTAAGACCACAATTAGAATCATCCACTTTTTGTTCTTCATGGCAGAACTCCTTCACCACGAGCTTGGTTCCATGCGGCTTCGCTCAGCACGCGGGCCTTTTCACTTTGCACATAGTTCTTTTGTCGTGTGATCAAATCATTTTCGATCACATCCCAATCATTAAAAGAAATCAGGCCGTTGTTATACTGACTGCGCGCAATTTCCGAGCGCGCGGTTGCGGCCTTGCGGAAGCTTTCATCGACCTGCAGCTTTTGAATGGCTTGCACGAATGTTTGATAAGCCTGTCGCAAGGATTCAACTTGCGTTTGATTGACCGCCACCTTTTGCTGCAGTGAAGAGCTTTGCGTGAAAGATGCGTTTTGTACGGCCGAATAATCTTTGCCGCCATCGAAAAGCGGAATCGTGATGGCGGCGCCCAAAGACCAGCGGTCATTCTTCGGAAAGAATTCCGGACTGCTGCGACCCACGCTGCCAGTTAAGCTGAGACTTGGGAAATAGTTCGATCTCGCAACACCGATGGCCGCCGTCTGCGAATCCACGGTTGCTAGAATATCTTGATAAGACGGGGTCTGCAGCGCCAAGCTTTCAAAATTAGGTTCGGTCGCGGGGGCGTCCGACACCGGAACCGCAGCGGCAATTCGCGCCGTTTCCGGAACTGAAACCTGTAGGAAGTTGGCAAGCGTGATCTGCGCGAGCTCTAAAGCATGCCGAGCCTGCAGACCATCGTACTTGGCTTGCGCGAGGTAGGCTTCCGACAAAAGCACCGAGCCTTTATTTTCACGCCCACCTTCAAAGCGAAGTTCAACCAAGCGCAAGTTGCGCTGGCGGCGTTCGATAATATTGTCCGTGAGCCTCACATTTTCACGAGCCGTGAGGAGGTTCTGATAAGCGGTGACAAAATCATTGCTGATTTGCGCTTTCGCGGTTTGGAAAGTGGCCGCGGCCCCACGGGTGTTGGCTTCGGCTTGATTCGTTTTATAATAATCACGAAGCCCCGCAAACAGATTCTGCGAAACGGTCAAAGAGGCACCGTAAGTTTTATCCGTGGTTTCACCACCGGCATCCAATTCGGTCTTTGATTGATTGTAAGACAGGCTTCCCGAAAGCGAAGGCCAGTATCCGCTGCGCGCCCCCCGCTCTAAAGACTGGGTGGCTTGATAAGAAAGCTCGGCCGCCCGGTACTGGGGGTTGTTGTTTTTCAATAAGTCCAACACTTGATTCCAGCTCATCTCATTGGCAGATGCCGCATAGGTGAGGACTGGAATGAAAATGAATAAAAGCAGAGATCTCATTCTCGAGCCTCCTTTAAGAGGGGCGAGTTTTTCAGAATTTTTTCCAGGCTCGATAAAGCCTCTTCCAGTTCGCGAAGTTCTTTGGTCGAAATCGATTCCAATCGTTTTCCCAAAAGCTCGGCGGCGCCGCCTTTCAGCTCGCGGAAGAGCGAGTGTCCTTTTTTTGTCAGTTTTAAAATCGCTTGTCGGCGATCGCCAGCCTGGGTGCTGCGCTCAATCAATCCGCGAACCACCAAAGCCTGAACCATTTTCGACATGGCCGGTTGACTGACACCGTGTTGATTGGCGATTTGGCTCACGGTGTTCACGCCGCGATCGATTTGCGCCAAAATCCGATACTGGGGATGCGTCAGGCGTCCTTCGGCGACCTTTTGAACTTCGCCTTTTACGGTGCGAATCATCAGGGGCGCGATTTCAATAAACTGGAGTGCAATATCTTTATTTCGACCCATAACAAATCTAATATATAACAAAGTTATGTATATATCAACTTTGTTATCCTTCCTTGGCCCTATGCTCGCAAAGAAGTGTTGAAACTGTGTGGAAGATTCTCAGGTTTGGACGTCAGTATGCCATTGGTCAAAGGTCGAAAAGGTCGATATTCAAACAGGCTAGCTTTTCCGGCTTATTTTGAGTCACCTTCGCCCCGAGCTCGGCAATAACCTCGGTCAGACGTTTGCGAAGCTCGCCGTACTGTTCTTCAGAAATGGACATCGGGGCCGTATAAAAAAGCTGAGATGATTTCGGCAGCTCCATTTTTTCGAAGCCTTTGACTCGCCAGGAAACCTGTCTCGAGCGAATGTAAGGAGATCCCGCTTCAAGGTGCGTGCGCTGCGGACCCATCCGATAGCCTTCGGATGTTTGAATGCAGAGTTTTCTTTCGACCAAGAACTGCAGCTTTTTTAAGATCTCTTCGCGTGGCAGTTGAAAACGCTGGGCCAGCGATTCGACAGACTGAAAACCTTCGATCGATGTTTGCAAACGAATCGCACTGTAAAGCCAGCTCGAGTAGAATTCGGCTTTATCGGCATCGCTAAGGGCGATATCTTGTCCGACGATTTCTTTGAGATCTTCCGTTTTCTGTTTTTGGATTTGTTTGATTTCACTTTTGAAATGCTCGCGCAGTTTTTGGCTCCCGGCGCGTTCGAAATTCACCAGCAACAAAAGGTAATTTCGTTCCTGCAAATTGAGCGAAAGAAATTCGGCTAGAAGGTAGGCGTGTTCTAAAGATAGATTTTTAGGACCGCTAAAAACCTGGCTTACCATCACGGCGCTGATACCAAGGGCTTCGGCCATTTTGACATAAACACCATGGCCCCGTTTCGGCTGTTCATCCAGCCAATTTCGGACAAATTTCTTGTAATCAGTGAACTCATAAATCTTCATATTTTCATATATTTAAGCATAAAAATTAACCAATAGATAATTTAATAAATAAGTATTAGCTAATCTCTAAATGAAGGTCCTGATTGACTGCGTTATTCTCCCTTTCGAAACGGACAACAATCAAAACCCCGCAAGGGAAACAAAGGAGATTTTATGAAAACACTGATTCTTTCACTGATCGCGGCTTTGTCATTTCAGGCCCAAGCTGTCGAGACCTGCAATCGCGAATTAATCCAAGAGGAAATGAACGAGTTGAGAGCGAGCCCTTACTGGCAGCAAAAGATTCAATCTTTCACTCAGCTGATGAACGAAACCCATGATCGTGATTGCGGCTTTGGTTCAAGCCGGAAAGAAATTGGAATCGACATCTTCATGGATGATTTGGAATTCACGGCTTTCCCTAAGGGCGGGCAAGTTTTGGAATCGCATGGAAGCTATTCGACATCGACGGATTCGAAAAGTGACCGCAATCGTCTGAATATTTATCCGGTCGATGCCAGCTTCTACCAACCCGGAGTCGTTGAAATCGTCGCTACGCTTGTAGAAGGTCGTTTCACTTTGCTGGCAAAAACTTGCTCACCAAAAGTCGCCGTCGCGCATTTGGTTGCCATCGCTCCTTATGCTTTGAAAGCCAAGTGCGGTTCCGGTGGTCAACAGGGACCCGACATTGCGCAATCGATCCAATCTGAGATCAATGACATCTTGGATGGCGAATAAGGAGGACGAGAATGAAAACCTGGATGTCGATTTTCACCGTTCTTTTGTCTATTGGAATTTGGTTTCATGCGCCCCAGGGATGGGCGCAATCTCCCAGCAAGCACAAGCCCCGGGTGGGCGATATTCAGGATGAAGACATGGATCGTATCGAACGCCGGGTGCGTTCCCGCCAATTCACCAGTTTCGGGTTCGGGCCCTTTGGCTTGTCAACCTCGGCCGAAGGCGGCGTGATGTACGGATTGTCGGTCGGTCGCAATTGGGAAGCGAGCGAAACTGGCGAAATTCGTTTCGATGTGCAGGCCGCTGCGAATTCGGCTTCGCAATATTTCGGATTGAATTTGGGATACGGATTTATGCCTTTCACGGGCGATATCTCTCCGCTCTTGGGTTTACAGCTGGGCGGCGGATATGCCGGATACAAAGTGGGCGACGATTCCAAAAATGCCGCCGGCTTTGGAGGAGCCGCGTTGGCCGGAGTTCGATTCTTTCGCACTTCGGACACTCAGCTTGAGCTGTTGGGTTCTTACTCGGCGGTTTTTGCTGGCGACACGCCAGGAGTTTACGGCCTTCAGCTTCGAATCCTTTACTAAGGAATTCGAAGCGGTGTGGGTCGGAACGACAGATCCGTTTGCGGTATGATCTTTGATATTGAAACCGTATGGGAATAAGGAGTTCTAAAATGCAATGGTTTCGCTTTTATCTTCTTGGAATTGCGTCCCTGTTGGTGGGACTGACGATGACTTTGTCAGCTTGCCAAAAAGGTGGCAGTTCCAGAGCGAACGACCCTACAGGGGCGCCGACCGACACCGGGGCGCCAAAAGCCGGAGACGGCGGCGGTGGGGGCGGGATTGATGGATCGGGTGGAGACTCGGTCCAAAGTTCTTTGCAGGAAGTGCAGAAGGCCTTTGCTGAAGAAATCAAACTTCTCCCATCCCGTTTACAAAGAATGTCGGGCGAAAGATTGATGCTTGAAGAATTTGCCTACGATCACTCTTTCGGTTCTGGAGCAAAAAAGCTCGTCCTCGATTTTTTAAAATTGAAGGACTACTCTTCGCAACTTGCCCAAGCGTTGGAAGAGCAAAAGATTCGCATCCAGTCTCAAAATGCAACCTGTGAAACAAAAGACGGAAATCATGCGGGCAGTGCCAAAGGAAACTTGGAGCAGGGCGAGATTTGCATCAGCTATGAAAAGCTTCGCGCCATTACGCCGATCGTGCTCAATCAAGAAATTTTCGGATTGTTGATTCACGAGCTTTCTCATCTGTCCGGTTTCGATGAAGCCAAGGCCGTGAAGCTACAAAAACTTTTGATGTACAACCGAAACATATACTCATCGCCGTATGAGCCTGGATTTATCAATGGTCTGAAGACCTGTGATGTGAAGCTCATTCAGCAGCAGAACGAGGAGATGAAAAAGTCGGCATATTGGGTTGAACAGCTGAAGGCATTTTCTGATTTGATGGCGGATTCCCAACCGCGCGGATGCGGATCGATGTCTAATAAAATCACAAGCCGAATTGACATTTTTGCGGACGATGCCGAGTTCCTGGCGGTCACGGGCAAGTTTCCAGATCATGGCTACCAATATCAAATAGCAGAAAATCCGCAGGGTGAATCAAAAGCTTTGATGAGCTATTCGGACGTGCAGGATTTGTCGCAGGTGGCGTCAGTCTATCTTCGCAACCGAACAGGAATCATTAGCATCCCAGCCAAAATGGGAACGGATGCTCAGTGCTCTCCTAAGATTTTACTGGCAAATCTCATCGCGAATGTTTCCGATGTTCTTTTATTGGGATGTGGAGGCCATTCGCGGGAGGTCAACACGCCAGAAAGAATCCGCGCTCGCATTCAAAAAGAAAAAGACATTCTGGCCGCCGAGCCGAAGAACGAAACGTCTAGCGCTTCTCAAGAGCATTCAAAATAAGCGCCGCGATCACGATCACGGCGCCAATCAACTGAAACGAAGTCAGATTTTCACCAAGAATCGCGCCCGCCGCAATGGCGGCGACCACCGGTTCCACCATCCCGATGATCGAAGCTTGCGAGCTTGGCAACCGCTGCAATCCCGCTAAGAAAAAAGTCAGCGGCGCAATCGTCGAAAAGACTGCAAGGCCCACGATGCAGGTGATTTGGGTGGTGCTAAATTGCAGGATGTGTTCGGGGTTGGGGCGGTGATACAGAAAAAGCGCAATCGCCGCCGCGGTGATCACGTACAGCGAAGACGAGATCGGCTTTACATTTTGCTGAAGCTGGCCGCTCACCACCACATAGATTGCATAAACGATAGCGGATCCCAACCCATAAAGCACGGCCGTTTTTGAATTCACAAACATCGGCCCCCACAGCAAAATCCCCAATCCCACGCAGGCCAAAGCCAAGCTGATGGTCTGCAGACGGGTCATGCGTTGCTTCAGAATAAAATGAGCAGCGAGATTCACAAAGATCGGAAAAGTGAAAAGCAGAAGCGCTGCCAGCGGGACCGAGACGCCTTCGATAGATTTGAAATACAAAGTCGAAAAGACCGCGTAGCCACCGACGCCCAGGCAACACGAGATCAAGATTTGTTTTGGGTGCAACAGCAGCAGGCGCTGCTTGAAGAAGAAAAGAACGATCCACAAAATAAGGGCGGCTGTTGTAAACCGCCAGGTCAGAAGCTCACCAACCGTGAGCCCGTTCTGAAACGCGATACGCCCGAAGATCCCTAAAAATCCAAAACCAATTCCAGCTAAAAGGACATAAAGAAATCCGAGCGCTCGATTCATTTCCTAAATGGGTGAGCTGAAGGTCCGGACTTGGTGGATTTTTGCCGGCCTTTGTAGCTCTTCTTTTCCTTCACCATATCAGGAAGATCCTGCTGGAAAACTCGCTCGGCCGCAACTTCATTCAAATACACCAATTCGCCGCGCTGAAGATTGCCCAGGCGCAGACGACCGATCGACACACGTTGCAGTTTCAAAACGTCGAAGCCGATCTTTTCAAACATCTGACGGATCTGACGGTTCTTACCTTCCGTGATGACGATTTTCAGCCAATCATACTGATCGCGACCACGTTTGACTCGCTCGACAGATTTTGCGGCGACTTTGCCGCCAACGATGCTGACGCCGTTCAAAAGTTTTTGCAGCTTATCGTCCGCAGGCTTTCCGTCGACTTTCACCAGATAGGTTTTGGTGACTTCTTTGGTCGGGTGGGCGACGCGATTGGCGTAATCCCCATCATTGGTCAAAAGCAGAAGACCTTCAGAATCCCAGTCCAGACGTCCCACCGGGAAAACGCGGGTCGGAACTTCTTCTAAGAATTTTTTGATGGTTGGACGCTCTAAAGGATCTTCCATGGTGGTCAAGATGCCTTTGGGTTTATGAAACATGATGTAGACATGTTCGAATTTTTTGCGAAGCGGTTTGCCTTGAACCATGATGCGATCATTGTTCGGGTCGACCTTTACACCCAATTCGTACACTTTTTTGCCATTGACGGTGACAAGGCCTTCTTCGATCAAGCGGTCGGCGGCACGTCGGCTGGCGATGCCGCTATCGGCGATCAGTTTGTTAAGTCGGACCTTCGAAGGCTTCGCAGGATTGAATTTTCGGCTCGGCTCGGTTGATTCTGAGGGCTCTTCGAAGGAGTCGTCGTCGGAGCTGTCTTCGAAGCTTCCATCGATTTCCTCTGCAAGGGAATCTCCTGAAACTGATCCGAGTCGATCTCCAAGAATTCCGGAAGATTCCTGTTCTGGAAGATTTGCGCTTGTGGTTGGGTTTGTGTTTTCGGTGCTTGCTTCATTGCCGGCGTCGTTGGACGGGCCGGAGACGTGGATTTGTTCCATGACTCTTCAACTTTCTGCGGCGTCCTCACGACGCGGCTGTTTCTCTGTGCGAGAGTGTGTTGAAGGTCTCTTATCAGCAAAGTCAGCAATTTGTCACCGGTAAAGACGTACTCGAGAACGTTCTGAGCCCGCGCCATCACGTCCATGGCTTCCTGAACGTCATCCAGCTCGTAAAGACGCATTTTTTCGATGGTTTTTTCCAGCGCCGAGACGTTTTCTTGGTAAAAAGGATCCGATTGGCGTTGAAGAAAATACTGCTCAATGCGTTTGATCGAGTAGAAAAGCTTTGGATAAGTCCCCAGATCCGCGCCATTCAAATCAAAAAACTTCTGGTGCTGATAGCCCCGAACCAGGCCGCCGATCACGCCGGATTCATTGGCCGTGAACTGTGCAATGACAAAAGGACCGATCTCCAGGCGCTGAACTTGATCCGGATCCAATTCCAGATTGGAAGTGTAGTGCAGGATCAAATCTTTTTTCAAAGGTTCCAGCTGTCCGTGGCGGATCACCATCTTGCGATCAAAGCTGCGCACTGAAATCGATTGATCGGCGTTCAGAACAATCGCCAGAATCTTTTTTTCACCTTCCAAAATCAGGCGGTACTTTTCGCCTTTTTTGTAGATCGAATTCAGATATCCCTGAAGCGCATCGGTGGCATCCGTCAGATTTTCCAGCTCGATGACTTGCACTTGCTGCGGCCATTTGACCTCTGACGGATCCAAATGATCGCCCAGAAGCTCCATGATCTCGTTTCCCAGCTGTTCGCGATTTTGTTGCCAATGAGCGTAATCCAGGCAAATCGAAAAGAAGCTTTCCACGAGCTCGGCTGTCACCAAGGTTTCCGGGGTTGTCAGGTTGTTCAGATAGTTAAAGAAAGCGAAGCGAACCACAGTTTCCTGCGGATTATTTTCCGATAAGTACTTTATTAAAGCTTCGACTTTCAGCATACTTAAAGCTTAAGAGGCAACTCTTGAGGGGGTCAAATGCAAAAGGAACTAAATCCCGAGCTGTTCGGCGAAAGCGGCGCGAAATCACGAGTCTTCGATGCTCCGGCCAGCAATCATCTCAATGTCCTTGAGCAAAAAATCATGGAGACCCGCAGCCAGATCCACCAATTGGCAGATAATCTCGGCAAAGTCGTCAGCCAGATCAACGAGTTCATTAAAGGCTCGCAGGTGAAGTTCGATCGCCTTCAACAGGCGGTGCAAAAGCTGGAACAAAACGACCAAATGGTCATGGCCGATTCGACACAAAAAATCAGCGCCTTGCACACGCGATTGGGCGAGCGCAAATCCATGGATTACAAAATTCAAGAAATGATCGACCGCCACAACAGCGTGCTTCGCAGTTACGAAGTCCGCATGGCCCAGCTGCAAAAGCTGGTGACCGAAAAAGAAGCCCAGCTTCTCAGCGCGCAGGCGACCTTGAACGAAACGAAGATGGAAATCGCCCGACTGAAACGCTTATAAAGGGTGCTCCCGAATATCAATTAAATAAGATATCTGAATTTATTTAGTCGACCATGGCCTTTGAGAAAGTACATCCAAGCCCTGTTCCGACAATCAGTGTTCCTTTGGCGTCATGCAGTTCAAGCCCAAAATCTCCTCGTGGCTTTCCTGCGACTTTAGCTTTCTCATCAAGACCGACTCCCAATTCCAGATTTCCATCGGCACTGTCGTAGGAATAAGTAATGGCCTGGCGGATGAGAGAGTATTGGGCATCGATTGGCTGGACTTCATATTTTCCTGTCGGCACGGTAATCACTGCTTTGAAAGCAATCTGTCCCGTTTGTTTGTTTTGATAAGGTACGAGTTGAATGCTTCCATTCGATAGCGACTTTTGGGCTCCAGACTCTGACAGTGAAACTTTGCCCTTACAGGTGACAAAGCTTGAATCGACCGTTGGCTCTTTCGCCAAAGCCAGACTCTGGATTGCTAAAATGCTTAAGACAATTGAGGGCTTCTTGTAGTTCATGAAAGGCTCCTTAGTTTGTATATAGCTAAAATGACTTGGAGCATTATAATCGAGATCTTCGTTATTTGAAAGGCAAACAGTCATCGCAGCTCAACGAATTGTTTCAGAGTTTTTTTGAAACAGATGACAAAAATAGGATCTATGAGAAAAGTTCACCATGCAAAAAATACGCGAGATGCTTCAGGAGCATTTATCAAATATTCAAAGTAAAAATCGCTCTTTTTCTTTGCGGGCTTTTGCAAAATATTTGAACATCAGTCCTGCCACTTTGTCCGGATTCATGAGTGGACAAAGAAATATTTCGAGAGCGACAGCAGCTAAAATTCTTAAAAAAATTGGTGGTAAAGAAGAACAACTGCTCATCTCGGAAGATCATTATGATTCTGTTGAAGGCACAGGCTGGGATCAAAAGAATTTCATTTCAACTTGGCATGATTTCGCCATTCTCTCCGTCTTGGAAGTCAAACATGTCAAACAAGATGCTCGATTTATTTCAAACTACCTGGGGCTCCATCAGCGTGTTGTCGCGAGGTCGATAAATCGTCTCGAGAGAATGAAACTCATTAGCCCACTGGCTAAGGGGGGATGGAAGGTGACGGGAAATAAAATTTCAGTTGGCAAGTATGGAAAATATGACCTGATCCGAAAACGTCACAAGCGGGAACTGAAACACTTTATTCAAGTCATCGATTATTTGGATCAAGAGCAAATCTTTGGTTTGAGTGACCTGTCGACAATGATTTTCGCCTGTGATGTCAAAAAAATTCATGAGGCAAAGTTAAGGATTCGAAATTTTCGTCGGCGTCTGAGCCGATTTTTGGAGTCTGGAAATAAAAACGCTGTTTATGCTCTCGGGATCGAGTTGTTGCCGCTTTCAAGAAATTTTTGATTCATTAAAAGATCCAGGCGCTTTTTCCAGCTTTCTGGAGTGTTCATTCTGGCACAGGTATTGAAAGTCAGAGTTCATGCGCGTTGTCCTGTTTTTTTTATCAATCACTCTGCTTTCAGTTTCTTTGCAGGCTCAGCAGGCCTGTCGCACTGTCCATCGTTGAGTTACAGAAAGTTTCAGATCAGGTTTACCAATGGAAATTTTCGCCTGTGCGACTGCGTGTCTATCGCAACAGTGATGATTTAGCAGCGCCAAGCGGGTTGCAAGCAACCAACAAGTTTATGGCGACTCCTGGTGTGCGTAACATGGAAATAGTCGAAAGCTACCTTGCTGTTTTCAAAGACCAGCTCAGTCCCGAAGCATTGGCGTCTCGACTGGCTTGGAAGAAATCATGGAAGGTGCCGCCAATCCAAGGCAAAGCTCTAGCATTGTCGCGATGGGGCCTGCGGCCTTAGGTGGGCGGGTGATCGGGACCTTCCGGGTTTTCAATGGTACGCCTTCGCACTCGGCCACGCCTGCTCTTTTGCCTTACGAGTACGTCTTTATGAAATACGGAATCGAAAGTACGACGGCAAAACGCATGCAAGAGCTGCGTGAAAAAGAGCCCTGGCTGCTTAGCCTTGGCGATGGCTCGGGGGAACCAGTTTGTTGAAGGTTGAGACCTTCAACACGAAAACCCTTGATGTTACAGAGTGCATTGAGAGTTTTTTACGAAGTTCCCAAGGCGGGCCAATTCAGACAAGTGGGATGAGCGCCTCTAGTCATCATTTTAAAGACTGATCGAAAAAGTATTATGGCGCGTTGGAAAAGGCCGACAATGGAAAACTGACGAGATTGGAAAATTAGTTGCTCAAGCTGTCGAACGTTCAATGAACATTTACCTAAAAGCAATTCAATACAGCGCAAATAAAAATGAACAGTTGGTCCTTTTGTCGGAACTTGCAAAAGGGACAAAGTTTTCTGAGAAGTATCTGAATCTCCTGGCTCGATCAGGGAAGCTAGAAGCGCATAAAGAGGGTCGCAATTGGCTTTCAACTCGTAAGGCTTTGCAGCACTATTTGGATGGTCGAGAAAGAAAACGATCTTAAGGTTTGGCTTTTGATGCGCTTGTTCACCGCACTGGTGAACGTTTTCAAAACTTCGCCGTCGCGGGCTTTTTTGCGATCACTTATAATCCGCATCACGAAGCAGTGATTTCGTAGCAAATTTTATTCAAAAATGAAGAACGTCGTCGGAACGTTCCAAAGAAACTTTATGAACAAAAAGGAGTTTAAATGATGTCCAAAAAATTGTTAACTATAGTTTTGATGCTTTTTTCAACCTACGCCATGGCAGATGGGCCGATGTGCAAGGTGACTGACAAAAGTGGAACGATCGATATTTCAGAGTGTCCCGTTGAAAAACCGTGGCACTGTTACAAGAATTATTCTTGCGACAACGGAACTGAATACACTTTGTGGGGTGAATGCCGCGAGGGTGTTCAAAATTGCTGGTAATCGCGTTTGATGGGTGCCGAGGGTATTACATCAACCCTTTGGCGTTCTTCTTTAGCCAAGCGAGAACTTCTGATTTCAGCTCAGCACAGAAATCAAGAAGCTCTTGCACTTCATCTTCGCTGACGTTACCTGCGAAATCATATTCAGTTTCATTTCTCTTTTTACGGCAGGCATCCAAATAATCAGCATTCGACTTGTGTTTATCACCCAAAATAAGCGGTAAGGCTTGAAGTGTCCGATAATGGGCGAGATTTTTTTCAGGTCTGTAACCCGAGCTATGCAGAAGAATTGTGCAGAGCTTGAGCGCAGCATTGTATGCAATGCCAAATTTCCAATCGTCAGAAATTTCTTTTGTGTTTGCGTCCTTTAAATCGCGTTCGACAATTTCAAGAAGGTTGGCAATTTCTTCTTTGCTTGGCTTGTGTGGTTTCAGCCAGCCATTCTTGGCCCAATCAGCTAATGCCATTTTCATCTCCGATCAGGAATACTTTTTTGTCGTTAATGATGCTTCTAATGAAGTGGTCTTTTTTCTTGAGCTTTTCTTTCCAAGATTTCATCGAGTAGACATGAGGATTGATTTCGCGTTCGGTTTTTTCCGTCACTGCTTTGAAAACCGAAGAAAGCGTGCGAAGTCCGACTGTGCCAATGACGATGACATCGATATCGCTGTGCCCCTTTTCCTCGCCTCTCGCATATGACCCAAAGATGAAAGCGCAATCAATGCCCTTTACTAAGCTGAGCGCCGTTTTTATTTGTTCGATGATGCCTGAGGTCTTTTCTACAAGGCCATTTATTTCCCTATAAAGCGGGTGATCCGTATTTGCGGAATAATAAAGCCGATTGCCATCACGTTCAGCAAGGACAAGATCCAGCTCTTTCAATCGAGAAATTTCTTTTTGAATAGTGCCAATCGATAAGCCAGATTGCCTTTGTAGATCGCGCAAATGAATCGAAACTTTCTGACCATTAAATAGAAGGCGAAAGATTTCAGCGCGAACCTGACTTGAGAGTATTTGGGCAAGTAAATTCATACGTATGCTTATAGCATACAATTGTATGCTTATGGCGTACATATTTGATTGCAATGGGCTAAGGATACTGGCTTAAAGTCGAGTCTTCTTAGTGTGGTTCGGTGGGGGGCACGCTACCTACCGGTCGACCACAATTTGGATGTGGTCACCGGCCCTGACCGGAGAAAATTTTTGTGACCATTTGCCATCGATTGTTTCAAGCACCACGTTGTAGCTGTGCTTTGGCTCTAGGACAACCTCGACGCCGTCATTCTTGAAATTCTGATATTTTGCTTCTTTCCAATCATGGCGTTGCCAAGAAATTTTCATATTCGGACAAGCAAATGGAAGATCCGACTCTTTGGTTTTCGATTCGCAACGAACCGCCACCGCATTTGGATTTCTAACTTTTCTCTGGCCATCCGGAGCCCCAGCACTTCTCAGCAAAGCATCAAAGGCCAAAATCGAAGCGCAAATCCCATCATGACATGATGTGTGCTTCACGTCCCGCTGGGGCGTCCCCTGAGACTGATCAGCGGGCTCATTTGCCAGCGCGAAGAAATTGCAGATTAGAGATGAAACAATAAAAATTGAAATAAATGTGAGACGCATCCTTTGAGGTTAGGCCGGGCGATCTGAAGCTGCCAAGCGAAATTGCGTGTTGACGGTCAGCGCTTCGTTAAGGAGGAGGCCTGAGGTGCCAAAAAGCTTAGATTGATTGGGTTTGAGGTGGTCTTTTAGTATTCCCTTTGTGGACAGCCTAGCAAACCTATGCTCTCTTATCTGGCGAGGTGAGATATGAAAAAACTTATTCTTTTATCAATTTTGTCGGTTTCAGCAAAAGGATTTACAGCAGAAAATATTCACCGCTTGGGCGGTTATTATGAAAATGATGGAAAAAAATATGCTGTTTGCATTTCACTTTTTGAGACCGTTTGGTTTTCAAGAGGTGTTAAAGCTTTGAATGGTTACATGACATTCGCGACCGAATATTTTGGCGAAGTCCCAATGAGCCCTCCAGGCTTTAGCTTATCAGGAAATCAAGTCGAACCTTCTGGATCATTTGTATTTGCAGTATCAGATCAAAACAACTCATCCGAGTCGAATCCGGATTTGATGTCAAAAGTAACTTCAATGGAATTAAAAGGAGACAATCTGCAAAATCTGTCCCTCATTCATGAAAATCGAACTCTAGTTTTCAAGCTTCGAAATCTTGAAGAAAAAGAAGATTGTTCTTTAAGCCGTCCAAAATGACTAGCCTTCCAGACAGATCGTGGACGCAAAGGCTCACAATCCCGAGTGCTTACTTCAACACTTTCGACATGCGCTGCTCGAAACCGGCGGCGTCTTCGAAGGCGGTTAGGGTCAGATCCTTGCGCAGTTTTCCGTCGCGATCGAAGAACAAGATTGTTGGAAGGCCCACGATCTCGTATTTGGCACGAAGCTCAGCAAGTTTTGGTGATTCTTGGGTGGCGTCGAATCGGACCATCACGAATTGGGCTGACATCAGTTGCAAGCTTTGGGATGGGAAAGTTTTTTCTTCCATTTCAAGGCAAGCGGCGCACCAGTCGGCGCGGAAATCGATCAAGAGTGGTTTGTTATCACGGGCGGCTTGAGCCAGAAGCTCGTCGGAATATTCTTGCCATTTGATGGTGTCGACTTTGAAGCCAGGTTTGTTTTCTGACGAAGTCGAAGGGCTTGTGATGCGGCTGATGAAAGATCCTTGTGTGATCTTCGAGCTGACGAGCAAAACATCCAGGTAATAAACGGCCGCGGCCAAAAGCAGCAGACCGAAGAAGATCTTCACGCGATTCATCCAGGCGCCGGATTTTGGTAGCATCTTGGTCATGTTGGTTGAAAGACCCAGGAACAAGAAGATCAATCCCATTCCGACGGCGTAAACAAACAGAAGCCAGAAACCCAGCCACAGATTTTTTGTCTGCGCCACAAAGGTCAAAACGCCAACAAGCACAGGTCCCACACAGGGGCTTGCGACGACGCCGGCCAAGAGGCCCGAAATGAAAGCGCCAACGTAGCCATGCAGTTTCATATGTGACAAAACGCCGTCACGTAAGAATTGCGGAGCTTGGATTTCAAACAGACCGAACATCGAAAGCGACATGGTCGCAAACACCAAAACGATAAATCCCAAAATCCAAGGCGAAGCCATGAACGAGCCGAACAGGGCCCCCGTGCTGGCAGCAAAAACACCAAGACCCGAAAAGGTGACCGCGATTCCGGCGACGTAAATCAGGCTGACCAAAAAGTTCTGCATGCGTGATCTTGCATGTGCTTCGCGGCCCAAGATCGCCAGCGTGATCGGGATCATTGGGTACACACAAGGTGTGAAGCTTGTCAGGAAGCCGAACGCAAAGACGAACAAGAAAGCCCAGATCAACCCTTTTTCATAAGCGCCGGCAAAAGAAAGCGGCAGGCCTTCTTTGGCGGGGGCGGCTTTCGCTTTAAAGTGCACATCCAGCGGAATCGTTTTTGGAAATAGACAGTAGGTCTCGGTGCAAGCTTGGTAAGTCAGCTCGACAACGAATTTCTGATCGCCGCTGCCGGGAAGTTTTTGGAATTCGACGGCAGTGCGAAGTTTGGCGGTGTCGATCATGACTTCGCGGTCTTTTTTCGAAAATTTGTCGAAGATCGTTTTCAAAGGTTCGATATGGTACTGGCCAGAAACGTTGATGCCTTCAGGGGAAGTGACCTTCAAACGGAACTGATCTTGATAGGCTTTGTAATGCTCGGGAAGTTTCAGACTGATTTCGATTTGCGCGATCTGTCCTTCTTCGATTTCAAAAGGAGAGATTTGCGCTGAAGCTGACAGGGGATTTTCTTTGCCATTGTCGGCCGCCAGACCGAAGTCCAGTCCTGCTAGGAGAGAGAAGATCAAGAATGTGAAGGTCGCAGTCATGTTTTTCATGAGATCCTTCCGTTTTAGTCCAGCTCGGGTGCTCCCACAACCAGATTTTCGGCTGGTTTCTGGGGAAGCTTGAGCGGAAACGCTCAATTCCACTGAGAATTTCGCCGATAGATTCGACAGAAGAGGTCAACCATGGGATTTGTGGGCGTTTTAGTCGTATTCGGGATGGTGTTCGGTGGATATATGATCCACGGCGGTAAGATGGGCATCATCATTCACTCGGCACCGACCGAGCTGATGATCATCTTGGGTGCCGCACTTGGTGGTTACATCATCGCCAACCCGATGAAGACAATCAAAATGGGATTCAAGCTGGGGATTAAAGCTCTGACGGCGAAAGGTCCTTCGAAGAAGGATTACATCGAGCTTCTGCAGATGATGTTCCAGCTTTTCCAATTGTTCCGCAAAGACGGTCCGCAAGCGGTGGAAAAGCACATCGAAAATCCAGAAAAGTCCGAAATCTTTTCGGCTTACCCAAGCTTTATGCACAATCACCACGCGGTTCATTTCTTGTGCGACACGATGAAGATCACGTTGTCGGCGGATCTTTCTCCGTACGACGTGGATGATTTGTTGGACGGGGATATCAAAGCGATTCACTCGGAGGAGCACGGGGCACAGCACGCGATTCAAGCGGTGGCCGACGGGGTTCCGGGGCTGGGGATCGTTGCCGCCGTTCTGGGTATCGTTATCACCATGGGTAAACTGAATGAAGGAACCGAAGCGATCGGTGCTTCGGTCGCCGGCGCCTTGGTCGGTACCATGTTGGGGGTTTTCCTTGCTTACGGTTTGATCGGTCCCAATGCGACGAAGGTTGCGGCGGATCTGGATGCTGAAGGCCGTTACTTGAGTGCAATCAAATGTGCAATGGTGGCTTTGCAACGTGGGGCTCCTCCGATTGTTTGTATCGAGTACGCTCGTCGTTCGATCCAACCAGAAGAGCGTCCATCATTCGAAGAAATGGATAAGGCAACAAAAGAAATTAAGAAAGCCGCGTAAGATTGCGGTGAAGATGCGGCTGCAAGAATGCGGCTGCTTGAAAAGGGAAGTGGGCTGTGGCCGCAGAGAAAAAAGGGACAACGATTGTCATCAAGAAGATCTACAATTCCGCCGGTCACCACGGGGGATCGTGGAAGGTTGCGCTTGCCGACTTCATGACGGCCTTGATGTGTTTCTTCCTGGTTATGTGGCTCTTGTCGCAGTCTTCTGAAACCAAGAAGGCGGTTTCGGATTATTTCTCGACCCCAAGTATTATCGAATACAACTTTTCGAATTTCGGTGTGGAAATCACACTGGAAAAACTGTTCTTGGATCTGGTCAACGAGCCGCTGAAAGCTTTCCAAAGCTTTATGGAGCCAATCGATAAGACGCCAAATCTGTTGGACATGGGTTCGCAGAAAGTCGTCGCCGCTTATCTTGCCGATCAATTGCAGGATGTGGCGAAGAACGTGCAAATCAGCCCGGATGGTTTCGAATTCGTGATTCCAGATTATCAATTGTTCGAGCCCGGAACTTCGACACCCAGCCAGCAGTTCATTTCGGTGATGGATAAGCTCAAAGGCATCACCACCGGTCTGGAAGATTCGAATATCAAAGTTTCGTCTTTGCTTTTCAATCAATCCGTCGCTGGCAGCAGCGAAGATTTGGCTCGTAAAGTGGCCAACGAGCGATTGGATCTGGTGCAGAAAAAGATTGAGGCGTCTTTCGAAGGCAACACCAATTCGGTCGACGGCATCAGTCGGGTCGAAGATAAAAAAGGATTCTTAGAAGGCCAGTCGGCGCGTCCGCCGGGCTTTATCAAATTGGAAGTCCGTCAAAAACCAGTGAAATCCAATGGCGAAAAACCACGCAAGCTGGAAACGGCCTTTGGCGCGACCAATGCGGATATGTCGGTCTACGACAACTTCGTGAAGCAAGCGGCCAGTCAGAAAAAGAAAAAATAATTAGAACTTAGCAGCGACGACGATGAAAAAGGCCATGTCCGCTTGTCCATTAAATTGGGACGAGTTGGACACCCACGTATGGAAAGCCGAAGCGGTCAGGTTGCCGGCCAAATAAGAAACGCCAACACGGGTATCAAAGTAATTGTCGAAATTTTCAACCATCGAATATCCCACGGTCGTCGGAAAGATCACCGACGGCGAGAAATTCCAATCTTTGTGGAAAGCAAACCAGTTGCGCGGCTTCTTGGTGCCTTCAAAGTTATCTTCGCGGAAGAGAAGCACGTGGTAGTCGAAAAAGTTCTGGTCTAGAAGAACCTTCACTTTGTTGCGAATGCCCTCTGAAAAATAGCGGACCAAATCGTTGCGAATTCGCAGATCCGCATTCGGAGTGAAAATAAATTTGTACTCGCCAAAACCGGCCAGCTCGACATTGGCGCTTTCGTTTTGATAGTTCACGCTGGCGGCATCGATCCCGATGCGGCCTTGACTGCCGAATTGATAACCGAAACCGGCGCCGACCGAGATATTTTTATTCGACTGCGTGATGCCTTTATCAACGTAATTGCTCATCAATCCCACTTCGCCGTACATACGCGAAGTCGCGCTTGGTTTTTGCTGAGCCCAAACGAAAGAGGGGGAAAGAGCAAGAGCACAGCCAATGGCTGCAGACGATAAGATAAAACGAGAGCGAAGCGTAATCACGATGCGATGAACTCCTGAAAAAAGCATAGCTGAAATTTCTGTCAGCCGCATTGTTCTCTGATTGCTGCCTGGACTTTCATCAGTGGCTTTGTTAGTTTGGATCCTATGCTTGATCTCACACGCCCCTGGACCGAATACGAATTTGTCGCTTTTGATACCGAAACTTCTGGCGCCTATCCCTTAGGTTCCGAGGTCGTCGAATTTGGCGCGGTCAAATGGAAGGGCGGCAAAGAGATCGCTTCGTTTCAGACTTTGCTGAAACCTTCAAAACCAATGACCGATTTTATCATAGGCATCCACGGCATCACCAACGAAATGGTGGCCGACGCGCCTTTGATGAAAAACAAAATCAAAGAAATTCGCGATTTCTTCGAAGGTTCGATCTTGATGGCCCATCATGCGCCTTTTGATATGGGATTTATGGCGGTCGATTTTGAAAGAAACGAGGTTTCCTTTCCGCAAGAGCCGGCGATTTGCACCAGCTTGCTGGCAAGAAAGATGATTCCGGAAAGCACGAACCACAAGCTTCAAACCCTGATCGGTCTTTTAAAATTGGACGGCGGGACGGCCCACCGTGCTTTGGACGATGCGCGGGCTTGTTTGCACGTGGGGCTCGAGTGCATGAATCGTATGGGTGGGTTGAGCCCGCTATCCGATGTGCTTCGTGCCGTCGGCAAAGATCTGCGATGGGAAAATTATCATGTTTTGAAATCCGGCAATAGCACCATCGAAAAAGTGGTGGAAAGCGTCCGTGATGGCAAAAGCATGGATATCATTTACGATGGCGGCAGTCTGAAGAACGAAACCCGCCGAATCACGCCCCAGGGTTTGGTGCGAAATCCAGATGGGGATTACGTCATGGCCATGTGCCACCGGGATGCGGCTCCCAAGCGCTTCTACGTGCAAAAGATCAAGGATGCGACTGTTGTTTATTAGGATGTAGCTCTTCCGGAGGGGGACATCCTGTCAGATGATGGTACTTCACTTAGGCAATATTGGATTTCCTAATTCCTAAATTTGATCGGATCCGCCTGGATGGCGGACCGAAGGCCTGTGTGAACCAAGGACTCCCATCTCTTTCGCAGCAGCTTCAGCTGCGAGAAAGGGCAAAGTCGATTAAGCCTTCTTCTGCTGGGCCTTCTCGACTTGCTCGACGACCATAGCGCCTTGAACCACCATCTCGTCAGCCGCGAGCTCTTCGGCGTTTTGCTTGGCTGACAAAGCTCCGTGCTGGATCAGATACTTTTGCATCTGCAGCGCCAAGCTTTCCAAATGTTTGAATTCGTCTTTCGTGCGCAATTTGAAGGGACGATTTTTCCCATCCATGCTATCGGTCAAAAATTTTTCGAAAGCGTAAATCGGACCCGCGATTTTGTGCGAGATCACTTTGCCAACGGTGAAAAGGGCGATGCAGAAACCAAGGATGATAATCGCAAATGTGATGGTAAATGGAACCAGGAACTTATCCAAAATCAGATTGTTGTGGCCGCTGAGCTCGATCATCGTGACTCTCAGATAAGTGTAAGAGAACACGACCGAGATCAATCCCAGCCCCAAACCCACACCCATCAAGAAAAAGCAGTACTTGAGCTGAAAGCGGGTGTTGATCCAGTAGCGTTTGCGGGCGTTGACTTCGGGCCAGAGCAGGTTGCCCTCTTTGATGATCGAATAGACGATCAAACCGTAGCCCACCCACTGAAGGGCGTCGGCCAGGTTGAAAGCGGGACTCATGACGTTGCCGAATTTGAAGACGATAAAGTCAATCACGTGTCCGTACAAAATGCGGTCGGTGACGTTGCCTAAGATGCCGCCCAACAAAGTTGAAAGGCCGCTTCGCAAAGTCAGCGATTTAATTGGCAATAAATACTGAATCAAAGCGTAAGTGCAGAACAGGAAAGCCCCACCCGTTGACAAGGAAACGATGCGAAGTTCCGGAGGCAGATCCGAAAACAAACCCAGCATGGCGCCCGGATTGTGATGCAAAACGAAAAGTAAGAAGCCGTAATCTTGCGGGGCCGTGATCTGGCTCGCCCACTGTTTGGTGATGTAATCGACGAACCAAACCAAAATCAAAGGGAGAAATACAATCGCCCACTCGCGCTTTTTCATGCTGCCAACATCCTTGTTGCTTGTGCGTCTATTTTATCGAGGAATCGCTTGGTGCTGCAATATGGGATTGATTTCGGCCTTCTCTTTTGGACCGGTACAGGGCCTGGTCGGCGGCGGCGATCAAATCTTTTGCGCTTTTGGCATGATCGGGGAAGGTGGCAATTCCGAAGCTCAGCGAAAGAGAAACCGGACCTTGGTGAAGGCCGTGAAACTTTTTGCGTAAGCGTTCGGCGATGTCGAAGGCGTATTTGGAATTGGTATCCGGTAAAATCATGGCGAATTCGTCGCCGCCGTACCTGGCGATCCAGTCGATGGTGCGAAGACCTTGCATCAGGTGAACCGAGACTTCTTTTAACAGCTTATCGCCAGCCGGATGGCCGAAATGATCGTTCCAATCTTTGAAATGGTCCACGTCCATCATCAAGAGGCTGACGATGCGATTGTGGCGGCGGGCGCGCTCGACTTCGACGCGAAGTTGGTCTTGAAAAAATCGATGATTGCCAAGGCCTGTGATCGAATCCGTCAAAGCCAAAGTTGCGAGATGGTCCTTTTCGATCAACGTGCGCTGTTGCTGTAGGCATTCTAAGACTTGCAGCTTCAAAATCTCATTATCCCAAGGTTTTAGAAAAAATCGGTGAATCAGTCCCTGATTGATCGCTGGCGAAAGATCTTCGGATGAAATTTGTCCCGATAGCAAAACACGAACCGTCGTGGGATGCGTGCTTCGCACACGGCGCAGGAACTCGAGCCCGTTCATTTGCGGCATAATCGAATCCGTCAGGACCAAAGCCGGTTGTGAATCGGCAAGTTCTTTCAAAGCGATTTCCGGGTTGGAAAACGTGCGAATCTCAAAGTCATGCCGAAACAATCTTTCGAGAGCCGCCAATGTCGCGGTTTCATCATCGACTAGAAACAAAAGTGGTTTGGGCGAGGACATGAAATCACCATACTTCGTGATTGCCTGAGCTTCAAGCGACCTTTAGCATGAAAGATATAACATGAGGTTGAAAATATGAAGCTGTGGGTTCTGCGTGCGAGCACCACGGTCGTTGCAATGACTGTGACGACTTTGGGCCCTTCGACATGGGCGTTGGATGCAAGCTTGGCAAAAAGCCAAGAAAAAAAGTTGGAACAAATCCTTTCGAAATCAAAATTTCCGGTTTCCAATTTCGGGCTGTACGTAGCTGGTGGCGAAGGCGAGCCGACGGTGATTTTTCATAAAAACGCCGACAAAAAGATGATTCCGGCGTCCATCACAAAACTGGTGACGGCCGCAGCTTCGATTTCGCAATTTCCTTCAGGAACAAAATTTAAGACGACTTTGTGGAGTCCCGCCCAAATCGAAGACGGCGCTTTGCGAGGCGATTTGTACCTGCGTGGCGGTGGCGATCCCGGATTTGTCTCGGAAAACATGTGGTTCCTGGTCAATGCTTTAACCCGCACGGGAGTCAAAAATATTGAAGGCGATATCGTCGTTGATGACAGCCTTTTCGATAAGCTGCGTTTCGATCCCAGCCGGCAAAAAGAACGCGTCGATCGCGCTTACGATGCGCCAACGGGTGCGATGTCTTTCAATTGGAACTCGGTGAATATTTTCGTTCGCCCGGGCAAAAAAGCCGGGGATCCGGCGCTGGTGTATGCCGATCCTGAAAATCAGTACATTCAATTGCGCGCCAAGGTCGAAACCACCGGCAAAGGTGGAAAGACCAGCGTCGATGTCGACCGTGATGAATCGACAAAAGGTCCGGGCGATATCGTCATCGTCAGCGGTAAGATCGCCTTGGATTCGAAAGAGGTCGTTGTTTACAAAAATATCACCCAACCTGATTTGTGGTCGGGATACAACCTTCGCGCGTTCTTGCAGCAGCGTGGGATCAGTGTGAAGGGGGCGGTCAAAGCGGGCGTGACTCCGAATTCGGCTTTGCTATTGGCGGAAGCTGAAAGCAAAGGCATGCATGATATTTTGGCCGATATGAATAAATTCTCGAATAACTTTGTGGCCGAGATGCTGACAAAAAATATGGCGGCCGCACAGAATCCGCCCGGTTCGATCGAAAAAGGCATGAAGATACTTCGTGACTACATGCAAACGATCGGCGTGCCGGCTTCACAGTACGAGCTTTACAATCCGTCGGGCCTAACCCGTGAAAATAAGATGACGGCCCAAGCCCTTTGGCGAGTCCTTCAAGACATGCGTTCGCAGTTCCGCTACCAACCTGAATTTATGAATTCACTGGCAATTGCCGGGGTGGATGGCACCTTGAAAAAACGCATGAAGGACTCTCCGGCCGAAAGGTGGGTTCGGGCGAAAACCGGCTTTCTGACGGGGGTCGTGTCTTTGGCCGGATACGCTGGACGAAGCGACGGAACTGTCATTCCCTTCGTGTTTATTTACAACGGATCTGCCGATGAGTCTCAAATACGGGCACTCTTCGATCATCTCGCGACGGCGCTCGTGGAATAGGAAACCGATATGAAGCGGTCTTTGAATATTCTTTTCTCTGCAGTTCTTGTTTCATCGCAAGCGATGTCCCAGGAGCGGCCTTATACTCCGATCAAAAAAGATTTCACTGAAAACGGCGTTCCTTTCGTCGTCGACATTTCCAGCGAATACACCGAAGAGGCGCGCAAATCCGAAATGGTTGAAAAGCCAGCCCAACCTGAAGAGGTTGAGGATTCGAAGTTCGTGCAGGTGATCGACGAAGACACACCGGTGACCCACGAAGAAATCGCGGGCGAAAAAAATCTAACCACGTCCCGTTCGTGGAAAGCGCCGGATTACACCGGACAGAATCAGGCTTTGGGCTACGCATCTGATACTTTTGCGATCCCGAAAGGTCTTGAGACGAACGTGAAGTTCTGGATCGACGTGTACAGCAAGTACAATACCGATCAGGGCGTTTTGCACGATTCGGATTATATCGATCTGATCTATGAAGAACTGGATTTTGCTTCGATCTCGGCGCGTTCGGATTTGAACTCTTACCAAAAAGAGGCGGCGAAAGTCCGCATGGTCAAAGAAGCGAAGAAACGTGTCATCGCGATGCTCGAGAAGTTTCACTCGTTGAAGGATCCCAGCAGCCTGAGCGACAAGGAAAAGAAAATCTGGAGCTATTTTGAAAAGATCAACGAGAAGGACAAATTCATCGTGGCTTCAAAGCGCAATCGTCTGCGCTTTCAGCTGGGACAAAAAGATCGCGTCGTGCAGGGAATTTACTTCTCGGGTCGTTATATTGAAGAATTTGAAAAAATCTTCCGCGAGGCGGGGCTTCCAACGGAACTGGTTCGTCTCCCGTTCGTGGAAAGCTCTTACAACGTTTTGGCCCGTTCAAAAGTGGGCGCCAGCGGTCTGTGGCAGATTATGCCTTACACGATGAAGGGCTTCATGAAGCGCGATCCGGCGATCGATTTACGCAATCATCCGACCGAAGCGACCAAATTGGCGGCGAAACTTTTGCGCAACAATTATAATATGCTGCAAAGCTGGCCGCTGGCTTTGACCGGTTACAACTTTGGACCGACGGGCGTTTTGCGTATCACCAAAAAATTTAAATCTCGTGATATCGGACAGCTGGTGCAAGAGCAGCGTTTCGGATTTGCCTCTCGTAATTTCTACGCAAGCTTCTTAGCCGCGCTCGAGGTCACCAACAATGCACCCAAATACCTGGGTCAGGTTTCTTGGTCGCAAACTTTGGATTCGGTCGATGTGAAGCTGCCTTTACCGGTTAAGTACGTGGACCTGCTTCGTTGGTTTGATGGCGATGATTTGAAAACCCAGATCTTCAATCCGCACATCACGCGTCTGGCGCGATCACGCGGCCGAGCCATCCCCAAAACGGTGGTGGTTTCGATTCCAAAAGTGAAGCTGAATCTGGTGATGAAAGAATTGGAAAGCCCGGAATCACTTCGTAAGGCGCAAGCGGTGGCCGCCGCCGATGGCCGTATGCCAAGTGCCGCCATCGAGCAGCCTTTAACTTACCGAGTTCGCAAAGGCGATAACCTTCGCAAGATCGCCGAGCATTTCGGTGTGCCAGAGTCTGAAATTTCAGCGGCCAATAATTTGGGAAAAACCCGCAAGTTGCACACGGGACAGGTCATTCAGATCCCGTAGAATCCAAGTCCCTTTTCGGAACATAAGTCCTTTTTTGCGACGTCCTGAGAGATCAGGACGTTTTCTTTTGTGGCCTTGGCTTGGTTTGGAGATTGCTTTTGATCTCTGACAGGTTGAACGCGGAGGTTCATATGAAAAATCAAATCAACAAAATGACAGATATCTTGGTCGATGTTCAAGGACGCGTGGGCGTACCGATCTTGATGTACTTCTTAGGAGTTCCAGGCTTTCTTTGCGTGCTCGCATGGCTCTTCTTCTTCAGAGGCCGCTAAGAAGCATAAGTCCAATCTCTGCGTTGCTATGATCGCGTCTTGAGCTTGGACTTATGGAATGACTTCTGTTGGGTAAGAAGGGCTTAGTTGAAGTTTTGAACTTGGGCGATGTACGGAAGGTTGCGGTAAAAACCTTGGTAATCAAGGCCGTAACCGACGACGAAATCGTTCGGGATTTTGAAGCCGACCATATCGATTTCGCAAGGAACTTTCAACGCATCCGGCTTTTCCAACAGTGCGATGGTGGTCAGGCTCTTCGGTTTGCGAGAGTTCATGGCCGTCTTGAGATAATTCATCGTAAGACCTGTGTCGACGATGTCTTCGATCAAGATGACATGCTTGCCTTCAACCGGAGAAGCCAGATCCAAAGTCACTTTCACTTCGCCAGAAGATGAAGTGCCGCCATGGTAGCTGGAAACACCAAAGAATTCGCAAGTGATGTCAGTGTCGATCGAGCGGATCAAATCCGAATAGAACATGAACGAGCCTTTCAGCACGCACACCGCGACCACTTCTTGTCCTTTGAATTTCTTGGTGATGATTTGGCCGAGCTCTTTGACTTTGGCTTGGATCTCTTCTTCTTTGATGTAAGTTGAAAGTTTCAAGTTTGTCATTCTCGAGCTCCTTGCTGTTTGCTCAAACAAAAGAATTGTTCATAATTTCGCCAAAACCGCCGCCACCGGGAACGATGTAATCCTTGTCGTTGAGACCACGCTCGGACTCCCACATTTTCCCCGGTGGAGTTTTTAAAGCTGCCTCAGATGACAGGCCGCGGTCAAGCCTGAGAGCATAGACCTGCAGCTCAGGATGGCGAGTCAGAACCGCCTTCAGGTATTCGGGCGTTACAATCAAATGCAGAGCGATCCATTTGCGAGCCTGACCCGGGATGTGCTTCTTGTAATAGTCCAGGGCCGTAATCAAAGTGTTGCCGGTGGCCCCCATTGGATCGGGGATCATGACGATCGAATCCTGCTTGTCGCCGCCGATCTTGGCTGCCCCAATTTCGGTCCCGGTCACATGGTTTTCCGAATTGGTCGCACGCGCCGCAAAGATATGATCCTGTCGAAGCGCCATCGGATTCATCGCATAATGAAGGGCATTGTAACAGACGTGGCTCGGAAAGGTGCCGGCCCGGGCGATATTCACACAGATCACTTTTTGATCGGGCTGAATGCGCTCGGTGCTGAGCTTCTGATTTGGATGCATTTCACTCATGCGCGTGATCGATTGCACCGTTTCCTTGGGAAACTGCTCGTTCATCACGGTGGTCAGCAGGTGAGTGTAAAGAATCTCGACCAGCTGATTGATCTGCGGTTGGAAAGTTTTCGGCTCGCAAAGTGTCGCCAGCAGGCCGTTGAGATAAGTGTTGTTCAAGATGTGAACGTTGGGACCGTAGAAATGTTCGACCTTCATATCTACTTGTTTTGCGGGCCACCGTTATCGAAGTCAACAATCAGTGCGAATTCGGTTTCTTCGGTGCGGAAGCTTCGGGACTTGAAAACGGATAAAAATGGATCCGAGTTGTTTTCATCGCCCAGATCGGCTCCGTATCTGCTAGGCAACAAGCCGCGCATCACAAAACCCGAACCGATCGTCATTTCAAAAGGACCACCGAAAGAAACTCGCTCCATGGCTTTGGATGGATCGCTCGGATCGCGAAAAGCACGCTGCACTTCTAGCTCGCCGCGAATCAGGCCCTCTTTGATGTCGCCGATCACCAGCGAGGAGAAAAATCCCATTTCATTTTCAGGATCGGCACCACGATGGGTGCCGGCAAACCATTCCAGCGGTGAGGTTTGATTGAGCAGCGAAAATTCCAATTGCTGCAAGATTTTAACGCCAGCACCTTTTAGTTTTTGATCGATTTGCGGAATCGGACCCATCGTCACCGAATCGAAAGTTCGCAGATGGCCCGAAGTGCGGATTTCGTTCATCCACGTGTTCAAAGTTCGGCGATCGATTTCGGCGTAGATCACGACCGCACGATTTGGCGCCGAGCGATTGACGGCAGCATTTGCGCCGGCTGCTCCTGACGCCGTCCCCGCCAATGCGGATCTGGCTGCGATGGTTGCGTCCGGAGCGGCCGTACCTTGCATTTGCGTGGCGTTGATTGCACCCGTTTCAGTTGCTGAAGGAGCTGCGGCTGGCGTCTGACCATCCGCTTGCGCGGATGTTGCTTCCGAGGCGGTCGCGTTTGCACCCGAAGTCGGTTGCGTGCGCTCGACTAAAACCGGTCCGCCTTTCAGGTACTCGACCCGGGCGCGCAGCTCGTCCCGCTGGCGTTGACGAATGAAAAGAATCGTCGCAAAAACCAAGACCGCGATGATGGCCACATGTAAAAAGGGATTGAAGACGATCTTCTTCCAAGTCGGCGTTTCGATTGGCTTGAAGGCTTCCATATCGACACCGCAGTTGGCGCAGTATCGGTCACGAGGTTGAGAGAATCCGCATTTGGGACAATTGACCAGCATCTTTTTATGGTAAGCAGAGATTGGCCATCGGCAAAGTAAATTTTCTTCCCCCGATCCGAGACCCGGACATCGGTTGGATTCAAATGAAATAAAACAGAGTTTGGGATGGATCGCAGGCTTGCAGAAATAGAAAAGCGACCCCGCGGTCGCTTTCCAAGAGAAACGGATTTCTCCTCTCCGCCAGAGAGGAGGATTTTATGTCTAACCCACATAAAATAGATCGGATCTTTTCAAAGAAAGTTGAAGCGCGTCTGAAGATTTATCTTCTCTTGCTGCAGATTCTTTCCGCGATTGTTTTGATCTTGAGTTACGCCTTTAGGGCTTAGGTCTGGGATTTGATCTGTGCTGGTTTGGAATCGGTGTTGAGAGAGTCATGGTGACGAGAGATCGCGGGGTCACCGCTTTCCTTTCAATTGCCAAGCTTTGGGCTTCCCGGTAAGGTGCGCCCATGACCGGTCATATTCCCGTGCTACTCAGTGAAATTTTGGAGATGTTCGCGCCTGTTGTGGAATCGCAGCCGGGTGTGCCGCTTCGTTATTTTGATGGGACCTTTGGGCGTGGCGGACATCTGAAGGCGATCCTTGAAAAGTACCCGCAGGTTTCGGCGGTGGCGACCGATCAAGATCCGGATGCGATTCTGTTTGCGCAGGAAAATTTCAAAGAGTGGATTGCTTCGGGCCGCTTGCAAATTCATCACGCCAATTTTTCAGATTACACAAAAGACAAATTCGGCGAGTTTGATCTGATGCTGCTGGATTTGGGTGTCAGTTCCCCGCAGCTGGACCAAGGTCCAAGGGGATTTAGCTTTTACCACGAAGGCCCATTGGATATGCGAATGAACAATTCGGCAGGGCGCACGGCGGCCGATGTGATCCGCGATCTTTCTGAAGATGATTTGAATGAGATCTTTAAAAATTTAGGTGAAATTCCAAGGCCTTATCGTGTCACGCGTGCCATTGTGCATGATCGTGACGAGAAACCCTTCCTGACAACCCGAGATCTGGCCGGTTTGATCGAGCGGGTTGAAGGTTGGCAGAAAAAAGGATTTCATCCAGCTACGCAGTATTTCATGGCGCTTCGTTTGTACGTGAATCGCGAACTGGAAGTCGTGGAAAATTCAATTGAAAATCTGGTCCACGGACTGAGGTCCAAAGGACGACTTGCTGTCCTGACATTTCATTCTCTCGAGGATAGAATTGTAAAGAACAAGTTCAAAGACTTGGCGGAGACCATGGATGCGGGCTCCATCGTGAATAAGAAAGTGATTCAGGCCGAACGGAATGAGGCCCAAGAGAATCCAAGAGCCCGCAGTGCCAAACTCCGCGGTTTCGAAATGCGCGTGGAGGCGCAAGACGAAACAGGCGAATCGAAAGGGACATACTTTTCGAAGTATCGCGCCAAACAAGTCGACTGAGCACAGCGGGGAGCCACATCTTGAAGCCTTTCATCAGCATTCTTCTGATCATCGGAACTTTATTCTCATTGGTATTTTTGCAAATGGAAGAGCGACGCCTGGGTTACGCGATTTTGAAATCGACGCGTGAACAGCGTCAGGTGATCGAAGAAAAACGCGAGCGCACCATGCAGCTGGCAAAAATCACTCGTCCGCAAAACGTCGAACGTATGGCGCAAAGCCGCTTCACGCTTAAAAAATTGCAAGCCAATCAGATCATTCATCTCACTGGCTCTCAAATCACGACCGCATCTCGGGAGCTCAATTGAAAAGTCGTATCGTCATCCTGTTTTCGGGATTGGTTGTTCTGTGGAGCATCCTGATCCTTCGTGCATCCGTCCTTCAAGTTCTGCCGAACAAACGCCTTGAGACTTTGCAAAATCGCCAGTTTCAGACGGTGATCACTTTGCAAAACCGTCGCGGTGCGATTGTCGATCGCAATGGCCGCGAGCTCGCCATGTCGACGAAAGCGTACTCGGTGTATGCGGATCCAAAAATCATCGAAAGCAAAAAATGGGTGGCCAAGAAACTGGCCGGCATTTTGGGCGTCTCGCAGGAATCGATTTTCGCAAAAATCAAAGATCAAAAGAAACGCTTTGTGTGGATTCAGCGCATTTTGCCGGACGATAAAGCGCAAGAGATCAAAGCTTTGGATGTGAAAGGTCTGCAAATTGTTGAAGAGTTCAAACGCGTTTACCCGAATGAAAATCTGCTTTCGCAAGTGATCGGCTTCGTCGGCCAAGAAGGGCAGGGGCTTGAGGGCCTTGAGCTTTCTTTCGATCAGGCTTTGCAGGGAAATAAAAAGAAAGTCACCGTTCGCCGGGATGCGCGCGGCCGTCCTTTGGTGGCCGATGGCTTGATGTTCGCCGAAAATCCGGACGGGGCCGAAATCAAACTGACCGTTGATGCAGATCTGCAGCACATGCTGGAAACCGAATTGAACCAAACGATCAGCGAGTTTGATGCCGACAATGCCATGGGGATCATCCTGGATGCGAAAACTTCGGCGGTGCTGGCGATGTCGTCGGCCCCAAGCTTTGACGCCAATAAAGCGACCAAGCTTCGCGCCGATCAGCGACGCAATCGCGCCGTGACGGATGCTTTCGAACCAGGCAGTACGTTGAAGACTTTCGTTATCGCGACCGCTTTGAAAGAAAAAATCGTTCAGCCCAATACCAAATACAAAACTGAAAATGGTCGCTTCCAGGTCGGCGATCGCATCATCCGCGAAGCTGAAACCAAAGAAAAATGGGATCAGCTGACAGTTTCAGAGATCCTCGCGTACTCGTCAAATATCGGAACTACAAAGATCGCTTTCGATTTGGGGCCCGAAGTTTTGCGCCGGGGCTTGGTGGATTTTGGTTTCGGTCAAAAGACAGGAATTGATTTGCCGGGTGATGCGCGTGGTTTGATGCAACCCTTGCCATGGCGCCAGCACTTGTTCGCCAATATTTCTTTCGGCCACGGGATCGCGGTGACGGCGATGCAAATGGCAAACGCCTACGCTTCGATCGCGAATGGTGGGGTTTTAAATACTCCGTATATCGTGCAGTCGATTCGAGATCCGGAAACAAACGAGACGACCGAATACCAACCCAAAGCTCAGCGCCGGGTTCTTTCCCCTGAAGATGCTGCAAGCCTTCGTCTGATGCTGACGGGTGCGACGGCACCGGGTGGTACGGGTGTCAACGCCAAGGTTGATGGATTCTTGGTCGGCGGAAAAACAGGAACAGCTCAGAAGGTAAATCCACAGGGTGGTGGTTACCTGAAAGGCGGTTACGTTTCCAGCTTCGCCGGATTTATCCCTGCGACGGATCCAAAATTCGTGATCTACGTGATGGTCGATCATCCGAAAAAGAACGCCTATTACGGCTCGCAAGTTGCAGCCCCGCTCTTCTCGAGATTGGCATCTTATGCTGTTCGCCGCGAAGGTGTGGCGCCGGTTCTGCTATCAGAGAAAAACTTTGCGGATAAAGAAACCGCGAGCCCGATAGCACGTAAGAAAAAGAACGCAAAGAAATCCCAAGCTATCGTCAGCAAAGAAACAAAAAAGCAGATGCAGAATTTGCAGAATCCAGTTTTGCCAGAAGCGCAGACTGTGACAGCTTCACAGCTGATGCAAGCGGCAGAGGTCCCTGAAGCGGAAGTGGTTCCGGATCTGACAAACTTGTCTTTGCGAGAAGTCTTCAAGCAAGTCTCGGGACAAGATCTGCAGATTAAATACCGCGGAACCGGTTTGGTCTCAGAAGTGATACCAGCAGTGGGATCGCCACTGCCGGCAAATAAGAAGATCACGGTGATCTTGAAACCGGCGGACGAAATGCGCTCGGTGAAGTGATCCTCGTCAGGATGGTTACTTCGCAACGTCCTTCAAGAATTCGTTCAGCTTGCCAATGATATCAATCGGGATTTCGTGGGTGCCGGGGAAAGTGATCAGCTTTCCTTTCAGGCCGCCATTGATCAAGAAAGTTTCCAGCTGGGCCGATCCGCGCGCGTCCAACACCGCGTCCGATTTTCCATGACTCATAAAAAATGGGGTGCCGGCGCGCCTGTTCACCAGGGTTTTCCACTCGTCTTTATTCACTAAAGATCCTGACAGGCAAACCAAAGCGCGCGGATTTTCTGGTGCGTTCAGGCAGATGTCCGTGGCGAGCATCGCACCTTGGCTGAAGCCGCCAATGATGATTTGGCTCCAAGGGACCTTCAGACTTTCGATGGCGGCGAAGATTTTTTTTCGTAGATCGACGATTCCGGGGGCGGTCTCTTTGGAAAGATCGCGGGGTTTTCCGCTGGCCGCGGCTTCTTGCAAAGCTTGAATATTGATGGGCCACCAGGCGCGGCCGGTCCAACCCGGGCCGATGGGCACTTCTAAAACTCCCTGCGGAAAAATGAAATGCAGCGGTGATGGCGCGGTGATGACATCGGACAAAGTCTGTAAATCGTAAGCATCTGCACCGTAGCCATGAAACAGAATAAAGGTGAGCTCTTGTTGACCCTCTTTGGGTTCGATCCTAGGATGAACGTCGATGCACTGAAGACTGCCAAGTTTTCGCATTTGTTAGACTTTCCGGTTTGAGGTTCTGTTTGAAACTGCCCGAGCTTCTCAAGATTCTGCCCGAATATCAATCTCCGGCTCCCGACGTGGAAGTCCTTTCTTTGACTCAGGATGCAAGACAGGTTCATCTGGGCGCAGTTTTCATCGCCATCCCCGGAACGAAAGTCGACGGCCATCAGTTTTTGCCTCAGGCTTGCGAGGCCGGGGCGGTGGCCGTGGTGGTCGAACGGGTCAGCGAAGTGCCGAAAAACTTTACGGGCTTCGTGCAAATCGTCAAAGACGCGCGGGCCGCGACCGATCTTTTGGCGGCGCAGTTTTACGATCATCCTTCGCGCCGAATGTTCTGCTTTGGCGTCACCGGAACCAATGGCAAAACATCGGTGACCTACATGCTGGAATGGGTTTTGGAAAAAGCAAAACTCGCCTGCGGAGTTTTAGGTACAATCAATCATCATTTGGGTGAAAAAATTTGGTCGACCGAAATGACGACTCCGGATCCGATCTCGTTGCAGAAACGATTGCGAGAAATGAAGGAGGCCGGCGCCAAAGCTGTGGCCATGGAAGTTTCAAGCCATGCGCTGGTGCAAAGACGGGCCGATGGAGTCGAATTCAACACGGCGATCTTCACGAATCTCAGTCGTGATCATCTGGATTATCACAGCGATATGAAAGAGTACCATCAGGCGAAGCAAAGACTTTTCACGGACCTGATGTGGAAGTCAGATAAGCATCCGCATTTTGCGATTATCAATATCGACGATCCGTGGGGGGCGCGTCTTCGAGTCGCATCGTCGGCGGCCTTGTGGAGCTATGGACAAAGGCAGAATTCCGATTTCCGCTACAAGGTGACGAAGGTGGATTTTTCGCGCACCGATTTTGAATTGCGCACTCCGGGTGGCGAGTACAAATCTTTTCTTCCGATGTGCGGGGCTCACAACATCGCCAATGCCATTGCGGTGGTGGCGGCTGCAGCAACTGCGGGTGTGCCACCGGCTTTCAGCTTGGAGGCCTTGAACTCGTTTCCGGGCGTGCCGGGTCGATTGCAACTGGTGCCCAATGCGCGGTCGTTGAATGTGTTTGTCGATTACGCACACACCCCCGACGCATTGGAAAATGTTTTGCGGGCTTTGCAAACCGTGCGCACCGGATCGGGCAGCCATTCGCAGATCTGGACGATTTTTGGTTGCGGTGGCGATCGGGACAAGGGCAAACGTCCCGAGATGATGAAAAAGGCGATGGAAGCTTCGGATTTTGTCATGGTGACATCCGACAATCCCCGCACCGAAGATCCGAACGCGATCATTCAGGATATCGTCGAAGGCACCGACGTGCGCGGACCGCAATCCAAGGTACGAATCCAAGCGGATCGTTGCAAGGCGATCGAATCTGTCATTCAGATGGCGAAGCCACATGACGTGATTTTGATCGCCGGCAAAGGTCATGAAGATTATCAAATTATCGGAAAGGAAAAACTTCCTTTCAGCGATTTCGAAACGGCAAAGGAACTGCTGCAATGAAAAAAATCTTACTTTCAGACGTGGTGGCCGCAACTGGCGGCCAGCTGATTTCTTCACATGCGACATCGTTTGATGGCGTCGGCAGCGACACGCGCGTCGATCTTTCAGGCAAATTGTTCTTTGCTTTAAAGGGCGACAGCTTCGATGCGCATCAGTTTTTGGAAAAAGCCGCCCAGCAAAAAGCGGCGGGTCTTGTCGTGCATGAAGATCGTCCCGAGCTTGTTGCCTTGAAAAACCAAATCAGCATCGTGAAGGTCAAAGACACCCTGCAAGCCCTGCAGGATCTGGCGCATTTCACGCGCAAGAAAAGTTCGTCGATCATCGTTGGCATCACCGGCTCGAATGGAAAAACCACCAGCAAAGAGTTTGCCGGCGCGGTGATTTCGGCTCGGCGAAAAGTGCATTTGCCAAAAGGAAGTTTCAACAATCACTGGGGCGTGCCTTTCACCTTGATGGCCGAACCCGAAGGTTCACAGGTCAGCCTGATCGAAATGGGAATGAATCACGCCGGCGAAATTCAAAGACTGTGCGAGATCGCCGATCCGGATATCGTCGTGGTTTCAATGGTCGGTCGCGCGCATATCGAACATTTCGGTTCGATCGAAAAAATTGCCGAAGCCAAAGAAGAGATCTACAAATTTGCTAAGCCCGAAGCCATCCGCATTTACAATCTGGATAACGAGCAGACGGCGAAAATGTATCAGAAAGCCGCCAAAGAGTATCCGAAGGCTCGTCGCATTTTGACATTCTCAGCGCAAAATTCGAAAGCCGATCTTTTTATTCAAATCAAAGAGCTTTCAATGTCGAGCATCTCGATCGCCGGCACCATCGCGGGGGTGAAGGGCGAAGCCAAGGTTCCGGTTTTCGGCGAGCAGAATCTAACCAACCTGATGGTGGCGGCAAGCTGTGCCCTGGCCGTCGGCATGAGCCCGCAAGAAATCTGGTCGGCGCTTCCGCGCTGTAAAACAAATTGGGGTCGCAACCAGTTGGTGCATCTGAAAAGCGGCGCGGAACTTTTGTTCGATGCTTACAACGCCAATCCCGACAGCATGAAAGCGCTTCTCAGCAATGTGAAGCTGTTGAAAACCGACGGCAAGAAGATCGGCGTTTTTGCGCAAATGTTAGAGCTTGGAAACTTATCGCAGGGCTTGCATCAAGAGTTGGGCGAGTGGGTGGGCCGTTCGGGTTTCGATGCGGTTTGGTTTTACGGGGCCGATTCGGACAGTTTCGAGCGCGGAATCAAGTCTTCTGGTTTTTCAAAAAGCCTAGTAGTTTCAAGCAATTATGAAGATTCGCTTGCATCTCAAGTTGCGTCTATGATACACGACCATGATACGGTCTTGGTCAAAGGCTCTCGGGGCATGAAGCTCGAGCGATTTGTGATGGCTTGTGACCCAGTGGACTTTTCACTGAAGAAAGACGACTAGAAGGAAGATTCGACAGCATGCTTTATCAACTTTTGTATTCTTTCGCGGACCAGATTTCGGCCTTCAACGTTTTCCGTTACATCACCGTTCGAACTTTTATCTCTTTCTTCACCGCATTTCTGCTTTGCTGGATGTGGGGACCGTATTTCATTCGTCGCATGAAGGATTATCAAATCGGCCAGGCGATCCGCGATGACGGCCCCCAAACACATAAGAAAAAAGCCGGCACGCCGACCATGGGTGGCGGATTGATTTTGCTTTCGACTTTGATTCCGTGCCTGTTGTGGGTGGATGTGCAGAACCCGCTGGTGTGGGTGGCATTGCTTGTCACTTGGGGATTCGGCGCGATTGGTTACATCGACGATTGGTTGAAGGTCAGCAAGAAAAACACCAAAGGTCTTTCGGGAAAAATTCGTCTGGCGGGCGAGTTCTTAATTTCTGGGCTGGGCATTTTTGTTTTGGTTCACTGGTTCAATCTTTCGACCGAACTAACGATTCCATTCTTTAAGAATGTCAGTTTTGATCTGGGATATTTTTATGTCGTTTTCGGTTCCTTGGTTATTGTTGGCACGGCCAATGCCGTGAACCTGACCGATGGTTTGGATGGTCTTGCGATCGTGCCGGTGATTATTTCGGCGGCGACCCTGGGACTTTTCGCATACGTGGCGGGACATTATTCGATTGCGACTTATCTGCAGATCCCGCACGTCGTCGGTGCCGGAGAGCTGACACCGATTGCGGCGACGGTGATGGCGGCGGGGCTTGGCTTTCTTTGGTTTAACACCTATCCGGCACAGGTCTTTATGGGAGACGTCGGGTCGTTGAGTCTGGGCGGTTTTTTGGGGGCGATGGCCGTTCTGACCCGCAATGAAATTTTGATGGTTCTTTTGGGCGGGGTCTTCGTGGTTGAAGCCTTGTCGGTCATCGGTCAGGTGGCTTCGTTCAAGCTGACAGGAAAGCGCATTTTTAAAATGGCCCCGATCCACCACCACTTTGAGCTGAAAGGAATGACCGAGACCAAAATCATCGTGCGATTTTGGATTATCTCGATTTTGCTCGCGATCCTTTCGCTCAGCACGCTGAAGTTACGTTAATTAATCAGACCATAGTTCGGAGAGAATATGTTTACGGATGTTTCGGAATTAAAAGATAAAAAAATTCTCGTCGTGGGCCTGGGTAAAACCGGGGTCTCATTGGCGAAGTTTCTGCATGCACAAGGCGCGCAGGTCACGGTGACGGATCACAAATCAAAACCCGAGCTTTCGACTCAGCTGGAACAGCTGGGCGATCTGCCGGTGAAGTTGGATTTGGGCGGTCACAGTCCGAAAACATTCTTGGCGCAAGACTTGGTGATCCTAAGCCCGGGCGTTCCTTCGGCTTTGAAGATCTTCGATTACGCCCGCTCACAAGGGATCAAGATCACCAACGAGTTTGAATTCATCACTCAGTTTATCAAAGAACCGATCATCGCCATCACCGGGACCAACGGTAAGACGACGACCGCGCGTTTGATTGAAGCTTGCTTGAAAGAGTCCGGAATCACCTGCTGGGTGGGCGGATCGATGGGTGTGCCGATGACGGATTACCTGCGCACCGAGCAGAAGACGCAGGTCGTGATCGCCGAAGTTTCCAGCTACATGCTGGAGCTTTGCGAGACTTTCAATCCGATGAATATTCTGTTCATGAATTTGGCCGAGAATCATTTGGATCGATATCGCTCGATGGAAGATTACGTGAATGCGAAACGCCGCATTTTCAAGAACACCAATCAAGCGACGACCAGCATCTTGAACGCCGATGACAATGCGGTTGTCGAGTTGGCACGTGATCCGGCGGTTCAGCGCGGACGCATTTTCTACTTCTCGCGCAAAGCAACCCTGGAACCACAGATCATGACCATTGGGGGAGCGGTGAACATCGGTAAAGAGGTTCGCGTTCGCACCGGTCCGGATATTGAATATTACGACGTGTCTCAGATCAAAATGCGCGGAAAGCATTCGATCGAAAATATGATGGCGGCGATCTTGGCATCGCGCGAACATGGTGCGAATCACGATGCGATTCAACGTGTGATGAACTCGTTCACCGGGCTCCCTCATCGTTTGGAGTACGTCCGCAAAGTGGGTGGTGTGCAATTCTACAATGACTCGAAGGCCACCAACGTTCATGCGGTTTTGCGTGCCTTGGACTCATTTGATGAAAACATCATTTTGATTGCCGGCGGAAAAGATACGAATCTTTCTTACGAAGCTCTTCGCGGCTCGGTGAAAAGGAAGGTCAAGACTTTGATCCTGGTCGGGGAAGCCAAAGAACGCATCAATCGCGATCTGGGGGACTTTTCGGAGACCTTCTTGATCGGTACGTTTGAAGAGGCCGTTTTGATCGCTTACCAAAAGTCGAGGATCGGCGACATCGTCCTTCTGTCACCTGGCTGTTCAAGTTTTGATATGTTTGACAGCTTTGAGGAGCGAGGAGACTATTTTAAAGAGATCGTGCGAAAATTTCGATGATCTGACAGCACTTTACAGCACAGAGGAGACACGGATGTCTTTCAAAGTTCTTGCGGCTCTTGGCCTTTCCATGTTTTTTGTTTCGGCTTGTTCTTCTTCTAAAATCAAAGAGCGCAAAGAACAACGCGATCGCACGATTCAGTCATCGAAGATGTACTGCGAATTTATCAACGGCGACAATTTTCCAGATATCGATGTGGCCGTGAACCTTGAGATGGCGAAACGCTGCGATTCGGATAAGCCCTTCTCTTTGACCCAATACAACACTCGCGCCGATGGAACCGGCATCATGTACTGCTGTTCGGTTTCCGCTAGCAAAGTCAGCGCTCTGACTCCGAAGAAAACAGACGCAAAGAAAACTGAATCTAAAGACGAAGAAATCGAATAAGAGATTCGTTTATGTATAAACATCTCTCGAGCCCCTTGCTGTTGGCGATCCTCACACTGATGGGTGTGGGCTTGGTGCAGGTCTATTCATCCAGCTATATCTTTGCCACCGAATCTTTCGGCAATGGACTGTTCTTTTTTACGCGCCAGCTGATGTTTTCGGTCGTCGCTTTTGCGGCGCTATTGGCGGCCGCGCAGATCCCGATCCGTTGGATTGAAAAATGGGGATGGACCTTGTGGTTGATTGGCGCGTTTGGGGTCGTCGCAACTTTTGTTCCGGGTTTGGGAGTGAAAGCAGGAGGCGCCAGCCGTTGGATTCAGCTTCCCATGGGTCTTCGCTTTGAGCCTTCGGAAATTTTGAAATTCTCGTTCACTTTGCTTTTCGCAAGCCTGTTGGCCCGACAAGACAACTTGTTAGGCAAATTCAAATGGTGGGGATTGTTGCTTCTGATTTGCTTGCCGCTGGTGCTTGTCCTGAAGCAGCCGGACTTCGGAAGTTTTGCGATCATCACCTGCGTTGGTGTCGGTCTTCTTTTCGCCTTCGGCTTGAAGTGGCGATACATCGTCACGGCGGTGATGGTGATGGTGCCGGCATTCTATATGTTGGTGATGCGCGTTCCGTATCGCCGCGCCCGTGTTTTGGCTTTCTTGGATCCATGGTCCGATCCAGAGCAAAAGGGTTTCCAGGTCATCCAATCGATGCTCAGCTTTCATTCTGGCGGCATCACCGGAGCCGGCCTGGGGCAAGGCCAGGGAAAGCTTTTCTTCTTGCCCGAAGCGCACACCGATTTCACATTGGCCGTCTTCGGTGAAGAGATGGGCTTCATCGGATTTTTGATCGTTTTGGCGCTTTATGGATACGTCGCCCTTCGTGGTTTCCAAATCGCTTCGAGATGCGAACAACCTTTCCGTAAAGCATTGGCCTTGGGTGTATCGATGACCTTCGCTTTGAGCGTCTTTATCAACGCGGGTGTCGTGATGGGCTTGTTGCCAACCAAGGGGCTGACTTTGCCATTCTTAAGCTACGGCGGCAGTTCGCTTGTGACGTTGTGCTTTATGTTCGGCCTGCTTCTCAATGTGGAGAAGAATCTGCTGGAAGAACCCGCAAATCCTTTCTTGCGATCTCGGGTTTAGGAGTCCAGGGCTCTTGCTTGAGCCCTGCGGTCTTTTGCGTATCTGTGGGCCGTGCGTCCTGCAATCGGGCCTCGGCCGGCCCGAACCCGCGACCGCCGGCCGTCCGGGCCGGCGATTCCAATGTTTGGGGAAATTCATTCGTCGATTTTTGTTGTGCTGACGCCCTCAGAGAAATGACTTCCAACTGGGAGTCATTTCTCTGAGGGGGCATCAGACTCCTACCTCACAAAGTTCGGAACCAACTGGTTCCAGACTTTGTGAGGGGACTTAAAGACCCACTTCAAAGCATTGAGTACCCGTGGCTGTGTGGATGAACGCATTTTTGCTCAATTTCACTCTCAGGCACCGTCTGAGAAAAAGAAAGCCCCTCAAATCCAAAACTAGATTCTCTCCCAAGCCTTTGCATTTTGTATTTGTCCCCTAATTTTGGACAAGACGGCCAGGACGGCCGTCTTGCAGCCTTCTCACGGACGGATGCACTCGCAATTACACCAGCCACCGCTGTGACGAGTAATCCCAACAGCTAAAGAGCCGTGGCAACCCCTCCTAACAAAACCAAAGCTGCAATAAGCGGCCCAAGCTATCGCTTCAGGAAAGAAAAGTAAGAGCGCTTGTCGACGTCCATTTCCATCTCGGCGCCGCGGCTGTCGGCGACTTTGGGGATCGTGAAAGAACCATCGGCAAAGAAGTCCGAGTTTTCGGTCATCAAGACGTTCTTGGTTTCGTGCGAGTCGTCGTTGTAAAAAGGAACGAAGAACGAAAGCACTTTCATATTCGGCATCAAGAAGCCACGGATGGACGAAAAGTTTTTGGCAAAAACAAAAGGGCAGCCTTCAAGCGAAATGCTGGGAAGAGTCTGGTGTTCCAAGCTCCATTTGCACCAAACTTTGATGCCATACGAATTCATTAGGGCCACATCGTTAAATTTCACACGAACCGGTTTGCGAGTTTGAATCGGTGGAAACTTGGCGTTGGCATCGATAGCGCCCGAAATTTCCATTAAGACTTCGTTCGGTGTTTCATTCAGTTTGGCGTTGAAATCTTTCATGGTGTCCGGCCTATCGCTGAATCAGATGGATATTTTTTGGCATTTCACCGCGGGCCGTGGCCGACAACTTAAATGGAAACGAACAACACACGGTTGTTGAGACTCCTGGGTCGACTGCGATGTACATGCTGGCGCAAGAATTAAACATCATAAATGATCCGATACCGGCCCCGCCCTCACCAAAGTTGATGATGCTGCTAATATCCGATTCATAACATCGCTTGATCCGATTGACCAGAGCTTGTGTATTCAAAGAACCATATGAATCCCTGCATCCGACAATCACACGCTCATTGTCATGACCTGCAAATAAAAAAGGCTTTCTGCTAGGATCAATTTGGACTTGCGAGCGATCGGTTGGGTTCGGATCGGGGCTTGAAGCAGATGGCGCACCGTAGATAGCGTTTGAAAGTCCTTCGTCGATAAAGGTGAGGACGTCCGTGAGGAGCGCCGGTGAAGCGCTCAGTCCCCGCACAAAATCCGCAAAGACCTCGGATGTGGGTTCGATTTCATCCACACTGGAAATGGCAGCTGAAACTTTCATCAGCTGAGATTCGCTTTGGGCGGATGGATCATTTTGCCCCATGATGCAGGAAAGAGGATGCTCGAAAAAGTGCGCGGGGCTTTGTCGGACCTTGGTGGAAAATCCGATTTCATCGTTCGAGCGCAAACTGGTTTTTTGCACCACATGCTTCACTTGATTTTGTAAACAAAGAGAAAGCACTCTCACGTGAGAGGCTTTGTCGACCAGAACAATGTCCCCAAGAAAATCTGTCGGACCAATGCTGTTCAAATCTAAAATCTCACGTGCTTCGATGTTGTCGTTGTTCGAAGCTGTGTCTGTCATATTTCAATGCTAAATGTTTTCACTTTGATGAGTCAAATTGAAAGCCCTTCGGTCTCAAACTGAGACGAAGGGCCGGGTCTAAATAAAAATTTACCTCTAAATAAGTCTATGCCGCCTGCGATTTTCTAATTTCAACGGGCTGATCATGAATGGCTTTCTTCAAATAGTAGATCAAAATTGGGGGCAGAGGTTCGGCCTCCAACTCGTTTCGGGAACTTCGGCTCCAAACGACCTGATGATCGGCGTAGGCGATTTTTTCCATGCGCTTGCCGTCGCTGTATTTATAGAACTCAAAGTAAAGCTTCAGTGATCTTTCGCCCATCGCCTTCAATCGCATCACAACCTGAACCTGGTCAAAGGGCATCAGCTCGCGCAGATGCTTGATATGGCTTTTGGTGCAAAACATTTCCGCCGTCGAGTGCGCTTGCATGATCTCGGGAATCACGCGATGAAAGAAAATATCTCGTGTCTTTCCAAGCCAGCTCGAATAATTCGAAAAATAAATATTTCCGACGAGATTCGAATCTTCCAGCGCCGTATCGAAGACATGTTCCGAAAGAACGGGGCCGGTTGTGATGCCAGCGGGGGCTTCGTACAAAGCAGATGGTTCGGTGAAGGACGAGGCCGTTTCCAGTTGTGGAACTTCGGTGCGCGCCACCGACGAGAAGAAGTTCTGGAACTCTTGCGGGAACGGAGCGGCTTCGACGACGCCGTGACTGATGATTTTCACCCAGGTGGTCATCATCTGGCTTTGCGCGATCAGTTCCTCTTCGCCCGTATTGGTGATTCGGTACCAGTCATAAAGAATCTCGACCGAGCTATTCGATTTTCCATGTGGAAGCCCTGACGTTAATCGGGCTTCGATCACGTCGCCGACTTCGGCCGACTTATAAAGACGAACTTCGGAACTGTTGGTCACCCAACCGGCCGTGCCATTGCCAAAAATTTTCGACGAAGATCCCAAAAGCGGCATGATGGCCAGCTCGCGGGCCCGTCCTTGCCATTCGACGAACTTCGAAAAGTAAACGCCCTTGCGAATATTGCCGGCATCTTTGAAGGTGACCGGCCAGCGCGCAAAAAAACCTTTATCCGGGTGCACGCCTAACGAGTAAACTTCTGAAGCGCCATCGAGATTCGCACCGGGGGCATCAAAAGAGGTGGCCGAGCTTGCACTTTCTGGCGCTTGCACGGCAACCGCCACGACAAACTTTTGAGTTTCGCTTTCCAAAGAATGCTCGACGCAGATCACTTGAACGTGAGTCTGCTCAAGAACAAAGTTGAAAGCATAACCGCCGGTCACGGATCGATGGGACGAGATCCCAATTTGTTTCGAGTCAACGGCCTTTGAAGCGGCTTCGCGGGCCGACCAAACCATCGTACCGAAGAGATTCGTCTGCGCTGCGGTTGTCCCGGAACCCTGCATTTCCTTAAAAGCTTCGGCAAACTGGGGACCCAACAAAGTTTCCCAATCTTTTTGGGACTTTTCGCTGACCATCTCGACATCGCAGCCCACCGCTCGTGGATGCAAGGCGCACAGACAGCGATCTCCCACATGCGAAAATGAAATCTCGAGCTTTTGCGAAAGACCTTCCAGATAAGGTTTGCCGCTGGACTTCCATTTCAATTCGACATTATTCAATGAATCCGTCCCGTGCTTTTCCAAGGCGCAAAGGGCCTTTTGCTTTTCCTGTGCGTGGCGCTCTTCCAGACTCAAAGACTTTAAGTTTTTGATCTGATCGTGATGCAGGGTGAGCCCTTCGATTTTCATCTCTTTCATCAGCTGATCAACCACGACGGACAAAGGACGTTGCACGGTCGAGTACTTGGCGACGATTTCCTCGGCTGACAGATTCTGCGGAATCTGCTTGGTCACGACGGACTGACAATGGGTCAGTCTTTCCAGCACCTGTCCGTTCTCGTCGACACAGGTGATGGTGTGGGTCGGCTTTTTGCCGTCATGAGAAACAAGCTTATAAAATCCGGTTTTTAGACCTGGTTTCGCCCGGGTGTTGAAGACTTCCCACTTTTCGCAAGAGCTTGGTAAAGAGATCTGCTTGGTCGTGACGCTTTGACCGGCTTGTAAAAGCGTATCGCGAAAGAAGGGATCGCCCAAGATCAACTCTTTGCCATCCGAAAAGCTTTGCTTTTGATTGTGTGTGGGCTCTTCGTATTGGGTGGCGAAGATCAAAGATTTTGAATTCAAGTCATAGAAGGATTTCAGTCTTTGATAAGCGGGGCCGTGGAAAAGAAGGGGGCCGTAAACCGCCTGCTTCAAATCGATTTTCAGATCTGGCTGCGTGTTGCGAAGCGGACTGATCTCTTGTGTCGATTTTTCAGGAATGCGGAAGTAAGCCGAAAAGCTATCGCGTAGAAATTTGGATGTCTCCGAGCGAACGCCGACTTTGACCAGTTTATCTTTCGAAGGTCCGGTCGACTCTTGCACGATAGCGTAAACTTCGATTCCAGTGCCTTTTTTCGGATCGACCGAAATGGCCGAAGTGAGCTCGATCTTTTCGCCAATCAGATGATCGATATGATCCACGTTCAGCACATGGGCCGCCACCTGGGCCATGGCTTCCATCCCGAAAACGGTCGGGAAAAGATAGACCCCGGCATATTGGTGGTCGTGCAAATAGAGATCGCGCTCAAGGCTCAATCGCACGCGACTGACGGCTTCGACGCCTTCGGTGCAATGAAGAAGACCTTCGGTGAACCGGTGCTTGTCCGAGACCTTGCGCTTGGACTGAATCAAACTCTGCTTCCAGAGACTTGAAGTGATGGCGATCTGCTGCGTACCCGGATCGTGAAGCATCAGGTGCAGAAAGCGCCCAACACCTTCTTCAACCGGAATCAGGCGGACACCCATACTGCTAAATTTGTCGCCCGAACCCAGCTTCGAAGCCATGCCGACTTCGTTCCACATTCCATAAGCCAATGTCAGGACATCGACGTTCGGATTTTGCTCGCGATATTTTTTAAGATGCAGATTCAAAGCTTCATTTGAAAATCCGTACCACCCATTTCCTGGGACGCCCATCATTCCTAGGATCGATGTAAAGGCCGAAAACAGTTTCAGCTCTTTGGCGGGTAAGATCTGGCAAAGATTGATGGCACCCATCAGCTTCGGTGAAATCTCGTGATAGGCATCTTGTGGGGAGACCTGCGAAAGACGGCGCGGAATATTTCGGCCGGCCCCATGAAGCACGGCGGTGATCGGCCCCATATCGCTTTGGATTTTTTCGATCGTCGCTTTCATCTGATCCAAATCCGAAACGTCGCAGCTGTAATACCGGAACGAAATCTTCGCCGTTTCAAAGCGTTTCAGATTTTGCGCGGATTCATGCGTTTGGGCTTCGGGACTTGAGGCTGGCGGAAGTTTCGAGCTGCCAACGATGGCCAGGCGAACTCCTGTTTTTTGCGCGAATGCGTAAGCGCATTCGGCGGTGATACCTTTGGCCCCACCGGTGACCAGCATCACGTCTTTGGGACTCCATTTGTGTTTGCGCTCTTGATAGCTGGTCGGCTGACTGAGATCCAGCGACGGCTCCATGCGCTCGCCATTGAGAGTGAAGCCGATCATTTTAAAGGGCTCGTCGGTGACAAGGTCCTGCAAAATTTCTTCTGTTGCTTTTTGTGGGGCCAGACCCAAAGCCACGTCGATACAACGGATGCGAAGGTCGGACCGTTCGATATGCAGGGTCTGCAAGAAAGCGGAAATCGAGGACTGCTCGAAGCTTGTATTGAAAGATCCGGTTCCAAAGCGACCGTCGGCAAACTGAATGCAAGCCAGGGTGGTGGTGCGACGGCTTTGCGAGAACATATTCGGAATCGTGGTTAAAAAATGCAGCCTTTGAATCGCGGCCTGAATGCGCTCTTGTTGCTGGGGCGCCGTCGCCGCTTTTTCCGGAAAAAAGCAAATCACATAGTTGAACTCGGAAAGCTGCTGCTTTGAAAGCTGTGAGACCGAAGCGAATGTCTGCTCGGAAACAGAGGCGCCTTCGCCGGTCCAAGTCGTTACCAAAGCATCGGCCAATGGACTTGTGTCGTCACTGCGCAAAACCAAAATCTTGGCATTGCTCCATTGGTCGTTGTGGCGGGTCACATGATTGGCGGCCCGGGCCTGTCGGGGTTTTTCATTCATGCTCATCACAAAGTTTCGCACCCAAGGTTTGATGTCGGGGGCTTTGACGACGGCCGGGACTGTCTCGGCTTGTTGCTTTTTAAGCTTTTCTAAAATGACGGCCAGGCTTTGAATGCTGGCATTTCGGATGGCTTGCAGATCGATCGTCGGACGCAATCCTAAAAGCAAACAGCTTTCTTGAACGATCTCTTCAAACTGTTTGTCGGTCAGGCGAAGTTCTGAAATCAGCTCCATTTGCGGAGAGAAAGAGCCCAAAGAGTAACCGGAAATTTTGCAAGTCGTCTCGGTCAGAACGGTTAGGATATCGCGCTCGACTTTGGCAGCGACAACCGGGGGTGCGGCCAAGGCCATGCTTCCACCGCCACTTAAAGCGGGAGGTGGGGTTTGTCCGCCGCCAACTGGAGCGGCAGACCCGGAAGAGGAGCCGCCTGAATTTCCCTCTGAAGAGCCCGGAGATTTGGGGCCCATGCCGACAATGATGTCGATGATTTCATCCAAAGTGGCGTTGGCGATTTGAATCGGGTCCAAGGCCCCTTGAATTGAGCAGCGCTGAACCAAAGCGGTGATCGCTTCGCCTGCTTTGATCGAGTCCAAGTTCAGATCATCCAAAAGACGCATTTCCATTTTGAAAATGTCGGCCGGGAATCCGGTCACCTGACACAAGATTTCAAGCAAGATGCTTTTCACTTCCTCTCGGGACAGATCTTTCGAAGGTCCTTCGGCGCGAAGAGGGATGACTTTGCCGGCAGCTTCGGTAGGTGCCACTGGTGTGCTAGGTGTGATCACGGTCACATGCGATTGGCCCGCCGCTTTGGCAAGCACCGGCTGGCTGGCCACACCACCCAAGGCCAAGGCTCTTTGATGAATGCTTTCGATCAAAGCCTGGGGGAACGGCTTTTCGCAAGGATTTGTCAGGAACTGACGTTCTTTGAAAGATGTGTAAGGGCGAACCAGACGGTATTCGAATAATTTTTCGAAATGAACCTGACCTCCGCTGGCAAAGAACTGCGCAATCACCCGCAAGAAGTCCTGATGCTTCTCGGTTTTTGCTTCCACCGGTAGGCAGATGGGACCAGATTTACCTAAGATCGATTTCGCCAGGCCCGTCAGGATGCCGCCATGACCCACTTCGATCAACAGATCACATTCGGGAGCCAGCTTTTGAATCACGTCGACGAAATTGACGGGACTGACGATCTGTTTTGGCAGATAGTCCTTTAAAGCCCTTTGCTCGTCAAAAGAATTGCCTTCTGAACCCGAGATGAATTTGTATTTCAGTTTGGATGTCGGATTCGCCAGCAGAAATTTTTCCTGCAGCTTTTTGGCGGCTTCAGCCACCATCGGCGAATGAAAGGCATTGGAAACATTTAAGCGGTGAGCCGTGATTCCTTTTTGTCCCGCGACCTTGATAATCTCTTCGATCTGCGCCACCGGACCCGAAAGAACGGTTTGCTGGGCACTGTTGATATTGGCGACCACCACATCGGCGGTGATTTCACTCATCAGCTTTTCGGCGGTTTCGCGGTCGCAGGTCAGACTGACCATGGTTCCCGCGCTTCCGCTCGCGGCGGACATCAAATGGCCACGTAATGCGGCAAGTTCCATCAGCTCTTGTTGCGAGTACGCTCCCGCCCAGTGCAAGGCGGTCAGCTCTCCCAAGCTGTGACCGGCCACGACTTGGCAATGAATCCCGAGATCGGTCAGGCGCTTCGCCCAAATCACTGAAGACAAACAGATGGCCGGCTGTGCGTGTGAGGTCTGCGCCAGATCTTCGCTCCACTTCGCCAGTTCTTCTTTCGAAGTCGCGCGCAGGGCTTGTTTGTGCATCCAATCTGAAAGAGCATGCTTGAGCTGCGGCTTCAACCATTGATCCGCTTGCGCCACAAACTGTTGCGCCCATGGAAACCGCTCGACCAGATGCTTTGTCATTCCTAGCTTCTGCGAGCCCTGACCTGGAAACAAAAAGCCGACACGTGGCTTGGCCATGCGATTGGAAATCCAAACGCTTTGCAATTCGTTGGATTTCATTTCGCCCACGCCCACGCCCACGCCCGGGGCCGTGGCTAACATTTGATCCAGCTCTTTCAGGCGCTCATTGAACTCGACCGGATTGCTGGCCAGCAAGGCCGCACGGTATGGCATGGTCGGCATCAGTCTTTGCGAAAGATGATGAGAGAGATCCGCCATTTCGGCCAGCGACACAAACGGTGCTTCTTGCAACTGGGCTTGAATTTGCTGCTTCAAAGAAGAAATCGATTGTGCGGTGAAAATAAATAATTCTGCTTCTGAATGGCTGGCCATCAAAGATCGTTCGGGCAGTGATGGAGCAAGCTCTGGCGACGGGGTTCCGAAAGACTCAAGCGTGACGTGGCAATTGATCCCGCCAAATCCCATAGCGGAGACGCCCGCGCGAAGCGTGTCCGTTTCCGGTCGCACTTCACCTTGCACCAGCGGGTAGAGCATATGAGCTTGCTGATCGAAAATTGCATTCGGATTTTCGCATCCGGCGGTCGGTGGCAGGACGCGGCGATTGACCGCGATGACCGCTTTGATAAAGGCGCCGATGCCGGCCGCCGCTTTCGTGTGACCGACGATGGACTTTAGCGAGGTCATGCCGGTCGATTTTGGTTTCACATCGCCCATTTCGTTCATGACGATGCTGATGCCTTCCAGCTCGCGCTTGTCGCCGACCGCGGTGCCGGTGCCATGGCCTTCCATGAAATCGCAAGCGGAAGCTTTGTAGCCGGCTCTTTCGTAAGCGCGCTTCAGGGCGATTGCTTGACCCGAAGCTTTGGGCGCGGTGATACCGCCGCTGCCATCCGAAGAAATCCCCCAGCCTTTTAAAACGGCGTAAACTTTGTTTTGATCGCGAAGCGCATCATCCAAACGTTTCAGCAAAACAAATCCGCAGCCTTCGCCCGGTAAGAATCCTTTTCCATCACGGTCGTAAACTTTCATTTCTTTTTCGGCTAAGGCGCCGACTTTTGAAAATCCGATCAGCTCGAAAGAATCCAAGCTGACATCGACCCCGCCCACGACGGCCAAATCCAAATCACCGCTGGCCAGTGCGCTGGCCGAATTGGCAACCGCCAACAAAGAAGATGCACAGGCACCATCCACGGTGAAGCCACCGCCATCCAAATTAAAATAATTGCAGATGCGACCGGCAATGGTGTTCGCCAAGCTTCCGGCCAAAGTGTCTTCGGTGATCGGCGCGAAAAGAGATTTGTAGAGCTCTTCCGTCGATTTGATGAAATCTTTGATTTGTTCGTCGTTCAGGCCGCGGTTCTGCGCGGTGATCGCCAGAACTTTTTGAATGTAAGGCCAGCGAAGCCGCATGCCATTCGAGCGCGAGCTTTCACCGGTCAAGCTGTTACCGACGATCACGCCTGTTTTATTCAGTGGAATGCTTTTTCGGGTCATGCCGGCGTCGTGAATTGCTTTTCCGGCCAAATCCAAAGCCAGCCAGTGCACCAGATCTGTGGAGTCGTATGTGGACTTGGGGAACTTTTCGCTCATCCAGTCAAATTCGAAACCTTCCAGAAAGGCGGCTTTATCGCCATAGGTTTTATCCGGAGCCTGGCGATTGGGATTGTGATAGTCGGCGATCGGCAGGCGGCCATCCAACATGCGTCGAAACTGTTGGCGCTTACCCAGAATATTTTCCCAAAATTGCAGAAGGTTCTGCGCGCCGGGATACCAGCAAGACATGCCGATCACGGCAATATCAGTGGGTTGATGCGTGCTTTGATTTTTCTTTTTTTGTTTCATGATCACCGCCGGGTTGATTATGAGTTTCCCTTCATAAATCGGCGGATTTCTTCACAAAGTTGAAGGCATTTTAGAAAATAAAAATTTGTGGTCCTGCGTCTGGATCCTCGACAAAATATAGTTTGGTCTCAATCTTAACCAAAACAAAATTAAATTTATATCTCAGGAACCAACATAATGCGTCCCTTGTTGCCGGGACGCTCGGAATGTTGCACGGCCAGACCAATGTCTTGTAAGGAATATTCTTTTTCTACACTGGTTCTTAAGATTCCTTGGCGTATCAACTCGAAACATTTGTTCACGGCCTGGGTGCGAACTTCCAGACTGGACCTGGTCCACCAGCCCGGAAGCCAAAAGCCCCGTAAGCCCAAGTTGTAAAACAGCATTTTTCGGACATCATAATTCGAATTTCGCTCGAGCTCCAGCAGTCCGTACACCATCATCTGACCGTAATCCGCTAGCGCCCGGAAACATTGTGAAGACACTTCGCCGCCGACAGCGTCGATGACCGCATCGACACCTTTCAAACCGGTGATGGCCAACGCGCGTTTGGTGATATCTTCGTTCGCGCTGCAGATCACCTCCGCAGCGCCAAGCTTTTTGATTTCTTCAACCTGTTCGGGACGGCGAACCACACCAATCACCGAAAAGCCGCGAAGTTTGGCGATTTTGAAAATCAGTTTGCTAACGCCCGATCCGGCGGCGGTCATCAGCAATGTCTGCCCGGGGCCCAGGTTCAATTCGTTTACCGTCATCACCCAAGGGGTGAGAATCGTATTGAAAAACTGTGGGGTCAGCATCGGATCCAAGTCGGACGGGACGGGGAGTGTCTCCGTTTCGTCGACGCAGAAGTATTCCTGCCAAGATCCGTTCGCCCATCCTGAAGGTTTGATCGCGACGATAATCACCGACATGCCGACGGAAAGGCTTTTCACGGCGCTGCCGATTTTCACCACTTCACCCAAGCCTTCGTATCCGGGAACGGTCGGGGTTTTCTGCGGAGTGCGGTAGACGCCGCGAATGGTCGCCAGATCGGCCGGATTGATCGGCATCGCTTTCATTTTCAAAACAACCTGATGCGGGCCTGGTTCCGGCATCGGAACCTCGACCACTTTCAAAACAGATTGCGGTTCCCCGGCTCTTTCGTAGATCACGGCTTTCATAAATCACCTGCTATTTAGTTTCACTCTCAATCCTAACCTCATAAAGCGGCGAAGGCAAATCGGCGTTTTGACCAGAACTTAGGTCGGACCTGGGGAGGGAAAATCAGAATCTGCGTGGCTAAATCCCACGCCCGGAATAAGATTTAGTTTATGGAATCATCTCAATCCGATCATCTCAAAAAAGCGGCGACCCAAGCTCCGGCATGGATCGCGTTTATTTACCGTTGCAATTGCTATTTTATGTTCGATCTTTTCGGCGGCCCCCGCATTTTCACCGCCAAGACGATTCTGAATATTCATTGCTCTCTGCAAATATTTGTCATGAGTTTTTGGATGTGGCATTACGCGCCCACCTCTCCGGCGGCCTGGGTTTTGTTCGGTATGGCGGCGGCCAACGACGTGCTTTGGCTGATCAAAAACACGTTCTTTCCGGATGCGTCTTGGGAGCATAAAGCGACTTTACCCAGCAATGTGTTTTTTGTTTTCTATCTATTTTCCACATGGGTGATGGCTTGGCTTTTGATCTCTGGATTTTCAAATCCGACTTATCCTTTGCCGGAAAATTTATGGGTGGCAAGTTGCGTCGCCATCTATGCAATTGGCATTGTTATTAAAGTGGCAAGCGATGCGCAGAAGAATCTGCTTCTGAAAGCAAAGCCCGGGTTGATCACCGATGGGATGTATCGTCTCGTCCGTCATCCCAACTATCTGGGACAGACCTTGATTTATTTGGGTCTGATCTTGATGGCTTGGCACTGGATCTCGACTTTGATTTTCGTGGCGATCTTTTTCTCTGTGTTCTTGGTCAATATGATAATGAAGGAAGCCAGCATGTCCAGGTATCCTCAGTGGGCGGCTTATAGGAAAAAATCTTGGTGGTTGATTCCAGGGGTTTTCTAATTGGACGGAAAAGCCGGAAACTCTTTTTCAAAATACGTTCTGTGGTTCTGCGCGGCTGGCTTCTTGGTTTTCGCCACCGAGTTTTTATGGAGCTTCAATTTCGATCCGGCTCATCTTCTGGAACATAATCTTTTTGACGTCAGCGCCAGGCACTATCAAGAGGTGATTCCCGGACATTTGAACGAAGAAAAACGGTCCGTCAATTTTCACGCCATCGCAGGGGTGTGTTTGCTGCTGACGGGACTTCTGCAGCTCAGCGATCGGTTCCGAAAAAAACATCGACAAGCTCATCGGGTCGTCGGCGTTATCTACATGATCTTAGGATTTGCCGCTTCCGGTATGGGACTTGTGATCGCAGATAAGGCCATCGGTGGCGCGGTCACGTTTGCGGCTTTTCTTGCGTTCGCGGCGTTTTGGATCTTCACGGCGATCCAAAGTCTGCGCTTTATGTGGCTTAGGCAGTACAAACGGCATCGGCTGTGGTCGGTCCGAAATTACTTCGCCGTGCTGGCGACCGGTTTTATCCGGCCGTGGCTTTTTCTTGTGGATTTGATTTATCCCCATCAGCAACCCGCGGTTTTATTTCCGCTGGCTTGCTGGTTGGCGATCCTGACCGCTTTGGCCTTAGGGCAGTGGTACGTCAGGTTCAGTGGTCAATCGATTTCCAGATAGATCGTCGTGATGTCGTCGTCTTGCGGCTCTTGACCGCGCATTTCATCCAACTGGGACACCAGATACTGAAGTCCTTCTTGGACATTCATGTCGCGTGTTTTATCCATCACCTTCAAGGTGCGACGAATGCCAAAGTTGCTGCCATCCGGTAAGAGAAGTTCCATCAATCCGTCTGTCGGGATAAAGATTCGATCCCCCGAGCGAAGTTCGGTTTCCACTTTGGAGACTTCAAAATTCGGCGTGCCCAAGAGCGAACCCATTCCGCCGATCGTTTCGGTTCCGCCATCTTTGCGCAGGATGTAGGCCCCGGGCGAGCCCGAGTTCCAGCACTGCAGTGTCTTCTTTTCGAGGTCGATTTCCAGCGCGATCGAAGACACCAGATATTCGCTTTCCGTCAGATTCAAAAGCAGTCCGCTGATGGTCTCGATCAGATCCGGCAAGGACAGATTTTTTGTCTCGCTTTGACGGAACTTAAAGCAGGCCGCGATGTAAGAAGTGATCATGGCGGGGCCCGCACCATGCCCGGTGACATCGCAAACGAAAAGGCGGAATTTCTTTTCGTCCACCATTTCGTACCACCACCAATCACCGCCGCACTGGATGGCGGGGCGGTTGAAGCCCGCAATGCGAAGACCGTCAAAGTGAAGCTCTTTTTCTTTCGGGAAAAGCATTTTCTGAATGGTCGCGCTGAGCTCTAAGTCCTTTTGCATTTCGCGACGGGAGGCTTCGATATTCATCATGCGCAGATTTTCAAACGAAATGGCGATATGACTTGCGATCGCCGCCAGAAGATCCGCATCGACCTTCGAGAAAAGGGATTTTGAAACCGAGCTGTCGACGTAAACCACGCCTTTCAATTCGCCTTTTAACAGCAATGGTGCCGCAATGATGCTGCGAAGCCCATGCAGAACGGCGCTTTGCGAACCCAAGGCTTCCATCTGATCGTTCCCCATCACGATCAACGGTGTCCGGCTGGCCGCCACTTTCTTCACCACGGTCGAGCTGTAGCCTGTTGGCTCTTGCAGCTCGTGCATCTGGTTGTCACGTCCGCCGGCAAAGCGAAGCGACTGGCTGTGCTCGTCCCACAGGAAAACGTAACTGCGCTCCGCACTCATGACCGTGACGATTTCATTCAACGAGAAAATAATCTGCTTTTGCGGATCCATTTCAAACGAGGCCGCCAAACTGATTCGCAGCAAGGTGTTCGAGACACGATCATCCAAAGACTGTGTCGAGGCCGAAGCCAAGTTCGTTCCGGAAGAATCGCCCATGGCGACGACCGGAGGAGTGACCAGTTGGAATTCGTTTTTCACGCGTTCCATGCGCAGCGGCCATTTTTTATTTGAGGCCATCTCGTAGGCCAGTCGAGCCATCAAGGTGAATTCGGTGCGCCGACCCTGCGCTTTCGCCAGGCGGGCCCGCTCTTGGATCAGCATAAAATGAGCAAAATCGGCGATCGAAACTTGTGCCAAAGATTCAGCATGCATCAGATGAATTTGCGCTTCGGTGAATTCGCCCTTTAAACGGCACAGGGCGGCCATTTGAATATAATAATGGGCCCGACAAAAAGAGTACTTCAACATTTCGTCCAAATGCGGAAGCTCGGCTTCGAAACGTTGCAAGGCCTGCTGACGATTGCCATCTTTCAAGGATGGACGCTCGCACTGCCACTGGCGAATGTAACCAATGTAAACCAGGTAAATATCCGTGTAGATAAACGAGAAACGATAATTTTTCAGCTCTTCGATGGCGGCGTCCGCATCGGTCGACGAGATTTGCCCGGTCTCGTACATTTCCACCAAACGCATTCCCGGATACTGACAGCCGATCAATCTGAAATCTGGACTGAATTTGCTTTTGCTCTCAAGCAAAAAATTGCGGACTTTTTCGGCCTCTTCGCGGTGGCCTAAAATCAAAAGTTGCAGATAAGAGATAAAGCGATAGTTCGTCGACGTCGTCCGTCGGCGCGAGGCATCCGTTCGGGGTAAATTTCGGTGAATCAACGACAGCGATTCTTGGTTGTGGCCCCGGCCAAAATAGAACATGGCCAAGCTTCCCCAAGCGATCGCAAAGTCAAAACTTCCCAGATATCTTTCAAGCCTTGGCATGGCTTCGACGTATTTGCTTTCCGCCAGGGCATCGTCGCCCCAGCGTTCGAAGACGATCGCCGTCGTCAGCTGCGAAAGCAGACGGGCGTAAGGATCGTTGATGGTCTCGCTGAGCTTTTCCACCCTTTCAAGATGGTACTTCATTCCTGAGCGCATCTTTAAGGTCGCGTAGATCACCGATAGGAACGAGTGCGACCTTTGCAAATCGACGCCCAAACCCATTTGTCGGGTCGAGTAAAACCAGTGAGATGCAATCAAGAGCATCTCTTTTCGCTTCTGCAGATAATTTCCGAAAATGCTGAGGTTTTGATATATGCGAGAGCAAAGTTTCAGCACGCGCATTTTCTCGGGTGAAATGTGCGGCGGCCACCAGGCCAAGCGCAATGTCAAAATCAAATTTTGGACGATACCGAAAAGCAGAATTCCGGCCGCGAGCCAATTCGATTTTGAAAAGCGATGTCCGCATTTTTTTAGAATCTGGATGTACAGATCCCAGCTTTCTTCAACCCGACCGTCTTGCATGACGAAAGTGGCTTTTAAGAACAGAATCTCCAGTTTCTGAAATTTGTCCTGCACCTTGCTTTGCGCTTCGCCCAGAATCTGATTGGCTTCTTCAAGGTGACCAATTTCGGCCAACGTCAGCGCATGGTCCATCAGGAACTGCACGCTTTCTTCCGCAGACACCTGGGCGCGGGCTTCAAATTCGCACGCCACCTGAAAGAAAGGATGGGCTTGCTCGTAGGCATTGCTTTCGATGGCCAGGCGGCCCGCGGCCACGTTGGATTGAAAGACAAGCTGTGGGTGTTGGTCGCGATGTCCCAGGTGGGCGTAACGGGCCAGATTGAAAACCTGATCCGCCGTCAGTTCTTTCTCCTGTCCCAGGGCTTGCGCCATGCGATCATAAGAGTCTTGCAGGATTTGCGGGTTCATGCCGTTCAGTAAAGCTTCACGGATGCGGTCATGAATAAACTGGTAAGTCGAATCTTCTTGTCGATCCAAAATATTGGCGCGGATGGCGACGGCCAAAGCGTCACGGATGGTGTTTTCGTTTTGATTTAAAACTTTGGCCAAGAACGCCGCATGAAAAGACGGTCCCGCCACCGAGGCGATACGAAGAATATTTTGAATTTCAGAAGGAAGTCGTTTGATTCTTTCGGTGACCAGGTCCAACACGTTCTGCGAAAGCCCCAGCTTCGACAGATCCTGATCATCTAGATGCCATTGGCCGTTCCAAAATCGCATGTAGCCCGAAGCCACCAAGCTTCCCAAGTTTTCGATCAGCACGAAGGGGTTTCCCGCCGAAATGGTGAAAAGCTTTTCGGCGATCGTGGCGGTGACTTCGCGGCCACCCAAGAAAGCTTTGCAGATGTCGGTGGTCGCCGCAAAGGTCAATGGCTTGATTTCGATTCGTTTCAGGCGGGGCGAACTCATGCGACCGACGAAATAATTCAAGGCTTCGATGCTGCTGGCATCGTTCCGCGCGGTCATCAGGATAAAGAGATGACATTTTGTCATATCATCATGAATCAGACGGAAAACTTCGACTGAAGATCGGTCCATCCACTGGATGTCATCGACGAACAGCACCAAGCCCTGATGCAAAAGCGAAAGGTTGCAAAAGAAATCCCGGATGCAGCGGCGGAAAAGATCCGGATCCATCTGCGAAGCCGAGGGTTGGTGCACGCCCAAAATATTTTTTAGACTGGCGCTTAAGGTTGCCATCACCGCCGGACTGTCTTTAGCCGCCAAACGGATTTTGGCCAGATGCGCTTCTTTGTCGGTTTCGGGCAGGTACTGAATCCGCGCCAGGTATTGATCGATAATCTGACGGATCACGCCGAAGGGCAGGCTGATTTCCTGCGAGCTGCATTTGCCTTTCAAAATCGGAATGCGTTGGGCGCGCGCTTCGTTTTTCAGCTCGGTTGCAAGACGGCTTTTCCCCAAACCGCCGTCGCCTTCCAGCAGAACCGAACAACCCGTGCCGCCAATCGATTGGTTCAAATGATCGCGCAAAATCCGCATTTCAGTTTCGCGGCCGAAAAGCCTTAAGCGCTGCTGCGAGTTTCCCGGCAGATCTTGCGAACCGATTTGAATTTCTTTGGTCGTCAGATACTGGGATTCAATTTTCTCCCAATGGGTCAGATCGTAAATCAAGCCGAAGGCTGAATGATACCGGCGCTCGGGATCTGCCTCCAGAAGCTTTGCGATCATACGGTCCAAAGGGATCGACACATTTGAATTCAGATCGCGAACTGAACGCGCTTTTCTGTGCATCAGGTGGTACATCAGATCATGCAGATTCGAACTTTCAAATGGCAAAGCGCCAGTCAGGCATTGAAAAAGCACGGCCCCCAACGAGTAAAGATCCGATCGCCCATCGATCACTCGGCGGACGACACCCAGTTGCTCGGGCGAGGCATACTGAAAAGTTCCGACCGTTTCGACCAGCGTGCCTGTTTCGCTGATCTCATCCATTGCGCCCGCCAAGCCAAAATCGATCAATTTGATTTCGTGATTGGAACTGATCATGATGTTTTCGGGCGTCAGATCTCGGTGGATCATTCCCAGGTTGTGAAGCTCGTTTAAGGCTTCAGTCAAATTGCGCGCCAGTTTGAATGTAAGATCCAGTCCCAATGGACCTTGCTTCAACTTTTCGTCCAAAGTTCGTCCCTCGACGTACTCCATGGCGATAAAATGCAGATCCTTTTCGCGACCGAAATCAAAAATGCGCACGATCGAAGGATGATTGATTCGCGCCGCGAAGGCGGTTTCGCGGTGAAAAAGAATGGACTGTTCAGTTTGCGCCAAATCCAGATCGGGCAAAATTTTAAGTGCGAAGACTTGGTTTTCTCGGGTGACTTTGTAGACCTGCCCACGGGTCCCGGCACCAATAAAGTTTTCGATGCGATACTGCGCAATTTCAGTTCCGGGCTGCAGAAGCTTGCTGTTCAAAACGTCTCCGTAACCAAACCTGGCCGGCCGCATTCAGTCGTCGGTGGCAGTGCTGGGAAAATGAGCGTCAGATCTACGAAATTTAGACCCGACTGGCAACGAAATTGGGGAAAAATAAGGAATTGTTAAGGCTCTTTTCGCGTCTTAAAAAGCAGATCCCAGGTATTGAAAAAGTAGCCAAAATTGTATTGATAATGACGATGATGAGTGTTGTGGCACGTCGAGCTCACAAAATGCCGCATCCAGCGATGTTGGGCCCAAGTTTTGGGGAAAATTTCGACATTCAGATGGCTGTGAAGCGAGATCACCATGGCCGTAAACGCGAAACTTTCGACCACCATGAAATGAACCGGGATCAAATAAAGCACGGGCACCAAGTACCCGGTCACCAAAGCGAATTCGACGGGATGCACCCCAAAAGCGCTGAAGGGCGATGGGACTTTGGTCTGATGGTGAAGCGCATGCACATGACGAAAAAGCTGAGGATGATGCATCAGGCGGTGGACGACATAAAAATTGATGTCGTGAAAGACCATCAGCATCAAAAATGAGCCCATCAGCCAGGGCCAGCCATACTGACCTGGGTCCGTATAAACAGCCGAATGCTGACGACCGGCTGGGGTCAGCATCGCACCAATGACAATACCGAACATCAGCATCGAGATGCATGAATAAATAAAGTCACGTTTAAGATCTTTTGGCAGGTGTGGGATCTTTTGGATTCGATGTTGGTCTGTCATCGGATTGGGACGCATCCAGAAAAACCAATGCACGGCCGGGGCCAGTATCAGAAACAAGCCCAAAGGCAGAAGAGCTAGAAAGACGTACTGTTCGTACCATTGGATCGTCATATTGCTTCAGGTTTTTCCCCTGATCTCCTAATATTTTATTTATCGGTGCTTGCAAGGGGAGACTTGATAAGATTTGAGAAGTCTTGTCTCAGATCGAAACGCTTCAATGCTTTTGCGGGTTGTCCGATATAATAAAATCGAAAGCCGAGATGAAAATGAGCGACCAGCCCCGTATGACAATTCGCCAAGTGCAAATGGAGTGGCCCCCAAATTTGCCAAAGTATTGGCATCGCGAAAATCCCTTTGCGACTCATTACTTCAATGCTTTATCGCTGATCTTTCCGGATGGGGAAAAGTTCTTCGTCGATTCGATTCGCCATCATATGGGCTCTCTCGAAGACTCGGTCGGATCCGAGATTCGCCATTTTATCGGCCAAGAAATTTGGCACAGCAAAGCTCACGCCGATTTCAACGCCTATCTGGAAAGCCAAAAGCTACCGGTTCAAAAATGCGAAGATCGTCTGAAGAGCCATCTGAAAAAATGGAAAGCCAACCACACGCACATCGAATGGCTGGCCGCCACAGTCGCCTACGAGCACATCACCGCATCGATGTCGCGCGAGCTTTTGCTTCGACAGGACAACTGCAAAAACATGCATCCACACTTCGCAGTCTTGTGGCGCTGGCACACGATGGAGGAGCTTGAACATAAAAACGTCGCCTTTGATCTTTACCAAAGGGAATCGGGCGATTACTGGCTGCGTGTCCGCATGATGTTGTATGTGCTATGGAGATTCAACTGGGATGCCACCATGAATCTGTTTGATCTTCTGAAAGCAGACGGGCAGATGTGGAAGCTCAAAACCTGGGTGGACTGCGTCCGGCTTTTGTACGGAAAAAAACACGGCTGGTTCTGGAAAACCTTGCCTGACGTTTTCAGTTTCTTTAGACCGGGATTTCATCCAGATCAAATCGACGACAGCAAGCTGCTAGCCGAGACGCTCGAACTTTTTGAGAAGGATCGCGAGTCGCGAAAATTCTTGGCGGCTTAGTTTTTTTCTCGAGCCCTGCAGTCTTTCGCATATCATGTGGTGTTTGCATCCATGCAATCGGGCTGGGCGCCCCCCGGCCGCGGCTGGCCCGAAGCCCGAGCCAGGCGGCGCCGTTTAGCTGCGCCTCCGCGGGCGAACCTGCGATGGACGGCCATCCAGGCCGTCCATTCCAATGTTCTGGGGGAATTCACTCGTATGGCTTGGGGGAATTCACTCATAGATTTTTGTTGTGCTGATGCCCTCAGAGAAATGACTTCCAACTGGGAGTCATTTCTCTGAGGGGGCT
>CBIHNI010000014.1:0-131543 GCA_966211455.1 uncultured Bdellovibrio sp.
ATTCTCGATGGCGCGCCTCACGCATCTGTAACGCGGCTTTTCTGGTGCGCGACGGTTTTTATAAAGTCTCGTCCCGTATCAACTTCACCTCGCCAGCCTGCGTGGGTTATTCATAAAGTTCATCTATCACAAATCCCGTTGTAATTTATTATCCTTATGGTGTGAGCTCGCTTATAAATCGATCTAAATCCCTTGCTGATAGGAGACGGGATGGAAGGATTGGTTATGAAAAAGCGAAGCCCTGAAAGTGATGCCTTTGGGAAAAGATTGCAGCGCTTTCGTTACGAAAAAAATCTGTCGGTTGCCGACATTGCAAGTTCGGTCGGGGTGGCACCTTCGACCTACCGCGAGTGGGAATTGGGTCGCGCTATCACCGGTCTTCCTTACAAAGCATTGATGAGCAAGTTCAACGTTTCTCCCTCTGAATTATTTGGCATTGAAGGCGCCGCGCAGAACGAAGTGCTAGAGAAATTGCGAGCCATCGAAAAGCTCATTCTGGAAATCAAATCGACGCTTTAGGTTGAAGCTCTTAACGCGTCTTTTCAGGTGCGCGACGAATTGACCCGTCTGCGTACGGTGCTAAGGTCACAGTATGACAACACAACAACTGCAAATGAAAAGTTCCATCACCGCTGAAAACGTCGCTCGCTATGTGGTCGAAAAGATCACCACCGATTCTGATCTGGAAAGAAAGCTTCGCATCGAAACTTCGAAGCTGGAGTCGGGTGGCATGATCAGCGGTGCCGATGTCGGTGCCTTGCTGGCGATTTTGGTCAAATCCGTCAATGGAAAGAAAGCGATCGAAGTCGGAACTTTCACCGGCTATACAGCATTGAAGATCGCGCAGGCTTTGCCGAAAGATGGAAAGCTTGTTTGTTGTGATGTCAGTTCAGATTGGACCAACATCGGTCGTCCTTATTGGAAAGAAGCCCAGGTCGCAGAAAGAATTGATCTGCGAATTGCACCGGCGCTGCAAACTTTGAATGGCATGATCGCAAGCAAGGAAGAAAACACTTACGACTTTGCTTTTATCGACGCCGATAAAACGGGATACGATTCTTATTATGAAGCTTGCTTGAAGCTGCTTCGCCCGGGTGGATTGATCGTTTTGGATAATATGCTTTGGGATGGGGCGGTTGCGGATCCCACTGAAAATGATGACACCACCAAAGCCATTCGCAAATTGAATGAAAAAGTCAGTCGCGATTCTCGGGTGGATTCAAGTCTGCTAACGGTCGGCGACGGTTTGATGTTGGCTCGCAAAAAATAGTCAGCTTTGGGTCGGTTTTGACCATCCTATTTCTTCAGCAGCAATGTCGTGATCATTTCCAAAGTGGTCTTGAAAATCTGCTTTTTGAAACAAAATCTGCCTTCAAATTCAATTAACCAGCAAGCCGCCCAAATAATACATTGCGGCGCAATTGGTTAAAAATCTGTCACTATCTTAAAATTTCTTTGATTTATCGCCCAAAGGTTTCCTAGGCTGAGGATGCAAACAACAGGAGAAGCCATGAAGGGCACATACTCAGCACTGATGCAGTCTAAGTTTTTTAATCCTGCTTTCAACTCGGCAATCTTTGATGGCCCTGTTCGCATTTACTTTGCTCAGTTTCACGAATCTCTTGCGCTGAAAATCTACTTTGCCTTGCAACAGCGATACGCAGCCGAGATGACTCGCGCCAAAGAACTGCATAAGTTTTTGGATCGCACTGTTTTGATCATGCTTTATCCGTCATCGGAAAGCTTCCAGCATTCTTTTGAAGGTTCTGATTTCTTGGCCGCCGATCATTTGATGGATGACACGGTCATCGGCATTAACGGTCCTTTCGAAGACGTGAACCTGGACAAAGTTCTAGACCAGACCTTGCGCGCTTTTCACGAATGGGAACAGATTCCCGTTGAAAAGCACGGCGCTGATGCCATCCTATAATCATGAGTCGAAAATCCATTCTGCGGAAGCGCTCGTCAGAGCGTGGACAGATTGTCGTTGAATACGTTTTGCTTCTCTCGATCGCGGTGACGATCGCCGTGATTATCATTTCCCAACTGATCAAACGCGATAAAGACGATCCTGAAAATTCGGGCGCCTTGATCCGTAAATGGCAGCAGATGCAAGAGACTGTCGCCAAAGACGTTCAAAACTAAATCAGAAAAAGCGTTTTCGCTTTTGGATTTCTTCTGACAGGGCTTCCTGCATTTGCTCTTGGATCTCTTCGGCGATTTCGCGCATCAGCTGCGAATCTTCAACCTGCGATGGTTTGTAAGGCAGATAAATTGGCGGTAAGAATTTGATTTTCCATTTTGCTGGAAGTGGAATCACATTCAGCGGCAGTGGCAAGACAGTCCCGCGCAAAAATTTGGTAAATTTCAGCTTTGAAAGATTGATATGCGTTTCTTCGGCACCGATCACCAGGCAGGGAACGATCGGTGCTTGCGTCTGAACTGCCATGCGCACAAAGCCGCGGCGAAACTCTTGCAGGGTGTACATCTCGCTGGTCGGTTTGAAATTTCCTTGCTCGCCTTCGGGAAAGATCACCACCAGATTATTTTTCTGAAGAGCGGAAATTCCATTCTCAAAAGTCGCTTCGGTGAAGCCCATCTTCTGCGCCGGGATCGCTGTCGTCTTTGTCAAAAACCAGAAATGATGGGTCAGCACGCGCGGAATGCGGCGAACTTCTTTGTTAATTGTGTGTGCCAGTATGACGGCATCGAACCCCGAGTAGCCCGAATGGTTGGGGATGATCACGGCGGCGCCGCGCTTCGGGATATTTTCAACGCCTTCGACTTCCAGGCGGAAGTACTTGCGCATGATCTCCATCAAGAGGTGCGGCAGAACGCGATAAAGAAGAGTCTCTTTGTCGACGTTCTTGAGATTGAAAATCTTCTCTTGCGACTTCTTGAAAAAGTTGATCATATGACCCCATGTATATCATGGCGATCGATCAAGGAACAACGGGCTCAACTGTCTCTATCTTGAACCAAGCCGGAAGTCCGGTGGCGAAAGTCAACGAGGAGTATCCTCAGATTTTCCCGAAGCCGGGTTGGGTCGAACACAACCCCGAAGACATCTGGAAATCGGTCACCGCGACGATGCAGAAAGCTTTGCAGCAAGCCAAGATTTCTGGAAAAGACATCGCTGCAATCGGTATCACCAATCAGCGCGAAACTGTTTTGATCTGGGATAAGTCATCCGGAAAACCGATCTACAATGCAATCGTTTGGCAATGTCGACGCACGCAAGATTTCTGTGAAAAGTTAAAAAAAGAAAAGAAGCAAAATCTGATCCGCAAAAAAACGGGATTGGTGATCGATCCCTATTTTTCAGGCAGCAAAATCCGCTGGCTTTTGAAGAACGTCACGGGCGCGAATGAAAAAGCTCGTCGTGGTGATTTGTTGGCAGGAAACATTGACACCTTCCTGCTGTGGCGACTGACGTCGGGTGAGACCCACAAAACAGACGTCAGCAATGCCTCTCGCACCATGCTGATGAACATTCAAACGGGCCAATGGGATGCCGAGCTTTTAAAAATTTTCTCGGTGCCCGAAAACCTGCTTCCACAAATCTGTGACTCGTCCGGTATTTTTGGAAAAACAAAAGGCTTGGGCTTTTTGCCAGACGGGATTCCGATCGCTGGGATCGCTGGCGATCAGCAAGCGGCTTTGTTCGGACAGACCTGCTTTGCTGCCGGCGAAGCCAAATGCACATACGGAACCGGAAGCTTTCTTTTGATGAACACCGGCGCGAAGCTTGTGACATCGAAACACCAAATGCTGACGACGGTGGCTTGGCGTTTGCCGAAACAGAAAATGACCTACGCTCTTGAAGGCGGAGCTTTCATTTGCGGGGCCGCCGTGCAATGGCTGCGTGACGGACTGAAAGTGATTTCAAAAAGTGCCGAAGTCGAAGAGCTCGCAAGATCCGTCGCTTCCAGCGAAGGCGTCGAATTTGTTCCAGCTCTCACGGGTCTTGGTGCACCTCACTGGCGTCCCGAAGCGCGCGGCGTGATTACGGGTCTGACCCGCGGAACGACAAAGGCGCATTTGGCTCGTGCCACACTGGAAGCCATGGCTTTGCAAAATACAGAAATCCTGGTTGCTATGGAAAAAGATCTTGGCAAAAAGATGAAGGGTCTTCGCGTCGATGGTGGGGCCTCGGTGAACAATCTGCTGATGCAGATGCAAGCTGATTACATGGGAACGTCGGTGACTCGACCGAAGCAAATCGAAACAACCGCAATCGGTGCGGCCTATTTGGCGGGACTTGGGGTTGGATACTGGTCAAGTGTCGACGAGATCAAGCGCATTTGGATGGTGGATCAAGAATTCAAATCCCACATGTCGACCCAATCCAGAAAACAGCGCCTGCTGGAATGGCAAGCGGCCGTCAAGAAAGCCTAAACTTACAGGGTCTTTTCTAGAAACTGCGGCATCTCTTTCAACTTTTCGTTCATACCTTTCAGGCGGTGAGCGAAAGAGTGAAGCATCGAGCTGGCCCAGACGGGGAGTTCGGATAAAAGCTGTTCATATCCGGCCTCAGAAACCTTCACCAAAGTGCATTCGGTCAGAGCCTGAGCCGAAGCGGAGCGCGGCTGTTTTTCCAGCAGCGCAAACTCACCGAAAGATTCACCATCAGAAAGTGTCGCGATATCGACACGCTGACCAGAGCTAGATTTGGTGAAAATCTGAACCTGTCCGGTCTCGATAATATAAAAGTGAAAATCCAAATCACCTTCAAAAAAAATATAATCGCCAGGCTTATAGGTCTCTTTAAAAACATCAGCTGATTCTTGCATAGCTTATTGTGATGGAGTTTTCAGATTCGCTAAAGATCGACCCACAGCATTCTGGTCTTTTGTCGGTCGCGCCTTGATGGAAACTTCACGCTAGGGCTGGGTTTGTTAGGAGTGGTCGACACAGCGGTGGCTTGGTGTAAACGCTGGTGCATCCGTCCGTGAGAAGGCTGCAAGCTGGCCATCGTGGCCAGCTTGTCCAAAATTAGGGGGACAAATACGTAGGACAATATATTGGCAAAATTCCAATATATTGTTCTCGGAGCGAAGCTCTTGAGACAAAACCCCAAATTAAAGCTCAGCCGAATTCTCCCATAAACAATGGAATCGCCGGCCACGATGGCCGGCGGTCGCGGGTTCGGGGCGGCCGAGCCCCGATTGGCAGGACGCACGGCCGTCATGACAAGCGAAAAGCTACACAGCTCGAGAAACGCAAGTCACCCCTAGTACCGAATCATCTTCAGCAAATCATGCACATTGCGAATCCAGCTGATCCTCTTCCCCTGCGCCAGTTTGAAATCCGCCAGGTGCTTCTTGTTCGAAGCCGGCACGATGAAATGCTCAAACCCAAGCTTATCCGCTTCGCGCACACGCTGTTCAGCGAAAGCGACAGCGCGGACTTCGCCGGTCAGTCCAATCTCGCCAAAGAACACGGCCTTCGCTTCGATTTCACGACGAGCTTCGGTCGACAAGATGGCAGCGGCCACTGCTAAATCCGAAGATGGGTCGTTCAGTTTCAATCCGCCGACGACGTTAATAAAAATATCGGCATGATTCAGCTTCATTTCCAAATGACGATCTAAAACAGCACCCAGCAAATGCAGGCGATTGGTCTCGATACCCAAAGCTGTCCTTCGTGGCATCGCCATCGGTGATCCCACGGTCAGTGCTTGCACTTCGCAAAGCAAAGGTCTTGAGCCTTCCATCGATGCAAAGACGGCAGAGCCCATTAAGCTTTCGCCGCGCTCTTCAAGGAAAAGTTCTGAAGGATTGCTGACTTCTTCCAAGCCGATGGTTCCCATTTGGAAAACACCCAGTTCGTGGGTCGCGCCAAAGCGGTTTTTCAACGAGCGCAGCAATCTAAAGTTGTGTGACAAATCGCCTTCGAAAGACAAAACACAGTCGACCATATGCTCAAGCACTTTGGGGCCTGCGATATTTCCTTCTTTGGTGACGTGACCGATCAGTAGAACGGTCATGCCATCCGTTTTTGCAAGGCCCATCAGGTGACCGGCACATTCGCGAACCTGAGAAACAGAGCCCGGAGCTGCTTCCAATTCAGGTAAGAAAATTGTTTGAATCGAGTCGATGATGATGACATCGGGTTTTCGTTCGCGCGCCAGATCCATGATCAGCTGCAGATTGGATTCAGATGCGACTTCAACATTCGGAGTGCGAACGCCCAAGCGCTGCGCGCGAGCGCCAGTCTGGCCGACGCTTTCTTCTCCGGAGATGTACAGCACCTTGGCTTGATTTTTGGCAAGTCCGCCCGCCATTTGCATCAGGATCGTACTTTTTCCGATGCCGGGAGATCCGCCCAAAAGCACGTAACTGCCGTGCACAAGGCCGCCGCCCAGAACGCGATTCAATTCTTCATAACCGGTGTTCAAACGGTTGAATTCGAAACTTTCAATACTTTGGTCCAGCGCCACCGGTTTGATCGATGAAGATCCGCCGGATTTCTTGATATCTTTTCCGGTATTCCATCCGCGGGTGACCGGTTCGGCTGAGAAGGTTTCTTCAACCAAAGTATTCCATGCGCCACAGTCGCTACAGCGGCCTTCCCAACGTGCACGTTGGGCTCCACAGTTTTGACACACATAAATCGTTTTGCTCTTCGACTTTGCCATATCTTTCGCTATCATGAGAACACTCATGAAACAATCCAATATCAAAAATTCACGGACGAATTTATTTTTTAAAGTGATGATCAGTTGCGCCTTGATGGCCGGCTCTGTCGCTCCCACACAAGCTTTGGCGCAGTCGGACTTCCTGAGCAAGTTCCGCCAGTACCGCGAGAAGATGCAAAAATCTTCGAAAGACGATCAAGCCAAGCGTTTTGCGGAAATCGATCAAGAGATCGCCAAGATCCAAGACCCCGAAGAGAAAAAACTTTTGCTGATGGCGAAGGCACTTTTGGCTTTGGATATGGAGCAAACGGATCTTGCGCAATCGGTCTTTGAAGAGCTGTTAAGAAGCAAAAACAATCTGGCCGAGTACGTTCATTATTATTATGGCCGCTTGCTGACGCAAAAACAGCAGTTCCATCAGGCCAAGGTTCAATATCAGCAGATTCTAGAGCTTTCGCCGAACGCGCGCATGCAGATGGAAGCCCAGTTTCAGCTTTCACAGCTCGAGATCGCCGAGAAAAATTTCAAGCAGGCGAAAATTCGTCTGACTCAGCTGGAACGTCGTCAGCGCCGTGAAGAGGGTTATCCGGAAGCCATCTATTATCTTGCGCAAGCGGAACGCGGTCTTGGCAATTCGGGCCCATTTTGCAAATGGATCAAAAAGCTCTACACGGTTTTTCCGCAGTACGCAAAAATCGACAAATGGGGACCGCAGCTCAGCACGGATGAATTCGAAGGTCAGCCCACAAAATGTCCAGTGACCAACGAAGACCGCCGAAAGCGCATCAAGTCTTTGCAATGGGCGGGTTTGAATGAAAAGGCTTACGCTGAAATTCAAACTTTACGGACGCAAACATCGGCGGATGATAAATTCGAAGTCGACCGTTTGGAAGTGGGCTACTGGCTTCACGATGGCGAAATCAAAAAAGCTTTGGATATCTTGCTTCCTTATTACGAGTCTAAGAAAAGCGAAGTTTCATATTTGAATTTGTTTGCGACCACATCGGCACGTGCTGGCGAAACGCAAGCGGCAGTCGGATCTTACTATCGCATTTACAAATTGGCTCCGCGCGGGAAGTACGGAAAAGAAGCTCTCTACCAAGCGGCTTTTATGAGCTATCAATTTCAGGATTACGATGGCGCTGCCCGCAAATTCCAAGAGTTCATGAAGGTCTATCCAAGTTCAGGGTTGACCCGCGATGCGCGCTGGCACTTGGCGTGGATCCGCTATCTGCGAAACGATTACCAAGGCGCACAGCAAGCTTTCGCAGCACTTTTGAAAGAATCCAAGGGCCGGCGCAAGGGTTGGAAATCGTTTCCGACGGATCGCGTGACTTATTGGATGGCGATGAGCCTTTACCGTCTGGAAAAATACGGCCAGGCTCGACCTTTGTTCGAGTCTTTGGCGAAAGATCAATTGCTCAGTTACTATTCGATCGCGTCTCAGTACCGTCTGAAGAAGCTCGAGTCTCTGGCGCCAAAGTCGATCCGTCTTTCTTTCTCGGAACCTTCGAATCGCATCACGCGTTTCACCGCGCTCGAGTCGATGATCCCAAGCGAGGATTTGCCGGCATCGACGGATGAGGCGAATGAAAGCGAAGAGACGTTGGCCGCGAACACCATGGCTCCGACCGAAGAAGAAGCGGCACCGGCTGCCGAGGAAGCACCTCAAACGCCGACTGATGGCACGGTCGCCGTCAACGAGGACGAGGCACCGGCTGAAAATACAGAACCTGAAACCAAGCCGTCATTTGCCAATCCGGTTCTGGTGAAACGCTTCGAGCGCGCTCGTGATCTGATGATCTTGGGCTTAAATGACTGGGCCAAGTGGGATCTGTACGACATCGAAAAGAAAACCAGCAATAAAGACTATCTGAAAAACTTGATGCAAGAATATCAGACGGTCGAAAACTATCACCGCTCGGCCTACATCGCGCAGGTCTATTTCGGTGGACAGCGCGCCCTGCATGGCTTGGACGGCGTTCGTTATTTGTGGGAGTACGCTTACCCGCGAGCCTATTCGTCATTCGTGACCAAGTATTCAAAGCAGCTGGATGTTCCAAGCGAGCTGGTTTGGGGAATCATGCGGGCTGAAAGCATCTACAAGAAAGACGTGATCTCTCCGGTTGGTGCTTTGGGCTTGATGCAAGTCATGCCGGGAACGGGGATGAAGATCGCGGAAATGATGAATGAAAAGAATTTCAATCCGCGCACCCTTTTAGAGCCAGAAACGGCCGTCAAAATCGGTGCTCGATATCTGAAGCGTTTGGATAAAAAGTTCGATGGCAATATTCCGTTGGTAGCGGCGGCCTACAATGCCGGTCCGCACCGGGTTGGCGCGTGGCTGATGAACTTTGGAAATCTGGATGTGGACGAATTCGTCGAGCACATTCCGTTCTTAGAGACACGAAATTATGTGAAAAAAGTGGTTTCCAACTTCCAGGTGTATTCGGTTCTTTATAGCAATAAGAAGGATTCGCTTTCTTACTTGGCAGAAACTTTGAAAGTGAAAACTCCGGATCGGTTGATTAGCAAAGAAACATGGGAAGATCTATAGGACTTGTTTTTTACCGCCTGTGTGAAGCGTTTGTCAGTCTGCTGATTCTGATTTTTATTTCTTTTGGGCTTCTTCGTTTTTTTCCAGGAAGCCCGCTCAATCAAATTGAAACTTTAGATCCGATGGTGGCCGAGCAGCTGAAGCAAAGCTACCATCTGCAAGATTCTTTCTGGTCCCAGTTCACACAATACCTGCATCAGATTTTATCCGGTGATCTGGGGTCGTCGATGCATTTCATCGGTCGCACGGTGCAGTCGCTGATCTGGGAATTCGGCCAGACGTCTCTGTCATTAGGTCTTGCAGCCTTTGTGATCGCCATGGGATTTGCATTGGCTTACACATTTTTCACCCGCTACAAAAAGTGCGAGAAAAAATCCGACACGATCTTGCTTTGGTTTTTGTCGGTTCCAAGCATTGCGCTGGGGCCTTTCTTAATTTGGTTCTTCGGATTTTATCTGAACTGGCTGCCGGTCGCCTTACTGGAAAAATCGGCTAGCTACATTCTGCCGATCGCACTTTTGGCATTTAAACCGTCCTTGACCTTGGCGCGCGTTCTTTCCAGCAGCATGGACGCAACCCTGAAGGAAAATTACATCCAAACGGCCCGAGCGCTGGGATTTTCCGAAGCGCAAGTGATCGGCAAATGGGCCCTGCGAAATTCGTGGATCCCGTTGCTGGCACAAGTCGGACCGCTATTCGCCAGTTTGATTTCCGGAAGTTTTCTGGTCGAAGTTCTATTTTCGATTCCGGGCCTGGGATCGCATTTTGTCGATAGCGTCTTGAACCGCGATTGGCCTTTGATTTTGGGGCTTAGCATTTTCTACGGAAGCCTGCTGATTTTCTCGCAGCTCTTAACGGATCTTTTAAGCCGCAAGGTCGATCCCCGAATGAAGGCCTTGTGATGAAGTATGTCGCTCGGGCTTTTTTGATCGCCTTAGTTTTAGGAATGCTGTGGGCGAGTTTTTCGCCAGGCGCAGGAATCCTGACCAACGTCACTGAGACCTTGCAATCGCCGAGCATCCAGGCTTGGCTCGGAAAAGATTCTTTAGGTCGAGACATTTTCAACCGCGTGTTGTTAGGCGCGCAAGTCTCGATCGGATTGGGATTGTCATCTTCATTGATCGCGCTTTTGATCGGTCTTTGTTACGGTGCGATCGCAGCGCTTTCAACCAAATGGATCGGCTCTTTGTTGATGCGACTTTGCGATATTTTGATGTCGCTTCCGGCGGTGATGTTGATGGCGATCCTGGCGTTGATGTTTCAAAGTCTGTGGCCAGATCAAGATCGCTTGGCTTTGTTGGCGGTTTTGATTCTGGGATCCTGGATGCCCTTCGCCCGCGTTTCCAGAAATCTCATTTTAAAAGAAAAGGGTCTTGATTACATTCAGTCTGCGCAGGCGATCGGTGCCGGCCCCACGCGCATCTTCTTTCGTCATGTGATTCCAAATCTGACTTCTCCGTTATTAATCTACTGGAGCTTGCAAGTCCCACACGCCATCTTAGCCGAAGGTCTTCTTAGCTTCCTGGGGTTCGGAGTGCGCTCGCCCGGAGTCAGCTGGGGAGCCTTGATGCAAGAAGGATGGAAGACGCTGGCCAATTACCCACATCTTTTGCTGGGCCCATCGCTCTTTTTATTTCTGACAGTCCTATCGATGAATATTCTGCTCGAAAACTTCAGACAGAATCTTGATCCCGTCTTTCAATATCGCTCCAAAGGCGATTTCTAATGGCCAGCGACGACATTCAAATCGATCGAAACAAAATGGATTCAAAAATAAATCAAGGAAGCGGTGGAATTCCCTTCGGTGGTTGTTGCCAACCGCCGAAGCCCAGCTCCAACATCTTCGCAACCGACAAGCAAAGATGATCCTGATTTTCTGCTGCTACGACTTGCAGGCTTAATGGCAATCCCTCGGCGGACAGGCCCATCGGCACCGCCGTCGCCGGAAATCCCAAAGCATTGATGATACCTGTGTAAGCAAAATCAAATGGCCGAGTGTAAGTCGATCCCAGCTTCGGTGCTTTTCGTGGATGCACGGGCATCAGCAGAACGCCATTTTTTCCGAGCTTCTTTGTCAGAAGCTCTTTCAAAGACGCCAAGGCTTTGACGTTCAATTCTTGCTCGGAAAGATCTTTGCTGACGCGGTCTAAGAAGGCCGTCATCAAAGCCGGAAACGTATAGCGACGATGGCCCGTCAAAATGCGTGAAAATTCTTTGCTGAAGCTCAGTGGATTGTTGTTCGCAAGATACTCCGTAAAGTTTTTCGTTTCGATCGACCAAGTGCGCGCCATCCACAGCTCGAAAGCGCGAATCATCAGACGGGGATCGGCCTCTTCGGTCACAGCGCCCATTTCTTTCAAGTAACGACCGGCATGTCGAATGCTTTGCGCGACATCGGCTTCTGTTTCGGATGCACCATGCACAGTGGGCTCGGGCAAAACAAAAACACGAAGGCCTTCGGCGCCTGCAAGCAAAGGCTTCAGCTTGAAATCGGTTTTGACGTTCGGATCAATCTCGTCCGGACCGATCATCAAGCGCATCAGCAGTTCCAGGTCCGCCGTCGTGTGCGCCAAAGGCCCCAACACGGTGAATGGATATTTCGCGCCGACCACATCGGCAGCCGTGTCTGGATAAAGCGGGTAATGTCCCGTCATCGGTACAATGCGATCCGAAGGCTTGTGTCCAAAGACGCCGCAGAAGGCTGCAGGCACACGAATCGATCCGCCGATATCGCTGCCAATCCCGAAGATCGAAGCGCCAGCGCCGATCACGGCCCCTTCGCCGCCCGAGCTCCCGCCGCTGGTGCGGGAGAGATCATAAGGATTTTTCGTCGCACCATAGACGACATTGTCGCATTCGAACCAGAAGCCGACTTCGGGAACATTGGTTGTTCCCAGTAGAATCGCACCGGCCTTGCGCACGCGATCCACCACGCTGGCATCTAAATCCATCATGCGATCTTTGTGGTGCACGGAACCCATGGTGGATTTCATCCCGGCATTGGCGATCATTTCTTTGCAGGTGAAAGGCACACCGAAAAGCGGCGGCAAAAGTTTGCGCTCGTCATCGGTCATGGATCTTAAAATGCGATCTTTGTTTTCGGCATCGACGCGGGCTTCGTCATAGCAAGTCTCGACGACGGCGTTGATGCGTGTGTTCCACATCTCAATGCGGTCGATGGTATCATCGACCACTTGAGAGACTGTTTTTTCTTGGTTGCGAATTAAGGCAGCAGTTTCAAGAGCTGAGATCATGTCCTCAATTAAACGTTGAAGCGGAAGAAAAGTACATCGCCATCTTTCACGACGTACTCTTTCCCTTCGACGCGGTACTTGCCGGCATCTTTCACGGCCTGTTCAGATTTGTAATTGAACAGGTCTTCGCAGTGATAAGCTTCAGCACGGATGAAGCCACGTTCGAAGTCGGTGTGGATCACGCCGGCCGCCTGTGGAGCTTTTGTTCCTTTGCGGATCGTCCAAGCGCGCACTTCTTTTTCACCAGCGGTGAAATAAGTCTGCAGACCTAAAAGCTTGTAAGCTTCACGGATCAAACGGTGCAGGCCAGGCTCGGTCGCATTCATCGCCGCTAAGAATTCTTTTTGCTCTTCTTTTGGCAGCTGGGAAATTTCAGCTTCCATCGCCGAGCAGATCATAATTGTCGTGTTGCCTTCTTCGGACGCGCGCTTTTCAACGTCTTTCACCCACTGATTTCCGCCTGCCGCAAAATCTGTATCCGAAACGTTGCAAGCATACAAAACGGGCTTCGCGGTCAAAAGATGCAGATCGCGACGGAAAACTTCTTCCATTTCAGACAATTCAACCGAGCGGGCCGGCAAGCCTTTCGAAAGAGCCTCGTAAATTTTCTGAGTCACTTCGAATTCCATTTTCAATTTTTTATCAGTTGTCGTGCGCGCCGTTTTTTCGATGCGTTTTACTTTTTTCTCGACCGAATCCAGATCGGCCAGCATCAATTCGGTGCTGATGACTTCCATGTCACGCAAAGGATCCACAGATCCTGAAACGTGAATGACATTGTCATCGGCAAAACAACGAACCACATGCACCAAAGCATCGGTGTTTCGGATATGAGTCAGGAACTGATTTCCCAAACCTTCACCTTGGCTGGCACCTTTGACGATGCCGGCGATGTCGACGAATTCCATCACAGTCGGCACCACGCTTTGAGGTTTGATAAAACCCGTGATCTGATCCATGCGCGGATCCGGAACTGTCACCACACCAACATTCGGATCGATCGTGCAGAAGGGATAGTTCGCCGCTTCGGCTTTGGCTGAAGAAGTCAGAGCATTAAAAAGGGTGCTCTTTCCCACGTTTGGAAGACCCACGATACCAACTTGCAATGCCATGACTTACCTCAATTCAAAAAAAAGAAATCTCAAAACCCAAACAAAAAATCAGAGCGAATCAGTCCTAAATGGCTTAGCCATTAAATTTTGTCGCAGCTTTCGAAAGCCCATCAAAAATGACGGACTCTAGAGCATCGCCTGCTTTATTTAAAAAGTCAGGCAATTGCTGCTGCTCTTCGCTGGAAAACTTTTGCAAAACAAAATCAGGAACCTTCATCTCGGGATGTGGCGGGCGCCCCACACCCAGCTTCAACCGTGCATAATCGGCAGTCCCTAAAAGCTCGCTGATATTGCGAACGCCGTTATGGCCGCCATGCCCACGATTTTTGTGAAATCGCAAAGCCGCAAACGGAATGTCGATTTCATCGTGCACAACCACAAGGTTCTCGAGCGGAATTTTATAAAACTGCATCAAAGCCTGCACCGACTGACCTGAAAGATTCATAAAAGTCATCGGCTTGGCCAACATGATCTCGTTGTCATCCATCTTAAAGCGGCAAGTGTGAGCCTTGTGCTCTTCTTTCCACGGCGGCGATCCCGCGCCCATGGCAAAAAGATCCACAGCCATAAAACCAACATTGTGTCGGGTGAGCGCATATTTAGAGCCCGGATTTCCAAGGCCGACGATCAGATGCATTTCAAGTATGTCCTTTGAGAGAAGTGAGAGGGTTATAGCTTAGATGGGCGGGTTCGTCATGGGGGTTTTGGTGGTTCGGGCTGGTTGTTTGGAGTGGTCGTCACAGCGGTGCGGGGTAGATTTGTGGGCCGTCCATCCATGAGAAGGCTGCAAGACGGCCATCGTGGCTAGGCGCCCCCGGCCGTCTTGTCCAAAATAGGGGGACAAATACGCAGGACAATATATTGGCAAAATTCCAATATATTGTCCTCGGAGCGAAGCTCTTGAAACGAAACCCCATTAAAGCTCAGCCGAATTCTCCCATAAACATTGGAATCGCCGGCCACGATGGCCGGCGGTCCGCGGGTTCGGGGCGCGATAGCCCCGATTGCATGGATGCACGGCTAAAATGACGAGTAAAGATTTAAAGGCTCGAGAAACAACCGCAGGCAATCAGTCCAAACCAAAAAAAAGAGCGATGTTTCCATCGCTCTTTCGAGTTCATTGCTAAATTCAGAGAGAGAGAATTACTTCTTCTCGTCTTTCTTCGCGCCAGCAGCAGGAGCGGCAGCGGCACCCGCAGCAGGGGCAGCGCCAGCAGCTGGAGCGGCAGCAGCGGCTGCGTCGGCAGCCGGAGCGGCAGCTTCTTCGACGAAGAGGTTCACAACCGCGATTGTCAACTCTGGTGCAGAGATCAACTTCGCGCTTGCTGGCATCTTCAAGTCAGAAACGTGCAAGGCATCGCCAACACCCAAGCCAGAAATATCAACAGTGATATTTTCTGGGATTTCAGTTGGCAAACATTCGATTTCAACCTGACGGTTGACGACGTTCAACAGACCGCCTTCAGAAAGACCGATTGGTTTACCTTCCAATTTGATCTCGACAGAAACGCGTACGGCCTTTTTCAGATCCAGCGCGAACAAGTCAACGTGCTGTGGACGACGAGTCAAAGGATGAACGTTCACTTCTTTCATCAGAACAACGATGTTGTTCAATTTCGCATCTTTGCTTTTCAAACTGAAAAGAGCATTTTCGTATGCGCGAACGTTGAAACGAACCACTGATGATTCGTCGATGTAAAGATTTTGAGGCTCAGTTGCTCCGTAAACTACGGCAGGAACTTTGCGGTCACGACGAAGAGCGCGGCTGTTGTGTTTGCCGGTTTCGCGGGCTTCTACAGTGAGGTCATGTCTTTGGCTCATTTTGTTCTCCAGTACTCGTACAAAAATTGATCTTCTTAATCAAACAGGGAGCTGACAGAGTCATTCCCGTGGATCCTCTTGATGGCTTCAGCGAGCAGGTGAGCAACTGAAATCACTTCGATTTTTCCACTGTTTCGCGCGGCTTCGCTGAGGGGGATCGTATCGGTCACCCACAGTTTCTCGATGCGGCTTTCAACGATTCTGTTGATTGCGGGCCCAGAGAGAACCGGATGCGTTGCAACGGCGAACACACGTTTTGCCCCATTCTTGTAAAGACTGTCAACAGCTTGTGTGAGAGTTCCTGCTGTATCGACCATGTCGTCCACGATAATCGCGGTTTTCCCGGCGACATCTCCGATCAAATGCAAGGCTTTGGCTTCATTTGGGCCTGAACGGCGTTTATCGACGATGGCGATCGGGCATTCGATGCGTTTGGCGAAGGCGCGGGTGCGCTCGACGCCGCCGGCATCCGGACTCACCGCAACAAAATCGGCGCCAGAGCCCAGCTGTTCACGCCAAGCTCGAGATAAAGTCGGGATGGCAAACAAGTGATCCACCGGAACATTGAAAAAACCCTGAATCTGAGCGGCGTGCAGGTCGACGGTCACAACCCGGTCTGCACCCGCGGTCGTGATCAGATCTGCCATTAATTTCGCAGAGATAGGTGCGCGGGGGGCGACTTTGCGGTCCTGTCGGCCGTAGCCATAATAAGGAATAACCGCCGTGATCGCCTTGGCAGAGGCCCGTCTTAGGGCGTCCATCAGGATGAAAAGCTCCATGTAATTTTGATTGGCTGGAGGGCAGGTGCTTTGAACCACAAACACGTGTTGGCCGCGCACACTTTCGTGAATTTCGACCTGAATTTCGCCATCGGCGAAGGAGTTGAGCTGGCAAAATCCCAGTTCGACTCCGGCAGATTCGGCTATTTTCCGGGCCAGCGCAGGGTTCGAGTTTCCGGAAAAGATTTTCAGACCCTTCATCATTCACCCCCAAAATGTATGGAACGCCTTAAGATCTAGCGCGAAATACGCCATTTTGACAATGCCGAAAAAGCCGTATCGGGATCGCGACTTCAAGAGTCGGTGCACGGATCGTTGACAAGTTTTTCCGGGATTGCCATGGTCGAAGATGATGGTGACGTTTTTAGAGGCAATTGCAGACAAATGGGCACAGCCCGGCTGGGTGGGACTGAAGATCTCAGGCCGAGTCGACGCCTTCAATGATCGCCAAATCATTCAGGCCTTTGAACGTTCGATGGGAAGTTCGCGCTTTGTCGCCTTGGAACTTTCGACTTGCGAGTTTTTGAGCCTGCAGATGCTGAAATTTTTGTCCGAGCTCAATCGCGAGCTGGGGCGAAAAGGGGGAGAGCTCGCCCTGGTCCGCCCCAACCACAACGTTCGCCGACAGATTGAAATTTTTCTTGGGACAAAAAACTTCCGCGTGTACGACTCTCTCAGCGCTCTTCAAAACGGATATTGGGCGCAACCACGAGCCGAGTTTCACAATCAGCCAACGGAATCACTGCTTTCTTAAGACCTTGCCGAAAACCTGGAACTGAATTTGCTAAACGAGATGTTTAGATTTTCGGAGCCAAGGAGGTCCCCATGAAAAGTCGTCGTTCATCACCCAAATCGTCTCGTTCCAGTTCAGCGTCAAGCCGTTCTGGCCGTAGCTCAGGAAGTGCAAGTAGCCAACGTCGAGGCAGCTCGACTCGTTCACGCAATTCCAGCTCTACAGAAGATATGGAATAGATCTACGTAACTGATCCGTAATTGCTAGGGGCGGCCGGTTGCGCCGCTCCGTTTTTTGAACCAGCTTCAATTCTAGTTTTCGAGCTTTGATCTGAGCTCATCGATCTTTTCAATGATTTTTGAAAATTGTGGGTTCTCGGTCTCGGGTGAGCGAGTGAAGGCGTCTTGCTTGGATTTGTTCATCATCAGATGGCTGATCTTTGCCGACTTGGGAAACATCAATGAGACGTGCGGCGCTTGATATTTTGCCATCAGCTCTTGGTTGAAATCGGGTTGAATGACCATGTCGGATTCCGAGTTGATCATTGCCAGTGGAACATTCAGCTTTCCGTAAGTTTCGCGCAGGCGGGGATAATAAAGGCGATTGTCTTCACGCAAATCTGTTCGGGGTGATATCAGATCGATCAACCTTTGGACCTGGAGGCCGGCCGCCGGAGAGCTTTGCAAGCCTTCATCCAACATCTGACGAAGCTGTTCATCCGAGTGTAAAATCATACGGCAAAGCATGCGCTCCCGCTTTTCCGCCTGGCAAAGTTTCGAAAGATCCAAATTCGTCCATCCCAAAACGGTGCCCGCCAAAAAAACGCGGTTTCTTAAAGCCAGGGCCGGTGAGACCAGATACAGAGCTTTGACTTGTTGGGGATATTTCAAAGCCAAATACACGGCCAGTGTTCCGCCGGTCGAATAGCCCAAGATTTCAATTTGCTCTCCTAAGACTTGCGCTTCGGCAAAAGCATTTTCAGCGGCTTCGATCCACTCTTCGGCTTTCACCTGGTTGAGATCGTTTTGATCCTTGGTCATATGCCCCGGCAGGCGCAAAGAAATCACGTTGTAACCTTGGTCAAAGAAGTGCTGACTGAACCCTTGCATGTAAGCCGGGGATTCGTGCAGACCGTGCATCACGAGCACCGTTTTTTTGGTGCGAAAGCCATGATCATAGAAGCGGGTCGCGTGTTTGGTCTCGCGCACGATGTTTTCGTCGGCGACGGCGGACTGTAAAATCTGATCGCGGGTCAGACTTAAAGTTTTAGCCGGCTGGCGCAAGCCGGTTGAAACCGGCGAGCTGCTGCAAGCGGCAAGTGCCAGAGAAAACATCAGAAGAAGAGCGATTTGTTTTGTCATAGCCTGATTGTATCGCGACAGATCCGGCTTGTGAGAAGACCAGACCCGATTCTGGACTTTTCTAGAGGGATTTGAGCTTCGCAAAGAATTCGGCCGTTGCTCGCGCCCGATGGGAATTCTTCATTTTGTAAGCGCTGCCGATTTCGGCCAGGCTTTTGGTCTCGCCTTCGGGAACAAAGACGGGATCATAGCCAAATCCATGCTGGCCGGCCGGGGTTTTGGCGATGCTGCCTTTCAGCTCTCCGTTAAAGATCCACTCTTCACCAATCGGTGTGTAGACGACCGTGCAGCAGACAAATCGGGCGTTGCGATTGGTTCCGGCGCGCATTTGCATCATCTTTAAAAGTTTCGCCAGGTTTTCGCTATCGGCGGCCTTGGGGCCCGCGTATCGGGCCGAGTGAATGCCCGGCAGATTGTTCAACGCTTCGACCTCGAGACCTGAATCTTCGCCCATCACCCATTGCCCGGGTTTCATGGCTTTCAGGCTGCGAGCTTTGATGCGAGCATTATCAAGAAATGTTTTTCCATCTTCCGGTGGCGGAGTGAAAGTCGGCAGATCGGCGATCGAAAAGATCTTTGTCTCTGGGAACTCTTTTTCGAAGAGCAGTTTGTACTCGCCCAGTTTGCCTTTGTTGCCGGTTGAGATCCACATTTCAGACATGTTCATAAAACAACCTTATTTCAGAGGGAAAAATGAACCGATCACTTCGGCTTGATGACGGAACAGTTCTTGGCAGCCTTTTTGGGCGACCTCGAGCAAATCCATCAATTGCGTTTTGCTAAATGGGGCGTGTTCGGCCGTGCCTTGCACTTCGATGAATTCGTTTTTATTGGTCATCACGAAATTCATATCGGTGCCGATCATCGAATCTTCGTCATAATTCAGATCCAAAAAAGCCTGACCTTTTTCAAGGCCCACGCTGATCGCAGCCACGTAATTTGTCAGTGGTTGATGCTTGATTTCGCTGACGTCTTGCAATTTTTTAAGCGCCAACGCCAAAGCGACAAAGCCACCCGTGATCGCGGCCGTGCGGGTTCCGCCATCGGCGTGAAGCACATCGCAATCGATGGTGATCTGACGCTCGCCCAGAAGCTTGCTATCAACCGCGGCCCGCAGGCTGCGGCCGATCAGGCGCGAGATTTCTTGCGTCCGTCCACCGGTCAAGGCCTTGTCCCGCTTGATCCGTTGGTGGGTCGATCGTGGAAGCATGCCGTATTCAGCGGTGATCCAGCCGGTGCCGGTGCCTTGCAACCATTTCGGTGGTTGCGATTCGTAGCTGGCCGTGCAAAGCACCTTGGTTTTTCCGAATTCGACGATGGCGCTGCCTTCGGCGTAATCGGAAACATGAGGCGTGATTTTAATAGGGCGTAATTGATTGAAGCTTCGTCCGTCTGTGCGCATGGTGCGCCTACTGTAGACGGCCCGGTTCCTGATTGTCCATCATTTCTTTGTAAGCCTGCAGGCCCTCGAAGATCTTCTGCGCGATTTCTTTTTGATATTGGCTTTGAATCAGCTTCTGCGATTCTTTCGGATTGGAAATAAAGCCCAACTCCACCAGGACGGACGGGATATTTGTCTTTGAAATCACATAAAACGGGGCTTGGCGGATGATATTGCTATTTTGCTTTCCGGATAGATTCCATGACTTCAGCAGTCGTGCGCTGAGAGCGTAACTGCTGCGCATTTTGGTTTGACGTTTCAGGTCTTCAACAATGGCCAAGATGTCGGTCTTTTTGCTGATGTTTTCGCTTTCAGACTTGTTGTCGGCTTTGACGACTTGATTTTCCAGATTGGCCAAATACAGGGACTCTTCATCGGCAGGGAGCTGATTCTGGAAATAGAATTCAACACCACGAGCCCGTTTATCCGGTGAAGCATTGGCGTGAATACTTAAAAAAAGATCCGCCTTTTCTTTCTCGGCGAACTGCACGCGCTCTTGCAGGCTTAAGGCCGCATCCTGAGTGCGCGTGAGCGAAGCCTGATAGCTTTGCGAAGCATCCAGCAGCGCTTTTAGATACTGTGCCACCTTGAGCGTGATCTCGGCTTCTTTGGCAGGGCCGTAGACCGCCCCCGTGTCGACGCCGCCATGACCGGGATCAATCATGACCTTCAGGGATGTCGAAGCAAAAGTCGGAGTGGCCGCAAAAAGCAGAGTGAGAAGCAAAGATCGCATGCATTCAGTCTAAGGGATGGGGCTTGGTGAGGACAAGGCGGGGAGAGTGAGTCTGGACCGGGGTTCGGTCCAGACTGTGATCGAAAAGTTGAAACTATTTCTTTTTCTTCGCAGGAGCCGGGGCCGCGGCGGGAGCCGTCGGGGCTTCCTGGCTTTTACCCAGCAACGAAGCGGTTTCCGCTTTGATTCTTTCCGTTTCGGCTTTCATTTTTTCGGCTTCAACTTCGGCGCGCAAGGTGTCGGCACGCATGCGGGTCGACTCGGCCTTTTGCTTGGATTCGTCTACTTGTTCCGTGAGCCTGGAACGCTCCTGTTTGGCTTTCTCGAGCTCGGACTTCAGGCGTTCCATATCTGAATTCGAACGACTGATATCGGCTTCGCTTTCAGCAACTTTCTTTTTCATCACCGCAATGTCTTGATTCAATTGCGCCAATTCTTTGGTCATCTGCGCACGTGCTTTTTCGGCTTCATTTTTCGCCTTCAAAGTGCTTTCACGGGCTTTCGCTTCTTCTTTTTTCGTTTGTTCAAAGCGCTTGCGCTCGTCTTCGACTTTTGAATTCATCTGTTTGGTTTCGCTGGCCGCTTTCGAGGCTTCGGCTTCCAGACCTTCAACTTCCTTTTTCGTCTTTTCTTGGGCTTGGTTCAGCTTCGCGATTTCAGCTTCGGCACGAGCTTTTTCGGCTTCGGCTTTTTCTTTTTCCGCTTTTGCTTTCGCTGATGAGGCCGATGCCAAAGTCATCGCCTTTTGGGCCGCAAGCTTTGTGCGCTCGAGGTTTGAAGAGGCTTCGCGCTCTTTGCCGCGGGCATCGTTGGCTTCTTTCATCGCTTTTTCAGCTTCTTCTTGAGCCGCTTTGGCCTTGGACTCGGTTTCCTTGGCTTCGTTCATCGCCGATTGCATGACTTTTTCAGAAGCTTCTTTTTTCTTCTGAGATTCGTCTTTCAGCTGTTTTGATTTTTCGATGCGTTCTTTCGAGGCTTCGGTCTGTTTCAAAGCCAAGTTCTGCTTTTCTTCAGCCAGTTTGCTTTGCTTGTTGTACTCTTCGCTTTCCGCTTTCATGCGGGCCGCTTCGTTTTCCGCTTTGGCTTGATCGTTCTTCGCCTGGGCTTCCATGGTTTTGGCTTTTTGGATCGAAGCCTGAGCCGTCTCTTTGTTTTTATCACGGCGTTTTTTCTCGTCATCGGCACGACGTTTCGCTTCGCGAGCATCTGCTTGCGCTGCTTCCGAATCCGCTAAAGCCTCTTCCGCTTCGACAGCCGAAGTGTCCGCTTGGGCAAAAGCCTTTTGAGAAGTGGTGGAAAGAAATCCGACCAGGGTTAGGGTTGTGATAATCCAATTTGCTGCTTTCATTGATGTTCCTCCCAGTAGCAGTTTCACGTATTCAATAAGTATAGATAACTTTGGCCCTATCGCCAAAAGCTCGTGAATGATTTGGACCTTCTTGAATCGAGATGAGACGTCAAAAAGCAGAAAACAAAAGACTGTCAAACAATCAGACAACCAAGACGGGCCCCAAATTGTCGGAACTGTCGAAGTCCTAAACAGGCCCTTATGTAAGAAACAGCTCTCAGCTCCCAATAAATTCGAGCCCAAGCAAAAGCAGACGATGGTCGAGGTTGGCCCTCTCATTGCTCTAAGGATAGTCAACCCCCCATAGCGGCCTGGTCCCCCACCCCCCAACCAGGTCGCTTTTTTTCTCTCCCCGAAACAAAATTAGAAAGCCAAGCTCTTCGTTGCCGCGTCGTCGACGTACTATTCGTACGCCTTCCTCCTTGCGCCTCGATCTTGGCTTTCTAATTTCGTTTCGCCCGGACTCCATTTATCAGGAAAGGCTGCGGCTTCGCCGACCGCGCTTTGGGTTTTGGGTGGCCTCTCTTCGAGGGCCACATCCCGCGGTCTTCGGTTTACATTGATTTTCTTCTTCTTCCCATTATTTTGGACAAGGCGGCCACGATGGCCGGCTTGCAGCGTTCTCATGGATGGATGCGCTGACTTTTACAGTAAGGTACCGCTGTGCTCGAGAGGCGCTGCTAAGCCCCCTAAACCTGCGGTCTGTTCTGTGTGCCCTGTGCTGGCACCGTGGGCATGATCGGTTTGATATACTGAGTGGTCGTTGGGAACGCGAACTCCAGCTTCATCGCTTCGGCCGTTTTCATTGCGTAGAACAGGAACTCCTCTTGGATTTCTCTTTCTCTCAGGGCGGCTCCGTAGCTGATGAAGAATTGCACTAGGATTTGGAGGCTGAAATCGCCCATGTTGACGAATTTGACGATGATGTTTTCTTTTGTGACGTCGGGGTGATTCATCAGGTATTGCTGCAGGCTTTGCATGTAGGCTTGCAGTTGGTCGACCCGGGCGTCGTAGGTCAGGCCGATCGTGTGGCGGATTCGGATCAGTGAGCGGGCGCTCATGTTGTCGATTTTTTCTTTGGCGATTGTCGAATTTGGGATTGTGACCACGCTGTTATACAGGGTCCGGATTCTTGTTGAGCGGAAACCGATGTCTTCGACGGTGCCTTCGGTGTCGCCGACGCGGATCAAGTCGCCGATTTGGAAGGGGCGGTCGGCGACGATGGTGATCGAACCGAACAGATTGGCGGCCGTGTCTTGGGCGGCCAGGGCAAGAGCCAATCCCCCCAGTCCCAGGCCGGCTAAAACCGACATCACGTTCAATCCGAAATTTTGCAGGGCGATCAGCACGCCGAAGATCACCACGAAGACCTTCATCACCTTCGTCGCCATTGGTGCTAATTGATCATCCAGCGGATTTGGGGTGCTTTGTGTGTAATCAACCAGCACTCGACCGGCGGCTTCGACCGCGCGGTAGACCAAGATAATAAGATTCAACGAAAGCACCAGTTGCACCAAAATGCCCAGATATTTGGTCATTCCCGGCGGCAGGCTGAGACTGTCCATCGAAGCGTGCCAGAACAGGCAGGTCACGATCCACGCAAGCGGAGTCTCAACAGATGTTTCTAAAAAGTGCAGAATGAAGCCGACGGCGCGGGCGCGGGCCCATGGGGCTTTCTTCAGTTTGGCAAAAAATTTTTTCGCCAGGGACTTTAAAAGAAAACCGGCGACGATCGCGATCGCAAGACCGATCCATTTCCAATTCGGCATCAGGAAAAGGGACGCATTCATCCATTCGTTGAATTCGCTGGCAAGCCATCTTTCTTCGTTATTCATAATAGACCTCGGTAGACTAAGAACAAAATCACTACACCCACGCACACACGGTAAATGCCGAAATGCTTAAAGCCAAAGCGGCTGACCATTTGGATAAAGAATCGGATCGCCAGGCCTGCAAAAATAAAAGATAGAATCAAGCCGACCAAAAGATGCAGCACTTGGCTGGAATCGATCGTTTTGATGATGCCCAAGGTTTTAATCAGCGTGGCGCCCGCCAACGTCGGCACCGCCAAGAAGAAGGAAAATTCGGCCGCTTCTTTGCGCGACATTCCCAGATATAATCCACCTACAATTGTAGCGCCGGATCGAGAAACGCCAGGGATAAAGGCGAAACATTGGATCAACCCCAATTTTAGGCAGTCTTTCCAGCTCATGTGATCGATATCCAAATTGCCAGGATGATCTTTAAAGTAGCGATCGGTGATGATCAGGATGATTCCGCCCAAGACCAAAGACCAGGCGACAACCTGAACACTGCTTAATAACACATCGATCTTGCTCTTGACCAAGAGGCCGATCACCGCCGCCGGTAAAAAGGCGATCACTAGCTTTTTATAGAATTCCAAGTTCGGCAGAAATCGACGCCAATATAAGACAAGCACCGAAAGGATCGCACCGAATTGAATGATGATGTTGAAACTTTTGATGAACTGATCTTCGTTGATTCCCATGAAAGCCGAAGCCAGGATGAGGTGTCCGGTCGACGACACCGGCAGAAATTCAGTTAATCCTTCGATCAAAGAGAGAATGAAAACTTCTAAAAATGTCATGGGAGAGATTTTGGAGAAGGAGACTTGCAGAAGCAAATGTTATTCGTGAAATAAGGAAGACCATCGGTGAGAGGCGAAGTGTTCTGAATAAATCTTTCGACCACTTGGGTCATCTTTGCTTTTTTACTGCCCAGTTCAAAATGACTCTGCCTAGAATTTTAACAAATATTTAGATCCACGGAGGGGAAAGAATATGAAAAAAACCATCGGCCTTTTGGCGATCACGGCAATGGCTCTGCCAGCATTCTCGGCAGAGTACGTTGTGAAGTATCGCAATCCATACTCGGTTCAGGGATTCACATCGACACGCGCGATGCAAATCATGGACGTTCACAATGCAGGACAACTGATGAAAGTGAACATTCCGCAAGCTATGCGTGTCAACGCGCTGGTGAACTTGCTGACGGATCCAAATGTTGAGTACGTTGTACCAAACATTCGCATCCAGTCTTTCAAGCCTATCGAAGGTTTGGCGACAAAAACTCAGTGGGCAATCGACAAAGTTCAAGCTGCAAAAGCTTGGCAGCGTGCTGGTAACAAAGGATCAAAAAACGTCGTTCTGGCGGTGATCGATACGGGGATCGATTCAAAGCATCCGAACTTGGCGCCAAATACAATCGCTGGTTATGACTTCGCAGGTAACGACGCGGATCCAATGGATGAAGTTGGACAAAATCCAGGTCACGGAACTCACTGCGCAGGTATCGTCGGCGCGACTGGATTGGTTGATGGCGGAATCGTTGGTATTTCTCCTGAAATTTCAATGATGCCAATTCGTTTCTTGGATAAGAACGGAAGCGGTGATTTGTTCAACGGTGCGAAATCAGTCGATTACGCTGTTCAACAAAAAGTGGATGTGATCTCTGCTAGCTGGGGGATGACAGTTCCTGCCGGTCAAGAGTCTCAGATCCAACCGATCTTGGAAGCAATCGGCCGCGCTGAGCAGGCTGGAATTCCATTCGTTGTTGCTGCTGCGAACGATGGTAAGAACAACGACAAAACAAACGTTCAACCTGCAAATGCTCCTTACTCGAACGTCATTGCGATCGCTGCCAGCGATAACAATGATGCGAAACCATCTTGGTCCAACTATGGCCGTGCGAAAGTTGCAATCGCAGCTCCGGGTGCGGACATCATGAGCACAATCCCAGGCAATCAATATAAGAGCTTGTCTGGAACTTCAATGGCAACTCCGCTTGTCGCGGGACTTGTTGCTTTGATCAAAGCTCAGGACAAATCTTTGACTCCGACGCAAATCAAATCACTGTTGCAATCAACAGGTGCAAAAGTTGCGATCGAAACAGCTTGTGACTGCCGCGTGGATGCTTTGGGTGCAGTCGAAACTGTAAAGAGCCAAAAGATGTTCATCTCTCCATTTGCTGCAACAGTTGAAATCGGTAAAACCGTTCAATTTGAAACAGTTTATGGACAAGGTGCAGCTCAATTCACAAGCTCGAATCCTGCAGTTGCGACTGTGGATGCAAACGGTTTGCTGACAGCGGTTGCTCAGGGTGATGTTCAAATCACTGCGAAAGATGCAGCTGGTAACACTTCAACAAGCTATAAGATTTATGTCGGCCAACCTTCATCAAATGGTGGCGGCAACAACCCACCAGGCGGTGGCGGTGGTGATAATTCGTGCCCACTGGGTGACGAAGCGACTTGCCAAGCGATGTGCCAAATCATGCCGTCGTTCCCATGGTGCTCATCGTCTCAACAGACTTTGTAATCCTGAAAGTTTAAGAAAAACATTGAAACTCCGCTGTGATCCAGCGGAGTTTCTTTTTTTTGACGCTCGTACAACATTGAAATTCTTTCGAAGGGTGCATTGTGGCCCTGAAACAGTTGGCAAAGCCCTTGCTTTAGTGACCTGTAACCGAGTGACAAATCACTCAACATCACCACTCAAGGGGGAAGAAAATGTCTTGGTCAAAACTATTAGGTGTCGTCGTAGGAATGATCGTATCATCCGCAGCAATGGCGCAAAGCCTGCAATTAGGCCAGCCAAGCTATGGTGGTAATGGATGTCCGGGCGGATCAGCAAGCGCGATCCTGTCTCCAGACAACTCTGAGCTCAGCGTTTTGTTCGATAACTATATCGCAGAAGCAGGGGCTACAACAGGTCGTCGTATCGACCGTAAATCTTGTAACTTGGCCGTTCCAGTTCGAGTTCCATCAGGATACTCGGTTGCGATCGTGCAAGTCGACTATCGTGGTTACACAGCTATTCCAGCTGGTGGCCGAAACCAATTTGACGTTGAATACTTCTGGGCAGGTGCACGCGGTCCTAAGATCTCTCGCGTTTTCACAGGTCCTAGTAACGATTCATACATAGTCACTGACCGGTTGCTTGCTTCAACTTTGGTTTGGTCAGGTTGCGGTGCTGAAGTGAACTTGCGCATCAACTCTTCAATGATGGCACAATCCAACAGCCGCATGGAACAGACAATCGGAACTGTTGACTCTGTCGACGTGAGCTCTGGTTTGATCTACCACCTGACTTGGCGCCGTTGTAACTAACTCTGGGCTGGCTCGCTTTGCGAGCTTCGCCGGCGGCTTAGTTGATTTATTGAAACTCTCTCCTCTGAAACCCGGGTTCGCAAGATCCCGGGTTTTTTTTGGTTTCGGATTAGGGTTAGGAGGGTGCGACACAGCTGTTTAGCTGTTAGGATTGCTTGTCACAGCGGTGGCTTGGTGTAAACGCTGGTGCATCCGTCCGTGCGAACGCTGCAAGCCGGCCGTCCTGGCCGGCTTGTCCAAAAATTAGGGGACGAAATCAGAATATGAATGCTTGGGAGGGAATCTGGGGTTGGATTTGAGGGCTTTCTTTTTTCTAAGACGGTGCCTGAGAGTGAAATTGAGCAAAAAAAGCGTTCATCCACACTGACACGGGTATCTATTTCTTTGAGGTTTGAGGTGGGTCTTTAGGTCCCCTCACAAAATCTGGAACCAGTTGGTTCCGAACTTTGTGAGGCAGGTGTCTGAAGACCCCTCAGAGAAATGACTCCCAGTTGGAAGTCATTTCTCTGAGGGCATCAATGCAACAAAAATCTATGAGTGAATTCCCCCAAACCATACAAATAAATTTCCCCTAAACATCGGAATGGACGCAAGGCCCACATGATACGCGAAAAGCTATCACAGCTAGCAGCCCAAGAAACCGAGCCAAGCCGTCGGCTCTCACCTAGCGCCGCCGAACCACCATGCGCACCACCAAGATTTCGAGACCCAGGTAAACTGCGAAGCTGACCATCAGTCCCGCGCCCTTGAGCCATGCCCACTGCGCCGTCGTCCACGAGAAAGCGGCCCAGGTTGCCACCACGGCGTGGATCGCGAAGAAAAGGCCCAGGCGAAAGGTCATTCCTTTCATCAAAGGCTTGGCGTGATCGGGGATTTTCGTTCCTTGTTTTTCGGCCATGGCGATCAGCAAAGGCTTTTTCATGATCAAAGATCCCCACAACAAAGCGGTGAAGAAAGCTTCGAACAGGGCCGGCTGCATTTTGAACCAGATGCCATCTTGGGCGATGATCGAAATCCCACCCAACACCAAGATCATGAGATTTCCGATCCATGTGATGGTGGAAACTTTCTTGTATCTGATTTTTTCAAAAAGAATTTCGCCGACACCAAAAACCATTCCGGCAACGGTTCCCCAGACGGGGCCATAATTGTCTTCGATCAAAGTGAAGGCGATAACCGGAAGCAGGCCACCAAAGAAGAAAGACAAAAAAGCGGCGCGCTTATTTGGTGGGCCCGAAGGTTGCGGGCTTGGTGAAAAGGATGCTGGATCGCCGCCACGTGCACTGTTTGCGCTGGCGTCGGTTGTCGAGTTGTCTGGAGGAGTGGAGCTCAAAATTGAAACTCCACCGCTTGGCCTTTCGCGGTTCCCAAAAGCTGATTGTCTTGCATGACCGGGGTGCCACCGAGAATCGTGGCGACCGGCCAGCCGGTGATCTTCATGCCATCAAACGGAGTCCATCCGCAGCGACTGACGATCCACTTGTTTTCGATGGTGCGAGTTTTCTTTAGATCCACCAAGGTGAAATCGGCATCCAGGCCCATGGCGATGCGGCCTTTGCTTTTGCAGCCAAACACATGGCGTGGATTTTCGCACATCAATTCGACCAATCGACTGAGTGGCAGGCGGCCCTGATGGACGTGATTGAGCATGATCGGAAGAATCGTTTGTACGCCCGGAACCCCAGAAGGCGAGCTTGGGTATTCGCGTTTTTTTTCTTCCAGAGTGTGGGGCGCATGGTCCGATCCCAGGACGTCAACGGTCCCGTCGAGCACCGCTTTCCACAAAGCATCTTGATGTCTTTGATCGCGGATCGGCGGATTTTGCTGAGCCAAGGTTCCCAAACGTTCGTAGCATTCGGGTGCGGCCAGGGTCAGGTGCTGAGGCAGAACCTCGACACTCACCAACGAGCCGACTTTACCTTTGGTTTTTTTCAGGAGTTCCATCTCTTCGGCGGTGGTGACGTGCAGAACGTGGGCCGGGCGTTTGGTTTTTTCAGCCAAGGCGATCAACCTTTGGGTGGCCCGCAAAGCGGTCAGCTCGTCACGCCAGATGGGATGATTGCGCACATCTTTGCTGTCGATCGCGATGTGTTTGCGCTCGCGCAGGCGCTCTTCGTCTTCGGCATGAAAGATCAGGCGGCGAAAGCCGGATCGGAAGATGCGCTCGAGAGTTGGATCGTCTTCGACCAACAAGGATCCGGTCGAGCTTCCCATAAAAATTTTGATCCCGGGACAGCTGGGGATCTTTTCCAGTTCCGCCAGGGCTTCGACGTTTTCGTGTGAAGCGCCAACGAAGAACGCGAAATTCACCCAGGCCTTTTCGCGAGCCCGTCGCATTTTGTCGGCATGCAGTTCGGCCGTTGTCGTCGCCGGATTGGTATTTGGCATTTCAAATACCGACGTGATCCCACCCAAAGCCGCCGCTTGCGTTCCGGTTCCAAGATCTTCTTTGTGAATCATGCCGGGTTCGCGCATGTGAACCTGACTGTCGATCACGCCCGGCAGCAGGTGCAGGCCTTTGGCGTCGATAATCTGGTTCGCCGGAATATTGTCGTTTCCGATATAGCGAATCTTTCCGTCTTTGACTCCGACATGGGTCTGCACTTCGCGAATCGTGTAACCCGGTTTCGATTCGCCTTTGCGTGTGGACTTTGTGTCTTCGGCCAAAAGAACGAGCGCATTTTTGATGATGAGATCGAGACTTGTCATAGTGAATGAAAGATTAACTCTCACTTGGATCTAGGTCTAGCGTCCTGACATCGGAGCTTCGCTTGACCCACTGCGAACGCTGCTCCACAATAAAGCGAATGACTCTCGATCGTTTTCTTCCATTTCTGATCAGCCATAACGCCACGATCATCGAGGCTTTATTTGGTATCACGCTGTTGGCCGTTCTTTTTTTGGCGATTCGCAGCTTTTTGAGTGCCAAAGATGCGCCGGAGGGCGGCGCGGCTGGACTTGATATGGGACAGCTTGAAACGACACTGAAGCAGATTCTGGAAAGAGCGGGCAGTGTGCCGGCCGCAGGATCCGCTGGCAGTTCGGAAGAAAGCCAGCGCTTGGCGGTTGAAATTTCCAATCTGAAAACCGAGTTGGAAACCAAGAAAAAACAAATCGAAGAAATGAAAGCAGCGCCTGCGGGTGCGGCTCCGGCCGCAGCGGCAGAAGCGGCGCCTGGAATGTCGGCCGAAGATAAGTCGGCCCTGGATGAAAAAATCAAAGAACTGCAGGCGAAACTTTCTGAATACGAAATCATCAGCGAAGACATTGCCGATCTTTCTTTCTATAAAGAGCAAAACGCCAAATTGCAAAAAGAGCTGGAAGGCATGAAGGCGGGCGGCGCGGCTCCGGCCGCGGCAGCGCCTCAAGCGGCACCCGCGGCACCGGCTCCAGCTCCGGCAGAACCGCCACCTCCTCCGGCTGAAGAGCCAGCGATTGTTGGCAAATCAAATGCTCCGACCGAAGCAGCTCCTGCAGCAGAACCTCCGCCGGCTCCGGCCGCAGCAGAACCTGCCGCTGCCGCAGATGGGCTTGCGATCGACGATGACCTGATGGCCGAATTTGCCGCAGCGGTTGAAAAACAAAAAACAGGAGATGAGGCTCCGGCGGCACCACCAGCGCCTTCGGCGCCAGCTCCAGCTGCAGCACCGGCGGCGGAAGCCGCACCGGCCGCTCCGCAAGCGGCGGAAGTCGATCTTGGAAATATTGATATCGATAAAATGGTGGCCGAAGCGGCCAACATCAAATCTGACGGCCCCGAAGTCAGCGCCGAAGCGGCCTTGGGAACGGGCGTGGACGAGAATAAACTTCTACAAGAAGCCGCCGCGTTGGGCGGAGTTTCTGCCGAAGACAAAAAGCTCATGGGTGATTTCGAAAACTTCGTTAAAAAGGATAGCTAATGCCAAAAACAACATTGTTGGTCGCAACAGTTTTATTGGCCCTGTCTTCGCAAGCGGCGATTCCGCCCAAATCGGTGCAAGCCAATCAAGAAGCCTATGACGTTCTTTTATTGCCGGAAATCAATCAGCGTCAGGTGGCTTTAAAAAAATCCGAAACCTTGTATCCGGCATTGATTCGCATCTCTCGTCAGGAAACGGAAAGCATGCCGATGCGCTGGAAGGCATTGACCTTGGCTTCATCATTAAAGCCCGATCAAGCTTTGCCCGAGCTTGAGATCGCCTTGAAATCTCCGAACTGGTTTATGCGAAATGCGGCGTTGCTGTCCCTGGCGCAGTACCATCCCGAGCGCGGTCAGAAAGCGGCGCAAGCTTTATTGAAAGATAAGGCGTTGGTGGTGCGGTCGGCGGCGGTGCAGGTGTTGGGAAAAAATCTGAACGCCGGCAATCGCGATTTGCTGTGGGAAAATCTCAATGCGCCAGAAAACTTCCGTCGCCAGCAAAGTCTTTGGATCCGCGGCGAAATTCTTTCGATGCTGGCGGCAAAACCTGAAGCGCGTGAAACAGCTTTGTTCGTGAAATCATTGAATGACAAAGACCCCAAAATCCAAGCTTCAGCCGTGGTGGCCATGGAAAGGCTGACGAAATCTGTTTTGGGGACAAAAAATATGGCCGTCGCCGAAAAGAAAGAGCTTTGGGTCAAATGGGCCAAAGCTCGTCCGTCGGGAACTCTCTAATTACATTCCGCTGACTTCGCGAAGGATCGCGGGAGCTTCTGACAAGTTGTTCTTCGCTCGGCGAATCAGCTCGATCGCTTTGGCCTGCAGAAGCTTTCCTTCTGACATTTTTTCGCAAAGCTTGGCTTCCAAAGGATCCGTGATTTTGTAGACGCTTTCATGTTGCGGCCACAGATTCACGCGTTCGTTCGATCCGCCCATGCAAAGTGGGATGTAATGATCGATTTTAAATTTGTTGCGAGGCATGTTGCTGATGGTGAAGCCCAGCTCTTGATCATAGGTATCGATAATATCGTACTTGAGATCCGTATCCACATCGCGCTCGCAGTAAGCGATTTTTTCTTCATAGCGATAGGTATCAGGATGATGGCAAACATCACCCGGAGTCAGCTCTGGATCTGGTCCTGTCGGAAATGAATTGTTAGCGAAAGCGCCGAGCGCTGCGAATAGAACCGTGAACAGTACGGTTAGCTTCATGAATCCCCCAAATAGTCAGGCATTTACGGCGCCCGGTAGAAACGCTGGACCTTATCACCAGCTTATATTCGTGTAACGAAGACACCCCTGAAGTACCCTGACCCTTTGCCTGAAAGCAAGCGGTCTTTACACGAATTAAAGGTACGGTCTGCCGAGTCAAAGCGCCAAAGTTGACCCCACGAAAAGCTTGAGGTCTGCTGTCGCCCAAGAAAATGGCAAGAAAAGAGGGGAAAGCATGAAACTAAAATGGGCCTTCACCATCGTTTTGGCAATGAGCGCCTCATCGGCTCAGGCTTCGTGGGTCTTAAAACGCATTAGACAGGGAACAGAGATCACACCCATCGGTGTGACCGAGATCACGACCATCGGATCCAGCCTGGTGCCCAAGCTGATCAAATCGGTTCCCCAGTTTCATGCCGAAGGCGGGCTGCCATCTGAGTCTCTTTACGAAGAGATTTTGTGGCCGAATGAAGAGCTTCCACCTCTGTATGCGGGGCTGGCTTTCACGCGGTCTTTGGAAAATTTTGCCAGTGGCACCGAGGTCCGCACCATCGTTGAGCAGGGGCCGGCTCGCAATCGCATCTGCCTCACTGTCTTGGGTGACGGTTACACTCTGGCAGAAAAAGAAAAGTTCTTTGAAGACGTCGCTCGTATCGTCGATGATCTCTTCAAAGGAAAAACCTTTCAAAGTTACACGCCACTTTTCAATGTTTACGCCGTGTTCGTGCCGTCGAAAGAAAGCGGCATCACCGATCTGCAAAAGAAAAACACCGCTTTCGGATTGTACCGAAGCCCGGCCGGCAGCAAGCGCGCGATCATGCCCGGGAATCCCGCGGCCTTGAACCAAGCGGTCGCACTGGCGCCGAAAACCGATTATCCGATCGTGCTTGCGAACGATGATTACTATGGCGGATTGGGCGGACAGTTTGCGATCAGCACGCGCTCGATCGAAAGCGGTCGCATCGTGCTTCGCCACGAACTGGGACATAACTTTGGTAACGTCGGTGAAGAGTACGATGGCGGCAGCGTTTACGCAGGCGCCAACAGTTCGGAAACGGCCGACGTGCCATGGAAGCAATGGCTGAAGCAGGGACAAACCAAAGTTATGAACGACATGCGCTTTCTGGGCGGCGCTTACGTTTGGCAGAATTTGGCAAAGGGCCCGGTCACCCAGAAGTTCGAATTTCCGGCGGCGAACAGCAAAGGACCTTTCTGGTTCGAGGTGCAAGTCAGCTCGGTCGGTTGGGAGCGTTTGGACGACGTTCAGATCTTGCTGGATGGCTCGCCGCTGGTGGTGCAAGGAAAAGGCACAGCGGATCGCAGCTTCTTCTCGACCGCGTTGGTGCAGGATTTAAAACCGGGGACCCACACGCTTGAAATCAGCGAAGTGAATCACGACGGAAATAATATTTTGGCCTTCGCGAATCTTTATGCTTACGAAGCCGACTATGATTTCACCGGTGGGATCGGCGCATTTAAAACATATGATGATGGCGGCAACGTGACCTATCGTCCAACCCATCAACACTGTTTGATGCGTGATATGCTGTACGAGTTCTTCTGTTCGGTTGATCAAGAGAATATGTGGATTCAATTCTTGGGTCGCACACGCTTGATCGACGACGTGCAGGTGGGCACATCGGTCAGCGTGCATCCGATGAAGCTTTCGGGTCTTTCGATCGCCTGGTTCCAGCAGCGGGGCAATCAGTGGACCGAAGTTCCAGCCCTGAAAAATGTGTGGACCGTGGCGACGTCGGAGCTCAGCAAAGGCTCATATAAGGTCAAAGTCGATTATCAATCACCAGAGATTCGTAAATCCGCAAGCGGGCTTTCGGACCAAGCCAATTTCGAGGTCCCCTAGCTCTTTTGAATCTCAGAGCAGGGTGGGGTGCTAGCGAAAAACGTTACTTTGCAGAGGGATTAGACAGCCACCTCTGCAAAGTGGGTTTTCAGTAGATCATAAATATCAAGCAAAATCATATACTTATGGAGATGGCATGGGCAATTGTGGAATGGCTCAGGCGTTGCTCTAGGGAGAGGTATATGAAAACACACAATTTGAAACTCAAGTCTCTATTCGCGATCGCTCTTTCAGTTCTGGCTTTGGTTGCCTGTAACAAGAAAGAGGATAACAACGCTGCGACACCGACGTCGTATCAAATGATCAATGGAATGTGTTATAACAACCAAAACCAGGTTGTCGCCACCACGCTTTGTACAAATAACGGTTACTATATGAGTAACGGTTACTGCTACAACACCGCTGGACAGATTGTCACAACGACTTTGTGCCAACAGACGAACACCGGTTATTACATGAATAACGGTTACTGCTACAATACAGCAGGTCAAATCGTATCGACCATGCTTTGCCAGCAGACGAACACCGGTTACTATATGAGTAACGGATACTGCTACAGCTCGACCGGTCAGATTGTGAACACCGCCCTTTGCACGAACAACGGTGGCGGAATTTACGGTCAGCAGTGCTACGGTTCTTACTTGTATCAAGCCAGCTACTGGTCGCAGATGGTTTGGTGTAACGGTTCGAACTGCCGCGGATACACCTTGTACGAAATGAACTCGGGCCGCTCCGTCACTTGCCAGTAAGATCAAATAAATTGTGTGATGAAAGAAAGACCAGCTCTGAAAAAGCTGGTCTTTTTATTTTAATGGGATGTCGAAGCGGCGGCGTAAGGGATCGATGAAGCCGAATACCGGCTGGCGTTTTCATTTCGTAGGGAAGTCGAAGAAGATTCGGTGACACTGGTGCGATCGTAAAGCGGGAACTGCACCGTAAAGGTGGCGCCGCGGTTAGGGCCTTCGGATTGCGCTTCGATGGTTCCGGCGAATGCGGTCACGATGTGGCGAACGATCGCAAGCCCCAAGCCTAAGCCGCCATGTTTTCGTGTCAGCGAATCATCCGCCTGGCGGAATCTTTCAAACACGTAAGGAAGAAAATCTTTTGGAATCCCTTCGCCCGTATCGCGGATCGAAATGGAAACGGAGGGACCGGCTAATTTCGCTTTCACCCAAATCTGTCCATTTTCAGGAGTGAACTTGATTGCATTGTTCAAAAGGTTGTTAAACGTTTGCAGCAATCGCTCGGGATCGCCCAGGATCCATGCTTCGCGACTGCCAGCCGAGACAAAGTTATTTTCGAACTCGATTTTCAGATTTTTTTTCTGGGCATTCAGGCGCAGCGTTTCGATCGCGTCTTCAATGATCGGAATCACATCGACCGGTTTTTGATCGAAAGAAATGCGATTCAGGATAATCGTCGAAGTGTCCATCAAATCATCGATGATGCGATTCTGAGCTTTGGCATTGCGAAGGATGGTTTGCAATCCTTGTTGCGCCTCTTCGCCATCGACTTCGCCTTGGGCGATCAGGCTGGCCCAGCCTTCGATGGCGTTCAGCGGAGTGCGAAGTTCGTGTGAAACCATCATCAGAAATTCGTCTTTGGCTTTATTGGCCTCATCCAGCTCGGTGATTTGCTTTCCCAGAGACTCGAGCAGCTTTACGTTTTCCATGGCCACCGCAACCGTGTCGGCCAGCGCCTGCAATGTTTTGATTTCTTCATCCGTGGCGATGTGATGAGAGGCCCAGTAATTTCCGATGGCGCCAATCGGATTGGATTGCTGGATCGGAACCATCACCAAGCTTTTGACGAAAGTGGGGCGGTAGGCGTCGATCGGAATACGCGAGTCCTGATAGATGTCGGGAATTGCGACCGCTTGCTTGTGCAACATGGACCAACCGCTGATGCAGGCTTGCAAAGGGAATTTCTTTCCTTTCCATAAGGGTTCGATCGCGTCTTCGTCGACGTAATGACAAAAGCCTTCGTCTTTTAATACGAAGGTGGCGCCGTCAGAACCGACCAGCTGACGGGCCGCCGTGCGGACAATTTTGGTGATCTCGTCCAAGCTTCGCACCTGGGAGAGAGAGTGCAGGACTGATAAAAGTTTTTCGCTCGATGCATCCATGCTTTCTGTATAAACTCTTTTTTGTTTGAATGATAGACGTTCTTAAGATGGCCTGGTTTGGCTTGCTATGCGCCAAAATCCGCGTCACTTGCGGCTGATTGCAGTTGATGTCAGTTATAAGAAAAGCTTTGAATTCGTTTGACTTAACGGTGCCATTTTTTCTGACGAAGGGTTGGCATCTTTATTGGATAGTTGTCGGGTGAAGGGGATTTAAACCACCTCAGGGGGACAAAATGAAACCACTTTTCTTGATCGCACTTGTCAGTCTTGGATTGTCATTCTCAGCTCAAGCTCAAACGCCGCCATTTCAAGTCGGGCAGCCGATGATCGATGGGGACGGGTGTCCATCTGGCTCCGTTCAGGCCGTTATTTCTCCGGATGGCCGCGCCATCTCGATTCTTTTCGATCAGTTCATGATCGACATCCCACGTGGGACGTACACCATGGAGCAGCTTCGCCGTTACTGCCGCTTCCGCATTCCTTTGAATTTGCAAGCCGGATACAATTTGGACGTTTCGAAGGTTGATTATCGCGGATTTGCCAATTTACAAGGCGGAAACCGTGGATTCATTATCACCACCGGAAATCTGCCAAGCATGAACGATTTCACCATTGGCCAAAACCAATTGCGTGTTCAGCTGCCTCCGGGTACGGCGAACTTTACGATCTCTCAGCCTCTGAAGCTTCGCATTCGCAATCGTTGTCAGGCGATGCCGGTCCTTGAATTCACAAGCGTGATTCACGTCTTGGGACCGAATGCTCGTGGTGGTGGCAAAATCTTGAATGAAGAGGCGATGATGATGATCGACTCGGCCGATGTGGGCGGCAGTGACGCCGACGCGATTCGCTTGAATCTGTCGGTCACCAAATGCCAACAATAAGATTTTGAAGTTACGCACTTTCCGGAAGCGGGGTCTTTGAAAAGGACCTCGCTTTTTTTTTGCCCAAGGCCGGAAGAGAAGTGTAATCTTCCTGGCATGTCGAAAACACGATTGATTCTTCTCAATGGGACCTCCAGTGCCGGGAAAACCAGCATCGTCAACAGCCTGCACGCCAAGCTGACCGAGCCATATCTGAATATTGGTTTGGATAAGTTTTTAAATATGCTGCCGGAAAGATGCTTTCAGCAGCCACAGTGGAACGAGATCATGGGGCTGTCCCACACGGCCGGCCCGTTGGGGCATCAATTGATTTCGGGGATGCATCATTCAATTGCAGCCATGCTCAAGCGCGGGAACTCGGTGATCGCCGATCACGTGATGATCGAGCGCAAATGGGTCGAGGAAGCGGCCGAGCTTTTTTCGCAGTTCGAAGCTTTCTGGATCGGCATTCGCTGTCCGGTCGAAGTGATTGAACAACGCGAGAAAGAGCGGAAGAATCGCACCCTAGGGTCGGCGCGCCTGCAATTCGATGTCGTGCACGCATGGGCCGAATACGATTTGGAAATTGACTCGTCCAAGAGCACGCCGGATGAAAGCGCCGAGACGATCATTCAATTTATCGAGACAGGGGCGAAGCCCGACGCCTTTAAAAAAATTTACCGGCGCATCGGCCGGTAAATTTGGAATCTGAATTTCGGTTTTTCGAATTAGGCGGCTTTGTTACCGTACAGCAAAGATTTCAGATCGTCGGCATTGCCTTTCAAAGTGTGCGCCTGGGTCGACATCTGCTGCGAGCTTGTTGTCACTTCAGCTGAAACCATGGCGTTCTTTTGTACGATCTGATCGATACTTTCCATCGCCTGCTTGATCTCATCCAGGCTGCCGGCTTGTTCTTCAGAGGCCGTGGCAATCTCTTGATTGAGAACAGTCATCTTTTGGATGGAATTGATGATCACATCCAAAGCGGCACCACTCAAATCGGCGACTTTCGTTCCGTCTTCGACTTTCGAGCTGCTGGCTTGGATCAAATCGCTGATCTCTTTGGTTGCCGTTGCTGATTTCTGTGCCAGCGTGCGAACCGCATCGGCCACAACCGCAAAGCCTTTCCCTTGTTCTCCGGCGCGCGCGGCCTCGACCGCTGCATTCAGTGCGAGCAGGTTGGTTTGGAAAGCGATGTCTTCGATCACCGATGTGATCTCTTCAATTTTTCGAGAGAAGCCGTGGATATCGCGCATCGTAACAATCAACTGATGAATGTCTTTCCCACCTTTGTTCGCACCCTGGGCGCACTCTTCCGCCAAGGAAGCGGCATTCTTGGCGCTGGCCGCGTTTTGTTGCACCATCGAAGCGATCTGCTGGATCGAAGCCGAGGTCTGTTGGACCGCAGCCGCTTGCTGCTCGGACGAGCGCGACAGCTGTTCGCTGGAAACTTCCAGCACCTGGCTCATGGCATTGGCTTCTTGGGTGTTTTGGAAAAGACCATTGGTGACATGATCCAAGCCTTGATTGACCTGGCGACGGAACGCAAATCCCAATCCCAGCAAAATAAAGGTCGCAACCACCACGCACAAAGCCAGAACCAACTGAATCTTGTAGCTATTGGTGATCGAGGTGTCGAGAGTTGCCATCGTATCTTTACGAAGAGCCGAGAACTCTTTATCGATTTGATCGAACGTCTTTTCCGAGAGTGGAATCAATTTGGCCGCTGAAAGATTTTGAGCTTCCGCTTTGTGACTGGCATTTAGCTGCGTTTTGATATCGCCCCAGATTTTTCCGTACTGGGAAATCGTGTCCTTGTAAAATGAGCAGTCGCCTGTGCACGATGTTTCAAATGATTTAATCACTTCGGCCAGGTAGCCGTCGACGACTTCGATACGAAGGGCAATCGACTCGGCATCGGTTTCATAAAGTGTGGCCTGAATATTTGTTTGCAGTGCCGCCATCGATTTCATAAACATGGCTTTTTGTGAAAGGTGATCCAAGCCCATGCGGCTAGCATCCGCCAAGCCATTCATCGCGCGACGATTGGTCAAGAAAGAGAATCCAGCCGAGCTCAAAGAAACAATTCCAACAAACAACACAAACCACAATAAGAGTTTTTTGAAACCGAGTCTTTTGAACATGCGAACTCCTTAATTCTTCCTTTAGTCTTTATCGGAATCTAAAAAAAAAAGGAGAGACCAAAATCCCGATTCTTCAAAAGGATCTTGGTGAGGATGAGTTGAACTGAGACGAAGTCACAAGTTTCCAGATCAAGGTCGAGTGTTCGTGTCGCCCGCCATAAACAAAAAGACATGCAAATCCTAAATATGATTTTGATTTCGATCCCAAAACGAGACTCGAAACCCTGTGCGGCAGCGTGCCGGGCGGCAATAAGATTGCGACAGGTGCACCGCGTATTTTTGTGTCGCTACATGATAAAATGGTTTGTATTCGCGAAATGCATAATAAGATGTCGTGCTAAGCCTTTGATGTGGTGAAAGCCGGTGCTAGCTTTTTGCTTCAGGAATGGAGACCTCGATTATGAAAAATCTGATCTGCGCAACTTTTCTGGTCCTGGGCGCTTTCGCCCATGCAGAGACCTCTCAAGATATTCAAAACATCCAAAATCTTCCGGCCAAATTGAAATGCCAACAGGTGACCGCCGTCTACGGTCGGTATGCCGAAGACCGTCTGCGAACCGTTCCAACGGTGTCCATGGATTCAATGGGCGTTCTTTTCGTTAGCAAAGGAAATCTGGATAACGAGCTGGTCGTGACCCTGAATATCGATGGCGAGCAGATCACGGATTTGATTTTCACATCCGAAGATCTGGCCGCCATGAAATCGGGAAAAGTAAATCACATTCGCGGACAGTACCGCGAGTCTTCGTCGTATCATGACTCTTGGGTCGATGCTTTGACCGTGGTGGATTGCGTGGCAGATTCGGTCGTGGCGACCCCAAGTCGCTAAGCGCTCTCGGCGTCGTCGTTTTTGCGTTTGCGAATGTAGGGCAGGATCGCAACCCCGGCGATCATCAAAAGACCCCCGGCCAAGCCGGTCAGCAAGCTGAGCTTTTGGATCACCCGCCATAAGATAAAAGGGCGGCCTAGAAATTTGGCGCTTTCCGCGTAGATGATTTCGCAGGCGCCGTTTTCAGTGTCGGTGCGGACCAGGCTGGTTTTGCGAGAAAATCCACCGTCCATCGAGTAATCAACGAGCTTTCCGGAAATTTCGATTTGATCGCCAATCTGGGCTGAACGGATCACGCGCAGGACTTCGTCGTTCGCGGGTAACACGTGATTGTTGGACAGTTGATCTTTGCGAAAGGCCTTCCAGGACTCAAAGTCGGGGGCTTGCACGTAGCAGGTCCAGTCGCCGTGACTGAATTTCCATTTTTCAAGCTGTGATGAAACGGCATTGTCGCCCCAGACAACACACAGATCTTGAATCTGAAAAGGATCGCCGCCTTCAGCGTAAGAGATATCAAGCCAGCTGGCCGAATCGTGCGTTTCAACCACCAGGCCCCGAATGGTGTAGTTGGCTTTTGGCTGCAGGCTGTAGGTGTGTTTGCCTTTGTACTCGTCAAAAGCAGAAGCATTTTCGATCGGAGTTTGTTCCGGATCTTGATGAACCAGAGGATGCATTTGTTTGCCACCCGAAAGGCGAGTCGACAGATAGTGAGCGGTAGAGCCCACCACCAAAGAGACCGCCAAGGTTTTCAGACCGAACAGAAGGACTTCCGCCGGCTCCAGTTCATCCAGATTTAATTTCATTTCGTTTCAAAGATACCGGGATCGCTGGCGCGATTTAAAAGTTCCACAGAAGGACCATCCAACTTCAGCTCGCAGGCAGCGGTCAGATCTTTCATCTGCGCAAGCGAGGTGGCGCTGGCAATCGGCGCGGTGATCGTCGGCTGTTGCATCAGCCAAGCCAGAGACACTTGCGTTGGATTGCTTCGATGTTCTTTGCTGACGCGGTCCAAGGCTTCCAGAATTTTTGTTCCCCGGTCGTTGAGATATTTTTCCATACGGCCGCCGCGGATGCTTTTTGAAAAATCTTTTTCCGAGCGGTACTTGCCGGTCAGAAAACCACTGGCCAAAGCATAGTAAGGAGTCACGCCCAAACCGAATTCTTCACAAACCGGTTTCAATTCCAATTCGAAATGACCGCGATCGTAAAGATTGTAAAGTGGCTGCAGAGATTGATAAGCGGGCGAGGTGTTGCGGTGGCTGGTTTCGATCGCCTTACGCAGGCGTTTGGCCGAGTAATTGGAAGCTCCGCTGACGCGAATTTTTCCGTGCTTGATCAACATGCCGTAGGTTTCAGAAATCTCGTCAGCTGGAACGGAATCATCTTCTTGGTGAGAAATGTAAAGATCAATCACATCCGTTTGCAGTCGCTTCAGGGACGCTTCGACCGCCGACAGAATGTAGTTGCGAGCCAGACCTTTTTTTGTCGGGCCCATTTCCATTCCGACCTTGGTGGCGATCACAAGCTTGTTGCGATTTCCGCGAGCCTTCATCCATTTGCCAATGATCGTTTCGGATTCACCGCCATGATTGCCTGAAGCCCAGCGCGAGTAAACATCGGCCGTGTCGATAAAGTTTCCTCCGGCTTCGATGTAAGCGTCGAGAAGCTGAAAAGAGGTGGTCTCGTCCACGGTCCAACCGAAAACGTTGCCCCCGAGACAGAGATTCGAAACTTCCAATCCTGAATTTCCTAAAGTTCTTTTCTTCATAGAAAAATCATAGGCTTCCCAGAGGAGAATACAACACGGAAATGCGCCGTTTCATTGTTTGTAGATGGCCTTTTTCTTGCTCGTATCATGGGATGGCGTCGTGCTTGGCGCTTATGGACGATTTGAAGACGAAGATGACCACCAAAAGGGGGAAAATTGGAACGACAGAACTTGCAAACCGAGTCAAAAAACATGAATCGCTATCCTGCCAATCTCAACCACGAGCTGGTGGATTTGGAAAAGAAATACTGGCAGGCCATCAAAGATGGAGACGTGGAAACCATGTTGTCTTTAACCGACAATCCAAGCTTGGTAGCGGGGGCTTCGGGGGTCGCCAGCTTCGACCGCGAAGCGATGGAGAAAATGATCAAAGCCGCGAGCTACACTTTGCAAAACTATGAATTCTTAGATGACGATTTTAAAGTGCGCATGCTGGGCGAAGACGCCGCCGTTGTCGCTTACAAAGTCCGCGAAGATATGACGGTCGATAATGAGACCTTAAGTTTTGAAGCGGCGGAAACTTCGACCTGGGTTCGGCGGGATGGCAAGTGGGTCTGCGCCCTGCACACCGAATCGATTGCGGGCGATCCGTTTGGCCGTGACAAAGTTCAAAGCGCCAAGGGCATGTAGATCTCAGCTCGGCGTTCTTAAATGGCTTTTGCGACCTTCGTTTTCTGCTTCTTCGGAAGATGGATCATGAACTGCGTATTGGGATCGGTCGGATTCAAAGAAATCGAACCTTGATGGGATTCAATGATTCCTTTTGAAACGCTCAGCCCCATTCCGGTTCCCTGACCAATTTTCTTCGTCGTGAAGAATGGCTGAAACAGCTTGGCTCGCTGATTGGCGTCTAAACCCTGACCGCTATCCGTAAACAGAATTTTGAAACCGGCTTGGTCTTCTACAATCTGGATGCGAATCCATTTGTCATCTTCAGAGCGGTTTAAAACCGCATCGTGGGCGTTATTCAACAGATTCAAAAACACCTGTGAAATGGGTCCGGACTGACATTCCAAGTTAAGATCAGACGCATGGTACTCGAGATGAATTTGGATGCCGGCTGCGGTGTAGCGCTCGTAGCACATATTCAGTGAGTTCTGAATCAAGTCATAAAGACTGTGGGTGTGAAAGGTTTCCGTCGTCGAATCACCGGCAAAAGAGCGAAGCCCGGTGATGATTTTTGAAATCCGTCCCACCGTCGTTGAGATGAGCTGAGAAATTTCCCCCAGCTGCTGGGGCTCGACACGCGGATTCAGGGTCATCTGCATCATGCGCTCCGAATTGAGACTGATGATATTCAGTGGCGTATTCAGCTCGTGCGCAAGGCCTGCCGCCATTTCCCCCAGGGCCGCCAATTTGGCCGAGTGAAGAGCGATGACCTTTTGTTCGGCCAGTTCGGAGGTGCGCCTTTCGACCAATAGCTCCAGTTCGGCATTGTGCTTTTCAATTCTTTGATCACGATCTTCAATGGTTCGCGACATGGTCTGCACCGAGTGAACAAGATCTCCGATCTCGTCCGCGTGATCGTAAGAGATATGAACCTTGTACTGTCCCTTGGTGATTTTCTTGGTGGCCGCCAGCAGATCCAACAAAGGTTTGCGGATACGGGTCGCCAGCACCTGATACAAAAGATAAAGCTCGAAAAGCAGAGATAAGATCCCGGCGGCAAACACCCAACCGGCGTTATTGATCGCGGTCCACCAGATGCGTTCTTGCGGATAAGTCGTGACGAAGATCCATCCGGGGCCTGCAAGTTTGTAATGCGCCATCAAGAAATTCAGACCGGATTTTTTCACCCGATTGGTGCCAAAATCATTCGGACTTTGCGACGAGGTCTCCCAAATTGCGGACAGCAAAGGATCTTTCAGATCGGCGATTTTCACGACGCCATCGTTGGCTTTGAGCTGTTCCATGATGTGCGCACCGGCGATCACGTAGCCTTTTTCCGTCACCACGTAATTGCTGGCACCGTCCAGACGCACGTTGATCGTGCGGTCCAGAAGCTCTTTCACCATCAAATCATGACTGACGTTTCCAATGTAGCGGTCTCCGATATAAATCGGTGTCGTCGCGGTCGTCATCCAGATCGAGCTGACCTTATCGAAGAAAAGATCTGTCCACACGGCTTTTCGCTGGGGATTTTTTTCTGGAGTGGCGGAGGAGTGATAGATCTCGTTTCCGACATTCAATTGGTCATTGGCATTGAAAACCCATTTCGGATCCTCGGGCCAATAAAGGACGAGCGCGTTTTCTGAAAAACTGAAATACAAATCCTGAAAGCTTGAATGAAAGCCGACGCCAAAGCGGTTGACGATATCGTAAGCGGTTACGACTTTTCTTTTGAGATCGGCCGTGATCTTCGCACCTTTGCCGATAAAGATTCCTGTCATATGGGTGCCGTCGAAATTCGGATCCGAATTTCGCATCACACCGTCTGGATACATTTTAACCAGTGATTTGAAGCGACGATCGATTTCGGCATTCGAAGGAAGATTGAAGACTTGCAAATACTCTTTGCTGACCACTTCATGGTTCTGCCGGGCTAAGATGAACTGGCTCGCCTCGCGGCTGCCGCGCTCTTCGATGTATTTGTCCAAAATTCCCATCATCTCCAGCTCAATGACATGCCCCAAATGAAGGATGGATGCCAAAGTGGCGATTGAAATGATCAGCGTCAGACGGAAGCTCATCTGTTTCAAGGTGCGGGTGACAAACGAGTCGGTCATGCGGCAGCCACCTTGGCGACCGGAAATCTTAAGACAAAGCAGGTGTTCGGCCCACCGCTCTGAAGAACCAAATCACCACCATGGGATTTCATAATATTTTTTGACATCGAAAGACCCAGGCCCGTTCCTTCTTTCGGCCCCTTGGTCGTAAAGAAGCTTTCAAACAATTTCCCGGCCACCTCGGGTGGAATGCCGTGCCCGCTGTCGGTGAAGACCAACTCCAGAAATCCCGGTGAAGATCTGACCTCGATCCGAATCCATTTCTCCGACAGCGTTTTGATGGCATCGCACGAATTATTCACCAGGTTCATTAACACCTGGGAAATTTGAATGGGATGACAAACCAACTGCAGATCTTTGGGAACGGCACTGAAATCGAATTTGATCTGCTCTTGTTTCAAACGGTGAGAGCAGACGGATAAAACCTCGTCGATCACCGAATGCAAAGAGGTTAGTTCGTGGATTTCGTCATTGTCCTTGCGCGCGTAAGAGCGCATGGCTTTGATAATTTTCGAAATGCGAAAGACCATGTCGTTGATTTGGTTCAGGTGCCCTTCGATTTTTTCTTTGGAGCTATTATCTTTACTCAGCTCGCGGGCCGCCACTTCGGCCAAAATACCGATCGACCCCAGTGGGGTATTGATCTCGTGCGCCACACCGCCGGCCATCTCGCCGATGGAAACCAAGCGCGAGGCCTGATGCATTTTCTCGGTCTGTTCGCGAAGCTGCAGCTCTTGCTCTTTTAATTTTGTCAGATCCTGGAACATGCCATCCCAATAGGTACAGCCATTTTCATCAGCGTAAGGATTTGAATGGGCTTCGATATGCAGGGTTTGCCCCTGCGAATCGATGACCCGCCCTTGCCACTTCCAGGGTTTGCGATCGCGAATGGTTTCATCCATGACGGTGAAAAACTCGGCACGGTCATCCGGATGCAAAAGTTCAAACATATGTTCGGCTCGGCCCATGATTTCTTCCGGATCGATGCCGAAGATATCTTTGAACTTTCGACTGATGTAAGTGAAAGACATGTGGTTTTCGGGGGTCACTTGAAATTGAAACAAAACGCCGGGCGCATTGTTCGAGATGGATTGCAATTGCTGTCTTTGGCGGAGACTTTCGTCGATCGCCATTTTGATCGGGGTGATATCTTGGCTGACGCCGATCAAAAGAGAAGGCTGGCCGGCTTCGTCACAGACCACATGCCGCCAGGATTGGAACCAGCGGACTTCGCCATTGGCGTTTTTGAAACTTTCTTCCGGAATTTGCAACAGCTGTTTGCTTTCGACCGTTTCGATATCCTTGGCGCGAATGAGATGGGCCACGTCCGAAGAGAAAAGTTGATAATCCGTTTTGCCTACCACATCGGTGGCCGAAAATGCCCAGGCCTCTTGCGCTTTTTTATTCCACAAAACGAAACGATAGTCGTCGCGGATGTTTTTGATAAAGACCGCCACCGGCAGGTCATCCAAAACAGTTCGAAGCTGCGAATGGATGGCTGTTTTCATTGGATTTTAGGCCGCAGGCTTCAAGCGCGCCAAAGGACCTGGCAACGGATAATCGAAAAGTTCCATCAGCGCTTTCATATAATGGGGCTCCAATTCGCTGCCTTTCATCTCCCAAAGTTCTGACAAAGCGGGATTCCAGGGTGTGGCGCTATCGGGCTTATACTTTAAGCAGGTGTGAAAAAAATCATCCGCCAAATGAATCATCTTGGCGAGCGGATGGATGCGGGCGCCGGCCAGTCCCAAGGGATAACCGGTTCCCAGATTGTTTTCGTGGTGCTGAAAGGCGATTTGCACCACATCCGTCGGAAATCCAGGCATCGAGCTGAGAAGGTCTTTTCCGCGTTGGGCATGCGATTCGTACAATGTGACCTCGGCCGATGTCATTTCGCGACGGGATTTCTGCAGCAGGGTTGGTGGCAGTTCTTTTTTCCCGATGTCATGAAACAAACCGCCCAACGACAGCTTCATCAAGGTCTGCTGGCTTCGCCAATTCATTCTTTTGGCGATCAAACAGCTTAACACTGAAACCGCGACGCTGTGGGCGTAAACCACATCCGAATTGGATTTCAGCAAAAGCAACAGGTCGAAAACTTCGGGCTCGTCGCCGATCACGGTTAATGTGTTATTGACGATATTCTGTGAGAATTCGACATCCTGGGGCTGCAGATTGGTCACAAAAGCTTGGTTGAGAAGCATTTCGCCCGTGTGCTTAAAAACTTTGATTTTTTGCTCGCGGGAGACCTGCTTCGATTTTCCAACCGCACGCGCCAGGCGCAATGTAAAGCCCGCGTATTTTGCAAAGTCTTTCACGTGCACATAAAAGTATTCGACCTTTTTTTCCTTGTAGGTCTGAATTCTTTGCAGCTGAATTTCGGCCCCTTCGCGGGCGACTTTGATAAATTTATTCTCGGTCAGTCGGATGTAAATGTCAGACGGCAGGGTTGAAGCCGAGGTGAACTCGTCGACGTGAATCTTACAGAATGAAAATTCGTCTTCATCCGCCGGGGCTTCGGCATGGGTCTCTTTAACGGTCAGAACGCGTTCGACGGCATCCAGAAGATCTTTTGTCTTAAACGGTTTGGGCAGAAACTCGTTCGCCCCCAGTTCGATCGCGTGTTTGGCTTCCAGGATTTCAGAAAATCCGGTCATGACGATAAATTTGGTCTGAGGATGGATCGAACGCACCAGACGTAATAGGGAAGCTCCGTCCATTTCCGGCATGCGCACGTCAGTCAGCACAATATCAAATTGATTCTGATTCAGGCCTAAGATCGTTTTTGCGGCCAAGCCGTTTTCGGCAAAACGCACGAGGAAGCCTTCGGATTCAAAGATTTGGCCCAGTAAATTGCGGAAGGCTTCGTCGTCTTCGACAATCAAAACCTGCTTTTTTTTCTGATCTAACGACATATGTGTTTAGCCTTTCATAAACAATCGGCATTTTACTTGGAGATCTTGAAGGCGAACCGGGTTTTTTCTAAAATGTCGGCAAATATTCAAATTGATCCATAAACAGACAAGTTTCTGTAAATCTCGAACCATGACTGCCTTTAGAGACTTGAGAAAACTAAAGATTGCTCCGTTATTAACAGGGATGTCGCACGCAAGTCCGATCAAAAAATTGATTCTCTATTTGGGACAACCCGAATTTGAGGCCGAAAAGGTTCGCGAAGATCTAGCGCAAGAAATGGGCTCGCGTGCAAATCCGCTATTTGTCTTTGCGAAAGACGGGGCCGAAGCCGAACGACGGATCGCCAATCAAAAATTTGATGCGATAGTCATCGATCACAAAGCGCCTCGACTTTTGGAAGGGCATTTTCTGCAAGACCTGAAGACCTCGAAGAACGCGGCCGGTGCGGCGGTGATCGTGCTGGTACCGCAGGAAAACTGGGTGCTTCCTCCTGAGCTGAACGAGGTCGAGCAAAGAATCGTGACCCCGTTTACGTCGGATATTTTGGTCCGGGCTTTGGCAAAAGCCATGGTGTTGCCGGCACCCGTCGCGAAGGCCGCTTTCGCCGTCGATGCCCGGGTGGTCAATGCCTTGGTGAAGGCGACAGGTTTTATCTGTCAGCAGTATGGCATGGAAACTGGCATGTTTCAAAAACCGCAAATTCGTAAAAACTCAGAGAGCTGGGCGGGCGACATCGCGGCTTCGATCGAAATCAAAAGCCGTCTTTTTCAGGGACTTTTGCTGGTCTCTTTTGATCAGAAGGTTTATCTGAAGATGCTTGAAAATATGCTGGGCGAAGCTCAAGCCGAAATCAATGACGAAAACAAAGATGCCATCGGCGAGTTGGCGAACCAGATCCTGGGTAATGCCAAATCGGATTTCACCCAGTACGAAGTGGGCATGAGCATTCCGCAGATTTTGGCCAAAGGAAATGTGCCCAGCTGTCCATCAGGGACGGCCTCGATTCTTTTGACCGCGCAGACGGACTTTGGATCTTATTATATCGAAGTGATGGCATTCCCGGTCGTGGCTGGAAAAGCCGCTTAATACTGAAATATCAATGGCGGGGCGCGGGCGCCGTGGGAGTCGCCGTTCCAGAGTGCGAGGCCTTCAGTCCGCGGTTGAAAATATCGATGATCTCTTGCGCGCGCGGATGATTTTTTCCCACCATCAAAAAGTATTCAGCGCCTTGGGCGCGTCCTTCGAAGGATATGAATTTATCTTTGAACTGCGGATTCTGAGAAATAATATGATTCCCCACCGGCTCGGAAATCGGCACGCAGTCCACGCGGCCCAGGGCCAGCATATCAAAGCAAGCATCGATGTTCATCGGCTGCACCAATTTCATCTGGCCTTTGCGGATGAAAGCATCGTAGCCGATGCGCTCGTATCCCAGCGGGGAGCACAGGGTTTTTCCAGCCAAATCGTCAGGCGATTTGTAGCCGCGCTCTTTCAGTACGAAAAGACGAGACGGGGCATTGTAGAACATATCCGAAAACAGAAAATCTTTTTCACGGGTCGCCGATTTCACATACGGAAAAGTGCCATCAAAAGTTGCGGTCTTGGTGGCCTCGGCCCCGCGCACCCAGGGTTGGTAAGAGACCTTGATCTCGAAACCTTGGCTTGCAAAAGCCTTGCGAACAATCGCCGTGGTGATGCCGCCGTCGGCCGCTTTTTCGTCGACCAACGGAAGATAATTGGGGCCGGAAACCAGGTGTATCAAGTGAGAGGTCGCGGGAGCAGTGGTGGTTGTGGTCGGGGTGGCAAAAGCGGGTGATAGGCCGATGACACTGAGCCATAGAACTTTGAACATTGCCGGTCGCACCCAGTTCCTCCGCTTTACAGAACATTGAATCAGGTTACGCTCAAATTTTGGGCGCCTTTTTCAGAGATATCAAGTCAGTATTTCAATGACCTAAGTTTAAACTGGAAAAAATCCGGGAATTCCCTAAAATATCTTAAGTTCTGATGAAAACGATCGATCCCATGACCCAAACAATTCCCGAAAAACTGGTTCCGCATTTTATAGCGGTCGTTAAAGACTGGCTGGAAGAGATGAAGCCGGCTTTGGATGCCGGGGACTTTGAGGTCTTGGATCCCAACCATTACGTGGTCATGCATGATTTTCTTTTGCCGGATTTAGAGCAAGGGCAGGGCGGCGATATTCCGTTGAGCCGGCTGATCGAAAAAGGCTGTCGCATGATGATGGCGCAAGTTCCATTCTACCTAAATAAGATGCGCGGAAAAATTTCGGTCGCCGACCAAAGCGCGATTCAGTATTTGTTTTGTCAGTATCAGCTGCAGCTCACCACGGAATATGTGGAAGCCGTCGGGCCGCAGTACTTTCATGAAAACACGGAAGCGATTGCGGCTCGTTTGAAAGAGATTCTTCAAATTCTTTGATCAATAAGCTTGGCAAGACAGCTCAAGCACCAGGGAAGAAACCACGCCATCAGGACCGGCCAGGTAGGATTCGTATTGGCCGCGGATGGACTTGCCCGGTAGCAGGACTTCCAGCTCGCTGGTTTTGAATCGATAAACCTGAGAGGGACCACCGTATCCAGTGGACAAAGGCGAAATGCGAGTCATGCCACCTGAATCCGTGTCGGTCGAAAACTTGTCAGTCATGATATGATCAAAGAACATCACATCTCGCGCATTGAGGTCGCTCCAGGGAAGGCGGCTGCTTGCGCCTTCTTTGCTGCAGGGATCGGCTTGATGTTCAATCGACGTCCAATTTTTGCAGCTGACTTCTTGGCAGCGGATGCCATTGATTTGATTGACGTGTGTGCTTTTTAAAATCAGACCGTAAGTCGAACTTTCATCACGAAGCTCCGAGCCCAAGTAATTTGGAACTTGCTTCGAGACTCTGTAATCCGATTTGGGACCGACATTGATTTCGATACCTGCAAGGCTTGCGAATTCGTGGTGGACCAAGGCGTATTTTGAAGGTGTTGGCTCGGCGAAGAAGCGCTCCATATTGCACAAAATGTGGGGTTGACGATCTTTCAACGAAATAAAACCACGGCAAGTTTTCAAAACTCCATCGATGATCGCTTGGCGTTCGGGATCCGAGGTCGTGCTTTCTTCGTGGGTGGTGACCATTTCGACGACGACTTCAAATTCGGGTTTACGCTCGGGGTTGATCAGATAACGCAACATCAGTTCGCGGTATTTTTCGGGACTCATTTCCAGTGGCAGTCTTAAGACATAAGGAGCCGAGCCACGGACCCATTTTAGAATCGAATTTCGAATGCTTTCGAAAGTGCTTTCAAAAAGAATTTCGTTTCCCACTCCGCCACCGCCGCTGGCGGTGCCGTCTGTCTCGGTTGTTTTCAGTTTCGAATTCGGCTCAGTTTTTGGTTTCGAAGAGGTCTCGGCTAAGACGCTATGTTTTTCTGAGGGGCGGGCGGATTGAGTCAGCTTGTCTTTGAAGCTTTCGGCTTTCTTTGAGGGTTGCTCGGAGGCCTTCAGACTGCGGGGGGTCGGCAGGGTTTGTGCTGAAAGGTTGAGACTGAAAATGCTGGTCGCTGTCCAAAAGAACGCCAGGGCTGTCGCGCGAAACCAAGATTTATTGCAAGCCATCGTGTCCTCCAGGGGGCCAGAGTGGGGAGTTCAAGTTGTGTGCCCAATATAAAGGCAGGACCTTGAAACTTCCATATGAATTTAGCTAAATATATGCTACATATTTAACTAAATGCTAACGTCCTTAAACCTTGGAAAAGACGATGGATATTTACGCTTACAACGATTTTCGCAGCTACCTGAAAGACATCATCAAAAGCCGTCCCCACGATGGTCACGGTCAGAACAAATACTTCGCTGAAGCGGCCAAAATCAGTAACGCTTTCTTCAGCCAAGTCTTAGCCGAGAAAAGACAGCTGTCGCTGGAGCAAGGCAGCCTGCTGGCGGATTATTTGGGGCTGAATGAGCTGCAGGCCGAATACTTTTTGACCTTGATTGATTTGGATCGCGCCGGAAATCCCAGTCTGAAGAACCATCTCAAAAAAAGGATCGCTCGTCTGAAAAAGTCAGCACAAGTCGTAGCGAAAAGATTCACCGCCACCAACGAAGTTTCGAAAGAAGACAGTCCCATTTATTATTCCGATTGGATCTATGCGGCCGCCCAACAGCTGACGGCACTTCCTGACTATTCATCCGAACATGAAATCGCCAAGCGTCTGAATCTTCCGATGAAAAAAACAAACGATGTGATCGAATTTCTTTTAAGCACGGGACTTTGCATTCGTAAGAACGGGCGCTTGCAGGTGGGGCCGGCTCGGATTCATCTGGATCCCAGCTCGCCTTGGATCAAGCAGCATCACGCCAACTGGCGAAACCAAGCGCTTGAAAATTTTCAGCGCGAAGATTCTTTCAAGCTTCATTACAGCTCGCCGATGACGCTTTCAAAAGCGGACTGCGAAAAGGTTCGCACCCTTTTGCTAGCCGCGATCGAATCGGTGGCAAAGGTGGTGGATCCTTCGCCATCCGAAGAGCTGGTGTGCTTGAATATCGATTGGTTTAAGGTCGATCGACAGAGCTAGCCAGCGGATTTGATAGCACCTTGCAGTTGTAGCGCAGAACTCCGATCAGACGACTTGATTCGTAATAGGTATTGGATGGAGCCGTCCAAACCGAGTCCGTCGTGTAAAGAGTCATTCCCACTTTCAGATCGTGAACTGTGCAGACGGAGACATTGCCCTCTGGAGACATGCGATAGATGTCTTGCAGACTCAGTCCTCGCTCGCCCATTGTCACAAAACTAACACCGGCTGTTCCAACAGGAACTTCGTCGAATTCGCCGCCCCCAATATCGCTGGCTTTCACTTCGATTGTTTTCGCGGGTGCCGTGTTCGGGGTCGAAGAGCTTGGCGCTGGTTCGCATTTAAAAACAACTTTCAGATCTTTGGCTTGTGGCGCTGCCATGACCGCCGGGGTGATGCAAGCAGAGCCCAAGAAAACGACGAGAACATTTGCAAAAAGATTTTTCATTTTAATCCTCTCAGTATTTCAAAATTCATTTTACAGGTGGCTGAAATATAAAGGGATCATCGCTGGACTTCCAGGTGAATTTAGCTAAATCGGATGTATATATTTAACAAACAGCTAATTTTAAAGAAGGGCTTCCAGCTCGGCAATTAAGGGTGACTTGAACAGCAAAGTGCCGTCTGGTTGCAGATCAAAAAGCATCAGCCGAAGTTTTCCGTAAGAGCCAGCGTCGGCTTTAAAGAAGGCCGATTTCAATTTCAAAAAATCGCGCGGCGAAAGACCGCAGCTTTGGGCCGCAGCACGAATTTCGCTGGCAGCTTCATTCACCGAGATCCATCCACGGATCAGTCGGGACAGGCTTTGATTCTGAACCAAGGCCTGCGCCAGTTGAATTTCGCGAAGGGTGAAGCCTTGCTCTTGCAGCGCCGTTTTTAAAATGGGGAGGGTCATCTCGTGTTGAAGATCGGCGTTGCCTTTTCGGACCGCCAGCGGCTTTCCGATATCGTGCAAAGCAATCGTCGCCGGTAAAATTCGGGGAACGGAAGTCATGTTTGCGATTTCAATTTTCCACTGCGTGAAAACTTGCTGAACGTGTTCGATACCGCTGACGTGAAGCAGATTTCCGTTGGGCGCCGCTAGCAATGCGGCCCATTCGGCGCGGGCGTTGATTTGCTGAAGCGAAGATTCGATCTCGGCCTGCTTTGCGGGCAGTGATCTTAAAGTGTGCGCCTGTCGGCAAAGGCCTTGCGCGAAAGTGGCTTGAGAGCAGCAGAAAAAGAGAAGGAAGAACCATTTCATCAGGCCGCCAATATACCGCCTTTTTCAAAGATCAGTGTGAGCCAAATGCAAAGCCGATGAAATGGCGATTTCAGAGCCAAAACTGTGAAAAATGGAAAGGTGAGAGTGTCTAGAGTTTGGTCAAAAAAAATCCCGGGGCTTGTTCGGCACCGGGATTATCGGAAAAAAGTTGGTAGTGAGAGGCGGACTTGAACCGCCGACCTACGGATTATGATTCCGTTGCTCTAACCAGCTGAGCTACCCCACCGCGTTATTGAGCTGTCATCTTTGAACATTGTCGAAATGACATCAAAACGAAGCACTGGTTTTATTCGTGACGATTGCTGGTGTCAAATCTTTCTCGAAACTTCTGGAACCTCTCTTGCAGACCACCTTTGACTGTGCAAAAGTCGAGTGTAAGAACTCTTCACGAATGAGAGGCAAAATCATGAAGGTATCTGCAATTTTAGCTGCGATTCTGGCATCGGCTCTTTTTTTAACGAGCTGTTCCAAAGACGACAAGGACGATAAGAAAAAAGAGGGTCTGACGGCCGAAGGCTCATTCTTGACCCAGGCTTTGACCGAAGCTCAGAAAAAGACCCTGACTGTGGTCGATCCAAACGGGCTTCCGATTGCCGGCGCTGATGTTCTGATCGGAACCGAGCTGGATCAGCCATTTGCTTCCAATTTCTTGCAGACCAATGCGGCCGGTATTTTCCAGGCGCCTGAGGCTTGGGTTTCAAATCAGATCATCACGATTTCAGCTAAGGGCTATGTTCGCGCTTCTTTCATGGGACAGATTCCGGCGGGACAAACTTTCCAATTGCGTGCGGTTCCGGCGGCGACCCAGCCTGAACTTCAAGGTAAAGGAACAGGCTTTGCGCTGAAAGATGGCGATAAGATCATGGACTTTGCTTTGATGATGCCGGCGGTTCGCAAAAGCGAAATGCTGACCTTCAATTTGGATATGTTCATCAGTCCAAAAACCGATCGCGTCACCGTTTACGGGAAAGCGATCGATCTTCCGTCGAACACTTCGATTCCGAAGCAAAAAGAAAATTACGGTATCTTTCCGGTGACCATGGATAAAGCGTTGTACCGTTTGTATTTCGAGCAACCAGGTGCGCAGAAGGTCGTGACCATTCACGGTCAGTTTCCGTTTAAGACCGTGGTGGACGAGCTTCAGGGCGGAAAGACCTTCGTGGATGTCTTGAACTATTTCACCTTCAAAGGTGGAAGCCTGAAGGACGTGCAGATCACTTTGCCGACTCAGACTTTGGATCTGCCGATTGGCGAGCTTGTTTTCAACCAGCCACGCGCTTTGAAAACTCCGGCCTATGCAGCGGACGAATTCATTTTGGCCGCAGCCATGAGCCCTTGGCAGGATCAGTACTTCCCAACCGATTTCAAAAACGTGCCTTCCAACAGCACTTTCAATTTGAACACGGCGGCCGGTGATGCGCCTTACTTGCTGGTGGCTTTGAAAAAGAAGTCCGAGCAAATGATGATCTCTGGAAAACTGTCAGCCGCTTTCGTTCCGTTTGATGCGGGTGTGGCACCAACGCTGCTTCCGTTGATCGCAAGCCCGACGGTGACCGCTTACAACGAATTCAGTCTTGTGTTGCCGGTGCTTCCGCAAGGTTTTGCTGAAGTCGGATCTTACATGACTTATTCGACTGTTGAAAAAACAGGAACCGGTGCCGAAGCCAAAGAAAAGGTGACTCGTTTGTGGGAAGTCTATTCGGATTCTTGGATGACCCACGTGACCCTGCCAAAATGGCCAGGCGAAGTGGTTCCAACCATGACCAAGCGCTGGGATGTTTTGTTGATGGCCAATCAAACGGCCCAGGCGAACAATCCGGTTGCCATCAGCCCCCGAGTATTTGAAACTGTGACTCATGCGACTCACAGTGCGACTGACTTCTAGTATTCTCTGCAGTTTGCTTTTGGCGTCTTGCTCGAACATGGCGCCAAAAAGCTCTTCTCAAATCAAAGATTCCAAATTCAGTTTCCAAAAAGTTTTCAATTATTCCTACGACAATGTTTGGCGTGCGGCCCAGCTGTCGCTGAAGTATCCGATTGCCGTGAACAATATGGATCACGGCGTTTTGGAAACCGATTTTGTCAAAGGTGATGACGGCTTTATCGCGCCGGTCGAAGAGCGGGTGCCGTCATCGGGCGTGCGCTATAAAATCGCCATGACCTTAAGCAAAGGCAAGGTCGAGGGCCGCGAAAGCGTGCGGGTCACGATCAACAAGTACATCGAAAAAAAGCGCGACTTCTTTTCTGACGCCGAAGTTTTGCAATCCGACGGTCTGGAAGAGAAAGTCATCTTCTACCGCATGGAGCGTGAGCTTGTGATCGACGATGCCTTAAGGCGCGCCGCCCGCGGGACGAACTAACTCATGCTTCAGGCGAAACGCAATCAGCTGATGCAGTTTTATAAAACGCACGAAACCCGATTTCATATCGGCTTTTTCCTGATCGGTTTTATTTTCGATTACTTCTTCACCGGCGAAGTCGACGATCTTTTCATGCTGATCCAGCAGCTGGTGTACCTGATTGCGATCGCCGTGATTATCAGTCTGGAGCATCTTTCGGTGGCGGGGCTGTATCCGATCAACCCGGAAAATAAGTTTTGGAAGTATCGCAATCTGGTTCTGCATTTCTGCCTGGGTACGATCCTGAACATGTATTCTTTCTTTTTCTTGAAAAGTGCCTCGGTTTTCACCTCGATCATCTTTGTGCTCTTTATGCTGATCGTGATCGTCGCCAACGAGCTGCCGCGTGTGCAGGAATCGGGCGTCAATGTGAAATGGGCGCTTTGGACTTTGTGTTTGTTTTCGTTCTTCTCGGTGATCTTTCCGCTGATCTTGGGTTTTGTCGGCTGGCTTCCGTTCTTGATCGGGGCGGTGGCGACGGTTTTGTGTTTGTACCTGCATGTGCGCGGGATGATGAAGTATCAACCCAATCTGAAAGAACTGATGCGCGCCTTTGCGCAGCCGGGGATCGCGGTGGTCGCGGTGTTTGTTCTGCTGTACATGCTGCGTTTGGTGCCACCGGTGCCGCTGGCGGTGCAGGATATGGGGATTTACCATCAGCTGGAAAAACGCGAAGGCCGATACATCTTGTCGCACGAAAAGCCATTCTGGAAATTTTGGGAGACCGGCGATCAGACGTTTAAATTTCGCCCGGGGGATCCGATTTTCTTTTTCGCCAAGGTCTTTTCACCAGGCCGATTTTCGGACGAAGTGGTGATCCACTGGCTTTTCAAAGATCCGCGTGCGGGCTGGATGACATCCGACAAAGTGCGAATGCAAATCACCGGCGGCCGCGAACAAGGCTTTCGCGGCTATTCGATCAAAAAGAATTATCAAGCGGGAGATTGGCGCGTGCAGGTCGAAACCACCGACGGCCGCGAAATCGGCCGGCTTTACGTCAGCATCGAGCCTGATCCCGGGACTGAAGACCGCGTCTGGAATCAGGTTCAGTTTTAGACTTAGTATTCACACTCTAACCTGCCACCACCCGAAACATCTGCCGTATTCGAGTTTGAATCATCAACCATTCTGTCGACTTCGTTTTGATAGCAGGTTTTTTTCTCTTTCGAGCCCTTCACATCTTTGCAAGAGTCTTTGGCTTCTTGGCGAATTTCTTGGCAAATGCCAACATCAGAATCGCCCTCTTTCGCCGCCGAGGTTAAAGCCATACCTAAAACAAATGCACATAGAATAAACTTCATAAAAATTCTCCCTTTCTTGAAGTTAAAAGGAAGCATCAGTTTATCAAGATTGACTTTTGCTTGCCGAAACAAAAGAGGGTCTTGAAATATCAATAGAGATGTCAATAAGGTGGTCGCAAGATCCATGGATGTCCACGGATAAAAGCGCGTTTGCTTGATGAAAACGCGCTGTAAAATCAGGATTACTTCTTCTGCGAAGTCGCAGGATCCATTTGTTTGTCGACCTGTTTAATTATTTCGGCGATGCGGATCAGGTTGGAAGTCCAATCGGTGAAGATCAGCTGGTTGGTTCGCGGATTCACCGACATTTCTCCATCTTTCGAGGAGAAAATGCGAATTTCGCGGTTGATCTCTTCCACAGATGCATATTTTGCATTGTAAATCCATGTGTACATGCGCTGCGGATTTAAAGTGGGAACTTCGGTGCTGATTTCAATCAAATCTCGCTGAACGTGGCGAGCCGAATTGATGATCATCGTGTCGCCGTGTTTGCTGATTGCGTATCCATTCAAGGCCAAAGCTGATGACAGGTGATTGAAGGCTTCTTCCAGCGACACAGGTTCTTGCAGCAGGATCGAAGCTTTGCCGCGAACGGCAGGGTCGATGACAAACTTCTGTCCCGAAGCCTTCGAATAGATTTCGATGATTTTCATCATCTCTTCGTTTTTAAAATACATTTTAATTTTGTCAGCCGCGTGAGCAAAAGAAAACGACAGGGCGACCATGAGAATGGAAAGCAGTTTCATGCGAACTCCTTTTGTGAGGAGAATAGCAGAGCACGAGACATGGAGAGGTGCGAGGCCTAACGCATCGTTTTCGTTGCGCGACGGGGAGTTTTCGGCCTGTCAGGTCTTTGGAACATCGGCTTTAAGGAGAAAATGAGATGCCTGAAAACTTGCAGTAAATGGGCTCTTCTGCGCAGTGGATTGCAAAGATGTCGCCTTTGCTGATTTTAGAAAGCATGCGTATATTGGGGAGTGAATACTTTAAAATATTTTGGATTCTGACAGGTTTGCCATCTATTTTCAAATGACTGAAAGATGTGATGTCTTGTAAGGCCAAAGCATGAAGAAAGTAGCCTTCGACGGTCTCTTCCATTTTCAGGATAACTCCATCGTTTTTGGTGTCAGCCGGCTGCGTGATGGGCAAAAAAACTTTTTGGCAAGTTTTAACAAATTCTTCAAGAGGCATCTTCTGCCAGGCTGGTAAGATAGCAATCAAAGGCAAGGTTGCTATGTGGCTTGGTATTTTTTGAACCTCCGAACTGCAAAGCCAGGTTTTGATTCCGTACAAAGGACCAGATGGATATGCGGGGCTCAGGAACCTTTCTTCTGAAAATTCCGGATCATAGGACATGATTCGACCCGAAAAATATTCTAGAACTTCGGGGCGAGCTCGATTCGCTTCTTCCGATAGAAAAGCATCAAAAATGAAATTGAACTCGCATCCTTCGCTTTCGAACGAAAAAAAGTATTTGCTATACTGATACTCTGAATTTTCGGGAAAATAAGATAGGAGCAAGTCACTTATCGTTTCTGAACTGGAACCATCCTCGCAAAGGATATTGTAGGTCATCATATCGAACAGTGTGCTAAGTCTTTTTTGTTTCGGTCAACAAAGTAATATCTTTGAAGAGCCTGCCGCTATCAATAAGATGACTCTATCCTTCAAATGCATTCAAAACAGCTTGGCCTTGTCTGGTTCCGGCGCGGATCTTTTTCTCAAGATCATTCATCTTCGCAACAGACCGAAATAATTTGGCCAGCGCTTCTGGCGTTTCGGCGGCAATCCACCACGAGCAGGTTCCGCTTGGGTGGGATTCGGGATCGGTGGTGAGGCGGATCCAGCCTTGGTCGCTGCCAAAGACGTGGCAGATAGCGCCAGATTTCATTGTGCCTTCGCTGTGATCGGGGTAAAGGGCTTTGAGACTTGCGATATCGGCAGCCGCGACGGGCGTGGTGAAAGCGCGAAGCCACAGGCCTGATTTGTTCATATTCAGGGGTGCGCACTCTTCAGATTTGTCGGTGTCCGCATCCGGTCCCCAGAAGCTGGAGGGCACATAATCCGATTGGTAAAAATCAGCAAACATGCCGAAGGCCCACTCGGAAAAGCGCGGTGTCTCTGGCAGCCAGGAGTTGGTTTCCCTCGAGTACTGGCGAAGGATGGGATCGTCGCCGCTGTCCCGTTCCATGAACACCAGGATGATGACATGCACATCGGTCTGCAAAAACACCAAAGGCTTGCCATCCGTCGGGATGGCATTGTGCAAGCGCAGAAGCTCTTCATCCCACTGGCCTTGGTGTGAATGTTCGTAAGCGGCAAAAATCTGATCCAGCGATCTGAATTCGCCTTCCATGTATTCGGGCCATAGATTGTAAAGCGGGATGTTCCAGAACTGACCTTCGACGGTCATCGGAATCTTGCAGTTTGTTTGGTAAAATTCGGCCAGCACGGCGGGAAATTGAAAGCCCGTTTTTTTCTGCCAGGCTTCGATCTTTGCCACGACCTGCGGATCGGTTTGCGGCGAGATGTGCAAAAGCTCAAAGACGGGATCTAGGGGGGAGACAAAACTTTTTGGGTTCATACCCCTATGGTAAGGAAGCCCAACCAGTTCGTCTACGTCTTAACTTAAAGCGCAAAGTTGGAATCGATCAATGGAACTGTTAACTTTAATATCAAACAAGACGATATGGCTCATGACGGAAGGGAAGCGAGTGATTGATGATTCATTCACGCGAATATTGCAAAGGTATTTTCTAGTTATTCGTAAATCTGATTCACTAAAAAATCTTCGAATTCGTCCTCGGCCATCTCTTGGATCGCGTCTGCGGCTTCGGAAAGATTATTGTTTTGAAGCAAAGAAACAATGTCTGTCTTCTTCATGTAATCGGATTCCACGAATTTATTTGAACAGCGTTGGCAACTCATCTGGCCTGTTTTATCGTTCGTTTCGATGATGTCGTCGCTATGACATTTGGGGCATTGATAAGCATATGCGATGATGATTTCAAGTGCCTGCTGGAATTCGCTTTTATTTTCGTCTTTCATATTGCGAAAAGCGTAATGTGCTTTTTTGAATACTTCAATCATCTACCCTAGAATAGATATTACAAAAACCAATCCTTTCAAGACACCGGCCGCCACCAAATCCCTAACCTTCTACCCGGATCGCGCAAGCAGGCCCGCCAAAAAAAAGACCGAGCTTTCGCCCGGTCTTTCGAATTCACAAAATTTGCGATCAACCGTCTTACGACAAAGCCTTTTGCAGGCCTTGGTTGATGGCTTCCAAGAATGGTTCGGTGTTCATGTATTTGTCGGCTGGAACCTTGTCGCCGTAAATGCACACCGCCAGGTCCTTGGTCATCTTGCCGCTTTCGACAGTCTGCACGCAGACTTTTTCCAAAGCGTTGGCAAAGTTGATCAGTTCTTGATTGCCGTCCAATTTTCCACGGAAAGCCAAACCACGAGTCCACGCAAAGATCGATGCGATTGGATTTGTCGAAGTCGGTTTTCCTTGTTGGTGCATGCGATAGTGACGAGTCACGGTTCCGTGCGCCGCTTCGGATTCCATCGTTTTGCCGTCTGGAGTGATCAGCACCGAAGTCATCAAGCCCAGTGAGCCGAAGCCTTGGGCGACCGTGTCCGATTGAACGTCACCGTCATAGTTCTTACAGGCCCAAACAAAGTTTCCGTTCCATTTCAAAGCGCTTGCGACCATGTCGTCGATCAAGCGGTGTTCGTAAGTGATGCCGGCCGCTTCGAATTGGCCTTTGAATTCTTTTTGATAGATCTCTTCGAAGATGTCTTTGAAGCGACCATCGTATTTTTTCAAGATGGTGTTTTTCGACGAGAAGTACAAAGGCCATTTTTTCGAAAGGGCCATGTTGAAGCAGCTTTTCGCAAAGCCACGGATCGATTCGTCGGTGTTGAACATCGCCATCGCCACGCCATCACCTTTGTAGTTGTGCACTTCGTGCGTGATGGTTTCGCCGTTTTCAGCTGCGAAAGTGATTGTCAGTTTGCCTTTGCCTTTGGTGACAAAATCAGTGGCGCGGTACTGGTCACCGAAAGCGTGACGGCCGATGCAGATCGGAGCGGTCCAGTTCGGAACCAAGCGGGGAACGTTTTGGCAGATGATCGGCTCGCGGAAAACAGTGCCATCCAAGATGTTGCGGATGGTGCCGTTGGGTGATTTCCACATTTGCTTCAGGTTGAACTCTTTCACACGCGCTTCGTCCGGCGTGATGGTCGCGCATTTCACGCCGACATTGTATTTTTTGATCGCTTCGGCGGCTTCAACGGTCACGCGGTCTTCGGTCTTATCGCGATTTTCCATGCCGAGGTCGTAATATTTCAAATCGATATCCAGGTAAGGCAAGATCAGCTTTTCGCGGATGAAGTGCCAGATGATACGAGTCATTTCGTCGCCATCAAGTTCAACGACCGGGTTTGCAACTTTAATTTTCTTCATGATTTCTCCTGGATGTCTCAAATCGATTTCTGTTTAAGTGTTGATCGATTGTTAACGTGGCCCAACAATTTGTGTGAAAGTTCGCCACTGCACAGTCATTTATCTGTGCGTCAATTTAAACGAAGCTCAAAGCCTTTGTCGAACTGAAATACACAATCAACTTACCGCACAATAAGCCCGAACAAATCATCCCAAAACCACTGTCTCAATTCGGGATCCAAGGACTTCGACAAAAAGCATGCTAAAATAAGTGTCAGGTGCGAGGTTTCCCATGAACGGTTTCAAAGACCGACGAGCCACGGGACTTCTCTTGTTCCAAAAGGGACGCGGCCGCTGGGTGTTGGCCGTGACCGCAGCGATGATTTCACTTCTTGTTCTCTTGGAGCTGAGCGGTTCCGACACTTCTGACATTTCGCTGCGCGATTTGGCCTCTTTGCAGAAGGTCGAAACCGCCGTTTCGGGCGTTTCCAAGTCTTTGGCCGTCAGCCAAGAGGCCGTACCCGCGATTTTGAAGGATCACATCGAAAGTCTCTTCAAAATCATCGAATCCAATCCGCCCAATCGCGACTCTTTGCTGCGCGAATTGAAACGGGTCTTGCAGCAAAGCTTCAAAGGCCAAGAGGACTGCTGGTCCTGCGTCGGCACCGAATACTTTGACCGATATGATGCTTTGGTGGGCAGTGCTGAATCGCGCAAACCCTTGGGGCTGAAAGAGTGGATTGCGCTTGGCGATGAGGCTTTTCAGCAGCAGCAATTGGATGATGCTCGTGCGAGCTACAGCGAAGCCCTGCAAATCATGGACGAGCGGGTCTTTGAGCCGGACGAATCCGTCGATACCAAAGCTTTGGATCGCATCACCGAGCGCTGCAAACAGCTGAATTGCCGCTAACCATCAGCATCAGACCTTGCGTTTCAAGCGCGCTCTTTCTCCAATAGAGAAATGAGATCTTTATTTTTTATTCTTGTTCTGGTGTTCGGTTTTTCGGCTTCGGCGGCCAGCCGATTGTCTTCGTCTTATGCGCCGACTTTCACTTATGATCTGGGGATCTCCAGCGGTACCTACAATGACAAGGGCTACAGCGAAATTCAGCTGGGCTTGAACTGGTATCTGGCGGAACATTTTGTTTGGCGCAACTCGGTCTTTTCGCGTTTTGGAACCGGCATCGACACGGTGGCCGGGCTCGATACCTCGGGCCGTTTCGTGTACAACACGCCCCGGGACGAACAAGGTTTCGGAGTCGGCTTCTTTGCCGGTCCCGGATACCGCATCTCAAAAAAAGAAAATTCAGGTCTCTTCGCCGAGGCGGGCCTGCTTTTGAAAATGGCAGGCTTCGCGGCCGGTGTGGGCGCGAAATCGATTTATTACAGCTCGCCCGGCAAAGATGCCAGCGGCAACGAGTTCAGTCACAGTGACACCGTGGTTTTCTTGATCTTGGCTGCGGGCGGGTCATTTTGATGTTAACCAGAGAAATTGAGATTCTGGGGACGGTATTTTTCGCTATCGCGATCTTGCACACGTTTGCGGCGTCGCAGGTTCTGAAATTTTCCCACCGCTTTGCAAAAGGTTCGGCCGCCCAGATGTTTTTCCATCTGCTGGGCGAAGTCGAAGTCGTCTTCGGATTTTGGGCCGCCATCCTGATGGCGATCTTCGCGCTTTGGCAGGGGCCCGGATTTGCGATCGATTACCAGGGCTCTTTGAGTTTCGCGGAACCGGTTTTTGTTTTCGTCATTATGATTGTGGCCGCGACAAAGCCGGTTTTGCAATTTGTTGAAAGCGTGATCGCTTTCACTTCGCAAGCGCTGGGAAAAGCGACGGGGCTTGGGCGTCATCACAGCGATTTTTTGATGATCTTGATTTTGGGTCCGCTGGCGGGGAGCCTGATCACCGAGCCTGCGGCGATGACCGTGACCGCCTTGTTGCTGTCGCGCCGTCTGCACAAAGCACCGAATCGCTTTCTGTATTTCCTGCTGGGAACTTTGTTCGTGAACGTTTCGATCGGTGGGGCGCTGACTTCTTTTGCGGCTCCTCCGATTTTAATGGTCGCGGGCAAATGGGGCTGGGGGGTGCGCGAAGTCTTTTTGCAGTTTGGCTGGAAGAGTATTTTGGCCGTGAGCCTGAACGCGATCCTTTTTGTCGCTGCCAACTTTCGCAAACTTCCTGAATTCTGCCAGCCCGTTCATGAGCCGTCCTCGAACGAAAAGCTCCCGGCGTGGGTCACGGGCCTGCATCTGATTTTTTTGGTCGCCATCGTTTTAGCCGCCCATCATATTTCTTTTGCCTTGGGACTTTTCTTACTTTTCGTGGGTCTGACACAGGTGACGAAGCGCTATCAAAATCATCTGCGCCTGCGCGAAAGCTTGCTGGTCGCATTTTTCTTAGCCGGTATCGTGATGTTCGGCCCATTTCAAAAATGGTGGCTCGAGCCCTTGCTGACGGATATCAACCACTGGCTCTTGTACGCAGCCGCCACCGCACTGACGGCGATCACCGACAACGCAGCTTTGACCTTCCTGGGCTCACAAGTCGAAGGCTTAAGCGAGATCTCGAAATATTACCTGGTCGCCGGCGCCATCGCGGGCGGGGGGCTTACGATCATCGCCAATGCCCCGAATGCGGCCGGCTATTCGATTCTGCAAAGATTTTTTCCCACAGGCCTCAATCCCGGCTGGCTTTTCTTAGGCGCGCTCATGCCCACGTTGGGCGCGGTGCTCTTCTTGGCAATTTGATAAGATTTGAGACTCGATCTTTCGAGCTGCGTGAACTTTCGCATATCATGTCGTGCCTTGTCCCAAGGCTTTGTCCTCCAAAGCCCCACAAAATAAAAAACCCACTCCGAGGAGTGGGTTTTTCAGAGATCTAATTTCCCGATCAGGAATTAGTGCTTCTCTTCGCCTTTTTTGTTTTTCTTTTTAGAGTGAGCTTTTTTCTCCATTTTAGTTGGAGCAGGAGCTGCCTCAGTTGTAGTAGCAGCTGCAGCAGGAGCTGGAGCAGCGGCAGGAGCAGCTTCGTGTTCGTTAGCAGAAGCAACACCAGCGACGAAAAGAACAGCAGTGATCAAAGAAAGAGCTTTCATTTTATAACCTCCATTGGTTAGTTAATCTCTTTGTTGTTGTCTTGCACGAGATTAGAATAGCAAAAGGTTCTTAAAGGCGTATGAAAGACGGATTAAAAGTTTTTAATCCGAAATTGAAAGATCGCCCCAGTTTGATCCACTCGATTTTGTGCAATCAAATCCGCATGATGCATTTTTGCGATCTGTCTGGCGATCGCCAGACCCAGACCGTAGCCAGGCGTCGAGCTGCCTTGTTTCTGTGCACGACTGAAACGTTCGAATAAAGTTTCGATTTGAGATTCGGGTAAACCAGGGCCCGAATCGGCCACGGTCACCGTTTGATCTGCCTGCGTCCATTGCAGACGGACTTCAACCAAACTCGAAGCTTTTGAATATTTGATCGCATTTTCCAACAGATTGAAAATCATGTTCTGCAGCAGATCCTGATCGCCACGGATTTTAGGATGCAATTCTGAATTGGTTTGAATATCGAACTTCAAACGAATGTCCTTGGCGCGCGCCAAACGCTCGGCCCGGGCGAAGGCATCCATCACCACTTCGTCCAAGTAAAGCTCTTGCATGTTCATGGCGCTCAGGCCTGCATCCACGCGTGCCAGCAAAAGCATGTTCTGCACCAATGACACCAGATGCTCGACTTCTTGCAAAGTCGAATCCAGCGTCGTGTGGGCTTCGGGCTGCAGGTCTTTTTTGAGAGTTCTTTCCAGCTCGCCCTTCATAATAGTCAGCGGGGTCAGCAGCTGGTGAGAGGCATCGGCGACGAATCTTTCTTGGGACTGAAAGGCCTGTTCGATGCGGGAAAGAAGATCGTTGAAAGTGATGGCCAGGTTTTGCACTTCGTCTTTGGCGGTCGGGATCGGCAGGCGCTGGGACAGGGCGCTGGCTTCGATGTCGCGGGCTTTTTGAACCATATCCTGCACTGGCTTCAGCGCCCGTGACGACAAAAAATATCCAGCCAAAGTCGATAGCAAAATCACCAGCGGGATGACGACCTCGAAAAGAATGCGGCGATTGTGAATCTGCGCTTCGACGAATGTCAGCGGCACCAGGATCTGCAAAATCAATTGCGGTGTCGGCGAATTGTCCAAAGGAAAGCTGATCAAGCGATAGGTCGTCGCTTCGGCATCGGGTAGATCATCGATGTGCGTGAGCGTGCGAAAGACGGCGTCTTCGCCTTGCGACAGCAGGCGCAGCTCTTTTTCAAATGGCAGCTTCAGCTTTCCGAAATTTCCCGTTTCGAAATGGATATCGCCCTTGGCATTGCGGATTTGAATCAGCGCCGTACCCAGCGAGAAAGGATAGATTTTATTTGGATCGACCGCGGCCGGGGTGACGGACAGGTTTCCCGACGAATTCAAAGTCACGCTGTCGGAAACATCGACCGCGTAATTGTAAAGCGCATCGTCGAATTCTTTTTGCAGAGAGGTCGAAAGGAATTTAAAAGTCAAAATCCCAAAGAAGGTCAAAGTCGTTCCGAAGATCCCGACGAAGAGCAGCGTCAGGCGGGTGCGAATGCTAAGCTTCTTTAAGAACATAGCCCACTCCGACGACCGTGTGGATTAGCTTTTTCGGGAAAGGGGTGTCGACTTTCTTTCGCAGCATATTGATGTAAACGTCGATCACATTGCTTTCCGAATCGAAATGAATATCCCAGACGTGCTCGGCGATTGAAACCCGTCCCAAGGGGCGATCCGGATTTCGCATAAAATATTCGAGCAAAGAAAATTCTTTGGCGGTCAGGGCGATCTCGCGTCCGGAGCGGGTGACCTTGCGATGAATCAGGTCCATCTCTAAATCCGAAAATTTCAAATTCGAGGCGCCGGTGGGTGACGCTTTTCTTCGCAGCAGGGCGCGCACGCGAGCGAGCAATTCGTCAAATGCATAAGGCTTTGTCAGGTAATCGTCGGCGCCAGCGTCCAGGCCGTGAACTTTATCCTTTGTCGTGGAAAGTGCCGTCAGCATCAGGATCGGACCATGGTAACCGTCGCGGCGCAGGTGTCTGGCGGTATCCAGACCGTTTTGATCGGGCAGCATCACGTCTAGAATCAAAAGATCATACTCGTTGGCGCCGACCATGACTTCGGCACTTTGTCCGCTTTCGGCGACGTCGACGGCGTAGCCGACTTCGTTCAGACCCTGCTTTAGAAAACCGGCCATCTTTTTTTGATCTTCAACCACCAGAATGCGCATGCTTCCTATTTCTCCAACTTTTTTTCAGCCTGCTTCTCTGACATGAAATAATAATCCAGCAAAGACATCAAGGACCGATATCGCAGCGCCATGGCTTCCAAAGCCGGGGTTGCCGATCCCGGCTTCAGCTTGTCGTAATGGCCTTCCCAATGAAAATATCCCGCATCCGTTTTGCCGTACAGCATCGCGCCGCCATCGGCGCCGACCGCAAGACCGGTGGCGTGAAAGGCGTAATGGGGGGCTTTCGCATCATTCAAGTTCACGCCCAGGGCATCGTACTCGGTATCGGAAAGGCTCAGATTGTAGAGTGTCGGAAAGATGTCCATGTGCGAGCCGAAGGTTTCGTTCGAAAAACTAACGCCCGCCGCTTTCGGAGCGTACAGGTAAAGGGGCACCATCCATTTTCGCAAAACCTCTTCATCGGAAAAATTCACCAGCAAAAAGCCATGATCTCCGGTTGCGGCTAAAATCGTCTTTTCGCCCAAAGGTGACGATTTCAGATCGGTCAAAAATTCGCCCAGCTTTTGCGATGAATAAAGATAAGTGCGAAAGCGCGCCTTGATAATTTCCGGATCCCCCACCAGCCGTGAAGCCAGCTCGGGCGGTGGTGTTTGCTCGGGGGCCTTGTACGTCGACGGAGTTTGATAAGGCGGGTGGTTCGTCGTCGTCATCACCAAGATCATCTGCGGTTTGGTCGCCTCTTGCAAAATGGTTTTCACGTAACGAAACACGTCTTCGTCGTAAACGCCCCAGTCGTGAACCTCTTTAAAAGCGCCAAGCTTTGCCTGCATGTCGACGTCTCCTTCGACATGTTGAAAGCCTTGGTAACGGGCAAATTTATTCATATCGCGCCAACCCGGGTTGCCGCCGTAAACAAAACGCGTCTCGTATCCGGCCTTGGCGAAAATTCGTGCCGGACTTGAGCGGAAGGGGACCTGCAGATACTGGCTTTCGGTCAAGAAGCCACCCACCGGGCGATGGGGCGCGCTGATCATCAGCGAGCTCAGGCTGCCGACGGTGGATCCGGTTGCGGGCAGAAAGTTTGTCAGAAAATGATCAGAGTCGATATGCTTTTGCAATTCGCCCAGAAGATTGAATTTGGGCGAGCTGTACTGAAGCCAGTGTCCACCGAAACTTTCCATCACGAAAACCACCACGTGCGGACGGGTCGCCTGGGCCCACGCATTCACCGGGGTTTTTTGATGAAAGAGCTGCAGCGGATTTTCGGGAACTTGCGCCAGCGGAATCTGATAAAAATCGGCGAAGGCTTGTTTTGGATCCGAGTAACCGTAAAATTTCAGATTGCCGTCCCAATCCAGATTTTGCTGCCTTCGCAGTTTGAAAGCGCGGAACAAAGCCTGAACGCCATTGCTGGAAAGATGATTCAAGAACGGATCGCGCGATACCACCGTGTCAGTTTGGCCTAAAGGAAAAAGCCCCAAGCTTCCGCGGCCCGCGACGAACAAAAAAGCGATCAAAAGCAATGAGGTGACTGGCAAATAAAAAACGGAAAGCTTTTCCCAGACATTAGGAACCGGTAGCGGGCGGAAAATACGACCGGTGAATTTCCAAAGTCCCCAGATGCCGATGGCGGTGAAAAAGAAATACCAAAGCACGGGATAGTTTTTCCAGAACGTCCAAAGCAGCGCGATGGTGTCGTCTTCGATAAAGGCAAAGACCAAAATGTTCAGATGATCTTGAAAGTAAGAATAATACTGAATATCAATGGCGAGCAAAATTCCGATCAGCGAAAAGAAAAGTGCGTAATAAACGCGCGCCCATTTCGGAAAAGCCATAAAAACTTTTTCGCTGCGCATGTTGAGGCCAAAAATGAGGACTAGTGCAGGAAGCGTTAAGACGTAAGCCAGAATAACCGCATCAAATCGAACTCCCATCCAAAATGCTTTGAAGAGCTCGGCGGAGATCTGAGATTTCTCTCCGTAAATCAGCCACGTCGCAAAACGGAAGAGCGACATGATGAAAAGATAAACAAAATTCAGCGTGGCTAATTTCAGCAGCCATCGACCTAAGAAGCTCAGTGATTGTGAGACTGACAAACGCCACATTTGTGAAGACTCCCGGCCCCATTCGGATCTAGAGGAAAAATTGGGTTGCACTCGTTTTTACAAAGTGATTCTTTATTCAACCTATGTTCAAAGGAAAAGTCATCCTCGTAGTCGACGATGAAGCTGATCTGCGCGAAATTTTGCGAGATGAGCTGATGTTCGAAGGGGCCGAGGTATTTGAAGCTGCCAATGGCCGCGAAGCGATGGCTCAATTGTCGAAGCGCAAGTTCGATGCTGTTTTATCGGACATCCGCATGCCCGGTGGCGACGGCGCGACTTTGGCGCGCGAAATCCGGGCGACCCATCCCTCGCAACCGGTGATTATTCTGATCACGGGCTTTGCCGATCTCCACAGTGAAGAGGCTTTCGGCTTAGGCGCGGATGGCTATGTGACCAAACCTTTCCATCTCGAAGAATTGAAGATGAATCTTCTGCGTCTTCTTAAAAATCCTGAAGATCGTTGGGCTTCGCCTGTGGCGCAAAAGCCTCAGCGCCAGGTTTCGGTGAACCAAAACTTTTCAGAAATGGCGCGCAGTGGAAGATTGAAATTGGGGCGGGGTGGATTTTTTCTGCGGATCGATCCCGAACACAACCGCATCGGTGACATCATCGATATCGAATTTCCGGATCACTCCGTCATCCGCGCCATGGTCCGCTGGGTTCGTTCGGACGCCCAAGACAGCCCGCATCCAGGCCTCGGGCTCGAGTTCCTGCAAATCCCCTCGAAGATCCAAGAAGCCATCGGCTCCCTTTACCCAAATTGGGGAAGCGAGCGCAGCTACATCCCGCGCAGCTAGCCGGCTGCGGCCTGCTGAGGGGGGCAGACACCTGCCTCACAAAGTTCGGAACCAACTGGTTCCAGACTTTGTGAGGGGACTTAAAGACCCACCTCAAAGCAATGGATACCAGTGGCTGTGTGGATGGTGGATGAGCGCATTTTTTGCTCAATTTCCCTCTCAGGGGCTTTCTTAGAAAAGAAAGCCCCTCCGAACCCTCGCCTAATTCCACTCGACCTTCAGAATCCGTCGCGCAGCCATATCAACCTCGACACTGACGGCTTTCTTTTCCTTTTGGCTTTTGACCAGCTTTTCTTGCAAAGAGTCGTTTCCGAGGGAGAAAAACCCCTGCTGCCCTTCGAAGAAGACTTGGGTTTCGCCTTGGACTTCGCGCAGAACTTTGACCACGGCCGAAAAGCTTTTGCTGCTTTGTTCTTGTTCGTAGACCTGGGTGTTGAATTGGGATTTCGGAGCAGTTTTCTTTGTGCCTTCGGCCAATGCGGTGAAGTGAAAAAAGCCCATCATCAGGGAAATGGAAATGAAAAGTGGTTTCATGCCTTTAGATTTTCAGATTTTTTTCTACCAGACAAGTCTAGAGCCGGCTTTCGAGCTTCGGACCTTTGGCGAAAAGAAGTGGCCAGAACAAAATCAAAACGGCCGCTGCCGTAAATCCGAAAGAAACGATCGTGTCCATTTTCAGCTCTTCGTGGAAAACCAAATAGGCGACCAGGGCTGAAAAAGCGGGCTCCATCAGCTTTCCGCAGCTCAGCCAATTGATATTAAAAAATTTCAACAGGTGAGTGAAGAGCACGTGACCCAAAAGCGTCGGGATCGCAATCGTCCCAAGGATCGCCCACCAAGTGGTCATCGGATAGCCAACCCATTGGATGCCAAGACTTTCGCCGCTGATAAAGAAAAGCAGCCCGGCGATGCTGTAAATGATCCAGGTGAATTGCTCGGTGTTGATCTGCAGTCGCGCTTTTTTTCCGGCCAGAATGTATATCGAAAAAAAGAAAGCCGAAACCAGTGCGGAAAAATCTCCGAGCCTTGCCGAATCCAAGCTCATGCGGTCCGAAAAAAGAAAGGCGACGCCGGTGAAGGCCGACAGGAAAGCTAGCGCGTATCTTTTTTCGAAGCGGTCTTTCAAAAAAATCCACGCCCCCAGCGCGGTGAAGATGGGATTGGTCGCAAAAATCACCATGCAATTGGCGATGCTGGTGTTTTGTGCAGAGTAGAAAAAGGTCCACAGATGCAGGAAAAAGAAGCTACCCGAAAGGGCTGACCACACCCAGGTGGAGGTTTGCATCGGCTCCCAAAATCGGCCGGCTTTTCTTGTCTGCCAGAAGCGCAAAAGCAACATCACGCTGGCGGCGCCGATCAATCGCCAAAAACCCACCATCAGGGCCGGGGCATGGGCGGCGCGAACCAAGTTGGCAGCTTGTGAGAGACTGAGAATGGCGATGAAAAACAAGGGCAGATGTTTCAAGCCCCTTGAGTGTGGCGGTTTATGACGGTTTGCGCAAGCTTGGGAGAGGGCGCGAAAAAAGAATTCCATTTTTCAGGCTTCTCAAGTCAAATGGGCAGGTCATCATATACTTATAAGTTAAGGAGTAAATACATCATGAAACGACTTTTGATTGGTACAGCAGTGGTTCTGGCTCTGGGCGCCGTCGGATGCCAAAAGAAATTGGACGACGATAAGAAAAAGGCCAGCTACGCCATCGGACAGCAAATCGGCAGCAACTTGAAAAACCAGAACATCGATTTCGATCCAGAAGTTTTGGCTATGTCGATCAAAGAAGCTTCTCAAGGTAAAGAAAGCAAATTGAAGCCAGAAGAAATGCAACAGGCTTTGATGAAGCTGCAAGAAAACCTGATGAAGAAACAACAAGAGCAAGCTGAAAAGAACAAAACTGACGGCGAAGCTTTCTTGGCGAAAAACAAAACGGCTGAAGGGGTAAAAACAACCGCTTCTGGTTTGCAGTACATCGTGTTGCAAGAAGGAACTGGCAAAACTCCGACGACAAAAGACACGGTGAAAGCTCATTACAAAGGGACTTTGCTGGATGGAAAGCAGTTCGACAGCTCTTACGACCGCGGTCAGCCAGCTGAATTTCCAGTTGAAGGCGTGATCAAAGGTTGGACTGAAGCTTTGCAGATGATGAAAGTCGGCGGCAAAATGAAGCTCTTTATCCCTGCAGAACTGGGATACGGTGCGGCTGCTCGTCCGGGCATCCCTGCAAACTCGGTTTTGGTGTTCGAAGTCGAATTGGTCGACATCGTGGCACCTCCTAGCAAAAAGAAATAATCAAGTGACCTAACGCCAGAGGCTGACTAATCTCCGAGATGTCTTCGAGGAGAAATTATGTCAGCCTCTTTTGATTTCAGCATCGATCCTTTCGCTCACTTTCAAGAGCATTTTTCCAAAGCCGAAAAACTGATTTCCAAAGATCCCAATGCCATGTCGCTTGCGACTGTTTCGGCATCAGGGCTGCCTTCGGTTCGCACCGTTTTGTTCAAAGGTGTGGTGCGCGGCGGATTTTCTTTTTACACCAATTTTGAAAGCGCCAAGGGGCAAGATCTAATTGCGACAAAGAAAGCGGCATTGCTCTTTTACTGGCCATCGATGGATATGCAAATTCGCTTGGAAGGTCCGGTTGAAAAGCTGACCCGGGCTGAATCCGAAGCCTATTTCAACACGCGCCCTCGGCTGAGCCAGCTGGGCGCCTGGGCATCCCATCAAAGCCAGAAAATTTCCGATCACGAAACCCTGGAACGTCGGGTGCAAGAGCTGGATCGCCAGTATGAAGGCCAGCCGGTTCCTTGTCCGAACAACTGGGGCGGCTTTCATCTGCTGCCGCTGCGTATGGAGTTCTGGTTTGCGCGCCAAGGCCGTCTGCATGAGCGCTACGTTTACGAGCGGAAGGATTTGAAATCGTCATGGGAAACCTCGCTGCGGGCACCATGAAACGAATTTTGCTCACTGGCTTCGAGCCCTTTCGGAAAGAGTCCATCAATCCCAGCGGCGAGATCGTGCGCAGTTTTGAGAATCAATGTGACACCCTGGTGCTGCCGGTTTCCTATCTGCGGTCGTGGGAGATCTTGCAAAAGCAGCTGGTGTCGACTCCGTATGATTTTGTCTTGATGTTGGGTCAGGCGGGTGATCGCAAAGGAATCTGTCTCGAGCGCATGGCCATCAATCTGCAAGACACCGAAACGGCCGACGAAGACGGCGATGTGCGTGTGCAAAGAAAGATCGCTGAAAACGGACCGGACGCTTTTATGAATCCGCTGCCGCTTCGAGCCTGGAGTCAAGCCTTGCAGAAGATGCAGCTTCCGGTTGAAATCTCCTTTAGCGCCGGCGCCTTTGTTTGCAACTCGGTTTATTATCAGGCCTTTCAATTGATGAAAGAAAAGGGCCGCCAAACACCCGTGCTTTTCGTGCACGTTCCATATATGCCCGAGCAAACAGTCGGTAAGCCCGAAGGAACGCCATCGCTGTCGCTGGAAATCATGAAGCGGGCCATTTCAGAGCTGATCGGAATTTTAAAAATTTAAGCGAAAAGTTTTTGGCGCTAGTGCAAAGCCGTTGGCGCAATCAAATAGAATTCAGGAATTTCGATATCGAATGGTTCACCGTCATCGTTGACCATCTGGTAGGTGCCCTTCATCGTGCCGCTTGAGGTGGCCAGGGGGCAGGCGCTTTCATATTCGAAAGTTTTGCCGGATGCGATTTTGGGCTGTTGTCCGACAACGCCGGGGCCGCGCACTTCTTCGACTTGGCCAAAGGCATCGGTGATGACCCAGTGACGACTCATCAACTGCGCCTGCGAGCGACCCTTATTGGTGATGCGAATCTTGTAGGAAAAAAAATGATAATCCGTTTCCGGTTTGGATTCAGAAGCGACGTAATGAACCTCAACACTCACTTCGAAATTGGGATTGAATACTTTTTGAACCGACACGGGTACCTCGACGTGGTTTGAGCGTAAAGGGCCTGAGCGACTCAGTCAAATTCAGAATTCTTCAGGAGAAGCTCAAGAATGTCCTAGCGCAGCGGGATATTTTTTAACGTGAAAATCACCGGATAATGATCTGATGGCAAGTTCAGCTTGGCTTCCAAATTGGTCGGTGGATCGAAAGGCTGCCCCAGATGATCCTTATAGCGGTAAACCTGGACCGAGGTCGTGTCGAGCAGGGCCTGTGCCGATGGCGACAAGAAGCAATAATCCAGCTGCTTGCCTTCCGCTTTCGAAGAGCGGCCCACTTGGTAATAGGTCGCCGAATGCTCGGCGGCAATTTTGGCCAAATCGCAGACATCGCGCAGTTGTGTGGTTTTATAAAGCTCTTGAAATTCGATATCCGTGTTGGTGCTGCTGGCATTGCCATTGAAATCACCACCGACGGCGATCGGCACCTGCGATTGAAACTTGGTGTCGAGCTCTTTGTAAATGCTGACCAAGGTTTGCAGCTCGGCCTGACGGCGTTCGAAGCCATTGGGATCGATGCCTTCCGGATCCAGCCGCGATTTCAAATGCGTGAGCAAGAAAATAAAGAAAGGCTTTTCGCGGTCGCGCTGAAAAAGATGCAGCTCGGCCACGTCCCGTGAAAACTTGTGACTGCCTTCTGGGACTTTCTTCGCGGGATAGCCATTATCCAACGATTGACGCTCGTGCGGATAAAGATAATTGATCAAGCGGTTCTTGTTCGAAATGATGTCGAAATAAAATCCGATATCTTTGCGGATCAGGTAGCCCACATCGATATTGCGATTTGAATTTCCCTCGATCAAAGCGGGCGAATACTTGTCTTTCAAAAACAGGTGATTGAAGTTCTGCAGGCTTTCAAAGCCGCCGACTTCGCAGAACAAAACGATATCCGGATCCTGCTCTAAAATCAGGTGCGCCAGACTTTTTGCTTTTTCGAGCGGTTTGTTTTCGTAAACAGATGTGGAAAGTTTATTCCAACGAATCTGATCCAGCTTCAGATGATCAGGTGTTAAAGGCTGATCTGAGAGTAAAAAAAGGTTCTCAGCATTCAACAACAGCACTTTAAGGTTCGCAGCAACAGGAAGCATGATCTCTCAGTCTACGCTTCGATTGAAATGACTCAAGCGAAAAATCACATTTAAACCATCGAAAGATGACAAGAATTGTCGAACCGTGATAACCAATGCAGCATGGAGCAAAATAAGAACTACATCACGCCCGAAGGCTTGGCCAAATTAAAGGCTGAATATTCGCAATTGTTTCATGACGAAAGACCAAAGGTGGTCGAGACCGTCGCGTGGGCGGCCAGCAATGGCGATCGCTCGGAAAATGCCGATTACATTTACGGTAAAAGACGTCTGCGTGAAATTGACAGTCGTCTGCGTTTTTTAACCGGCCGCTTGGAAAAGGCCTTCGTGGTCGACCCCAAAACATTGAGTGGCAAAAAAGTTCTGTTCGGGGCAACTGTCACCATTTTGGATGAAGACGAAAAAGAATCGACTTATCAAATCGTCGGCGAAGACGAAAGCAACGCCAGCGACGGAAAGATCTCGTGGAAGTCGCCGATCGCAAAAGCCTTGTTGGGAAAAAGTGAAGGGGACGAGGTGATCATTCGCAAACCCGCCGGTGAGGAGGCTGTTACCATCGAAACGGTTCGATATCTGTAAAAGCGGACCTAAAGTTTGTTTCGGAAAATAAAAAACCCCGCTGTTGAGGCGGGGTTTTTTATTTTGCAATCTAAGGATTGCTTCACAATTACTTGTGAGTTGTTGCAGCAGCTTTAGCTTGGCAAGCTTTTTGAGCTTCGCCAGTCAGCTTTGTGCAATCTTCAGCAGTCGCTTTCGCTTCTTTAGTCATTGTTTTAGTTGTTGTTGTTGTTTTTGTTTCTTTAGTTGCAGTTGCTGCAGCAGGAGCTGGAGCCGCGGCAGCAGGTGCAGCTGCAGCTGCAGGAGCGTGTGGGTCATTTGCCAAAGCAGCAACAGCGAACAAAGAAACAATAGCAGTAGCGATCATTTTCATAGGTCTCTCCTTATGGAAAAAATTTGTGTTTGAAAGACTGGCGTAAGTTTGACGGAAGATAAAGTGATTCTTAAGCTTAATGCATTTGGTCATCCGTGACTTTGTGTCAGTGCCGATGCCATTGTTTGAAGCATGCAGTGCCGTTCGGCTCTTTGCATGAAGGGAAAACAATGAAATTTGCGATCATGCCGGGTTCGCTGCGCCGGGATTCTTGGAATAAGAAATTGGGCCACGTTGTCGAAAAGATGCTGCTCGAGCAAAAGCACGAAGTCACTTATTTGGATCTGAAAAGTTATCCGATGCCTGTCTATGACGGTGACATTGAAGCCGGTGAGGGCATTCCCGAAACAGTGAAAGCTTTGGACAAAGCAATTCAATCTGCCGATGCGTTGATCGTCGTGACCCCCGAATACAACGGTTCGATCCCAGGGATTTTAAAAAACACGGTGGACTGGCTTTCAAGATTGAAGCCGCATTGCTTTACGGATCGTCAGGTCCTGCTGCTGGCGGCATCACCAGGTCCCTTGGGCGGAGTGAGATCTTTGTGGCACACCAGACAGCCCTTTGCGGTGTTAGAGGCGCATGTCTATCCGGTGGTGTATGGACTTTCAAAAGCGAACGAAGCTTTTAAACCTGAAGGCGACTTGGTGGACCCCAAGGTTGAAGAGCGCGTGCGCTCGCTGGTGAAGAAGTTTGCCGGCTATGTCGAGAGCGTCGGCTAGCGTTACTTCTTTTTGCCAAAGTCCTTCAGCAGGTCGCCAAAAGTTCCGAAGCCGGTTTTAGCACCGCCCGAATGCTGTTTCCATGAATCATCGGGGCGGTCTCCTGGTAGGCCCAAAGAGATTTTTCTCTCGTCCATTTTGATTTCATCGACTTGCACCTGGATTTTATCGCCGCGCTTTTTATTTTCATACTGGGCGCCTTCGGTCGAATCGCGCCATTTTGATTTCGGCAAAAGGCCCGTCACCGCTGGGCCTAGGTTCACAAACAAGCCGTAGGTTTCTTTCTTCTCGACCGTGCCTTCAATCACTTTGCCGACGGGATAGTTTTCCATCACGGCCGTCCACGGATCGCTTTCGCCGCCACCTTGTTTCAGCGAGAACGACATGCGAAGGCGTCCATCTTGCTCTTCGATTTTCAGCAGCTTCACACGTACCGGGGTGCCGGTTTGCACGACGTCTTCGGTGCGAACACCGCGGCTCCATGACAGTTCCGAGACGGGGATCAAGCCTTCCAGATTGTTTTCCAACCGCACAAAGGCGCCGAATTTTTCCAGGCGCGTGATGGTGCCTTCATAAAGATCGCCGACCTGGGCGGTCTCCAGCATTCTTCCTTCTTCTTCGGCTTGGCCCGCTTCCAAAACTTTGCGGCGAGAGACGACGATATTGCGTCCGCCATTTTCGTAAGCGGTGATGATGAACTCAAATTTGCGGCCGACAAAGCTCTCTTGATCTTGCGGCGGGCGCAGATCGATTTGGCTCAAAGGACAAAAGGCGCGGTTGCCGGACACATCGACGCGGTAACCGCCTTTGACGATCTCTAAAACTTTTCCTTCGACCGGAAGCTCCATATCGAAAGCGTCTTCAAGATTTTCAAGATTTTGCGTTCCGCCTTTGGCTTGCTTGTAGCGAAGAAAGATTTCGTTTTCGCGCATTTTCAGAACAACGACGTCGATGATATCGCCGACTTTGAATTTCAGCTGCTTGTTCTCATCCAAGATTTCCATCGTTGGCAGATGGCCATCGATCGGGGTGCCGGTCGAAACGTAAACCGTTTCTTTTCCGATGCTCAGGATTTCGCCTTTCAGAGAGTCGCCTTGCTTGATTTTTCCACCGCGCAGGCTTTGCTCGAACATCGAGCCAAAGTCGTTTTCGTTTGCTTGAACGTCGTCACCAAATAGATCTTTTTTCGCCATCAGAAACCGCCTCTTCAGAGTGAGTTCGGCCACCTTAAATCACAGCAATTGACTTGTCATGGCGAAAAGGAGACGTCGGGGAGCAGCAGCATCAGGCGGCTTGGACGCGACCTGGAGGCAGTGGAAGACTGACTTCGAAACGAGTGCGAGAGCTTTGCGCTACGTATTGCAGATCTCCGCCATGATCGCGGCAGATGCCGATCGAAATCGACAGGCCCATCCCCGTGCCTTTGCCGATCGGCTTGGTGGTAAAGAAAGGCTCCATGATCTTTTCACGAATTTCAGGGCGAATACCAGGGCCGCTGTCGATCACGGCAAAGACCAAGCTTCCACCGCGTTCACGCACTTCCAGACGGATCCATTTTTCGGGATGCTCTTGCAGGGCATCGATCGAGTTGTTCAGCAGATTCACCAGAACCTGGGAAATCTGAACTTCACGACCGTAGGCATACATCGTCGGCGAACAGTCGATGGTGAACTCGATATCGCAGTTCTTCATGCGGGCTTGGCACAAATCGCGAAGATCGTTCATGAAAGGCTCAAGGTGGAAACTGCGCATGGGATCTTTCGAACCATCGCGGGCGAAGGTGCGAAGGCCTTTCACGATCGTCGACATGCGACGAACCATCAGCATGATCTTTTCAACATGATTGCGCTGAATTGAATCCATGGGCATGTTGCGGATCAGAAGTTCGGATTTTCCCTGGATGATGGCCAGGGGATTGTTGATCTCGTGCGCGATACCGGCCGAGACTTCGCCCAGCGACGCCAAGCGGGAGGCATTCACCATGTGCATGCGTTGCTCGTCCAGCTCGCGGGTGCGCTGAATAATTTGTCTTTCCAAATCATCGGCGTGATTCTTCAACGCTTGGTCGCGTTTTTGGATACCGGTCGCAGCCGACGCAAAGGCTTGAAAGAGAATCGAAAATTCATGTTTCCAATAACCGGTTTCGATTTCATAATTGCCGGCCTGAATTTGTTCGGCGACTTTGACCAAGCCCTTCAGTGGTGGATCCAAAAAACGATGCGTGCCCCAGAACACGATTCCGGAGCACAGCAAAGCCAGCATGCCGATGAAAACGTAAAGCAGATCCATCTGGCGATAGAAGTCCGCTTTCAGTTTTGCCGGCGAGAAGATGATTTTAACTCGGGCGATTTCTTCGCCATTTTTTGCCAAGCGCTTTTCGTGAACGCGGTTTTCTTGGATTTTGGCTAGCTCTTCAAAACTTTGAGCTTCGTAGAGGCTTGCCTTTTGATCGACCAGAACTTCGTTCGAGCTTGAAAGAATGCGAACGGCAATGATGACGCCTTGATTTCGTTGCACCAAGGCTTCCGAAATTTTATTCATTTCGCCGTTATCGAAAAGCCAAACGGTTTGGGTCAATGCTGCGTTGGCCATTTCAAGACTGTCATTTGCAACATCTTGAATACGTTGATCGATTTGATTTTGTCCAAAAAGATAGACCCCCGTCGCAAAAATTCCAAAAGCTGATAACAACAAAAAGTTGATCAGCATGGACAATCGCCAGGCGATTTTGACGTAGGTTCTTTTTTTCATACATGTCCTATCGGTATATCTGATAGGCAAGCACAGCGGGCCAGCTAAAGGTCCAGGTATTTAAATCAATCTCATTTGAGATGACAGGCGGCATATATGAAGTTGCTGTAAAGAAATCTGTCTTTGCAAAATAATGGGGCAATCCAGATGTAAGTCTAAGGATTTAGATCTGTCCCTTCAAATATTTCTGGCGCTTTGCTTCGGGAAACTTTTCGATCGCATAGCGAAGCATGGTGCGTGGCATTTTCCGATAACGACTGCGCAGGAAATTTTCTTCGGTTTTCAGATCGCGATTTCCAACCTCACGAAGCATCCAGCCGACCGCTTTGTGGATCAAATCATGCTCATCTTCAAGAAGTAGATCCGCCATCTGCAAGGTCATCTGAAAATCTTTTTCGCGAATAAAATGAAATGTGGTCAGAATGCTGATGCGCTTTTTCCAAAGATCAGAAGATAGGGCCAGCTTACGCAAAATCTTTTCGACATGTTTGCGTGGCTGCCGAAAAAGATGCCGACCCATCACATGCTCGGCGGATAAATCGACCAAGTCCCAGTTGTTCACGTGTTGAATATTTTTGGTATAAAACTGATAAAGCATTGCCAAAGTTTTCGGGTTTGCTTTTTTCGAGCGTAGAACCAGAATGACCAAAGCCAGCAGGCGTTCTTCGTGAATTTTGGATTTGAAAAGAATTTGAATTTGCGAAAGCGGAAGATCCAAAAATTCTTTTGCGACAAGACGGGTGTTTGGGACTTTGACGCCGATAAAGCGATCATGTTCGCTGTAGCCGCCTTTGCCAGTTTTGAAGAACCAGCGGGCGATTTGGGCGTTCTTGTCTGTGGCAAAATCACGAAGGCGTTTTTTGGCGGTGGCAGCTGTTTTCGACATGTGATCTAGGCTAGATCACAAAGGCTTGATAAGTACAGAAGTCTTCACGGCGCAGCAGAGAGACAAATCTCATAGCTACGGCGGATATTTATCAAAATCTTGGTCAGCCCGCGGGTCGCATGGGCTTGCTCGAACTTTCCATCAAAAAAACCGACAACCGCGTCCGTGGATTTTTCGAAGCACTGAGGCAAGTAGCCGCCGCTTGCTAAAACCCAATCCGATGCCAAAATCGAAGTGCGGCCATTGGCATCCCAAAAAGGATGAATGCTCACAAGCCAGTACTGAAGAAGGGCGGCCTGCAAAGGCGCCAAGCGTGCCGTGTGACGGTTCAGAATTTCCTCTTGGAAAAGCTGCAAGGTCGATTCCAGTTTGGATGCCTGACAAGCTTGAAAAGGTCCGATATAAATTTCCTGAGTGCGAATGAGGTGTCTCGGATCACGAGCGGTGAAAAGATGATTGAGATGAAGAATTTGCTGCCAATCAAGAGAGCAGCCTTCTTGCATTTTCAGTGAAACATAAGAGTTCGCGTCGATCCACGCTTGATGAGCTCCACCCCGTAAAGTTCCCGAAGAGCGAACCCGAAGCGGAGCCAGTTTTTGCAAACCCATTTGAAACTGCTCGGGTGAAAGCGTCTCGCAGCGTTCGCGAAGACGGTCGATCTCACGCAGAAGATCTTGGATCTCTTGCGTTTGAGACTCGATCAGACTGTTGCGAAGAGCTGCGAGCAGTTTCATTGGATTATTTTTGTGCCGGCTGCAAAGTCATTGGCATGTCCGAAACCGAACTGAGCCAATCTGACTTTTCGACAAAAGCGCCGGTTTGGTCATAAACTCGAATGGTGCTTTGAACTTCGACTTTATTTGAATGACTGAAGTTCAGATTCATTGAAACCTGCCAGTCTTCAAAGAACACCTGGAAGCTGTCACCCACACACTGAGTGAGAGATGAGCTGCAACCATACACTTGATAAGTGCGACGAGAATCTGAGCGGTCCACCAGGTCCAATAAAATGTCTCCGTCTTCGCCTGCAAGCTCGACGTAAAGAGTCTTGTCTTCGCTAGCAAAGTAGAAGCGACCTGACATTTCTCCAGTTAAAAGATTAGTGCCGCTTGGATTTTTGACTTCCTCTTGGTAAATATCCAGATAGATAGAGCCTTCATGTAAAACTCCATTTTCATCAGCCGCACGTGCGCGTGCATTCAATTTCAGGCTAAACTCTTTTGCAAATTTTGCTTCTGCCTTATCTTGGGCTTTCGCATAGGCTGGGCTGATCACGGCCATCTGACTTGCCATTCCGGCTGTCATTGCCAATACGCTTCCGAAGACTTGTTTGTTCATAAAAACTCCTTTTTGATTGGTGTCGAAGGGTGACACCTGATTGGTGATTGAAATCGAGATGGTTTTTACTTGAAGCGTTATATAAATGATAATATTATAAAAAGATCTTTTATATCTAAAATTGATATATAAAAAGGTGAGCATGCTCAACTGGAACTATCTTGAAACCTTTGCCATCCTGTCGGAAAACTTAAGCTTCAGTCAAACTGCGCGGGTTCTGAATACCGCTCAGCCGGTGGTTTCCAGACAGATCAAGGTGCTAGAACATTCACTGGGGTACCCACTTTTTATTCGCAGCAAGAAGAAGGTCGCTCTTTCTGAGCAAGGAAAGCTTTTGAAACAGCGTCTTCGCCCTTTGATCGACGAAATGAAGCGCGTGCTTTTCGAGCAAGAGATCGGAAACGAGGCCGCAGGTGTGATCCGGATGGCGAGTATGTTCGAAGCCGGCCAGCTTCTTCTTTTCCCCAGGCTGAAAGAAATTCTAGAGGACCATCCGAAACTTCAGTTGCATTTCACCTTGATGCCTTCGCTGAATATCAACGAAGCCGTCTTGGCAGGGCTTTTGGATTTCGGTTTCACCTATCGTGTGGGTGAACGAAAGTCGATTCTTTCCCGGCCGGTGATTCAAGACACGCCGGTGCTTGTCGCGGATGTCAAGATGGCAAAAAAGTGGCGAGAATCGCAAAGCTATTCTGTTATTGGCTATCGCGAGAAAGATCCCTATCTCGAAGGTTTTTTAGAGCGAAACTTCAGTAAAAGCGAAAGACGAAAAGTGCAGATGGGGCTCTCGATCAACTCGCACCTCGAGATCATCGAGCTTTTGCGAAGCCATCCCGAAATGATGGCGACCATTCCACTTTCCAGTGCCAAGAAAGCCGTCGAAAAAGGCCAGCTGCAAATTCTGGTGAAAGATAAAAAGCCACAGGATCTTTATCTGATCTGCCACGAACAAACCCTGATCGACAAACGCAAAAAAGCCTTCTGGGATCTCATGGTTGCTGCCTTTGCCACGTCCTAGGGGCAATCCCTATCAAAGTGGGAAATAGGTTGGATTTAAAAGCGAAAGTAAAAGGGGGGTGTTGAAGGCCTTGACGGTTGCAACTCATTTTCGGGTCTACTTCAAAGAATTTGATCTAAAACGCAATATAGACCCTTTTCGCCAGTCCAAGAATTGAAATAGGGAGTGGTATGGAAAACACTCAATGGAAAACCCTGGGTCGTATGGTCTTTATCGCAGCTCTTTTTGCTTGGGCAGGTTTTGCTCAACTGGCAAATGTTGTGGATCTGGCGCAAACGACGGTTGTGCACGCTCAAAAGTAGAGCTTTGGCGCTACACATAAGCTGCCTTGTATTTTAACGGATTGATGTTCCGTTAACGGTCTTGGTGCAGCAGTGATTTTTGTCTATTGGAATCCCCAAAAGCTGCATGTATACCAGATGGCTATGACTCACCAGCCATCGACTCCTCATCTTAAAGTTCTGCTTTCGGATACATTCAATCCTTACTTAAATTTGGCGACGGAAGAGTGGATCTTTCACAATCTAGATCCTTCGATGCAGGTTTTGTTTTTGTGGCGCAATGAAGAGACGGTGGTCATTGGCCGCAATCAAAACCCTTGGTCCGAGTGCAATCTTGCGAAGATGAAAGAAGATGGAGTTCATCTGGCTCGTCGAACCACGGGTGGTGGGGCTGTCTTTCATGATCTGGGAAACACCAACTTCACGTTCTTGTCTCCGCGTGAAAACTATCGTCGCGACAACAATGTGGCGGTCATTCTAAATGCTTTGAAAGAGTTCGGTGTCGTGGGTGAAGCTTCGGGCCGCAATGATCTGACGATTCCATTTGCAGATGGTCCGCGAAAATTCAGCGGCAGTGCTTATCGTGAGAAACGCGATCGGGCTTTCCATCACGGCACTTTGCTTTTGCATGCGGATCTGACAAGACTGGGTCAGTACCTGACGCCGAATCCAAAAAAACTGAAAGCCAAAGGCAAAGAATCGGTTCGTGCCCGCGTGACCAACTTGAATGAAGTCTCGCCAAATCTGAAGCACGATATGATGGTCGAAAAAACTGTGAAAAGTTTCGAAAACTTTTATGGGACGAAAGCGTCCGTGGAAACTTTGTCGATGGCGAGCCTTCAGAAGCTTCCAGAACTGAAAGCGCAGTATGAAAGTCTCAGCTCGTTTTCATGGCTGTACGGAAACACGTTGCAATTCAGTCACAAAATGGAAGAGTACTTGAGTTTAGGATTTTTCGATTTCCAATTCCAAGTCGAAGAAGCGCGCATCAAAGACCTGCAGATTTTCACTGACAGTCTGTATCCGACATTGATCGACGATTTGACCTTGTCGCTGAAAGGTCAGCCCTACACGGTCAGCGCAATTCGCAAAGCGATCGAAGCCATGCATGACAAGCATGCCGAGCTGACACCAGGTTTGATCGAACTTGAAACGTGGCTCAGCAAGAACATCGAAGCTTAAACGATGGCTTTGCCAGTCTTGCCTGCAAAATATTATCTGACTCATTTTTTTGAATTCTTGCAGTTCTTAGAGACGCATTATCAATCGTGTTTTGAAGCCGAGCACAAAGCCTTTCTTGAAGACTTCTTGTCTCTGTCCGAGGATGCTCAGTGCGTTTATGTGCGCATGATCAATCGAAAAGCGCAGGTTTTTAGCGCCAAAGAATTTTCCAAGTACAAAGAAATCGAAGCGCCCCAAGTGGCTTTGCAGGAACTCAAAGCCAATGGCTTTGCCGAAAACATTGTGGAAGCCGAGAAAGAACTTCTTTTTGATTATCTCACCAAGCCCGAACTTCGAAAATGGCTGAAGGCGGCGGGTGTCGAGACGCCGGCGTCGATTGCGCGCGATGAGCTCTCGAACCTTGCAATGACCAGCATCGATGTGCTGATGCTTTCGCTGTTGCCAACGGCGGGCGATTTGGTTTTGCCAAGCCGTCAAGAAGAGCTGCAATATCTTCTTTTTCTGTATTTCGGAAAAATCCAAAGCGGCCTTAATCTTTACACGCTTCGTGATTTGGGTATTCGGCAGGCCAGCAATTTCCGGACAGAGTTTCGTCCGCGGTTTGAAAGCTTGCAGCTTGCGAAAAATGAGTTCTGGTTTTCCAAACGCCTGCAGCAATTAAACGAAGAAGACTGCGAAGAAGACTATGACCAGTGGATCGATGCGGCCTTGGCGCAAAACACGCTGCCAGCATCGACGGATCTTTTAAAACATCAATTGCTGTTTGATCTGGGCCGTCTGCTTGAAGAATCCGATCCGGATCTAGCGAAAAAGGCCTGGGCTTCGTGCCGTCAGCATCCGGCGCGCGAAAGATTGGCCCGCATGCTGTTTAAGATCGATCGCAAAGATGAAGCGAAAGCGATTCTTGAAGCCATCGTCGATGATCCGGTCAGCGAAGAAGAACTTCTTTTTGCCGAAGACTTTCAGGCTCGTAAATTTCAGTCACAAAAACGCGGGGCTTTGACCGAGCTTCTGATGAATTCGCGCGAGATGCCATTAAGCGATGCCTATTTCAAGAAACCCGAAATGGGTGTGGCGGCACATTTTGAATCGCGCGGGGACAAAGCTTATTTCACCGAAAACTATCTGTGGAATGCCTTGTTCGGGCTTTTGTTCTGGAGCGAGCTTTATGAAAGTGAAAACACCGCGATCTTCAATCCTTTTGAGCGCTCGCCGGCAGACTTGATTGGTCCCGAATTTTACAAAAAACACGAAACCGCGATCGAAGCAAAGCTTGCTATGCTGAAGCAGGGAAAGAAAGCCGAGCTCGAGATTCTGAAAACCGTGACAAAGCACATGGGCACGTTGAACGATATTTTTGTTTGGCAAAACGACTTGGCCGAGATGGTTCTAGAATTCTTGCGTGCTTCGACCGAAAAGGATCTGGCGATGATCCTTCGGCAGATGGCCAAAGCGTATCATCTATTTCACAGCGGATTTCCGGATCTGCTGTTGATTCAAAACGGAGTGGCTCGATTTATCGAAGTCAAAGCCGAAGGTGACGTGCTGAGATCCAATCAGCTTTCAAAAATCAAAATACTGTCGGATGCAAGGTATGAAGTTGAAGTCCTGCGGGTTCGCTGGGAAGTCGATCCCAATCAAATCTACGTCGTCGTCGATCTTGAGACCACGGGTGGCACCGCCAATTTTCATCGCATCACCGAAATCGGCGCCGTGAAAATCCAGGCCGGTCAAGTGATCGAAGAATACCAAACCCTCATCAACCCGGGGCGGCCCATTCCTTCCAACATCACTGGGATCACCGGTATCACCAACGAGATGGTCAAGGGCGCACCCAGATTCGAAGATGTCGCCGATCGCTTTGACGAATTCACCAAGGGTTGCATCTTCGTCGCTCACAATGCGCGCTTTGATTACAGCTTTATTCAAAAAGAGTATCAGCGTTTGGATCGCACCTACGTCCGCCCCACAGTCTGCACAGTCAGCAGCATGCGAAAAAACTTTCCGGGTCTTGCTTCTTACAGCTTAGGAAATCTAACCGAACATTTCGGCATACCGCTTGAGCAGCATCACCGGGCTTTGTCCGACGCCAAAGCTGCCGCCGAACTTCTTTTGATGATCAACGCCAAACGCGAAGAAGAATCAAAAGCGATCTTATCGCCCGAACTCAGTCCATAATGCGGCTGAATTCGATGTGGTCCAGAAATTGAAATGCATCCCTGCAGTCAGACACACCAGTGTCATAGGGGGACTGAATGAACCGCCGATTTGCTTTGAGCTTTGTTGTATTGGTTTTAAGCCTTTTGACCATCGAGACTTATGCGCAGGATGTTCCGCAAGGGGTGCGAATTGATTCTATGTCCAGCAAAGGACCCGGCTGTCCTGCCGGAAGCGTGCAGTGGACCTTGGCACCGAATGCTTCGGCCGTCTCGATCTTGTTTGATCGTTACACTGTACAGGGCGCCAGCCCCCTTTTAAATACCAACTGCCAGGTCCGCTTTATGCTTTGGTATCCGAAAAATTACCGCCTGCGGGTCGTCGGGATTGATTACCGTGGGGGCGCCTCTCTTCCGCAAGGAGCCGTGGCGACGGTTTCGACCAAGATCACTCAGCAAATTTCAAAAATCGTGCGGGTGATCGACGAAGGCCGTGATCAGGTGCGGGGCCCGCTTGAAGACAATCTGCTGATTTCACGGGCGACGACCAAGGGCGACTGGGTGTCTTGCGGTGGGGTTGCGGCTTTGAATTATATTTTTGATTCTTCCGTGCAGGTGCAAAATCCAACCGGGCAAGAGGCTTATTTGCAGATCGATTCGGCCGACGTGGATCTGTACGGCGGATTTTCGTTCCGCTTGGCATGGGAGCGCTGCAAATAATTGGCAGTGCGCAAGCCAGGCGACAATCCGCTTGGCTTTACAGACCGGGGATTTTAAAATGATCCCCTATGAAATTAGTCAGCTGGAATGTGAACGGCATCCGCGCCTGCGGTAAGGGCGGATTCCTGAAATGGTTTGAAAAAGAAAACGCCGACATCGTCTGCGTGCAAGAAATCAAAGCTCGTCCCGAGCAATTGGAAGCGGAATTCCAAAATCCTTTGAAATACCACGCGATCTGGAACCCGGCCGAAAAACCTGGTTACAGTGGCACGGCCGTCTTCAGTAAAAAAGAGCCGATCGACGTGCAGCTGGGGCTCGGAGATCCTAATTTCGATAACGAAGGCCGGGTGATGATCGTGAAATATCCAAAGTTCACGCTGATCAACTCGTACTTTCCAAACAGTCAGCGTGATCACGCCAGACTTCCGTACAAGCTGGCCTTCTGCGAGAAATTTTTAAAAACGGCGCAGTCCCTTCGTAAAAAAGGCGAAAACGTGATCATGTGTGCGGATTGGAATATCGCCCACACCGAAATCGATTTGAAAAATCCAAAATCCAATCAGAAAAACGCGGGCTTCTTGCCGGAAGAGCGGGCGTGGATGAGCCAATTTATCGCCAAAGGCTACGTCGATGCCTTCCGCCAATTTCAGCCCGAGGGCGGGCATTATACCTGGTGGAGCTATCGTCCCGGAGTGAGAGAGAAAAATGTAGGTTGGCGCTTGGACTATTTCATGGCGAATGAAGAGTTTAAAGATCGTCTGAAAGATTCATATCACCGCAACGAGGTCTACGGATCTGATCACTGTCCGGTGGTAGTCGAGCTCAAAAAATAAGAGTGGAAGGGGCCTTCGGTGGTCCCAGCGTCTAAGATTTTGACAGCGATTTTTTATCATACTCAATAGATTGCCTCTGACCGTGGCCAAAGCTTTGCAAATTTGGATTCACTTTGGAGGTATCAAATGTTGAAGTTAGCCGCGACCTTGACGATGATGACTTTGTCTTCCGTCTCTTTTGCTGCGAACCAGGTCTATACTGGAACTTGCAAGCAGGTGATGGTTCATCAATTCAGCCGCACCATTGATGCCCGGTTTGAAATCAGCCGCCGAGATAAGCACCTGATGATGGCCACTTTCACCAAAGGTCAGCCTGGTGCCGCCGATGCCGAAGTGCAGACTTTGAATATGACAGGTATGAAATCTTTTGGCGCGGTGGATGACTATCAATCCGCCATTCGTTTCCGCACGGCCGACGGATCTCAGGATATGAAAATCGTCGACGCAAAATTCAAAAAGGATCATCAATTGAAAATCGAATTTTCGTCTGGTCCCTTCGGCGCCATGATCACGGGCCGGTATGAATGGGGCGAGTGCCGTTTGACTTTGCAGCAAAATCCAACAGCTGAAACTGAGCAGCAGCTTGAAAATCCAGATGGTCCGGCGCGCGTGAGTACGCCACCGGCGGCGATCCCGGCCGGTAGCGAAGTTGGCGGCGGCTAAAGGCTAAATTCCCTGCTAATGCGGAATTGGAAGCGGAGTCACCATCGGATCCGGGCGCTGGGCCGCCATCCGACGGCTGGAAGCAAAGCTTGCCATTCCAGCGGTGTGTAAGCTTAAGAAATCCAGCAAGTCTTCGTTCAGCATTTCCTTGTGCGTGATGTTCAAGCCGTGAGCCGCGCCGTCATAGACTTTGTAAGTCGCTTGCGGAATCAGTTTTGCGGCTTGCGCTGCCGTTGCATCGATCGGCACTGTTTTGTCAGCCGAGCCATGGATGATCAATGTTGGAATATCGAAAGATTTCATGTCGGCAAAAAAGCTGGTGCGGCCGAAAGCATCGACGCAATCCAAAGTCGCTTTCAATGAGGCCTGCGATGCCACCATTTCGGCCCAAGCCAATGTGCGATCCGAAGTTGGCTGACTGAGCATGGAGATCCCATAAAAGTCTTTGAAGAATGAATGAAAGAACGAGAAGCGGTCTTTGCGAATGCCGTCTTTGATGTCTTCCAACTTCGCCTCAGGCACTCCGTTTGGATTTTCCATGGTTTGCATGACCATCGGCGTGATGGCAGAAATCAAAGAGACGCTGGTGATGCGCTGGCTGCCGTAGCGGCCTAGATATCTGGCGACTTCGCCTCCGCCCATTGAAAACCCGATCAGCGAAACTTTATCCAGTTCCAGATGCGTGATCAGATCATTCAGGTCGTTGGCGAATGTATCGTAATCGTAACCCTTCGCTGGCTGCTCGGATCGCCCGAAGCCGCGGCGATCGTAAGAGATCACACGGTAGCCCGATTGCAAAAGGACGAGCGACTGCTCTTCCCACATATCGGCGCTCAGCGGCCAGCCGTGAATCAAAATCACCGGAGCGCCTTCGCCGATGTCTTTATAAAAGATCCGCGTGTTATCTTGAGTGGTGAAAAATCTCATGGTTTGTTTCCTCCCGACTTTTTGGTGAAGAGCAAAAAGCAGACCCCGAAGCGGCTTTGACCATTGCGATTTCGCAGCACAGACAGTGTGAAAATGGGAGAGAACAGGGAAAAACTGCCCCAGTGCTTATCAAGCGACGACAGGAAAAGATTCGCGGTCCTGCGACGACAAATTGCGCTGTCTTGAAAGTTGCTGTTCTTTTTCCGGAAGCTCGGGTTTCATAAGCTTTCGTCTTTGAAGGAGGACAATCATGATTCAAGCGAAGGGCATTGCGGCTCATTCTGCCAAAGAACCCCTGGCTCCATTTTCATTTCAGCGTCGGGATCCCAAAGATCATGACGTCGTGATCGATATTAAATTTTGCGGCATCTGCCATTCGGATATTCACACGGTTCGAAGCGAATGGGGGGCGGCGATGTATCCGGTGGTGCCGGGACACGAAATCGCCGGTGTCGTGCGCGCCGTCGGATCGAAAGTGAGCCAGTACAAAGTTGGCGACCATGTCGGGGTCGGCTGCTTTGTCGATTCTTGCCGTGAGTGTGCTCACTGCGAAGCGGATCTCGAGCAGTACTGCGATAAGGGTATGAGCGGCACTTACAATAGCTTCGAACAAGATGGAAAAACAAAAACCCAAGGTGGGTATTCGGACGTGATCGTCGTCGACGAAAACTATGTTTTGAGAATTCCAAAATCTTTGCCTTTAGACAAAGCGGCGCCTTTGCTTTGCGCTGGGATTACGTTGTACTCGCCACTGATGCATTGGAAGGCGGGCCCGGGCAAGAAAGTTGCGATCATGGGCTTGGGGGGCTTGGGGCACATGGGTGTTAAAATCGCACGTGCTTTGGGCGCCGAGGTCACGGTGCTCAGCCACTCGGACAAGAAAAAAGAAGATGCACTGAAGATGGGGGCGCATCACTTTGTTTCGACCAAGGATGCATCCGTGTTCGAAAGACTTGCCGAAAATTTTGATTTGATCATCAACACGATTTCGGCCGAGATCAATATGGGTGATTACTTTGGCTTGCTGAAGGTCGATGGGTCGTTGGTGGTTGTGGGTCTGCCAGAGAAACCGTTGTCGATTCATCCGTTTCCGCTGGTCATGAAGCGCCGAAGTTATGCGGGCTCGCTGATGGGCTCGATCAAGGAAACGCAAGAGATGCTAGATTTCTGCGGCAAGCACGAGATCATGCCCGAGATCGAAACCATTTCTCCCGAACAGGTCAATCAAGCCTACGAACGCGTGGTCAAAAGCGATGTTCGCTATCGCTTCGTGATCGATATGTCGAAGATTTAAAGTCTGGTTCGTTCAGGAGTTAATTCTGCTGTTTCAATCCGTCTTGCCATTTGCCATGGCCATCTTGGCAGATTTGCAGAAGTTGGCTGGGCGGATTGAAGAGCTCTTCTTTCATCGCGCCGCTGAAATCGGCACTGACGAAATTTTTTTCCGAGTCGTTCCAGCTGACGGCGAATTTGCGTGAAGAGCAGGTGATCGGACCATTGGTGGTTCCTTCTTGTTCTTCGGTGGTTTTGAAAGACAGGGTTTCGATTTTCAGTCCGCCATTTTCCGTGCGCACCACCAGGCTTCGCATATCCCAGCTTTCGCCCGCATCGCCGTCACTTTGAGCCAGCGTGTGCTGTAGATCCTCGCCCGATTTTCCTTTGAAACGAAGCTCGATGCCGCCGAGATAATCGTCGCGACAGATCATTTCGGCCGTCGTATTTCCCCATTTCAGCAAAGCGAAGGTGGTGCCGTCCGGAGTGCAGGGAACCTTTAAGAAAGCTCCGCCATCGACCGAGATCGCATCGAGCTCAATCAGAAGCTGTTGATTGAATTTCAGTTCTTGAGGCGGATTCGAGAAAGCCGAATCGAATTCGGCATTTTCAGCGGCGGCCTCGCTCCCGAACTGAGAAGGATCCTGAGCATCGGGTTCCGTCCGATTTTTCAGAAAGAAGAAAACGCCAACAACTGTGATCAGGCCGGCCCCGACAAGGGCGGCGATAATCTTTTTATTCATCAGAATATTGTAGAGGAATTTCCGGCCCAAGAGCAACGCCTTCCCAAAGCTGCTAGGCGGCGGAAGAGGGGGCGGGACAGGGGTAGGATTCGGAGGACGGAGGCGTGGAGGGGAGGCGGGAGTTCGGACAGGGGGTGGTGGGGAGGTGGCGAGAGGCGGGGGCGGGAGGCGGGTTGCATGCTGGAGCTAAGAAAGAATAATTGAACGAGAGGACGACTCTTGTGAGAGGTATTCGGAGTTCTGAATGTCGAATACTGAAATCGGGATACGTAGCGCTGAATACGGAGCCCTGATTCTCAAGTGACGGGAAGCAAGGTGGGCTTGCAGAAGCGTCCGCATCTAACTCGTCAAATTTGTTCAAGAAATCATGAGCTGTTGTGAGATAATTATTGACCGTTTATGCGAATGAAATTACATTGCCCCGAATGCAACAGATGTCTTTACTTTCCAAAACGGATCTTCGTCATATCAAGCGCTACACCCATGGTGGAGTGTCGCTAAAGAAACGACGTAAAGTGAAGCGGCCGCTGATCCCCGGCAAAGTGACGCATGTGACTTTTAAATCCTCAAAGGCCAAGGGAAAGCTTTCGTTTTACCGGCATAGGCAGCTCGTCGGGGCTCTTCTAAGGAAGACGTCAAAGAAGTTTTTTATCGAGATCTTGGATTGGGTGAATATGGGAAATCATTTGCATCTCAAGGTAAGATTCAATGACCCAAAACGAATGGGACAGTTTCTGCGAAGCTTCTCAGGAAACCTCGCTCGTCAGATCACGGGAGCCAAAAAAGGAAACAAGTTCGGCAAGTTTTGGGATGGCTTAGCATTCACCCGAGTCCTGACCAGCAAACTTGAAGAGCTAGGGCTAAAAGGATACTTCGAAGGCAATCATATTCAGCGAGAGCTTGGGTATGCAGAGCGCGAGAGGTACCTGAAATCTTTCAATCAGTTTCTGTATCGACTGAGACGGGTGCGGGCTAGATCCAAGAGATCAAGTATCAGATTCCAGGTGCCGAAATTTGAAAACAGTCCAAAAAAGGGTGCAAAAACATGAAGAACGTCAGGCGTGAATCCAAAACACTTTTCTTGTGTGCGGGCTTGATTCTGTTTTTTAGCTACATCTTCACTTACTTTGCATTTACGGATCCGGAAGTGATGAAGCGGTTTAACTATGTGATGTTTATCCCGACACCAGTTGCAAGGAAAACATGACCCCCAGTCTTGAAGCTTATATCATCTTCTGTGTGATCCTGACACTGACACCGGGGGCGGATACGATTCTTGTGCTGAATAGCTCGTTGAAATCCGGACTGAAAGGCGCCACCATCACGACGGTCGGCATCTGCGCGGGACTTTTGGTGCATGCCTGCCTATCGGCCTTGGGATTGAGTTTGATTTTGAAACAGTCACCCCAAGCATTTTCGGTGGTGAAAATTCTGGGCGCGCTTTATCTAGGCTACTTGGGTCTTCGATCTTTGTACGAAGCACTGACGACGACCGTCCCCGTGGCGAGTCTGCCCGAGTCGATACAAGGTTCGAGTGCGGCCTCGGCATCTGCACTTGTCAAGCCCAGCGGCTGGAAAGCGGCAGCCAATTTCCGGCAGGGATTGCTATCGAATGTCCTGAATCCCAAGACCGCACTTTTCTATCTGACGGTGCTGCCACAGTTTGTAGATTCGACTGCGCACGTCCTGTTGCAATCTTTGGTGCTTGCAAGCATTCATATCGGGCTCAGCTTTGTGTATCTTTATTTGATTGCACGATTTGTACATGGCTTTCGCGACTGGCTCAGCAAAAAAACGGTTCGCCAAGCCTTGGAAGCGGCCAGCGGAATCGCGCTGCTTGTGTTTGCAGTGTTGCTGGCGCTCAGTCAGCGGTCCTAGATGTCAGCCAAAGCTTTCGTGTTCATGACCAACCCGAATTGGCGTGGCGCCAGAAGCTGCGCGAACTTTCCGCGGTGAAGCTGAGATCTAGGCGCTGATCGAAGCGGGTGATCGCGATTTGCGGACTTTGTTTTCGGGAGGTGTCGACCTCGATCAGATTGAAGGAGTTCGGTGCCCCCGGGCGGGTCCGCCAGGACAGGCAGGTGCCCGCAACCGCAATAATCATATTGCGTTTCACTTTTGGATAGCGCTCTTTGGACAAAGTCACCGAAGGATCGTGAATATGTCCGCCCACGATCAAATCGACTTGGGCCTCTTCGAGCAAATGGATCACCCGATCGTTGTGCTTTAAAAGATTTTTAACATCCGTTTCTTTTCGGCAGTCCATCGGATGGTGAAAAGCCGCGATATGAATGACTGCCGCCGGGCGCTTCGCCTTCAATCTTTTTTGTAGGCGGGGCAGGTCGAAGGCCCCCTGAACGTGGCGCCATTTGCTGGTCGAATTCAATCCTGTCACCACGATATCGCCATGAAAGAAATCCTTTTCAAGCTGATCTTTGAAGAGATTTTTAAATCCCCAATACGGATTGAAAACGCGCGTGAAAACATTCAAGAGCGGAATGTCATGATTGCCAGGAACCGCGATAAACGGAATCGGCGAAAGCTCGTCCGTGAAATCTTTGGCGGCCCGAAATTGCGAGCGACGCGCGCGCTGAGTGATATCGCCCGTGAGCAAAATCAAATCCGGCTGGATCTGTTTCAAAGTTCGAACCAATCCTTCGCGCACGCCGGGAAGAATGGTGCCGAAGTGCGGATCAGAAAGGTGTGCAATTCGAAGCAGGCTCATGCCGTGACACCACTGCCACTGATCAAGTCGACGGGCAGAGAAGTGCCAGGACCGGCGGGTGAAGGAAGAACCAGATTCAAAGCCCCGGGCAAGGCATGAACGCGAAGCGGAGAGGGAACATGAATGATTTCTCCGTCCAGGGCGACCTCGTTGATGGGCTTGCGCGTGTGAATGGTGAGCTCGTCAACACAGAAGGTATCCAGCTTTTCATCTTTTTCTAAAGTTTTAAAAATCCCCCGTAGCAGCACGCGGAAAAGCTCTAGTTTTCTTAAAGGCTTTAGCATGATCACGCCCAAGGCATCGGCATTCAAGCAGCGCACAACTTTCAAAGCTAGATCCCGCAATTGCAAGGCGTTGTTGCCGATAAAAATCATCGGTGTTTTCAAAGTGGTTTTGGTTTGCCCTTCGACCAGATCGACCTTCAGCAGACGGTGATCGCTGAACATGCTGTAGATGGTGGAAAGGATCACCACCCAGCGATTGCGACCAAAGCGGCTGGTGCGAGATTCGCGCTCGCGAATCGATTTGGCGTACAACCCCAGACTTGCATTAATCAGAAAAACATTATTGTTCACGGCGCCCAGGCGAACCGGCCTGGCCTCGTTTGTTAATGCCAAGCGGAAAGCCTGTTCGGGGTCTTCGGGAATATGATGGGTGCGGGCAAAAAAATTAAATGTCCCGCACGGAACCACGGCAAAGCGCACGGGCTTTCCGTAGGCCGCTTGGGCCACGCCGCGAATCGTGCCATCGCCACCAGCCGCGATCACCAGGCCGCCATCATTCATGGCTTCCGAAACGGCGAGCTTGCTTTGTTTGGCGAGATCGTCCGGGGTTTCGGTTTTATGATGAATCAATTCCCAATCCAGCTCGTGGCAAATTTTTTGGGCGAGCTCTGCTAAAGTCGCGCCTTTGCCTTTTCCTGATTTCGAATTTGCGATCAGATGGGCCCTTTTCGTATCTGACATTTTTTACGACCTCGTCTTCATTTGCGAGATTGCAAAGGACAGTCCATTCTTCAGAGTGAAAATTCATGCACGGAAGAGTCTTGACTGCGCAAAGCGTGGGTGAAATCGCCCCATCTCAATTTATGTTTGATCGCAAAAAACCGGGTCTCATTGTGAGAATACGGATACAAAGGTTGATGTCTCAGACCGGGACAGAATAAACTGAACTCAATCAAATACATATGTCGACAAGGCGGACATCACCACGAGTTAGGCAATTTCTGCAGAATTGTTTGTAAATCTGGTGAGCTAGCAAAATTTTGCGACACAATCGTCCGTCGAAGTTCAGCAATTTCACAGTCTCAAAACGAACATGGGCACAGTTCGCACGGCTTCTGCCTTGCAAAACCAGTCTTGGGGATTTTGGGAGATCAAAAAAAATCGGGGGTATAAGTGAAAATTGGAAAACACATGGTCACGGCGCTTCTTTTGATGGTCGGTTGGGCCGAAGCTGCTCACGCACAGATTGTATCGGGGGCAACTTATAAGATTCTATCGACTTGCGGAAATGGTGATATGGCCATGCAGGTTTCAGGTGGAAGTCTTGCGCAGAACGCGCCTATTGTATTGGCCGCGAAAGCTCAAGCTTCGGCGCAGACCTTCAAATTCACTCTCAGTGGTGATGCCTATAAAATCATGGCTCAGCACTCGCAGCAGCTTTTAGATGTTTCGGGCGCATCGACGGCGGATGGCGCTTTGCTGATGCAGCATTCGGATAACGGTGGCACCAATCAGCTTTTCAAGCTTTCCAATGTCGGCAATGCCATCTACACCTTGCAAGCCAAGCACAGCGGAAAAAATCTGGATGTGAAAGGCGGATTGACGACGGCGGGAACTCCGCTCGAGCAATACACGGCCAACACGTCTTGCGCCCAGAAATTTAAAATCGAACCCGTGGCGGCCGCATCCTCTCCTTATTCGGGAACGGCACCGGTGATCTCAACAGCGGCGGTCACCATTCAGGCTGAAAACTTTGACCGTGGCGGATGGAATGTGGCCTTCAAAGAGACTGTGGCTGGCAATCAAGGTGGATCTTCGTATCGAACCGACACATCCGATGTCGACATCGAGACGACGGGTGATGCCAGCGGCTACACGGTTTCCGATATGGATTTGGGCGAGTTCTTAAATTACTCGATCTACGTTCCGACGGCTGGATCTTTTGTGATTTCGTCTCGTGTTTCTTCGAATAAATCGGGCGGGACATTCCGTTACGAAGTGGACGGGGTGGATATCACGGGAAATATCACCGCTCCGGTGACCGGAAGCTTCTACACTTATACGAACGTCAACAGTAAGGTCGTCAATTTGCCGGCGGGTAACCATCGTCTGCGAGTGGTGATCACGGGTGTATCTGGCGCGTTCAATTTGAATTATCTGACGATTGCTCCAGCGGTGGTTACTTTCAATTTGGGTGATCGTCCTTTCGCCGCGGCTTCGTCCTGGAATACTCCGGTGAAAGCCGGTGCGACTTACAAAAAATTGGCATGGCCCGCTCCGTCAGGTGGAAACTATTGGGTGAACTGGAGTCAGTACTCGCCAGCGGTCATTCAGGCCAAGTCGACGGATCCTTTGGTTGCGGTGAAAATTCCGGATTCATGGGGATGGCCAGCGCAGACCTTGAATATCCGTGTCCCTGCCGGGGTGACCGGTGCGGTCGGAAATGACGGCGAGATTTTGATTTTGGACGGAAACACAGTTCACAACTGCTGGCAGTTCAAGCGTCTCAGTGACACGACGGCGACATGTGCCGCCTATGGACGTACGAATGTTCTGACAGGTTCAGGCTGGGGATCGAAGTCTCCGTTCTTGTCTGCCGGAATCGTGGCGGCAGGTTCAAGTCAGCTGGCGGGTCTTTTAGTGCAAAAGGAAACTGACAAAGGTGAAATCAATCATGCGTTGCAGTTGGTTCCGGACGTACCGTTGGTTCTGCCTTATCCAACAGGTGATGCGATTTATTCGGACGGTTACAGTCAGACGGGTATTTCGCAGGAAGGGGATCGCTTGGCCATCCCGCGCGGAACACCAATGCCACCGAACTTGTCGCCACTGGGACAAAAAGTTTTCCGCGCGATGATGAATTATGGCGCCTTCAACGTCGACAAAGCGGTCGGCACCACTATCATCCGCGTTCAGCAAAATGCTTATGACGGAGCCACGATTTCTAAGCTTGCGGGCGAAATGAAATACATCATTCCGCTTTTGCAAAAGGTGAATCCGTAGTCTCGAAATTTAGATCTGGATTTATACTTAGCGAGGGAAGCGGAAAGCTCCCTCGCTTCTATTTTCTGCCAATTCCGTGCGGACAAATAATCAAGTAATTTAATATACTTGCAAGCAAATTTAGCTATTTGCTAATTTATAGTATTGCTATTAGCTAAATAGAGCTTGGGTCTATTTACGCACCGTGTTATTAGTCTTTTCATCACAAGACAAACTTTGAAATGGAAGGATGACTATGAAAAATGCGATTCAAATATTTTGGGCTGTCAGTTTTCTTTCGCTGGCGGCGTCCGCTGATCAGTTGACCTGCGTGGTGAGCGAGCCAAGTGGTTTCACAAAAACTGTCAGCAAAGAAACTGAAAAATACATTCGTTATGAAGGCGATCCGTATGAAGAACGTGAAGACTGGTTCGCCGGGTTCGAGATTCCAAGTCATGACTATGCACCCATGCGCTACCAGATTGGCATCGTCGACTTCAGCCAAACCGACCAAATCTACTCTTCCTATGTTCATGTGCTTGATGCTGCGGGAAATGTCGATCCGGCTCGGATGTTCAGGGGCGGCATTTCCTTTGGTGAAGTGAAGATTTTCACTTATCAGGGCGCCAAAATCTCGTGCTTTGTGATTCGTAAATAAAATAAGACCCTCCACAGGATTGCTCCTATCCCCCCAAAGCCAGCAGTCCTGTGTCTTTCAATTTTGAATTCATTCGCGACTGTCAAAAGGTTGCAACTGCTTCGGTTCCGGAAGAGCCGGTTTTATTCTGTACGGACTTTTAAAGTACCAGTTGAAAATGTGACCTTGGGCATAGAAGATACCGCTATGGCGCGCATTCTGTTGTTGGAAGATGATCCGATTTTGGCGAAAAGTCTTTGTTTTAATATTCGCACTGAAGGTTACGAGCCAATCTGGGTTCGGTCCGTGGGTGAAGCTCGGCGAAGGATCCAAGAGCTGAATTTCGATTTGATGCTTTTGGATGTGCAGCTTCCCGATGGCGATGGCATGCAGCTGTGCCAAGAACTGCGACAAAACGAAAACCGCCATCCCATCCTTTTGATCACAGCGCAAAATTCAGAGGACCGGGTGGTGCAAGGGTTGATGTCCGGTGCCAGCGATTATGTCAAAAAGCCTTTCAGCATGCGCGAGCTGATGGCCCGTATCCATGTGCATTTGAAGGGGGCAAGCCGCCTGCCGGAAGCCAGATCCGAAACAAAATCAACGGTTGAGTTTCAGGGGTTGAAGATCGATCAGAAAAGCCGGATGGCTTTTTATCAGGATCGGGAAATCAAACTGAATCACACCAAGTTCGATATCTTGTATTTTTTGGTCGCCAACAAGCAAAAGGTCATCAGCAGGGATGTCCTGTTGCAGTTCTTGCAAAAAGAAAATGAAGTTTTTGATCGCACGATCGATGCGCACATTTCGCAGATCCGCCGGTTTTTAAAAGAAGAGTGCATCGAGCATCTGCGGATCACCTCAATTTATGGGTCTGGTTACAAGCTTGAACATGCGAAAAAGTAATCCTCTATTATTTAAATATTTTCTGGTCTCGGCAGGTGTTTTCTTTGTCACCATCGGTTTGGGGTGGATGACCTCGAAGATGTTGATGAAACATTTCAAGTTGCAGCTGGCGACCCAAGAGCTTGAAAAAGCCTGTCAGATCATCTTGCAGATGCGCGACGAGCAAAATCTCAGCGAAGTCCAAGCTTTCCAAAAGTTCACCGAAATCAATCCCGAATATCTGGACACCAACGCGACTTTGTTCAGTCCAACTGGCGAGCGCCTTTTTTCGAAAGAAGATACGCCACCTTTTCCGGAGCCGGAAAAGCGGGATGTCTTGCCGCAGGAAAATTGCGAGGCCCATGCCGTGCATGACGGGCGCCGAAAAGCTTGGCTGCGCTTGTCACCGCAGGTTTTTCTGCGGGTGGCGTTTACGCCCAGCCGTTTGGAATCCATCGCGCATTTCGAAAAGAAAAGCAGCGATTACCGCATTTACCGTAAGCATCCGGTGATTTACGGCTTGATGCCGGAAGAGGTCACGGCTTTGATGCTGGCTGGATTTCAGGTCTTGGGTTTTGCTTTGTCCATGGGAACGGCCGTTGTTCTTTTCCGTCGTGCGGTTCGCAGTGCGGGTCACACGATCGAAGAGCTGAAGAACGGAAACTTGAAAGCCAGATTCTTGATCAACGGTCAGCGACCTTTGGGTATGGGCGGAAAGCTCAATGAAATGGCGGATGAAATCGAAAAGCTGGTCGAGCATCTGCGCTTCGTTGAAGAGGGGCGAACGAAGGTGTTGCAGGAACTGGCGCACGATTTAAAAACGCCGGTTGCAAGCTTGCGCGGGCTTTTGGAATCTCTGCGCGATCGCGGTGATCAAATGTCTTTGGAAGAAAAGAATGATTTTCTCAACACTTCGATCGGCGAGACTTTGTATTTCTCCCGATTGGTCGAAGATCTTTTGTTCATTTCAGGTGTGACCCATCCCCAGTATAAAATCGGCACGAAGCGGGTGGATCTGGTCGCCATTGTCCGTGACGAGGTCCGCATCTTTGAAAAGCAAGAGGACTTTTCCATTCATCTGCAGGCGCCCGAGGCCGCTGAGATCATTGGCGAAGAATTACTTTTAAAAAGACTGATCCGCAATGCAGTTGATAATGCCACATCTTTTGCGCGCTCAAAGGTGATCGTTCGCATCGAAGCTCGGGCCGAGCTTTGGCAGATCCAAGTCATCGATGATGGTCCTGGAATTTCAGAATTGGAAATCCAAAGCTTTGGTCTGAAAAGAATGACCCGTCGGTCCGATGATGCCCATGCGGGCCGAATCTCTTTGGGCTTGGGTTCGGTGATCATGAAGAAAATTGCGCAGATGTATGGTGGGGACGTGCGTATTCATCGTGGCTCGGATTTCGATGCCCAGCAAGGCAGCACCTTGACCATCACGCTGAAATCCTAGACGAAAGCTGGGCCCTTTGTTTTAGAGCCCGATTCATATTGTTTTCACAATTTTGTTTTATGCTGGCGACAGTACATCCTGTTCAATCATGGAAGGCCACATGAAACCACTCATTCTCGCATTTGCCGTTTTGACCGGCGCCGCTCTCTTGGCAAGTGCCCAGTCGCAGACATCGCAAAACCCTTTACCACCGCCCGAAGCGCTGAAGGCTTGCTTCGGCAAAAGAAGCGGAGAAGCTTGCAGCTTCCAAGCTCGGAACAGCGAAAAAGTGGAAGGTATCTGCTTCTCGCCAGATCCGGCGAAGCGCATGGGATGTCGCCCAAAACCAGAATCTTCAGCCAAGCAGTAAGAAAACCCCGCGTTCGCCTCTGGTCTCGGCCTTGCAATCTTCTGAGCTCGAGATTTTAAAAGGGGATAAAGGGGTTATTGGGTGGGTTTTCATCGACATATTTTCATGGTTGTCGTGTTTCTATTCAGCACGGCTGCCTTTAAGGTTTCGGCCGAGATTTTGCCAAGCCCAGGGATCGCTCCGAATTCGAAGGCTTTGTTTGCCTCGTTCGATGCGATCGACGTGCGCATCGAAGCTCCGTTTCAAGAGCTGATCCAAAAGAAGATGAACTTTCTAGAGGCGAAAAAGCTGCGGGTGCAAGGTCGCCTTTTCACCGACGGGAAAGAAATTCCGGTGGAGATTCGCCTGCGTGGTTTTTCTAGCCTGCAAAACTGCAATTTCCCAAAGTTCACACTGTATCTAGACGAAACCGCAATCCAAGGAACGATCTTCGAAAAGGTGAAGAAAGTGGATGTGGCCACCCACTGCGACCTGGATCCGACGGGCAAAGAACAGGGAGCCGTGATGTATTTCGGTGCGATGAAGTACAATCACCGCGAAGCCCTGCTTTACAAATGGGCCGAGATTTTGCGGATTCCAACCTATGCCTCGCGACCTGCGAATATGATCTACAAAGATACGGCGATCCTGGATGCATCTGAAATCAAAGCGCAGGGATTTTTCGTCGAGCATTTGGATTCGTTTGTGAAACGCACGGGTGGGATCGAGATCCGCGCCGTGAATGATGGACTGCACGTCAACGCTGCTGACGACAAAGAACCTAAGTTTAAAAATCTCTATGTCGATTTGCCACAGCACCCGCAAATCGATCGTCAACAGCTGGCGCGAATCGCGTTTTTCAATGCCTTTATCGCCAATAACGACTGGCGCTTGCGCGAAAACGAGATTTGGAATCTGAAACTGATCGAACTGCCAAACGGTTCTTGGTTTCCAATTCCGATGGATTTCAACTTGTCGGGCTTGATGGTGGGGCAAACTGGATATCCGATGATGCTGTATGATTCGATCTGGGAATCCGCCGATCCCGAGCTGAAGCGCCAGACAGCGCAGCTTTACGTCGAAAAATTGCCAGAGCTGGGTGCGATCGCCGTGTCGACGCTGAAGAACGATCCCGAAGGACTTAAATTCTTTCAAGCTTTGCTGGATCGCCGGGCAGGCGAACTGAAGCTGATGAAAAGCCAGTTCGCTGGGATGAAGTAAGTTTTGATCTTGCGAGCCGTGCGAAAGTGAGGCTCATCTTCTCGCGCCGATTTCGCTCAAGGCCTGTGGGGATTTTCCTACCCACCGCGAAGGTAAGAAGGCTTTTGATCCTGCAGCGATTTCTGCTTTTCAAGCGAAGGTTTTGATTCCATTTCGCGAATTTGCAGGCGAAGGCGGTCGCGGCTTTCTAAGGAAAGAGCGTTGTCTTTGTCAGATTGCGCTTTCTTGAGCACATCCAAAGAGATCTTGCGTGATTCCGCGTCTAAGCGATCCAGAGATGGATTTGAAAGAGCGGACTCTTTGCTGGCTCCGGTTCCGGTGCCGTTTCCGACATTGGGGCGTGGGCCTGGGCTTTGAAAGCGGCGGCCGCTGCTTGGTGGTGGCGCGAACTTAGGTTGGGCTAGGTATTGGCAAAGGCTGATTGGGGTCGTTGGGCCTGTTTTGATTTGTTCGGTATCTAAAATGCGCAGAATTTCTTGCAGACTGTAATCCGAATAGGTCAATGCGCAATCATCCGAAAAAGAGTTCAGTTTCTGGCCGGCTTGCTCATCCATTAAGACTTTTTGAAACGGGATGGAGAGCTGCAAATATTTTTTTAAATTGTTCGAACAGCTTCCGGACATCGAGCTTGGCGTTGGATTGGCGGTGGCAACCCCCATCTCGCGCAGGATTTGGTCTTCGACTTGAAAGGCACGCCAGGCGCCAAAGGCCATGCGAACCAGCGGATGATGGGCTGCCGTGTACGCGGCGCAGGTGTTTTGTGATTGCAGTCGATCTTTAAAATCTTCGAATGGCCAGGGGACCGATTTGGCATCGGCGACCTGAGCCAATTCGTGAGCAAAAATTCGATAAAATTTTTCGTCACAATCGACGCAAGTCGGGCTGAGATCTTCAGGGTTTACGACAATATAAGTTGTCAGCAAGAAATCAGTCCAACTTTGATAAGGCATTTTCTGTCGGGTGAAAACAAAGGTCGCGCTGCCGGCGTACTCTTCCGTGGCCGGTTGCGGAGTTTGCCCGAGACGAGCAAAAAGTTTTCGGTAAAGCTCTTGGTAGCGTAAAGTTTCCGCTGGCGAAAGCCGCAGGCCGAATTCCAGCATATGCGCGTAGCCTTGTGAATACTGCATGGCCACGGCTTGGCCCGTGCGGGTTCCCAAAATTCCCTTGATGGCGGCGTCGGTCAAGATTTGCAGTCTTTGATTCAGATCTCCTTGACGGAATTTCGTTTCGGAGGCCGTTTCCAGAATGAAATCTTTCGGCAAAAGAAGGGCCGTGTCAGTCATTCCCAATTTCATCCAAAGCTGACCTTTGGTGATGCGGCTTTGATACTCTTTGGAGTCCACCAATCTCCAGTCGGGCTGAATCAAACCACGGGGGAGCGGATCCAACGCTAAAGCGCTTGATGCGATGGCCAAAGCTAGAAGGCATAAGAGCCACTTCATGAAGCTTGCTCCAAGCGGATGTTGGCGGTGATTTGGATCGAGTTTTTATCCATGCGGATCAGCTTGACGATTCCGGTCAGGCTTTCAATTTTTTTATTCAGCCGCTTCACCAAAATACGCAGGCGATCCGTGCTGTATTCGTCTTCCGAAATCTCGAAGATGTTTTGAATCGCATCGCGATTTGACACTTTGCCTTGCGCGGCGAGCAGTCGGAAAATTTTCAAATAATTCTCGCTTTTTCCCAAAGACAAAAGCGCACCCTGATAAATAATCCCGCTGTCAGAAATAGAAAGAACTTTGCTTGTTGGCGTTAACGTCCAATTTTGTTGGATCAACTTTTTCGACTCACGACTGAGGCCCGCGATATAAAAAGCCATTTTTGCGGACGCCTGCGGATGGCCCCGCTTCTGCAGAATATCCAGATAACGAATGGAGCACATCACGGACATATTCTCGGAACGGCTGATGTCGCTGGCGGCAGGAGCTTTGGCGTAAATATCCCACAAGGCTTGTTCGAAAGGATCGCAGTTGAAATATTGAAAAAGGTCGAACAAGGAAGCGTCGACCCAATTTTCACATCCGGCCTTCAAGGCATAGGCAAGATAATTGAAAAACAGCAGGCGTCTTTCATAGTCGTAAATGTCCGGGTTCGTCACCAGGCGTTTCATCCGGACCAACGCGGCTTCGGGGCCGAAAAGAATAAAATCGGATTCCATCAAAGCATTCTGCAAATCAATTTGGCGATCCAGATCCCGGGCGCGCAAAGACTCGCAGGCAATGTAGCGAGAAGTCAGCTTTTCGCGCAGATTGAGCTCGCTCAAAAGTCTGAGCTCTTGGGCACGGATCTTATCGACGGTCTCGTTGGATTCTCCGCTGGAAAAATGCTCGTAGATCTCAAGCGCTTCGGCGACGGCTCCTTGCTCTTCTAAAATTTTGCTGAGACCCAAGGCGGCGCGTTCGATTTGCGCAGGGGGCAGTGTCGTGATTTGCAAACGGTACTTGCCAAGAGCGATGCTGGTGGATTTCTGACAGTTCAGATAATCGCCAAGCATGTAATAGCAGCTGGCAATATCGATCAAAGCCAAGAGCTCGACCGAGCTGTCCGCTAGACATTGCTTCAGCTGCAAAACAGCTTGCGCAAACTGTCCATCTCGCATCAATTGTTTGGCGTTTGCATAGGTTGACATCAGGTCCTTCCGGCAAGCAATACCTCAGCAATTTCCGAGCCTTTGCAGGGTTGATCACCCGCTTTTACAACCCTCATCACTGTCTAACTTTTGGTCAGCACCTGTCCCGATGTGTCCTTTGAGAATCGTGGGATCCAGCGGGTATATCTAAGCCCGAGTTCAAAAACGAAAATGAAACACGAACTACAAAAGGAAGAAATATGAAAACACAGTTCAAAACAAAGACGGTCTTCGGTTTGATTTTAATCTTGGGACAGCTTGCCGGAAGTGCTGCATTCGCCGCGCCTGAATGGTTGAAGTATCCAAACGGCAGAATCATTTGCGGAGAAGTCGATTATGCTGGGCATTTGACCCAAGAATACGGCATTGATGCTTGCCGTGCCCGTCAAGGAAGCAAAATCAGCTTGAATGCGGCTGGAACTGCATGTGCCGAGTGGACCTTGCCAGATGGCGATCTGATTATGATTCGCCCCATTTCAGACTGCAAATAAAACAAATTTTCCATTCGAAAAGAGAAGCTTATGAAAAACATTTTTGCTTTCTTGATTTTAAGCGTGATGGTGCATTCGGCGGCCCAGGCCCAGAATTGCACGATCAACTTGGGTCCTTACAACCAGTATACGATTTACTCGAAAACACCGACGACGATCGACGTGGTTTCGGATAGCGTCGGTTGGTTGACCGAACTGAATCCTTCAAGATCCACGGGCAGCACCCGGTATTTTCAGTACGAAGATCAATACGGAAACTTGAATAAAGAGTTGAGCGTGCAAGGCAATCAAATCAGCTTTTATGATTTCGAGCAGCAGCGATACTATTTCCAAAACATGCCTTGCGGTATGACGGTCACGATCGGATCCAAGGCGCCGGCGCAAAATGCGAGTTCTTTGCGGGCCACGTGTTCGGTGGAAGATGTCCTTCAGGACGGCAAAGCAATTCCGTTCGTGGTCGATGGCAACGGCCGTCCGGTGAAAGTGACGGTGCCTTACCGAAACGAACCGCCCGAAGATCTGACCCAAGATCCGCAAGATCCAAATCATTATCTGGGCCGAGATCATGGCGATTTTCAGACCCATATCCGAGTCAGACCGGATGGAAGTTTCACGCTGCAAGCCGTGGAAGAATCAGGTGGGAGCTTGTGCCGCTAGTCTGAACCACTGTCGAACTTTTATTCAAAAAGTGTGAGAGCCTGTTCCTGGTTTTTGGAACAGGCTCCGGTTATCTTAGGTCCGGAAATATCAACAGATTTTTCGGATGGAGATAAAAATGAACCACCCTCGATTGATTCTATTTAAAACTGTTCTTTTAAGCATGATCACATTGGTATCGATGCAGACCTTCGCACAACAAACGGTTCCAGAAAATCATCCAGGCTGTCCGATGCTGGATTTTTCAGGTAAAGATGAAGACAATCTTCTTTGCGGGTACGATGTCGCAAAGCTTGCAAATCGGGACAATCGTCGCTTGACCGTCGAGATCAAAGCCCATGTAGAATATGGGGATCTAACCGAGTTTCCGAATACCAAGGTTTCCTTCAGTGACAGTCAATGTTTGCCAAGCTCGGCATCTTCCGAACAGTCACGGTTGGGAGCGGTTATCGAATGTGGTGGCGGCGCGAACTTGAGAATGGTTGGCCGAGTGGTCAATGTTTATGGAAAGGGCGCAAATAAAAAGTATCTGTATCGATTCTGGCAACAGCAGTGGGATCCAAAATCGTCATTCGAGCCGACATGCCTTTATGTCACTTCGATGACCACAATGTCGAATTGCCGCTTCAAGGGCGCTGCCCAGCAGCAGCTTGTGCCCAAAGAGCCGCAATATACGACGATCACGGGCCGATAGACTCTTTGTGCGACTGGTTTGAGCTTGGTGGCCAGTCGTAACTTCGCAGCGGTTCTGCTTTGTGTTAGTTCAAAGTCATCTGCCATTTGCTCTCTGAAGATTTATCGCTCATCCTAATTTGGATCGATAAACTTGAGGATTCAGCAGGGGCAGCAGGTGAAACTTCCAAACTTCGGATATGACGGGCAGACTTTGCGCGAAGTCGTACAAGATGCGGAAGGCTTGCGAAGTTATATTGCCGATCTGGAAACGCAATTGCAGCAAAGCAAAGACCCTGTCAAGCAAGCCAGTCTTTTGGGGGAAATCGGAACCTATCTGCGAAGCCTGGGTGATCTGGATCAGGCCGAGCAAAAACTGAAATCAGCATTGGCCTTGATTGAGACCCATGCCCTGGGATCGCAGCGACAGGCGCAGCAGATGATTCGTCTGGCGCATGTTTACCAGTGGAAAAAAGATTTCGCGCAAAGTAACGCGCTTTTCGAGCAAGTGATCTCGTTGTGTCAAGAGGATCGCTACGCAAAAGCCTATCTTGATTTTGCTCTTCAGCACGCCGGGAAAAATTTTTTCGATCAAGAGCGGTGGAGTGAAGCCTTGGTTTGCTTTCAGAAAGCGCTGGAGCTGCGAATTGAAAAAGCATCGCCACAAGATCAAATCGAATCGACAGAAAAAGCTATTGCGGAAACCAAACGTCGCATGGGCGGGTCCAAGTGAAAAGACCCGAAGTTCCTGTGATTCAGATCCGACCTTTGGAAAGCTTGTCTGGTTATCCGGGTCTAGAGAATCAATTTCCAAATTACGTTCCAGAAGATTTATCCACGGCACCCCTGCAAATATACTGGGAAGGGCCCGAGCGCCATGTGGGCCGATCTGAACAGGCGATCCGCTTGGGGAAATGGCCTTTCTACGAACATTTTTCGAACGCGAATTTTTGTGCGCAGCTGACTTTGGCATCCGGATTTCTGATCTGGATGGCCGGTCGATTTCAGCATGTGGTGCCAGACGAAGCGCAAGAGTGTTTAGAACTTGCCGAAGCGGTCTTTGCGTACCAAGTGGACTGGCGATACACAGATCGCAGCGCGGGAAGAATCCATTCGGCACCTTCGTGGCCACCGGCGCGATCGGCGATGATGCAGAATAAGCTCTATATGTGGCACAGTATGACCAAGTGGGAAAGCTACTATCGCCCCATCCAAGAGCTGTACCGAATGTCCGAACTGGTAAAGCATATTCTACCAGTTGGAAAAGCGCGCAAAGAATTTAAAAGCTGGATGGATTTTGCACAGGCTCGGTTGTTGAAACATGCTTCGGCACCAGATGTGGATTTTGTCATGAAGTCGAAGTTCGAAAGTGTGAAAGCTTGGCAGTCTTGGATCGCGCAGTTCCAAGGTGTGGCATTGCCGCCGGAAATCTTGGATCCCGAATTCGATTACCGTCCTGAGCATCGGGAAGAGCTGGTCGCGGATTTTTTGAAGGGTTTGGACTGGCGGAAAAATCGGTTTTTGCGGTCGCCGCAAACAATGCGTGAAATCGGATTTGTCGGGGAGCCGTACCGGTTATGAAATTTCTGAACTGGGTTGATATTCAGATTTTGGTTCCGGCATTTACAATTTTCGCGGGTGCGGATGCGATTTATGATCCAAGCCTGGATAACAAGTACCGATTTTATTTTTGGGATCCTTTATTCGATGCCAGCTTTGATTGGGAAAATCTAACTCCCGCCAAGCTCAAGTCACGGAACAAATCGAGTGAGAAGATTTTGGTCCACAAAGGCGAGCCGCCGGTCGGCTGGTACCGATTTGAAATCGAACTTTGCGAATCCTTCTTTCAGCTTTCAAAAAAATCCATGGCAAGGCCCGAATCAAAAATAATTCTGGAAAAATTTCCGTCTGGCCTGATCCCGGCGAAAACTTTGGGCGATTTGCTTGAGACGAGCAAAATTTCTGACCTGCAGTTGGAAGACTGCGAGATCCTGGCTTGCGTACGGACGGACGGGGACGTGATCGACGCCATGAAAGCTGCTACATGGACCATGCACGGACCGTCATGGCCGTCGGGCTCGGAACAAGGTGTGCACAAGAAGCTTGAGAAAGGATCGAAGCTGGAGCCAGCACTTCGAAAGAAATTTGCAGGATTAGGTGCGTATTTGAAGAATCATCTTCTGATGTTCGCACAAACGGCTGATTCGAAAGTCGGCGCGCATTTTCTGGGGACCGAATCCGCAAACCGCTTCAAAGCTTTGCAAGAAATGGGATTTGAAACCATCGTAGCTTGGCGCTTGAACGATCAGCTGACCGAGACTGCGGTTTTCAGATTGAATCCAAGCAAAGTTCAACCCGATGAACGCCCCTTCATTCATCGTCCGAAGGCTGTTCCCGCGACGGCGACATTCACCGATTCGCACAAGCTTTGGAAGCAGGCGGTGTGGGAAGATTGTCCGTTGGATTCAGAAGGCCGCAGGCAGGGTCTTCTTAAAGTCTGGCGGGAAGATGGAAGCTTGCTTGCAGATTGGCCGATGGTCCATGGCAAAGCGCAGGGATTGGAAACCGTGTACCATCCAGATGGAACGATCTACTCGGAGGTCCAGTGGAAAGAGGGCTTGGTGATGGAAGCCAGCGTGACCCGCTCTGAAGGGCCGACAGATCAGCCTTTTCCACCGAAATCTCATCCAGATATCTGGCGGATCGTGCATAACTCACGTGATGGTATTCTTTATTGTCGTCAGCGTTTTTTCGACAAACAGGGACAGGAAATTTCAGTGCAAGGGGGGCTGCTTCCACCAAGGCCTGCAACTGTACCCGAAGAGGCTTGGTATTTCTCGAAAACGAAGCAATGGTTTCACACGCTCTATCGCCAACGAGATATGCAAAGTCTTGGTTTGCAAAGAACCTGGGATGCCGACGGAAACCTGACCAACGAACAGATCGAGATCGCCTGATATCCATCAAAGGCCTAGTCTTGAAGTCTCAATAATCTTCTTAAATATTCCGATAATTTTGAAATGAAGAGATGTCTATTTACATTCGTGCTGATGATGCAAACAGTGGCAATGGCCGCTGGAAAGTCATCTGCGATGGCAGAGGCGTGTGCCAAAAAATGCCCATCTTATCAGAACACCGAAGTTTGCTTTATTGGTAAAAGTACCGAGATCGGTATTGGCAGGATTTTAAATCCGGTCACGCATAAGCTCTTACAGCCAGGATCTTGCCAGGGGATTGCAGACCAAAGAATCATCAATGACCCGTCTGAAATCCCGCAAGAGCTGGCAAAAATTTTGAATAGCTGCAAACGGGTTTCAAGAATGGTGCTGTTTGCGCACTCGAGCTCAAACCTAATGAATATGGGCACCATTGGAAAGAACATTCTGATTGTTGATTGGAAAAATTTGGATCCACAAATGAGCTGTGCGTTTGCCGATCACGCCAATATCGACCTTCGCGGTTGCAATATTGGAAAAGGTTGTGATGGACAAAAGCAAATGTATGAAATTGCCAAAGCCTTTTTGGGAGACAAGCCCGGAAGACTTTCAGCTCCGACGGAGCTAGCAGCATCTGACAGAATTAATTTCGCAAAAGCGAGAAGTGTGAATGGCAAAGATCGAACCCTGATCTATTCGGGGAAAAGAAGTGATGTTGTATTTGGATACGAGGGTTTGTTGCTGTCCACACCCGAAGCTCATCAGGTTTGTGTCGATGATCTCAAGGCTATAAAAGCCCGGTTCGAACAATTGGAAGCTGTTATGATCCGAAAAAAATGTTCGGTCGATCTCGGTGCTTGGCGCCGAGCACTGAATGATTTGGAAACTTACTTTTCGAATTCCAAGTTTACCATGCTTCCCGGTGATGGCTACCTGCACCTGTTGGAAACGGGTCTCGAAAAAGTTTTCGCACAAGCAATCCAGATCTGCCGAGTGAACGACTTTCGGGAAAGTATCATGAAATCAGATCGCCCCGAGGACAAAGAATACCTTCGCCTTCTGGAAACACCTGAACCCAAAGAGGCTCCAGCCTCAGGTGCAACGCCCCGATCTTCACCATCAGGTGCCACTCGCTAAGGGTTTGGGCTGTTTAAAATTTGTTCGATCGGCGCAACGCGGATCGTGTCGTTGCTGTTGCGTAAGATATTTCGAACCATTTCGACTTTGTCTGCGGGAACAAAGACGACGCGAACTTCAGAAGGTCTTGCGCCACCGGCGATAGCGATTTCTTTTTGACCCGAAGGCCCTTCGTAGCTGATCCATCTCATTCTTTTTTCAGGGGCAGGTGCGATACCATAGATAACGGGAAAGCCTTCTTCGACCAAGGCTTTTTCCTGGGATGTCAGACGGTCCCATTGCTTGATTCTTTGCTTTTCGATTTCAATGGATTTTTTGGGTATTTCCCCGGATTGTTTTTGCAGTTCTTGGATATTTTGCATGGCTTTTTCCGGGGTCCATCCTTTGTTGAAGCCTTGGCTGGCATATTCGACATTGCGTTCGAAATTATCGAATGAAAAAGTCGAAAGCGATTTTTGATTCACCGAAAATTCGGAATCAATTCCGAATTTCATTTCGCCACCGAAAGGAATTTTACCTTGCTTCGCCAGCTCGCCGGTTGGAACCAGCCCTTCGGGCGATTTGCCTAGGAATCCCAGCAGGGACGAAGAGCCGGATCCATGAAACAGCTGGGATCCGTTGGCGTTTTCAACGACGTAGCGATAGCGATTGATATTTTCATTGAGATGCTGCTCGAAGAAAGCACTGGGTTGACCATTTCGGTCTTTTCCAAAGTTGCTTAATTTCTTGCTGAGATCGGGGCTGTTAAACGCCTTGGCATTCTGTGCGCCTTTTTCACTTAGCGGAGGCAAGGAGGCATATTTATCGACCTCCATGATGACATGTTTCGATTGGATGCTGCGTCTATCGATAAAAGACCACGGAAGCTTTTGCTCGACGCCATTGACGTCATAAAAAATGGCTTCGGCATCTTCGCGCAGGTATCGGCCATTCGCCGCGGTCCCGTTTGAGAATTTAAAATTAAACAACTCTCCAGGGGAAAGCTCGGTCGAACGTTTTGTGACCGGCGCCACCTTGCGCATGTCACGTACCATCTGCATGGCGCGATCGATAAAGCTGCATTTGCCTTCGGCTTGCGCCGAGACCGAGATCAACAAAGCGGTGAAGATGAGAGCGCTTTGGCGTTTCACGTTTAAAAACGACATGTGCCCGCCGATTTCAATTCTTCACGCAATTGCAGAGAAAGTTTTTTTGTCTGCTCTGGGGACAGCTCCGAAACCTCTTGCAGAAATTGTTTGGCTTTTTGTGGATTGGCGATCGCCAGTTGGGCGAGCACTTCACCTGAATCTTCCCCAAGCTCGGTTAAAAATCTTTTGCCGGCTTGGCTTTCCAGTTGGGTGAAAAGGGATTGCAGGTTCGAGGCGTTCTGGCCCAGTCTGGAAACGCTTCCGCCGGCGCCGCGACCGATGGCTTTGACAAATGGTGCAAGCCCCAAAGCTGACAAGCCAGCCCCGGCATAAGAGCCGACCGCTTTGTTCATCGAGCGAATATAGTCGTTGCAGGTATCGCTATCGCCGCTATTTGAAAAGCAGGCGGTCCGCTGCAAGTCTGAAAGCTCTTGCATCTGCATGCCACCGACAAGAGCCGTGGTCATATCCACGGCGGACAATCCAGCCAGTACGACACCGGCGGTTGAGCCAACGGCGCCGGATGCGAACGTGAAAGGGATGGTGCCGATGGTGACGCCGACCAGGGACCAACCCAAAAATTTTTTCTGCGTCTCTTCCTTCGAAATCTCGCTTAGAGCTTTGCAGTACATGGGGATCACTTGCGGTTGATCCGCCATCAGTTGCGCCGCCGAACGGGGGTTTGCGATCATCAGATCTTTCACCAGATCGAAGGCATCGTCGTTTGTCAGGCGGGTTGCATTCAGTTTTTGAAAAACCCCCGAGAGCTTACTTTTGACGGCCGAAAGCTGACGACTTCTGGATGCCAAGATATTATCGGCGTTGACGTAAGAAATGCGATCGGCGATTGGCATCCGGGAGCTGCCGATTTCGGGCCGCGCCGGGGGCTCGAGACCCAGGCTCAGTTTGAGCGGACCCTCGATGACGGTGGGGTTGCTATGCACACCTAGGGTTTCGTTCCACTGCTGTTCGTTGGCCAGCAATTGAGCTACAGGACTATCGCTGATCTCTTTTTGTCGGTTGTAAAAATCAAAGGGGACTTCGGACAGCATCTCGGTGGATTTAGCGGCCCTTTCAATGGCTGGTCCTGGTTTTGGAACTTGAATCATTTTTTCGGCCAGTCGTGGTTTTTGCAAGATGCCGATCACAGACCCATTGTTTGCAACCAGTTGATTGAATTGGGAAGCTAGCTCGGCACTTTGTGAAGACATATGATAGCCAGCCAAAGGATTGTACAAGGCCGCGTACATGCTCTGAACTTGGCTTTGAAGCTCTTGCGAAATCTCTTGGGCGGTCTTAGGTTTGAAATTTTGCTTTTTCAAAGACTCGATTTCGGATTGTGCAGCTTGATCCAATTGCTTTGCAAATTCGTCAGTGCAGGATTTTTGCCGGCACAGAACTTTTTTCAGATCCGGCTCGTTCATTTTGTCTTTGATCAGGTACTGAAAGCGGGCTTCGACCTTGGCTGCCGACAAGGCGGTGTCTTTGAAAAGACGTGTGGCGACCGATTTGGCGGTCAGTGCGTTTTTCTGGCCATTCACCACTTGATCAAATTCTTTTGCAAAGGCGTCCAAACCTTTCAGCAAACTTTTTGGCGAGCAATCGATTTTCGTTTCTTTTAAAAGGGCTGCTTTCAGAATCCGATTTCCGACTTCAGAAGTCGTGGTATCTTTGCCAAAGCATTGATCCAATTGGGCCTTCATCGCATAAACAGCCTGCAGCTTTTGCGCTTGCTGAATATAGTTTTGGCCCTGCGGTGTTTTGCTAAGCTCGGCACTTTGATTTTGAACAGCGTCGATAAAGCCTTGAATTTGATTTTTATTAAAAGGCGCAATCGCGGCCCGGATCGCCAGCACATCGACGCTTTCCGATCCAGCGAAAGCTGGCGGGGTCGAAAGGCACGCTGTGATAAGGAAAGAAATCAGTCTTTTCACGACCTGATCTATTCGGAAATTCCCAATGTCCGCGGAACGGTCTTTGGTCGGGAATCAAGGATTTAACTGTCGCGACAGTTAGGCTGCGTTCAAGTACTGGAAGTTGAAACCTATACCAACATCGCGGTACGAAAGCGGACCGACCGGCGGATCGATCCAGCTTTCAGACTTTTGCGACTACTGTTCGATATCGCAGTTCAGGCTTTGCTTTTTGTCTTTTTCAGTCAAAGTCGACATGCCGTCGTCGGCCGAAGCTTCGATCATTTCCAAAGAAACCTTCTGAGATTTGTTTGAAAATTTGAAAGCGATAGCCTGAGCGTTGGCAGGTGTTTCGTATTTCAAAGTGTAGCGGTTCAGCAATTTGATTTTGGCGCCGGTCTCGGTGTTGGTCGAATAAATCGAAACCGCAGCTTGAGTCAGATCGCCTTTCACAGAGTTGGCATATCCCGTGGCTTCAAGGACTTGATTCTCTGTTTCGGTAAAGTAACAAGTGGCTTGCATCTTTTTGATCGGAGCTTTTCCGCCACCCGCGCCGACCGCGTGGGCCAACGAAGCCGAAGAAATAAGAGCCATCAACATCATTTTTTTCATATCAGTTCCCTTTCATTGATATAAAGCAGAGGCGAATTCTACTGCACGGCTTGAGAACCGCAACTGTTCACATTTTTGACAGCTAAAGCTTGCAAACGCCCGGCGTCTCGTCGGGCGAAAAGGGATTCTTTTGGACCCAGGGATGGAATGTCAGTATACTGGGACCATGTCGATCAATTCAGAAAAAGATCTTGAAGGCCTTCGCCAAATCGGTCAAATCGTCGCCCGCTGTTTGCAGCATATGCACAGCAAGCTGGAACCGGGTATTACAACCGGCGAACTGGATGCCATCGGCGGAAAGTTTCTTGAATTCCACGGCGCGCGATCCGCGCCGAAGCTCACTTACAATTTCCCGGGCTTCACATGCATCAGCGTCAACGAAGAAGCTGCACACGGCATCCCGGGCGCGAAAGTTTTAAAAGCCGGGGATCTGGTGAATATCGACGTGTCAGCCGAAATGGGCGGATACTTTGCCGACACCGGCGGTTCGGCCATCATCCCACCCGAATCCAAATTGCATTTGCAGATTTGCAAGGTCGCAAAGCAAGCGCTTGAAAACGCAATGCTGGAAGCGCGTGCGGGTGCAAGACTGAATCGCATTGGTCACGCGATCGAAACCGAAGCCATCCGCAACGGATTCACGGTTATTGAAAATCTGGGAAGCCACGGCGTAGGCCGCGCTCTGCATGAAGAGCCGGGCTTTATCGCTGGCTATTATGACAAACGCGACAAACGCATTTTGACCGAAGGCCAAGTCATCACGATCGAGCCTTTCATTTCATCTGGCGCACACGAAGTTTTCGAAAACGGCGACGGTTGGACGCTGGTCACAAATCCTGGCATCTTCACCGCCCAGTACGAACACACGATGGTGATCACCAAAGGAAAGCCGCTCATCATGACCTTGGTGGGCTAAACCCGCTTCCAGCGAGCATACTTAATAAACTCGTCGGTATTTTCGAATTCGGTGACAAGCTCGTCATCTTCCAGACGGAAATCGCGCACCAGCTTCTGGCCCACATATTCGGGACGGACCGAGTGGGTCACATCGTGATGAATCTGGTTGCCAGAAACATTGTAAGTTCCCGAGTAAGCCACGATATCGGTGAAGTCTTCGGGCTTTTCCGCGAAGCGGACGATGACATTCATCGTGCCGTGATCCGAGTAATGGATCTGTCCGGCATACCAATCGGAAATCGGTTTGAAGCTATCTTGCTTCTTGGATTGGTAGCCATATTTCACAAGGTTATAGGTGCCTGGCAAACGTGTATTCATAAGCCGTGTTTACCATGAAATGAGCTGAAAGCAACTAGGGCAGTGCCACTTCGGTCTCAGTGCGGACATCGCCTAGGACTTTGCTGCTACGCCAGATCAATCTTTGACAGCTAAGCCCGACAGAGCCGGCCAGCAGAACCGGCTCATTATTCAAAGCCAAAGGCTGGCTTTCGCACCAAAAATAGGCTTTGCCGCTGTTATGGAAATTGCCGTCATAACGAAGCCATGTCGCAAGCGGGTTGCAGCTGATCGGGCCGCCAGTCAAAGCCCCGCAATCGGTTTCGATTTGACAGAGGATTGCATTATTCGACTCGAGATGATGCAGAATCAGATGGGGCGCGCCACCGACATAACGAATCAACTTGCTGTAGGGTTTTCCTTCGTAATTTTGGTAGCGACTGCCAGGAATTTTGGAAATCGTCCAAGGGGCGCAAGTGCCAGATGAAAGACTGCATTCGCGTGTGCGGGTGAGCACTTCTTTGGTGTCACCCAATCTTTTTTCCGTCTCTCCATCTAGAAAGTTTGCAGCCGAAGCCGGTGTGAATCGATCTTGGCAGCCATTTGGATCAAATGGATCGTTATTCAAAGTCACCGGTGGTTTGACGACCAGTTTTTTAATGACGAAGTTTTCCAGAAAACCCGTGATCTGATTTGAGATATCGTAGTTTGATTCTTCGTCGGTGTTCACTTCGAAACCGGCAAGGCCTGCGTATTCGTGGTGAACCAGAACGTATTGATCAGATTCGGAAGTATTTAAGAATCGATTCGCATGACAGACGATCATCAAAGCGCCATCATCTGCAAGAAAGTTTTTACAAGTCTTCTCGGCGTGGCCGACAAAAACCTTATCATCAGTGCAGCTGACCTTGGCGGTCGAGATTTGCTTCAGCATGCTTTGCTTGTATGAATCCACGGTCAGGGCAGAGGGCAGTTTCAATCCAGCAGCTCCACCCTGGAAAAGCCACGAGCCCAAATCGTCACGAACACTTTGAAAGCGCTTCTCGCAGACATCGCCGCCGTTGCCATGTTCGTTTCCGATGGCGTTAGCAAAATGGACGTGCAAAAGCCCCAGGCACAGAACAAAGAAAGAAAACTTATTTAAGGCCTGCATTTTGTCTCCCGTTATTATTTTCCAAAGAAAAAAGTTGAACGTTCAGTCGGTAGACCTCGTCCCGTGATCCGCCTTCCAGCAAATCGCAAAGGTCTCGTCTAAATTGGGTGATCAGCTTTTTAGCGATCGGTAATTTCTTTTTCGAAATCGCCATGGTGACACCCGAAAAATCCCGTTCATCCACACTTTGATCTTCCAGCGCTTCGATCGCTTTTTGCAGATGCTGACGGTGGGCGTGTCTCAGCGCTTGGCTGGGGATGTCGTGCGTGGTCGAAAGATTTTTATGGGTCGGTTTTAATTTTCCCGCTTCAAGCTTGATGAGGCCGATGCGTTTCAACGTTTCCAAAGTCTCCATCGCGGTGGCTTGCGAGATCTTCAATCTTTGCGCAATCGCCCGCGGGGTCAGGGCCGTGCTTTTGGATTCCAGCATCGAAAGAATGGCGAAATGCTCCCAGTTTTGCACCGCTTGGAAAAGATCTTCAGAAAGGCTGTGGTAAGATCCTTGCGTCTCCTGGGGTTCGGCAGAAACCAAAGACTGTAAAAGCTTGCTGCGGGTTTTCGAATCCAGATTCAGGGCATCGATGATTTTCTTCGCCGTCGACACGGTCAAAGGGCGCTTTTTATTTAGAATGGCCGACAAAACGCCCGAGTTGATGCCAATCGACTTGGCGAAGCTTCTGAGGGAATAGGCGGGATTCTTTTTACTGCGTTGGGAAAGCTCTTTGACCAGATATTCGATAACCATGCGGGTCTTATAGGAAGGCCATGGCTGGGTGGCAACAAAAAAGGATTTTGAAACGATGTGCTTCAAAAATGAAGCGCTTATTGGTTTTCGGGGCGCTGAAAGCCCATTTCTTGCCGAAATTTCTGGTACATTGCCTTCCGGTAATCATTGATAGTCATTTTGGGAGGAAAAATGAGACACTTACTTTTACTGTCTTTATTAGCGATTTTGGCGGCCTGCACATCGTCTGATGGTGGCGGTGGAAACCAAACCGGTACGGCCGAAAAAAGCGAACGGGCTGCAAACGGCGAAGTTTCCTCTGTGAATTCGAAACTGGTGATCTTGCATTCATCGGCCAGTGTCAGTCAGCTCGTGAATCCACAGGATCAGGTGACCTTCACGGTGACCGCTTCCGATAACGGTTCTGTCGACAGCCTGGCCGGCGCCATCCTGGTCGATGATGTGACCGGGGCAACCTACGGCAGTTTCGCGAGTGGGACGCAAAAAGGATCTTACTCGCTGACGCTTCGAAAGTTTGATCTTGAAAAAGTTCGACCCATCGAGCCCAGCCCTGATGGTCAAGAGCGCAGATCTTTTCAGATCGTTGTCATGAGTGCGTCCAGTGACAACGTCAGCACCTCTGTGGCGGTGACGTTACAGGGTCAAAAATATGGAAAGATTGCACCCTCTTTCTACCGACAGCTTCCAACCGATATAACGCAAATGGATCTCTTCAAAACCCAGTACATCGGGCAGGACGAGTTCGGCTTCGAATGTCGTAATTGGAAAGTTGAGATTTCCGGCGGCCGGTTGAGGATCATTGAATACGATGTCAACAATCACCCAAGTGAGACTGTTGTCGAAATTTGGCAAAAAGCGGAATTTGACGGCCATGGCGTCAACACGACGATCGATGCCATTGGCGATTTTGATAAATTGCAAACCGCCTTTCAAAGCTTGGGATTCGGTTATAGCGAGCACTTTATTGCTGGATCATACGAAAGCTTTCGGGTGAATGGGTTCGGTATCCGCTGCATTCAGCGACCCAATTCCGAAGTTGCATGTTGGAGCTACGCCCTTTAAAATTGGGGTCTATCCAGCAGCGAGGTTTCAATGCTCCGTATTTGCGTCGTGATTTCGATCTTGATCATGTCGACGGTCTTTGCGCAGGCCAAAGACTGCAAATGGTCCGAAGCCAAGTATGTCGACTTGATCAAGACCGACGCCATATGCGAAGCCGCTTGGGTGATCGAACCCGAGGGCCACGAGGACCAAGAGATGAGCGGCATCATCTGTGCCCATGATCAGTTTTTAAAAAGTGGGACTTTGATCGGTTGTGGGTTGAGCTCTTATTCTTGCACGGGTTCATTTTTAGATCCGCTTTCGGTCGATCAAAAGCAAGTTCAAGTTCTGGATAAGAAATGTTCGGCGGGCGGGTACGAGGAGCTACTTGCTTTGCCGTCAGTCTTATCTTCTCGGGTGACAATGACCAGAAGCGTGCCAAACTCTTTTCTAACCCTGCCAGCGGGAGTCACGCCGCGAATGATCTACGCGGCGAAAGAATCTTATCGCTCGGCGTGGGAAAAACTTCGGGCGAAAAGTCTGTCGACCGCATCCAAAGGTGATGAAGATATTTTTCCCTATTATCAGTACCCGAAAGATAATCTCAGCACCGATGAAAAGCTAAAGGTGATCGAAGAGTCCCGGCAGCGCCTGCGAAAGCTTCAGCCCGGCGATCGGCACTGCCGGAAAGACATCCAGTCGCTTTGTGCTGGCCAAGCGATCAGCCTTGAAGCTTGTCTGTTCAATGCTCATCGGGATGGGAAAGATCTGACCCCATCGTGCCGAGTCTACCTGCACTTCAAAGCAGGAGCCAAAAATCCTTAGACGGGTTTAATTGCAAAGACCGAACTGAACCGTGCGCTGGACAACCAGATCGTACTGCTGGCAGGTGCAGCCGTCGTCACCCGGATAAGAAGGTGCGCCGCAAACCTGTTTCAAGCAGGCGCCGGCGCCCAAGAATTCAGCCTTCATTGTCGCGGGATTGTATTTCAATCTGTCGCCTGAGATCAGGTTCATGTCGCCATTGAAAGCGTCGACAGAGCCTTTCAAACAAACGGTGCTGTTGTCTTCAGGCCAGATCAAGAAATGTCGTAAAGACATTTGGCCTTTGCTCATGGTGATTTTTTTGTATTTCAAATCGTACCGAACTTGCTCTTGCGGCTCGCGGCTTTGATGAGCTTTTGGTTTTTCACCTTTTAAGATCGACATCGGCAAGGTGAAGCGCTCTTGTGCTTTTGTTTCGACGGCGAAAACCTGGTCGTTTACTTTCACCAGCTTTTGTCCGTCCGTCAAAGCCGAGCCATTCTTTTCCAAGGCGTCGTAAGTCGCGCTGGTGACTTGGATCACCTTTACATCTTCTTGTTCAGAAAAGATGCCGTACTCTTTATCTTTGTGCGAATAAAAGCGCAGGTAGATGGTCAGATCTTTCGACCACTCGCCAGAGACCGCTGTGTTGACACCCATCACACTGTAAACATCCCAGACATAAGACGCAGGGCCCGTACCATAAGTTTTCGCTGGGCGCAGGATCTTGTACTGTCCGGGCAGCATCAGCCTGTCGCTATCAATCGTGTTGGCTTGCGAAAAGTATCGGATGTCTTTCAGTTGTTCGCAGCTTTGGATCACGTATTTGGCATAAGCTGTACCCATGGCAACACATTCGCCCGAATCACCGGGCATGCCGCCGACAGACTGGGTGCAGGTGCGATATTCGATGCTGGCCACGATGCCTTCGGCGGTCGCGGTCAGGGACGCTTGCAGGGGAGAGTTTTCGATTTTGTATTCGGCCACGAGCTGATTCGCATCGCCCTTGAAGCAGGCTTTGCTTTGGGCTGCGGATGAGAAGAAAGAATCAGAGCTGTTGATGGTGGAGTTGTTGAAGGACAATTCGGTCTTTGTGACGTTATCAAAAAAGCCGCTTTGAACTTGGGCCGCCAAGGCGAACTGAGAGATCAATAAAACACCGGCGATCAGAGATTTGTTCATCATCTTATGCTCCATAAATTGGAATCAAACGGAAGGCCGAATGGATACCACACTCACCCTTAAAAGTCATTCAGGATTTGTTTCAGGCGCACTCGGGAAGAGAACGGGTAGATCTTTCACTTCAAAGAGGCCGCTGTCGTTGCGGAGAGACCCAAATCTATACGTGGGCAGTAACGGGATTTAGCCTATCAGGGCTCTAAATCCAGCTCGGCCAGAAGCATGAGCACGTCTTCGTCTGACATGACTTTGAATCGATTGTAGAACCGAGTTTTGCCCAGATACTGGGGATTTTTGATAATCCAATAAAATTCAAGATTGGTGATCGAAATCGAGCCATTGTTCAGGCGGGGATGGGCCACGCCTTTGCGCTGCTTCTGCTCATAAAGCTCGGCCAGGGAATCCAGGACATATTGATCGCCGTGCTTTTCCACCAACTGCTCGATGGTCTTCATTGCTTGTTGGAAAGCGCCTTTGTCTTGAATCAAGCTGCCGATTTCGAAATGAATGGCGCTGGTCTGATCGGCGACGATTTGAAATGCTTTTTTAAAACCGGTGATTGACTTTGAATCTTCCATCCAGCGGAACAGTTCCCATTCGCGGTAATTCACAGCGCCCATTCGGATGCTGAATTTTTCCAAGGTCTCTCGGGGTCCCAAAGCGATCGGGATCTTTCTGAACTGGGGCACTTTATTCACATACGCAAAATGCAGGATCGAACGGTTCTCTGAGAATAGAGTTTTCATGAAGTGATCGATGATCTGTTTTTTTATTTCCACATCCGAGAGCCGCTTAAAGACAGTTGTCAGATACTGATTGACGTTGACGCCGGATTCTTCATGGGCTCGCAAAGCCAGTCTGACCAAGTCACCAGTTTCGTTTGCGAATTCGGGAATTTTAGCGAACTGGGCTGCGAACTCCTGGGCGTCTAGGCTATTGAGAAGGTGCAAATCTCCTTGTCCGTATTTCTGAATCAGTCGCTTGTAGAAGGAAAGCAGCTGGGGATGATTTTCCGGATACCGGACCAGGATTTCTAAAGTCCACGTTACGGTGTGGTTCAAAGCTTCATTTTTTTTGAGCCCCGCAAGGCGGGCGTCTGCGAATTGAAGGAATCTTTCGACAAACTGGGGATCTTTCGCGGTCGTTGGGCTCTGGGCCAGCTCTAGAAACTGCCCTGAAGCTTTGACCCTGGCGTAGGGATTGGATGCCTCCGCTCCCTTTTTGGCCTTGGCCAGAACTGTCTCATTTTGAGAATGCACCAGGCGACAGAGCTTGCCTTCGGCTATGGCCGGGGCGCCTGCCAAAAATTGCGCGGCAACCATCAATACGATCGACAGTCTGAAAGAGATTCCTTTGATTTGACTCATCATTCAAGATCTTGCATGTCAAAACATATGCCAGAGTGGTCATGGGAATAGCGGACCAAACGAGGTTCAAGGCAGAAATTAAGCGCACAGCATCTTAAGTGGGTCGCATAGCAAATGCGTCTTGCTGTTCGAATGAAACACAATAAACTCTTGGTATAACAAAGCAGAAGTTTTGCAGATGAAGCAATTATGGCTCATTTTGACGAATTTTTGGGAGCACTATAAAATGGAATTTTTCTTTTTATCTCTAATTATTTCAGCGTCTTCTTTTGCCGCAAACATCGGTTACGATGCCTGCCCGTTAGACAGTCAAACCGAGAAACTGTGCCAAGTTCAGAAAGTCGGAGATCGAAAAGAAGGAAAAGAAATTTGCCCAGAATCCGCTGGCAGCAAGGTTATTTTGCGTGAAGCCAAATTTTACCGAGGAAAATTGGAAGGCGAATTTATTTGTCGCAATCCAACAAACCATACCGAGATCCGAGCCACCTACAAAAATGGCAAAGTCGAAGGGGAGCTGAAAGATTACTCGGACAAACGCTACTGGAAAGATATCAAAAAGGGCTGGAGAGTCCGATATTTTCATGAAGACAAACAGTATGGTCTGGAGTTTTTGGCCGACGAAAAAGGCAAGGTCTTGGATGTCATGCCGGGCTGCTGGGAAAAGGGCGATAAAGATGTCACTTACTACACCCGGTGCTTGAGCTACAACTATGCCGAATACGATTCTCAGATCAAAGACTATCTCAATAAGGAAATTCAAAAACGCAAAGCGGATCTGAATAAATCTGTCGAGATGAAGTACGGAAATGGCAAAACCAAATTGAAAGCCACGCTGGTGAACGGCAAGTATGAGGGGCCTTACGAAAGATTTTATGAAAACGGTCAGCTTCAGGTGAAGGCAACCTACAAGAAAGGCTTTCCGGAAAAAGAAGAAGAATTTTACGAAAGCGGAGCTAAGAAACGCGAATCCCGCTATGTCGACGGGAACGTTGTTGAAAATAACGAGTACTATGAAAACGGAAAAATCGCTTCGGCTGTCAAAACAAAATATGACGGCTTGGTTCGCACCGAAGAGGTCAAACGATACTCGGACCGGGGACCTTTGAGTGTTGAATATACGGAAAGGTATGAAGAGAGCTCTTACTGGGGGCAGTATGAGGGGGTCTATCGGGATTACAATGACGACGGAAAGCTGGTCACGGAAGCTTTTTATATTCATGGGAAGCTAGACGGAAAATTTAAATACGATCATCCGGAATCTGCATATGAAGAGATTTGGGAAAAAGGCGTTCTGAAATCCAAAACAATTCTAGATCCCGATACGAAATCTCCAAGGGAAAAAATCGAGTACATGAAAGACGGCTCTGAAAAAAGCCGCACGAAATTGTAGACGCGGACAGGTTTTGACTCGGAAGGCGGGCAACATTTCCAGGATTTTTCTACAATTGAAGGAGAACCGAGCTTGTTTACAAATGAGATAAAAACGATCTTTCAGTCGGCTTTAGAGGAAAAGGCAATGACCCATACTGTTGATATCTCCAGCGACTCCTCGGGAGAAAGCGTGCTCGTTTCTAAACCATTTCAATCCATTGACGGTTCTAATCGATGGTTTAAGGCATGGCTTCGGATGGTTGAAGGGAAAGTCAAAATTGAAGCCGAAGAAAGCAGCCGATTTCTTTTCTTTTTTTATAAGCCATGGAATGCAACCGCCAAATCGAGAGCCATGGCATCTGAAATTGAGAAAAAGATAAATGGTCACGTTTAGGTCGAGATGGGGGACTGGACTTGTGTGCAATAGAGCGAAATCTATAATGGGTGTATGAACATCACAACGTTGCCAAAGAGTTTAAGTCTTTTCCTTTCGGTCGTTGCCATTATTTCTTTCGAAAGTATCGTTCTGGCACAGAACTCAGAACCAGACGCGCAACCAACGAAAGTCCAAGAGTATGGTCGGCTTCTTTGTGGTTGCTTGGAAGAAGATTCCGGAGGCTTTGTTCATGCCGATCACTTGAGCCAAGGGGAGAAGGGAGACGCGCTGTTTAGCACGAATTGCCGCGGCATTCGTGGCCGTGCGGTCCGAACAGTCTATCGGGCCGCCCAACAGGCGTGCGAAGGTGACGTGTGGTCACCAAAAAAGTCTCCCGGCTGTTATTTGGCTGCGGCGAAACTTCTCAATGATCAATTGCTGCTCGATGAAGTGACTAAATGCAAAACCTTATCCGTTGCAAAGCAGGAAGACTGCTTTCACGACGCGTTTTTCCTACGCGAGGTGAAAATTAACGACGGAGGGTCAGTTCAAACGAAGCCTTTGTCACCGGGCGCTTTAGAAACCACGGTCATGGACCGTTGCCAACTCATTCCAAAAAGTTCAAAAGAAATGTGTCCGGCGGGAACCAAAGCCTCGGGATTGAACGAGGCCTACAAGCTTTGTACGAAAGCAGAAAATTCAGGATCGTCCTCTTCAGGAAGTGCTGCCACCAAATAGAAACGAAAGAGCCCACGGCAGTGCCGTGTTATATCAGGCTTTCCAAAACTAAATCATAAAACAGTTGGGTCGCTGGTACTCAAGTTGAGCCTTTTGGATCAGACGTGGCTTATTGCTTTTAAGGCAGTGCCTAAGGGTAACGCCGGGCACGTTGATAAGATTACTTTTAAAAACATGCTGTCATTGTGACACGCTTGCGCGTTTACCGAAAACATACCTTAGCAAACACTCTGTTCACTAATTCATTGCCTCAAGCTAAAAGGCTCTTTATAAAAGAGGCATGTCTTTACAGAAGCCTTTTGTTCAAATTCTAAAAAAAGAACTACATGCAAGAATCGATGCAAATAATAGATATTCGCTTCGCGCTTTTGCGCGGGATGCTGGACTTAGTGTTAGTCAGATATCGCAAATTCTAAATGGCAAACGTGGCCTTTCAAGTAAATCGGCTTCTATGATCGGTAAAAATTTGGGGCTTAGTCAACTTGATCGCGATATTTTAATTTGCAGTGCTGAGGCTTCACATTCAAGATCGGTAAAAGCAAAAGAAAAATCCGTTGAATCTTTAAAAAAACTAACCAAGAAATACCGCCAAATTTATCAATCAAAAAAAAGTGAAGTTGCGATCACTGATCATTGGCATTATTACGCTCTATTAGAATTACTAGAACATAAAGATTATCGTGATGACTTCCTATGGATCGGGAAAAAATTAGGACTTAGTGTTTTAATGGTAAAAAAAATATTTTCAGATTTGGAAAATCTAGGTTGGATTCATCAGGTTGCAGGTCGATTTAAAGCACAACACAATCAATCAGAAACTTCGACCGATGAACCGTCGGTACCTCTTCGTAATTTGCATTCAAGTTTCCTAAAAAGGGCAAATCAGTCGTTACAGTTGGATCGAGTATCCGATAGAGAATTTTTAAATATGACTTTAGCTTTTCCGAAAGACAAACTTTCAGAAGCTAAGGGCTTTATTCGGTGTTTTCAAAAAGAATTTGCTGAAAAATTCTATGATGAAAATGAAGTAAAAGATTCTGTCTATCAACTTTCCGTTCAATTTTTTAGATTAGACAAAAAGGATGGTTTAAATGATTAATAGTATTTTTCTAGCGACATTATTGATCAGTGTAAATGTTTTAGCCGGACCTCGGGTCATCGGAAACGGTGGTGATGTGGTTGAAGAAAATCCAGTCAGTGTCGCTTACATCCAAAACCTGATTCCTGACGCCAGACTTTTCATTTTATCTTGGCTGCATGGACTAGAGGGTCAAATATTTCCCAACGTTTGGAGCAATGACAATTCGAATCCTAGACATTTACCTGTTCCTTCCGGCTCGAATAAGCTTTTCAAGAACGGTTTTGCGGAGCCGAATATTTACAAGAAAATCAGCCAAATCAAAATTAATTTTAAAACCAAAGCACCTTGTGACGGCGGAGGAAGTGAAACTGACGGAAGCGTAACTCCGGACAGGCCTTTAGAAATTTGTATCAGTGGTTTTACATTGGCTCGCAAACTCAATGAAGGAAATGCTAAAATTCAACTTGAAGGTTTGATCATTCACGAGCTATCGCATTTACTTGGTGCCACCGAAAATGAAGCGATATCGATCCAATCACAATATATTGAGGATATGCGTGTGGTCTCAAAAGAATCGATTACTAAGTATGTCGGTAAAGTTTTAGAAAGTTTAAGTGGTCTTAAGATTTACAATATTCCTCAAATGGCCATGGTTGTTTCGGATGAATCTAAACTTTGCCCTTTAATTTACGACGTACGTTGGCAGTTGGATGAAGCATTCAAGTACTCTGAAATTACTCCAATTAGTTTATTTACCGTTTCCGACCGAGACCTAGCAGATGCAATTAGAATTCTTGAAGGTCAGGCTTTGCAACTATACGTATGCGGCCGTAACAAAGAACGTCCTGTTCCCGCCTGGGTTGCAGAATATGAACAAGGTTTTTCGGGAAAAGATCTTATTTCGTATACAGATTGGATGAAGAATCGGGGCATTAAAGTTCGTGAGACGACAGCCGAATTGATCATTAAAAAAATTAATACTGAAGAAGATCTGCGACAACAAATAAACGGTTTGTCATACGCGATAGATGGTTTGCAGTTAGCGCTGGTATCAGACCTACTGAAAGTTTTTGATCTTCAATTAGACGAGAAATAAAATAATTAGCAAGACTCATAATTTAAAGTTAAATGGAAATTCATATGTTAAAAACTATGTTATTTGCTTTTTTATCGGCTGCTTCTTTCTCTTCATATTCCTATGCATCACTTCCGACAAAGCCCATCAAAGTTGGCAAATGTATCGTGGATCCACAGTTAGCTTCAAATGTGGAAGATATAAAGTCGCATCGCCAGGAAAGCATGGATGAGTGCATGAAAACATATAAAGATACAGACTGGTGCACAAAAAGCGTCGAGTACGATATTAAAGTAGCAGAAGAAGCGTTGAAGCGAAGTTCTGACTTTTTTGCTCAGCAAGAATGGGGAAATACAACGATTAAACTATCTCCATCAACGTCAGTCGAAAATGAGTATGTCATGCACATCAAAGCTTCAAAACCTTGGTTCAATTTCGAAGAGGCTGAGTTTGATATGCGTGCAACTTATGGCGTATCATCAAATTTCTATGAGTTTTACGCAAATAGATTAACTTTAAGGATGACGAAAAATAATAATCAATATGATTTTTATCTTTCATTAGTGGACAATAATAACAGTTATCTTCGCTTCCAATGTTTTTCAGATAAGCCAACACCAGTTATTTCTCCACCAACTATTATTAACAACGAAATTTATGACGACCAGGGTGAACTTGAGTTCCCGCGCGGTCAAGACGACGGAACGACTCTTGATCATTATTACTCAATGTATGCATCTAAATATCCTGCTCACATACACTATAAATTTGTTAATTCTTCCGGATCATCTTTTGCGCTAGGCCAGATTCGCATAAATGGGGGCGATGGATTATTCACGGTTACAAATAAGTGCCCGAAAAAGCTTGCCGCGCACCAAAGCTGCGATGTCGACTTTTTCTTTGATGGACGAGGATATGTGGCTGTTGGTGGCATCTCGGTCGATTTTGATGGGAATGACTTTAGAAAAAATCCGGTTAGCTTTACTTTTTCATCTGGGCTTTGAGCACATCTTTCCTCTCGACGCGTGGGGAAAAACCTCAGTAAGGTTCGTTCTGATATCACCTGGCAATAGCTCAAAAAACCCTGGTTTTTAAAAACTTCAGAATTATTTTAGTACAGCATTTCGAAACAGACTTGTTGTACTGATCATGAATGTTTGTGTTCCTGATTATTTAAAAAATTACCTATTGTCCGTTCGAGTCCTGCGCAGAGGCCCAATCAAAACTCAAATTTTTATAACCTGGTGGAATATCGCCATCTTGAAATCACTCAGGATTTTTCTGTTGTCTGATTTTTGCCGGTTGAAGGAATTGGATGGGGTGGTCTCACAATATCCGAACCGCGCTATCCGCATGATTCTATTGAGATTACGTTTCCAGGACACAAGCGAATTTCCGAAAAAGCGGTCGAACTTTATGAAAAAGACCATTCGATTGCGGAAACGGCCGCGATGGTTGGGGTACCTGCGAGCTCGCTTTTCGACGCAATGAAAGCAAAGAATATTCCTGTTCGACCAGCCTGGAAAGCGCGACGAAAAAATCCGGCGTATGGGTATGCGTGGCAGAAAATGGTTTGCGCGAACAATTACTGACATCATTCTTCGCTCGGATTCGAATAAACGAGAGGGTTGAAATATTTTTTAAATTTGGTATAGGCTTAGATTCATAGGCCACCGCGCCGTTTTAACCGATTTGAGTTCAGCATGAGGGTACCACCCCAAAATAGCGTGAGCTCAATCAGCGCAATTAAGGAGCCTATATGTCTCAACCACTCAACCAACCTCATTCTGTAAAGTTCGGTAGAACAGCGCCGGGTATCCCGGTCACAGATATTCAACGATCGATAAAGTTTTATACCGAAGTTTTGGGAATGAAGAGTGTATTCGAAAACGGTAATCCGGTGGGATTTGTCATTCTCGTTAAGGATGATGCCGAAATTCACCTCACCCTTGCTAAGAGCCATGTTGCTTCCGACAGGAATTTAGCTCATCTGATGGTGGATGATGCTAAATCTCTCTACGATCATTTAGAAAACAATAAGGTCAAAATCATTAAAGGTCTGCGCGATGCTGACTACGGTCTTCGACAATTCGTATTTACGGATCCTGATGGAAATCGAATTGATGTCGGACAAGACATTTAATTTAAAAGAAAAATTTTTGTGAATTAATTTGGTTCGGATAGAAGATCGGTTCTTCGATCGTTACAATATCCGAACCAGCTTTTTACTCGGCTAAGTTGTCGAAATTTCTAATGGGCGAAGTGCGATCAAACTCAAATTTTGCGATTGGTTCGGATGGAAAAATTGGATGGGGTGGTGTGAGGCAACTTAAATTATTGATTTTACTGGCCTGCAAACCACAGTGACTACAAATGACTACGCAACTTCGTGTTTCTACAAAGCTACGAAAGCTTTATTTTTTAAGATCGAAATGGTCTTGCTGATGTTAAGTTGAGAGGCCAAGTCGACATCCTCAGGGAAACCTTTGGAGATTAACTCTTGCCCTGAGCTGCATTGCCTTAAAACCTCTTCGATATGTTCTTTTGTAGAATTAAAAATTTGGATTGCACCTTTGGCTTCGGGTGATTTTGAACCATTCAAAAAAGACAAGATTGCGCCTGCTCCAATTTGGTCTTCGATTGCGGGTCTTAGAGAATCTGATTCCCATTTCTCTCCAGCTGCTATGACTAAAATTTTAGAGCCTAATTTCATGGCCTGTTTTGCCGTGGCTTCGGCATTTCTTAAACATCCACAAAGAATTGTCGAGCTTTCAATCGCAAAAGAAATAGAAGATCCATTTGGTGAAGGTAAGACCAAAGATTTTCCAGTGGCGAATTTCATTGTTGCTGGAGATAAGCAAAGTTGATCTTTAGAGCGCTTTGGATTCGCGAGTTCTGCATCAAGAGAGCGGGCATATTCTTTCGCTCTATCGTCTTTGTAGAAATAAGGATAGACGGAGCGACCTAATGACACTGCTACATCGACACAGGTTGAAAATGAAAGCACATCAACCACGATCGTGACATCAGCGTCGGAGGCAAGATGTCGAGCGCCTTCAAGGCCCCACTCGAAGCGGATTGAAAATTCAGATTGCCTATACCAACTCATGGCAAATTATTATCGCCAGAAAACAAAACTCGCAAGGATCGCTTGCGGGTTGAAGAATTTGCATAGGGTAGCGCGACTCGAACCTGCGAATGACAGAATCAAAGCAGGGCCGTGTTATATCAGGCTTTCTAAAACCAAATCATAAAACAGCTGGGAATTCTTCACGGTGGTTTTGATGGTTGCAAAAGAAACAGCTTTAGTTTCCGCATCTGGATAGCGATAGATGACTGCAAATCGAGTCAGACTTCTTAGCTTGATCAATCGCTTGCCAAGTTCCGTGTGGATTGGCTTGATTTGCAATCCAAGTTGCTCAATGTCATGAGTCCTTGGCGGTCTGATGTTGTGATGAACAAGAAATGCTTTCGCCGCTTTTTCGACTGCCTGCTGAGCATGAAAACCTGCTGCGTATTTCTGCTCGGCTCCCATAGATAAAATTCCGTGGGCCAGCTTTAAATCGCGAATGGAGTAGGTTAGCCATTGCTTGACGATTTTCTTAGCCAAGATCGATCTCTTTGCCGGTATTGACGGCTGTTTCTGGGATCGAGCTCAACTCGTCTTTCCATTGATCGAAATCATTTTGGTCATAGATAAAAATATCCGCCGATATTCCAAGTCGGTTTAAAATTAGCGACCGGGCTTTCACTTCGGATGTATGGCGGTTTTTCAGATCAGGAACAACCATAACGAAATCATAGTCGCTATCGACACGGTGGTTTCCCAATGCGCGTGAACCGAAGAGAAAAAGGCGAGAAGGATTGAATTCAGTCTTTAAAGTGTCGACGATTTTTTCTAAGATTTTGTCTGATTTAAGCGGCATTCCGGTCCTTCGGTTTCAAAATTTAGAAAATCGAAAATGGACGAAATTTTTCTAGGAAAAATTTGGATGGGGTAGCAGGACTCGAACCTGCGAATGACAGAATCAAAATCTGTTGTCTTACCAACTTGACGATACCCCAACATCGGGAACTAAATTAGCTGGTAAATTAAGGAATCTCGAGACTTGTGGCAACCAACAAACGTCCCCAACGCGCAGTATAAATGCGAAATCGCCGCGGGAGTTTTGCCTCTCAAAGCTCGATTCTTAGGCAAAACTCCCATGCGTGGTTCATTTTGACAAGCTCGTCCTAAAAGACGGGCAGTTCTTCAGTGCCTCAGTGAAACGATCCTTCGACCCGGTAATCCTTGGCGGCTCGGGCTCTTTGCACGGGCTCGTGTTGGCCTTCGGCGAACTCTTCGATCATCTTTTCGCAGAAGGCATGCAGGTCGGCGGGCTTGCGGCTGGTGACCAGGCCGTTGTCGGTGACGACCTCCTCGTCGACCCAGCGGGCGCCCGCATTGGTCAAATCACTTTTCAGCGAAGGCCACGAGGTCATGCGGCGGCCGACGACGGCTCCGGCTTCGATCAGTGTCCAGGGGCCGTGGCAGATGGCGGCGATCGGTTTGCCGGCGCTGACAAAGCCTTTCACAAATTCGACGGCCTTTTCGTCGGCGCGCAGTTTGTCGGGGTTCATGACTCCGCCTGGCAGGACAAGGGCGTCGAAATCTTCGGCTTTCACTTTGCCCACGACTTGATCGACGTCGATTTCATCGCCCCAGTCGTCGTGCGCCCACGATTTGATGGATCCACTTTTCAGCGAGATGATGTGAACATCGGCCCCGGCTTTTTCCAAAGCGCGGCGCGGTTCGAAAAGTTCGGATTGTTCAAAGCCATCGGTGGCAAGAATTGCGACTTTGCAGTTTTCCAAAATTGAATCGGCCATTTTTCCTCCTAGCCTGAGACGAAAACGTCTCTGATTGGTTATCAAGAATTGCTGCCTATCGATTGCAACGCTGGTGCCGATCAGGGGTGTGTCGATCTGCAAATGGTCCTTTGTTTGCACAATCCAATTTTGAAATTTTTAGGTTGATCAACGCAATCCTAAGCGAAAGGAGAATTTATGAATCAACTGAGCAACACGCAAAAATACGCCTACGTTTCCGGGGTTCTTTTTGTGCTGATCGGAATCGCCGGTTTTATTCCGGGTGTGACGGTGATGCCACATGTGCACGATCCCAACATGATCGTCGACACGGGTTATGGCCGATTGATGGGACTGTTTCCGGTGAACGTGCTACACAACTTGGTGCACATCGGTCTTGGGGTGTGGGCTTTGTTCGCCGCTTCGGATGTGATGGGGGCGCGCAATTACTGTCGCGGTTCGGCCATCATCTACGGAGCGTTGGCCGTCTTGGGGCTTTTCCCGGGCTTCAACACTTTGTTCGGACTGGTTCCGATCCATTCGCACGACATTTGGTTGCATGCGGGGATTGCGGCGGTCGCCGCCTACTTTGGCTGGGCGAAAAGTTCAGTTCGAGTGCATACGCCTGGGGACCATGGCGCGCCTTTGTGGAATTAGCCAGCCTTCCAAAAACCAAACCCCGCTTGTGGCGGGGTTTGTAGAAGTCTCCTTGGGAAGGTCGATCTTTTTCTTAGAGAAGAACTTTCGCTGACTCGGAGTTTCGGAAAGCCTGGGGTTCTTTTCAGAACAGTGGTTTTCTTCATTTGGTGAGCAGGGCTCCGATAGGCCAAAAATTCTTTTACTCGTCGTCGTAACCCTGAGAAGGCGGTTTTTGCCGCTTCAGGCTTACAAGAGATTCCCCCATGGATTTGAGTTCATTTTCAAAAGCTTCGAACACAGCGTCCTCGATCATGGCTCGAGTTTCCTGGTTCAGAGGATGAGCAATATCACGGAATTGTCCGTCTTTCCGTTTTTTGCTCGGCATGGCGACGAAAAG
>CBIHNI010000015.1:0-124302 GCA_966211455.1 uncultured Bdellovibrio sp.
GTTCGGAACCAACTGGTTCCAGACTTTGTGAGGGGACTTAAAGACCCACCTCAAACCTCAAAGAAATAGATACCCGTGGCTGTGTGGACGAACATATTTTTTTGCTAAATTTCACTCTCAGGCGCCGGCTTGCAGCCTTCGCGGCCGGCCAGGCACACGGACGGATGCACCTGCAATTACACCAACCCACCGCAGTGTCGAGCAACCCTAACAACTAAAGAGCCGTAACGACCCTCAACCCCTCCCAGAGCCTCACCCAGCAAAATGAATATGCGTGTGTTTGCTTTCATTCATGTTGGCTTTGCGACCTTTCAGCAAAAGACCGCAGCTGAAAACCGTGCGTTTGCCTTTTTCGCAGTACAGATAAAAATTGGCCGAGTTGTCGATGACCATTTTCAAACCCAAACCAGCGCCGCCGCGACCCAATTCAGGTTGGATTTGTTTTTCTGAATAGGCGTTGATCAGATGCGCGACCATTTGGTTTCGCTCTAAAGAGCCATGATTGTCGATGCAACCAACGAAGAGCTGCTCTTGATCGATCGCCGCGAAAACTTGAATCGAGTTTTCGGCGGCGTTGATGATGTTCGCGGTGCGCTCGACCTTGAAGGCCGGCGTTTGCTGAAAAGGGGCATTGTACAATGCGTTCGAATACAATTCGTCGGTGATTTGGATCGCCAGATCCGAGACGGACTCGATCTGCGTTCTTTGCGCCAGGAAGGTGGTCAGCTGTTCCAAGATGCGGGTGCGATCGTTGGTCGAGCGGCCTTCCAGAAACAAGGTGGCATTCGAAGTTTTCCAGTCGACGTCTTTCGAAAATCCGCGGAAGAAGAAAGGAACTTCGCTTTCCGCCAAAGTTTGCGGTTTCAAAATCATCAGGCCGGCCACCAAAAGTTCTTTTTTAAGATCGTCACGGTGGCCCTGCAAGCAATGAGAAAAACCGCGGTTGTGCATTTGCAAGGAATTGTACATCGAGGATTTGTTCAGGATGATAATGCTTTTTTCCGGATCCACGTCATACAGTTCGTACTCGTTTTCCGGTAGTTCCAGGACCTTCAGTTTTTGCAGGCCCGAGCGGTAGGGTTCCAAAAATTCCGGCGTCCAGTGTTGGCTGCAAACTTCATAGGCGTTTTTGATTCTCATAGGGCGCCTACCTTTCCAGGTTTGCCTTCAGAAAGCCAGCAAAATACATCTCGACTCTTTAGTTCTTGTGAACTTGGACCAAGATGTTAAATTCTAGGAATGATGAAGAAAGTGATAATCGCCGGCGGTGGCACAGGGGGGCATCTTTACCCAGGCTTAGCAATCGCGCGCGCGCTTGAAAAATTGGATCCGAGCATTGAAATTCATTTCGTTGGCACCGCGCAGGGATTGGAATCGAAAATCATTCCCAAAGAAAAATTACCTTTGCATTTGATCGAAGGCGGCAAGCTGAACTTCTCGGGAAGCCCTTTATTGAAGCTGAAGACATTGCTGAAGCTTCCCATCGGCTTTTTCCAGTCAGTGCGGTTGATTCAGAAACTAAAACCTGTTTATGTCCTTGGTGTTGGGGGCTATGCGTCTGGGCCCTTTTTGCTGGCGGCAGCTTTGATGGGGAAACAGACCGCTATTTGGGAAGCCAATGTCTATCCCGGGATGGCCAATCGTTGGCTTGCCAAGTTCGCCAAATCCTGCTTCCTGGTTTTTGAAGAATCCAAAAAATTGCTTTCGCATCCCAATCCGCAAGTTTTCGGGATGCCAGTCCGTGCCGAAATGGAAAAAACGGGATCAGCCGAAAATGCTCCGCGAACGGACTCTAAATTTCATTTGCTTCATTATGGCGGAAGCCAAGGTTCACGTGCCATCGGTCGGACCCTGTGTGCCGCCATTCAACAAGGTGGCGAGTGGACGAAGGATCTGAAAGTCGTGCACCAAACGGGATCCTTGGATCATAAGGATTTTTTGGAACGCTACAAAGGCTTCGAAAATTTGGTGGAGATTCATGAATTCATTTACAACATGCCGGATTTCTATCGCTGGGCCGATCTGGTGGTTTGCCGGGGTGGCGCCGGAACTTTAAATGAGCTGGCAGCTTTCGGTTTGCCGGCGATCGTGATTCCGCTGCCTGCAGCAGATGGCCACCAAGAGCACAATGCGCAGATGCTGGTGCAAGGGGATGCAGCCCGGATGATTCTGCAGAAAGATCTAACGCCCGAACGTTTGATATCCGAAATCCAGGCTCTGAGATTGGATCCGGCGCGACGCGAACAGATGCGCCAAAACGTCCACCGTTTTCATCGTCCCAAGGCAGCGGAAATGATTGCCAAAGCTATTCTTGAAAACGTTGCCAAACAAACCTCTGGCACATAGGATCTCGGCATCATGCAGTTGACCAAATCTAAGTTTCATTTTGTCGGGGTGGGTGGCATCGGAATGTGCGGCCTTGCTGAACTTTTGCACAATATGGGAGCAAAAGTCACCGGCAGCGATCTTTCGGAAAATGCCAACACCGATCGTCTGAAAGAGCTGGGCATTCCGGTTTCCCGCGGTCACAAAGCCGAAAACGTCGGCGATGCCGATGTGGTGGTCTTTTCCAGCGCAGTGCAATCGTCCAATCCGGAAATTCAAACGGCACGCGCTCGGCAAATTCCGCTGATTCCGCGCGCCGAAGCCTTGGCCGAGATCATGCATTTGAAACGTGGGGTGGCAGTGGCCGGAACCCATGGTAAAACGACGACGACTTCGATGACGGCGTCGATTTTCTTGGAAGCCAAAGTGCAACCGACCATCGTGGTGGGTGGACGATTCGAACAGATCAAATCGACGGCTCTTTTGGGCGACGGTGAATGGCTGATTGCCGAAGCCGATGAAAGCGATGGCAGCTTCCAGAAGCTTTCTCCAGAAATCGCGATTATCACCAATGTGGATTCGGATCATTTGGATCATTTTAAATCTTTCGAAAATCTGCAGTCCGCTTTCGTGCAATTCGCACAGCGGGTTCCCTTTTACGGGCTTTGCATCGTTTGCGGTGATGATCCGCAGGTGCGGGCCATCTTCGAACATTTTCCAAAGCGCATTCTTTTCTACGGTTTTGACGAAAAGAACGATTACGTCGTCAAAGGGACCAAGGGAAAGTACGAACTTTTCGAAAACACTTTGACCGGGCGAAAGAAACTGGGCGACTTCGAACTTCGCGTTCCGGGGCAGCACAATGCCTTGAACGGTGTGGCGGCGATGATCGTGGGTTTAAAAGCCGGATTCAGTTTCGAGGTCTGCCGCCAGGGTTTGATGAAATTTGATGGCGTCGATCGCCGTTTTCATTTTAAGGGCGAAAAAAATAAAATCCGCGTTTACGACGATTACGGGCATCATCCGACCGAAGTGCGCGCGACCCTGCAAGGTTTTCGCGAAAAATTTCCGGATCAGCGTTTGGTTGTGATGTTCCAACCGCATCGTTACTCGCGCACGCAAAGCTGCTGGCATGATTTCACGACTTGTTTTTCTCAATGTGACGAGCTGATTCTAACCGATATCTATGCGGCTGGCGAGATGCCGATCCCGGGCGTGACTTCGCAAAAGCTGGCCGAGGAAACCAAGCATTCGTCTTGCCAGTATCTGCAAAAAAATGAAGAGCTTCCGAATTTGATCGCGGCGAAATTGAAACCGGGTGATGTGTTCGTCACTTTGGGCGCGGGCGATGGTTGGAAAGTCGGAATGGAAGTTCTGGCTCGGTTGTCATGATCGAAATCAAAGAGAAAGTCAGTCTGGCGCCGTTCACCTCGTGGCTTGTGGGTGGGCCCGCCGACTTTTTCTGTCTGCCAAAAACTTTGGATGAAGTGATCGAAGCGCAGAAATGGGCGCAAGCTCAAAATCTGCCAGTCACAATCTTGGGCGGTGGCAGCAATGTTCTGATCAGCGATAGCGGGATTCGTGGTTTGGTGATCGGGCTGAAATACCTGAGCGGCACAAGCCTTCAGGAAAATGGCGGACGGCTTGAAATCGTGGCCTGGGCGGGCTCTGGAAAATCAGAGCTTCTCAAGATTTTTTTAAAACATAAATTGGCGCCGGCTTTTTTTCTGGCGGGCCTGCCAGGTGATATCGGTGGCGGAATTGTGATGAACGCCGGGGTGGCGGAAAGCTTCAAACCGCGCGAGTTCGTTGAGATCACCGATTGGATCGAAGTTCTCAGGCCCGACGGCCAAGTCGAAAAAATTCAGGCTTCGGATTTAAAGTGGAGCTACCGCCACTGTCATGGCTGGCAGCCGGGGATCATCACGCGCGTGCAGATCAGCTGGCCGATGGAACCTGATGCCACGATTCTAGAGCAGGTGAAAACTGCGAACAAAATTCGTCTCAGCAAACAACCTTTGGATCAGCCCAGCTGTGGTTCGGTGTTCGTCAATCCGCCGGGACACAAGGCGGCTCAGTTGATCGACTCGAGCGGTTTGAAAGGTTTCACCGTGGGTGGCGCGCAAGTTTCGATGAAGCACGCCAATTTTATCGTCAATCAAGGATCTGCAAAAGCGCAGGATATTTTGCAGATCATTCAACACGTGCAAAAGACCGTGTTCGAACAAAAACAAGTTCAGCTCCAAACCGAAGTCGTCCGTCTCGGCTTTTGACGGCCGACCGATTTTGCGGCGGCTCTTTTAAATTGCAATCAAAAAGAAAAATATTTCTGGGTCACTCTGACCAGGACCTATTCCAAAATGCACAGTTGACCTGGTGATTCCTGTGCTTTCCTAGACAGTGTTTTTCTTCAGGGAGTATTTCTAATTTATTAGGAGGATCTCTCTATGAAAACCATCAAGGAGCCCAATTTTCTGATGAAAATATTTTTCATCTTATCGTTATGTTTGTTCTTCGCCGCTTGCGCCAGCAAGCCTGAAAAGAACTTCACGTACGCACCGACCGCCAATGCGGTGGACGAACTTCACAATCTGAAGTCGGAAATGAACCGCACGGAAAGCGAACAGATCGCATTCTTTGCGCCGAACAGTTTCGACCAAGCCAACAAGCATTGGGATAAAGCCCAGAAGCTGCAAGAAAAAGGCTCCAGCAATGGCGAGGTCCTTGAAGAGCTGGGGCTGGCACGCAGTTATTTTGAACAGGCTCGCGGCGTGGCCGATCGCTCCTTGCAGGCGATGCCCGATGTGGCCGAAGCCCGCGAAAAAGCTTTGATGGCGGGGGCTGCACGCTTTCATCGCGCCGATCTGGTCAAGGCGGATAAAGATTTAATGGACGTGACGAAAGGTTTCGAAAAGAAAAATCCGGACGTTTCGTTGAAAGAACGCACAGAGCTTTTAAGCGCGTACAATGCTTTAGAGCTTCGAAGTATTAAAACTTCGCGCCTGGGCGATACGGCCGCGAATATCGAAGGTGCGAAAAAAATGGGGGCGGGTCGATACGCGCCTCGCACGCTGTCTTCGGCCGAAGGAAAACTTCGCAGTGCCGAGATGACGATCAATACCGATCGCCACAACGACGCCTTGGTCTCGGCGGCCCAAGACGATGCGTTTCGCGAATCGCAAAAGCTTTTAAAGGTGACCGAAATTTCAAAGCGCAGTGGACAAACCGGTAACGAAGCTTTGGCTTTGGATATCTTCAATCGCGATCAGCAGATCGAATCCCTGAATACTCGTGTGAGTTCGACCGAATCGCAACTGACCGAAGCGCAGCGGGCGGCACAAGCGGCTCAGCTTTCAGCGGCGACGGCGACTTCAGAATTGGAAGGGCGCCGTTTGATCACCTCGATCCAATCACAGTTCTCTCCGAAAGAGGCCGAGGTTCTGCAGCAAGGAGACAATCTGATCATCCGGTTGAAAGCTTTGAACTTTGCTTCGGGCCGATCCGAAGTGCCGTCGGCAGCGTATCCCGTCCTGAACAAAGTGAAAAACACCATTCAGCAGTTAAATGCAAAGAAGGTCACCGTCGAAGGTCACACGGATTCAACGGGCGCGGCCACTTTGAATCAGAAAATTTCGCAGCAACGAGCCGATTCGGTTGTCAGATTCTTAGAAGACAGTCGCGTGAACTTGATGACTGGATCCAGTACGCAAACCGCTGTCGAGGGACAAAATAAAATGATGGGCGCGACCGAGTCGTCGGAAACCCAGTTCGAAGCTCGGGGCTACGGTTACGAACATCCCGTGGCAACTAACAAAACTAAAGAAGGTCGGGCGCAGAATCGTCGTGTTGACGTTGTGATCGCGACCGGAATGGCACCAGACACGGCGGAATGATTCCGTCCTACTCTCTCCGCATCGGGCCTTTCAGCCAAGGCCCGATGCCTCCTTCCCGGCTTCTAGCTTTAGGTCCGGCTCTCCCGTGAAGATTTCCCAAACCCCCTGAGATTCCGTAGAATCAAATCAGCAATATGAAAAAACTGATTCTGAAGCTCTTGATTGTTGTGGTTGTGATTCCGGCCTTGGTTATAGGAACGATTCGTTGGTTGGATCAAAGCGGTTTTTTCAATCTGGATCACATCGAAATCACCATTGAAAACGGTGACGTCAATCCGCAGTTCTTGCAACCTTTGGTGGCCGATCTCAATGCCCAGCTGGAAACATTTCGCGGTCAATCTTTGTGGCATTTGGATCTTCCGAAAGTTTCCGCGCTTGTGCAAAAGATGGCGTGGGTCGAAGAAAGCGCGATCGCGCGCAGTTGGCCGACACGGTTGAACGTGAAAGTTCATCCGAAAAGCGTGAAGCTTCTTTATCTTTCAAAATCCGGAGATATTTTTCCGATCGTCGCTGACGGAAATTTTCTTGCGCCGGTCAGCCCGAAGACGGCGCCGGATGTGACATTGCTAGAAGGTCCGCTTTTCGAGAACAATCTGCCGATGCGAAAAAAAGCGGTGAAGCTGATCGAAGAAATTCCGCAAGAGGGAAAATTTTCGAATCAAAAAATTTCGGAACTTCGTTTCGATCCGAAAGAAGGATTTTGGGCGACGCTGATTCAGAGCGGAATCAAAGTGAAAATCGGCGAAGAAAATATTCCGTTGAAAGCTGCACGTGTCTCTCAGGTGCTCGAGTATCTTGAAACGCGCGAGTTAGAAGCACGCGTCATCGATGCGAATTTGTCAAAAAAAGTTCTTGTCAGGCTGCGTAAGGATCCCTAAGCTTTAAGTCTAGGGACAAATGTCTTGGAAGACGTTTGTTTAAGAACTGAACAGTTCCCCACTTACGGACGAGTCTACAAATGAATACGAAACTGTCACAAAAAGGTGCAAGACCTCTTGTTATTGCTGGCTTAGACATTGGTTCATCCAAGGTCAGCGTGGTCATTGCAACTCTAGATCGGGCCTCCGATAAGAATCTAGATCCATCTCATCTCGAAAATCCAAAATTGGAAATCGTGGGTCTGGGAACTGCTCCGAACACTGGCATTCGACAAGGTGTTGTCGTCAACATCGAAGCAACGGCCGAATCCATCCGCAAAGCTCGCGAAGAAGCTGAATTGATGTCAGGCTACAAAATCGAAGAAGTGTGGGTGGGGGTTTCTGGCTCGCACATTAAATCTTTCGATTCCAAGGGCATGGTTGCGATCAAAAACAAAGAAGTCACGAATCAAGATGTTGAGCGCGTGATCGAGGCGGCAAAAGCCGTCGCAGTTCCAACGGATCGCAGTGTTTTACACGTCTTACCTCGCGAATACAAAGTCGACGGTCAGGACGGGATCTTGGATCCGATCGGCATGTCTGGCATCCGTTTGGAAGCCAACGTGCACATCGTCACCAGCAGTCAAACGGCGCTGGCAAATAACGTGAAATGCATTGAAAAAGCGGGTCTCAAAGTTTTGGGATTTGTTTTGGATCCTTTGGCTTCCGCCATGGCGGTTTTGTCGGAAGACGAAAAAGCTTTGGGCGTTTGCGTTGTCGATATGGGCGCGGGTTCTTGCAACAGCATCTATTTCGTCAACGGCAGTGTGGCGCACACTTCGGTTGTGCCTGTCGGTGGACAGCATTTCACACACGACGTCGCCATCGGTCTGCGCACACCGCAAGTGGCGGCGGAAGAATTGAAGAAAAAATACGGCAGCGCCATGGCGACTTTGGTGAATGAAGAAGACACCATCGAAGTCGAAGGCGTTGGCGGTCGCAAAGCTCGCACGGTGCTGAGACGGGATCTCGCCGAAGTGATCGAGCCGCGCGCTGAAGAAACTTTGCAAATGATTTCAAATGATTTGAGAATGAGTGGCTTCTTACCTTTGTTAGGCTCTGGAGTGGTCCTGACGGGTGGAGCTTCTCAGTTGGAAGGTTTGGTTGAGATGGGCGAGTTCATCTTTGATGTGCCTGTTCGTCGCGGCCTGCCTGTTGGTTCGAACGAGAAGGTGGCTGGATTGACTGAAGTTGTGAAGTCTGGAGCTTACTCAACTTCCGTGGGTCTTCTGCTTTACGGACTTGCTCAGAAGAAATTCACCAAAGCAAGTTCAATGAAGAATGAAGACGCCATCGCGGAAAGCCTGAACTCGTTCGGAACGAAAATGAAAAACTTCTTTGAGGGATTATTTTAAAATCGTCTCTGCATCACTGCTGAGGCTAGGAGGGCGGCATCATGTTTGAACTGGAAGAGAACATCAGTATTGGAGCCAACATTAAGGTTGTCGGCGTCGGCGGCGGCGGAAGTAACGCTGTTTCGACGATGATCGAATCGGAAATGAGCGGCGTTGAATTCATCGTAGCCAATACCGATATCCAAGCTCTGAACGCAAACAAAGCCGCAGGCAAAATCCAACTGGGTCTGGATCTGACAAAAGGTCTTGGCGCTGGCGCCAATCCAGATGTCGGCCGCCGAGCCGCCATCGAATCTTACAATGAAATCGTTGAAAAATTAGAAGGTTCCGACATGGTTTTCGTCACGGCCGGTATGGGCGGTGGAACGGGAACGGGCGGTGCTCCGGTTGTTGCGAAAATCGCTCGCGAGCTGGGTGCATTGACCATCGGGGTTGTGACTCGTCCCTTTGTGTTTGAAGGCAAACGCCGTCAAAAGCACGCTGAAGGCGGATTGCAAGAGCTGAAAGAAAATGTCGATACACTGATCGTGATCCCGAACCAAAAACTTTTGGCGATCGCGGGTGACAAGACTCCATTGACCGAGACTTTCAAAAAGGCCGATGAAGTGTTGTTGCAAGCGGTAAAAGGGATTTCGGATTTGATCAACATCCGCGGTCTGATCAACCTGGACTTTGCTGACATCCGCACGGTCATGCAGGCAAAAGGCCTGGCCCTGATGGGAACAGGATACGCGAAAGGTGAAAACCGCGCGGTCGAAGCGGCAACAGCTGCAATCTCATCTCCTCTGCTTGAAAATATCAAAATTGATGGCGCAACTGGCATCATCATCAACGTCACGGGCGGATCGGATCTCAGCCTTTACGAAGTGAATGAAGCTTCAACTTTGATCACAGAAGCGGCTCATGAAGATGCGGAAATCATCTTCGGTGCGGTGATCGACGAAAACATGAAAGATGAAGTTCGCGTCACGGTGATCGCAACTGGATTCGCGGATCCAGAGCATAAAATCCAAAGCGTCGACACCATGGCTCGCATGCAGGATTTCTTGAACACAGCGCCTTCGACTTCGATGCCAAAGATTGAATTGCCACCAATTCCATCTTTCCAGCATTCAACGGCTCAAAGCATGACGATGCCGCAGCCTCCGGGGGCGCCTCAGCCAGCTCCGACGCAGCCAATGTACCAGGCGCCGGTTCAGCAACCAGCGCCGCAACAGTACTATCAGGCGCCTGTGCAACAGCCAGTTCAGCAACCAGCAGCTCCACAGGCTCCGCAGTTTGCATTGCCAGCTTATCTGACTCCGCAAGCTCCGGTTGCACATCAGCCGATGCATGCTTCTCAGCCAGAGCCGACTCCGGTGATTCCTCAGGCTCCGCCGCATGCTCAAAGTCCAGTGACTCCGCATTTCCAACAAAATGTGAATGTGGCGCCACCGATCGAAGTTCCTGAAATGATTCATCCGGCACAGATGGCGCAACCGGCTCCACAACAAGCCGTTGCTCCGCAGGCTGCAGCTCAGCCACAAGCTGAAGGAAATGTTTCGGCTCGCGATATGCTGATCGCAAAAGCGAAAGCTTTCAAAGAAAGCCAGGATTTGAAACAACGTCATCACCAGCCTGAACAGTTGTCGATGAACGTCGATCCAACCGAGCAATCTTTGGAAGAGGCGCGCCGCATGGCTCGCGAAGTTTTGAGCTCTCCGTTCTCGAGCCAGAATTTGGAAGTTCCAGCTTTTATCCGAAAACGCCAAGGCGAAATGGGTCAGCAGTAATCGCTGAAGACCCAAATGCAAGCTTGGTTCGTTTCTGATATTCATCTTCGAAACATCAACGAGCGCAACAGTGTCATCCTGTTGCGCTTTTTGCATTCTTTGCTGAAAGATTCAAAGGTCACGCACCTGATTTTTCTGGGCGATATTTTTGATCTGTGGGTCGGGGATTCCGACGTCTTTCAAAGAAAATTCCAGGCCATCGTCGATGCCATCGCCGAACTGAAACGCAAAGGCATCGAGATTCTGTATTTCGAAGGCAACCATGACGTTCACGTCAAAGGCTTCTGGGAAGACAAGTTTCAAATTCCGGTTTGGGTCGATCATCAGATTCTGCAGATGGGACCATACAAAGTTCGTCTTGAGCATGGTGACTTTATCAATCCGGACGACGAGCTGTATCTGAAATACCGAAGCTTTATTCGTCAACCAAAGCTGGAAAAGCTCGCTTACATTCTACCGGGAAAATTGCTGGACGCTGCGGGCTCCTTTAGTGCAAGAAAAAGTCGCAAGAAAAGTTCGGTCATGCGCCGGGATTCCGAAGACGATCTTCGCCGCAAAATCCGCGATTACGCGATCGATTCGGCTTCTAAAACCGAATTTGACATCATCATCACAGGCCATATGCACGTGCGGGACGAGTATGAGTTCGAAGCTAAGGGGCGGAAACACGTTTCGATTAATCTGGGGAGCTGGTTCGAGCAGCCTTGTGCGCTGCTGCTGACAGATGCCGGCTTCGAGTGGCGGGTTCTAGGGTAAAGGCCTGACTACTCGTCACAGCGGTGGCAGGTAGAACTGTGGGCCGTCCGTCCATGAGAAGCTGCAAGACGGCCATCGTGGCCGTCTTGTCCAAAATTAATGGATAAAATCAAAATACAAATGTGGTCGGATTGATGATCTCTTCTGGACCTCACGAACTTGTCGTCTAATCACGCGACAAGTTTGTGAGGGGTAAATGGGCGTCTTTCCACGATTGCATGGATACACGGCCCTCATGATACGATTTAAACTACACAGCTCGAGAAAGCCCTTACCGAGCCTCGGCCAAAAGCTGTTCAGCATGTGCAAGGCTTGTCTTTGAAATCTTCTCGCCGGAAATCAAACGGGCGATTTCTTGAACGCGATCCTTTGGTTTCAGCTCCAGGATCTCCATGGCCACGCTGCCTTTTTGTGGCGACTTGTGGATGAAGAAGTGAGCATCACCGTAAGCCGCGACTTGCGGAAGATGTGTCACGCAGATCACTTGCTGACCTTTGGCGATCGATTTCAGTTTGCGTCCGACTTTTTCGGCCGTTGGGCCGGATACGCCGGTGTCGACTTCGTCGAACAGGTAAGTGCGCGGTTGATGCGAAGATCCCACCACGCGTTTTAGCGACAGCAAGATGCGTGAAAGCTCACCACCGCTGGCGAATTTCGCCAAAGGACGTTTTGGATCCTTAGCCGATGTCTGGCTTAAGAATTCAACGTCGCTGATGCCGGTTGAAGAAAGCTCGTTCATTTTTTCGACTTGAACGTGGAAGGTCACGCCTTTCATGTTCAGATCTTTCAATTCGGCATTCACCGAATCGGCCAAAGTGTGCGATCCGCCGCTGCGTTTTTCATGCAGGCCAGACGCAAGCTTTTTCAATTCCTTTTCCAGCTTTTCAGTTTCTTTTTTCAGCTCTTCAATTCGTTGATCTGAATTTTCCAGGGTTTTGATCTCAGCTTCCATCTGTGACAAAGCCGTGAAGATATCTTGGATGTTCGGTCCGTATTTCTTTTGCAACTTGCGCATGCCGCTCAGGCGGGATTCCAGCTCTTCCAGGCGACCTGGATCCGCTTCGATGCCGGAAACGTATTGGCGAAGATCGTAAAGCGCGTCTTCGATCAGGCCCTTGGCTTGGTTTAAGGTCTGAAGTTTTTCTTCAATTTTTGGGTCGATTTGGGCCACGTCGAAAGATTTCTTCATCACATGGTTCAGGCGGCTGATCGCCGAATCGTCTTCGGTGTACAAAGCTTCTTCGGCTGAATCGACAAAAGATCCCAATCGGGCCGAGTTTTTCAGCTTCTTGATTTCAGTTTCGATATCTTGATCGGTTTCCGGATCCAGGCCCAGGGCTTGGATTTCATCGCGTTGGAAGATCAAGAAATCCAGTCGCTGAGCTTTGTTCTGAGCTTCACGCTCGAGCTCGCTGATTTCATTTTCGATCGAGCGCAGGCGATTGTATTTTTCGGTGAACTGATTGCGCAGCTCCCAGGCGCCAACGTACTGATCCAAAAGATCCAAGTGGTAAGCTTTTGAAATCAAATTGCGGTTTTCATGCTGTCCGGTCATTTCGATCAGCGGTGCCGAATGTCCGGCGACTTCGATCAGTGGGGAGACCACATCGCGAAGCGCGTTCAGTGTGCTCATGGTGCCGTTCAGGTAAATGCGGGATTTATCTTCGGACAAAACACGGCGGACGACCAAAACGTTTTCTTCGGTGTCGATACCCAGATCTTCCAGACGTTTTTTGATATCTTTGCGTTTGGAAAGATCAAAGCAGCCTTCAACCGAAGCTTGAGTGCAGCCGGAACGGATCGATTCGGTGGAGCTTTTTTGGCCCATCAAAAGACCCAGGCTTTTCAGAAGAACGGATTTCCCGGCGCCGGTTTCGCCGCTTAGGATATTGAGACCTGAACGAAATTGGATGTCCAGGTTCTCGATGATCGCGAAATTGATGACTTTCAGTTCTTGCAACATAAGCTCTCCTACACAAGTGGAGATCTTAAGCTCGGTCTCCAAACTTGAGTTTTTCTCTCAAAAGATGGAAGTAATTCTGAGCTGGGTCTCGCACCATCAGATGGTCCACTTTATGACGTCGAATGAGAATCTCATCATCCTGGGAAATGTCATCAATTTTCGCGCCATCCACAACGAAATGCGCGCGATCCTTGCTGGAACCGGGTTTCCGGCGGTCTGATTGCAATTTGCTGACCATCCTAAAACTCAATTGTATGTCATCTGGGAAAATCAGCGGACGGCTGGTCAGACTATGCGGTGCGATGGGGGTGACGATAAAAACTGGTGAATCCGGATGCAGAATCGGGCCCCCGGCCGACAGATTGTAGGCCGTCGAACCGGTTGGGGTCGCGATAATCAAACCATCTGCCTTTAATTCAGACACCAGCATCTTTTCGCTGTGAATGGAAAGATTGATCAGTTGGCTTAAAGATCCGCGCTCGATGACGATATCGTTCAAAGCCAGCATTTCCAGTTTCTTACGGCCTTTGCGCAGAAGTTGAACCTGGATCATCGAACGGGGGCGAAGCTCCATCTTGCCTTTCAGCGCTTCGTCGACGGCGGTGAAAAGTTCATCCGATCGGGTCGGAGTCAAAAACCCCAGCGAACCTAAATTCACACCCAGGATCGGAACGCTTTTGCCATTCAGCAAACGCACGGCACGAAGATAAGTCCCATCGCCCCCCAGGACAATCATCAGGCTCATTTTTTCCAGGCCTGCCGAATTGCGAATCAAAGTGGTGCCGGGAATCGGTTTCTGTTCCGGAGCGGTGTAGACTTTGTAGTCACGCTCTTTCAGCCAAGCGGTCAAAGTTTTGGCCAGGCTCAAGGCAGGCGGAGTATCAGGCCGGTAAACAAGAGCAATGCTGCGGGCCTGATTGATCACCAATTTCTTCATAGGCTCAACAATCCTTCGCGGCGAAGAAGAGCTTTTGGATCTGGCTCACGTCCGCGGAATTTTTTGTAAAGATCCATCGGATGTTCGGTTCCACCACGAGCCAAGATAAAGTTCTTAAACTTCTCGGCGATCTCGCGATTGAACAAGCCGGCCTCTTTAAAGTATTCAAAAGCATCGGCATCCAAAACTTCGGCCCATTTGTAGCTGTAATATCCAGCCGAATATCCGCCAGCGAAAATATGGCTGAAGGAAACGCTGGTATTTGTGCCCGGAATTTTTGGCAAAGCCCGGGTGTGCTCGGTCGCTTTGTTTTCAAACGCATCGACGTCCGAAATATTTTTCGGATCTTGGGAGTGCCAAGCCATATCCAAGAACGCAAACTGCAGCTGCCGCATTGAATAGTATCCGGCTTGGAACTGAGACGCTTTTTTAATTTTATCGACCAGCTCTTGCGGAATCGGCTGTTTGGTTTGGTAATGACGGGCAAAGATATCCAAGCCCTCTTTTTCCTTCACCCAATTTTCCATGATTTGCGACGGAAGCTCGACGAAATCCCAATACACATTGGTTCCCGCCAAGGATCGGTACGTGCACTGAGACAAGAGCCCGTGCAAAGCGTGGCCGAATTCATGGAACAAAGTTTGAACTTCATCATAAGTCAGCAGCGATGGCTTCGAAGCCGTCGGCTTGGTGAAATTGCAGACGATGCTGACATGTGGACGGCGAACCTGGCCATTGTGGTAGCCTTGCTCGCGGTAAGCTGTCATCCATGCGCCACCTTTTTTTGTCTCGCGCGGGAAGAAGTCAGTGTAGAAAAGGCCGACGTAATTTTGAGTGCGCTCTTCGCGAACTTCGAACACGCGGACATCCGGATGATACTTGGGTACATCCAGGACCTCTTTGAAAGTGATGCCATACAAGCGGCGGGCATGTTCGAACACGCCTTCGACCACGGTTTCCAATTTGAAATAAGGACGAAGCTCTTCGTCGTTATACTTGTACTTTTTTTCTTTCAGTTTTTCAGAATAATAAGCAAAGTCCCAAGGCATGACTTCGTCGTTGCCATCCAAAGATTTCTTGAAAGCGCGAAGTTCGGATAGATCGCGGTCCGCCGCTTTTTTTGAAGGAACCAAAAGTTCGTTCAGGAATTTCATCACTTGCGATGGGGTCTGCGCCATGCGCTCGGACAAAATGAAATCCGCGTGTGATTTGAAGCCTAAAAGATCGGCCCGGTCGTGACGAAGCTTGACGATCTTTTTCACCACATCTTGGTTGTCGAAAGAATCTTTGTAAGCACGCGAGTTGTAAGCGGTCCACAGTTTTTTACGAAGCTCGCGGTTTTGCGCGTACTGCATGAATGGCAAAAAGCTAGGGCCTTGCAGGTTGAAGAGCCACTTGCCCTTTTGACCTTTGCGTTCCGCTTCTTGCGCCGCCGCTTCGATGGTACCTTCTGGCAATCCCAAAAGATCCGATTTGTTGTCGATCCAAAGCTCGAAGGCGTTCGTTGCCTTCAGAACGTTTTCCGAAAATTGCGGTCCTAGAACCGAAAGCTCTTGGTCGATCTTGCGAAGCTTGTCTTTGTCGGCTTCGGATAAAAGCGCGCCATTGCGCGAGAAATCTTTAAAGTATTTTTCCACCAAGCGAACCTGTTCCGGATTCAAACCCAAAGAGTCACGCTTTTCAAAAACCGATTTGATTTTTTCAAACAGTTTGTCATCCAAAGAAACCTCGCTGGCGAAGGCGGCGGATTTAGGCGAAATATCTTTGGCCAAGGCTTGCAAGGCTTCGTCGGCTTCGGCGCTAAAGAGATTAAAGTAAACCGACTGAACGCTTTCGTAACCTTCACTGGCGGTTTCAAGCGCCATGATCGTATTTTCGAAGCTGGCCGGGGACGCGCTGTCCTTGATCTTTTGGATGTTGGCGCGAGCTTGCTCGATACCGTAATCCAGGGCCGGGATGAAATGCTCCAGCTTGATTTGATCAAACGGAACCGCTTCGTCGCGGGTTTGGAAAGTTCGTTTTTTGGAGGCTTCAATAAATGGATTTGTCGATGTTTGTGGTGCCATATTCTAGAAGTACCACAAACCCAAATTGATGGCGCCTATTCCGAGCGAATACGCGCCGTTTCAGAAGAGAATTTTAACGCGGCAAAGGACCAGTTCCGCCACCATAATAACCACCGCAAGTGTTCACCCAGCCGGCGTAAGGCGTATATGTCATGCAACCATTTTGTGGGTTCGGATACTGATAGCTTTCATTGCCAGTTCCGGTTGTGCAGAATCCCAGATATGAACCACCGCCCGCTTGACGGCAAATCGCACCGCCCGAGCAGCTGTTGGCCACGCGGGTATCGCAAACCGCCGAAGCCTGTGCGCCACAAGAGCTGACATTTCCGGAAACCGCCGGCGAGTAAGTCACTTGCGGAATGCTGGTCCATTGAACGTTTTGCGGAGCATAGAAGAAGCTTGAAACATTATAAGTCACGTAGGCGCTGGCCCCATAATATGCGCTGGTCGGAAACCAGTTTGCTGGAGCGCAGTTCATACCCCAGTTGAAATTCATCACGGGACGATATCCCGCCGGGCAGCCGCAGTAGCCGTTGGCATAGTTCCATTGATAATTGATCATCTGAGGAAAATTTTGTTGATAGTAATAGGGCTGAGCGGCTGTACAGCTGGGATCGCCGGCCGTCGCGCAGGTCTGAGCTGGAGTGCCCGCATAAGTTCCGCCGCCGTCGCCACCACCGCCATCACTCTTTTTACAGGCAACAGCGAGCACCACACCAGTCAACAACATCAAGGTCGACAACGCCTTTTTCATCACAGTTCTCCTCCGCAACAGAATGGACATGGGAATCCGGCTTCTGAGTATCCAAGACTTATGCCAAATTTCCGAGACTTCTTAAGGGCTTGTATTCGAATGTGGAAAGACTGTGGTGACTTTCTTCAGCCCGCGTGACGCTTTTCGCTGTCAAACTTGTGATCAAACCTTTCATCTTTCCATGACAAGGGCTTTGGCATTTCGACGATTTTTGTTTCACGGTATACCCGGCGGCATCAGAAAACGGGGGTTTTCAGATGGGGCGTTTGGGGTTTTTCTCTTTATTGATGTCGTCGATTTTGATCCTGGCAACCGCTTGTAGCGGGAAGAAAGATGACAAAGTTTCGCAAAAATTTACCTGCAAAGATGGCGAGATCCATATGGTGGGTATCGTTGGTGGTCAGGTGGTCACGAGCCCTTCATCGCCACTGGCTTCGAAGACGGTCTTTCTGATTTCAAAAACAGGGGAGCGCGATAAAGACGGCTCCGAGCTGATGGAGATGTGCACCGGTTCGTTGGTGGATCGCAATATCGTGCTGACGGCAGGTCACTGCGTTCCGGATTCGCTGGCGGCGGGTGATATCAGTGTGGCCTTTTCTTTGGACCCGGTTTGCCAAGTCGTAGCCGAAGGGGAAGAGGTGGCTTTGCGAAAGACGGAAAAGATCATCCGGCATTCAGGCTATCAGGTTCCGTCACAATCGGATTCGGCGTCGGACATCGCCATGCTTCGCTTTAGCGGCGTGGCTCCGGCGGGAAAAACGTCGTCTCAGCTTTTGTTGAATCACGAGGTTGACCTGACGGCGCAATCGGAAATCATTCTTGTCGGATACGGTCAGACGACGGATTACAACCAGGCCGACTCAAAAGGGGCAATTCTGCGCACGGCACAGATTTCGCCAATGCTGAATCCAAAGGTTCCGGCCAAAAAAACGAATAGCAATCGCGCTCCGGTTCTTTACTTCGATCAAAGCCACGGACAGGGCGGTTGCGCCGGAGATTCGGGCGGGCCGACTTACTTAAAACTGGATGATCAGCTTTTGCAAATCGGGATCAATTCGGCCGTCGATGCGTTGGCAGGTGAATTTGTCGAGCAATCGGATGTGACTTGCAAAATCGGTCTTCGCAGCGTCAGCGTCTTCGCGCAGAAAGATTGGATCCTGCAGACCTATAATTCTTTGCGCACCAATTTATCAAAGGGCCTTTTGGTTCAGTAAAGAGCTATGTCGGACACCAAACGTGAATATCTAGAGCTGAAATTGGCGCGTGGCTTGATCCTTCATCAAGGCCACATCCTTCTGGTCAAAGCCGAAAAAGAGGGCGGACACTATTTCCTTCCGGGTGGCAAAGTCGATCCGGGTGAATCGGTGACCGTCGCATTGGTCCGCGAATTTCAAGAAGAGCTGGCCTGGGCCGTGCGCGCGGTGAAATTCTTGGGCTGTTATGAGAATAGCTTCCAGCTTGCAAAAAAATCCGGCGCCTTGATCGATATTCTAGAAATCAATTTTATATGGACCTGCGAGCGCATCGACGGGAATTTGTCTTTGCAAGCTCCGCCCAGCATGGAAGACAAAATTTCTTTTCACTGGGTGGCCATAGATAAATTGGATTCCGTTCGCTTATTGCCGGACGAGATGAAGCAAATCATCCCCCGCCTCGCCCGCGAAGCCGATCGCCTGCAAACCTTCTGGGGCACAAGTCTCAAACCGCAGGTCCGTGGACATTAGCCTAGCCGGCCACACCTCACCTGTACAACTTGGTCGGCAATGGATTTACTGCATTCGGGCCTTATCGATTTTTTCTCGCCCAAATACCTTCTCAGCCATCAACAAATTATGCGCACGACAAAGCAGACGAAGATTATCGGGCTCATTGGATCCACCTAGGGCATACGGAATGATATGATCAATCTGAGTAAAGCTACGACTTAAACATTTCATGCCGTTAGCACTTTCAAACTGACAGCAACCTTGATCCCGTCGGTAGATAGAGTTTCGCACGGAAGGCGCAATTGCTTTCCGTACGCTCAGCGCTTTCTTCACTCCGCTGCGGTCCTGCTTTGTGTCACAGTGTTTCTTGCTTCGCGATTTTACCACCTTCGCAAGCGGGTCTTTCTGCGCGATCACAAGATCTGCCATTGCTTCGATCAAACCAGCGTATGAATTTCCATCCAGCTTGTGCGAAAGAAGTTCGGCTACACGCTTTAGTTTCTGCATTTGTTCGGCGTTCAAAGTCAGATGCAATCTCGTTTCACCATCTGACTTTGGCCGCAGGATTTCTTTTTGTGGCGCTGGCGTTTGAAAAATCTCGGCAAGCGATTGCTCGATCTGGGTTTTCGGTTTGAGCTCGATCTCAGTCATGACTTCAGCTTTGCGCTCGGTCGTCATTGTTTCTCCCGAGCGTTTTTCTTCCAAGCGGATCGCGCTCTGCACGCGGCTTAATGTCGTCATGCAAAGAGATCCAGTCTCAATTTTCTCGGCCGCTGCTGGAACGGCGCAAAGAATTCTGGCCGCATTGACCCTTCGGCCCGCCGAGGCATGCGAGTATCCATGCACGCTCACAAGCCAGTCATGGGTGGAAGAAAATCCTTCTTCGGCGTAAAGCCTGCGCTTTTCGATTTCGGCGATATATTCAAGAACTTCGCGGCTGATCTTTCGTTCACGTTGAACCAGGGTGATGAAGTTTGCAAGTAATATTGGATTTGAAAGCTGTTGAAGTGGCATTGGAAACTCCTTTTCGAAAAGCACCATAACATGGGTTTTTCAGAGGAGATTTTCCGCGTTTATCGGGTCTGCATTGGATTTTGAAAATCAAGGAGTGTCCGGTCGTGTGGGACCGAAATGCAATTGTGCAAGAAGAGATTGGATGCGTATAAGGTGTGGCGGATGGCCGATTGAGAATTGCAGACCGACTTTAAGAAAATCTCTCTAAAACCATGGCAAGTTAATTTTTCGTCTCGACGCAACTCGTGCGAATCATTTTATGGCGCATCTTGATTACCAAATAGTCTTGATATTTAATGAGCGAACCGAGGACCAAAATTATGAAACTTCCCTGGTTCACATTTTCTATTCTTATTGTCCCTTTTGTCGTCACAGCAAAAGAGGGACTCTACAAGCCGACCTTGAATATTCTGAACTCTGATTTATCTTTGATAAGAAATTCTGTCATCTCCTTTAAGGCGGGTTCGGGTGTTTACATTGGTGAAAATAAGATCTTAACGGCTTATCATGTCGTTGCGGCCTGTGGCTGCCCTAAAGACGGCAACCCAAAAAAATGCGATATGCCTGTCCGATCTCCATCAAAATTTGACCCATTAGGAAATGTTACCGAATGGAAAACTGGAAAGACCCTTCAGGTCTTGGCTTGTGGTGAAAATGCTGATCAAAGCAAATCTCAACTGTATGAGAAGACTTTAAAAACGATTGGCTTTCGGCGAACTCCAGGAACATATGATGATGGAAAATTTTGGCCGCGTCAGGATCTTGCAGTTTTAGAGGTTAAATTCGAAAGAGACGAGCCCCCTGTTGTAAAAATACGCAAGAGCGATATTGATCCGTATGAAAAGCTTTATGTAATGGGTTTTCCGGGCCGCACGTTGCGTTCAGTTCAACAGAAAGCCCTAAGAAGTTCGACAGTATTAGAATCCTTTAATCAACTTGCCTATGAATTAGAACAACTTGAAGACGGGGAGAACTGGACAAATTCTTTTAAAGAACTGAAATTGACACATGAAGCGCATCTGAGCCTATGGAGTGACCGGTTAAGTAAACTTCCCATTGATTCGGATGAAAGGAATGCAATTTTGTTTGGTGCATTTGATCTTTTGACCTCAGTCGACATTTTTCTGAATGTAGTAGAAGCAGATGCGGCTTTTCGTTCTTGTCAGCACTGGTCTTTGGAGACAGATCGCTGTCAGTTTGAATTTCTGCGCAACCTATTAGTTGCTTCTAAGACAAATGCTTATCAATTGCTTAATTCTATCAATTTGCAATCCAAAGAAATCGACTATCCAAACGCAGATCAAACATTACGTGTTTCGATAGGGCATCTTAAATTCTACCAAAGCAATCCCATACCTAATTTTCCCGGCGCCTTGTGGACAGATATTGATGGGGCTTCAGGTAACTCGGGAGGGCCTTTGTTTGATGAAAGTGGAAAGTTGGCAGGAATTCTTGTCTTGGGTCCGGAAGGGACATCAATGGGCTATGTTCAAGGCAAGGGCATCGGTGCCGTTTCTCACTATGGTATCAATCGACTGCTAAGCAATTTGAAGAGCTCTACCACCTCTCCGGCACCACCAAATAAATAATCGCGATACCGCTCATAAGCCCAGTCCAAGCCGTGGGGAAGCTTTTGCCTAGACGAAATGCTGAAAGCGGCAAGCGTCTCCGACCGGTGAGATTTCGCCGCGAATTTTGGTCGGGAAGACAGTCAAAATTCCATCGGTTTCAGAGCCAAAAACAAGGCGTTTCAGGACCTCGTCTCGACATTTAATTGACTCACGGTTTTGTAGAAAAATCTGTGAGAATAATCTCATGGGCACGATTCGCTTTTCGGGAATGGCCAGTGGTCTTCCCCCAAACATAGTCGATCAAATCATGGAAGCGGAACGCATTCCCGTGAAGACTATGGAAGCATCGAAAGCCAAAGAAGAAGGCAAGCAAAAACTTGTCGGCGATCTGGAAACAAAAATCACGGACATCACAAAAAACATCACGGAACTGGTGGGCATTCGCGGTTTCACCAACACGAAGCTGACGTCGGGTGATCCGAACATCATCGATGGCACCGTTGATCCGAACACGGCCGTGACCGGCCAGTGGCAGGTCGAAGTCGTGCAGCTCGCGCAAAAGCCGGGAGCCTTGTCGAACAGTTTTCCGGACAAAGACAAAACACAGATCGGTGTGGGCTACTTGCGCTTTGAGACTCCCGAAGGCCGCAAGGACGTTTACATCAATGCGCAGAATAGCACGCTCGATGGGGTGGCGAAGGCCATCAACAGCGCGGGCGTTGGCTTGCGCGCGATGGTGATGAACGATCGCAAAGATGCGGACAATCCTTATCGCCTGATGGTCAGCGGTGTGCAACCGGGGAATGACAACCAGGTGAACTTTCCGGTCGTGTATCTGCTGGATGGCGATCAGGATATGTATTTCGATGAAGCTCGCCCGGCGCAGAATGCGAAAGTGAAAGTCGACGGATTCGAAGTCGAAGTTCCCGATAATATCGTCAACGATTTGATTCCGGGTGTAACTTTGGATCTGAAACAGCAGGCACCGGGACGCGCCGTTCGTTTGAATGTGAAAGAAGACACCGAAGTCATCAGCGGCAAAATCAAGTCTTTCGTAGATGCTTACAACGCGGCTTTGGGCTTTATCCAAGATCAGCACAAACTGCAAAAAGGTCAGGATGGAAAAGAACGCCTGGGTCCTTTGGGCGGTGACGGATTGGTGCGAACGATCGAATCGACTTTGCGATCCGTGATCTTAAGCCCGCAGATGGGATTGGGATCCGATATCACGCGCATTGGTGATTTGGGGATCGAGTTCAATCGAAACGGAACATTGAATTTCAATCAAGAGCGATTCAATAAAGTTTTGCAGGGCAATCCGCAAGGGGTGGCGAACTTCTTACGCGGTGACGGTACGAAGGTGGGCTTCATCCCGACGGTCAAAAGGCAGATCGGCGACATCTTGAATTCGGCCTTTGGTCCGTTGGCCAATCGCAAACGTGGATTGCAGCAGAAAATCGATTCGATCAATCAACGCATCGATAACAAAGAAAGACAGCTGACCCGTCGGGAAGATACTTTGCGACGCCAGTTTTCGGATTTGGAATCGAAGATGTCCCAGCTGAAGAGCCAGGGCGCCGGACTGGGTGGAATGGCACCAGCTGGCGGACAACAGGGCTAAGGGTCGGGGATCGATATGAAAATGAAACTGGACCTTAAAGACAAATTGGAAGTGCCGAAAAACAGGGATAAAGGACGGAACAAAGCAGTATGAGTCATCCTTATCAAAAGTACAAAACGCAGTCGATTCAAAGCGCAAGCCCCGAGAAGCTTCTTCTGATGATGTATGAAGGCGCGATCAAGTTTAATAAACTTGCGATCAAAGCCGCAGAAGAAAAAAAAGTTGCCGAGCGATGTGTGAACATCGGCCGCGCTTTCGATATCGTGCTGGAACTGAATAACACTTTGGACCACAAGGTCGGTGGCGAAATCGCTTCTCGTCTCGAGCAGCTCTATATGTTCATCACCGAGCAGTATACGAAAGCCAATATTTCGGGCGATCCCGAACCGTTGAAGGCGGCCTTGAAGATTCTGGAAAATTTGTATGACGGCTGGAAACAAGCCATCGAAAAGTTGAAAAAAGACGAAGAAAAAAAGACACCGGATAAAGCCGGCTAAAAATTTAGGATTAATTTTTTAATTAACGAATGCCTAGGAGGGGCCATGAATCGAATCATCGATTTACTGAATCACAAGAATCACTATCTGGAAAAGTTCTACTCGTTGAATGAGACGGAACTTCTGAACTTCTCACGCAACGATTTTTCCAATCTCGAGAGTTTCTATCAAACTCGGGAAAAGATCCTGGAAACGATTCGTTATATCGATGCCGAAGTCGATCAGGCCCAGCAACAGTCCGAAGATCCGGTGACCGACGCGCAAAAGCGCGAAGTCGCAACATGCCTGGCGATCAAAGAAGAATATGTCAGCCGTATTCTGTCGCAGGACCTTGAGATCTTGGCTTGCATTGAATCTGCGAAATCCAGCATCATCCGCGAACTGCAAGAGATCCGCAAAAATCGCAAAGCGGTTGGGTCTTATAAAAGCCGCCAGTTCGTCAATCGCCTGGACGAAGAGGCGTAGTTGTCCTTTTTGGCCGACGGTCCAGTCCGGACGGCGGCCTTAGCCAAGTCTTTGACGGTTCTTTCGGAGCGACAGTCAAAGACTTGGGCCTTTTCTCTCCCAAACCATCCTGATTTTCATTTCAGCGAAATAATCCAGTGGTACGAGCGTTGCTCTAATGCTTTGGCAACAAGGAGTGAGCTCGAACATGCAGGAAGAACTTTCCCGAACCCAAACCGAAGTCCAGATCCAAAAGCCTGAAATTAAATTTGGAACCGGTTTCTTTGAAATTCAAACTCATCCCGCGGTCATTGAAACGCCTGTTGCGCCCCGCAAAGTCTCGTTCACCGGAAATGAAACGGCTGTGCTTTTGACCAATGCCGAACTTTTGCAGAAGCACGGTGAAAGCACGTTGGCTTTGCACCTGCTGCGCAAATGTCTGTATATCAACTCTCACCATCCCGAAGCTTTGAAGCGTTTGGCAAATGCACTGACGCATGAAAGTCAGCTGCCGTTGAAAACCAAAGCCTTCGAAGCTTTGGTCAAAGGCGATTTGTGCTTCGACAACGTGGCCCGATTGGGTCATTGCTTGTATCAGCAAAATCAAGACGAACGCGCCAAGTCCACATATATGGAAGCGCTGAGCATGATGACCGTCGAATCGAAAGAGCTTTTCGAGGTCTTTAAAAATCTGGGCAACATCGCCATGCGCGAAGGCGATTTCGAAGGTGCCGAAGAGTATTACAACAAAGCATTCACCATCAATCCAAGATCCGACGTCTTGCACATCAACCTGGGAACCTTGGCATTGCAGCAGAACTCTCAAGAAGCGGCGGTGGTTCGCTTCCGCACGGCACTTGAGATCAACCCACGCAATGATAAGGCTTGGGTCGGACTGGCATTGGTTCACAATGAAATGGGCGATCATGTTTTGTCTCGCGCCAACTTGGAAAACGCGTTGGATGCAAATCCGCGCAATCGCACGGCGGTTCACCTGGCGGCCAGCTGGGCCGTTCGCGATCAAGATTATCAGTTTGCCATCGAGTCTTTAGAGAATTTCGTCAGCGACGTGGATTGTGACGAGGAAATGTCTTTGTTGTTGATCCATTTATTCTGCATGCGCAGTCAATATGTCGAAGCTCAGCTTGAGCTGGAAAGATTGCTGCTGTGGGATCCGACGAACGAAAAATTACAGCAAGTGGAGCAAGAAATCAGGAATGCAAAAAAAGCCGGCTGAGCTCGTTGAGCTGCCCCAGTTTCCAGGGTTGAAGCTGCCTTCGATCGAAGGCCGTTTCTTCTGTTCGCGTCGGGATCCGGCGCGAGAAGCCGTGGCGTGGTTTAAAGCGCAGCAGTTCCTGCTTTCCGACATCGAGACCGTCGTCATTTTGGGTTTGGGCGCCGGCCTTCACCTGGCGGCTTTCCCTGAAAATATCAAAGTTCATGTTTTGGAACTGCGCTCGGAGCTGATCGATTTTTGGCGCCAGGCAAATCCCGACAGCTTGGCCATCGTGCACCAGAATATCGAAAATCTGCCGGAAACTTTGATCTTAGAGTTCCGCCCGGCATGGAGCGGAATGGAGGAAGCTTACCAGGCCTTCTCCAGAACCCTTCGACAAGCGGCCCGCAGCGCCTTGCAAGAGGCGGCGGAAAAGAAAGATCTCTGGATTCTGTCAGAGGCTTTGCAAAATGCGAACGACATTCCGGAAAACATCGAGCTCACAATCAAAGACATCGCGCAAGCGATCCCCATGGAAAATCAAAGCGAAGAGGCGCGCTTGTGGCGAGCGCTTCGGGAGTTGGTGCAATGAAGATTTTGATGCTCTCACTTCTTAGACTGGGCGATATCCTGATGCATCGGCAGGTGGTGCAGAACCTGAAACGCCAGTATCCAAATGCGCGCATTCACATGCTGATTCATTCGCAGTTTCAATCGGTGCAAAACCTTTTGCCCGAGGTCGATCAGTGGCATCTTTTGGATCGCAACCAGATTCAAAAAATTCTGGTCGAGCGCCAGCAAAGTCCGATCGCGGCTTTTGAAAAATTGCAGGTCTTGGTCGGTGAACTGAACGCCGAAAGATTTGATCTGGTTTTCAACCTGACCCACAACCGTTTTAGCGTGCGTCTGATGGACTTGATCCAGTCTCCGGATAAGCGCGGCGTCGCTTTGAATCTGGGACGCAAAGTGGCCGATCAGAATATGTGGCAGACTTACCTGAACGAAAATTTCTCTGAAATTCGGGGCTCGCGTTTTCATTATCTTGAAGTTCTGCAAAAATCATTGGGGATTCAGTCCTCGGCATTGCCGGTCGGCGAGAAAAGATCTTCGCCTTTGATTCTATTGCAGCTTTTGACTTCGGATGTGAAAAAGAATTGGGGACTGCAGAGATTTGCCGAATTGAAAAATCGATTGCAGGCTCAGTTTCCGCAGGCACATATTCTAGGGATTTGCAGCCCGCAAGAGAAAGATCAGGTTTCCAAAGCCTTTGCCTGGAATGAGTTTTTAACCCCAAGTCTCGAGGAAGCTTCGGCTCTTTTAAAGGAAGCTGCTCTTCTAATCACCGGGGACACCAGCATTCAGCACTTGGCAACCCAGCAGGGATGTCCGGTGGTGTCGCTTTTCTTGGGAAGCGCCGATCCGGTGAAGACGGCTCCTTGGCAGCAGGGTGCGTGGGTGATTCAGGGGCAAGCCGCTTGCGCTCCGTGTGCACATTCCAGTCCGTGCCATCAGTCGCGCCATCTGTGTGCGGAATCATTGCAGGTGGAAACGGTTTTCTCGTTGGCGAGTGGAATCCTGAATGGCGAGAAGGTCAAAGTTCGCGGCTCGGAAATCCGTCGCACCGAAGAGCACAAGGGTTCTTTCCGCTTGCATAATGAAAATGAAAGCTTCGTACAAGAAATCGAACAGCAGGTTTGGCTGCAGTATTTAAATGGCTCGACCGAGCTGGAAATTCCAGCTGTTCACCCTCATGAACTGGAAGCCTGTTTGCTGCAGCAAACCCGATTCGAGCTCAAGCTAAAAGCCCTGGCCCAGGGGCAGGCGGGCCTTCAAGAAATCGAAACCGACTTTCCCCAGTGGAAAGATTCATTGCTACGAATGAAGCGAGATCTCTCATCGACGACAGAAGCTTTCGAGCTGAGCCGCATTCGCCGCAAAATTTTAAATACAATTCAGCACAGTATGGAGAGTGAATATGTCCGAACCGAAAGACCAGCTTCTGAAGAACGTTTTGCAGAGGCTTGAAAAAATCACGGACGAAGTGATGACGACTCAGGGTTACAACCTTGATACGGAAAAATTGAAAATGCTCGTCGAGCTGACCAGAGAGCAGGTGCAAAATGAAAATTCTGATACTTGAGCTCGCCCGACTTGGCGATATCTTTCAAACCTGGCCGGCGTTGCGTGCATTGAAACGCGCCAATCCGCAAGCGCAGATCGAAGTTCTGACTCGTGGACGTTATCAGGCGGCCATCGAAGGCTTGGATGTGATTTCAAAGCGCCGCACGTTACCGACGGCGGATTTGATCGCGCCATTGCTGGAAACGCAGATGGACGTGAAGACTTCACACGAGCGCATGTCGACCTTCGTGAACGAACTGAAAAATGAAAAGTACGATTGGATTTTGAATTTTTCGTTCTCGCCGTTTTCAAGCTATCTGGTGCGAGCGATTTCCCACGAGAATACGAAGGTGTCGGGATACTCGCGCACGACCGATGGATTTCTGGCCATCCCTGACGATATGAGTGCTTACTTCTACGCGCAGGTCGGCGTGAAACGTCCCAATCGTTATCACTTGGCCGAAGTCTTTTCGACCATGGTGGGCGTTGATTTGATTCCGCAAGACTGGCAAGGGCCCGCAAATCTTCCGCCCGTCGAATCGGCACCCGAAGTTCTGATTCATATCGGTGCCAGCGAAGGCAAAAAGCAGATCAGTCCGGTCAAGTGGGCGACGATCATCAATCAGTTTTCAAAACTGTCGGAGGCTCGCATCGGTTTGATCGGTGTCGCGTCTGAAATGAAGATGGCAGATCAGATCACGGCTTCCGTGCCTGAAGGACGTGTGCAAAACTTCGTGGGAAAAACTTCGATTCAGGAGTTGTTTGCGATGATTCAAAAAGCCAAGCTTGTGGTTGGGGCGGACAGTGCGCCGATGCATATGGCCAGTCTCACGCGCACGCCGTGCGTGAATCTCAGCTTGTCTTCGGTGAATTTTTGGGAGACAGGACCGCGGGCTCCGGGCTCGGCGATTCTGCGTGGTGCGGATGAAACCGAATTTTCGTCAGACAAAGTCGCTTCCGTGATGAAAAAAGCTTTGCATGGTGAAAAGCAGGACTTGTCTGTTGCCATCGTGCAAGAGGGTGCTCCTTCCTATTGGTGTCTCGAGCCGAAGAACGCGGATTTTCAATGGAACTTTTTGCGCGCGATTTACATGTCCGAAGATTTTCCGGCCAACGAGACCACGATCTTCCGCGACGGGATCATCCGCATGGCGGATATCAATCTTTTGATGATCGAGCAAATCCAGTCGGTGCAAAAAGGGACGGATCTGGCCAAGGTGGCTTCGATCATGGATCGCGGCGAGGAAATCATCCAAACCATCGGTCAATTGGTGCCCGAGCTTTCACCGCTGGTGCGCTGGTACCAAACGGAAAAAATCCGCATCGGTCCGGACACGCAGGAAAATCTGCTCGCGCGCAGCCTGCACATCCAAACGCTCTTACAAAAAGTTCTCGATCTCTACTTGGATTCATACGGGCTGACCCACGCGGATGTCCAAATGAAACCAGCCGAAGCCCAGGAGGTGAAGTGATGAGTCAGCTGCAATTTGAACAAAAGGATTTGATGGAGCGTTTTGGTGCCGATCTCACATTGGGCGAGCTTTTTCGACATATCGAAGAAGATTTGAAAAGCGTCAACGAAGTCGTCTGCCAATTTAAGGTCAACGGCTTGGCCCTGGATGAAAAAGGCGAAGAGCGATTGGCGGCGGCACTGATTTCTGATGTTGAAACATTGGAAGTCTTCAGTCAGAAGCCATCGGATATCTTAGCCGATGTTCTTTTAAACTGGGTGAAGCAGATCCCGGCCTTGCTTCAGCGAAACGACGAGTTGGCGGGCGAGATTCGTTTCAAAGGTGTTGAAGGTCAGCTGAAATCTTTGGTCGAGCTGATCGACCAATGTCAGCTTCTGGTCGATAGCATCATCTCGATCGATTCGGTCTTTCCAAATCTGACGGCGGTCAAATCCGATTCGTGGAAGCAGGCGCAAAGACAAATGGCCGGTGCGATCGGCGAAGCTTTGCAGGCTTTCCAAAAAAAGGATTTCAACTGGTTGGCGGATATACTAGAATACGACCTAGGTCATTCGTTGCAAATTTGGATGGAGAATTTGGAGAAAATGAGACTGGATGTTACCGACCAAGGTCCAGCTCTTACTCAACAAGATGTCAAACACGCAGATCTCAAAGACGGGAACCCAGCCAACGCTGAAAAGCGCGGCACCTCTGCGACCTGAGATCTTTTACTTTGGCCGTCATTTTGACTTCCTCAAGACGGCCTCGCGCCCAGATGAAGACCTGGTTTACCTGACCCAGGCGCAAGACTCTTTGAAGTACCTGCAAGAATCCCGCGCCGCCGTTTTGATGGCAGCCGTGGATTCAAGCCAGGTCGCCGAAGCTCTGGAAATTCTCGAGCGCTTCGAGCAAGAGTCGCCGAAGACAACCCGTATTTTGATCGTCGAAAATCTCACGGCCGAAATTTTCAAATGGGCCGTCAATCAAGCACATGTCCACATCTGCACCGATTTGGCCGACTTCCAGAAACGTTGGAAAGAGCTTTTGAATTTAGCAGTCGAGCAGTATCACCAATCCAGTGCCCGGGTGCAGCTGATGCGCGAATCGACCAGACAGTTTCGCGAACTGGAGGCCCTGAATCTAGATCTGGAAAAGATCGTGCAAGAGCGAACCCAGCACATCGAAAATTCAAAAGTCGAAGAAGAAGAAAAGCTCAACAAAGTGCGAAGCCTGATCCGCCTGATCAAGGATCTGGCGCAGCTCTCGTCTTTCGAAGAGCTGCTTTTGTTGCTGCGAAAAGAATTTCGCCGCTTCCACAAGGTGGGCGACCCGATTTTGATTTATCAGGCTTCGGCGGACCGAATCGATTTCGTCTCTTTGCAATCGGGTCAAATTCTTTTCACCCATAAAAAAGGAAGCTTTCCTTTTTCGAATGAAATCTTGCTTTCGGGCACCGAGATGAGCCGCGCTTTGGCCAATCACTTTGGCCGACCTTTCGTGAAAACCTTGTATGTGCCGTTAGAGCCGCGCCTGATGAAAGATAGCTCCTTCCCGGGGGCGCAAGCGGGGGTTTGCTTAGAGGTCAGCTTAAGCGAAACCGAAGTCGATTCATTTTTGGATTTCTTGCGCGAGCGGGCGCAGTCGATCGCCATCACGGTCGACCGCTTGATGCTAGAGACTGAACTGGTGCAGTTTTCTTACCGCTGGGAGAAAACCTTCGACGGTTTCCGCGATCCAATTGCGATCGTCGATTTCGAATACGAAGTCCTGCGCTCGAATAAAAAGTTTTCGGATAAGATCGTCAAAAAAAAATGCTTTGAAAGTTTTGCGCGCAAAGAGGCCGTCTGCGAAGGCTGCCCGGTGCAAATAGCCATGTCTTCGGGCGTTCCGCAAAAAGGTCAGATCCAGGTGGGCACAAGAATTTTGGAAGTCCACTCGTATCCGATTCTTCTGGAAAATGGCGGACAGGTCACGAATGTGGTGAACCAGTACGTGGATATCACTCAATCACGCGAGCTTTACCTGCGCATGCTTCAAAGCGAAAAGATGGGGGCCATCGGTTTGCTGGCGGGCCACATCGCGCACGAGCTCAACAATCCGCTGACGGGGCTCAGATCTCTGAGCCAAGTTTTGATCGCCACATCCACCGATACGAACTTGAAAAGCGATCTGCAGGAAATTGAAAAAGCGACCGCGCGCTCGCAGCAGATTATTCGCAATCTTTTGGATTTCTCGACGGAAAGCACGCAAACCCGTCGTCGCACCACCTTCGATGAGATCGTCGAAAAAACGGCTCCCATGCTAAAAGCCGTGATGCGTATTCACCGGCAGGAATTCGAACTGGACACCAAAGAGTCACCGATCGAAGTCGAGCCGCATCTGTTGCAGCAGGTGTTTTTCAATTTGGTGAACAATGCCTGTCAGGCGATGAAAGATCCGGGGACCTTGTCGGTTCGCTCTTTTGCGACTGGCGGCAAAGTCATTCTGCAAGTCGAAGACACGGGGCCGGGCGTGCCCGAAGGCCTGCGGGAAAAAATATTCGAGCCTTTCTTCACCACGAAGAAAGAGGGCTTGGGAACCGGCTTGGGTCTAAGTCTGACAAAAAAAATCGTGGAAAGTTTTGGCGGCGAAATCCGCCTGCACAGTGAATTGGGAAAAGGGGCAATGTTCGAGGTGATCTTGCCAGAAGCGGGAAGCAATGAAGAAAATTCTGGTCGTCGATGATGAGCCCTTGGTCCGCCGTTCGTTGAAGCGCGCCTTAGAGACTTCGGGATACCAAGTTTTAGAGGCCGTGGATGGTAAACAAGGACTTATGGTCTGGGAGAAAGAAAAACCCGACCTTGTGTTTCTCGACATTCTTATGCCAGGTCTCAGTGGGCCCGAGGTTTTGGCCGAGATTGATCTCGAAATCAGACAGCTTTCCCGGGTCATTTTGATATCGGCCTATTCGGGCGAGTACAGTCTGGACTCGGCAAAAAGTCTAGGTGCGGATCATTTTATACCGAAGCCCTTCGAGGACATTTTTGGAATTGTGAAGCTGGTTTCAGAAATGTTACAATAGGAGCATGGCAGCTCCAAAATGGAAACCCGGACAATCTGATGACCAGAAAGTGCGCCAGGTCGCACCTTACCCGATCGCCGTTCAGCTTTTGCACGCCGAAGGACAGCCGCCGCTATTAGCCGCGATCGTGAAGCTGACCGAAATCGGATTTTTGATGAAGTTCGAAGGCAGCCATCTTTTCAAGGTGGGCGATGCTTTCCATTTCGATTTCGAACTGCCGGCGATTCACGCCAAAATTTCAAATATCGGCAAGGTCATCAAAACCTATGACGGTTTTGAAAACCGCGGTGGCGGAAAAACCAAGGTCGTCACCGTTGAAATGCATTTCAAAGCTTTAAGCGCTGATCAAAGAATTCATCTCGAGAATTATTTGGTACAAAGCGGACAAAAAAGACGCTAAACAGTTCACATGCGCATCATCTCGGGCAAATACAAAGGCCACCAGCTGGTATCCTTCAATGCGGACCACATTCGACCGACCACGGATCGGGTGAAGGAAAGCCTTTTCAATATGATTCAAAACCATATGGATGGCGCTAAAGTTTTAGATCTATTTTCGGGCACCGGAAATTTGGGGTTGGAAGCTTTGTCCCGCGGCGCCGAAAGCGTGCAGTTCGTCGAAAAAAATCGGAAATCCATTCAGATTTTAGAGAAGAACCTGGAAAAACTGAAGGTCGACGAGCCTTATCAAATCCTGCAAAAGGATGTGATCAGTTACTTGGAAAAGTACGAAGGTGATGGCTTTGATCTGATCTTTGCGGACCCTCCGTTCACCGAGCAGATGGCCCACGATGTCATGCTGGCGGCGGATGCCTCCAAAGTGTGGCGCCCCGGCACATTGATGATGATCGAGTCAGCGCGCCGAGAGAAGATTTTAGACGACTATCCCACCCTCACTCGTTATGATGTACGCGAGTTTGGCGATAAGATTCTTTCCTTCTTTTGTAAGAAAGAGGATCAGTCCGAATCTTAGGCCTTCTCGTTGATCTTTAACGAGCGAGTCCGAATTTGAGAACAGCAATTTATCCTGGCAGTTTTGATCCCATCACGTTGGGCCACGTCGACATCATCGAGCGCATTTCGAAAACTTTCGACAAAGTCGTGGTGCTGGTTTCCGAATCCGAACAGAAGTCTTATCTGTTTTCCAGTCGCGAGCGCAAACAGCTGGTGGAAAAATCGCTGTCGCATTTAAAGAATGTCACGGTCGATATTCACGAAGGTCTGACGGTCGATTATCTGAAAAAGAAAAAAGCAAACGTCATCGTCCGCGGTCTGCGCGCGGTCGTCGATTTCGAATATGAAATGACCATGGCCAATATCAACAAGAAGCTGGACCCGAATCTGGAAACGCTTTTGGTTTTTGCCAGCCCCGAATATTACTATGTGTCGTCTCGTGGGGTGAAAGAGGTCGCTCGGTACAAGGGGTCTTTGAAAGGTTTGGTTCCGGACGTGGTGCAAGCGCCACTGATGAAAAAACTTAAAGAGAGGAAATAATGGAAATCTCGAAACGCGCTCAGCTTCTGAAGCCGTCTCCGACATTGGCCATGGCCAACAAAGCCCGCGAGCTGGGAGCTCAGGGCCATGATGTGATTTCTCTCACGGTCGGTGAACCCGACTGGCCGACCTTCCCCAGTGCCACGAAAGCCGCGATCAAAGCGATCGAAGAAGGCTTCACCAAATACACCGCGGCGGCGGGGATTCCAGAACTGCGGGCCGAAATCGCCAAGCAAACTTCCGCCGAACTGAAAATCGAATACAAACCAGCACAAACGATCGTCGGATCGGGTGCCAAGTTCGTGATCTACGGACTTTTCCAAATGCTCATCAACGATGGTGACGAAGTCTTGGTTCCGTCACCATACTGGGTCAGCTATCCCACCATGGCCGAATTGGCTGGTGCCAAGATTAAATACATCGACTGTGGTATCGAACAAAATTTCAAACTGAAGGCTTCGCAACTGGAAAAAGCAATCACGCCGAAGTCGAAGGTTCTGATCTTTTCCAGCCCCAGCAATCCGACCGGCCTTCTTTACACCAAAGATGAATGGCGCGAAATCGCCGCGGTTTTAAAGAAGCATCCCAATCTGATCGTGATCTCGGACGATATTTACGACAAATTGGTTTTCAAATCGCAAAAACAAAACCTGGTCGAAGGGGCGAATCAAATTTTCCGCGCGCCTCATCTGCTGGATGTGGCTCCCGAGCTGAAAGATCAAATCATCATCGTCAACGGGGCTTCGAAAACATATTCGATGACCGGCTGGCGCGTGGGTTGGGCTTTGGGGCCTGAGAATGTCATGAAGGCGACAGCAGATTTCTTAAGCCAGTCGACCTCGAACGTGACCAGCATCGCACAGAAGGCAGCGCTGGCCGCCCTTCAGCAGGGGAGCGAAGATCTGAAGACTGCGGTCATCAAGCTTGAAGCCAAGCGCGATCGCATGCTGGCGAAATTTAAAACTTTGAAATACATTCAGGTGATCCCGCCAGAAGGTGCGTTCTATTTCTGGGTGAAGGTGGATTCTTTGTTCGGCAAAAAGATCGGCGGGGTGACGGTGAAGTCATCACTCGAGCTCGCAAATTTATTGCTCGAGAAATACTTTGTCGCGACGGTGGCGGGCTCGGACTTTGGCTGCGAGGGGTATCTGCGTCTCAGTATCGCGGCTTCGGATGCGCAACTGGATAAAGCTTTCGAGCGTTTGCAAAAGCTGGAAAGCGAAGTTTAGGCTTTGGGTCTTGGCAAAATACGAACTGTCTTTGGTCTAGAATGAAAATTCACGGATTTTCGATGAACACAAAATCGTCCATTTCAGGCCAGGTCTGGCTCATTCTATGAGAGTGAAGCTTAAGCTTACATACTTGCATTCCGATTTGGTATCGCAGGCGGTGCTTCATGAATGACAGAATAAAAATCTCTTCGATTTTGGCGATTCTTTTCGGATTTATGATTTCTGCCTGTAGCACAACGCCTGCAAACTCGGTCTCTCGTGGGACGGCAGCATATAGGGCTCCGGCGAATTGTTCGTCTGTCTCTGATGAAAAAGCTCAATATGTGAAATTTCCCGCAATGAGCGTCAAGATTCAAGATGACCAGGGGCGCGATGTGATTCTGGATTCAAGGGTCCTGATTCAATGGTCTTATTCAGTCAATAAAGAGCCGAAACAACTTTCGGTTGACGTTGTGAGTGAGGACGATCAAGAAGTCGCAAACGGAGTTCTTCAGATACCGGAACGCTGTATGGCGAAGCTCGCGAACCACCCTCAAGCACCTAAAATCTCGCTCCTTCTGTTGGATCATGGCTGCTATGCGGATAAAGGCAAACCGGGACGTTGTTTTTACGATCTGCCTCTCGCTCCCTATCTCGATCAAGATGGAAGAACTGTAAAAGTTTGGACCTCTTTCCAGCCGAAATTTCGATTTTTGAATGCGCTCCCTTTGGCCAATTAAAAGATCCAGTCCGCGCATTGTGTGAAATGACTTCTATTTCGAAGTTGTGAAACTTAAGCAGATTTCGGAGATCAGGTCTCCGTTTGCGCTTTCAGACTCATCTGTAAATTTTAAAATCAGCTCTTCCAACTTTGTTTTTAGTTCAGGAAGCTTGTGAGACTGAACCGAAAATGTCTGAGTCATATAGAGAGCTTTTTTGCTTTCGATTTGTGTCGGGAGACGAGTCAAAGCTTTTCGGCTTGAGCGGATGAAATTCTTTTTGAAATAGTCGTCAGACTTTAAAAATTTTAAATCCAAATTGCCGGTCTTTAGGTAATAACGATTTTCCCTGCAGACGATGATGTTCGCGCTTTGAAGGTCTTTAACGATCTTCTGAACTTCGGCTTCAATAAAGCCTGTTCTGGAGCATATTTCATTGATGCTGGCGCCGGACTTTGTGCTGCCCATGGACGCAAAGACGTCCGGAAAGTTCTTTTGAAGCAAAATCTTTTGCAAACCATTGTAGGTCTCGGCATTTTCGATTCTTTGGTGCCGCTTTAAAAGCTTTTCCGCGATTTTTGAATTTCGTGCTTTGAGGGTTTCGAGATCCGGCAGACCGATCTCGCCCTGATTGATCAGATCGATCATAACCAGATTCTTAAAGAAATCAGAGAGCTCTTGATTGAGACGCATCCCATTTGAAAACTTCTCGACCGATTGAAGCTTCAAACGCTTTTTTCCTGAAAGAACTTCGGCAGGATAGCTTTTGGATGCATATCCTGCCCTTTTTGCGAAAGCCTGAAAGCTGAGGCCTGACTTATTCTCCGAAGATTTTTTGGATTTAAAAAAAATCTCTAGAAAAGATCTATAGTCGTTACAGGCCAATAAATCAGCAACCAGCTTCTTTTCAGTTGAAATCACTAGTTTGACGTTCCCAATTTCGGCTGGGCTTCAGACACGACCTCTTCCTCGATGATCAGCTGACAGCTTGAAACCTGTTGAAGAGTTTCCACCCCTTGAGTTGTCAAGTTCACGGCAACAACTCCAATAAGTGGATACTTGTGGCAGCTCTGATCTCCGTTTCCTTCCATTTTTGCAACAGAGCAAATCAGCTTCGAGCAATGTTTCCAATCTGAAGAAGCATCAACAGTCACGAGATAATTCAGACTGTCCTGAGTCGTTTCCGCTTTAGCAAACGAAGTGGCAGATAAAACCATGATTGCGATTCCTAAAAACATTTTCATAAAACACCTTCTTTCTGAGGAGGGATATAAAGGATATGCACTTTTACTTAAAGCTAATAAGATACAAATCGTTCTCTGTGGCGAACGGCGAGTATTTATTGTACGGGGATTGAAGCCATTTAAAGCTTCCGAAATCGCCCAGTTCTTTGCTCTGACCATTCTAAAGTCGATTTTAGAATGGTCATGACTATTCTAAGGTATCATTTAGAACAGTCATATGAGAAATTTGGCTGCATTGGGGTTAAGCTTGCACGATTGACAGCAAAAGCCGCAGATTGTTGAATAAGGGATGCGGGAGCTCACGATGATCATTCAAAATCTTTATCCTCACGAAACACAAAGCGAAGCTTTTAAAAAATTTCAAAGCCTGATGCCGGCACCGACGGATTCTGCCGTTCAGGCTCTGCAAAAGTATGAAAGCTTGTTTGATCAAGTTCAGTTCGAATACGACAAGGACGGCGAGGGACCCGTTCGTTTGAAAATTCAAGATGTGAAAAACGACATTTTGAAAAAGAAGCCGGAGACATCTGAAAACATCAAACGCTACGAAGAAAAGCACGGGATGAAAGTTCCAAAACCACTTTTGGATTTCTTGCAAACCTACGGCCTTTTCGAGATTCAAAATGCACGGCAGGTTTCGGATGACGGCGAAGTCGCGTCCGTCGACCGAATCCCAGTATTGGCCACTTACAATCACAAGGATACGGTTCATTATCCCAATATTTTGGATCTGCCTTATGCCATCGCCAATAATTTTACCGAACACTTTATGACGTCCGAGTACTCGGCGGAAGAAATTGAAACCTTCAAAAAGAATTTCTTTGTGTTTGGCTATCACAATATCAACGACCAAGAATACGACTATCTCTTTTTCACCAAAGACGGCCGTTTCGGAAGTTTCAACTTTCAAGACGAAGATTATGTCGACAACAAGAAGGTTTTAGATCGCCTTTTGGATCACACCGCCGAGCTGATGACATTCGATCAACTGATCGGCCGTTATGTCGGCAAATCCATGATGTCTTTCGCCGAAACGCTGGCGGATTATTAAGCTCTTAAAGCTCTGGCTTGTAAACCGGGAAAGCCGCGACCGAGCATTGATAGACCGAATCGGGCGAATTCAAGTTCTCAAGGTCTTTGAGATCTTTTCGGAAGCTTCGAACCAGGTCTTTCAGCTTTGGAAGATCTTTTCGGTCAAGTTTCAAAGTAAAGGCTTTCGGCGCCAGTGGTCGTTGAGGCTGAGGATCAGTTTTCATAGATCTTGGTCCCAAAAGTAGATTTTTTACTTCATGTCTATATTACGACGTAATATAGACATGAACAGTATTGACAATATGTCTATATTACGACGTAATATAGACATGATATACAATCGGCTTCTCATTGATAAGTTGAAGAAAAGCACGAAAAGCGTTCTTTTGCTGGGGCCACGACAAACTGGCAAATCGACTTTGATCAAATCGCTAACGCCCGATTTAGCTTTCAATTTTGCCAGCGAGAAGACATTTCTTGAGTTTTCATCGCAACCCGATTTGCTTGAGAAAATCTTGAAGTCGGAAAAACCAAAAACCGTTTTCATCGATGAAGTGCAAAGAATCCCGACACTTCTGAATACCATTCAGGCTATTTTGGATGATGGACCTCAAAGGCCGCGGTTCTATTTGACGGGTTCAAGTGCCCGAAAGCTCAAGCGAGGCCAGGCCAATCTTCTACCGGGGCGAATGATTTCCTTCAATCTAGGGCCTCTGGTCGATCAAGAATGTCAGGATGATTTGACACTTGCGCATGTTCTGGCGTTTGGATCAATGCCGGGAATTTTGACTGAAAAGGAAGTGCGAGCAAAGAAGGAGATTCTGCGCAGTTATGCAGGCACCTATCTTAAAGAGGAAGTGCAGGCAGAGGCTTTAACGAGGAACATTGAGGGTTTTTCTCGATTCTTGATGGTTGCAGCCTCGAAGTCCGGAGAGTTTTTGGATTTTGCGAAGCTTGGATCTCAAGCTTCGATTTCGCAAAAAACTAGCTCACGATTTTTCGAGATTCTGGAAGATACGCTTATCGTCACGCGGCTTCAGCCCTTTGCAAAGAGCGAAACGCGACGATTGATCCAACATCCAAAGTTTTACTTTTTTGATGTCGGGGTGCTGAATGGACTTTTGGGGAATTTTACGGTGTCAGAAGACCGCAAGGGTCTTCTGTTCGAGCACTTTATCGTAAATCAAATTCTGACCTTAAATCAGATTCATGGCGGTGGTTGTCGGATCTCAACCTACCGGACCGAAGCTGGCAGTGAAGTGGACCTGATTATTGAAAACGAATCCGATCTTTTGAGTCTTGAAATCAAATCGTCATCAAAGCTGAATCGAGATGATTTTACAGGTTTGAAACGCTTTGCCGAGTTCCATAAAAAAGCGCATCGCTCGATTCTCATCTACTCTGGAGAACGCAATTACAAAGAGGACAAAATCGACGTTCTATCTTGGAAAAAGGGTCTCGCGATCGTTTCTGACTTTATGAAGTGAGGCGAGGCGGTCCAAGGTCCAGCGTGAAAAATCTGCGGATCTTCAGCGGGCCTTCGTCTAGTTCCTTCTTGGATGCTGGGCTTTGGTGACACAACTTCCTAAAATAAAAGGGTAGTGTCGGTGGAGGGATTTTGCCGTGACGTTTTGGGGATTGGTTCAGATTTTTGTCGATTTGATTTTGGTCGCCAGTGCGGGCTTTATGTGGGTGAAACTTCATCGTCCTCAAAAAGACGATCCACGCATGAGCCGCGGTTTGCAGCTTTTGCAAAGTAAGATTTCAGTTCTGGAAGATCTCAGCGATCGCACGGAAACCCAAGTCACGCAGTTGACGACTTTGATGGAACAAAAGTGCCGTGATATTCAGAACACGATCTTTCAAGCGGAAAAACAGGTGCAAGCGATCGATGCAGCCATGGGAAAAAGTTTGGAAGTGGCTAAGATCTTTCAAGATAAAATTCCGCACCAAGAAATTATCGAACGTCAGAACACGATCAAGTACGTGAAAGCGGCACGCATGGCTCATCAAGGAGCACCGATCGATCAAATCGCCGCACAAGTCGATTTGTCTCGCGGTGAAATCGAATTCATCGCCAAGGTGAACCGCGAACAGTTGCAGTTCTCTGAAGAGGATTTGCCAGAATGGGCAAAAGAAGAGAACTTGAAAAACATGCCGACAACGGCGGACGAGCTGATGGAGCCTTTGGTGCAAAAGCCTGTGGTTCCGCATTTGGCTTTCGAAAATTCGTCAGGAAATAAACAACAAATAGAAGCTCAACAGTCTCTTTCCAATCTCGGCGCTCAATTTCGACAGGCGTTCAACAGTCCGCAAGTTCCGCAGACTTTTGCTCCGCCAGTTATCACTCCCGCTCAACCACCACCTGCAGCTAAACCCGAGACTGTTGCCAGAGCCACTCAACAAATGGCCTCTGCGGATCGCGACGTCGTCAAGAAAGTCGTGTTTCCAAAAATTGAGGTCAATAACAATTTGGGGTAACCCATGCGCGAGTTTCTGCAACGCCTTGAAAAAGGCGAACGAATTTCGGTGATCGTCACCGAGGTTCAAACGGATGGTCAGATTTTGGTTAGCTATCGTGGTGAATTGTTCCGTGTGAAAAACACATCGGGCCGTCGTTTTACCATTGGAGAAGCGGTGATGTTGGTTGTAACGCAAAAAACGCCGCTCGAGTTTTCACTGGTCGGCGAGAATCGTCTTTTTTCTAGATTGGTTTGATTACTTTGCGCTTTCTTTGATGAACAAAGTCAGGTGGTGCTTCACAACGGCTGCCATGTGAACCGGCTGATTTTGGAAAGTCCACTGCAGATCCATAAATGGACCGAACTTCGCTTCCAAAACATGCTCTTCCATCATGGGTGCCGACGTGTTGTGCACAGACGGAATCTGCGACGGAATGTAATTCGGTCCGATGAAATTAAAACGGATGCTGATTTGTCCCGCGGCTTTCAATGAAAAAATCATCTTGAAGCCATTGCGGAACAACATAAAGTCCGCGTGGGTTTTTGCGATTCCATAAATTTTGATTCGGCCTAGCGGGGATGCTTTCAACTCGTTGAAAGCAGTGGCAGATTCAATGAACTCGGATTTCATGGCTTGCAGGTAACTCAAGGTTTCCTGCACCAATGCACGCTCAGTGTCTTGGCCGGTGCCCATGTCGACGATGCCGGATTCTTCCATTTGCTCTTCCGCGCGGACGAGCTCGCGAATCCAACCAATTCGATCCTGAAGTCGGTCGTTCAATTTTTCCATGGAATCCCCTCCAGTGAACAGTTTTTCCAGCGCACGGAACCTTGTCAACAGTCCCCCTCACACAGTTAAGAATCATAAGATTTTAACGCATCGCCGCTACCAAAAAGGGATGGACGATCTGAGGATGGGGAATGCGCTATTCGTTTTTTGATTCTTATCGCGGCTTTGCTTTGCTGGTCATGGGGGTTTACCACTTCTGCTTTGATCTGAACGTCTTCGGCGTCCTTCATGAAAATATGAACTACGATGTCTTTTGGCTCGATTTCCGCGCCTTCATCATGACTTCATTTTTAGGATTGGTCGGGGTCAGCTTCGCATTCTCGAAGCCGCACTACAAAGATGCGGGCTACAGAAAACGCCTGATTCAAATCGCAGTTTGTGCCGGATTGATCTCACTGAGCAGCTATTTCATGAACCCCGAAACATGGATCTATTTCGGAGTGCTGCATTTCATTTTTGTCGCAAGCTTGCTCGCTCCACTCTTGGTGCGAATCCCAAATGTGTGCCTGATTTTGGGAGCCGCGATCATCGCGCTTCCGCTTTTCTATCACAGCCTGATCTTCATGCGCCCTGGTCTGGTTCTGAGCGGTCTGTCGCCAATCAAACCCAACACCGAAGATTTCTCGCCGATTTTTCCATGGCTGGGGGTCACGATGATCGGCGTGTGGCTGGGTTATATGATTCAAAAGTTAAAACCCATCTGGGCCACAACTTGGCAAATCCCAAAACTAACTTACCTAGGAAGACACTCACTCATGTTCTATATGACGCACCAACTGGTCCTCTACCCACTAGCCTGGCTCATCTCCCAAGCGATGATCTCCTAACCAATAACCAAGCCCTCCTCCTCCCCAAAAAAAGAAATCCCGAAAAGCTTTGCTTTTCGGGATTCTATGAGTCCGCCAAAAACAAAAAACAAAGCCGACACCAGTTCGGACTCATAAGCGAAGCCAGAACTTCGCCTCAAGCCCTAAAACTGCAGCCCCATCGCAAACTGCTGCCCATCACGATAAGTCCCATCATGCGGAGTATAGTATCCCAGATAAAACGTAAACGGAAAGTGATACCCGACCGTCAAATCGAACTTCAACTCCGCACCCGAGCTCCAGAAGCTCTTCCAAGGATTCACGCGCTCGTAAGCTTCTTTTGATTTGTTGTATGAGAATCCATCCACCGTGACGCCATCCAAAACCAAAGCCGCGTGCAGGCGCTTGATGTAAAGCGGAGCCGTGCCCGCGCCATGGTAAAGATAGAAAATCGGAAAGCGATATTCGAAGGTGTAATTGGCAAGGCTTTTACCCAAGAACTGACCATTCAGATATCCGCGCATAATGTAGAAAGGCGAAATCGCATTCGCAAACGGAGCGTAAGCCACCGTGAAAGCATTGTTGGCCGCCGCCACTTCGCTGGCGCTGCGATCGATATACTGTCCTTGTGCGCGGATCATGATGGCATTGTTGCGCGGAAGCCATTTCGAAAAATACTTTTGCATCGACAGTTGGTACAGATGGAAATTTTCATTTTCCAAAGAATCATTCGGGGTGTATTCGGTGGCTGAAAAATTCGCCATAAAACCGTTGATCGGGCTGATCTGCGCACCCGACATGGTGATGTTCGAATAAGTCGTGATCAACGACGGTCCGCTGGCTTCGGTGTTCGAACGGACAGCTCCTTCGTAATCGCGGCCGATCCAGCTGTAGCCCAAGCCCGCATAAAGATCCGTGCTCACCGGCGTGACTTCCCACATGGCGTCGACTTCATACAATTGCTGACGATACGAGATCGAAGTGTTGACGACGCTGGTGCGATAATCAAAACCTTTCACCAAAATGGTCGCCGGCGTGGTGTTGTTCGCGTACAGGAAGTTGGCACTTAGTTTTTCAGGTTTCGTATCGTAGCTCGCCGCCAACGAATAGCTGTGCTTCGCCAAAGGATCCGAGCCTGCGGTCGATCCGCCGATCAGGGCGCCACCCGAATAGAAATTGAAATCGGGCAACCAATAATGGGGCAGAATATAAGGCCACACCGAGTACTCTTCCGGGGCGGGCTTGGTGGTGGCCGGAACCTCGCGGTGAACGGGCGGGTAGCGATCGGCCAAAAGTGCACTCACCTTTGGCAGCTCGGCCGGCAGTTTTTCAGCCTGAGCCCAAGGCAGATGACGGATTTGCAAACCCTTGCTGGTGAGTTCGCTGACGTACAAATCACTGTTCGCCGCATCCCAGGCCGAGCTGCTGATAAAGGTCGAGGTGTGCGTTACGGGTTTGGCCGTCTGCAAATTTGCGTTGGCCAAATACGCATTGGAAATCCCGTTTCGTGTCGACGAGAACATCAAGCCCCGAGACGTCATCAAAGGAAAGCGCGCATCCGGAAAGCCCGGCAAAACTTCCTGAGTCTGCTTCGTGCGAAGGGAGACCTTCTTCAAAGTCTCGCGACCCAAGACTCGCTCCGAGAAAACGATTTCATCCGCATTGACGAAGACCGGGGTCGAAACCCGCACTTGCAGCGGCGCTTGATACAGAATTTGCGAGCTTTTGTTTTGCAGATCCAGAAGCGCAATCGCGGTTTGCGAGGCGTCCAGCTTCACAAACACGGCCTGTTTGCCGTCGGGTGAAATCGCTGCTTCGCGGGCGCGTTCATTTGTGGTCAGGCGTTCGACTTTCATGGTGGAAAGGTCAAAATAGTAAAGGTCCGAAACCTCGTGGTATCGGTTCACGACATCGATCTTATCGAAAATAAACCGTTTGGAATCCGGGAACCAGGCCAGCCGCTGAATCGTGCCACCCGGAGGAGAATCTTCGTTCGATTCGCGCTCGTCCAAGCCGATTTGCATTTTGCGCGGGTCCGGATTCATCTCTTGTAAGCTTTCGCCAAAGCGTTGAAGGATTTCGGCCGTTTCTTGTGAACCGTCGAACGGCACCGCCGTCGATGGGCGAAGCAAGATGCGAACCGAACGCTTGTTGGCATCATCCTTCGATAAGAAGATCATCTTCAGGCCATCCGGGCTGATCACCGGGAAGAAATTTTCGACTCCGTTTTTTACGGTTAAAGTCGCGCCGGCGGTGAAAGGAACCTTCTGCAGTTCTTTGATTTGGGCTTCGGTGCGATTGCTCAGTTCTTGTTTCAAATTTGCGAAGTGTTCTGAATAGCTTTGTGATGTTTCGTCTTGGATGGGGCCTTCGTTGAAGAAAGGAACCCGTCCACCGTAGCTATAATGCAGATTTTTGATCAGGTCTTTGCCGTGTTTGGCGATCAGATCGCTCCACATCAGCGAGCCGAAAAGGTAGGGGCGGGCCCCTTGCGGCCAGGTGTGAATGCTGGTCTCATTGATATCGGCCAGTTTCACGTCGTCCAGCTTCTTTTCCAACACAAAGGCTCGAACCGAAGCATCCTGATAAGGCGAGCGAAGTCGTCCTTTGTCTCCGGTCCGGGTTTCCATATCGACGGCAATCCCTTCCAACCACCAGCGTGGCAGCAGAAGATTCGGCGTGATCACATTGCCGAAAACATAACGGAGCCCTTTGACCACTCCACGGCGGGGTTCAAAAGACAAAATGTGCGTGAATTCGTGCATGGTCAGTTCGCGAGCCCAATCACCGGTGTCCGAAATTGTTTCCTGAGGTCCAGGTAAGACCGGGTACAAAACGATCAGTCGGTAGGGGATGGCGGTTGCGTAACCGTTGGTCAAATCGGTGCGATCTTCCAGGACCACGGCTGTTCTTTCCGGAAACATGTCGAAATATTGGGCTAAGAAACCCAAATTATCTTCCAATCGGTCGGCGTAGAGGTTGGCGAGCTCCTGATGTTTCGCATCATAGATGAGGTCAAAGTGAGAAAGTCGCAGGACCTTCCAGTCGATCGCCGGATCGACTTGCGCAGAAGACATGCAGGAACCCAATAAGATGCTGAAAAAAAGGAGGAATTTAGTCATGAGGCCGATTGCAGCATGAGTCCTAGGGTTTGACAAACCGATATGCGGAGCTAACAATTTGTTTTGTCTAAAATGAGATCCATTGTTTAAGGAGGATACACAGCATGGCTTTCGCAATTCGTAAAATTTCATTGGCGTTGCTTACGGCAACTTTGGTTTTCGGTCTGGGTGCTTGTAAGAGCAAAAAGACATCTGAAGACACGGCGGCTCCAGTCGAAACTTCTGACGATGGAAAAGCTCCTCAAATCGAATCAACTCCGATGAACTTTGATGCAGCTGGTAGCGATAGCGGCAAAATCGAAGGTCTTCAGAGCATCAACTTCGAATACGACAAGGCCTCTTTGAGCGCAGATGCGAAAAAGAAGATCCAAGGCAACGCGGACTGGATGAAGAAAAATACCGGCGCGAAATTGCAAATCGAAGGTCACTGCGATGCTCGCGGATCGATCGAATACAATTTGTCTTTGGGTGAACGTCGCGCTCAGGCCGTTAAGTCATACATGACCAGCTTGGGTGTTGCGGCAGCTCGTTTGTCGATCATCAGCTACGGTAAAGAAAAGCCACTGACTTCTGGTGATTCAGAATCAGACTACGCGAAAAACCGCCGCGCGAACTTCGTTCCATTGGGACAGTAATCTGAAATGAAGTCCTGGACCTGCGGAGCCGTTCTCAGTTTGCTAGTTTTGGTAGGCTGTACAACTGCTCCGGCTCCGGTCGAGGAATACACTCTGGCTCGAGCGGCCATCGAGGCCGCCAAGTCCATCGAAGCCGCCCGCTATTCGCCCGGTTACTGGCACCAAGCCGAAGAATCTTACCGCCGGGCCCAAGCTCTCTACAAAGACCGACAATACGACGAAGCTCAGGCTGAATTTGTCAAAGCACGTCTAGCGGCCGAAAAAGCCGAAAATTCTGCACGTCTCATTCGACAGAAGAATGGGGAAGTTTTATAATATTCATGAATCATGAAGTTGATGTCATGGGTTTGTCGCAAGCAACTAGCTCGCATCCTGCTGGCCATTTCCGCGCTTCCTGCGCGGAAAGAAATGTGACAGGGGAAAGAAGAAGCAGAGCCATACTCATAACTAAGAATTGACGGCCCGGATGGCCGTCAATCCGCAGTTCGGGGCGCGCAGCCCCGATTGGCAGGATGCATGAGCTACATGACGAAGATAAGACATCAAAGCTCGAGAAAGAGAAAAGGAAAAGATATGACCAGTAAATCTCTCAGAACATTTATCCTGACACTTTCCCTCTTAGGCCTCACAGCCTGCGACACCTTCCTGACCCGCAATGACGTCAAGGAAGCCGAGCAAAAACGCCAGATGCAGGATTCAGTTGTGCATCTTCAGCGCAACAACGCCGACACCAACAACCGTTTTGCCGATATCGAATCCGATTTGCGCACTTTGAATGGCCGGGTTGAAGTCGTCGAAAATCGCATGAGCGTCAGCGGTCGCGACACCGAAAAGCAAAAGGCCAATGCCGAACAAGCACAGGCCGAAAACACAAAAAAAGTTCAAGTTCTGCAAGACGAAGTCGCCAAGCTCAGCGAGCAGGTCAATCAGTTGACTGCGGAACTGACGGCGATCAAGTCAGCTTCGGCCGCAGATCACGAATCGTCAGCGGTGGCTGGCGGAAAAAAAGATTTGTTCACACAGGCGGATGAAAGCTTCGATAAAAAAGACTGGCGCAAAGCGATTTTGAATTATCAAAAATTCCGCGACACCAATCCAAAAAATAAAAAGTTCCCAGAGGCCACTTACAAAATGGGTGTGTCCTTCCAAGAATTGGGAATGAAAGACGAAGCGAAAACTTTCTTGGACGAAGTGGTCGCAAAATTCCCGAACTCACCTGAAGCGAAAAAAGCCAAGGTGCGATTGAAAAATCTGAAAAAGTGATCTCTCTTTGCCTGGCGATTGAAACCAGCTGTGATGACACCTCGGTGGCCCTTGTCGGTGCCGATGGTTGCGTTCATCAATTGGCGTCGGCTCATCAAGACCTTGCCCACGCACCTTTTGGTGGGATCGTGCCAGAAATCGCGGGCCGCAATCATTCGGAAAATCTTTTGCCATTGATCGAAACGATCTTTCAAAAATCCGGAAAAACTTGGGCCGACATTCAAGGCATCGTGGTGACCAATCGCCCGGGCCTGATCGGTTCTTTGATCGTCGGCATCGTGACGGCGAAAAGTCTGGCGCAAGCGCGCGGTCTGCCATTGATCGGCGTGAATCACCTTGAAGGCCACATCGTCGCACCCTTCTTGCGGGACGATCAGTATCAACCACAATTTTCGATGAGTGAACCCTTCATCGCGCTTGCGATCAGTGGCGGACACACCAGCCTTTATCATGTGAAGTCCTTCAAAGATTATGAAATCTTGGGCGCCACCTTAGACGATGCCGCTGGCGAAGCCTTCGATAAATTCGGCAAGATGGCGGGACTTGGATTCCCAGGCGGGGTGAAGGTCGATCAGCTTTCGAAAACCGGCAACACCAAGGCTTACGATTTTCCCCGCAGCATGATCAAAGAAGACAATTATCTGATGAGCTTTTCAGGCCTGAAGGCTTCAGGCCAACGGTTGCTTGAATCTTTAGGCCCCGAGAAAGTGAAGGCGGATCTACCCAATCTCTGCGCTTCGTTTCAAGAGGCGATCGTCGATATTCTGATTGCCAAATTGGATCGTGCGATCACGAAAACCGGAATTCGCAATGTGGTGATCACTGGTGGCGTTAGCGCCAATTCCAGATTGCGAGCGCGCAGCGAGGAATGGGCGAAACAGCGTGGATTGAAATTGCAGATTCCGCCGCTTCGGTATTGCACGGATAACGCCGCGATGATCGGTTACGCTGGAATTTTGCGTCTGAACGAAGGCGAGCACAGCGGTTTGGATTTGGGGCCTTCGCCGAATTCGTACCCACAAGATTTTATCGGAGAGGGTCGCTGATGTCAGAAACATGGGACCGCCTGAAAGTCACATTGGCCGAGCTTGGAATCGAGCCAAAGAAATCTTTAGGGCAGAATTTTTTGATCAGCGATCCCGTGATCGCAAAGATTATTGATGCCGCAAAAAAGACCCATCCAGGATTCTTGATCGAAATCGGTCCGGGGCCGGGCGCTTTGACCTATCACTTGCAAAATCTAACGCCAAATTACCAGCTGATCGAATTGGACCGCGACATTTCACAGTATTGGCGAAGCAAAGGCCTGAAGCTGATCGAAGCCGATGCTTTGCAAATCGATTGGTCACCATTCTTCAAAGAAACAAGGCCAATCACTTTGGTGAGCAACCTGCCATATCAGATTTCATCCAGTATCGTGATTGATCGTTGCTTGGATCCACAGCCTGTGGATCATATGGTGTTGATGTTTCAAAAGGAAGTGGCGCAAAGAATCAGGGCTCGTCAGCAAGATGAGCTTTACGGAATGCTCAGTGTGGTGGCGCAAAGCTTCTGGAAGATTGAAACTTTATCGGATGTGGGACCAGGGGACTTTTTCCCGCCACCGAAAGTCGCCAGTCGCGTGCTGACCTTTACGACCAAGGCAAGCCCAGTTGCCGATAAGAAAAAGTACTTTAACTTCGTCAAAGCGGCTTTCTTGCATCCGCGAAAGCTCATGGCGTCGAATCTTCCAGAAAGACTGCCGATCACCAAGGAAAAGGCAGTCGAGATCTTAAAAAGCCTCAAATTGCCGGAAAAAGCGCGTGCCGGGGAGCTCTCGGTGCAGCAATTTGTGGATTTTTACCATCAGCTTGGATAGAAGTTCTGCATGGGTATTCTGATCATCTCCGACAACAAGAAAGCGCGTTTCGATTATCAAATCATCGAAACTTTCGAAGCGGGGATGGTGCTGACTGGCAGCGAAGTGAAATCTCTGCGCGGCAATCAAGTGCAGCTCAAAGATTCCTATGTCTCCTTTGTTGGCTCCGAAGCCTTTCTGCAAAATGCTCACATCGCCGAATACAAAAACTCAAGTTACAACAATCACACTCCGGAACGTCTCAGAAAACTTTTGCTCAATCGCAACGAGATCAATGAAATCTACGGCGCGCTTCGCGAGCGTGGACTGACCTGTGTGCCTTTGAAAATTTACTTTAAAGACGGTCGCGTGAAATTAGAGATCGCTCTGGTTAAAGCCAAGAAACAACACGACAAGCGTGATGCGATTAAGAAGCGTGACGTTTCGATGGAGATGAAGAAGTCTCTGCAACGTTCTCGTCGCTAAAGTCTTTCTTCACGATACCCAACTGACTGCGTTTCATATCAATCAGGTTTTTCATCACGATATAAGTCTGACGATCGCGGGGATCCAAGCCCAAAGATTCTAAGGCTTCCAGTTCTTTCTGGGTGTGTGCACGCATCGTTCGATACAAGTAAGAATAAGTGCTGGCCAAAGATTGGAATTCATCATTCGAGCGAATATGGAAATCCTTCGAGCTCCAGTCGCCCAAGGTGACTTGCTTCATGTGGCGCTCGAGAGCCCACAAAGGACCAGCGATCAAAGCCATAATCTTTTTGGTCAGCCAAAAGCAGAACAGCGACGAGCAGATCACCGTGAACAGGATCAATCCGAAAAGCAGGGCCTTTTCGCGTTCCAGATGATTCAAAAGCTCTGGACGAATGTCGTAAGCCAGCTTCTGAAAAATGTCGTAATTTTGCTGAACGAAGAAAACGCAAGGAAGCACAAACAGTGCAAAGGGGCCTAGGATCGCCAGCAAGAAGTATCCGGCGTAACGACGCTGGAATTGTTGGTAAAGATTCTGCATCGAACGCTGCGTGGATTGCAGACGCTCGGCTTGCTGCTCGAACTTGGAAAGACGCTGTCTTTTTTGTTCAAAAAATCTTCGACCGTAAATCATCAAAGATCTTATCGTTGTTTCATTCTGAAACTTGAGCGAAACTGGACTGGAAAGAGCAATTATGGTCTCGACCATGGTCGACGTTTTTGCCAGAGGTGATTCATGAAGAAGATAATTTTGCTATTCGCCATTTTCTTGGGGGCTTGCACATCTTCCCAGACCGCGCCGAGCAATGCTTACCGATCCAATAGCGACGATCGCCCATTGGTGGATGACAAGTATTCACTGCAAGCGGATCGCAAAGCTATGGACGAAATGCGAGCCCAGGTTCCTGCCGATCGCAAGCGCGAAAACGACGAACTGGCTTTGATGCTTGGGGTGAATGAAACAAAAAAAACGCCTGCCGATGTCCGCAACCAATTCGACACTTTGCTGAGAAAAAAGCGAAGTCTCTTCGATAAAGACATCACCAAAGAGCGCGAAACCTTCACCAAAGACGAAAGAAAAAAACGCGAACAGTTCCTAAAAGAACAGCGCGATCAGCGCGAGGTTTACGGCCGTGAAAAGCACAGCCGCGAAGACCGAACTGAATTCTTCAAAGAGCTCGACGAAAAACGTTCGGAATTCTTCTCAACTGAACGCGACAAACGAAACGATTTCGAATCCGATGTCCGCGAAAGAAGAAAGAGCTTCGAAGACTATGTCCGAGAAAAGCAAAACGAATTCAACCAAGAACACCGAGCCTACACCAAGCGCTACGACGATATGAAAAAGCAAGAGCGCGAAAAACAAAAAGCTTCATCAGGTACGGGCGCCTATTCGGCATCCAGCTTGGGTGGAGGCATGACTCCGGCTGCAGCTTTCGGTGTCAACGAAGCGCAAGAGCTGGATCGAGAACTTGAAGAGGTCCGCGGGAAATCGGGGACTTCGCTTCAATCCGGGCCTTCTTCTGGGGAGTAGGGTTAGGATTGCTCGTCACAGCGGTGCCTGAGAGTGAAGTTTAGCAAAAAAAATGAGTTCGTCCACAGCCACGGGTATCCATTTCTTTGAGGTGGGTCTTTAAGTCCCCTCACAAAGTCTGGAACCAGTTGGTTCCGAACTTTGTGAGGTATCGCTCTTAAGCCCCTCAGAGAAATGACTCCCAGTTGGAAGTCATTTCTCTGAGGGCATCAATGCAACAAAAAGCTACAAATGAATTTCCCAAACATTGGAATGGACGGCCCGTATGATACGAGACAATCTACACAATACGCGAAAAGCCACACAGCTCGAGAAAGATCTCCCTAAGTCCGCCCAGCGAAAAGCTGTCGGTACAGATCCATCACCACCGCAATGATCCGGTTCTTCACCGGCTCGGTCAGTGCGACAAACTGAATTCCGCAGGTCATCGGGCCTTTGCCGTGATTTTCGGCGCGCGCGTAGCGGACCGAACCTGTGACTGGGATTGGATCGCGGTCCGGTAAGAACAAATGTCCGCGCAATTCGTCTGACACTTTCAAGGTGATCAGCTTGGTGTCGATTTGGATTCGGCAACCACCGCCGGACAGGTCCATGATCGGAATCGAATGCTTTTGGGTTTTGCCGTTGATTGCGACCATCTCAAGCAAGGCTCGGTAACCGGTCGGCAACTTGATGCGATAATCTTCGCGTCTTTGCAGATGAAAAATCGGGGACTGGATCGAAATGCTCACGATATCGGCCATCACCGAAAAGTCGGCGTGCTGGAAATATTTTTCGCCGCCCACGAAGAAGGTGATGATCAGGGTGCCACTGCCGGTCAGCGGATGGGTTGCGCCCTGAACTTTGCACATCAGTTTTTGGTTGGAAAAATCGTAGGCCAGTAGAACAAAAACATCTGAATTGGGTTCCGATTTTTTAGCTAAGACTTCGCTGCGAGACTGAGCTAGATCCGTGAAAAGTCGTGCCTTCTCCGAATTATCGCTGATACGTGTAAATATATCTGCACTGGGCAGCGTCGAGCTCATACTGTTTTTATTCTAAGCAAGGTCTAGGATTTGTAAACTCTTATTTCCGAAAGCTGGCCGTGATCGAAGCACCGATCAAGATCACATACCAGGTTAACAAAACCCAAATAAGCAGTGCCGGAAGAGCAGCGAAGCTTCCGTACATCTTACCCCAGGTGAAGAAGCTTTGGCTGAGCCACTTGAAGCTTCGGAGCAAAAAGACCAGTCCGGCCGTTCCGGCCAAAGCACCCAAAGCCGCCGACGAGACGGAAACTTTGGTGTTGGGAACAAGCTTGTACAAGAAAAACAAACTGAAATAGGTAACCAGATAGTTCATGGTTGCGACCGATGCGGGCCCAGAGGCGCCAGAGAAGAATTTGGTCGAGGTGATCGCTACATACACGGCAAGGCCGACTGGAAACAGCGCCATGAATAGCCAGTAAAAGAAAAAGCGATGATGGAAAGGGCGACGCTTATGAGCCAGCTCCCAGATTCGATGCAATCCCTTTTCCATATCGTTAATCAAAAGAGTCGAGGCCAAGATCAGGCCGCCAAAACCCCATCCGCCCATCCGTCCGGTTTGAATGCGGCGAAAGAATTTGGCGATAATGACGGTACCTTCTTGGCCGGTCGGACCTTGAAAATACTGAAGCATAATTGCTTCCACTTTTGGGTAGATGGCTTCAAGGCCACCGATGTATTTGATCGTCGCCAATGCGACCGCAAAGAAAGGAATCACCGAAAGAATGGTGGAAAATGAAAGAGCCGCCGCGACCAACTGCAGTTCGCCGGACTTCACCAAGTCCCAAAATCGTTGAATGGGTTTCATGAGATATCAGTGTTTCACACCGATGATCGTTTTTCAAGATCGGCCCAACGAGCGTACAAGGTCTCGATCTCTTTCTGGGTCTTGCTGATTTTTTCGTAAACATCCTGGACCTTAGACGCATTGGAAACCGTCTCGGGCTTCTGCGCTTCCGCTTCGAAGGCGGCCAGACTCTGCTCGAGCTCTAAGATTTTTGCTTCCATGTTTTCAAGCTCGAACTTTTCTTTGAAGGACAGCTTCTTCAACTTTTCTTTTCCGCCCGAAGCTTCGTTCTTTGCCGCCTTCACGGCCGCCGCTTCTTTGGCTTCTTGCTCTTCGATCCAGGATTCCCACTGCAGGTAATCGGCGAAGCGTTCCAGCTTTGAACCCGAAGGCGGGAAGGCGATAATTTCGGTCGCGACTTGATCCATAAAGTAACGATCATGGGTGACCAAGATTACGGCCCCCGGAAAGTTCTTTAGCGCTTCTTCTAAGATCGTCAGTGTTTCCAAATCCAAATCATTGGTCGGCTCGTCGAGCACCAAAACGGATGCCGCTTCCAGCATCAGCTGCGCGATTCGCAAGCGGCTTTGCTCGCCACCGGATAATTTTTCGACCGGCAGATCCATCTGCTGAGGTGAAAACAAAAATCTTTCCAGATAACTGCGGGCATGCACAAAGTGCCCCAGATGTTTGACGTAATCGCCTTCAGGGCAGATATTTTTCAGCAGCGAAAGTTTCGGATTCAAAGTTTCGCGGTTCTGTTCAAAGTAAGAAATTTTAATATCGTCATTGATAAACACTGAGCCTGTATCCGGCTCGTCTTGCTTGAGCAGCACGCGGATTAAAGATGATTTGCCGGCACCATTGCGGCCCAAAAGGCCCATGCGCGTTTTCGGTGTCACCAAAGTTGTGAAATCTTTGAAGAGCTCGCGCTTCGAAATCCCTTCGGCAGAAATCAGTTTCTTCGGATTCTTTTCGCCTTCACCAAATTCAATCTTCGCTTGGCGTTTCATATTTTTCGCCGACAGTTCTTGCACTTCATCTTTCAAGTCATGTGCGCGATCGATGCGGGCTTTTTGTTTGGTCAGTCGAGCTTTGGCTCCGCGACGAAGCCATTCGGTTTCTCGTCGCAAGGTGTTCTTCATCGTCCACTCGCGATGTTGCTGTCCGGCCATCAAAAGCTCTTTCGCTTCCAGGTACTGGACGTAATCGCCATCGATGACCAGCAGGTAGTTGGGATTGCGCGGATCCAGATCGAAAATTTTGTTCGAGATCCTTTGCAAGAAAAGACGATCGTGCGTGATGGTGATGAATGTGATCTGGCTGCCGGCGATGAATTCTTCCAGCCAAAGAATGCTTTCGATATCCAAGTGATTCGTTGGTTCGTCCAAAAGCAAAACTTCGGGTTCCATCACCAGCTCGCGACCCAATGCCAGGCGCTTCTGCCAACCGCCGGATAATTTCTCGGCCGGGGTGTCGATATCAAAGCGATCCAGTCCCAATTTCGAAATCCACATGTAAGCTGAAGCCGCCGCTTCGTGCGGATCATGAGCTTTGGAAACCAAGGCATCGTACAAAGTTTCACCCGGCTTGAAAGCCGGGGTCTGAGGCAGAAATCCCACACGTAAACCACGGCGGTAGGTGACCTCGCCCTGATCCGGCTTCAGCTCACGGCCCAAAATCTTCAAAAGTGTCGACTTGCCAGCTCCATTAGGGCCGACAAGGCCGATGCGATCGCCCTCAAACACACCAAGAGAGACTTGGCGGAACAAAGTGCGGCTGGCAAAGGCATGGGTCAGGTTATGGGCGCTTATGAGTTGTGACATGTTATCCTTTTGAAAACTTTGTCCTTTTTACCTATTTTTACGCCTGATTGGACATTCAAATTGCGATGTGTCACAGTGCGCCCTCAGCCCCGTTCACCCAGTTCATAAGGAGTTCCGATGTCGGCCGATTCAGTTTTTTCTCAGTGGGGGCTTTCAAAAGAAACCCTTCTCGCGATTCAAGATTTGGGCTTTGAAAATCCCACGCCGGTGCAAAGCGCTTGCATCCCATACTTACTTCAAAACGACACAGATCTTCTGGCTTTAGCGAAAACTGGAACTGGTAAAACGGCTGCGTTCGGAATCCCATTGGTTGAAAAAATCCAACACCAAAAAGGCTTGCAGGCCTTGGTTCTTTGCCCGACTCGCGAGCTGGCTCAGCAGGTGGCGCAAAGCCTTTCATCTTTTGGTCAGCGCAAAGGCATCCGCGTTGCCACCGTTTTGGGTGGTGAATCTTACCGCAAGCAAATCGATTCTCTTCGTCGCAATCCTGAAATCTTGGTCAGCACTCCGGGTCGTTTGATCGACTTGATGGAGCAAAACGTGGTGAAGCTCGAAGGCGTTCGCCATTTGGTTTTGGATGAAGCGGACGAAATGTTGTCATTCGGATTCCAAGAAGCTTTGGAAACCGTATGGGGAGCGCTTGAAAACGAGCCGGTGAAAACATGGCTCTTCTCGGCCACCATGAGCGAAAACATCAAACGCCTGACCAGCAAATATTTGAACACTCCGTACGAAGTGACTTTGAATACATCTTCAGAGCCCATCCGCGTTCAATCTTATGCGGCTGTCGTTTACGAAGAAGACAAAGAAGACGCTTTGAACCTGCTGTTGAAGGCGACTCCAGAATTTTACGGCATCATCTTCGCGCAGACGAAAAAACAAGTTTCTGAATTGGAACTGATGTTCCGTGCGATGGGTCTTCAGGTCGACAGTCTTCACGGTGACAAGGTTCAAGCCGATCGCACACGCGTGATCAATCGCATGAAGAACCGCGAAATCCAGATCTTGGTTGCGACCGACGTTGCGGCCCGCGGTTTGGATATCGAAGATCTGACTCACGTTGTGAACTTTGAAATTCCTTGGGATGTTGAAACATTCACTCACCGTATCGGCCGTACGGCCCGTGCGGGTAAAGAAGGAACCGTGTGGACTTTGGTTCGTCCCAAAGAAGCCCACCAGCTGCGCAAATTCGAGCGCGCCTTGAAAAAAGAATTCAAGCCTTTGATGATTCCTTCCATCATGGAAGTTCGGAAGAACCAAGTTCGCACTTGGATCAAATCTTTGAACGATATCGTCGTTCCGGAAAAGGCACAGAACTTCTTCGAAGAAATCGCCGTCGACATGCAAGCCGAAGAGCAATTCGTTCTTTCCAAAGCGGCACAAGACTGGCTGTTTAAAGCTTTGTATCACTCGAAGGTCGGTGCTGATTTCGGTGCCAACCAACCACGCAGCTTCGAACTGCGCCCACGTGAATCTTCACAAGGTGCACGCGCTTTCGGAGATCGTCCTCGTCAAGCTCGCGGCGTCGTTCATTCTCGTCGCGATAGCGAGCGCCGTGATGGTGGCGGTGAACGCCGTGATCGCGGTGGTTTCCGTGGTGATGACCGCGGCTTCCGCGGTGAAGATCGCCCACGCTTTGATCGTGGCGGCGGTGAAAGCCGTGGCGAATTTAAACCTCGCTTTGAGCGCAGTGAACGTCCGCGCAGCGAAGGTTTCTCGGACCGTCCACGTGGTGAACGCAGCGAAAATCGCGGCGAGCGATCTTTTGATCGTCCAAGCCGTCCAGCGGGTCGCTTTGGTTCAGGTTTCCGATCAGAAGGACCAAAAGAATTCGGCCGCAGCGACAGTCGTGGCGAACGCAAGTTCGATCGCCCATCACGCGATGAAGGCGGAAGCCGTCCTCCACGCAAACGCAGCAATCGTTATCCAAAAGCTGAAAGCTCATCGCGATCTGAATAGGATCGCTCTTGTCGAGATGAGAATTGAAAAGGAGCCCGCAAGGCTCCTTTTTTATTTCAAGCAGTCTGAAGATTTGATGCCGGACAAGGCGCAGCTTTCGATCAGGGATTGATGGAAGCTCAGCTGGCTTAAGGCAAGATCTGTCTCTGTCTCTAAAAGACGATTTTGTTCGATGAAAAGATCATTTGTCGAAATTCGTCCCAGTCGGAAGCTCTTCAAAATATCTTGATACAGCCGTCGGGCCTTGTCCTGATTCTTTTTTGACTCTGTCAGATTCAGGCGGGCCATATCGACTTTTTCTTTTAAGAATAAAGATCTTTGCTTCAGTGTCTGTTCGGTGTTGCGGAAGTCGTTCAAGGCGGTGATTCGTTCGGCATAGGCGGATGAGATCTGCGCTGTGGTTTCGAACTTTGACCACAAAGGAAGTGTCAGGGTCATCAGGCCGATCATCTGCTTGGTGTCGCGGTCTTTGATCGGGGATTCTTGATAAATCAGGCTGAGATCCAAAGAAGGCCAATGGCCGCCGCGCGTGGCTTTCCAGGCTTCTTCTTTGCTTTGCGATTGCCAAAATTTTTGTTCTGCCAACGGAAGCTTTTGGCCGCCGCCAAGACGAAGACCTATATTTTCTGCAAAGGGCCAGGCCTTGGTTTCGATTTCTGTCACAAAAGCGGATTGGATCTGGCTGCGATTTTCAAGCTCTTCAAGGTTCGCCAAGCGTAGGCGGTTTCGTTGCTGAGCCAGATCGACTTCGGCTTTGCTGACATCTTGGGAAGGCAGCTTTCCTTGATTGTAACGATCGCCGACGATCTTCAGCGATTCTTCTTTCAGGCGTAGCAGGCCTTCTTGAATGCGACGGCTTTCGGCCAGATAAATGGATTTGAAAATCAGATCCGAAGCTTTGACTTCGACACTGAGATTTTCATTTAAAAGTCTCAGCTCGGCGGCTTTGTTCTGGGCGCGGGCCGCTTGCATCGCATTCCAATCCGATCCACCACGGAATAGATTCAGGTTCACATCGCCTTGCAGATAATCGGTCTCGGTGGTGGTATTGCCAGCTTGGTTGCGAAGTTCATCGCGACGTTTGTTGGCCGAAACACTGACGGTCGGAGTCCAGAAGAGCTTTTTTGACAATAGCACATCCGAGCTGGTCTCTAAATTCTGTTTTTCTGTCTGGATCGACAGGCTTTGATTCTTGAACTTTTCAAGGTCGTTGAAGAAAGGCGTTTGTGCCGAGGCCGTTGAAATCATCGAAAATAAAAGCGAGATCATGACTTCAGTTCCTTTCGGGACAGATACATGTATTGCAAAGCCGGCACGATATACAAAGTCAGCAAGGTTGAAATCCAAAGACCACCGCAGACCGCAATTCCCAATGGTTGCAGAATTTTTCCGCCTTCGCCAAGACCCAAGGCAATGGGTAGCATTCCCAGCACCGTGGTCAGTGAAGTCATCAAAATCGGGCGAACACGGGCCAGCGAGGCCTCCAAAGTCGCTTCGCGGGCTTTGCGACCGCTTTCATGGAGCTTTTTAATAAAGTCGACCAGGATGATACTGTTCGCGACCGCAATCCCGTTGAGCAGAATGGTCCCAAGACCCGAATTCAGCGACAGACTGCTTTGGAAAATGAAAAGCGACAGCAAAACACCGATAAACCCAAGCGGGATCGCGACCAACACCAACAGCGAATGCACAATATCGCCCAGCTGAAGCACCATCACCAAGAAAACAAGCAAGATCGAAATCGCAATCGCCCACTTCAGCTGATCCAAAGATTGCTGCAGATCCTTATCCGGTTGCGCTTCAATCAAGGTGGGCTGGGTTGGATCGGAAGCCGGGAACTTGGCTTTGAACTCTTGCAAAAGATCGTGCGCTTGTTTCTTGCGCTCTTCGGTGTTTTTCACCTGAGATTTATTCAGGCGATTCATCACCACCATCATGAGCGTCTGATTTTCACGGTAAAGACGTGGTGGCTTTTCTTCCATGCTGAGGTCGGCCAAAGCTCCCAGTGGAATCAAGCGGCCTTCGAAACCAACCGGCAGCGCTTTGATATGCTCCATCGAGGTCACCGATTCATTCTGCAGGCGCAGATAAATTGGAAGCTCTTGTTGCAACTGGAAGATGCGATCGACGTAGACACCTTCGGTCACCACGCGCAGAAAGTGTGCAACATTCAGCTTGGACATGACTTCGGATTCAGAGCCGCCTTGCGTGAATTGACGAAGAGAAATCTGTTTTTCCGTTTCGGAGGTCGGAAGCACTTGGCTTTTATCAAAGACACCTTTTTCTAAAAGCAAATTCTGGAAGTCTTGCGCGGCCTGCAAACGTTTCTTCGGTTCGCCACCGGTGATTTCCAAGCGGAAAGCCGGCGGATCGGGGATTTCAAGCTCGGATGGATTCCAGGCTTCGACCCAATAAAACTTGGTCGGCGTGTTCTTGTAATGATCTTCGGCTTTTTGCTGAAGCTCGTTGATCTTGTGCTTGTCCTTCAGGCGAACCATGATGAAACCCATGTTCTGCCCTTGGATTTGGGTGAAGGTGTACAGGAACTCGCCGGCGAAATTTTCATTGAGATCTTGTTCGAGCAAATCGATCTCAGATTCCACTTGTTTCGAATTGCTGAAATTTGGCGAGCTGACGCCCACCATCAGCCAGTCACTTTCAGGTTTGCCGATAACTTCTTTTTTTAGATTCGGTAGGACCAAAGCGATGAGCAAAGCCAGGGTGGCGACGACGCCAGCTAGAACCATCTTTTGCAGATGTTTTGAACTCAAAAAGATGGACAAAGTTTTGAAATAGAATTGCTCGATCTGCTTCAAACTTTTTTCAAACGGAGAGTGGGCCTCAAGATTATTTCCATGAGCAATTAACTGAAGACGAATGGTCGGAACCAAAATCAAAGCCACGATCGCCGAGCAACCATGCGAGAAAATCACGGCTTTAGCCAAATCACCCAGAAGCGAATGCGTCAGGCCCTGAGTGAAAATCAAAGGGAAGAACACGACAAGCGATGCGATTGTCGAGGCGATGATCGGCATCTTCACTTCGTTCACCGCTTCCAAAATCACCTGAGCTTTTTCAGCGTAGCTTAGGTTTCCTTTCCGATGCTCGAAATGACGAATGATATTTTCTAATACGACGACCGAGGCATCCACGTTCATCCCGGCCGAAAGCGCCAAACCGCCCAGCGAGATCATGTTCAGGTTCATGCCGGTCAGTCGCATCAAGATAAACGCCAAGAAAAGGCTGAGCGGAATCTCAATCGCTGCGGTCACAACATTTTTGAAGCTTCCGATGAAGATGAAAAGAACCAAGACCGCCAAGAATGCGGCTAAGAAGACTTCTTTCACGACGCTGAAAATACTTTTGTTGATGAATTCAGACGGGTTGACCAGAACTTTATACTGCACGTCCGCAGGCCACTGCTTTTCCAGCATTTTCATCTGCGCGATGATCTGGTCGGACATGTTTTTGACGTTGCCGCCTTCTTTCGGGGTGGCAAAAAGAATCAAGCTTTCGACGCCGCTGGTTTTAAACTTTTGGCGACTTTCCTTCGAAATTCCAATCGCGATACGAGCAATGTCTTTTAAGAAGATCGGAGACTTGCCACGTTCGGAAATCCGCACACGACCTAAGGTCTCGACCCCATCGATCGATTTGGGTAGATCGATCAGATATTCTTTTGTTCCTAGGCGTAGATTTCCGCCATTCAGGCCAACCACTGCAGACTGAATCGCTGCTTCGATTTGTGGAGTGCTGATTTCATATTGGGCTAACTTTTCCGGAGACAGTGTGACTGTGATCTCTTTGCGATTGGGGTTGTAAAGTCCCAGGCTGTCAGCATCCAGCACCTGTCCCTTGATCGGCGATATCATCGGTTCTAAGATCTGGTAAAGCTCATCTAAAGATCGCAAAGGGCTGTAAAAACTGACCGCAAAGAAACCACTGTTTTCACGCCAGCCCATGACGCGAATTCCTCGGCGCACGGATTCAGGGGAAGTCGAGAAGCGAGTGTTGACGCGGTTTTGGACTTCGGTCAGCGCTTTTTCGGGGTCGGCACCCCAATCAAATATAACCCGATAGTTGGCATTTTGATCGCCATAGTTGGCGTACAAATCTTTCACCGGGATTGAATCGATCTTGATTCCTTGAAGATCATTTTCCAGAGATTTGCCATTGGCTTCAAAGAACTGGGTTGCTGAAAGCGAGCCGACGGGAATATCCACCACCACCATGGTTTGGCTGCTGCTTGGAAAAAGAGAAATGGGAAGTTGAAGACCGCTGAGAATCCCCCAGAGCGCCAGTGCCCCCAGGGTGACGTAGACCCGCAGGGGACGGGTGAACAGTTGGATCATCTTGTTTTTTCCTCGGCCTTTTCAATTTCGACGGTGTCAGTGTCTTTGATCGCACGGCTGGCGCGGACGACGATTTTGTCGCCGGCTGCGATGCCGCCCTTGACGACAAACGAGCTGTCACGTTGCTCACCAAGCTCGATCGGCTTTTTAGTGACCGTGTTGTCGGCTTTGATCACGCGAACCATGGGCTTGCCATCTTGGAAGCTTAAAGACGATTCGGGGATCATAAAGATCGAGCCCTGGGAAACTTCGAAGGTCGCTTGTCCCACGCTGCCGATCGGTGGCGGCAGTTGTTTGGCGTCGGTGAATTCAAACTCGGCAGCGGCCGTTCCGGTTCGTGCATCGACCAGGGGGCTGATACCAACGATGCGGACCGGAAGCTTTCCGTCGCGTTGGAATTCGGATTTGAACTCGCCCAGAAGACCGGCGCGGACCACATTCAGATCCGAGCTTGGGAATTCAGCTGTGAGCTTCAAGGATTTTGGATTGATTACGGTGAAAAGCTTTTCGCCGCGTGCGACCTTGGCCATTTGTGTGGCCCACAGGTGGCTGACGATTCCGTTGATTGGTGCGCGCACCGGAACGGCGGCATAGGTGAAGCCGGGATCTTTGTTTTCAACGTACAAAATGATTTCGCCAGATTTAACGACCGAGCCCAAGGGTTTCAAGATGCGGGTGACATGTCCTTCGATGTCGGCGCTGACGATGGACTGCAGGCGCGCTTCGACCTTGACCGGAACGATCACGCGGCGTTTGTCGTCTTGGGGTTTGATCTCTTGCAAGAGAACTTTGGGACGGTCTTCAGGGGTTGCGGCGGTCGGAGCAGCCCAGGCGAAAGACGTTGGTGAAACCAATGCGATCAGCATCCAAGTTTTCATAAATACCCCTAGGTCGAATTTGAGAGGGCAAATATACTGAAAGACTTGAAAAATGCAAAGGCCGCTGAAAATTATTTCGTACTGTTTTGTTTACTTTTTAAAGTCGCGATCCAGGACGGTTTTACGGCCTTCTCGGCGAGCGTTGTCGATGGCGCGGTCGCATTCGATGCGCACGATATCGGATAAAATATCCATCACCGAGGCGGACGTGTTCATATCCGATCTGGCGCGGATGTAATCCTTTAATTTCGAAGCCACAATCAAGATATCGTGAGGGATCGGCTCTTTCGAGCTTGAGCTGGTTGAAGGGGTTCCGCCCGAAGCAGCCGGTTGAGCATTGACGATGATTCGGCGTTTTTCAGGTGCAGCTTCGGCCGCGTCTTGGGGATCGGCTTTCATCGGAGCTGTTTTTTCAATGGCGCCGGCGTCGCGGTGACGAGCCCCCGGCAAGTGCGCTTCGAAACAGGTGACCGAGCAGAACGAGTATCCGGTGCGCTGGCCTGTGCAGGTCGAGACGCTGCAGACATAGTACTTCTGTCCGAGCAAAATTGGTTTCTTACAAGTGCTGCATTTTTTCCAGAGATTGGCGGGGGCTGGGTTTGTTTCCATGCCCTCATTATGAAGGCATGGAACAAAAAAGAATAGGTCTTAGGACCTTACAAATACATCTGACGCATCAATTGCGCCTTGAGACGTGCTTCGATGATTGTCTGTTCCGCTGCATATTGAGGATGCTGACTGGATTCACCCAGCCATTCTTGAACTGCAACTAGAACTTGTTTCACGACTGCCATGGGGCCTCCTCTCTTAGTTTCGGACTGACTTTATTTTCGGCGATCCAGTTGCTTTATTCAATACCGATCAAAAAGGTATTACAGTATGATACTTATGCGATAAGGGGTAACACCATGAAAAGCTCCCAGATCTTAGTCGAGACACTGAAGCAGGCTCTGAAAATGAGACGTATCAACTATAAAACATTAGCTCAGGCCTGGGATCTTTCCGAGGCCTCTGTAAAGCGCATTATGAGTCAGGGAGATCTGACTTTGGACAGAATCGAACAAGCTTGTTCGCTGATGCAGATGAGCTTTGGCGACTTGATTCGACTGACGCCTTTTTCCTCGGAAGCTTCAGATCAAGAAATGCCTCTCGAGCATGAAAATGAATTTATCAAAGAGCCGAAGCTTTTCCATTTCTGGTTGCTGCTCAGTGATGGCAAGACGGTCAAGTGGATCGAAAAGAAATATGAAATCACCAACACAGAGGTGCAGAAGTTTTTGATCACCCTGGATCGGCTTCAGCTGATCGAGCTTCATCCGGGAAATAAAGCGCGGGTGATCGCTAAGAATCGGGTCCGCTTTCGCAGAGATGGCCCGATGGGAAAACAGATCGTGCGCGAGGCGAAAGAATCTTTTCTGAACTCTGATTTCAAGGCGGCGGCCGATCATTTGCGTTTCGGTATGTATCGTCTCAATCCGCAAAGTGCATCACGGTACAAAGTCAAAATGGACAGACTGATCAACGAAATGAAATCCGAAAGTCAGATTGAATCCGATCAGCCTGAAAGCGTCGAGTTCGGATTTTTGCTGGCACTTCGTCCTTGGACCTCGCCACTTTTGCGCGCCATGATTCCGCGAGAGAAAAAAGAAAAGCTTACTTAAGCGGCAGAATTGAAAATGACGGGTTGCAAGCAGATAGATCCTGACAAAAATCTAATAGTGAGTCGGAGTGTCTAAACATTCTCCTGTCATGTTCCTAAATTGACGACGACAAAACTTGCGCGCTACTCCTAGATGCGTACAAACAACGATCCCTTTGGGGTTTACAATAAAAGGAGTTCACAACATGAAAACAATCATCGCTTTGGCAATCGCATTGTCAGCGTCTGCAGCAATGGCTTTGGATAAAAACAGCTCATGGTCAGAAATTTTGGGTTCTGGCGCGACTTTGGTTTTCGAAGAAAACTTGGGTGGAATCGCTTTGGAGAACGCTTGCTTGACGGCAACTGAAGTTCAATCTATCCGCGCGACAAAAAACTGCGCGAACTTGGTTCCAGTTGAACACAAAGAAGGCGACAGCACTTGGACTGACTGGGTTTGCGAAAAGTATGTTGTATCTAAAGTGACTTACCCACGCACAACCGAAAAATCAGTTTGCATGGAATACGGCTACGAACAAGACAACTTTGTTTGCACTCAGTACGGCACTGTTCACGCGACTGTTGCTAGCTCTATCAACGTAACTGTTGAAGAAAACGGTTTTGGCGAAAACGGCAACTACGGTTTCACAAAAGTTTACACTTTCCCAGCTTGCAAGTAATCGCTAGTCTCTGAAAGAAAACGCTGAAAAGGCTGGCCTCGTGCCGGCCTTTTTATTTTTCCGGATCCAAAACCCCTTGCGGGACGATCGCAGTCACGATCGAAACATTGCCCAGATCCTTCGCCGCAGTTGTCAGCTCTTCGCGTTCTGAAATGCGAACTGTTTCGTCCAAAAGGTCTGACATTTTTCCCAAAAAATTCTCATATGACTTTTTTGAAAGCCGAAGCGCTGCCAGCCGGTGCTGAGAGTTCGCAGTCTTTTTGAGGGCGCGCTTTAATGTCAGCTCGGACCATTCTTGGTTCAGGTGCTTGGCGATCTTTGAATCATCGGGCCAACGAAATTTTCCGAAAGAGTTAGAGAAAAAGCGATCTTCTCTTTCCGAAATCAAATCAAGGCTGACAAGTTTCTTCAGTGCTTTTTGCAGATCCGTTGGTTTCAGATGTTGAATCTTTCCCGCTTCTTCTGGGGAAAGTCCTTCGACTGTGATGCGCCAGTAGACCGCCAACAAGTTGCGATCATTGAGCAAGGCCTCTTGCTGTCGCGGGCTGAGGGTTTGTGTCGGAATTGACTTCTGCTCGGCCGCCGCCAAAACTTGGCCCGGAAGAACATGCAAGATTTCGCAAATCTGAAAGAAGCGCCGGAATGAAAGATCTTTTCCGTTCAACATTTTTTTGATTCCGGACTCGCTCATTTTCAAGTGCTGGGCCAGCTCGCTGTAGGTCACGCCCTTTGTTTTTAGCAGAGCCTTCAGACTTGTGAGATAATTTAAATGTTCCATGCTCTTCTCCGAACTGGGGTATAAAGAACCGAAAATAGGTACCTTTTAATCAGTTTATCAAAGAAAAGGTCCGAATTGATAGACTTTGTCTATGGATGCAAAAAAATACCAAACCAGACGAGAAGCCCTTGTTCAAAAATACCAACGCACACTGTTTGTGATCCCATCCGGCCACAAGGCGACCCGGTCGCATTCGGTGAATTACCGTTTCAAGGTGCATTCGGATTTCTATTACCTCACCGGTTTCGATGTGGATGGCGCAGTTCTGATTCTTTCTAATCAAAAAAGCTATCTATTATGGCCCCAGCGGGATGCCCTTCATCAGGTTTGGGATGGGGATGATGCAGATCCAAGCGCCCAGCAAAAAGGCGAGCTCGAGCTGGCAAGGCCACAGCAGCTGAATGAAATCCTTGGTGCGCATTTGGCGCAGGTGGATCGGCTGGCGACTTCGGTGGGGATGTCCAGCGAAGTGCAAGAAGCGATTTGGCCACTTTTATCTTATGGTCGCAGTCATCGCGGAAGAAAGATGGGATCACCACTTTCATTTTGCGATTCTCGTCCGCTGATTGGATGGCTTCGTCATCGCAAAGATGCTGGTGAAATTCAAGACATGCAAGAAGCTGCCATGCGCTCGTCAAAAGTTCACCGTGCTTTGATGCAAGAAAACTGGATTGGCTTCAGTGAAAAAGAAGTCTCCAACTGGATCGAATCGCAGTTCCTGAAAGAAGGCCTGCAGTGGCCAGCTTACGAGACCATCGTCGGCAGTGGCGATCGCAGCGTGGTCTTGCATGCCCGCGCTTCAGAGAAGATCATTCAAAAAGACGAAATGCTTTTGATCGATGCCGGCGGCGAGTGGAAAGGTTACTGTGCCGATATCACTCGCACATTTCCGGTGGGTGCTAAGTTTTCGAAAGAGCAGGCTCTCGTCTACAAAGCTGTGCAGAAGGCGCAAGAAGCCGTCATTAAATCACTGGCTGTGGGGCGAACGTTGATCGATTTGCATCAAGAAGCTCTGACCAGAATGCTTGAAGAGCTGCAGCAAGCAGGCTTTTCGAAACTGGATATGACGGCGATGAAAGAGCTGATGCCGCACAATACATCTCACTGGATTGGTATGGATGTGCATGATCCCTCTCCATATTTGGATGAAGGCGGCGAACCTGTGAAACTGGAAGCGGGGATGAGCCTGACCATCGAGCCAGGTCTGTATTTCCGGGATTCAAAATTTGGATCCGCTTTTCAAGGAATCGGCGTGCGGATCGAAGACGACATCGTGGTGACTGATGCCGGTGCGGATGTTCTGACATCAGTGCCGAAAACAATCGAGGAAATTGAATCTCTGCGAGCGAAGGCTTAAAAAGATTCGTGCCGAAGAGAATAGCTTTCCGGCGATGCTTGAAATTATTTTTTGAGAGGCGTCGCTGAATTCTCTATTTAGATAATGACATCATTCGTTGCCAAACATTTCACTTGACCAGTGTTTTGCGAGATTTCTTATTTGTAAATCGAATCTCAAAACACCCTCCTGCACTTACGTTGAACGTCTCTCTTAGGCTCGCTACCAGGTGTGCCGGTTCAATTCACGAAGGATCTCTCTTCTAAAAATAGAATCGCTTAAAGCCTAAAATAGAGCGAGAAATTCAAGCTTTAAAACCCGTGCTATCTTCACCGCGAAGTTCGAATTCGAACTCACTTTATTCACAAGTATGAACTGACTTTGCTCACAGGTAAGGAAGTAAACATGAATCTCAAATCACTCTCAGATGATATCCTGGAATCACGCCTGAAAGCTTTGTCGCAACGAGATCTCGCTATTGCCGCAGAACTGATCGCACACATTCATGAATTTATGATCCGAAAGCTTTATCTTAAAAAAGGCCGCACCAGCATTTTTGCTTATCTCACCGAAGACTTGGGCTATCCCCGTGCGACCGCACAAAATCGCATCGATGCGGCTTGCTTGTTGCAGGATATTCCTGAAGTGAAATCAGATTTAGCGGCCGGGAAAATCAATCTGGGGCAAATCACGATCATGGCCTCTGGCCTGCGCCAGATGGCAAAAGAAAACCCAAACCAAAAAGCGTCAATCACTCAAAAACGAGAGCTGTTTGAAAAAGTAAAGCAAATCAAAGGCGAGCATGAAGTAAAGCGTCTTGTAGCTCAAGAATTAGCAATCACTCCGAAGCCCATCGAGCGCACCCGTGTGCATGCGGATGGATCTGTGACTCTGGAAGTAACTTTAAGCAAAGAGCAGTATGAAGATCTCCTGCGTGTGCGCGATTTGCAATCACACAAAAATCACAATGCGAGCTTGGGTGAGACGATTGGGCTTGCAGTTAATTTCTACCGCGAAAAGAAAGATCCAACACTTTTAAAGACAAAGCTTGTGGCACCGGCACTTGACGTGAAAATCAGTTCGAATTCGAACCATGCAGTTAACAATTCAAACCACGCGATCACAAATACAAGCTCGACACTGCGAAGCTTGAAGCCAAGCTTACTGCGGACTTCGAAAATAGCTAAGACACCGCGAAAATACATCAGCAAGCACGTGATCCGGGCGATTCACAAACGCGATCAGACTTGCCAGTGGGTCCATCCGCAGACTGGTGTGAGATGTGGTTCCAGTTACCAGATGCAGGTGGATCATGTTCAAGGGCTGGCCGATGGCGGTGGAAATGAAATTCAGAATCTGACTCTGCTTTGTGGGATTCACAATCGACTTAAATTTGAAATGCAATGGCGCAAGTGATCCTAGAATCTATAAAGACAGAATTGATGTTGGAAGTTGCAAGAGCAGCAGGGCGGTCTTTGCCTAGTTGGCTCTTACATTTTGCATAAAGATTCGTGCCGAAGAGAAGAAGGGTCTTCTCCTCGGCACGGGTGGTTGGGTTGGGTATGGGAACAATTTATTAGTTTGAAAGAGTGTCTTCATCGCGGCCTTCATAGGCTTGTCCGCGATCCAAGAAGCTACGAAGCATCCAGACGGCCTTGTCGTGTTGGCCGACCCGTTGGATCATCATATCTTCACTGTAAACATCATCGGCCTCGCCGCAAATCGTAGCGGCTTCGTGGGCCCGTCGAGCCAAAAGCTCATGGCTTGAAATCAAGTTGATCAAATCCGCATCGTTGCCAGCATTCACGCGGCTCATTTCTTCAAGATCCGAGCTTGCCAAAATTGTCGCCAAAGAAATCGGCGCCGTTTTTTCCAATGCGCGAATGCGCTCGGCGATCGCATCGATCGCTTCGGCCAATTGGCCATACTGTTCTTCGGTCATTTTATGCACAGAGAAAAATTTGGGTCCTTGGTAATTCCAGTGAACGGCATAAGTTTTCATATAAAGGACAAATGTATCCGAAAGAACAAGACGAAGAGCTTCAATCACTTCGGCATTTGCCTTTTTCGTGCTTGCGTTGCGCGCCTGTGATTGTTGAGCCGCTGAGGCTTTTGTATTTTTCTTTTTTTCGACTTGTTGGTTTCTCATATCTATCTCCACCTTCCGAAAGCAAAAGCTTTCAAATGACAAACAGAGATACAAGGATAGTGCCACGGCCCTGATGGAATAAAACCAGTGCAAATGGGTCAGAAAAGGACTTGATCCCAAAAGTCTGAGGAAATCCTCCAGAGCTTTATCTTGGACCAGTTTTGACGAGCTTGGCCAATAAACTAATTTCTTAGTTGATAAAAACTAAAAGCTTAGTTGTAATTCTAAGCACAGGGGATTTTATGGCCAAGAAAAAAGACGAGAAGCTTCTCACCGAAGCAGAGACTGAACTGATGGGTATTCTTTGGAAGCTAGGAGAAGGCTCGGTCGCTGACGTCATCGAACAACTTCCTGCTGATCGAGATCTGGCTTATACCTCGGTTTCGACTTTTTTGCGCATTCTGGAACAAAAGAAAGTTTTGAAGGCTCGCAAAGAAGGCCGTGGACATATTTACATCCCGACCATTTCCAAGGACGAATACGAGGCACGCACGGTCCGGCATGTGGTGGATAAAGTTTTTGATGGTGCACCCTTGTCTTTGGCAAAGCAGTTGATCAACACCAGTAAACTTTCAAAAGACGACATCCAAGAACTTAAAGGCCTATTAAAAAGGCTCGAGGACAAAGCATGAGCCTTGGCGGAACCAATCTTTACTTTCTGACATTCATTTTGGTCACGGCGGCGACTTTGCTTTGTCTGTTGCTCTGCAGGCTGGCGTTGAGTTCGGATTCGAAGTTGAAACTGAACTATATTCTTGTTGGACTCTGCATTTTATTGCCGCTGGTTGCTCCATTTTTCAATCAATCTTTTGAGCTTCAACCTGTGGCGCATATCGAAGCTGCAAGTTCGCTGCGCGAGTTCGATTTAGGTCTGGGAAAAGAACTTGTTTCTGTGGGGCCGACAAAGTCATCACTGCAGATTGGGGCGGATCGAAGCTTTCAAATCCTGATGGCTTTGGTCGCGATCTCGCTTCTTTTAGGAATTGGAAAGCTTGCGGTCGATATCAAACGCCTTCGCGAGATCTTGCGTGGGGCTTATGTGATTCGCAGAATTGGCCGTGTTCGCGTTGCGGTGTCGGGACGAATCCGGGTGCCTTTCTCGGCTTGGTTTTTCGGCGCTTGGGTTTTGCTTCCGACCGACTTGATTTCCGATTCAAGTGCTGTTCGGATTTCGATTTTACATGAACTTCAACATCATCGCCAGAAAGACACATTGTGGATCTATGCGATCCAAATTCTGAAAGCCTTGCTGTTTTTAAATCCCTTGATGTGGATTTGGGAAAAGCAGATTTCAGAGATTCAAGAGTGCGCTTGCGATGAAAATATCATCAACCGCGGCAAAGCATCACGGGGGGAATACGCCCACCAGCTGATCGCGATCGCGGAAAACGCCGTGCAAAGAAAAGAGCAGCTTGTGTGCGCAGCAGGTCTCGCTTTTCTCAATGACCGGCATTCACTATCCAGGAGGATGGAATCTATGTTTCAAGAGAAAAGTTATCAACGAAAACTGTCATGGGCTTTGGGGCTTGCTTTGGTGATCAGTTTGACCGGAACAGCCATGGCGGCGAAGCAAATCGTTGGCGATCGTCGCATTAGCTTGATCGAAGCCCAAAAGATGGCGGATCAAGCCAAGCAAGGGACCGAGTTCCCGATCGTGATGAATGATCAAGTGCTGAAGCAGCTGAATCGCTACCTGGGAACCGAAGAAGGTCGTCGATTTGTGCGAGAATCAATCGAGCGTATGGAAAGCTATCGATCAATTTTGGATACGAAGTTAGAGCAATACCAAATGCCAACCGAACTGTTGGCGATCGGGATTGTCGAGTCAGGGTATAAGAATCTTCCGCAAGCTTCGAACAAAAGCTGGGGGGCCGGCGTGTGGATGTTTATCGAGTCGACGGCGAAAGTTTTCGGATTGCAGGTCAATGCCGGCCGTGATGATCGCCTGAATGTTGAGATGGAGACCGATGCGGCGATGAGATACCTAAGCGCGAACAATTTGCGATTTAAGAACTGGTTGCTGGCGATCCAGGCGTACAATAGCGGTGAAAGAGCAGTTGAGAACGCCATCGAAGAGCATGGCACCCGCGATGTTTGGGTTTTGTTAAAGGCAGGGCTTTCCAGCGACAAAGATTACTTGGCGCGAGTCATGGCCATGGTTTTAATTCTTAAAACTCCAGCGACACTGAATTAACTGAGCTTGCAGATCGGGAGGGAGTTTTCGCTCTCCCGATTTCTCGGGCCCATTCTTGCCAGTGCAGACAATCTTTTTTTGGATCTTGGATCAAAACAGGTTCGTGGAACTCGATTCGTGCCGTGATTCCTTCGGTAGCGAAAAGATTGAAGAGATGCATTGGGAAAAAATCGCGATCGATGTATGCCACCGCACGTAGAGGTGAGTAAGAAATACGAAATGGCTGCACTTTGAATTGACCTTCGTGGGCGATTTCAAAAGCGCCATGTCTCCAGTCTTTGCTTTCGGTGATACAAGTGGTGCCTGATGGGAAGATCGCAATGCGGTTGCCGTCTTGTAAGGCTTGATGAATCGAAGCTCGCGCTGATTTTCGCGAGCCACCATTTTCGCGCTTCACGAAGACTGTATCGATCTTGCGAGCGGCATGTCCAAAAACCGGCCAGGCATTGATTTCGTGTTTCGCAACAAAGGAAATCCCGCGGGTCGCCGCCAGCAAAAGTGGAATATCCAAATAACTGATGTGATTTCCTAAAAAGAGCAGAGATTTTTCTGAGCTCGGAACTCCAACAACTTCCCATTTCACGCGCAAGCTGGACAGCGTCTGACGAGCCCAATCAAATTTGAGCAGATTTAAATTTGCTTTCGGTTTATGAGCAAGCTGCAGATATCGATAGGTTTGCGTGAAAACGCCCACGGTCCCGTTCAAAGAATCCAATGTTCCCATGCGCGCATCATAACCGGAAATCGAGAAAAATATATTTTAGTTTTGTTAAGATCCCTGACGGAAGACTGACGAGACCGCGGCCGAATTTGCGGCCAAGCTTAAGGAGATGCAAAGAAAGATTCAATTTTTGGGCTTAGGCTTCGAAGCGGGGCAAGAGCAACCAGGTCTTCGGCATTCTCCAGCATGGATGAGGAGTTTTTTCCCTGTCTTTCAAGAGAAGGGGATTCGCATCCGCGATGTGGGAGATGTTCTTTCGGACTCTGTTCTCTGCACCAAAATCCATTCCTCTCATCAAATTGAAGATTACGACTGGCGCCCGTATCAAGTCGCCTTTCGTACGGCCAAACGCTTGTTGCAAGAACCAGATCTGCTGCTGAATTGGGGAGGCGATCATAGCATTGCGCTTTCCACGGTCGCCGCATTTTCGACCCTGTTTCCAACCGGCAATGTGGTGTGGATCGATGCGCATGCGGATTTAAATCTGCCGTTGTACTCGCCAACAGGAAATTTTCACGGCATGCCGCTGTCGGTGCTTTTGAATTTGCAGAAAGTGCGTGACGAGTTCTTTCCGTGGTTGAGCTCAAATCTGCAGCCGCAGAACTTGATTTACGTCGGCGGTCGCGATTTCGATCCTTTTGAAAAACGAATGATCCGCGATCTGAATATTCAGGTTTATTCGAGCGAGGAAATTCAACAACGCGGAATGAAGTCTGTGGCGCAAGAAATCTATCAGAAGACCTGCCATCAGCCTTTGCATATCAGCTTTGATATCGACAGTGTTTCACCCGAACTTGCGCCAGCGACCGGCGTGCCGGTGAACAAAGGACTGAGCCTGCAAGATATCAAAGATTTGGGCCAGATCTTTTCTCGACATGCGCATCTAAAATCCATGGATGTGGTCGAAATCAACCCCGAGCTTTCGGATGAAACCGGGGTTTTAAAAACATATTTGGCGTCCATTCAGTTCTTAATGTCACTTCTTCAACAGTCTTATCAAGGGGGATTGTATGATGGCACTCGTCGATCAGATCAAGAGTTCAACACAGCTTCGTTGGAATCGCGTTCATAAGTTTCGATCGAAAATTCAAATGAATATCGAAGTCGGCCCCTACGTCATGAAGACGGCCGAAACACGCGAAGAGCTGATGGAAAGCTTCATGTTGCGAGACGAAGTCTTCAATCAAGAGTTCCGCGGTATTGAAAACCCAGGCCTTGATTTCGATCGCTTTGACTATTTCTTTGATCACTTGATCATCGTGCATCGCGAGCAGAAGAAAATCATCGGTACCTATCGCTTGAGCTGCTCGACATTTTCAGATGAATCGTACACCGCTTTGGAATTCGACTTGACCCAGCTGATGCGCTTGCCGGGCCCACATTTGGAACTGGGTCGGGCCTGTATCCATCAAGACTATCGCAAGGGCTCGGTGATCTCACTTTTATGGCGCGGAATTGCCGAGTACATGAACCTTTGCGGAGCGCAGGTTCTGTTCGGTTGCTCGAGCCTTAAAATCAATGAAGCTCGAGAAGCCGCTTTGGTCTATCAATACCTGCGTGAACAAGGTCAGGTGTTAGAAGGAAACCCAAGCCAGCCGACCCGAAAATTTCAAATGCACGATTTCGGAAAATGGTCTCAATGCTTCCAAATCGGATTAACCCCCGAGCAAAGACAAGAGGCCGATGCTTTGATCCCGTCCTTGCTTCGATCTTACCTGAAACTGGGAGCTCGGGTCGCAGGCCCACCGGCTTTCGATCGTGATTTTGATTGCATCGATCTTCTAACGGTTCTGCGCAAAGAAGACTTGGCCATCGCGTTTGCGGATCGATTGGGTATAAAGCCTCGAAAATCAGCGATTTAGGCGCTGCGCGCTAGATGACAAGCCCTTAAAACTTGGATAATTTGGTCCATTCGTGAAAGGGCATTTCGATGAAAACGACTTTGGTTCGATCTTTGTACCGTGAAACAGAAAAACACCTGGATCAAGAAATCCACCTGTCAGGTTGGGTCCGCAAAATCCGGGATCAGAAAAGTTTCGGGTTTATCGAACTGAATGACGGCACTTTCTTTAAGGGCGTGCAGGTCGTTTTCGATGACAAGATGGCAAACTTTGACGAAGTCGCCAAGCTTTCGATCGCAAGCTCGATTTATGTCACGGGCAAATTGGTGAAATCGCAAGGTGCCGGCCAAGCGTTCGAAGTGTTGGCTTCGAAAATTGAAGTCTATCAAAAGGCTTCGCCCGAGTACCCGCTGCAAAACAAACGTCACAGCTTCGAGTTCCTGCGCGAAATCGCGCATCTGCGCTCACGCTCGAACACATTCTCGGCGGTTTTCCGTGTGCGTTCGGTGTTGGCCTTTGCGATCAATAAATTCTTTCAAGAGCAAGGCTTCGTTTTGGTGCACACGCCGATCATCACAGGTTCCGATGCTGAAGGTGCCGGCGAAATGTTCCGCGTGACCACGCTGAAGCTGGATAAACCACCACGCAATGCCGATGGCACGATTGACTCGTCTCAGGATTTCTTCGGAAAAGAAACGAACCTGACCGTCAGCGGCCAGCTGAATGGTGAGACGTTCTGCTCGGCTTTCCGTAACATCTACACCTTCGGTCCGACTTTCCGGGCCGAGAATTCAAACACCTCTCGCCATGCGGCCGAATTTTGGATGATCGAACCCGAGATCGCTTTCGCCGATTTGAATGTGGACATGGATCTGGGCGAAGACATGATCAAGTACATCATTCGCTACGTGATGGAACAATGCCCAGAGGAAATGGACTTCTTCAATCAGTACATTGAAAAAGGATTATTCGATAAGCTGAACAATGTTTTGAACAATAAGTTCGCGCGTATCACTTACACCGAAGCGATTCAGATTCTGGAAAAATCAGGCAAGAAATTCGAATTCCCGGTGAAGTGGGGCATCGACATGCAATCCGAGCACGAGCGCTTCTTGGCCGAAGAGCATTTCAAAAAGCCGGTGTTCGTGACCGATTACCCAAAAGAGATCAAAGCTTTCTACATGAAGCTGAATGATGATCAGAAAACGGTGCGCGCCATGGATTTGCTAGCGCCAGGAATCGGTGAAATCATTGGCGGTTCTCAGCGTGAAGACAACCTGGAGCTTTTGGAAAAGCGCATGACCGAAGTGGGTTTGCATCCAAAAGATTACGGTTTCTACTTGGATTTGCGCCGGTATGGCAGCTTCCCGCACGCGGGCTTTGGTTTGGGCTTCGAACGCATGATGATGTACCTGACTGGCATGAATAATATCCGCGACGTGATTCCGTTCCCAAGAACGCCGAAAAACGCGCTTTTCTAGTTTCAATTACACAGAAATCGGAAAACCGCTCTATCGCAGGGCGGTCCGTGTTGCATTCCACACATCAGGCTGGGTAGGGTGCGGACAATTCCTGGGGGGGGATTTATGGGAATTGCACTGATCATCGCTTCGTTTCTGAATGTCGCCGTGGCGGGTATCTTTGGCGCCGACAATCGGGTTGAGGTCACAAACACCACTTATCCTTGGACCGCTTTGGGCCGCCTGCAAATCGAGACATCGATCTGCACGGGCGTGATGGTGGGCCCTTGTCAGCTTTTGACGGCCGGCCACTGTGTGATCAGTGAAGGCACGCAGAAGCCTTATACTTATCCCATGACCTTCAGTCCTTTTGGCGGCAATCAAACCGCAAAGCCCGTGCACATGTATTGGGGAACCCCGCAAAGTCATATGCTGCACGAACCAAACGACTGGGCGATTTTGATTTTGGATCAATCGATCGGAAAAAAGACGGGCTGGTTCGGGGTGCAAAATCCTTCGGACTTTAGCTTGGCGGTGAATCCGGTCATTTTGGCCGGCTACAATCGGGATCTTTTTAACGGAGCGAAGCTCACTTCGGATTCGACCGCAGTGATGCATCAGTTCTACAGCAACGGCATTATCGGTCTGGAAGCCGATTCGTTTTCCGGAGCCTCCGGTGCGCCGATCTGGTTTATGAATGCCTCCAAGCAACCGACGGTCGTGGGCATTCATGTCGGTGCGATGATGAACGTCGTGAACGGCAAAAACACGCAGATGTATTTCGATCAATGGTCGGACGAGCAAAAGGCCGATGCGGTCGCAGTGAAACAATTCTGGTCTTCGCTGCAAGAAGCTCTTCAGTATCAGTGCCCACAATAAAAGTCCTGCTGACCAGACGAAGGCCGCTCTCTGACTCGAAAACTGCTGGACGAACAGGCCGGATTCTTGAGACGGCTTTAGATCGTTCGCGAAAAACTCACCTTTAGTTAATCAAATCTAAACCCGAAGACATGTGAAATGGGCAAAGCCATCAAGTTTCGTCTAGGAGGCCAGGCTTTGCTATTCAAGGAGAATATCCATGAAATGGAATCTGAGTCTTAAGGGCAAATTGCTTTTTCTCTGCATTTTCCTTTGCAGCATCAGCGTGATGGTCGGAGTCGCCAGCTTCTTCTCTCTGAAGCAAGTTGAATCCGAGTATGCGTTCCTGCCCCAGAAAGTGATGCCGAAGCAAGAAGACGTCAATTCGATGTATCTCAGTTATCGTCGCGTGCGGATCACGCTGCGAACATTGGGGATGACAGGAGTAACTCCGGAAATCGCAGCGCAAGCGATCCGTGACACAGAAGCTGCTATTCAAGAATTTGAAAAGACCGAACAAGATTATCTGGCGCTGGGTTTTGTTCCGGGCCAAAAAGAACTTGTCGAAAAGATGCAGGCCTCTTGGCAAGATTTCAAAGCGACAGGCGCCGAAGTGCTAAGCCTTTATAGAAAGGGAACACCCGAAGACCTGGCGCGAATGCAGCAGATCTTCTTTGTCGATTGCCCGCAAAAAGCCGCCGATTTCACCGACAAGATTAAAGCGTTGAAAGCTTTCCACCAAAAAGTTGCGGAGACGCGAGTGGCGGCCGCGGTCAAAGCCGGAGAGCAGGCATCGATGATCACAATCTTGATCATTGCTTTCGGTTTGTTTGCCGGGATGGGTGTCGGATATTTGATTGCATCGACACTGGCTCGCGCCCTGAATCGCATCAGCGAAGAGATCGCAACCGCAGCTCAACAGACGGCGGCCAGCGGAAATCATTTATCGAAAGCCAGCTCGCAGCTTTCCAGCGGTTCGGTGCAGGCGGCGGCTTCGCTTCAGGAAAGTGTCGCGTCTTTGGAAGAGCTTTCCAGCATGGTGAAATTGAACACGGAAAGCGCCGGTCAGGCGAACACGCTTTCGCAACAGTCGCAGTCTTCCGTGGAAAGAGGACAGGTTGAAATTTCGAAATTGATTTCGGCCATGTCGGATATCGCCAGTGGCTCGAAAAAAATCGAAGAGATCATTTATGTGATCGACGACATCGCTTTCCAAACCAATCTTTTGGCCCTGAACGCGGCGGTTGAAGCCGCACGTGCGGGCGAGCAGGGAAAAGGTTTCTCGGTGGTGGCGGAAGCCGTTCGCAGTTTGGCACAGCGAAGTGCCTCGGCCGCGAAAGACATCGCAAGTCTGATCAAAGAGAACGTGGCGAAAAGTCATCAAGGTTCCGAGATCGCAAATGTCAGCGGGGTTGTCTTGAAGGAGATTCTCGAGGCCACTCGCAGGGTTGCTGATCTGAACAAAGAAATTGCCACCGGCAGCGCCGAACAATCCAGCGGGATTGAGGGCATTTCACAGGCGGTGACCCAGTTGGATCAAACCACCCAATCCAATGCCTCTTCGGCCGAAGAGGTCGCGGCTTCTTCGGAAGAGATGTCGCATCAAGCCGTGATGCTGGCCGATCTGGTGACCGATCTGCGCATTCTGGTGAAGGGTCCGCAAGCGGCGGCCCCGGAAGAGCAACAAAAGGCCGCGTAAAGTGATGTTATGGAAGTGCGACCCGTAAGCGGGTCGTGATGACTCGTGGACCGTTCTTGATCTGAAAAATCTTTCATTCGTTCTCGGGCAGATTGTGATTGCCCGTGGGAAATTCTCCGGATCCCGCAAGAATCTGTTATAAAGGACGGCAGCTTCAAGGAGGCTTGCCGTGGGCTCGCTTAAGACGACTGTCGCCATCATTTCAATGTCTTCATTGTTTGCGCTGACAGCATGTAATTTCCCGGCCTATATGGGCTCGCCAAAAGGACCGGATCTCAGTCAAACCCCGGGCTCTATTTTCGACAAAATGATTTCGGCGGAAGAAACGCCCAGCTTCGAATTCATCAAAACACAGATTCTTGAAAAAGACAGAACCTGCACCCAGTGCCACAGCTGGGCCAGCAGTTATGAAAAAACCTTGTTTTACGTGGCGCCTGGAAATTTTAAAGGTTCGCCTTTGGTTCGTCGGCTGAAAAACTTTGGCGGTGATATGCCCAAGGATCGTCCGGCTTTGTCAGAAGAGGCGATCGAGGTTCTGAAGATCTGGATCGAATCCGGGGCCAACGAGCAATCGGTGAAGAAAGCGGGACCTGATGCTCCACCGACGACACCTGTCGCGCCGACGTTCCCAGACAAGCCGACATTCAAAGATCTCAGCAAATTGGTGCTATCGACCAACTGCGCTTCTTGCCACAACCCGGATCCCAGTGCTTCGGCAAGCTTTATGCCCGTGCAGAAGTACAGCGAGTTCATGGAGCTGACAAATCAGATTGGGGAGCCTTTCGTCGTGCCTGGCGATCTCAGTCAAGGTGCTTTGTGGAGAGCGGTCGATCAAAGCATGATGCCGCCTCCGGAAGATGTAGAGGCGGGTTTAGCCGTGGCGTTGACTCCGGATCAGATCGCGCTGGTCAAGCGTTGGATCGAGCAAGGGGCGCCAGATGAAAACGGAGTTCCGTTCTCGCCAACCCCGGTGACAACCACGACGACGACGACCACCACCACCACATCAACAACGACATCGTCGACGACCACAACAACATTGCCGTCTGTGGTGGTGCCTCCGCCGGCGACAGAAATTTTGAATTTCGAAACGATTTCCAAAACGATTCTGGAAGTGAATTGCACTCGGTGCCACAACTCGGCGGCCAGTTCGGGCGCGAAAAAATATCCGTTGGTAAATTACCAAGATATGCTGGCGATGAAAATCAAGGACAAGGCCCTGCTGGTTCTAGGCGACGCGGCGAACAGCGTGCTATGGACGATTGTCGAATCCGGAAAAATGCCTTCGGCGAAGGCCATTGAAGCGGGCTTGGTTCCCGCGATGACAGCGGAACAGAAACAGAAGCTCCAGCAGTGGATTTTGCAAGGAGCCCCTGAAAAATAATTCGCTTGGCTATTTCAAAGTCAAGCAATCGCTTGTGACGTAACCATTCTTTTCGATGGAGGCTTTGGCGCAGCGATCTTGACGGCGGTTTTCAATCTTCAGGCAATCTGAAGTCACGTAGCCGTTTTTCTCCAGAGAGGCGATCGAGCACAAGCCGCCTTCTTTCAACTTCAAACAGTCGCTGGTGACATAGCCGTTTTTCAGAATCGAAGCGCCGGCGCAAAGATCTTGGCCATCGGTTTCAATTTTTTGGCAGTCGCTGGTGATGTAACCATTCTTCTGCATCGAAGCTTCGGCACATCCCAGATATTCCTGACAGACTGGCATCGCGAACGATGAAGATCCAATCAGGAGCATTGATAAGAGAACTGATACTGGTTTCATTTTGGTTTTACCCCCTATTCGGCACAGGAGCATTGCGGATTCTGTGCCGAGTGGAAGTGCACCGTGCGGCGTGTCGGGTCGAATTATTTCGTCGCGAATTCGACGCTGACGACGACTCGGACTTTCTTCATGATCGAGCTGGGGGCTTGAGAAGTCCCGTAAGCATCGTAAGAAGGCTGATTGTCGCTGAGCGGATCTTCGATCTCGAAGGAACCCTGGCTGGCCGTTCGCAATTTTCCCAAGGTGACGCCAGTGTTGTCGGCAAAGCTTTGGGCTGCCGTTTTGGCGTTCGAGGTGGCATCCGTTAGCATTTCATTTTTGATCGAATTCAGGTCGGTGAAAAAGAACTTCAAAGCGCTGCCGGCCAAAGGAACCCCTTTATTGAAAAGGTCCGAAGTCGACTGCTTAGCCTTTCCGGCCAGGTCCACATTCTTGGTGCTCACGACGATCGAGCCGGCTCCGACATAGCGGGGGCCTTTGCGATTGTCCGAACCGTATTGCGCGGCCATTTGGTCGGTCATCTGCACGTCGCCCACCTGGATTTCTTCGTCGCTAAAACCTTGAGTGCTTAAATATTTGCGAATTTCAGTTTGCGCTTTTTGCACCGAAGCCGAATATTCAGCGACCGTTGTCGCCGCGACCGAGTATCGAAGGCTCAATTTGGCTTCGTTGGCTTTGACGATTCTTTCTGACAGACCGCGAACCGAAATCGAATTCTTATCCGCACGAAGCTCTTTCAAACCCGCGCCAATAAAATAGCCGGCAATCGCAACACCCAATGCAATCATCAACCCCAAAAACTTCATTGCAAACTCCTTTGTCTGTCTGACCAAAGGAATTGTAATCAAGCTGGGTCAAAGGTGCCAGATTCCGTTTCAGGGAATGGCGTGTTAATTTCCTTTTTCTGGAAAATCGTGTTTGGCAAGAGCACTGAGAAACATGCGTCCATTCGGAGTGGCGAGCTCGACCGAAATCGTCGTCGCTTTTTCCAGAGCTTTGTAGGTCGGCTCGTCTTTGACGGACCGATGGGTTTGGGTCATCGCCATCAAGCGCGGTTGGCCGCCCAGGCAGATTTTCAACTGCGGACCGGCTTCTTCGATCAGCTCAAGGATCAGTTCTCGTGCCTGACGTTCGTGGCGTTTGCCTGACTCTTTGGCCAATTGCAGAAGCTCTTCGGGGGTCCGTTCAGCCGCCTCGGGCATGTAAGAAAAAGCCTTATCAAAACTGATGCAAAAGTGAGCTTTCGACAGGCCCGAAGTCAAAGTCAGAAGATTGTGGATTTCGCCCTTGGGTGCCACGCCTGAGTTTTTAATAAAAGGCTTGAACATCTCAAGCTTGCCTGAATTTGCGCAAAGCTTCGTTTTCAGAGCCTTCAAAAAGGGATTCATCAAATGCACGGAAACGCGCTCGTCTTTTCTTCCGTATTGCAGCTGCGAAATCGTGGCTTTGGCGACTTCCTCGGGCGTGCAGGGCTTAGCCAAATAGCGAATGTGATCGTACTCGCTTAAAAAGGGCTGAAACTGGTCGTTGGCATGAGCCGAGATCACCACAAAGGGCGCATTGGAGTTCAAAGGATGTTCTTGCAAAGTGCGAATCACGTCCGCGCCTGTTTTCTGTGGCATTTTCAGATCTGTCAGGATGCAATCAAATTCTCGCGCCGAGGCCTTGCTCAGGGCCTCGAGCCCATCGCAGGCTTCAACAACATGGACCAGCATCCCTTGCGAATCCGCCTTGCGCAGAATCGCATTTCGAAACATTTCGCGGACTTCAGCTTCATCTTCGGCAATTAGGATCCACTGCATTTCACCAAGCACGGGGATCTCCTTTTGGTTGTGAAACTTCCTTCATCGACTTCTCTATATCTTCTCGGCAGAAAATGGCCCGTCCAGCAGGAGAAGAAAACGCGACATCTGTGACGACCTAGTCTCATACCTAAACAAGATATTAATTTAGCTCCTAAGGCGCCTGATAGCTCTGGATCTCCTTTAGAACTGGCCCTTCGATACCGAAAAATAGGTATGCCAATTCAGACTGTCGATTTCTTTTCTTTTCCTTTTGCGTCTACAGACGAGACGGGTCGCTTGATCTCGGCAAATGCGGCCTGGTGCCAGCATTCCAGCCTTCGTCCCGGCGACTTGATTTATGGAAACTGGTCGGATCCCGCGGCGGCGGAAATCATGTGGAAGAAGGTCAGCCAAGACCTGCCCGGGGCTGGTCAGCAATCCTTGCAGGTGGAAAGTGGCGGCAAGCCGATCGATATGTATTTCAGCCGGGGATGTGGCGATAAGGCAAACGTGATCTGGGTTTGGTTTGACGGTGCCGTCCGCTCTTATCACGAGATCGCGCAGCAGGCGCAAGAAGAACGGATGAGTGCCATGGCCGAAATGGCAGCCGGAATCGCACATGAAATTTTGAATCCTTTGACGATTATCGCGGGTAAAACATCGATCATGCAGAGCCTTCTGGAAAAAGAGGGATCGACGAATGATCTGGTGATGAAATGCACGCAAAGTATCGCCAATCAGTGCACACGGATCACCAAGATCGTGCGCGCGCTTCGCACCTTCAGCCGTAATGGTTTGCAAGATCCGATGGAGTCCATCCCCATGCAACAACTGGTGGATGAGACATTGGCCCTTTGTGCGGAAAGAGCACGTTCGAAAGGAACCAAATTTATAGCGGATCCAGCTCCATCAGGTACGATGCTTCATTGTCGTGCGGTTCAGGTCATCCAGATTTTGGTGAACTTGGTGAATAATGCGGTGGATGCCACAAAGGATGTCGATTTCCCCGAAGTCCACATCCGCTACCGATTGCAAGAAGGCGGCATTGATATCATGGTGTCCGACAATGGACCCGGGGTCCCGGATGCCATTGCCGAAAAAATATTCCAGCCTTTCTACACGACGAAAGAGGTCGGCAAAGGAACAGGATTGGGCTTAAGCCTTTCTCGGCGGCTGAGCCAAGACAACGGCGGAAATCTAAGCCTGGATCCAAGCATTGGGCCTTCGTGTTTTGTTCTGCATTTGAAAACCGTGGATACACTGAAAAAAGCGATTTAAGAAAGCGAATCAAGAAGGAAATTATGCCGCAAAATTTAATTAAACAGTCTCTGAAGTTCCCGGCTGCTCCGAATTACAACGTCGAAGCCGAGCGACAGGCGCTGCGCGACTTTTTGAAAAGCCGTGGTTTGGAAACGGATCCCCAGTTTTTCAATTTAATTTCAGAAGGCGATATTATCGAGGTGTACTCGGTGCCGGATAACTTGCAGATGTATCAAAACAGCGAGTTTCTGAAAATTTGCTCTTACACACCCGAGCAGATGTCGACGATTCCGTTTCCGATTTTGTTTTGGCGAGCAGATGAAACGCACGTGGCCCTGATGCATCGGGCGGCGCACGTGATTAAAAATGAAAAGAACTGTGTGTCTTGGGGGCTGCCGCCGCATGAGCTGGTGGAGAGCCTGCATCCCAGAAAGCGAACTTTCGAGATGCAGATGGGAATAATTTCACCGTGCTTCGAGATCGGTTCTCACGCCCCGAAGGCGTGGGCCTCAACCCTGAAGGTCTCTTTGATTTTCGAGTGGCAAGAAAACCTGGCTTGATTCCTGGATCTCTTGCAAGAACATGCGATACATCGTGCAAGTCTGTGCAAAGTTCTTTTGAATTTCGACGCGTTCGGCGGCCGAGCAAGCTTCGATCTGTTTGATCGCCTCTTCGACGTGATCCGGATCGTCTTCGGCATGCACACGCACAAAGTGGGTCGCATCTTTGCCATATTTTTCCAACAGAACCAAATGCAGCTGCGGAAAGGTTGCAACCGCGAGCATTTCCAAAGCTAAGATGTAACCCAAAAGCGCTTTCGGCTGACGTTGGGTTTTATAGAACTGCGGCTCCCACATGGCGCGGGTTGAACCCATCTCTTGATAGTCAGTACGCTGAGCTCCCAGCTTTTCCAGATCGCGGACGGCCAGCAGATCATGGCTTTGCTCTTCGCGGATATGGGCCAGGCATCGGCGATAGTAATTCTGCTCGTCCGATGGCGCCCATCCGGCCGCGAAGGCCAGCATGCGTGTGCTGTGATTGGTGTAGTAATAGCTTTGCGCCAGCCAGTTCTTATAGAACTCCGAGTTTGTCCAGGGCATAGCCTGGAAGCTGCGAACCAATTGGGTCATTTCCTTCGAGTTTGCGAAGTCTGTCATGAGATTGATCTCCTTTTTGTGGTTGTTTGAATTCGTTCCATTTCATAAAAGTCATGTCCGCACAGTCTTTCCAGGTGGAAAGGCGTGCGGTGGGGCGGGTGATCTCGGCAAAGTCGACTTCGACATTGTAGGCCTGCTCGTTCAGGCGCAGGGCCTGGCCGCCGTGACGGTAAAACATATTTTGCGTGCCGCGATTGTTGCGAAAGTATCCCAAAAGCCGCTGCGCTTCGCTTTCCATAAAACGCATCACCGAAAATCCAATCAGGATTTCCGAAATCGGCAGATCTGTTTGTGACTTGCGCCAGGCATGATCCAGCGTCATATAGGTGATCACCATGGAAAGATCGCCTTTAGCGATGACCTCGTCATAAAGCGACTGCGGATAATTATGGAAGTAGGACATTTTTTGATGCGTGCGTTTCTTCAGATCGCAGAAATGATACATCAAAAAGCCGATCGGTTGATCGCCCAGGAAAAGTCCGCCCAACTCTTTGGAAAGATAATCGTCGCTGGTGACTTTTTTATTGGCGACCTGAAGCTCGGCAAAAGTTTCGATCCACACCTTTTCCCACAGCTCGAAACAGCGCTCGTTCAAATCGCTGAAAACCCCTGGCTGAGAGGTTGAGAAGTGCAGAAAGCGAAGATCCGAAACTGATTTCAAGCTAAACCCCGGTTCAGTTACATCCACAGATAGATATTTATAAACAGGATACTAGTTGTTCATGTTGTTTAGGGGTGGGTCAATGTTTGCATCGGATTGTCTGAGGTCTGTCTACAGTTTGACGAAAACGCGAAATAGGGTCCAGGTACCTTGAGATTCGTCTTCAGTATCTCAGTTTGCGCTTTCCATCACAAATGAGACGAAGGCTTCTTTAAGTTTCGTTTAGATTTCAGCAAATTACACCGATAGATACTTAAGTCTAAATCAAGGAGATCAAACTATGCCAAATGGTTGGAGTTTAAAATCGAAGTTATTAACTCTGTGCTTAGTGTTGCTCTCTTTGATTATCGCGGTTGGCGGCGTGAATTACCGCTCGTTGACCGAAGTTCAATCTCAATATGGGATGCTTCCCACAAAGGTTATGCCTAAATTAGAGTACTTGAACGAAATGTTCCTGGCTTACCGCCGTGTCCGTATCACTTTGCGAACTTTGGGGCTCGAAGATTTAAAACCTGAAATGGCGGCAGAAGCCGTTCACGATGCCTTGGCAGCCATCGAAGAGTATGAAAAAGCGAACCAGAACTATGTGGCGCTGGATTTCGTTCCTGGACAGAAAGAGTTGTACGAGCCAGTCCATGCAACGTGGGAAGAGTTTAAAAGTATCGGTAAAGAAGTTTTGGCTTTGCAAAAAACGGGAAAACCTGAAGACCGGGAAAAGATGCATCAGATCTTTCTGACGGCATGTCCGCAGAAGGCAAAACAGTACACGGCAGCGATCCTAGAGCTTCAAAAGTTTCATAAAAACGTCGCCGCGATCCGTGTTAAATCAGCCGAGGAGGCAGCCGTTCAAGCAACTTGGTGGACGATCACGATAGTCGCCTCGGCCGTGCTGATCGGCCTGACTTTCGGACTGTTGCTGGCAACCAGTATTGCGAGAAAACTGAACCTGATCGGACAAAGAATTTCTTCGGCCGCTGAGCAAACCTCGGCCGGAAGCACGCAGCTGGCGACCGCGAGCTCTGAACTTTCCAGCGGCAGTGCCGAATCTGCGTCTTCACTGGAAGAAACAGTGGCTTCGCTTGAGGAGCTTTCTAGCACCATCAAATTGAATAGCGACAATTCAAGTCAGGCCAGCGATTTGGCGGGCAAGTCTCGGGAAGAAGCGCAGGCCGGAGAACAGGAAATTATTCAATTGATTGGCGCGATGTCGGCGATTTCGGACAGTTCGAGGAAAATCGAAGAGATCATCAACGTCATCGACGATATCGCCTTCCAAACCAATCTTTTGGCTTTGAATGCGGCGGTTGAAGCGGCCCGTGCCGGCGAGCAAGGTAAAGGTTTCGCGGTTGTCGCCGAAGCGGTTCGTGCCTTGGCGCAAAGAAGCGCGGTGGCGGCGAAGGATATCTCGGGATTGATCAAAGAGAACGTCGAGAAAAGCCATCAGGGAGCCACGATCGCGGATAAAAGCGGACAGGTCTTTAAAAACATTCTTGAATCCGTACGCAAGGTCGCCGATTTGAGCTCGGAAATTGCTCATGCCAGCCGCGAGCAAACCAATGGGATTCAACAAATTTCTCAGGCGATGAATCAGATGGACCAAGCCACACAAAGTAATGCGGCTTCTGCAGAAGAAGTGGCGGCTTCTTCGGAAGAGATGTCCTCGCAAGCTCATCTTTTGGTCGAGCTTGTCGGCGAACTGGATCGCGTGGTTCAAGGAAGCGCGAAAAGTAGATCCGCGGCCGATTCGAATCAAAACGATTCGGCTCGACAACGAAAAAACGCGGCCTAGGCAGTTGATCCCTGGAGTCGCGATTGAAAGCTCGGTTGAACCACTCTTTGTCCTTTAAGATCTTAGCTGTCGTTCTGGGCGTCAGCTCGGTGGTCACGGCGCTTTCGACTGGTGTGCAGCTGGCGTGGGAGTACTCGAAAAGCTACGACGAACTGAAGGGAAACTTCAATATCGTTCAGCAAAGTCATGTCGAAAGCATCGCGACCGCTTTGTGGGATTTCAACTCCATTCAAATTGAAGAACAGTTAAGAGGCGTCAATCATCTTCCTGGCATTTTGTATGTTGAAGTCCGCAACGAATCTGGCGTGCTATTTTCGAAAGGCGTACGTCGAGAAGAAAACTGTCTGAAGCAAGAGTTCCCTCTTCAGAAAAATCAAGAGACACTGGGAGCCTTGGTCGTTTATGCCGACCTGAACCGAGTCACGGATCAAGTCATGCAAAAGGCTCTTTTTATTTTCATGAGCCAGTTGATAAAAACGTTGATTGTTTCTTTTGTCCTTTATTTTGCATTTCAGAGAATCCTGACAAGAAATTTGATTGGGCTGGCTCGCGATTTGAAAAGCACCGACCCCCGAGTTTTAGAGATGAAGTACGCATTACGGGGAAAGCGTGGGGCTCGGGACGAGCTGGATGACCTAGTGGACAGTATCAATGCGATGAAAGATGGTTTGCAGCGTTCCATGAGAGAAGTGAATGAGCTGAATCAGAGTCTTGAGATGAAGGTGAGAGAAAAAACAAATACCATCCTTTTGCAAAGGCAGCAGCTTGAATACTCGTCGAAAATGAGCGCGCTGGGGCATATGGCGGGCGGAATGGCCCACGAAATCAATACCCCGCTGAGCGCCTTGATGGTTTCAGCCGAACAGATCGAAAGAATGGCCGACAACGAGAAAAAAGATCTGGACCGTCAAAGCTTGAAGAAGATTTCGGCGTTGGCCGTGCAATCCGTGCAACGCATCTCCACCGTTATTCGAGCCCTCAGATTCTTTTCACGGACGGCCGACCGGGACGAGTTCCGAACCAACGATTTGAAGGTCATTCTTACTGACACGCTTGAGTTGGTGAGAGCCCCGATGAAACAAAAGTCGATTGAACTGATCATTGAAACTTTGCCCGAGGACGCCACCTTGGAATGCAATGGTGTGCAGGTCTCGCAAATCTTGCTGAGCCTTCTGCAGAATGCGATCGATGCGGTGGAACACCGGCCGCAAAAATGGATTCGAATTGCTCTGCAGGAGCGCCCAGAACATCTTGAAATTCGAATTTTTGACAGCGGCCCCGGCGTTCCCGCGCATCTTCACGAAAGAATCATGGAACCCTTTTTCACGACAAAAGATGTCGGCAAGGGAACGGGCCTAGGACTTAGTGTCGCAAAGGGATTTATTGATGATCACGGAGGCTCGATTGTTTTGGATAACTTGACGGAGAATACGTGTTTTGTGATCCAGCTCCCAAGAAAACATCTGTCATCCATGAAAACGGCGTAGGTGTTGTCATGAAGCAATTTTTCGTCATCGCGAGTTTCATTTTCCTCTCCACTTCGGCGGTCAGAGCCGAAGAAACGATTCGGGGAAGCGTCTTTCCTTTGCCTGGCGGAATTATCGACACGGCCGATTCAGGGCTCTTTATCGATGTCCTGAATGAAATCGAAGCTTGTCTTCCCCTGGGGATCAAAGTCACGAGGCGAATTTATCCTCCGGCCCGCGCTTACGCGAATATTTTAGGGGATAATCCCTCCAGCGATTTTGCTTTCCCGGCCATTGCCAACCCCCGGTCCGGAGAAATCGAAGACCCTTTTCTTTATACCAAGTCCATGGGGAAAGTCAGTTTTGTCATTTACTCGAATGAAAGCAAACCCCTGACCAGAGAAGACCTTTTGGCGGGGACGCAGCAGAAAAATTATCCGTACTCGATCGAAACTTTTCCGAATGTTTCGAGCTATTTTCCATTTCCATCCAAAGGATTTACCTGCGTCGAGTGCGCTTTGCGAAAGGTCAGTGCGGGACGCCTAGACGCTTACATCATGGCCATGGATGACGTGGATGAAGTCATTCGTAAAGAGAAAATGCCTTCAATTCACCGCGAGCTTTTTGCCGATTTCGACGCGGTCATTGCCGTGGGAAAAGGCCCCAGAGGCCAGCAAGTCAAAAAAATCCTAGATGCCGCCACGGACTGCGCACTCAAAAAAGGAAAGCTGCAACCCGCCTACCTCAAAGTCCACAAACCCTTCAAATAGGTGCCTGATACCCTTTCGGAACCCAGCGCGTCGGACAAAGGTGCCAGTTACCTTTTGGGAGTCAGACTTGCCCGGGGTGGGGAAAGAGCGGTAAACCTACGAATAGAATGAAAAAAACATTGATCACCAAAGAGCAGTTCAAAGTGATGCCCTGGAAGAATGGCGCCGGCACCACCGCTGAAATCGCCATCCACCCAGCCGGAGCCGACCTTCAAAAGGCGGATTTTGAATGGCGTCTGTCCAGCGCCCATATCGCCGACGAGAACCGCTTTTCCGAGTTCCCGGGCTACGACCGCGTTTTGACCGTGCTATCGGGCGAAGGTCTGCTGCTGAACAGCCAAGAGCTGGGACCTTTCGAAGTTTTCGAGTTCGAAGGTGAAGATCTGATTGATTGCTCGCTGATCGGCGGGCCCGTGGAAGACTTAGGAGTTATCTTTCAGCGCGATCAGTATCAATGTTCGATGCAGATCCTGGACGTGTCCGCACCCATGTACCTGAAACTGGGCGATGGCACGCATTTCTTTCTAAGTCTGTCGCCGACAACCGTGATCGCAGGAACCGAAATCCATCCACCGCAATTTCTTCGCATCGAAGAAGCGGCGGGGATCGAGCTCACGGCGCCGAAATACCCAGCGCACGTGATAAAGATTTCGATTTTCAAGCGGCTGGCGAATTAATGTCGATATCGCGGATTGGTCGGGCTGGCCGCGCGAATGGTCTCTTCGACAGGTAAAACCTGAATGCCTTTTCTTTGCAGCGATCTCGTAAATTCTAAGATCGACAAGCTCTTGTAAGATTGAGTCGCCGCAGATGTGCACTGCAAATAAGCCTTCGAGGCATCGTCGCGTTTTCCGAGCAGGGCCGAAGCACCAAAGATTTTGCTGGGAGTGCCTGCCTTGTAGGCCTCTTTTGAACTAAAGCGAGATGCATCTGTATTTCGGTAAAAGCGAGACGCATCGACAAATTGAAACTCGGAATTCATCTGATAAAGACCGGCGACAGGCAAAATCCCACCAGTCTGGTTGGGCTCCTGAAAGCAAATATAACAGAAAGAGCCATCATTTTTTTCCGCGATCTGAGCACAGCGTTCGCCTTCTGCAACCCAAACTTGGGAATGATGAAAATCAAGCGCTGTTCCGACCGGAAGATCGCGAAGACTTTCTTCGAATGCGGATGCTGAAGCTGATGCAAATCCGATAGCGACAAAGATGACTGCCAATAGACCAAGACGACTTTCATTTCTATTTTTCATATGAACCTCGATTTTTCTAAGGAGAGAATAAGCGATTTCGGCTGTGATTACTTTTTATTGTTAGTTAAAAAACACGTCGAAATTTGCCGAAGTGAGTCGCCAAATTTGTCTCTGTGATCAAATGTTCGTCAAAATTGTCGTTCCTAGTTTTAGTGCAGCTACGAAAAAAATCAGCCTCCAAAATGGTTGTTGAAATATTCTTGACTAATTACGTAACCAGTTACATAAATCCTGGTTATGAAGATCTTTGAAGACCTTGGCAGGGTGGCGTTGGGCAGTCGGTTGCGCTTTATGAGTGAGACGATCACTGCGGACGCGGCCCAGATTTATCGGCAATACGGAATCGAAATGAATCCCAAATGGTTCCCGGTTTTCTTCGTTTTATCGAAAGAGTCCGAAAAGACCATCACTTCGATCGCCGACGATATCGGGCATTCGCATGTCTCGGTCAGTAAAATTGTACGCGAGATGATCAAGGCCGGCCTTGTCGCCGAAAGCGCCAGCAAAGAAGACCGCAGGCGCACCCTGGTGAGCCTTAGCAAGCGGGGCCAAAAGATCGCCGTCCAAATCGAAGATCAGTACAAGGACGTGCAATCTGCCGTCGAAGAGCTGTCGGCGCAGGCCTCGCATGATCTGTGGAAGGCCCTGGAAGAGTGGGAGTACCTGCTTTCGAACAAATCTCTTTTCCAGCGAGTGATGGAGAAGCGGAAAGAGCGGGAATCTTCACAGGTGAAGATCGTTCCTTACGAAACCAAGTACCGAGAGGATTTTCGCAAGCTGAATCTGGAGTGGATCCAGGCTTATTTCAAAGTCGAAAAGGCGGATCGTTTGGCGCTGGACGATCCCGAAGGCTACATCCTGAAAAATGGCGGACATATTTTCGTGGCGTTGGTGAATGATCAGGTGCTTGGCGTGTGTGCGCTGCTGAAGCGCAAAGATACCAAGTATCCCTACGAGCTTGCCAAAATGGCGGTTTCGCCAGCGGCGCAAGGAAAAGGCGTGGGCTATCTGCTAGGCCAAGCGGTAATCAAGAAAGCCAAGCAGTTGAAATCAAAGAATTTGTATCTGGAAAGCAACACGATCCTAAAGCCCGCGATTCGTTTGTACGAAAAGCTTGGGTTTCAAAAGGTGGTGGGGTTACCGACCCCCTACGAGCGCGCGAATATTCAAATGGAACTGAAGTTTTAAAAAAGAGATCCGCTCTGATGCCGAGCGGATCTCTGAAGTCTAAGGCAAGACAGAAACTAATTGCGAGCGGTCACTTCGCAAGATTTTTGAGCGTTGTCACATTTCAATTCAACAGTAACTTTGCCGGGTGCCGATGGGTCAGCCGACAATTGCAGCTTTCTTCCGTTGAAGAATTTTTTCAAAGTTGCGATATCAGCTGCATCATTAACGGTAACTGTGACAGAGCGATTTTTACCTTCTGCTGCGTTGTTTGGGTTGTGGAATACGTATTCAGTTCCTGACGGAAAGATTCCGGTGTATTGACCTTTCAAGGAAAGCTCCAGCGCCGAGTTTGCGGGATAAGTGATTTGGTGTTTTTGCGAGAAGAAACTTGGATGGTAAATCACGCGAATCTCCATCTCACGAGTGCTGCTGCTCCAGCTTTTGATCAGCGTTTTCGATCCAAGACTTTCGCCAGAAGAGCCAGGCAATTCGAAATCAAAATATTTTTCAGGAGCCATGGCGTTGACGCCGGTTGAAAGGGATACGCCGCCGCGAACGCACGCCAGCTCTTCACCAACGCCCTGGCCGCTGACGGAATCGCCACCAGAAAGAATGTCCGAGTCGATCTTGAGATCCCCTGCAGTTTTTGTCGAGATGATCAGAGATCCTGACAGGCCACCTTGTTGGCGAACCGGAACATCTTTTCCTTTTTCGGAAACGACCATGTCGCCACCGGCATCGAATTTCGAAATATAGTAGCTGGCCGTTTTGGCTGCGGCATTAATGTCAGCCGTAATTTGAACCTGCTTAAAGCTTTCTTCAAATTGCGCCAGTTGGCAGTTGACGGGCGTGAGTGTCACCACTTGGGCCAAGCTGATCAGTGGGGCTGTCGCGACCAGCAGACCTGCCATTTTCATAGATACGTTTTTCATAAAGACTCCTTTAGTTTGGGGGCCAGTCATCTTGACTGGGTTGTTGTTTCAAATCGATTCGAAATCTAAAGGATGTCGGATAAAATATCAATTGCAGGCTATAAAATATAGTTTTACGAGAATACTTTACAGTTCTGTCGTTTTGTTCGACAATAAAGTCTATGGCAAAGACGAAAAAAAAGCCCCTGCCGGCGAAAAATTCTCGGCAACAGATTATCGAATCCGCGGAAGAGTTTTTCTTTACGAAAGGATTTGAAGCGACCACGTTTTCGGATATCGCGAAACAGGTCGGTATTGCGCAGCCTTCGATCTACGCGCACTTTAAGAACAAGATGGATTTGCTTAATTCAGTGTGCGAATACGCGATCGGCGAGACCAGGGCTTACATTGATCGCCAGATCAACCCCAAAGACCCTGCTTTGGACCGTCTGCGAAGCTACCTGTTCGCAAATATTGATTTCTTCAGTTCAGAAAAGAAACATGCCCATGGAAATATGGCTTTCTATTTTTTCTCCTCGGCGACCGAGGAAATGCGTGAGATCTTCCGCCATTCGCAAGAGCAGGCGATCTCGCGTCTGGAAAGTGTCCTATTTCAGGCGGGGCATGAAGGCAGGCTAATCACAAAGGACGCGCCGCTATTGGCGCGAACGATTCATTCAATTTTGGTCGGAGATTGTTACAAGGCGATCTACGCCGGATCCCAGAGTGAAGTGAAGCAGATTAAGGCACGTCTGTGGAGTCACGTGCAGGTGTTGATAAACCCGACGCAGCCGTAATTTGCCGGTCGATTTCAGGAATCAAAGTCTGCAAGCGTGCAAGCAAAAGATCACCACGAATTTTGAGAAGGTCTTCTTCGGGTGCCAGGCCATCGCTTTCACTGCGATCGGCCGTCTCCATTTTAAATTTGCGCTGATAGCTTAGACGATGAATTTTCGAAGAGACCTGCGCAACGTAATAGGACTTTGGAAGTTCAGCGGCGCCTCGGGTTTTTAGAAAATCGATCAGCCAAAGGTACTCGTCCTTTTGCACCATAAGCTGTTCCAATGAAGACATCGCAAGCTCTGGATTCGCTTCAATTTGCTTTTCTGTCGGCTCATCCAGGACATACTTGCCGATTTCAAAGATGGCGAACCCTGCTTTTCGAAGTGTTTCAAAGACACGCGTCTTTTTGCCTTTCGCCATCATCTCGAGCTCGGCCGGGGCCCAATACTTGGTGCGGGCCCGATTTCCGGTTTTGTAAATCGAGGCATCGAAGATGCGCATAAAGCCGCGGTAACGATTGAGGCGTGCATTTTTGACGGCAACGGTCGCCAGTCTTTCCAAAGGCAGGCGCATTTCGGCGTTGGCGACTTCGGCGGTTAGCTCGTCACCAAAAATTCGTGAGAATCGTTCATAGAAGAGCTTCAGGCCTTCATCATGAAACTTCGACTTGCCAAAGATTTCCGGGATGCCGGTCAAGGGATTGAGATATCTTAAAACTCGCTGATAACGGGGAGTCTTGCTTCCGTGACCAAAGATTTCGAGCAAGACGTGGTTTTCGGCAATTTGTGGTCCTTGCGCGGTCTGGATGGCCGGCTCATAAGTTAAGGTCATTGCGGACAACGAGCTTTCCAGAACCGGCAACGGGCGATGGGTCTGATGGCAGGCGAAGCCGGCCTCGCTTGGCAGCGACTTCCATATCACCATGATAAAAGCAAAAAGTGCAAAGTTTCGCAAAGATCCTCTTCGGTTGAACTTTCACCTAGAGCCAAGCAAAGATCATGCGCTTTAAGAACGTGATTATTTCAGAAGGGAATAAAGGCCTGTTTAAGAGATTTACAATGGCCCTAAAGCGTCGCGCTTTCTTCCCAAGAAATCGTGGTGCGTTTCGATTTGTCGCTGCCCAACGAACATCCCATCGTTGGTTTTTTCTGGGGTGGGGAGAGAATCCTTCGTGGATTCGATTTTTGCGAGCTTGTAAACGCCGTAAAGTAAGTCTTGGTTCATATGCTTGGATTCTGCAGAAAGAAAGGGCGGCTGTAATGGCATTTTTATTTGCGGTGGGACCGGTCTTGGGGGTATCGGTCACCGGCCTACTTTTGAGGTTGGTGACCGATACCCCCGTCAAGCTTCAAGCTGTCGAGATCCTTGGTTATTTGGGGACCAGGTTGACTTTCAAAGCTGGCATTCGAATTGAACTGTGAACCACTGAGATGCCGAAAAAATCGCGAGATCTTACCTATTCGAGCCTAATCCTTTGTGTCGGGTCAGGGGTGCTGAAAAGTGTCTGGCGTCTGACTGTTCGTCAGCTTCGCCGGGCTTTGGTTTTGATCGGTATTTTGCTGGCGGCTGGGGTTTCCCAGGCGCAGATGGCATGTTTTAAGGTTCACAGCCGGGCTCCACGTGAAACGAACCTTTACCTGCAAAAATTGGATGACCAGGCCAACCGCCGCGCCTTTTCACAGTGGAATTTTCCGAAGCAAGCTTTTGATATCGCGACCATGGGTCTTTTTGCCGAGGTGATGCGGCTTGAAACGGCAAGCGATGGTACAGTCTCGGCGCATCCAGTTCTTGCAAAAATCGAAGCGGCGAAAAAGCGCTACGCCGAAAAAATGCAATCGGTCACCAACGCCGAACAGATCGAAGCTTTAAATCTTCTGGCAAAAGCAATTCCACATCTTCATGCCGATCAAGAATCAGTGGTGATTCGCGCTTCTTTGGTTCGCATGGGTGAAAAGAATGAAATCGAAACGGCGCTTTTGCACCGCTATCAGCTGATGGGATTTAAAGTTGCTGATTTTATCTATCGTCTGTCGGGGCTAGAAAAAGACGAAGTCATGACCGGTGCGACCATGATGGATGAATCGGTCTCGATCCTGAAGCAAAGGCGGGGATACAATATTCATCTGGCTTTCGATACTCAGATTTGGATGCAAGAAGGCAAGCTGGTCGCTTCTTATCTGAAGCGGCTGCGAAGTGCCCAAGCCGAAGACGAGCGTCAGGCGGTGCTGCAAGAGCTTGCCAGTGGTGTCAGTCCGTTTCAGCCGTACTCGGGTGTGGTGACAACGGACGTGTTCTACAGCCAAGCGAAACCAACCGAAATCAAACGTTACGTGCGAAACCCTTATGAAGATCTTTTAGGCCTGACGAATCCGTTGCAGAAAGACGAAAACAAAGTTCGCATTCAAATGCTGTATCAAGTGATTTCGACCTTGGACGATCGGGTTTCGTTAGAGGTGCACGCGCATCAGCTAAAGCATGTTCGATATTACACAAGATTGGGATTTGCAAAAACCAGCGAGATTCATGATCCGCTTTATCCCGACGCAACGGTGCACGTCCTGACCGGAAGCAAGCAGTCGGTCTTGCAAAAACTTAAAGAGATTCTCGATAAGCATGTAGCAAGTGACGGATCGCCTTAGCGCAAGCATCTTCGTGTTTTTTCAGATCTTCAAAATCATTCATGGCCACGACGTAAAGAAAACTTCCGTACATCGATGTGTGAATATTCTGAGTCAGCTCTTCCAATAAGGCCGGCTTTAATTTCTTGAAGGTCGGATCGGAAAGCAAAAGCCCCTTGATGCGTTCGCGGCCGATGGATCGGGCCTGATCCATGAACTGTTTCACCTTCTTGATCTTGTGCCCGCTTTGAAACATGACAAGCCCAAGTCTGGTGAGCTCGGCATGTCTTTCCATCCACAAGAACATCCCGCGGACCATCCCTAACACTCGCAAAGCGCCGCCTTCCGTATTTTGCGCCAAGGCCTCGATCGTGCATTGCTGGCCGGTGTGGCTCCATTGCATGACCAGGTCGTAGAAAATGGTCTCCATGCTGGGATAGTGATAATAAAGATTTTGCTTCGAGATCTTTGCAACACGCGCGACTTCGGAAATGCCCAGCCCGCCGTAGCCCACTTCGTTCAGAAGCTTTAGGCTCGCGTTTAAGATCTTATCTTTAGTTTTGTTTTCGCTGAGCATGTTTAAATTTTAGACTGCCTTGAGTATTTTTACAATCGTCAAAACTATTTTTTACGAATGTCAAAATTGGGATTATAAACGTCCCAAATTGAGACACCAACAAAGGGGTGAGATATGAGAAAGATAGGTTCTATTTTAATCGCGGGAGTCATTTGGGTCGGTTGCGGTTCTCCGGAAAAAGTCAAAGTCGACACTCCGGCCATCAAGCTGCCGAACGCCGACGAGATCGTCAATGATGTCTTGTCGGGGCTGAAGACCTGCAATCGGCCCGACTCCGAACTGAATCTCGAACAGTTTGGATCGCAAGATCGAATGGTCATCCGTGATCGAATCGAGACCCGAGAGATCATTGAAATCGGTTGCGATCAAAAGCGAAAGTCAAGAGGCAAACAGCCGGTTCGGGGTTTCGATCAGATCCTGAATGTTGAAGCACCAAGCGACCTTGCAGCGGAAGTCAGCTTTGTCAGAGTTGAAAATCTCCGAACTTGCGCAGACGTCGCAGTCGATGCGACCGAGGATTCGAATTTCGAAGATCAAATCATCGAAATCCCGGGACAAGAGCCGATGCGGATTCCATCTTTGGATATGACCATGCTGGGGCGATCTGGGAAATTGAAGGTTCAAATTTCCGATTCGGATTTGAAGTTGGGCCATTCTTTGAATCTGCGCGACCACAGTAATGTGATCCGCATCAAATACTTTGGAAAATGCACACGCTACAAAGATAAGGTCGATCCAAAAGCAGGCGAATCCAGCAATTGTGCCGAGGCCGAGCTGTTAGCGGAACGTCAGTTCGCCTTGCAACTGCAGATCGAGCGCCCCGAGATAACAGAGCCGCTTGAAAAGAACGTCTGCGTAAAGCCTTAGGTCTGAATGGGGCCGCAAAGTCCGCAGGTGATGACTGGACCTGCGGCCCAGGCCTTGGCCTTTTCTTTTCCGTCCGGAATCCAGATGCTATTCTCAAGAAATGGCAAAGTATGATTGGGATCTTTCAAAAGAAAGCTGCAAAGAGCTTGTTGTCAGCGATATCAAAGAATCAACCGAGGTCTTGCAAAAAAGACTGAAGAAGAACGGCTACATTTTTTTTCGCGATGTTTTGCCAACCCAGATTTTAAGCGATGCTCGTGATGAAGCCATTGAGCTGGGCCGTCGCTACAAGTACTTGGCGAAAGATTTAATGCTGGGGCATCCGACGATTCACCCAGATTTGACGGCCAAGCGATTGGACAAAGAAGGCACCCATCAATTTGTGATGGAGTGGGCTTGGCTGAAACGCTTTAGCAAAGTGGTGACCGAAAAGAAGTTACACCAAGTGTTCCGCAAAGTTTTAGGCGGGGCGGTGACAGTGCATCCGTTGCGGGATGCTCGTTGGGGACGGATTGCATTTCCGGATCAACTGGCTTCAGGGATTACACCCCATCAAGATTATGATTATCTGGGCGAGCCGGCGGAAACCTACACGGCGTGGATCCCGCTCAGCGATATCCCGGCTTACTTTGGGGGGCTTGCGACGGCACAGGGATCTTATCGCATCGGTCCTTTGCCTCATCACAAAGTGCATGGCGTGCAAAAGCCGAAAGGCAAACTGCAATGGCATTCGACCAATTACAATCTGGGGGATTGTCTGATCTTTCATTCGCATCAAATTCATGGCCCATTGCCAAACACGACCCAGTCCATGGTCCGTTTTTCGATGGATCTGCGATTTTGCCGGAAAGATGTTTTCGATAAAGATCTGCTGAAGCATCCGGAATTCGGCCGTATCACCGAAGTCAAATAATCGAGCTTAACCCAACATGAAAATATCCGGAAGCGGATCACCGTGGCTGGAGATTCGCTTCGCGGTTTTCAGCATCTGGCGCAGGGATTTCAGATCGTAATTGGTGCGACCATTGCGCAGCTTTTCAAGAAGCGGGCGCTTGAAGGTCTCGAACTGATGTCGCGATAAGATCTGTAGATACAAATGATCGCGGCTTTCGGCGGTAGGCGGATGTTTTTCGATTTGCTCCCACATGTCATCACCGAAGCTGCAGATATTAAAAAAGCGATAATCGATCTGTTTGCGATTCTTGCGTGAAGACCATTCGCTGTTTTCAGAGGCCAAAGCCGGAAGATAAGTCGGCTTATTGTGAACCACCTTAGCGAAAAGAATTTCGGCTGCGTCCGAGATCATCTTTTTTTGCCAAGCGGCCGAGGCTGAAACATGGCCCTTGAGATTTTTCGGCTTCAGCTTGAGATCTTGATGTGACAGATGTGCGAGCCAGGTTCGGGTGTAAGAGCGCTGCTTTTCGGCGTAGGTCAGCTCGTGATTCAGCCAACGGATCAGAATTGGGCTGCGCTGAAGATCAAAAGCGCTGAAACCAAAAAAGTCACCGGTGAGATAGGTGCGCATCAGGGTTTCAAAGAAATCCACCGACATCACGTTCATATTCGGCGCAAAGCGCTTGAATTCGGAGTCATCTTCTTTGTGATAACTGGTGGCCAGCGGATAGCTGTAAGTTCCGATGGGAACGACTTCGTTCAAATCCACCTGACTGAGGTACCAATAATCCAGACCGATCGTGGCAATCGCTTCGGTGAGCAGGTGACAAAACACGAACGTCTCAAAGTTCGCTTTCGTGATCGCTTCTATCCCGAAGTTCAGCTGCGGACGAAGATGCTGAATCAGCTGGTAGCCCCAGATATGAAAATAGTCGTGCACCGCAAAGAGCACCTCTTTAACCAGGAAATCGCGTTGGTTCAAGGGGCGCGCCGAGACTTCGGGGTTTTTGAGCCATTCAGAAATACACGATCCGCTTTGGAAAAAGATCTTTCCTTGATGCGGATTGAAAGCCGAAAGCCCCGGGGAAAAATAATTTGAATAAACCCAATAAGCATCAAAACCGATGGGCGAAAAATGAATGCTGGGATCCGCTAGCATCTGGCGCACCAAAGGGATTTGCAGAAGAGATTCGGGATGCAGGGTTTTCTTTTTCGACATGTCCCCATTTTCTGTGATTTGGACCGGTTCCGCAATAGACCATGGACCTTATGCTCTCTGGATCTTTGTCTGACTTCGGCTTGGATCCGGGTGGGCTGATTGAAAAGTGCGCCGGCGGGACGATATCATGGGGACAGAGGCTGCCATGACAAAGAAAAAAGCACTGTCACCTGATATCCAGTACGACGTTAACGGCAAAGGCATTTTGATCTTTGACGATCTTTTCGATGCCGAATTTGAACAGCAAATGTCCATGCAGCTTTGGACCTACGATTATCAATTGCGACAATCGTTTGATAACGAATTCTCGTTCCCTTTGGAAAACGAAGATTACAAAAAGATGGGACCCTTGCCAGAAACGGTCGAAACCATCGTGACCCAGTTCGCGGATGTGCTTTCACCGAAACCCGCGAAGCAGCATCTTTCGCACCTTTACGCCGCGGCGATTAAGTTCGGCGATTCAACGCAAATGCATCAGGATATCAACTGCGAAGATTGCGTGACCTTTTTGTATTACGCCAACCCAACCTGGCGGGGAAATTGGGCGGGCGAAACGATTTTCTTTAACGACGATCATGATGCGATCTGCGCGGTGACGCCAAGGCCGGGGAGACTGGTGGCATTCAACGCCGCGATTTATCACCGCGCCGGTGTTCCGAATCGAAACTGTCCATCGTTTCGATATGCTTTAAGCGTGTTCTATCGTTGTAAGAAAAAGCTCGGCTAAATTTCAAATCTTTTTGATCTTCCGGATTTTTTCGGGGGCTTCCTTCAGCAGGCGCAAGATCTCGGGGATCTTCGTCTGCTGATCGATCTCTTCGATCAGACTTTTCAAGGCCCAAGCTTTCAAAGATTGCTTTTCCGAAGCCGAGCTAAGCTCCGCAATCACCCAAGGGGTCAGGGTCGTGGCGGGTTCGCTGGCGTAAAGAGAAAATCCCATTGGCTCAAGAGTGAACTTTTCTTTTACCTGCAATCGGGGGTTTAAGCTCATCTTCACCAGTTGTTCGACCGAACGCGTTTGCGATTTAGAAAATCTGAAAATTTTCGAGACTTCTTTGCTGTAGATTTTTAAAAAGCGAGCGTCGTCCCAAAGCAGGTGCTTTGCATGAAAGACCCGGTTCCAAGCCTTGCAGAAAGCCTGCAATCTTTGGCGGTCCTGCGGACTGCAAGTTCGTGTTAAAAGCTGAAGCTCTTCCAGTTTGGCGGGCAGCAACCGAAGCCAGGTCTGAACCTGACGGCGGTATTCGACGACTTCCAGAAAGCTAGGCAATGCATTTCCTTGAAATTTTTTTGGATGCGTCGACAGGAAACCGAAGAAAGAACCACCCAACAAAGAGGGCACTTCTAAATCCAAAAACCGGCCGTCGATGCAAAAGTTATTGTGCAAAGATCCCCAAAACACACCGAGCTCTAAAAAAGAAAAGAAGTTCCGCAAGCCATCCAACAAAGCTCGTTCGAATCTTTTGGCCAAGGCCAGGGGATCTTGCCTTCCCTTTGTGCCGGGTAAGAAGAGATCCAAGCTTTGGAAAAACGTTTCGACAGTTCGATGATTGGGGTGCCCCAGCATCCACCAGATATTTGAAAAACGGCAGAAGTCCGCTTTCTTCACCGAAATAGCCTGCGTCACCTGATCGATCGGCGCCAGCAGCATTATTCCGTTTCGAGTTTTAGGAAAAGCCCGCTTTTGAAACTGTCGGGCAAAGGACGAATCCATCTTGCGAATCAAGATGCCTTCACAGGCGACAATCGCACCCGCCTTGCCGTGCTCTTTCAACCAAAGACTGACGATGTACTCGCGAACGGCGGCACTTGTCAGAAGGTGGCCGCTGTTGTGGTAGGCGTCTTCGGGATTTGACCAGTTACCGGTCAAAAGATTTCGTCCGATGCCTTTGAGATAATGCCCGCGATAAAAAACGGATCGGCCTGATCCCAGGCGTTGATCCATGTTGATGTCAGGATTGGTCTGCAAATCGGCAGCTGCCGCCGGGCCCGACACATCATCCGCAACGCCGAACGCCGGAAGGCTGGCCAAATCGGATTCGATATTCAGGTCCTGATGCTTAGGGAAAAGACTTTGAAAGTCGGATTTCTGAACAGGGGTCGGAATATGCCAAGGAAATATTTTTTTCATTCTGAATCAAAGGAATCTTTGGTCAATTCCATCAGCTCCAATAACGCTTGAATAAAAACCTGGGTTTGGCGTTTCGAAAGTGCCGGCAGCGAAATGCGAAGGGCGCCGCGTTTTTTCTTGTTCGCCGAAAAAGCCGGGCTCGGGTTGAAACTTGTCAGCGCCACAAAATCCCACGGGTAGCTGGACACCTGGGCGGCATCAAGCCCTTTCTTTCGCAAGCTTTCGACAAAGTAAGAACAGAATTTTTCCAAACTTTCCGGTGACATGTTCGGTGTGATCAACCAGCTGAACACGCGGTGCTCGAACGGCAGAAACTGAAAGGGCGCCATCGGCGGATTTTTCTCAAAGTGCTCGACCAAATTCGAATTCGTTTCTTGCAAGGCCTGCACCCAAGCTTGGTTGGCCTCGTGAAACTCGCGATCCAGCCAGAAAGGAAAAAGCTGCGAGCTTGAAGCATAGCCGCCCCAAAGACGAAGCAGGCTTTCAAACTCTTCATAAAGGCCTTTCGGCATTTTGGATTTCGGCGGACAGAACCAGATGGCCGACCCCAAACGGTTGTACTCCATTCCGAAGCTGTCCAGCTTCAAAGCCGAACGCACAAACGAAACCCGCACACCTTGACGAAGGGCCCATCGCAAGATCTCGGTCAGGCACGGGTCGTCTTGCAACCAGCAGGTGGTGTCAACGATCAGATCTTTGCAGCCCGCGGCTTTTTTCAGGGCTTTGCTTAAGGGCTCGGTCAGCATGGATGAATCCAGATAAGCGATCGGGGCTTTGGCGTGAACCTGCCATCGCATTTTTTCGAAAAAGATGCCGCTTTCCCAGTACATCTCTGAAGACACCAGACGTATTTTTTTGTGTCCCAGATGCTGATAAGCACTGACCACGGCCGAAATCGCCACCTGTCCGCACGAAGTCCAAGTGCCTTGGCTTTTCAATTCCTTGGGCACACGCAGGCTTGGATAGAGGTACCGATGCGCATGGGTGGTGGGTTCGAAATGCAGCCCCAGGCGCTGATACTGAAAGTTTAAAGGGAAGCCGTGCAGATCAATCGGGCGGTTGTTGCGGGTGATCCGCGTCTCTGTCAGCGGTGAGGCATAAAGCTTCTGCAGACGGTGCCGGGCCTTCATTTTCTTTCGAATGGACGGGATTTGCAGAAAGTCCTTTTCAAAATCTTGAAAATCAAGCGGAGCGGTTTTCGATAAAAGTTTTGAAAGGTACAGAAAGTCGGACCTTTGCATTTTCTTCTGCGACATATGTCTTGAATGACTTTACAGTTTTCAGCTTCAAGCGACCATTGGATTTTGGAAGACGGAAACAATCCTTGGCCTTAGCCCAGGCTTGCAGCGCGAGGCAAAAAAAAGAGGAGAATGTTTCCATTCTCCTCTTTGAATTCAAATTGAATTTTAAGTTAGGCGCCGCATGTATCGCCGATTTTCAGCTTACCGCATCCTTCCCACCAGCATCCGCCACCTTTCAGTGACTTTAGATCCTTGGCGGAAACTTTCTTTTGAGTTTTCTTTGCAGCTTTTGGTTTTGTTGATTTTGTTTTTTGTGTCTTCATGGATTCTCCTTAAAAAATTATCGCTGACAACTATTGCCGATTTTTACGCGTCCGCACTCTTCCCACCAGCATCCGCCACCCTTCAGACTTTTTAGGTCTTTCGCAGAAACTTTCTTAGTTTCTTTTTTGGCCTTCTTCGTCTTGTCTGTTTTCTTCTGTGTTTTCAGAGAATCCCCCTTGTTCATTAATGAGACACTTTTCGGTGCCTTTCATGATCTTTATCGGAAACTTATTCATGTTCTTGATGGATAACAGTTTAGTTTGTTTGGTGGATTGAATCTAAAAAAACTGAAAATTGTTTCATCGTGAGAATGGAGCGCGAACTGTCTACAAAAATCTTTTGGAATCTAGCCAAAAGATCAACAGCGTTTAAAACTTGTGCAGGCATAAGAAGGGATCGTTGAATAAATAGCCAGAAAGCAGATGGGGCGCTCTGACCTGTGGGCATCTCTTCTGGGTCAAACCGCGACCTGGACAGTCGGGAAAATTGGACGTCAATTTGGATGCAACATTTTGAATGCTCAGCAGTAAGTTCCTGAAATAAATAAGATCCTTTTGTTTTTCATCTTTCCGCTGTGGGATGGGGCACCATGCAGCCTGACGTTTCACACAGCTTGCATTTACAATCCCTGGAATTCGAACAACGCAAATGACTAAATTCATCAAAAGGAAAGAAGTATGGCGTCGAACGGACTTATTACAACAGGGATTAAAGGGCTGGATGAAATCTTATGCGGGGGTCTTCCACCGAATCGTCTTTATTTGATCGATGGTGATCCGGGCTCGGGAAAGACGACCCTGGGTTTGCAGTACCTGCTTGAAGGCATTCGCCTGAAAGAAAAAGTTCTGTATGTGACCCTCAGTGAAACGAAAGCCGAGGTGACATCGGTCGCAGCTTCGCATGGCTGGGATCTATCCGGAATCGATGTGTTTGAACTTCGCTCGGAAGACGAGCTTGAAGTGGACAATCAAAATACGTTCTTTCATCCTTCTGAAATCGAGCTCGGTGAAACCACCAAGGCGATTTTAGGTGTCATCGAAAAACTGAAACCCAAGCGCGTGGTATTTGATTCATTATCCGAGCTTCGCCTTTTGGCTCGGGAAAGCCTTCGCTACCGACGCCAGATCTTGGCACTGAAACAGTATTTTGCCGGCAAAGACATTTCCGTTTTGTTATTAGATGATCGCACGTCGGAAACGGGAGATCTGGATCTGCACAGTTTGGTGCACGGGGTGATTCGTCTCGAACAGTTGGCTCCAGAATACGGCGCCGAACGACGGCGGTTGCGTGTCCTGAAGCTTCGGGGCGTTGGCTTTCGCGGCGGTTATCACGATTTCACTTTGAAAAAAGGCGGTATCTTTATTTTCCCAAGATTGGTGGCGAACGAATACCCGACAAGCCAAGAGCAGCATCTGCTGAAAAGCGGAGTGATCGAATTGGATGCGTTGCTTGGCGGCGGGATCGATCGCGGCGCCAGCACGTTGTTGATGGGGCCTGCGGGAAGCGGAAAGTCTTCACTGGCTTTGCAGTATGCGATTTCGGCCGCCAAGAAAGGCGAAAAAGCGGCAGTCTTTGCCTTCGATGAAGGCAAGCGTTCAATCCTGAAGCGATCGGCCGGGCTTGGGTTTGATATCGAACACTTTCTGACCAGCGGTCAAATCTCACTTCAGCAGATCGATCCGGCCGAACTATCACCAGGCGAATTCGTGAATCTGGTTTGCGAAGCGGTCGAGCGTGATAAGGTCCGCGTCGTCATCATTGACAGTTTGAATGGTTACGTCAACGCCATGCCCGAAGAGCGCTTCTTGATCATTCAGATGCACGAGCTCCTCAGTTATCTCAATCAAAAAGGGGTCGCTACTTTCTTGGTGGTTTCTCAGCATGGATTGATCGGCGGCAATATGGCTTCACCGGTGGATGTCAGTTATCTGGCCGACACGGTGATTTTGCTGCGCTATTTCGAAGCGACCGGCGAAGTGCACAAAGCGATTTCGGTGCTGAAGCGACGAAGCGGTAATCACGAGCGTTCGATCCGCGAAATTATGTTTTCGGATCAAGGCATCCAGGTCGGTCCGCAGCTGGAAGGCTTTCATGGCGTCCTGACCGGGGTACCCGAAGCCCTGGGAAGCTCGACGGGAAACGGATTGGCGAAATCTTAAATGACGTGGACAGATGAACGCATTCTGATTTTGACCAGCACGCAAAAGGACTCGGAATCCACATTCAAGCTTTTGGAGGCGAATCGATTTCACCCCTATATCTGCCAAGGCTTCGCGGATTTGCTAAAGAGTATAGCGCAAGGTGCAGGCGCCTTGCTGCTGGCAAAAGAAGTTTTGGTGCACGCAAATTTGGATTTGTTGAAGGAGCAGCTGCAAGCGCAGGAGTCGTGGTCCGATCTTCCGATCGTAATCTTGGCCAGCGCCGGGGATTTGACTCAAGGGAAAGCGGAAACCTTTCACGTTTTGAAGGCGCTTCGCAATGCCACCATTCTGGAGCGTCCCGTGCGCATCACCACTTTGACCAGTATGCTGGAATCGGCGATTTCCAATCGCCGCCGTCAGTACGAAGTGCGAAATCTTTTAAAAGATTTGATCGAAGCCCGCAAAGAGGCCGAGTTTTCAAAAAATGAATCCGATCGCGCCAATCACGCCAAGTCCGAATTTTTGGCGAACATGAGCCACGAGATTCGCACGCCATTGGGGGTGATCATCGGTTTTACGGATTTGGCGATCAACGAAACGGATTCGACCAAAGAAGAAAATCAAAGTTACCTGTCGGCGATTCATCGCAACGGGCAGCTGCTTTTGGCTTTGGTAAATGACATTTTGGATTTGGCCAAAGTCGAATCGGGCCGAATTGAAACTGAGTTTATCGACGTATCAATTTTAGGAACAATCAATGACGTGGTGGCGGCTCTGCGTCCGACGGCGACGCGAAAAGGAGTCGAGATTATTTTCGATGCGCCAGCGGATGTACCGGCTTTTGGTAAAACCGATCCGACCCGTTTGCGCCAAATCGTCATGAACGTTTTAGGAAATGCGATCAAGTTCACCAAGCAAGGAAAGATTTTGCTTCAGCTTCATTGGCAGCCAACCCACGAAGGTTTCTTTCAGGTGTTTCTCACAGTTAAGGACACCGGGCTTGGAATTTCGGAACAGCAGCAGACCAAGCTTTTCCAACCTTTCAGTCAGGCCGATAGCTCGATGACCCGGGAGTACGGTGGCACCGGTTTGGGATTGGTGCTCTCAAAACAGCTGGCTCGCGTCTTGGGTGGAGATCTCAGACTGCTTGAAAGCACGCCGAATGTCGGATCGACATTCGAAATTTCGTTCGAAGCGGGGGTTTCGGCGCCTGATGTTCGCAGTCTTGGTGGGCGCCTGCCGAAAAAGATTCATCCGCTGGAAGGCGTGCGAATTTTGATCGTCGAAGACTCTTTCGATAACCAACAGATTGTTTCGCGCATTTTGAAAATGGCCGGCGCTTCGATCGAACTTGCAAACGATGGGGTCGAGGCCGTAGAGAGAGCTTTGGCCCAAGATTTCGATGTGATCTTAATGGATATCCAGATGCCCCATATGGACGGCAAAGAAGCCACCCGCCGCCTGCGTGAACAGGGCTACCAAAAGCCGATCATCGCGTTGACCGCCAACGCCTTAAAGGATGAAAGAGAAGAGTCCGTTCGGCTCGGCTTTGATGATTATCTCACAAAGCCCATTCAGCGGGGCGCGCTCTTGGAAGCTTTAGAAAAAGCATCTGAATCCGGAATCCGTTAAACAGCTGACTTTCGACAAAAACACGGTCTTTGCCGTCTCGCGCAGATCATTGAAAGGAGTATTCTCATTTCATGAAAGCCTCGCTCTTTGTTGGCACCGCCGCTTGGACCATTCCTTCTCAGTACAAGGATCTTTTTCCGGCGAAGGGCTCGCATCTGGAAAAGTACGCGCAGATACTGACGGGGGTTGAGCTCAATTCGTCCTTCTATCGCGATCATCAGGCCAAAACTTACGAACGCTGGGCGCTGTCGACGCCGGAAAATTTCAAGTTTGCGGTGAAGCTGTCGCGCGAGCTGACTCATGATCAAAGATTGGAATGCGCGCCCGAAGCCTTGGCCGAAAAGTTAGAGGCCATATCGAAGCTGGGCGAAAAGTTCGGCGTTTTGCTGGTGCAGTTGCCACCCAGTCTGAGTTTCGAGCGAGACACGGCAAAAGAATTTTTTGCGAACCTGCGCGAGATCACCAACGTGCCGATTGCCTTTGAGCCACGCCATCTGACCTGGGTGACGCCGCCAGCATTGCGGATTTTGAAAGAGTTCCGAATCTCAAAAGTCGTCGCCGACCCGGATCCTTGCGAAATTCCAAACTGGCAAGAGTACCTGACCGAAGATTTGGTTTACCACCGATTGCATGGATCGCCGAAGGTGTACCGCTCGCTGTATTCGGAAAAGATCATTGAAACGACCGCCGAGCTGATGCAAGAGCAAAAGGTCACCCATCAAAACGTGTGGTGCATGTTCGACAACACGGCTTACGGATTTGCGACTTACAATGCGCTTCAGCTGTTGAAGGTGTTGAAGCCGAAGCAAAGGCTGCGTTTGCCCAGCCCTGCGTTCGAAGAATTTTCTTACCTGTAGGTGAGAACGGAATTTAAATTTCTGACGCAGCTCTTCTGGTGCGCAACGAAAGTGCCGAGCAATGAGCTAATGCCCAACATGAAGTGCGACCAAGAATCGCGAGACCATGTTGTAACAGCTGATCACCGCCACCGCTTCGACGGTTTGGGTTTCGCCCAGCAGGCCTTTGGCGTGATCAAAGGTGGCGTCGGAAACTTGGATCTGGCGGGTGGACTCGTCGGTGAGGGCGATCACGGCTTTTTCGGTTTCAGAGAAGTGGGTCAGGGGTTTGCCTGTTTTTAACTCATCCAGTTGGGCTTGGGTTCCGCCTTCTTTCAGGAAAATGGGGGCGTGCTGGGTCCATTCGTAATCGGCGCCATTCAGCTGGGCGATCCGGCAGATGATCAGCTCGCGCAGCAGGCCGGGCAGGCTGAGATCGGCACGGATCCGCTTCAGATATTGATTCCAGCCTTCGGCCAGGGGGATGCTTTTCAGCAGCGCGCGGTCCAAATCCAGCAGTTTTCCGCCAGGTCGGCGGGCCCGAATCTGCTGGAGAAGGTCTTTTGGAGCTGAGTCCCCGTCCTGCCAGGGCTTGATCCTTTGCTTCATCCCGAAAAGCATAGGAAAGAATCGGGGGTGGGTAAAGGGTAGACCTTGACAGGGGTGGGAAAAATTGATGAATTGAGCGCCACCTGAGTCTTTGTTTTTCGCATCCATTTTATGTGCCCGGATGGCGGAACTGGTAGACGCGCTAGTTTCAGGTACTAGTAATCGCAAGGTTGTGCAGGTTCAAGTCCTGTTCCGGGCACCACGTAAATTCGAGATGGCTCTGAAAAAGAGCCGATCTCAACTTCCCAAAAAATTAAAAGGCCCATGAAAAGCCCACGAAGGTTTAAGGCTCATGTTCGAATCGAACTAGAGCTTCTCTGCCCTTGCCAAGAAAGGCGGCGTGGCGGACGTATCTCATCGTCGTATTGATGTCTGCGTGGCCCAATGCCGCCTGAGCTTCAACAATGTTCCCACCTTGAGCAACATAGTGGGAAGCAAAGGTGTGTCTCAAACAATGAGGGGTGATAAGCTTGACCCCAGCTTGGATCTGATCTTTTTTGAACATTCGCAGAAGCCATTCATACTTCATGGGTGTTCCGTCCGAATTCAAAAAGAGCAGTTCATGGGAATGAGATTGAAGCAGCTTTTCCAGCGCCCCTTTTAGGCTGGGGCTCAGTGCACACATTCTTTCTCGTCCACTCTTTGTTTGATCTTTGATCGTCTTGAGTATCCGATCTTGAGATCGAAAAATTTTGATCAGGCTTGCATGAAGATCAACGCTGTCTCTTTTTAAAGCCAGAAGCTCCGATATCCTGAGCCCTGTTTCATAAGCCAGCCAATAAAGCAGAAATCTTTCGGGCGAGTTTTCAGAAGCCCACTTCAAAAAAGTTTGGGCTTCATTGGCAGTCCAATATGCGACGGGCCTCAACGGCTCTTCACGCCTTGAGATTGACCTCAGAGGGTTGATCGAAGAAAAATCCAACTTCATTGCTTTGGCATAGATTGTACTTGCGACATTCTGAATTCGATTCAACCGAGCGTTCGAAAACCCACTTTCAGAAAGCTTTGAAAGCAATTGAGCCCATTCAAACTTTTTGATGTCATTCAAGTTTCGATGACCGAAGGTCGGTCGGAAGTGAGCATTGAAAATTCGTATGTAATCGACTTTCGTAGCTTCACTGATACCTGCGTTGGGCAAATAATGTGAATCGAAAAATTCGCTAAGCGAAATCTTGCTATCCAAAATCGCAAGGTCTCCTCTTTCGAGCTTCAGTCGTTCCTGATTCACCCAGGTTTGGGCATCAATCTTTCTTCTGAATGTTTTTGATTTTATGAATCGCTGCTTGAAGATGAGTTCCGCTTTGTAGCGAAGTTCCCCTTCTTTTGTAGCAATTTTTTTAATAGCCATGTTGTTCTCCTTTTCGGAGATCAGCCAGGACTTTCTGTAAGCTGAAGCGGATGAGCCGAGGGCCAAGACGTTCCGGTTGAATCAATCCACGATAGACCCAGCCATAAATCGTTTTGTCGCTCACCTTGAGGTGAGCTGCCAGCTCAGCCGCCGTCAGTAATTGTTGCGCGTCTATTTGGTTATCAAAGAGCTTCGTCGTTGTCTTATTCATAAATTTTCCCTTAATCAACTTTCAAAATTTCCCATTTCTGCCCTTAAGGATTTGACCCAAAAAATTTTGCCAAATTGAAGGTGAAGGGCTTAATCGTCTAACAAGGGAAATGTCCCACTCTCCTTGGCCTGGCGCATCTCGTTCAACTTGGCAAAAAATTTCTCATCTACACGTCTATAGACCCAATATGCTTCCCCTCTTTTTCCGCCCTCAATGGGAACACGTTTGTTTTCTAAGAGTCCGAAACTAACCATCTCTTTGAGCCCTGCGCGCGTGTATTTTTCGCCAAAGCCATTTTCTTTCATCTCATTAAGAAGGACGGGTGATTCAATTTCTTTTACGTTTTCAAAGATGGCGAAAAGCTTTTCTCTAACTTCATCTTTAACCGACTCTTTGGGACTGGGCTTTTGCGATCTTTGTTCTTCTTGAACTTCCTCCGAAAACACTGCTCTTCGATAGAGTCGCACTCCATCTTCTTTAATTTTTTCCAAAGTGAATTTGCCATTCTTGTCGATGCGAAAGCCAAAGCACTCAGAGCGATCCATGAAATAGTCATTTGCTTTTGTTGGCATAATCACTCTCAAAAGTTCATCTTCGGGATGACAGAAGCATAAAACTTCTGATCGGACGGCATTTGTAAATGCTGCTGAACCACTTCCGGCGTTTGCTGGATCAAGTGGAGGCGTCTTCGTGACGTGTCTAATCACCAGGATTGCAACACTATATTCCCGAGCGAGATCATTTAACCGTTTCAGCCGAGGATAAATTTCGGTCGCTTCATTTGAACCAGTTCCTTGGCCCAATTGGGCCATGATCGGATCAATCACAAAAACAGTGGGTTTATATTTAACAATGATTTCTTCAATTCTCTCATAATCAATGTCACGACCGGACCGCGTGTCCAAATTCAAAGCCTCATCAATGATAAAAAGATTACCTTCATCCTTTTCAAAACGATCAAATCTATTTGCGATGGTCATCTCAGGGTCATCATCGGTATTCAAATAAACAACATTTCCTTTCTGTAAACGGTGCCCATAAAAATCTCCGCCCGTTGAGATCGCCGCAGAAAGAGCTGTTAAAAAATAAGACTTTCCTATTCCACCCCTTCCAGTAAAAGCACTCAAAAGTCCTTTCGGAATCAGACCTGGTACGACGAACTCCATATTTTTTCGAGCAATGTCTTTCAAACATCTGATACTGAGCTGAGAATTATTCTTTTTGTCATGACCAAATTCTTCAAAGGGCTTCGCCGCATGGTATCTTGTCTGATACTTGAGACATCGAAAGGCTTCTTCAAGTTCCAAACTTGTTCTCATACAAAAAACTTTGCAAATACCCTGAAGAAATATCTCATCAAAATTTTTTGCGAGCCCTTCTCTGAGAAGTTTTGTCAGAGCATCATTGCGGGCACCCTCGGGAGCTTTGGCTTCCTGCACCCACTTCAAAAATTTTAGCTGCTCTTTTGAAAGGCGCTTCCCACCATTTAAAACTGCAAGATGGGCAAACTCGACCTCATCAAGTAAATATCTTTTCCCACTCAATTCGATAATTTCTACCCGCTTTGGATTTTTCGGATCTTTGAGATGAAAAAAACCTGGCAGCCTCATTAAGCGAGCCAAGTTGGAAACTTTCGGATCGCTTCCATAAAAGAGGCTCAAAAGCTTTTGAATTTCCTCGAAACGCGAAATATTTTCGCCAGGCTGAAGAAACCAATAAGCATGAAAACCATTTCCGCTTCGAACAATAGCAGAGGGAGACAATGGCCACTCTTTCGGAAAACAAAAATGTTCCTGATCAATAAAGAGCGCATTTAATCCAATGACATTTTTATCCTTAGTTCCGTGACCATCGGTCTTATTTACTACAGCGAATATGCCGACGTTTTCCTTATTTAGCTGCATTGCTTTGATCTCAATGTCAGATAGTTTTGAAAACTTATGAAGACTTGCTGAAGACTTCACGTCGTCTCGAAAACCAACAAAATGAACATGCGGCTCAGCTTGACCATGAAGATGCTCCAGGAATGATAAAGTTTGACCAAGATCACACATGCTATGGCCAAAGTTATCCATTTGAGACCTCATGCTTGCGAACCCACTCCTCGACAGTCTTTCGGTCAAAGCGAATTGACTTTCCGATCTTGATATATGGCAGACGGCCAATGCTGACCTCATACCGAATCCGCGAAATGGAAAACTTCAAAATCTCTGCCACGTCGCCGATTGTTAACAATTCTTGCTTGCCTTGAGGATTCACATCCATCACAACCTCCTTTGAATATCTGAGAACAGTTGGTACCAACTGGATTTTTGAAAGGCGATCAAATGAGGCACCAAAACTTTGAAAGAAAATTTGGGGCAACCTCTAAGACTGATGAAATTTCCAATATTTCCGGACTTTTAGGGGATCTGAGAAATTCAATTGAGAAAAACTCAGCAAGAAATCATGTTTTAAGTGCATCTGACATTTTAATAATTCAGTCGCTTCATAGTTTCGTCGAAGAAAATTTGGATTGGCAACATGACCTGTTTCTTTCTGATTTTGACCTCAGTTGCTACGAACTTGCTGGAACGACCCCTAAAGCACTCAGAGAGACCCAAGAAGCCTTTCCATTCCATGACTGGCATTTTCATCTTACAAGACTGGATGTTTACGCCAATATTGAAGAACGATTTAACATCAAGCTTTCGAGCGAAGATAAAGAGTCTCTCGAAGAAGATCGCTTTTTCTTTGAAGCGAACGATAACTTATCAGTTGCTCGGGGAAGAAATCCCAAGAATCGTCGCCCCAGTTATCTTGAAATGTACTGTATAAAACTCTCAGAAATTCTCAAAAGCTCTCCCAATGGCCGATACCAAAACCTTTCAAAGCATCGCGACTTGGCCTTGAATCGGCAGTACCTTAGTCAGAGAACAAAAGAATTGAATACAAGCAGCTTTTGGGAAAACTAAAAGGGGCCATTTTCATTTTTTTTGAATTTCCAAATTCGCAAAACACCTCACTGATGATCAAAAGACACCGTTTTAATAGCTAATACGCCCATATAATATAGAGACAGCCTCTTTCAGAAATTTCAAAATTTGATGAAACTTTTCGAGGTCACCCTGGGCCTTTGCATTTTCTCTGATTCAACGGTGGATGGGGTGGAGTGGGGGTTGATTTAATTTGAGACACCTTGATGTTTGCCTTAGATAAAGGTCCAGTTAGCTTCTTCCGATATGTTGACCATGAGATGGTTAAAGAAAGCCTGGCGTGACCCTTTCTGGTTTATTGTGACACTTCCATTCAAACTGATTTATCTAATCTTGCGTTGGGCTCTGTCAGGCCCCTCTGGCGGCGACTATGTACTCAAACGATCAAAGTCAGGTAAACCTCAGTATGAGCATCGAGAGATCGCTGAAGAAATTCTGGGGCGACGGCTGGAACATTGGGAGGTTGTCCATCATATCAATGGCCGTCGAGATGATAACAGACCTTCAAATTTGTGTGTTATGTCTCGGCGCAACCATGACAGGTATCACGCGTGGTACGATTGGATACGGAATAACTACGGAAAATACCCTCGTAGAGCGACCCAATTGAAAAAACTAAGAGAAGACTTCTACGGTGAGATTCTGGCTGAGGCAAAGCGCAAGAGGACTGAGGCTGGATAAAGTTAGTTAAAATAAGAATAGATTCCGTAACAGATCGCACCTAAAAAGACAGTGTATACAAGAATTGATTCGAGTACGCTACGAAGACCATCTTTTCTTTTGGCCTGCGAGAATTCAAATTTTGCAAACTGACCAATGTTCAGAGCCAACCTTAAGACAAAAAAACATACGAACAGCCCAATTGCTGCCAATCCAATTTTAGCTAGAATATCTATGACACTCATCGCTTTGCCTTCCGTAAAATGACATCAAAGTTTCCTGCGAATATCTCTTCTTCAAAGTCCTTAAGTGACTGCCTCTTTGGAGACCCATTTCCAAAGCACAGCTCATCAACTGTCACTTCAAAGACATCAGCAACCTGCTTAACTTTATTGAGGTCCCTGGGATTTCCTCCAGCCAACCACTCTCCAAGAGTTGTCTTCGGCACGTTAGATTTCCTCGACAGTTGAGAGGCTGTCATGTCGTTTTGAGCAAGCAAGTGTTTCAGATTCGTTTTTAAGTTCATCCCATTTTCATTCGGCAAAAAGGCCAGCTTAGGCAATACTCAAAACGACAAGACGGTAAAAGTCCGATATGTCGGTCTTAATGTTCGCCTTATCGATCAATGCTGCTTCAAAAACCTTCGTATATGGTTAAATTCAAAAGTCACAGGCTCGACCCTTTTGGCGCAGACTTCAGTTCGCGACCCACAGTTGATGGCGAGCATCCGACAAGCTTCGCAACTTCCCTAGTCGTGAGACCTTGTTCACTAAGGTGGACAATAAGATCATGGTTGCGAGCTTTCCTAGGTCTTCCAAGCTTTTTCCCTTTGATGTTTTTTGCATACAGAAGACCTGCTATTGTGCGTTCACGAACTAAAGATTTTTCAAACTCTGCAAGGCTGCCAAGAATCTGCGTGAAAAGCTTGCCTGTTGGAGAAGTGTAGTCGACAGCATCCTTTACGGCCACAAAAGCAACGCCTCTCGCTTGAAAGTCATCTAATGTTGTTACAAGCTGCTTTAAAGATCGAAAGAGGCGATCAAGCTTTGTTACCACTACACATTGAACATCTCCTTCGCCAATACGTCTAAATAGCTTCTGGAGTCCTTCTCTTTTGTCTGTCCCTCCTGACCCATAATCCGCAATTTCTTCAACCACTTCCCAGCCTCTACTTTGACAATAGCGGCGCAGTTCTTGGACCTGGATATCAGGATTTTGATCATGATGACTTGTAGAAACTCTGGAATAGGTCACGACTCTCATATCGCCTCCTGTTCCTCAATATAATACATCGCGTAATAATTTGCAATAATTTGCAATAATCTGTAAACATATTGATATGAAGCCTATAGCCAAGCGCCATTATAAAGCAAAAGTAAAGAATGTTACGGTCTCAGTGAGAATTCCCGACACCTTGAAAAAAGAACTAGAGTCTTTAGCAAAAGAGTATGGCAGAGGCTTTAGCGACTTCATTCAGGAAGGGCTCGATCAATGGGCAAGCCTTCATAAAACACAGTCAAAATAAGTGATTTTTATATTCCAACAAAAGTCCTGCACAAAATACGAGAGCCGGACTAAAGCATCGTAAATTCCAGCTTGAAGCCATTGTTTTGGTCTTTGTTTATTTTTCATCTAAAAATGATCAAATATGGCTCATTTAAAACAGATTCGCTTTCTTTCTACGAATAAGTATAAAATTGAAGAGACTCAGAAAATTCTATCCCCACACAAAATTGAAATTATTCCGGTACAAAAAAAGATCAACGAACTTCAGACAACAGATATGAAAGAACTTGTCAGAGATAAGGTGTTCAAAGCCTTTGATCAGATTCGCCGACCTTTAATTGTTGAACATACAGGGATTGAAATGGAATCTCTGGGAGGTTTCCCCGGAGGCCTGACACAAATCTTTTGGGATAGTGTCACATCCGTTCCCGGTGCTGAAAATTTCACCACACTTTTTAGCGTCCCATCTGGAGGCAGAATAGTGGCTAGAACAGTCGTCGGATACTGTGATGGACAAAATATATATTTTTTTGAAGGACAAATAAAAGGTAAAATCTCGAATTTGCCAAAAGGTCCCAGAGAGTTCCAATGGGATTGCATCTTCATACCAGATGGATTGAATCAAACTTTTGCCGAACTGGGTGAAAAGAAAAATGAGATTTCTATGCGTCGCAAAGCTTTGGATAGCCTAAGTGAGCACCTCGCCAAGGAGCAAACATGGAAGTCTTAAAACAAGAAGTTGCTGAAAAAAACTTTATTTTATTCGTTGGCTCAGGCGTATCACACAGCCTGGGTTTGCCAACGTGGCACAAGCTTATTGCAAATATCGGATCTCAACTTGGTTTTGATCCTGAGTTATTTATGAAAATGGACAACTACCTCGCGTTGGCCGAATATTACAAAATTGAAAAATCAGACCTTGGCCCCTTAAGGAGCGAAATTGACCGCGAGTGGAACTCCAGCACTATTGATATCAGAAAATCAGAAATACATGAACTCATTGTGCGATTGAGAGCACCACTGATCTACACAACTAACTATGATCATTGGATTGAGAAAGCACACGATGCTTTTCAAAGACCTTATAAAAAAATTGTATCGGTAAATCATCTTATTCGCGCCAGGAGCGATGTTACTCAAATTATTAAATTTCATGGAGACTTTGAAAACGACAGCTCGATGGTGTTAACAGAAACAAGCTATTTTGACAGGTTATCTTTGGATTCGGCACTAGACATTAAACTACGCTCCGATTCCCTTGCCCGTCCGATACTTTTTATTGGCTACAGTTTGTCGGATATTAACGTGAGATATCTTCTGTACAAACTATCAAACTTTTGGAAGAACACTCCTTTCGAGCACAAAAGACCACGCTCATACATCTTTCTTACCAAGCCCAATCCGGTTCAAGAGGCAGTTTTAAGCAGCAGACAGATACAACCCATTGTGTCCGCCTCTGAGGATCCAAAAGAAGGACTTATTCAGTTTCTTAAAGAAATCCTGCCAGAGTCGCAAAGAGACAATTGAATATTTTTAATTTAATCGTCAGACATTAAATGTTTGTGTTGCTTTTTTATTGTTGTCTATACAATGTATAGACATGGCAAAGAAAAAAATTTCTTTCATTATTCCTGATTTTAAAAGTCATGAGTTATTGCAAGGAAAAAGAAAGATGGTTGCCTTTAGATTTTCCGAAAAACTTTTGAAAAAATTCGCGAGTAAATCAAAAGAGCTTGGTCTTGAAAAGACAGCCCTTTTGGAAATTACAATGCTTTCGATTATCGAGAAAGGTGAGGTTAAACTTGATTAAACCTATCGTTTCGTTGCAAGAATGGTGTCAGAGATACAACTTACACCCTGCGATCGCCACCTGCACCAAATGCGGAAAAAAATTCGAAACTACGGTTCCTTTTGCAATCGAAGGATATCGCGGCCTTATTGCCGAACCTCATGATTGTGGGGAAAACTATTCCCCTTTTATTATTATCCCCGTATCGGAACAAGAAATTCAGTTTTGGTGTGAACATATATAAAGAAAGATGAAGGGGCCACAAGGGCCCCTTCGATTGAATTTACGGAGCCGGGTGACACTCTTGAATGGTGAATCCCCATTCGATTGCTTGAGCGGCGAACTCTTTTGAAACGAGACTTTGCTCAACAACTGATTCAAAAGTTGCAATCCCCGCCGGACCAGCTTTTCGAGCTTGCATGTAGTGCCCGTCCCACTTTTTCCGACTCATTTCAAAGCCAGACCTTTCGGATAACGTGCTCTTATAAAGAAGAACGACCTCTTCTTTCACAATCTCAATTGCCTGCGCTACGGATCTGCCCCCCGGACTTACTTCGACTTTATAAGCACCGTCGAAGGTCACCGAAAACCGCAAGTCGCTAAACTTTGGTCCACTCATCATTCCTTTAATGACAGTGACGCCAGCATCTCGAAAAAGCTTCACAATAGTGAAGTGGTTCCAGTTCCGCTTCGAGCCGTGCTTCCGTTGTTTGTTCTGAGATGGCCGACGCTCAAGTACCTGAGCCAAGCCAATTGCAGCAGCTTTAAATTCAATGATTTTTTTAACTCCCATAATTTTTCCTCCGTGAATGGGAATATGTTGTCTTATGAAATGCGCATGATGCGCCGTATCTTGAACGCTGGTGCACCCCTTGAGTAGGGTTAGAGTTACACATGTTTTGGAGAGGGGGTTGCCTCAGCGTTCTGAGTGTGGCCTCCTTTTTTTTGCCTTCAAATCCGCTCCCGTTGTGAATTCTAGACCGTAACATTGTCCATGCAACGGATATGTCATTTGCTTACAAACTTTTTTGATTGCGCAATTCATCAACGCCTAACATTTAAGCAAGTATCACTTTTTGTTTGATTGATGCGCCGCCAACTGTCCGATTCAATTCACCCTTTCACATTTAAGAAGCCACCGGCAAAAAAGAACAATTTGTGGAAAACCTCAGCCCAGCAGTTGTCCCTTTCATCGGCTGAGGAAAATAAATTTATCTTTAATAAACAAATTTACCATTTTCTCGGCCACACACAGACCATTGTCCGATAAGAACAAAATAAAATTTCCGATACAGCATTATGACCTGGATAGCTGCTGTTCTAGCAATTTTCTTATTTTATAAATTCGTTGAGCGTGCTCATAAGATTATTGTCTTTAAAATTGTTGGTGTGTGTGCAGTTTTAGCTGGATTGTCTGCTGGCGGATTTGCTCTATACGACAACTTTCGTCCTCACAATAAAACAAAAAAAATTAGAGTCGAACCCAGCTATCATCTTTCATCTGCTGATCCAAATCTGAAGGTTAAACTTGCTGAAAAACTCTTTCAGCAACTAAAGAAAAAATTTAATTCATATGCTTTGCATCTAAACGCTCAAGAAGAACAGTTCGCAAAATATATTTTGTTTAAAAACGTCAAGTTCAACAATGACTACAGAAATAAAATTGTTCAAATCACAAAGGAAGAGTCAGCAGCTTTCCAAGAAATGCTAAGCAATGAAGGGCCTGCTCGTTTTGAAGCTGAGAAAAAATATACGAATCTTCAAGAAGCAAGACTAAGAAATTTGATAAATGAAACTGTACAGAGTCGACCCACTAATTTAAATGGAAAAGAACGAACATTGTACGCCTATAAGCTGTGGGCCATTCAAGATTCTCTATTTGAACGAGACTTTTCGGAACAGTTTAAGAATAATCTGACAAAAGAAGAGCTGCGTCTCGTAAATGAAATTGGTGACCTCAGAGAAGACTTATCTAGCGAGTGGAAAGCAGCAATAAATGAAACAAAAAATAATTCGGAAGTTGGTTTCAGCATTTGCAATGATGAAGACATTGAGCTTCTGTCATATTCATTTTATGCTTCGGGGTTTGTAAAAGGTCGCTCTACGCCTCACCCCATCCGAAGAGAAGATTATGGCTCTTCAACACGCTTCGAGGGAGATATTATTGTTCCTCCAAATACCTGCTCAACCTTTCAATGGAGTGGCCCGTACAATCTCTTCGATAACTACAAGGTCGAAACAATAATTGGTAACTGGAAAGAAGGCTCTTAAAAGCCAAGGCACCACAAAAAGCCCATGACTCGCTCGAAACTGAACGAAAACCCACGCAACCAATAGAAAAGATAGAAAGCCCTGGCGATCCCCAAGTTATTGTTAATGTTTGTAAATTCTTGTTTTTCCAGCTCTTTGTTAACTCAGCCAAAAAACTTCAAGGCACTTTCAGGTACTAGTAATCGCAAGGTTGTGGAGGTTCAAGTCCTCTTTCGGGCACCAACGAATTTTCCTTAGTAAAATCAAGAATTTAAAAAATCTAAAGATATCAAACCCAAGCTGCAAGTAGCAAAAGGGACTTGAACCAGTCTCCAGTTCGAAATTATCAACAAAGCGTGCTCGAAGTTTTCAAGTCCCCTAGGGTGCGAGTCGCGAGAGGATTTGAACTACTTCGAAAAACTTTGGAGTGCTTCGAGCTCGCAAGCGAGTTCGATTTTTTTCTGGTTCATCAGGGGTTCCGCTCGCAACTTCAAAAGCGCGATGATGCGTTGGCAGTCCTGTCGACGATTTCGCTGTTCGAGATGCCACTTGAAAAACTGAACAAGGCATTCGATATCTTCGTCGTTCAGGCCCAATTTATAAAGTTCGCGCTCAGGATAAAAAATTGATTCATCAAAGACCGGCATTTCGATCCGATCTTTGATGTGTTCTTCGTGAGTAATTTTCACTCTAGCTTTTAATTCCAAGATCAAAAGCACTTGCTAATAAAAGGCTACTGGAATTGGGAAAGAACGACGGTTTCATATTCCTTTTCGATATCATTATAGCTGCTATCCTGAGTTTTAAATTTACTTCTCAGAGTTTGACGCAAGCAGGATTTTGTAATCCACCCTTTAAAAGAACCTGTTGCAGCCGACGTTACACCGACATGTATGTCATGGTATGGTCCACTCTCAAAATTAGTTCCACCATTGATTACGCTGTAGAAACTGGCACTGAATCCACCCAGCTTCGGATCCCAATTTGGATCTAAGGGAACTGATGAATCTGAATCTACGTAAACTACTGGATGATTTCCTACATATTTTAGAGTAGCAAAGCCTCCCATAATGCCTGGCCCCTCTACGATAGATCCATAACCGTTCACATAATACGTGAAAAATCCTTTTTGATCGCTCATGACCCATTCAGAGCACCAATTCGCGGAATAACAAGATCGCATTCTTGAAGCCACCCGGTATGTTCCCAATTTTTTTGCGGTCGAATTCGGCAGCGGAATCATACTTGTAAGCTCAGTCTCTGATAAAGGACTTCCAGGACAACTTGCCGGATCAAAAGGATCTTTCGCTGGCGACACCGTACAAACTGAATTACTACCCAAGTTGTAAATCGCATCAGCGACCTTATCGGCAAAATACTCGTCCGCAATTCCAAAATGATGGACGGATTCATGAACAAGAATTTTCAAAGCATCCGAGATATCACGAACACCGGGTCGGCAGGTCTCAAAAGAAAATGTAATGTCAGCCCGTGAACTTGTTTGGGTAAACGCACAGGTTGACTGCTTATCGGTAATCCAGACATGTTCACTTTGAGAAATGTCTTCCGCTAAGCTTTGTTGATGACTGAGAATCCAGTTCCTCACTTCAGCGCTGACATTTGCTCCAAATGCACATGCCGTAGCTTTCATAACTCGATCCGCTGCAAACGGACGTGCGTCCTCGAATAACAGCCGAAGCGGGTCACCACCATGTCCTTCTGTTCCACCGTAGGCCTGTAGACACAGGCTAGATAATAAGATCGCGATCATTTTTGTTTTCATATACTTATTGCTCCCCTTGTTTTTTTGAAATTGGATATAAACAAACACCTAACTGATAAACTTGTGTCCTTTTTCCGGACTCAAGATAGGCGCATAATTCTCTCGAAAAATTCTGAATCATTTTTTTCGCTTGAGGAATTTTCTGCGGATCTACAGCCATCGACATTGAAGTCATATTACGGATTTCGATATCATCATTTTCTAAAGACTCGACCGCTTTCTTTAAGACCTGCTTTTGAAGCCGCTTGTGGGCTGAAGACGTAATGCTCTTGTCCGCAGAGGAAACCTGCTCAACTGTTTTATGAAGTTTTCCGTCTCGATCCTCTAAAAGCTCGAGGCGAATCAAGCGTTTAATCGCGAGCTTCACTTCGACTTCAGAGATTCCGAGCTGTTGCGAAATCCACTTTGGATCTGAGTTAAAATCTTTTGTGAAAGTCAGCTCCATAATCGCGCCATGGTACCAATCGGCAATGACCCTCCAAATGTCGGCTGTGAGATCTCGTCGCCCATCACTTTTGGCTTCGAGATTTTTGAACGCAGGCGCGATTCTTTTAAGTCCCACTGCCTTTTGCCTAGCTGCAATCGAAGTTAAGAATTTCTTTTGTTCTGCTGGCGAAAGCTCGAGCTTGGAAAAAACAGATTCGCATATTTTATAAGAAGGAATCTGTTTTCCAGAGAGTATTCGCGAAAGCGATGCAACGTCGATTCCGAGAGCTCTTGCAAAAGCCCTCGTCGAGTAGCGGGGATTTTTTTCGCAGCGACGAGCGAGTTCTTCATTTAAACATTCTTGGAAAAAATCTGACTGGTTCATGGAAGGTAATAAAGAACGAATTCCAAAGTCTGGCAACATTGTTTTCAACAAAGCGTTGAAAGTTAATTTTCAACATGGGCGATGAATCGGTCGATTTGGAGAACACATAGCTATCGGTTCTCCAACATGGAGAACATATACCTAAGAAAAGTAATTGTTCTCCACGATTTTTAAAATCACGAGCAAATTCAATAATTTAACATTTCAGAACTCTCACGAAGCGCAGTTCCAAGATCGTCCACTAGGGGGCACCATCTTTAGGGATATTCGGATCGAATGGTTCAAGAAAATCCTTACGTCGCGGTTCATGAATACAGTGATGAAGACTTGAAAGCGATTTTTCAAAAGATGCTTCGCTTTACGCCGTTGATTTTAGAGCTGCGCACAAGGCTGTCGTCGACATGAGACTAAGTAAGCGTGAAGTGCAAAACCTGTTGGAAAGTCTATCTCAGAATCTGCGAGCGATTCCGTATCGGGTTTATCTTTTCGGAAGCCGCGTCGACGACCAAAAAAAGGTGGAGACACTGATCTGCTGCTGATCGTGTCCCCGCAAGACTTCGGCACCGTATATGAGATGAAGTCCGTTTTGAAATTCGATTTGGAGACCGCCGCTGGCGATCAGCACGTTGATCTGACCTTGGCCACCGACGAGAAATTCAAGCAGGATCCTTTTATTTCCGCCATCGCCGATGAGATGGTTTTGCTAAACTCGATTTAACGATCGTACTTTACCAACAGTAAAACCGAGACAGGTATTGGGCTAGAGCACCTGAATTTTAATTTATCATCTAGAAAGGGCATTCATTTTTCGCAAGACGCTAGGTTTGGTCGCTTGACCAATTTTGCAAAGTCCGCTCTATTTAATTTCAGGGTATATTAAATGTTATTTTTGAGGGGGTTGGTATGAAGGTCGTTTTGCTTTTGATGTTGCTATCGGTAACTGCGTCGGCTGAAGGTCTGTCAGGCAAATGGAAATGGGATTCTTGCCGACTTCTTCAAGGCTCATCCAAATGCGAAAGCAACATTGACATCCTGGATTTGAAAATCAGCGAAAATCTTCAGCAAGTTTGTTATCAATACAGCTATTCAGATGGTGCACCCGAACAGACTTTTTGTGGACAGGCCTACGACAGGTCAGAACTGCACGGTGACCCGATGAAAGACATCGTCGACAAAAAAGAAATCACGATCCACGAAAATCAATTGTCGTCCACGATCACGCAGCAATCTGGTGGCGAACGCAGGATCTATAGCTTAACTTTGTCTAAGGATGGAAAATTTTTAGCTATGTACGATTACATTTTTTACTATCAGTATTCCAAATCAACTGGCACTTGGGAACGAACCTCTAAGTGGCAAAAAGAGCATTTTTTCTCTTCTAAATAGTCCGAAGCGAGGGATAGCTTATCTCCCTGCGGCCGGACCTAGACGATATCAAAAATGCAGTTTCAGTTGTCTGTAGCTGCATGTCGCTTATTTTTTAAGACGCCTTCGGACTTCGGATTTGTGCGCGGATTTTTGCGATAAAACTGAGCTGCTGATCGATCATGACCGCGATGACTTGTCTTTCATTTGGGTCGGTTGCGTTTTTGTACGAAGCTTGAAGAACTTCGAGATCGTGCACGGATTCTTGAAGCTCTTTGTTTTCGGCTTCGATTTGATCCAACTTAACTTTTTCTTGAACGCGCTTGTCACCGACGGTGAAATTTAAAACCAGAGAGCTAAGGACCGCGACCAAAAGGGCCGGGTTCCCAAGCTTTCGTACGATCGTGCGATCGCGATCGGCCAAGCGGATGATGACCCGGAACCACATCAAACGCTGGGGCATTTGTGCATAGCCGGCCGCCCAGACAGCCTGGCCGCCATACCAAAGAAGTCGAACCATCAATAGGTCCATGGCCCAAGCAGCAAATTTGGCGGAAACATCGGCCGCATAAAGACCCCAGAAAAATGTCGCACGTCCGACATAATCCGAGCCGAAGCATTCGCTCATGGCTTTGAAGTGTTGGGGATCATCTAGGATTTTTCTGAACTCTTCACCGAATTGAAACTGATTGAACTGTCGTTTTGAATAAGCATCGCTGAGGAGCGGGATCAATCCCGTCTGCTGAAATGAAGAATACCAAACGCGACCCAGGGCCATGTGTCGCTCCATCATATCGCCAGAGCACAGCTCTTTTGTTTTGTAATATCCTTCGGTCGAAGGCTCGTCCGCAAATGCGGACAAGCATCCAAGACTGATCAAAAGACTGAAAAAACAAATTCTAAGTAAAGAAATCACGAGCCCTGCCTGCTTGGGGAAACTATTTGTTCTGTCTCATTTTCTCGATGTTATTTCGTTCCAAAATAATCTGTGTCGAAAGGCTGACGGTTTGTAAGACGTAAGCCTCGATTTTTTTCTCGAGCTCTTCTTTTAAACTGCTCCTGAACAGTTGATCCATCTCGGTCTTTGCTTGCGCGACGGTGAGGCTTGGATTTTCAGAGATCGTTTCGGCGTCGATCGCAGCGGTTTGATCCATATAGCTACTGACTGTCGCGGCCCCAGCGGCGATTGATCCAACGGCAGCCAGTGCGCCGCCAGCTCGGATCGTTGTCATCGATCGACGGTAGCTTGTAACGGCTTTTGCAAGCGTGTTTTCAGATTTCCAGCCACGTGTTTCTTCAAGTCCATGTCGTAGGATATTCCAACCACCTTTTATATCATCAGCGTTATAGACAAATACGGCCACGGCCTTTCTGATCTCGCTTGGTTTGTATTGCTCCAGCGCCAATAAAGCTTTCATGTCTTGCATCGCTTGCGGAATTTTAGATTGATCTTCGATACGCTCCATAAACCGACCGAAGCCGAACGTCAGATAGTAAGGAGAGGAAAGAATTTGATGCGCATCATATGCAAGCTTGTAGGCGATGCCACGCAGATGCTCATATTTTTCCAGTTGTACGATATTATAATATTTTTCGCCGATCTGTGAAGCGGTTGGTCCCAAAACCAAAGCGGCGATCTCTACAAAAAGCAATCCAATAGTCAGGGAAGCTGGATTACTGACGTCATCAAGGGCAACCGCTTTCGCGTACTCTCTCTTCTCGGCGGTGCGAAGGATGGTATTCAAGGCCAAGAGCTTTTGCTGCATTTTCGCCAAAGCGGCTTCGGCGTCGACGATCTTCTCGTTTTGCAAACGGCGTTTTTCGATCAATGCCAGACGCTCACTGACCGTTAGCACCTCAGAGCCACGGCCCAAGGCAAGCAGTGGGGAACAGACGATGGATGCCGATAAGACAGATGTTACGAAACCTTTCATCAAACGCATAAAAAACTCCCTTTAGTTTTTATTCCGACAGGGGAGCCTGTTGCGAATACTGGTCCGCTCTCTTTGTCTGCTTTAATTGGTAATAGAGAAAATTGCTGTTGTCTGGATAGACAGTGGTCATAATTTGGCCACTGGCGGACTTTGGGGCTAATTCTGATTGCTTTGTAAAGTCTGGGTATTGAGCTCAATCCCAGTCGCCTTGTGAGTCATTGGGGCCTCCGGTTATTTCTGCCAGCCCGGAGACCAGGCGGTCGTGCGGCCGCCGATTTCTTCGTGGACGATCTTGTGGCCGCGCGATGTTTTCGAATTTTTGACTTTGCCCCAGCGGTGGTGGAAGAGCCACTCTTTCGGGAATCTTTCGTAATCGGCCTGCACCTTCACCGCTTTCTTTACGACCGATAGCACGGCTTTGTGCAGGGATTTGATTTGTGCCGGGGTCAGCTTCGCCGCCAAATGATGTGGTGATAGTTTCGCTTGATACAAAATCTCGTCGGCGAGCCAGTTACCGACGCCGGCGAACAGGGATTGATCCAGCAGGACGGACTTGATGGATTTTTTTCTTCTCTTCAGCTTTTCTGCCAGAACTTTTGCCGATGGGAAATCGATCATCGGATCAAAGCCCAGGGCCTTGATGCGCGGGTGGGTCTCCGGATCGTCGGTGAGCCACATACGGCCGAAGCGTCTTGGATCTAAGAAAGCCATCTCGATGCCGCCGTCCAATTTCAGCAGCAATCGCGAGAACCACAATCTTTCGCGGTAAGTTTTGTTCTCTTCGCTCCAAAGCTTGGCGCCACCCCAGATTCTTTCATGCTGTTTTTTGGCTTTCGGATCTAGGATGGCGACGTTGCCACTCATGCCCAGGTGAAAGATGGGCCAAGGCTTGCGGTTGAGCTTGAGCCAAAAATACTTTCCCTTGCGGCCGGTGCCGATGATCTTTGCTCCTTTTAAGGCTTTCGTCACTTCGGGGATTGGGGCAAAGGCAAAAAGAAAACGATCGGCCGGATCCGTGGTGATCTCTTTGATCTTGTGGCCGACCAGGTGCTTTTCCAATTGTTGGCGAACGGTTTCAACTTCGGCAAGTTCAGGCATACGCGGACTCCTTGGGGCATTAGACATTCTGTGCATGGAAAAGGAAATGTCTAATATCGAAAATGTTTTCGCTTGGGACGGCGTGGATCACGCGTGGTGAGTGTTTGCGGCGAGTGAGTTTCAAAAAGGTTTCCGTCGCGCAACGGAAAAGCGGCGTTACTTGTCTGCTGATAGAAGCGAGTGCGCATGCGAGAAAGACGATAGGCATTTCTGCAGGTTCAGATGAAAGCTTGGGGTTCGATGGGAAGCTTGGCGGGCTGAAATTACGGGCGACGATAGGGCGCCGACCAATGGCACTGAAAATAACTGTCGGCACTGAAGAACATTCGCGTCAGAGGAAAATAAATTCTTGACGAGTGTTTGGGTGGATTTCCTCATTCACATTTTGCGTAAATGAAGAGTGCGTATTGCACGCATATGGCTTCATATTCTGCATTTACAAAGAGCTCATTTCC
>CBIHNI010000016.1:0-124151 GCA_966211455.1 uncultured Bdellovibrio sp.
GAAGACGAAAATCTCGTCAAGCAGAATAAAATATTATTTTCCGTCACTCGCTGCAGTCGGTCACCGAAGCGGTGGTGAGCTGACGGTCCATCTTGCAGTCACCAGATCGGTGGTGCGCTGGCATTCCCGCGCGCAATCTCCGAAGCGGTGGTGTGCCACCACTCCCGCGCTCACCCTCCAAAGCGGTGGTGAATCGCGACGAAGTCAGCGGCTGTCACCGAAGCAGTGGTAAAAGCCCCCAGCTCTCCAGGATCTTCGTCGCAGCCCAGGGCTACACGCACACGCAAAGACCTTGATCCATGCCGCGGACTCAAGACCTAAGTCAGCTAGCGACTCGTCCGGATTCGGCTCGCTGGACTTCGAAAAACCAGGAAACATTCCGATTTGAGACTCTGATGAACTCAGAGAAATATGCTCTTTATCACGAGATTCTTACGCAAAGCTCAATCCTCAGCTTGGCGCAGGATCCGGAAGAGCTTTTTAAAAAATATGAAAAATATTTTGTCTCGGTGGAAGCCGGCGACATGCTATTTTCTGACGGGCAGTCGGCGGATCATCTATTCATTTGCTTGAATTCAGAAGTCGATCTTCTGACGCGAGTGAATGGCGAGCTTCGCGGTTCCGGACGTTTGAAGGTCGGCCAATCGGCGCAGCTTTTCCATCTTTTACGCAGTGGCAAGTTCGATGGCAGTGGCCGTGCGGTCAGCGATGGCGATTTCTTAAAGATCCCAAACCACGAGTTCCAATTGTGGCTGGCGGCAGACCCGGCACTGAAGAAGCATCTTCTGCGCGTGACCGAATCGCTTGAGTACCGTCATCTTTCAAAATCTTTTGACGGCATCGAGCTGGATCCAAGATTTAAGCTTCAATTCTTATCTTACGTTTCGGAAACCAAAATGGATTCTCGAAGCTGGCTAGCCAAAGAAGGCGAGACACCGACATTTGCATTTTTCCTTTTGCAGGGAACCGTGCAGGCGTTAAAGTTCGGCGATAACAACGATATGAAAAGCCTTTGGACGGTTCCGTATAAGACATGGATGCTGTTCAAAGAGACCTCGGAAGCGCGGGCCAGCCGCCAGTCCTTGAAACTATTGGACGAGGCGCGATTTTTCCAAATCACCGCGGCCGATCTAAAAAATTTGCAAGCGCAGTACCCGGAAGAGTTTGAATCCTTCAAGCAGTGGCTTCTGACCGCACACGCCACAACCAAAGAAGATACCGACGTTTCCACCGAAGTCGACAATATTGAGGATCTGTTCGTCGGGCAGGCACCGTTCAAGCGCGGCCGCTGGAAGAAGTTCCCATGGGTGCAGCAGAACGATCAGATGGATTGCGGCCCGGCCTGTATGGCCATGTTGTCGCAATATTTTGATAAGAATCTAAATATCCAGTACTGGCGATCACAGCTTTCGACGGATAAAGAGGGCACAAATCTTTTCGATCTGTCGGCCATTGCGGAAAGAAACGGATTTATCGCGCAAGCCTTAAGCTTGGAAAGTCTGGCGGACCTGGATCCGCAGATGCTGCCGGCGATTATCCTCCGAAAGTATCACTACTGCGTTTTGTATAAGCTTGAAGGCGGTTACGCGACATTGGGCGATCCGGGTGCAGGAATTGTGAAAATGCCGATTCGCGAATTCCGCAAAGGTCTGGAAAACGCCGTTCTGTTCTTAAAGCCAAAGCCAGAATTCTTCAGCTTGCCGGAAACAGGTTCGTCGTACCGACACTTCTTGTCTTTGTTCAACGGCCTGAAATGGGAAATCATGCTGACCTTGATTTGCTCGATCGCGATCACGGGGCTATCGCTGTTCCCGCCGGTGTTCAGCCAAATCATGTTGGATGAAGTGTTATCACGTCGTGATGAAAAGCTTTTCCAATACACCTTGGGCGGTGCGGTTCTGACGTCGCTGCTGGTGGTGCTTCTGACCTGGGCCCGCAGTTATTATATCGCTTACATCTCGACGAAATTTGAATTTCAGGCGAAGAGTCTATTCTTAGCGAAGCTTTTCTCGCTGCAATACAATTTCTTCTCGTCTCGGCATATTGGGGATTTCACGCGCAGACTGAACGAGATGGACAAAGTGCGTGAGTTTCTGACCGGAAACTTTGCACGCGTGATGATCAATCTGGTCATGGTCAGCTGCTATTTCTTCGTTGTGTTCTCATACCACATGACGATCGGGATCGCCTTGGCGATCATGGCGCCGGTGTTTGTCTTGATATCGATGGCATTTAGCAAATCGATCATGGTGAATTACTCGGAAACTTTCTCGAAAAATGCGGAAACGGATAGCTTCTTGGCGGATATCCTGAAAGCGGTCGCGACGGTGAAATCTTTAGGCGCCGAGCTGTCGACGCGTTGGAAGATCGAAGAAAAACTTGTGCAGTTCCTGCAACGTCGTCAAAACCTGATGACGACGGCAACACTGTCGCAAAGCTTGGGAAATCTGTATTACAACTTTGTAAAGTACACGACGTTCGGTCTGGCCGTTTATTTTGGAATTCGGGGCGAACTGTCGCCGGGCCAGGTGATCGCGTTGGGAATGATTGTCGATCAGATCATTCAACCGCTTTTGGCCCTGGCCGAAGATTGGTCCGAGATTCAGCAGGTGAAAGCGGTGCTGAATCGTTTGAATGATGTTTTGCTCGCTCCGTCTGAAGTGGGCATTGTGACCAAGGGTGTGAAGCTTGATAAGCTGAAAGGCGAAATCGAGTTCCGCGATGTTTGGTTCCGTTACGGCGGTGAATCTTCGGATTGGGCTTTGAAAGGCGTTTCGTTTAAAATTGAAGCGGGTCAGAAAGTCGCCATCGTCGGTGCCAGCGGCTCGGGCAAATCAACGATCGCGTCGTTGTTGGTGCGTCTCTACACGCCAACAAAAGGTCAGATCTTTATCGATGGTCGTGATTATATGGATTACAATCTGGAATGGCTGCGAACGCAATTGGGATTGCTATTGCAAGAGTCACATCTCTTCCAGGGAACTTTGGCCGAAAATATTTCCTTCAACAATCCGACCGTGGATCTGGCGCATGTCGAAAAAAGTGCGCAGTCCGCGGCCGCAAGTCAGTTCATTCATGAAAAGTCGGCGGGGCTTGGTTATTACGTGACCCATGGTGGGATGGGGCTTTCGGGTGGTGAAAAACAGCGGATCGCGCTGGCCCGTTTGTTCTATCAAAATCCGTCGGTCTTTATCTTGGACGAAGCCACTTCGTCTTTGGACGGCATCGCCGAGCAGGAAATCTTGCAACAGCTGCGCACGGCCGCGGCGAATATGACCATCATCAATATCGCCCATCGCTATTCGACGGTGCGGGCGTCGGATTACATCATCTTGATGTCCAAAGGACGCGTGATCGAGTACGGAACGAACGAAGACTTGGAAGCGAACAGCGAAATCTATCGTCAGCTCTTTGGTTTCTATTTCAGTCCGAAACAGCTCAAGGGGGCCGCATGAGCGACCAACAACAAGAGCAGCAGCAGGATATGATGCAAGAGCCACAATCGCAACCGCGCGATCCTCTTTTCCATTTGTCCTGGGGGGCGCAAAAATTTTTGCGTCGTCCGTCGCCGCGTATTTTATCTTTTGCCGTTTTGGGCGTTGTCGCAAGCTTGATCGCCTGCGTGGTGCTGTCGTTTTTGATTGAAATCGATGTGACGGCGATGACCCAAGGGGAGATCATCTCGAGCTACGGTCTGCGTGAAATCAAAGTTCCCCGAACGGGTGTGCTGTCACGGATCTATAAGAAAACCGGCGAAACGGTTCGCGAAAACGAAGTCATCGCCAATCTTTCCATCGGGCAGACAAACGAAGTCGAGCTTCGTCGCTATCAGCAGGTTTTTGAATCCCTGGCCAATCGCTTGGGAAAATCGAATTTGATCTCGGCCCAGTACGATATTCCGGTTTTGGATGTTCGCCGTTGGAACGAAGCGGATCTCACGCAAATCTACGTCGAGATTCAGCGCAACAGCACTTCGTTCAAGCACTTGCAAACCTTGTCAGCGAAGACCTTTAAATTCGAGGTGCAGCCGCTGAAGATCCGCGATCAAAAGTTGAAAGAAAAGCTCGCCTTGCTGAAAAAAGCAAAGCATCGCAATCTGATGGGGCAGTTGATCGAATCGGTTGAAGACGAAATCGAAGCGAACAATATCAAAATCTCGAGCCTTTCCAATCAAACCAACGCGAAGCTTGAAGATTCGGCCAACGAGCTGAGCAAATCGATGCGCCAGCTTTCCACCAAGATCGATCAAGTGGTGCAGAGCCATCAGATCAAATCTCCGATTTCGGGTGTGATTGGCCGCTTAAGCCTTCATGACGAATCGCAAGTAACCGAAGGCCAAGTGCTGGCCACCGTGGTGCCGAAAAGCACATCGATGGCGGTGCAGTTGAAAATGCCATCGAAAGATATCGGACGCATCCGTGTGGGCCAGAAAGTTCTATTCAAATTGGAAGCCTATCCCTATCAGCAGTACGGATTGTTTGAAGGGCAGGTCTTGCAAGTCGAGCGCGTCCGCGATGCCGATCCAAGCAACGCCGACGTGTTTTTGGTGAAGACAAACATCACGCCGCCGCAGCTGAAACGTCAACCAAGCTCGGAAATCGTCTTGGTTTACGGCATGCGCTTGGAAGCGACCGTGATCGTCGAGCGGAAAAAAGTCATTCGCTTCTTCACGGAACGGATCACAGGAGTCTTTCGATGATTCGTCTTGTTGTCCTGGCCCTGATGCTCGGCCTGTCATTGCCAAGCCAGTCCGCAACCACGGCGAAAGAGTTCATCTCTTGCGTGGTGAAGAACCAGGTCGATTCGCTGAAGGCGTCTTACGCTGAAAACTCGGCGGCCTTGAAACAGATCGAATCTTACCAGCATCCGGTGATCGAAGCGGGCGTCTCTGAAAACAAAGATGTGACCCGGCCTAGCAACCCGCGCACGACGGATTTATTTTTAAGCTACAATCAAACACTGTACGCACAAGACAAATCTCAGCGCGAGTCCGCTTATCGCATGCGTCTGAATGCCCAGACCCAGGAAATCAAAAGCCAACTGGCCGAGCTGGTGAAAGCGGTGATCGAAAATTATTTCGAACTCACCAATATTCGTTATCAAATCGAGGTCGCCAAAGAACGCCTCAGTGAATCGACAAAAGTGGTGGGTTATCTTGAGGGTGTCACCAACGCCAAGATGACGGATGGGACCGAGCTCGTGATCGCGCAGTCGGAAAATCTGCGCTCGCAAACCGATATCGGGAAGCTGAAGCTGGACGAAATCTCGCTGCTGCAAAAGATCCAATCAGTGACGGGCGGGATGGTTTATGATTTCGCCGACTTGCTGAAAGGTGCGCATCCGTCTGAGACGGATCGACAGTACTGGAGGTCTCGCGACGATCAGATCCCGACGGTGTTGAAAGAAAATCTGATGGCTCGCTCTTACCGTGAAGAAGCCAAGTCCTATAAAATGCCGTGGATCCCCAAGGTGGATATCGGGATGCAGATGGATGCTTACCGCGAAAACGGAAAGGAAACCGATCCGCCGGGGCGCGCGCAAGGAATGGTGAAACTGAGCTGGCCTTTGTGGGATGGCAACGAGCGCCAGGTGCAAAGCGGTCGCACGGCGGCCCTAGCCAACGTCTACGAAGAAAGACAGCGCTTGGCGAAACTTCAGTTCTCCACCGAAGTCGAAGCCAATCTCAGATCCATCCAAGAGATCGAAGCTTTGCGCGGACTTTTGAAACGCCGGATTGCTTTGACCGAAAAGTCATTGCAGCTTTCATGGACCAAATTTCGACTGAATAAAATGAGCTATCTGCAGTATCATGATGTCGAAAAAAATCTTTTCGATGCGAAAAGCGATCTGAAAAGTTTGGAAATCCGTCTGGCGGCTTTCCGGATCGTGCTGAATTTATGGGATCAATTCTCGAGCCCGGATTTCTTTTCGACTTTCTCGGTGACCAGTGTGGATTGCGCGAAAGCGGTTGTGCCTTAAGCTGAAATTGGAAAATAAAAACCCCAGCTTTTTCAGGGCTGGGGTCTTTCTTTCAAGCTGGAGTTTCGCCGAGCTTAGTAAGGCTGCATCTTGAATTCGCAAGATTTCACTTGGCCGAAAGCTGGATCTTGATTTCCAAATGCTTTCAATTCGCAAGGGATGGATCCCATCACCTGACGAGTGACGTATCGGCCCGGAACGCCAAAGCGCACGGTTGCTTTGCCGCCACCAGGAATAAAGCAAATGTTTGGCTGATAACCTTGGTTCTGCTGGCTTGGTGGCAACTCTTCGGCACATTTTGTCCAACCGATTTTAACCAAGCAACGTTTTCCGTAATTGAAGTAAGCAGGATCCACGCCGAATGTTTCGTTCGAGCAGTAGAATGAGCCTGAAACTTGCTTGACGGTGTAGTTCCCTGGAACGCCGTAATAAGCGATGATTTGTGAGTTGGCGAATCCGTTCAGGTTGCAAGAACCTTTTTCCGGAGCGCAATCCATCAGCTGTTCTGAATCGTAACCACCAGGACCAGGACCTTGCTGAATCACGAAGCAAGCTTTTGGAATGTTCGGAGCAGGATCGCGCAAGAATGTATTGTTGTTACATCCGAACGAACCTGTCATCCAAACCGGAGTTGAAGATCCACCACCGAAGCCATTTGCAGATTTGTACACGATCAATGACGGTCCATTGACAGAGCATGTTTGGCCTTCGTAGCAAAGGATTCCGCCTTGGGGACCTTGTCCTGGAAATCCACCGGGTCCGTGTCCTGGGCCGTTACCTGGAGCAAAGATGTTACCCGTGCTACCTGGAAATCCGCCCATGCCGGGCATTGCCGGAGGTGTGTGATGAGGTTGTCCGAATTGTGCTGAAGCCGCAGCCGACACCAGCAAGGCGAATGTCGCCAACATAAGATTCATTTTCATAGTTTTCTCCCTTTAAAAAAACATGATCTGAAACGTGAGTCAAAACTGGGGCAGTATAACGAATTTTGTTCTAGAAAGTAGTCCATCTGAAATAAATGCTCGACCGTCAAAGGCATGGACGATTTCGTCATTCATCTGCAAGTCGGTGATGTATCGCTAAGCTATTAAAACCACCAGGCCATCTTAAAACTCGAAGATCACCAATCTCAATCTGTGGGTCGTCTGAAGCCATGTGGCATCGCCGATTTGCATTCCTAGTCTTGCAGGTACTGGCGATGGTCTCAGATGCAAGGTAAGGCTGGAAATCTTCAGTGCCTTAACACCTGAACATCGAATTTTGGCACCGTCTCGAAATGAGACGAAAGGAAGATGGAATGAAACACAAGCTTGTTCTTAAAGCCCTGGTGGTCTTTCTTTTCACCAGCCTTCAGGCCGTCGCTCAAAGCTCGGCCAACACCTGGCAGGCACAGTGGATTTCGTCCCATGCACCGTCGTCACAAAATCAATGGATCGTGTTCCGAAAAACCGTTCAGGCCAAACAGATTCCCCAAAGCTTAATTGCCAAGATTGCAGTGGATTCCAAGTACTGGCTCTTGATCAATGACGAGATCGTCGTGCGCGAAGGCGGCTTGAAGCGCGGGCCGGCACCAAGAGCCACTTACTTTGACGAAGTGGAAATTGCGCCTTACCTGAAACCGGGGGTGAATGCGATTTCGGTTCTGGTTTGGCATTTCGGCAAGCACGGATTTTCGCACAATAACAGCGGCAGGGCGGGCCTGCTTTTCCAAGCTCAAGCAAACGGTCTGCAGATTTTGTCGGACCGAACATGGAAAGTGAAAGTCCATCCGGCATTTTCAACGGCCCAAGGCACACCACCAAATTTTCGCCTGCCTGAATCCAGCGTGCGCTTCGATGCCACTCAAGATATCACCGGTTGGGCGAATGCAAGCTTCAACGATAGCGGTTGGGATCCAGCGCAAGAAGCAGGACTTCCGCCTACGGCTCCGTGGGGGGCTTTGCAGAAGCGAAGCATCCCGCAGTGGAAAGACTTTGGTTTGAAAGATTATGTGAATGCCAAAAATCTTCCGCGCGAGTCTCAGGGTGGCGTGATCGAAGCGATTCTACCCTACAACGCGCAGATCACGGCTTACATGCGCATCACCGCGCCGGCGGGACTGTTGATCGATATCCGCACCGATAATTTCATGGGTGGCAGTGAAGCCAACTTCCACGCCGAATACGTCACCACGGCCGGCGAGCAAACTTTCGAGATGCTTGGCTGGATCAATGGCCACAAGGTTCTGTACCAGATTCCGAAAGGCGTGCAGATCCACGAATTGAAATACCGGGAGACCGGATACAATTCTGAATTTCAAGGAAGCTTTCAAAGCGGCGACCCCGAGCTGAATACATTATGGGAAAAAGCGCGAAGAACTTTGTACATCACCATGCGTGATGGCTACATGGACTGCCCCGATCGCGAGCGCGCCCAATGGTGGGGAGACGCGGTCAACGAAATTGGCGAATCCTTCTACGTCTTTGATCCAAAGACGGGGCCCATGCTTGCAAAGAAAGCGATTTACGAGCTGATCAATTGGCAAAAGCCGAACGCCGTTTTGTACTCGCCCATCCCCGGGGCCATCCCGGGCAGTGGCAGTGAAAAAGAAGGCGTCTGGGATAAGGAGCTCCCGATGCAGGGCTTGGCCAGCGTTGGTTGGTATGGGTTCTGGAATTATTATCTGAACACTGGCGATGCGCAAACCATGATCGATGCGTATCCGGCAGTGAAGCGATATCTGAATCTTTGGTCGCAAGAATCATCGGGCCTGGTGAAACATCGCAAGGGCGATTGGGACTGGGGCGACTGGGGAAAGAACGTGGATACCCCCGTCTTAGAAAATGCATGGTATTACCTGGCACTGAAAGGTGCGCGCGAGATGGCTCGTCTGCAGAATCTTTCAAATGAGGTGCAAGACTTTGAATCGAAAATGCAGCATCTAGCAAAAGGCTTCCAAAGTTTTTGGGACGGCAAAAGCTACACCAGCCGCACCACCAAAGTGATCGACGATCGCGCGCAGGCTTTGGCGGTGGTCTCGGGGCTTGCGGATTCATCTCAGTATCCGGCCATTCGCGAAGTGCTTCGTAAAAGCATGGAAGCCAGTCCTTATATGGAAAAGTACGTGCTGGAAAGTTTGTTCATGATGAACGCCGCAGATCAAGGGCTGCAGCGAATGAAAACTCGGTATAAAGATCAAATCCAAAGCCCGCTCACCACGCTGTGGGAAGGTTGGGGAATTGGCGCCAGTGGTTACGGTGGCGGTACCTACAATCACGCCTGGAGTGGCGGACCTTTAACGATTCTCAGTCAGTACACGGCTGGTCTATCGCCGATCACGCCGGGATGGAAAACATGGAAGCTGGCACCACAGCCGGGATCCTTGCAAAATCTGCAGTCGGTGGTTCCGACGGTGTATGGAAATATCAGTGTGAAGTATGCCTCGACAAACGGTCGCTGCCAAATCGCGGTCGAAGTTCCATCGCAGACCACAGGTCAGTTAGACCTGCGCAAATTGCAAAACTGCGATTTAAAGAATGCAAAGCTCAATGGACAAGCAATCGATGCTTCTCAGTCAACCCAGCTGCCAGCCGGAAAACACCAGATCGAGATGTAAGATGAAAGCACTGTTTTTGATCGCCGCAGTTTTGTTTTCGATCTCAGCTTTGGCGAAAGAGCCGACCTTAAACGATTTGCTTTTAAAACTGGATCAAGACACGGCCCATTCTCCATTCGTGCGCGGGCAGAAGCGCGCCACCGAACATCCGCTTTATCCCGAGCTTTTGAAGTTCGCCAAGATGTACAACGCCAAAATCGTCTGGACCCCGTCGGTCGCCAAGTATGTTCTAAGTTTGCCGCCGCATCCGGATCGTTTGAAGGTGAGCGAGCAAGACGAATTCGATGGTTGGTTCGAAGAATTTGAGAATCCGAATCAGATTATTTTGGATGGAAATACGGCCATGATCATTTTGGTGCACGAGCTTCGCCACGCTTTGCATCTGGGAAGCCACAAGCTGATGCCAGGCAGCTGGTACGATCTGCTGCTGCAAAGAAAGAAAAAGGAAATCCGCAAATTCGAGCTGAGCATCCAGCAAAGCTCGCTACCTGGAAAAGAACAACGCAAGCTGCGCCAGTGGCTATCGCGCCTGATCGAGACTTGTTCGGAAATCAGCGCCCATCAGGGTGACGTCATGCTGTCGACCACCTTCGGCCGTCCCGAGCTGGATTCTTACATCCGCTTTATCAGCGAATACAAACAAGAGTTCCTGCAGAACTATAACAGACTGAAGGATCATCCCTTTACCAAAGACGCCACCTTCTTGGATGAGCTCCTGTTAGGTCTGCAGAAATTCATGACCGAGAATGAGCTGGATTCTTTCTAGAACTATTTCGATCTGAAGAGCGGACTTCTAGATCCTGTACCAAATCCGGATTCGCATCATTTTGATTGGTAGAAAGGCCTTCAAGGTCCTGTGCAGGCATTTTTCATTGATCGGTCCATCAACACGGATCTAAACGTGTGAAGGCTCTGAGTTTTCAGAAAAAGCGTCGAGATCCTATTCAAATCGCCGATCTTTCTCAATCTGAGATGTTATCCCCGATAACCTTTAGCTTTCATCTTAAGCCCAAAATGCTCAAGGTGAGGCATGGTCTTTTGTTTGCAAAGTCTATGGTTACAACGATCAATTGTGATTCGTTAAATGGGGGACACTGAAATATGAAGAACAAAAAAACATCTAAGAAGACAACTAAGGTTTCAAAACAAGAAATGAAGAACAAAAAAGGCGGGGAAGTTGGTCAAGTGGCTTCAGCTGTGATCAGTGTTGGGAATATGAGCTCTAGCTATGCACAGGTTGCTTCATTTGCCCGCGCCAAGTTTGCCAATAATAAGTACTAAGCTTCTTTATCGTGACATGCATCTAGACCCCAGCCCTCAAAGCTGGGGTTTTCTTTTTTAGAGCCTTTTCATTCCAATATTTGCTCTGGCTTCGTTTTTCATTCATGCTAATGAAGAGAGCGTTTCATCACCCATAGATAAAAGGCGAAACTGATGATCGATTTTAAGTATCCGGGTCTGTTTACGTTTTTGGTCGTACTTTTCCCCGTGCCGGCATTTTTCTTCATTCGTTATGTCATGTTCATTTTTTGGGCGGTTACAAAAAACGAGCCCTACTGGTCGGGCTACACCTATCAAGCCTTTTATCTTCTAACGACACTATGGGTTTTCGCTTTGCCAGTCTTTGTAGTCTCAAGATTTTCCTACTGGCTGATCATCCGCCAAGAAGCCCTTGCACCTTGGTGGGACACAGGTCTCGGAATCCTGGCGATTCCATTGCTTCTGTTTGTCGGCTACATGTATCTGCTGGCGCTGGGACTTTCGATGGCCGCCCCAAATCTGTAAGACAATCTCACCACCGCATCGGTGACTGATTGCAGTAGCCAGCAACGAAGGGCGAAAGCGTCCGCGAGGACTACCCGAGGTATTTGGAAAGCTTTTTGTCTTGGAGTTCGGAAGAAGAGAGATGGTGCCCGATGAGGGACTTGAACCCCCACGCTTGCGCACTAGATCCTAAGTCTAGCGTGTCTGCCAATTTCACCAATCGGGCATCTGATTTCGTTCTCAAATAATCTCACTCATCGTTGCTTGGTCGTCGGTGTGCTTTTAGCACACTCTCCTCGGTCGCGCCTTGATTGAGCTTATTTGAGAACGAAATCAATTCTTGTTCTATATAACTATTTCGCCTCGGCGATCAACTTTTTATAGTCTGGAGCACGCATTAATGCTGCCAGTTCTTTTTCTGTGTCCATTTCGATGCGGATCAGCCATCCGTCGTTGATGGGATCATCGTTCAACATCGCTGGATCTTCACCCAAGGATTGGTTGATTTCGATCACCGTGCCGCTGACAGGAGCGTACAGATCGCTGGCGGCTTTCACGCTTTCGATCACACCAAAGGCGTCGCCCTGGGTGACTTTCGAGCCTTCTTCCGGAAGCTCTACGTACACGATTTCGCCCAAAGAGTTCTGCGCGAATTCAGTGATGCCGACAGTGACGATGTTCTCGTCGACTTGAGCCCACTCGTGATCTTTTGTGTAGTAGTAATCTTCAGGAACGTGGAAAGTTGCCATTTTTCAAAAACCTCGCTGTCAAATTTGAACGCAACAGTTATCTCGAAACAAACGGCGTTTTGCAAACTTTTGCTTTCACTTTACGCCCCCGAATATCGACCGCGAACTCGGTTCCCTCGGCGACATATGGCGTCGCAAGGTAACCGATGCCCACGGGCTCATCCAGGCTGGGCGAGTGAGTGCCGCTGGTGACGATGCCGATTTCTTGACCATCCAACGAGAAGAGCTTGTAACCCTGACGAGGAATGCCTTTTTCCAGCATCTTGAATCCGATCAAGCTGCGCGAAAGACCTTTCTCTTTCGCGCCCACGATCTTCGCTTTCCCCAGAAACTCTTTCTTCGCTGGCTTGATGACCCAGCCCAAAGCGGCTTCGTAGGGATTCGTTGTGTCATCGATTTCGTGACCGTAAAGGCTGTACTTCATTTCCGTGCGCAAAGTATCACGAGCCCCCAAGCCGATCGGTTGCACGCCAAATTCCTGCCCTTGCTCGAGCAAAGTATTCCACAGATGAGCTGTCGCCGGAGCTTCGATGAAAACTTCAGCGCCGGCTTCACCCGTGTAACCGGTGCGAGCAATAATCACCGCCGCACCCGCAAAGCTTGCCACTTTGAAAGTGAAGCTTTTCATTTCGCTTACTTTTTGAGCAAAAACTTTGTCTAGAAGAGCCAAGGCTTTGGGCCCTTGGACCGCGATCTGTCCCCAGTGAGAAGACTCGTCGACGATATCGGCACCCTTGTTGTGCTTTTGCATCCATTGAAAGTCTTTGTCTTTGTTCGAAGCGTTCACGCAGACCAGGTAATCCTGATTTTTTTCGATGCAATACACGATGATGTCATCGACCAGGCCGCCTTGATCATTTGGCAGCAGCGAATACTGAGCTTCAAAGTTATTCAATTTTGAGACGTCATTCGTGGTCAGCCACTCGAGCGTTTCCAGGGCTTTTGGGCCCTTGACGCGGATTTCACCCATGTGTGAAACGTCGAAAAGACCCACGTCTCGGCGGACGGCATCGTGCTCTTCACGCAGGCCTTTGTATTGGATCGGCATCAGCCAACCTGCGAAATCCACCATGCGAGCGCCAAGCTTCACATGCTCATCTGCCAACGGAGTTTTCATCAGTGTGTCTGACATTGCGGGGATCCTTTCGACTGGAAATGCTTGCAGGGCTTAAATTCTATCTGGCGTGCATCTTTGTCAACGAGCTTTGTCTCAAGATGAGAAAGCGCAAGGCGTTCTCTCAAACTTGGACGTCGAACACCTGAGCAAAGTTAGAGCACTGACACATGAAATCGACAGTGTTGCAGCTAAGCGCAAAAAACGCCTGGCCCTAAAATTGAAGTCAATGATGGCAAGGGGATTGGGGGAGCCATGGGAGTGATTCGCAAACAACAAATGATCGCAATCGCATTGATGACGGTCACTTTTATGGGTTTTCAAAACTGCTCCAAAGTGGGCGTGAATGACCTGGCCTCCTCGAATGAAAAGGTCAGCGACCCCATCGTTTCCACGGCTGAAGATGACGGCGGCAACGCCAGCTTGCCGGTCGATGAAGATGATGGCGAGACGGCGGTGACACCACCAAAAGAGGACCATGGCGGTTGTGACCAACATGGCGACGATGATGACGGCGGAATGCATGCAATGCCAAACCAGAACTGCCGCTCTTTAAGCCAAATCCGAATCAAGCAAGACGATCCAAGCGAAATGCAAACGGTGGCTTGTTTGGACAACCCAAATAAAAGCTGTGCGGTGATCTGCCATCGTCCGCCGGGCAATCGGAAAAATGCCCACACTTTGGTGGTTGGAAGCGACAGCGCCGTGCGTGCCCACTTGGCCCATGGCGATAGTCTTGGGGTTTGCGCCGAAGATCGCACCCAGCCTTCACGCGTCGTGGTCTGCGAAGAATAAGATTCTTGATGGGAAAGGTGTAAGCGGCTACCTTTCCCATCATGCCGACATTCAATACCAAAAAATTTCTGTGGATCTTTATCGGAATTCTTATCCTGCGCGCGATCTTCGCGTTGAGCATCGGCTTTGTCGATGACGATGCTTACCACTGGAGCTGGACGCAGCAACTGAATTGGTCTTACTTTGACCATCCCGGTATGATCGCTTGGCTTGAATACATCACGACCTCGATCTTCGGGCACAATCAGCTGGGTATCCGATTGCCATCTTTTATCTGTTTCTCGTCGGTAGTGCTGATCACGTGGCGCTTTACGCGCGACCTGTTTGATCCGTGGGCGGCGACTTTCACGGCGGCTTTGCTTTTGTTCGTGCCGCTTTGGGGATTCGGCGGATTTGTTTCTTCGCCCGAGCCACCTTTTATTTTGCTGTGGATTTTGGCCGCCTGGGTTTTCTGGCAGGGTGTCCGCGAAGACGACAAGCAGTGGAGTGTGAAGAAAACCTGGCTGTGGCTTGGGGTCATCATGGGAGTCGGATTCAATACCAAATTTCCGATGATCCTGATCGCACCGGGATTTGGTTTGTATTTGCTGACGACACCGTCACGACGTCGCCAGTTGATCAGCCCATGGCCTTGGCTCGGAGTGATCATCGCGACCCTGATGCTGGCACCGGTGGTTTACTGGAACATGAAATATGACTGGCCCAGTTTCAAATTCCAATTCCACGATCGCCACACGGGTGGCGGTTTCGAGTTGAAGCGCTGGTTCGGATATCTGGGAACGCAGCTGGGACTTTTAAGCCCCGGCGTTTATATTTCCATTCTGATCACTTGGGTTGCGTCGATGCAAAAGTTCTGTGATCCGCGCTGGCGCCTGCTGTTCTGCTTAAGTCTGCCAAGCTTTTTGGTCTTCTATCCGCAACCTTTGTGGGCCGATTACAAACCGCACTGGATGGGGCCTGCGTACTTTTTGCTGGCCATGGGAACCGGAGCTTTGTGGTCGCAGGGCTGGCGCTGGGGAGAAAAACAGCTCATCAATCCTTTCAGTAAAAAGATGCTCTGGAGCTGCGCCGGATTTCTGATCCCGATGAATTTTTTGATCTACGCACCAACGGTTTACCCGTGGGTTCCGAAAGCGGCACGCGCCATCGCGCCCCATTCGCCATGGCAGCTGAAGAACGATTTCAGCAATGAACTTTTCGGCTGGCCGGAAGCGGGTCAAGAAGCGCTGAAATGGCAGGCTGAAATCGAACAGCAAACCGGCAAGCGTCCGTTTATGGCCGGTCATCGCTATGAAATGACGGCGCAAATCTGGAAAGCCACCATGCAAAGAACCATCATGCTCAGCCGCACGGTCAGCCATTACACGGTGATGACCCCAGAAAGCGAAATCCAAAGCCTGTACGGTCAAGACGCGATCCTGATCGCCAATGACAAATACGAGCTAGATCCGAAAGAATTTGCCAAATTTGATTCGTGCGAAGAGCGCGAGTTTAAATTCTATCGCGCCGACGAGCTGTCACGTATTTTCAAAATCTATTGGTGCAAGAACTTTCAGGGGATTTTGAAGTAACGGCCGGGCGCTTTATATTCAGATGCCACGGGCGCCTCACAAAGTTTGGAACCAGTTGGTTCCAAGCTTGACGATGACGTTCGTGCGACACAACCCTCAAAAAAACAAAAGCCGACCCATGGGGTCGGCTTTTGCCTGACGGAACGATTTTAAAACTGTGGTTTTTCTAATTTCTGCTCTTGCGAGCGGGAATTAGAACTTGTTTTGAGACGAAGTTGAGCTAGTCGAAGAAGACTTGTCAGCGATGTCTTGAGAACTGCCGGTTTGAGATGTGCTGCGACCTGCTCCCGTTGTTTGATTCAGTGAAGAATCTTTTTGAGATTGGCTTGTTTGTGAACCCATATTTTGGTTTCCAGAAACGCCTTGAGATGATTGATTTGGATATTGAGTTGCCATAAATACCTCCTGATGTGTCTTTTATCAGTCTGCATTTGATTCGTTCCGTCTTCATGCCTGATAAAAGGTGAATAACTTTTCTTACTGTTTGGAATAAGCAAAAGCGAAACCAACACGAAATCCGCGTAGATTTGATTTCACCTTTGTTCATGAGGCATGAAGGGATCTTTGCTAAGAATTGCTGCAAAAGCTTGGGTCAGCTGGGTGCTTTCAAATGACAGCTATTCTTTTGTGTCATCGATCAGATGCAGAACTTCGCGTGTGTTATTCATCAACCACACGTCCAGCGTCGCATCATCATCCAAATTTGCGACGGCCAGCATTTCAAATCCGTTTTGATCAGCGCTGCAGCCATTCGGGCACAGCTTCGCAAACGGGGTGAGATCGATGCCGACCCCCGTGGGCAGGTATTGATAATTTTCTGCCGTGTCCGATTTTTCCGTCAGAAAGGCATCCGAATCCAAACGCAGCGGATTGGTGTCCGGGGTTTCTTCAACTGATGCCTGCACGAATCCAACCTTGAATTTCATTTTGGCTTCGGTCGGCTTCCAGCCCACATTGATCAAATCCGTCGAGTAATACCCGGTTTCGTTGTGAAATGCATTTTCAGCCGCATACAGTTCGGCCAAAGACTTGCGAATTTGCGTTCGTAGATCCTTGATTTCTTCCGCAGACAAAGCTGGACGCAATGTTTGAGTTGTCATGGTGGGTGAAGCTGGCGGAGCTTCGTTGTCGGCATTGTCGTCGATGTTTGAAGGATTCTGCGCGGCCAGCTCTTGCTCGGTTTTGATATGCGGCGAGGATGATTTCGGCTGATAGTGATTCCAAACAAATCCGGCAACGATCAAAACCAAAAGGATTCGAATGACGAGCTTCCGCTTTTTCCAGTCGGGAATATTTTGTTTGGCATTCATGGCCATAGGATGATTTGGTGAAATCAGAAAGACAACTGACTTTTTCGCTTATCGTGGAATGCGGATTTCTGTCCCTTTTTGTTCAAACTGTGCTGGTGGCTCAAGCAGCACACCTCGGGGCACTTCGGGTGCGTCGCCGTCGCGATGAAGCCAAGAAACGAATTCGCGCTCGGGACCTCGGCAGATCATCTGTCGGGTTTTTCCTTTTTCTTCCAACTGATCGCCGACGGTTCTCCACTGGGAAATTTCTGGCGCTTTTGCTTTCGAAGCCAGCAAGTAGCTAAAGGTCAAAGTTGAATTTTTCATCGGCAGATATTTTTCGATGTCTTGAAACCAGGTGGGACGATCAAAAAAAATTCGGTCGTGACACCAGTCTGTCTTAGAGCCTTCAAACAGCGGACAGCCTTGCTGGTGCGGGCAAGGAGCCCACGCCGAAAATCCCTTTGTCAGAAGATCTTTTCGTCTTTGCAAAAGCAAGCGGCCGTCTTCGCGGGTCGAAGGCTCGATCCAAATCAAAGACTGGCATTCGTAAATCCAAGCCGGCAAAGCCGTCAGTTCGGTCAACGAGTACGAGAAAAGGGCCGTACGCGTGCGCGAAGTTTTGATTTCCTTTTCCGAAATCCAATGCGCTTCTTGTCTGGAAGCGGGAGAGACGGCTAAGAGCTCCCGGTGAATTTTCTGAGCTTCGCTGGATCTCTCAACATAAACAGTTTTGTCGGGGTGCGCATCTGAAAGCCATGGCAAAGAACCGGCCCCCAAGCCGGAACCAAAATCCAAAAGCTCGGTCGATTGAAAGGGAAAGTTGCGTGCTTTTGCTTCCATCAATACCGATTGCGAGCGCAGAAAATTCAGTGGCAGAAAATAAGCCAGCTGCGCGATCTGGCACCAGGTCTCTTTCCATGGGGTGGCCGAGGCGGGTTGGGCGATATAGAAATCGCTCATCTTCAAAACGCAATCGGCGATGCGCTTTGAATCAGTCAAAGCCACACCTCGAGATTTCAATGATTGCGAGACGGCATTTGTAAGCCAATCGGGAATTTGGAACTGACGTTTCATAAGCCCAGATTCTTCAGAACGTCGTTCACTTTGATATCGTCCATGCAAGGGTAGAAGGGACATCGCTCGCCCCAGCATTGATCCGTCGCGGGACAATCCACAGATGGAGCCATCGCCACGGCGTTTGGGCCGCGTGGTCCCCAACGTGTCGCCTTGTGCGCCAAGATCGGCGAGTAGATGCCGACTGATTTCGTTCCCAGGCTTGCCGCCAAATGCAGAACGCCGGTCGAAGGGGCGACCACTCCGCGCGCCGTTTTCAGCAGGCTTAAAAGATCGTCCATGGAAAGCTGATCTTGCAACCAGCGAACCTGAGGATGCTTTTCCCACTGCGGCCGAAGCTCGGTCAGATAAGGATCGTCGGCTTTGGTGCCCGTGATGACCACGGTGCCGGCGTTGATCAGTTTTTCGATCAAGATGCTGTAATGGGACTGCGGCCAGTTCAAAGCGCTGCCAGCCATCCCCGGATGCACGATGAAATATTGATTCGGCTGAAGCGCATGCTTTTCAAAAAGCTGGCGTCGCACCGGTGGGTTCAGTTTTGAAAACGGAGTCGGCCCGGCAGGCTTTTGAAAAGCAAATTCGACCAGTTCGCGATTGTAATCAGCTTCATGCTTTTCGGCCAGCGAACGGCTTTGGCGAAGACCACGATTGTAAAACAGGAACGAATGCCACTGCGACCGTCGCGCCACCCGCAACGGAACGCCGGCTCGCCAACAAGCGTATCCGACCCACCATGGGGCATAGAAAACGACGACGCTGTCGGGGCGTTCGGCATGCAGATAATCGATCAGCTTTGCGGTCGCGCTTTTGGGATCTTTTAGATCCAGCTCGATAAATTCGCGGGCGGGGTCGGCGTGCTTGGCGATGCCGCCTAAGCCTTTGGCGATCACCCATTTGACGTGGATGTTATTCTCCTGAAGCCATGGCATCTGATCCACCGGCAAGGTGGCAATCAGATCTCCAATTTTATCAAGCCTCAGGAAAATGGATTTCATTTTCTATTGGTACTCTTCCAGTGGCGGGCACGAGCACATCACGTTGCGATCGCCGTAAGCATTGTCCACGCGTCCAACCGCTGGCCACAGCTTATTGCCGCGAACCCAGTTCAAAGGATAAGCTGCGACCTCGCGAGTGTAAGGCTTGTTCCATTCGGTCGCGGTCACAACGAAAGCCGTGTGAGGCGCATTTTTCAGTGGATTGTTTTCGGCATCGATTTTCTTATCGGCGACCATCTGAATCTCTTTGCGGATTTCGATCATGGTTTCGATAAAGCGATCCAGCTCGTGTTTGGATTCGGACTCAGTCGGCTCGATCATCAGCGTGCCCGCAACCGGGAAGCTCATGGTTGGAGCATGAAAGCCATAATCCATCAAACGTTTCGCCACATCGGTCACATCGATTTCCGATTCTTTTTTCAGCGGACGCAGATCGATAATGCATTCGTGCGCCACCAATCCTTCTTTGCCTTTGTACAAGACGGGATAATGAGGATTCAGTTTCTTCGCGATGTAATTGGCGCTTAAGATCGCGGTCAGGGTCGCTTTGCGAAGGCCTTCAGCGCCCATCATGGTGATGTAAGCCCACGAAATCGGAAGGATACTTGCGGATCCCCAAGGGGCCGACGACACCGCCGAAATTCCTTGCGCAGGTCCTGCCGCCGGAACTGTCGCATGGGTTGGCAAAAACTCTTTCAAATGAGCCGCGACACCAATCGGACCAACACCCGGTCCGCCACCACCGTGGGGGATCGAGAATGTTTTGTGTAAATTCATATGCGAAACGTCCGGACCGAATTCGCCAGGGCGGCACAAGCCCACCAAAGCATTCAAATTCGCGCCGTCCATGTAAACCTGTCCGCCGTTATCGTGGATGGTTTTGCAGATTTCGACGATACCTTCTTCAAACACACCGTGTGTTGAAGGATAAGTGATCATCAGGGCCGCCAAGTTGTCTTTGTGCTGTTCGGCTTTCAGTTTCAGATCTTTCAAATCGACGTTGCCTTGATCGTCGCAAGCCACAACGACCACATTCATTCCGACCATGACGGCAGAAGCCGGATTTGTTCCGTGGGCGCTAGAAGGGATCAAGCAAATATTGCGATGAGCTTGGTTGCGGGCCTGATGATATTTGCGGATCACCAAAAGACCGGCGTATTCACCTTGCGATCCGGCGTTTGGTTGCAAAGACACAGCCGCAAAGCCCGTGATCTCGCAAAGCTCTCGCTCCAGATCTTTGATCATCTCGACGATGCCCGTGGTCTGCGAAAGCGGCGCAAATGGATGCAGCTTTCCGATTTCAGGCCATGACACCGGAACCAGTTCCGTCGTCGCATTGAGCTTCATCGTGCAAGAGCCCAGCGGAATCATCGAATGCGTCAGCGTCACGTCTTTGTTCTGCAAAGAATGAATGTAACGTAAAAGTTCGGTCTCTGAATGATGAGTGTTGAAAACTTGGTGTTGCAAGAACGCCGATTTGCGAAGCGCAAAGCCTGGCAATTCCAATTTCTGCGCGCGCGCCAAGTCGGCAACCGAGAAGGTGACAGGCGTGCCAAAGTTGAAAGCTTTCAAAATATCTTCAACGTCTTTGATGTTGGCCGTTTCGTTCAAAGAGACGGTGATCGTCTGATCATTCAAAAGACGGAAGTTGATTCCAAAGTATTCGGCCGCCTTGATCACTTCGGCCGCTTTTGGTGTTGTGATTTTCACGGTATCGAAGAAGGGCTCGGACGAAACCGTCAGACCCAGTTTCTTCGCACCTTCGGCCACAGTTTTTGTCAGCAGGTGAATGCGGGTCGCAATTTTCTTCAAGCCTTCCGGGCCATGATAAACCGCGTACATCGAAGCCATATTCGCCAACAGCACCTGAGCCGTGCAAATATTCGAAGTCGCCTTTTCGCGACGGATGTGTTGCTCGCGGGTTTGCAAAGCCAAACGCAAGGCGCGACGGCCCTGGGCATCGATTGAAACTCCGACCAGGCGACCTGGCATCAAACGTTTGTGCGCATCTTTGCAAGACAAGAAGGCCGCATGCGGGCCACCGAAACCCAGTGGCACACCAAAGCGTTGGGTGTTGCCGACCACGATGTCCGCACCCCATTCGCCCGGAGGAGTCAGCAAAGTCATCGACATCAAGTCGACGTCCGCGATCATCAAGGCACCTTTGTCATGCGCGGTCTTCGTCAACGCCGCATAATCTTCAATGCGACCTTCGCTGTGAGGATAAGACACGATCACCGCAAACACGGGTTTGGCGAAATCAAATTTCAGCGGATCTTGCACGATCATTTCGAAGCCCAAGGGCTCGGAACGCGTTTTCAGAATCTCGATCACATGCGGATGCAAGTTCGGGGAAACAACGAAAGAATTCGATTTGTTTTTGCAAAGGCTGTGCGCCATCGCCATGGCTTCGGCGGCGGCTGTCCCTTCGTCCAGTAGCGAAGCGTTGGCAATTTCCATCGCCGTCAGATCGCTGACCAAAGTTTGAAAATTCAACAAAGCTTCCAGGCGGCCTTGCGCGATTTCGGGTTGGTAAGGCGTGTAGGCCGTGTACCAAACTGGATTTTCCAAAATGTTTCGCTGGATCACGGTCGGCGTGATGCAGTCGTGGTAACCCATGCCGATGTAAGAGCGGTAGATCTTGTTCTTCGAGACCATGGATTTCAAACGATTCAGAAGATCGAATTCAGAGACTCCTTCACCAATCTGTGGCTTCTTGGTCGATAAAATGTTCTTTGGGATGACCTTGGCCGCCATTTCGTCCAGGTTCGCAAAACCCAGCTCTTTCAACATCGCCTGAATTTCACCGTCGTTGGGACCGATATGGCGTGCCTGAAACTCTGAAGCTGTGGACAGAATATCCTGATTCATCAATGAACTCCCGCTGTGATTTTGGATGCAGGAAAGGTAGCACAGGCGGGGGGTTCGTAGAAGAAAGAACCCGTCACGCAAGCCTGCTAACGCGGATTGACAACGCGCCTGCCGGCAGGTCCAGCCAAGGGTTAGTTTTTCGTGATGGCTCTAGGATCTGCGGGCGAGATTCCCTAGAATGAAAGTGTCGGACAAAAACAATGAGGTTTAACAATGAAAAGGCTCCTATTCGGTAGTTTTTTGGCAATAACTGTGACGGCCTGTGTTCACTCTGAGCAGCATGGCTCACAACGCAAAGTCGCGGGCGCTGAAGATGGATCGCGTGTGTTGGAATGGACGGACGAAGAACCCAAACTGGTTTACATCACCTATTCGGCTTCGGGCGATGCTCATCGCGATGAAATTTCGGCGGATCGCTGGAATGGCGTGGCGGGGGGATTTTCGAATGGTGGTCGCGAAGATTACCTTTTGAAAATGTACTACGCCAACACTCGCGATGCCTCTTTGAAAGGCATTCGTCATGCAGCTTGCTTCACCGGATCGGCTCCGGTGGTGGCGGAAATCTTCTTTGATGGCAATCGGGGTGCGGAAATTCGCAACCTGGAAAAGGGCCACGCCAAAGCGGTTGGCAGCAGCGACGGCCGAGTTCTGGGCTTGAGCTTTACCCACACCGCCGCCAATTCCAAATTGGGGAGCACTTCTTTCCGCATGATGAATTGCAGTGCGGGTAAGGGTTCGATTTCGGACAATGCGGGAAAAGCGAAAGTGGAACGCAAGACGGCAGCGGCGGATCGACCTTCTGGGGGTGCCGACGCCAAAGCGATGGCGCCGCCAAAAGTTTTCAATCCGAAATCATTGGAAAAAGATTACGGCTTCCAGATTTTGGATTCGTCGGCTGACAAGTCCGTGAAGCGCCGGTTCGTGCTGCGTGCGGATTACGAAAAAGCAAATGCACAAAAAGAAGAGCGTCCTTGGGGCCGTTTGAATTTGCGCGATAAAAAAGAGGCGATCCTGTTCGCGCTTCGCGCCCAGGCGTACTTTTATGAAAACATGGCGAACCAAAGCGCCAATCCGGACGATAACTTTATTTCCGAGAACAACAAAACCCGCTACTGGTGCAATATGCCTTGGTTGCAGGTGGGCTCCACCGGTCGCGAAGCGATTCATGGGCTGACTCAAGAGCGCGATATGAAGCCTTCTTCATTGATTCCAGTCTACAAAGACGCAACGGCGGGATCAAACTGGGGTGTGGCTTACTTCAATGCTCCTGGTTGCAAAGCCATCAATCGAGTTTTCGGTTCGCGCGACAACGTTCGCAAAGAGCCTGACTTCAGCAGTTCGGCCGCGCAGTTCGAAGACGGTTCGATGATCGCAAAGATCCTTTTCACAACGGCGGATTTTCCGAAATTGAAAGACGCTTTCAAATGGAACGCCAATGTCAGCGAGCCAGGCTCGACCGTTCGTCAGATCAAACCGGTTCGTCATATCCAGATGGACATCGCGGTTCGTGACAGCAAGCTGGGTGGGGTGTCGCAAGATCTGTCTCATTGGGCGATGGCCGGATTCTATTACGATCCGGATTACGATTACGATCGCGACATCAAGCCGATCGTGGGAATCGAGAATCCATTGAAGGCGATCAAAGGTCTGCCAAAAGGATTCTTTAAAATGCGTCCAATGGGTGTGCAATCGGGATTTGATTCTCCAGAGACGGGTGACACCATTTTGTTCCCGGGCGCTTTCGCCAACGGATCGGCCGGTCGCTTGAATGGACCTGCGGACAATCCGAAATCAAGCTGCATGGGCTGTCACGCAACGGCGGGTACGACGGCAGCGATGGTTCCGGGTTTCCTGTCGCAGAATATGTTTGCGCCTTTTGTTGGCAAGACGACTTTGGATTTCAATCAGCAATTTGCTTTGGCGAAAAGCAACTTTGAAACAGAACCGAAGCAGTAACTTTAAAGTTTGAGCTTTAAAATAAAAAACCCCCGGCTTTCACCAGGGGTTTTGCTTTTTTGATCGATGAAGATCTCAAAGAATTAAGCTGTCGCTACTTTCTTTGAAGTTTTCTTTTTGCTAGTCGAAGCTTTTTTCTTCGAAGTCGCTTTCTTCTTTGTGAAAGCCGCTTGAAGTTTTGATTTCTGTTTCACGGCCAATTTCTTGTACTGTGTCAGATTCTTTTCAACTTCTTTTGCCTGCTTTTTCACAACGCTGATGCGCTTGGTGACTTCTTTATCGAGGTCTTTTTGCGCAACATGCAGTTTCTTCAGAAGCACTTGATACTGGGCTTCCGCTTTTTTCAAACGGGCCTGCGCTTGAGGTTTGACTTCTTCTTTCAGTTTTTTCAGTTCGCCACTGATGCGTTCGAACTCTTCAGTGAGAGCAGCAGCGCCTTTGGGGCCGCGCATATCTTGAACAAGCTTTTTCAGATCGACGCTCAAATGCAATTTCATCTGGACTCCTTCGCGAGAAACTCGCTTCAACCCAGCTGTTATAGCGTATTTGGCTCTTGAGATGAAGCCTCCAAAGCGCATGCCGCAGAGGCTCGGGTAATTACTTCAGAACTGTCTAAAGTGTGAACGCAAATTGTCCGACTAAGGCTCCTGGGATGCGTTTGCCACCGATTTCCCTCTGGAAATAGGTCGAAACGGCCGGGTCAATGTGCTGCTCTTGGGTCATTCCTTCCAGCGAATCTCCAAAGATTTGGTAAAGGCTGTCGTCAAAGCGCATGTCTTTGATGGGCCCAACAATTTCTCCTTTATCCACCCAGAAGCAGGCATAGCGAGTCATGCCCGTGAATCGAGCATGGGTCACATCACTCCAGTTCAGATAATGCAAATTGCTGAGGTACAGACCCGTGCCCAGATTTTTTAAAATCTCGGCTTCTTTGAGCTGACCTCCAGAAATTTCTGGTGAGCGCAAAGCTTCTAAACCAAATCCACCGGAATCGGCACCGTTGGCCTTCACGCCAAATTCCTTTTCCGCGCGCGAGCTGACGAGCATGTTTTTTAACAAACCCCTCTCGATCAATGGAAGCTCCATCGGGGCCACCTCTCCCATCGAGTTGAACTGGGGAGTGAGACCCAAACCGAAATTTTCTTTGATCGTGAAATGCGGCGATAGAGCTTTTTCTTTGTCGTGCAGCTTGGTCATGGCGCAGCCGCCTTTTTTCAAAGCGCTGAAGCTTAAAGCATTCCACGACAACATGCCGACGATTTCGGCCATAGCACCAGGTGCCAGGTACGTGCGATAATTGCCAGGCTTTAAGCTTTGCGATTTTCGTTTCATCAGCGAGAGTTGATTTTGCGAATTTTGCAGGCGACTTTTGAACTGCGCCTGATCCCACTGCGATCCGGCGTAAACGCCTTTCACGGCTTTGTTTTCGCCGTCCACGTTGGTGGTGAAAAGCGAGTAATCGACAAAGAAGCTTTCCGTCGAAAACCAATGGTTCTGACCTTTCGAGTTTCTTGTCGCGCGCACGACCGGGCCCGAAGCGTAGAAGCCGACAAAGTCGCTGCCAGCGCTTGCATCCACCACATGATGAATGCTGTCTTCAGATGAAAGAAGTTTTCCGGTGTGGGCATTGCGGCTTTGACCGCGATTCTCCATAGCGACGATATATGGATCCTCTGGCAGTACCTTTGCTTCTTCGCGGGCGCGGGCTAAAAGCTTGAGCATGGTTTTGCGATCGGTTTCCGGATCACCGCTCAGGCTGCAATCAAAAGTCACCTTGCGGTTGTTACTTTGAAACTGCATTTGCAGATTTTTTTGATCAACGAAAGTGTTCTGACGGACCTGGGCTTTGTTGAAACGAACGAAGGTGGATTCTTCGGCATTGAGATTCAGATTCAGCTCTTCGCCGGCTTGCAAACCTTCAAACAAGGAATTCGAAAGCGTTTCAAAACTTTTCTCTAACTCGGGTGCAAATGAACTCATTGTCCACCTCCGAAAACTTCGATTTGGCTGAAGAGACATGGCGGTGCCGAATGTCCGACACGAATGATCTGGCTGGGTTCGCCTTTGCCGCACCAAGGGGAGCCGTAAATCTCGACTTCCGGCGCAGAACCCACGGCCTTCAGCGAATTCCAGAAAGGAACGGTGATGCCGCGATAGTTGGGATTTTTCACCACGGTGGTGAGCTTTCCGTTTTCGATCAGGCGCGCGTATTCGCAGCCGAATTGGAATTTGTTGCGGTAATCGTCGATCGACCACGAATTGTTGGCCTCCATGTAAATGCCTTTTTCCGTCTGCGCGATCATATCTTTCAGTGAAGATGTGCCGGGTTCCAGATTGATATTGGCCATGCGATCGATCGGTGCGCGATTCCAGCTCGACGAGCGGAAGTTTGCGACCCCCGGGATTTTCGAACGGGTCTGCGATTCCAAACTTCCAAGACCGCGTTTCAGAACGCCTTTTTCGATCAGGAATTCGCGCTTGGCAGGATTGCCGCAATCGTCAAAGCCGTAAGAGGCATATTCACCAGGAACTGTCGGATCGAATGTGACATTCATCAATGGCGAGCCGTACTGCAATTTTCCAAAGTCTTCGGGCTTCACGAAGCTCCAGCCGGCATAGTTGCGCTCGTCACCCAGGATGCGATCCAGCTCGAGCGGGTGTCCGATCGATTCGTGAATTTGCAGCAGCATTTGGTCCGGAGCCAAAATCAAATCGCGAGTGTCGCTGGGACAATTGGGTGCGGCCAGAAGCTCTAAAGATTCGCGGCCCGCTTTTTCACACTGACCCATGATTTCGTTTTCATCCCAAGCTTCCAGTCCCATCTGCACACAACGAGCGACGCTGCCATTCACCGTGCGGGTGAAGCTTTCCGAACCTTCCTGCGCCGTCGCCGAAAAGTTGCTTGCGAGCATCAGGAATTCTTGCTCGGTGTGAGCTCCCGAAGTGGAGACGTACTCCATGCGGGTTTCAACAAAGCGCCCCATGGCGACCGCAGTGACCACCTTGTCGGAAGTTTTCAATTTGCCGCTGGCTTTCATCAAAAGATCCGTCAGTCCTTTCAAGCTTTCTGAATCCAACGAGCGAAACACCGGTGTGCGGTAATGACCTTGTGAAGCCGGACGAACAGAAGGATCGAAATTGAAGACCTTGTGTTTGGCGCCACTGGTTGCCAGAGCTTTGGCCTGTGCAAAGGCTTTTGCAAGACCTGCAGAAGATAAATTGCTGGTTCCCGCATAACCAAAGTGTCCGTCGACCAGGACTTCGATCATCACGCCGCGATCAAAGGTCACCGAATTTTCTTCGGGTCGGCCGTTGCGTACGCCGCGGGTGTGGGTGTTCTCTTCCACCAAGCGCAGACCCACCCACTGAGCTTGAGACGAAAAGGCTTTCAGGGCTTGGTGCAGATCCAATTGAGAGTCGTGAAACAAGGGGATCGAAAGAGAAGGATTCATGTTCGTATTCATGAAAAAGACCTCGCTGGGAACGGGTTTCAAGGAGGTCTCGAGCCTAGCACAGTGTGAAGGTGCTTCCTAGACAAAAGCTTCGGTGCATGGCAAAGTCCAAAGCCGATGGATCGCTCCCATTACCTGAAAAATATTTGGTCTCCGTATCCGACTATGCCGCCCAAGGCCGAAGTCGCCGGACGCATTTCTTTGATCTCGCACAAAGAACGAAAGCTCTCGTTGCAAGGCAAAGGCGAGTGGAGCGTCGCATCTGGCGCCAGTTTCCCGCTCGAGATTTTGCAGCCGGGTGATTGGATCGCGCTGCAATTACAGAATTCGCAGATTCAAGAGATCACACTTTTATCGCCGGCGCTGAAAGAACCAAAACGTCTTTCTTCTTCGCCCGAAATTCAGCGTCAGTGGATCGATTTCCTGCAAAAGGTGCGGCATTTTTTTGCGGGCAAAGGCTTTCAAGAGGTGCAAACCCCGACGCTGGTCACCTGCCCGGGGACCGAGCCGTTCTTGGATCTATTTTCTGTCGGCGGAGCTTATCTGCCGACAAGCCCCGAGCTGCATCTTAAAAAAATGTTGGCCGGTGGTTACGAGCAGATTTTTGAAATCCGACCTTGCTTTCGCAAAGGTGAAATTTCCGAGCGTCATCAGCCCGAATTTTGGATGCTGGAATGGTACCGAAGCTTTCACGATCTTGAACAAATTCTGCAGGACGCTTTGCATTTGATCGAGTTCTTGGGTGGAGATGTTTCAAAATTTCAGCGTAAATCCATGGCTCAGCTTTTCCAAGAGAAGCTGGGTTTCACTTTGACCCCGCAAACCACGATCGAAGAATTGAAGGCCTTGGCGGACCAGGTGGGCTTGGGTGAGACCGTTCGCAATTACGCTTTGTGGGATGATGTTTTCTATCTGATTTTTATCGAAAAGATCGAGCTGGATTTGGATTCGACCCATCCGGTGATCGTCGAAAAATATCCGCCATCGCAAGCGGCCCTGGCTCGTCTGACTGAAGATGGATGGGGCGATCGCTTCGAGCTTTATTGGAAAGGTTTTGAAATCGCCAATGCCTTTCACGAGCTCAATGATCCGGTCGTGCAAGAGCAAAGGTCAAAAGAAGACCTGGCCTTGAAACGCGCTCTGGGAAAGGAAATCCCGCCTTTGGATCCCGATTTTTACCACGCGCTTTGGTCTGGAATGCCACCCGCGGGGGGCATCGCTTTGGGGCTCGAGCGTCTGTTCATGAGTCTTCACGGCATCAAGGACATTCGCCAAGTCCGCGTATTTCCGTCCACTGTCTGATTGTTCAACACCCCTTTGATCCCCAGCCGCGCTCTGTTTAAGTACGCGTAAATTCGGTCTGGTCCCGACATTGAATTGGTTTTTCACTCTCAAGCTGAAGCTGATTTATTCGGGAGTTCTAGACATTTATGAAGACGAAAATACGATTGAAAAAGTTGAAATCTGTCTCTGCGGTTTTTCTGGCAACTGTGCTACCTTTGTCCAATGCCGTAGCCCTGACCGATTTGCAAACACGCATGCAGTCTCCAAAGGTTTCACGAGATGCGGCCATCCGCGATTTTGGGTTGGTTCGTCTTTGGGCTTTGGACACGGCCGAAGGATTTGAAAATGATCTGGTGATGGGCGATGCGCGCAGTGCTCTTGGCGTGAAGCTGATCAATAAACGCGTGAATTTGATGCGCCAACCGGTTTGCCCGCGCGATAACTTTGTCTACTTCAACAAGGGCATGATTCAGTCCGATGAAACTTTTTTGATCGATGGTTTGTTGAACGAAGCAAAGACATACAAAACTGAACTAGCAAATCCACCGGGTCTTGCAACAAGACTTTGGAATGCAACGGCCGGCAAAGAAGAAGGAAACCGATTCCAGAAAGCCTTAGCGGCTTCGGAAAATCGCGAAGCGGTCCGTCGTTCGACATCTTTGCTCGAGGTCAAGCCGACCGCGTCGGGCGGGATGGAGCTGAATTCGACCGATTACACAATTGGTGGTTGGTTCAAGCCGAATCTCAATGGCGATCAGCCGATGATGCTTTTTAGAAAGCTCTACGCCGATTCGAAAGGTCAGAATGCCGAGACCGAGTGGGAGATCTGGGCGGCCGGAAACCGCTTGTACTTCCATAACTATCGTTACAATTCGGCCAATCCAAAAACTTACAGCAAGTATCTGACGGCCGAGATGGCAGCCCAGTTCCGTGCTCAGAACAATAAATTTTACGACGTGAAAGATTACGCTGAAGATGCGCAACTCAAGTTCGATGCCAATGCTGCAAAAAAGGGATCGAATTCGATTCAAACTCAGATCGTCGCAACGGGTGCCGCCGTTCCTCTTCAGCGCGTTTTCACCGAGCCACCTCAACCACCGTTGTCAAAGAAACCTCCGGTCGTGATTCCGCCGGTCATTCCTCCTGTCGTGCCTCCGGTTATCCCGCCTGTCGTGCCGCCCGGGATGCCGCCGGTGACTCCTCCGGGGCCACCGCCAGTTATTCCGCCAGGGCATCCGCCGAAACCACCATTGCCGCCGATTATTATCGTTCCGCCTATTGATAATGGTCACAAGGAATACACGGCCAACTTTGACCTGAAGGAAATTTCTTGGGCGATGACTTTGGGATCGACCTACAGCCGAATCAAACGAGATGTGCATCAGGATTCGTGGACTTACATTTCGTTCAGCGTGCATCTGAACGATCCATTGGGTCCGTACGTGGATCTGGTTGTGATCCAGGATCCGAACGAAAAGTTATTTCGGGACGAGCCGATCTTTGCGAAGAGCGTGAAGACCGTGCGCTGGGAATTGGACCGCAATATGTTGTCGCGTCCGGCGTTGAATCCATACATGTACGCGGACAAAATCGAAAAGACCTGCCAGGGTTCATCTTGCGTCAAATCGGTTCTGCAAGTCGGAAGCGTCGATGCAAACGTCGGCTACAAAGGTTTCATGCGTGGAATTTACATTTCCAAGAAAGCTCTTCGTCCCGACCAGTCGATCGAGATGGCTTCGCAGTTCTATCCGCATGATATCGACCAGTGTACTTATAATAACAAAATCGATTAAAGAAGAGACCCGATGCTTCGATATCTTCTGTTGACCATATTTCTAATCGTGGGACCGGCGGGGGCGCAAGCCGCCGTCTGGAATCACACGCCTGGTGAGCAGTGGAGCGAAGCTTGGGAGCAGAAGTATTCAAAGTGGATCGAAACTTCGGTGGATACGGGTTGGCTGCTGCAAAAAGATTCGATTTTTGCCGGCACCGGCATGGTCGATTGCGCCAAGTTCGTTTATCTTTTGCGTCTTTATTTCTCCTATCAAAACGGTCTTGAGTTTGCGATTTCGCCTTCGGCTTTGGGCGCACAGAAGATGTCCAGCCGGCAGTCGAATTGGGATTCTTATCCGGCGGGTGCGGCTCGCGTTCGCGCCTTCGCACTTTCGGTGATGGATCGTGCCCACACGACGACTTTACCTGGCGATACCGTGCTGGTCGCTTTAACCAAAGAGTCGCTTCGACCTGGAATTATTTTGTTAGGCGACTCACAAAGAACTCACACGTGGCTTTTGCAAAAGGTGACTGATTATGGATTTCCGCTCTTTTTATATTCGACCTTGCCGCAGTCGGATTATTTGTATCAGTCTTTCGCATTTCCGGCACCGCAGTCGGTTTTCCCGCTGAAGCAGCTGCCTTCGGATCGATCCGCGGGGCTTCGTCGATTCAAATGGCCGCAAGATATCGGCAAAGCGCCCGAACAAATTTCCTATCGCAGCGACGATCAGATGCGGCAGTCGTATAAGGATTTTTTTAAAGACATTCGAAAGCGCATGGCCAAAGTTTCACCGACGGCCAATCCGGCCGAGCATGCCAATCAAGAAATGGATTTCCTGATGCAAGATGTTTGCGCCAAGGTCTGGGAGCGGGTCGATATCATGATCGATGCGGATGCCGCACTAAAGAAGCTGCGCCAAGTGAAAGGAAGCTATGCTCGCTTTTCATCGGCGGAAGAGGATTTGTATTCAACTCCGCAGCGGGACAAAGATATCGTGATTGCTTTTGAGGAGCTGGATCAGTTTTTCGCGAATCACCAGTCTCAGCTGTCAGTTGAAATCCGCCGTCGCTACAACACGGTGATCAATCCGCGCTGGTATTCGGACGACGAATGCGTGGTCACCTGGGCCCAAAAACGAGCCGAGCCTCTAGGCGCCTTACGCGACCGCTTCCCAAAAAAGACAGAAGCCTTCTCAAGCCCCTATTCCAACTTCGGAACCCGCTGGGGCATCTCAACAGCCCCATAGCTCTCCAACATCCGACGAACACCAGTGCCCCGCCATCTCACGACCCCACCCCATCCGCCCACCGGACCCGGGCCCGCACGTCGCGGACACTTGTGCTTCTCTCCGCCCCTGATTTCGCTTTTGACCCCGCAAGCCTTTTGCTTTCCTGAAGTCCAGCGGGGGTATCGGTCACATGACAAAGCAAACTTCATTTCAGAAAACAAATTGGAAACACAGATTCTCACACGGCGGAAGCCTCAGGCAGCTTCGTGCAGGCCGCGGAGCCAGGCCCTTATCCACAAAAGCGTCCCTGCACTTAGTGTTAAAAGCCAATCGGGATCGTGTGAGGGGTGGGCTTCGAGTATCAAGAAGATTTCAGCTCATTTATTTTCTCATTCAAAAGTACGCAGTGAAGTTCTTTATTAAAGTGGAGCAGGTGAGCATCCAAAACGATCACATCCACTTATTAATCCGCACATCTAGAAGATCTTTATACCAACACTTCTTCCGGGTGCTGGCCGGACAAATCGCACAAGTCTTCGAGAAAGAGGGCCTTCTTTCAGTCTGCAAAATCCAAAGTCCTGTGGGGGTATCGGTCACGCAAGCCGAAAGCTTGGCTGTGACCGATACCCCCACTGGGTCTTCAGGCGAAGCGAATGTCCCCCGCGTGACCGGTACCCCCAGAAGAGGGGCTTTGGTTGAAAGCGAAGGCTTGGAAGCTGAGAGAAGTTGCATGGTTGGCGGGGATCGCGTGGCTCCGATTGGTGATGGGGCGAAGGGGTTGTCAGGACCTGATAAGGCGAGTGCGACGAAGCTGCAAAAGCTTTGGAAGCATCGGCCTTTTACGCGGGTGGTGCGAGCCTTCCGAGATCAGCTGCAGGTTAGAGACTACATCCAGCTCAATGAGAAAGAGGCTCTGCGCGATATCCCATACCGCAAGCGAAGGCTGCGGGGGCTCTCGTCCACAGAGTGGGAGAGGCTTTGGAGTTAATGAGCCCTCCTAAATGTTAAAAATTTGGATTTGGTAAAGGCAAGTGGGGAGATTTCGTGAATCAGTTTAGATTCGCTTCAGGGTGGCTTCAGTTTACGCCGTTAGCTGTGTGAGGACGCACATCTTTTCAATCTTCATTTGTGTTCGATCGAAATCGAGCCTAACTATTTTAAGCCATGAAACCAAAGAAGTCCGGCTTCTTTTCCCATCTCCGCGAGCATTCATTTCTATCACTTGATAAGAAATTATTAGGTGTCGTTCTTGTTGTGAATGTTCTCTTTACTTTGTGTTGGACATTTATCAGTGTCCATATGCAACAAAAGACGGAAATTAAAAATCAGTCGCAAGACTTCCAGTATATAAAGGCCGTGATCTTGCCGGCGATTGAAAACTCGGTCTGGAATGTGGATCAAGAACAAACCCGAGTGCAGGTTCAAGGTATTCTCGTCAACCCGCGCGTGGTGCGCGTGCAGATTTTCGAGAAGGGCGGAAACGGAACTCCATTTATCGATATCTCAAAGGGCGGGACCTTTTCAGATGTTCAGACCATGTTTTATGATTTGAAAGCACCTAGCTATGGCGAAGGAAAGCCTTTCGCTTCAATGGTGATGTACACGACATTGGATCCGATCATGTCGCGCATGTGGTCCGAGACCATGCGCTATGTGATTTCCGAAGGGCTTGAGACCCTGATCCTGAGTTTTTTAATTTTGTACACGGTTCGGGTTTTGGTTCTGAATCATTTAGGACATATCTCGAAATTCTTTAAAGAGAACAGTTACATTTCAAAGCACACGCCGCATTTTTATCGCAAATCGCAAGGGCGTTTCAATGATGAGATCGACACTTTGGTCACGACGATCAATCGCACCATTGACGAGTCAAAGAAGTATCAATCCCAGGTCGAAGATCTCAAAGATCGGGCGGAAAAAGCGAATCAAGCCAAGTCGATGTTTTTAGCCAGCATCAATCACGAATTGCGGACTCCGTTAAATGCGATCCTAGGAGTCAGCGATCTTTTGCAAGATTCGACAGATCCCAACGAGACGAAGCAGCTTCTGGACATTCAAAAGCGATCCGGTCTGCATCTTCTGCATTTGGTGGACGAGATCCTGGATTTCTCGAAGATCGAAGCGGGGCAGGTGAAGATCGAAAGTCAGCCGATGGATATTCGCAAAGCGCTTGAGACCTGCCGTATGATTATGGAAAGCCATATGAAAGAGCGGGAAAATCGACTGGAGATGGTCGTCGATCCGAAATTTCCGGCTTTGATCTTTGGCGATCTGAATCGCATCAATCAAATCATCATCAATTTGGTCAGCAACGCCAATAAATTCACCGACCGTGGTGTGGTCACCGTGCAGATCAACGCCAAAGGTCTGACTTACGAGATCATGGTCAAAGACACCGGACGCGGAATTCCCGAAGATAAATTGGAAGAAATCTTTCTTCCGTTCCGTCAATTGGACAATCAACCGAATCTTTCCCGAAAAGGGACGGGGATCGGTCTTTCCATCACCAAACGTCTGGTCGATATTATGGGTGGGCATATCGATGTCGATAGCAAAGTTGGGTTTGGCAGCGCCTTTCTGATCACGCTGCCATTGAATGTGGTTATGCAACAAGCGCAGCCGCCTCCGCCACCACCGCCGGCCACCAAGCAACAAATCGAGGATACCAATCTCAAACACCGGGTGAAGCTGTTGGTTGTTGAAGATACGCCCGAAGTGCAAATGCTGATTCAAGCTTATTTGAAGGGCGCCGATGTGGATCTAACCTTTGCCCAAAATGGCGAAGAAGGCGTTTTGAAATTCGAGAAGGATCATCCGTCCGTCATCTTTATGGATCTGCAAATGCCGGTGATGAACGGCTTCGAGGCGACCCAGAAAATTCGCGAGCTGGAAAGAAAAGACGGAAACCATCATGTGCGCATCTTTGCGCTCACGGCGCTGGCGACCAAAGGCGATTTGGATCAGGCGCTTCAGGCTGGATGCGACGGTTACGTCACCAAGCCATTTTCGAAAACAAAATTGTTACAGACTTTGCAAGAAGATGCGGGTGCGGCCTCCTGACCGGGCAGAGGAAGGCCTTTCAAATCAAAGACAGATTGTGTGCAAAAAATTACTTCGCGTTCTTGTTGATCGCGTCTTTCAGTTCTTTGCCGACTTTGAAGAACGGCAATTTTTTCTCGTCGACATTGATCACTTCGCCAGTGCGAGGATTGCGTCCTTTGTAAGAGTCGTACTGACGATTCACGAATGAACCAAAGCCACGAATTTCAATGCGGTCGTCTCTCATCAAGGCTTCAACCATGGAATCAAAAATGGTGTTCACGACGGTTTCGGCTTTCACACGAGTAATACCAGCTTTTTCTGCAATCAAGTTGATGAGATCTGCTTTTGTCATTTTTGTCCCTGAAGCTAAATATTTGATAACACTCTCAATTATACAGATGCTTCGGGGGCTGACCAGGACTTCAGAGGCCTTGTTGCGGTGCGCGTTTATCTTCAAACGAAAGCCGGCAAAGGTCGGAGCGGATGACTGGGCGCAAGATCTAGTTTTCTATGCGGAAGGACTGGATTCCAAGGGTTTTCGGGCCTGTTTTTTGGCTTTTAAGACCCGGGTGCTGACCAGGATCTTGCGATAGGCATCTTCGATGGATTGAACCATCTTGCGGGTGTCGAAAAGGTTGGTCACTTTCTCACAGGCGCGTTCGCCAATGTCCGCCGTCGGCAGACCGCCCGAAAAGACTTCGATCAGCAGATGCGCCAGCGAGTCCGTGTCCGCCGGTCGCAGCAAGAAACCGTCGCGGCCGTCTTCAACGACGTTGGAGATCGGACTGACTTCGGATCCGATAATCACTTTTTTCTGCGCCATCGCTTCGATCATGGCCGGTTCAAAGCCGGTCGAGCGCGAGCTCATATTCACGAAAACGTCCGCGATCGAAATGCAGTCCGAAATTTCTTCCGGCTTCATCGCTCCCAGCATCAAAACCTTCGATCCCAAAGCCAGGTTTAAAACCTGAAACTCGATCTCTTTCCAGCCCGGACCGTTGCCGATAATTAGCATGTACGAGTTCGGCTTTTTCACCGCCACACGTTCGAAACCGATCAAAAGATTGATGACTTCTTTTGGCTCCATCATATCGGTGATGGTCACGGCCACGCGGGCGTTGTCCGGCAGTTTCAACTTCTTTTTCAGATCCAAGGCTTCGGGGCGCGGGGAAAGATCCCCAAGTTCGATGCCATAAGGAGCCGAGTAAATATGAAAATCCGGATACAGGTAATAGCGCTCCAGAAAAATTCTCTGCTGGGGGTTGGTGACGAAAACGCCATCGGCATTTTTCAAAAGCGCCCGGTCGCCACCAAAGTAAGTCGAAAGAAATTTGTAAACGACGGCGACACCCGTCGATAGCAGGCTGCTGATCGATTCTTGCACCATCCCCAGAATCGAAAAGATCTGTGACATTTGGGTGGCGTCGACGTCGTAAGCGATGGCCACATTCAGTTCCTGCTTGTGATTGGAAATTTCAATCGCCGATTTGTCGATGCTATGAACCAGATGAAACGGATTCTGGCGATGCAGTTGCAGAAACTTTTGGTAAACCGCGACCTCGAAGCGAATGCCGGAATAGTTCGGATAGCCTTCGTGCAGATAATAAACTTGGACTCCATCGCGCTGAACTTCGGCTTTTCCCAGTGGGGACTTGGCGGCGATCACCGTGACGTGATGTCCTTTTTGCGCCAGTCCTTTGGCGATCGGCCACAGAAAACCATGGTCGGTCGCGCGGCCTAAAATTGGAAATTTATAGGCAACCAGACAAATGCGAAGTGGAAAGGGGATTTGAACCGTGCTCACACTTCCATTATGGAAGTGGGCCTCTTTTGAAGTCAACCCGCGAGGTCTTCAGGTGCCGGACTTTCGAATACAGACGATTGAGCTCGTTCAAGGCCGAGTCCGCAAGATCCATTCGCAACGTCTCGAAAATTGGTGCGTGCAAATCCAACTTGGGATTATCGAAAAGCAATTGGTTGAGCTGTGATAAATCCGAAACCAAAAAGCCGCTGCGTTTGTTCACGCAAAGACCCGGCAAAGCTTCGGCCTGTCGGGGGGTTGCCAAAATCGGGGTCTGTGTTTGCGCACACAAACGCTGATAATTCAAAAGTTCGACCACGGACAGATCCTCGAAGCTGATCAAAAGTCCCAGACTGTTTTCCAAAATCTCATTCATCAAGGCTTCAGATATGTGGCGACCGATGTAGAAAACACCTTCCGGAGAGCGATCCGGTCTGGGGCCGCAGACCAGAATCTGCGCTTTCGTCAGGATCGAACTCCAATCCATTTTCGGTAGATGCTCGCCCGGAATCACCAGATAAGGCGTGGCCGCTTCGACCAGCTGACGAAGATCCTCGTCTTGCATGCGCTCGAATGAGGCTGTTTGCGGAACGATGAAGGGTGGCAGCACTTCAGTTTCGCTGAATCGATGCAGCCAGGACTTGCGTTTGATCAGCATCAGATTTTCTCGCGTCGCTGTGGTCACGATGTCGCAAGACTTGAGAAACGGGGCCAATCGAAATCCGGGAACATCGAATAGGCTGTCATAAAAGCTGGCGGCGACGACTCGGCCAGGAAGGGCGCGCACCAGTTGCGCCAAAATCCAGTGGGCCGGCGTCGGTCTTTCTTGTTCGGAATCCGAGAAAACAAAATGCCAGACCTCGGGCGCTTGTCCCAGAATACGGGGAAAGAATCGCAAAGCTTCCAAGGCGGACCAGTTTTTAAAGAATGTCAGAACTTGAAATCCCAAATCATCCGGCACGGTTTCCAGCGCCGATGTGATCAGAATAATTTCGTGACGATGAAATTTCAGAGCTCGCGCCAAACCCAAAGCTTCCGGAGTCAACTTTTGGGTGAGCAGAGCTATTTTGGCCATTGCACACCCAAAGCCGGAAGGATTCGGTCCAGCATTTTTCGGTTGGCGTCGGGGATATTTCGATGCGCCAGTTCTTCGGGGTGAATCCATTCCAACATCAAGTGATGCTTGGCCTTGGCTTCACCTTTCCAGAACAGAACTTCGTAAAACAAAATCAAAATATTCACGTCGCCGTATGAATGTGTGCAAGAAAATTTCAGCTCGCCGATTTCGGCTTCGATTCCGAGCTCTTCGGAAAGTTCACGCGCCAAGGCTTGCTCGGGCATTTCGCCGGCTTCGATTTTTCCGCCCGGAAACTCCCATTGGCCTGCTAGCGAGTTGTTTTCGGGACGTTGACCGACCAAGATTTGGTTTCCTTTTTTCAGGAAGCCAGCCACCACCGGGATCCAATGCGTGCGACGGACTTTGGGTTTCATGACATCCTCGCGGCGGTGTTGCGGAAAAACTGGGGGCCTTCAAAGACCAAAGCCGAATAAGTTTGTACCAAATCAGCACCCAGGCTCAGGCGCTCTTTCACATCTTCTGCCGTCAGAACGCCGCCGACCGAGATCAGCAAGAATTCCGATTTTTTAGTTCCCAAAATTTGCACGGCTTTTTTCAAATGCTTTTTAGAAAGCTCGGCCAGGCTTTTGCCGGAAAGGCCGCCTTCCTTCGGAAATTCGCAGTCGCTGGGGCGAGATAAAGTCGTGTTGGTCAGGATAAATCCGCTGGCTCCGGCTTGCGATGAAGCTTCGATGCTTTCTTGAAACTGCTCTTCACTCATGTCGGGACTGAGCTTGACCAAAACAGGTTTGTCGCCGCCGCGTTCGCGCACGCCGAAAATCAGTTTCATTAAAAACTCGGGCGTTTGCAGTTCACGCAGACCTTGCGTGTTCGGCGAGCTGACATTGATAACGAAAGCGTCGGCTAGATTCTTAAAGCGATCGGCCAAGTAGAAATAATCGACTTCGGCTTCTTCATTCGGGCGGCTGCGATTTTTCCCGATATTCACGAACACCGGAACTTTGATTTCCGGTTTGTGGGCGATCAAATTGAAGTAAACTTCGTCGGCTCCGTGATTCGGAAAGCCCATTCGGTTCCACAGATTTTTCGCATTCCAATCGCGATCCAGAATTTTTCCGGAATTTGCCGACTGCGAATAGGGTGTCACGGTTCCGACTTCGATAAAGCCGACGCCCAATCGGGGCCACAGCTTTAAATGTTCGGCGTTTTTATCGACTCCGCCGGCGATGCCAAGACGGTTGGGGAAATACAGATTCTTCCATGTCAAAGGCGACCAAACCGGAGCTTGCTCTGGCATCTTTGAAGCATAGTAAGAAAGTCCCCAAGGAGCCAGGCGGTGGGCCAGGCTCGCGGGGAGGTATTTCCACAAAGGTGAGCTCATCGAATTAGCGAGGATACAGGCCTCGAAGAAGCATCGCGCGTTCCAAACGTTGCACGGAAACGGCCATGGCCGCAGCTCGCATGTCGACGTTCTTTTCGCTCGCCATTTTGTGGCTGGTTTCGAAAGCTTTCACGATGATCGATTGCAGACGCTTGTTGATCTCTTCTTCGTCCCAGAAGAAAGACATGATGTCTTGAACCCATTCAAAGTAAGAAACGACGACGCCGCCACCATTGGCGATAACGTCAGGAACAACGAAAACACCGCGACGGTGCAAAATTTTTGTCGCATCGTTGGTCACAGGACCGTTGGCGCCTTCGATGATCATTTTCGCTTTCACGCGTTCTGCATTTTTCGTGTCGATGACGCCTTCCAATGCACAAGGCATCAGGGCATCGCACTCAAGCAACAAAAGATCGTCATTCGAAATCGGTTGTGCTTTCGGATAGCCTTTCAACACGCGGTTGTTCTGAATGTATTCCATCACGTCCGGAATGTTCAGACCGTCGCCATTGAAGATGCCGCCGCTGACGTCGCTGACCGCGATGATTTTTGCACCACGCTCGAAAGCGTACTGAGCGGCGTGCGAACCCACGTTACCAAAACCTTGAACCGCAACGGTCGAGCCGCGCAAAGTTTTACCTTGTTTCTCGAAAGCTTTTTCGGCGACGTAAATGCAACCCAAACCTGTCGCACCGGCACGGCCCAATGAACCGCCGATTTCAACGGGTTTACCGGTCACAACGCCTGGCTGAGCGTAGCCGGACTCTTGCGAATAAGTGTCCATCATCCAAGCCATGGTTTGCGAATCGGTGCCAACGTCCGGAGCCGGAATATCTTTGGTCGGTCCGATGAAAGGTCCGATTTCCGAAGTGAAACGACGAGTGAGATTTTGTTTTTCCGTGCGTGACAGTTTGGTTGGATCGACAGTGATCCCACCTTTACCGCCACCGTAGGGAAGACCCATCACCGAGTTTTTCAAGGTCATCAAGCAAGCAAGACCGACAACTTCACCCATGTCGACGTTTTGGTGGTAACGGATACCGCCCTTGTAAGGTCCCAAAGTCGAGTTGTACTGAACGCGGTAACCGGTGAAAACTTTCACCGTGTAATCGTCCATGCGAACCGGCACGCTGACTGCGATGCTGCGCTTGGGACGTTTCAGTCGTTCAAGGACGTTCTTATCGCAATTGATAAGTGCGGCACCTTCATCAATAGAAGCGAGGGCATTTTGAAAAAGAGGGTGGCTCAGGTGAGCTTCGACAGCGTGGTTGTGGTCAGACATGCGTTCTCCAATAGGGCTTATGTCGCTAGAGTTTGTATTCAGTTCGATGATGGTAAAGGTGAACTGTGTTTGAGTCGAGCCGAGGCGCACTCCGCCATTATGACGCAAACTGATGAAAGCGCAGGAAAACTCTGATACTCTGGTTGGATGAAACGGATTTTGGCGTTTGTCAGTGGACTGCTCGTTTCGCTGCCTTTATGGGCAGCCGACCCTCCGCGCAGCTTCCTCAGTGCCAATCGCGTCGCCTTTTTCAACCAACTCAATTCACTCGTCATGGAAGTCGTCGACGAGAGCAGCCCTTATTTTGATGAATCCTTAGGCGATTATCCGCTGTTGGCGCGTTTGATCCAGCTCGAGGCCCTGAAATGGGACCCCACGGGGAAGCCCCAGCGTCAAATCGAGCTCTGTGACCCGCGGGTCTGGCAGCGCCGGTTTCTACATTCCGATGTGCCGGTCGACAGCTGGAAGACCGAAATGCAGAAGCTGATCGCCGAATGCCACCCCCAGTGGCAAACGCTGTGGACCGATGTGCTGTCCAACGCTTTCGGGATGATGAGTTTCAAGCTCAACCCGAATCGCTATCCTTACGGCCGCCATGTGCTCTTTCATCTGCCGAACAATGTGAAGCTCAAGGGCCTGCTGGCGATGAAGACCGATGGCAAAAAAAGACCACTGGTGATTTTGCGCACGGGGATTTTTTCGAACACGCAAGAGTTCTACCCCGAGCGCTCGGCTTTCTTTCAGCTCTTCGAACAGACCCCGTTTAACGTTTTGGTTTTGGAAAGCTCTTCTGGCTCGGAATTTTTAAAACACAATCGCGCTTACGCCTTGGGCGGATTCGACGAAGGCCTACAGAACTTCTGGCTTGCGCGCGCTTTGCAAGATCCACGAGAGCCGATGTCAAAATTTATTCAATCCGTGCATATCGCCGGGGTCAGTCTGGGCGGGCAGGGGGCCTTGTTCAGCGCTCTTTTAGGAGAACTCAATCCCGGGCCCAGTGGCCGCCCGCTGGTGCAAAGTGTGATGGGTTTCTGTCCCTTGATGAACATGCAAGACACCTTGGATTATCATATGAGCCAGGGGCTTTCGATGGATCTGATGAACTACTGGGCGTCGCGCCGGTTGAAGCTTTTAAAAGAGCGAATCCCCGAGCTGCAAGATTCGGTTTTCATCCCGCAGTTTTTCAATTGGATGCAGCGAAACTACAAAGGTCCGCTGATCGCCACGGATCGAAAGCTTGAAAGCATCGAGCTGCCGCCACAGATGAAACAATGGCTCGCCTCGGAAAAAACGCCCGAAGCCTTGTTTTGGAAGCTGAATAATTTCTGGCCGTGGTTTCAAAAAGTGCACACGCCCATTTTGATTTTTGCGACCCAAAAAGATCCGATTGTCTCGTGGTTTATCAACACGGGCCGCTTGCAAGACGGCCGCATGAACCTGGCAAGCTCGAACGTTTATGCCTACACTTTTCAAGAGGGCTACCATTGCTCGCTGCCAATTTCTTACGACTGGGCGGCGATTTCGACGCTGCTGCAAAGCTTTGTCTTGAAAATGAGCCCCGGCTTCGAGCAAGACATCAAAGAGGTGCGCCTGCCGCTGCCGGCCAACGTGATCGCCGATTTCCAAAACAAAGCACCGAACCTGGATCTCAGCTTCGACGTGCAAGAAATGTCATCGGCCTTGGTGGTCAGCGTGCGCTTCGATCGTGAATTCTGGCCCAACTGGTACGAAAAATTGATGGCTCCCCGAATGTCGGCGCAGCTTCCGCTCTCAGAAATGGAATTTCCAGTTGAAAGCGTCGTCCGCTCGCCGGCCGAAGCCAGCCTGCTAAAACGCTGGGCCTATCAGAACATCGACGCCAGGATCGTGGGTTCAGATGTGATTTTCCGCTGGCGCACAGCCCGCGCGCCCTAGCTACAAATACCGCTCCAGCCACTGACGGTAATCACGGTTGAAATCTTCGCTGCTTTTGAACGGGACGGGATTGTCGATTTGGCGGCAGTTGTCGCGTACAAAAGGGGTGAAGAGGCTGGCTCCCAAGAAAAACGAATCATAGACGTGGGCGATTTCGCAGGACTCTTTCAGTTTTTTCGAGTTGATGTAATAAAAGCCCAGAGCTCTCAGCGCGTGGAAGTCGAAAGGCCTTTGCTCCAGCTGGGTGATGATTTCACGATGGGCATCTTCGGGATAAAAATCCAAGAGTGACATTGAATACAAGAAGCACACTCGCCAGTTCGAGCGGTCGACGTGACAGGCGGATTTCATGGCGTCGCGATCTTCGAAGTACTGCGACTCGACCCAACGCGAGTAAGTCTGTGTCGAAGCTTTCACAAATAACAGTGCGGCAAACGCCATCAGCAAGGCGCGGGCCCACTTTTTCAGAGGCCAATCGATACCCGGGCCGCTTGAGAGCATCAGGCCAATCAAGAAGAGGGTGGCTAAGCACGAAGCCGGATTTTCGAATGGAAACTGAAAGAACATCTGTGGGCCCAGAACCAGATACGATGTTCGGTAGAAGGTTTGCAGTTCGCGCGGGGCTTGGATTTTCCACACTTGAATTCCCAAGATCAGCCACCAGAAGCAGATCGCGATCAAGAAGGCCCAGCCATTTTCGATTCCCCATTTTAAGAACTCGTTGTGGGGAGTGTTGAATTTTTCTTTTTCAACCGGGGCTTCCAGCGTCGTCATTTGGTAAGGAATGTAGCCGTATTCGAACTCGCCACCGCCGATTCCCAAAGGCTGATCCAGAAGCATGCGACTGGCACCGTGATACAAGGTCAGGCGTTTCGCGAAAGATCCCGATTTCGCCAAGCCGTAATCCGAGCCTTGATAAGGCACCTGCTGCACGCAAAGAAAAATCACAAGCCCGATGCCGTAGCTGACCCACTCGCGCTTCGAAAGCCCGCGCCACAGGCAGTAGATAAAACAGATCGCAAGCCCGATCCAGGCAGATCGGCTTTGGCCGATCATCAAGATCGTGATCCAGGCGGTGACCCCGATTTGCATCAGCCACGAACGCCAGCCGCCGCTCAGCTGGCGCATCAGCAGGATGCCAAACGGGAGCATGAAGATCAGGTATTCGCACATCATGTTGATATTGCCGAAAGGTCCGCTGTAAAAAAGCGGATCTGGATTGCCATTGATCAGACGAGAATTCACAAATTGGTAAAGCACCAGGGCCGAGATCGCATAAGTTGAAATCAGATAGGGCCAGAAAAAGCTTTGCATCTTTAATTTCTGGTCGCGCCAAACGCTGGCAAAGTAAATCGCCGTGATCGCCATCGCGATCGCGTAGACGTAGCTTGAAGCCGTCACCCAGTTGAAATTGAAAAGGACGGGGATCAAGCGCAACAAGGCCAAGGCGCATGTTAAAATCAGCATTTTTTTTGTCGGCAGGCGCAGGCGATTTTCAAATGCCAAAAAAAGTGCCGCCAGGGCGATGGCAAAATCGAAAAGAACCCACTTGGGGTAGACAAAATTTTGATTGAAATAAGTGGACCAGATATTGGGAAGGATGAAGACCAGGGTGATCAGAAAAGTGGCGATCCAAAGCCGCCCACGCTGAATGAAAGTTTGAAAGCTCGCCATCCTGCTTTCAAGTTTAAGGAGAGGACGGGGAACCTGTCAAAAGCGCTTCTTGAAAAAAGGGCGAGTGCTGGGCCAGCTCTCGGACGTAAGGCTCGACGTCCTCTTGCTGAGGCTGCGGCAATCGCGAGTAGGTCACGATGTGATCGTCGGGCACGTAGCGAAACGTAAAATTGATTCGGCGGGTTTCGAATTCGGGGGTGTTCAGTCCAGGGATCGGAGAAAGCTTCTTTTCCACCCGTTGCACGCGGTGAAAGAGCTGCTTTTTAAAACGATCTCCACCAAAAATTTGCAAAGAACAATCATCCAACCACTGTTGCAGGACAACTTGGCTTTGCGACTGTTTGCCCTTGGAAGAAACAAACTGAAACAAAGCGCGCTCGCCTAGGGAAATCGATGCCACCGGGCCCGGCTCAAAGTCGCGGTGCTCGCCCACGCGGGCGACATCGTTGCGTTTGCCATCGGCTTCGATTTGCGAGCCGTAATAATTGATCAAACAGGTATTGAGATGCCAATTGTGCGGAACATCTTTTTCCAAGAATTGGTCATGTACGATGCCTTCAATTTTGGAAACCAGCTCAGCCAACACAGGCGGAAAACCTTCGGCTTGAACACAGCGATTGTACAGTCCTTTGGGTGGATGATAATAATCCAGGCAGGCGAACTGCCAATTGCCAAGCCAGTACACCGGTCGCAGCAAACGACGATTGGCGCCACCATTGGGCGGCGGATTGTGCTTTGAAAAGCGCATCTCCCAAATCGGATGCAGGCCGCGCAGGTAAGCAAAAATCGCTTCCTTCTCTTTCGCTTTGACGAACTGAGGTGTGTAAATCAGGCCTCTATTTGACATGGACTGTGAATATAGGATTAAGTGTTCCCATGTCAAAATTGAATTCCATTCCCGTCGTCACTGCCGGCCACGCTGAAAAAAAGAAACTCTTGGATCACCTGCCAAAATTGGCTGGGAAAAAGATCCTGGTGATCGGCGATGTCGGTTTGGACGAATACATCCTGGGTGATGTTCGCCGCCTGAGCCCCGAAGCTCCGGTGCCGATTTTGGATGTGGAAAAAGAAGATTTGCGTTTGGGCTTGGCCGCCAACGTGGCCCAAAACATCAAAAGCCTGGGTGGGGAGCCTGTTCTGGTTTCCGTTGTCGGCCAGGATGGTGGCGCTGACCTTTTGGTGCACCTGTTTCGTCAAAATGGTGTTGATACTTCGCATTTGATTGCGGATCCCAAGCGTCCGACCACGCGTAAAACGCGGGTCATGGCCAAGCACCACCACCTGGTGCGTGTCGATCGTGAAATCCGTCACTTCTTGTCGGCCGAAACCGAAGCCAAAGTTCTTAGCAAAGTTCAGTCCTTGATCGAAAAGATCGATGCGGTTGTCATCGAAGATTATGCCAAAGGCGTGGTCAGCCGCGGTCTTTTGCAGCAAATCGTAAAGCTTTCGCATGCTCACAAAAAGCAGGTGTTTGTCGATCCTCACCAAACCAACTCGGGCGATTTCTATGCCGGCGTGGATTTGGTAAAGCCAAATTTTTCCGAGTCGATCGCGCTTTCCGGAATGGATTACGACGAGCTTCGTGACGATCCGGATAAGTTGATCGATCTGGGGCGCGCTGTGCAGTCTCGCACAGGGGCGAAGCAAGTGGTCATGACCCGTGGAAAAGACGGCATGATCATTTTCTCGGACAACCAAATGGTGCAAGTTCCGACTTACGCACGCCAAGTTTTCGACGTCACGGGTGCCGGTGATACGGTTATCGCGACGATGACCTTGGGGGTGGTGTCGGGATTGTCGCTGACTGAAGCTTGTATGCTGGCCAATTTCGCGGCCGGTGTGGTCGTCGGTCAGGTGGGCTGCGTGCCTTGCACGACGGATGACCTGCGCCAATATATCGAAAGCCTGTAAGATTCTCCTGGACCTTGGTTGAAAAAGCAGGACGCACGTCCTGCTGCAAGACCGTCCGTTCATAAACTTAAAGACCTTTATTTCAAAATTCGTCTAGACTGAAAAAGTCTGTAAAATCCAAAACTCAAGGATGAGGAGAACATAAGTATGAATTTCAAGACCGGCATGGGCTTGATGGTCGCTTCTGGCGTGATCATCGCGGCCTGTACGACAGCCACCAAACGCGGCGTGAGCTCGGACTACACGGGCGAAGCGCGCAACCTGACAGACAGCGATGTTGTGTCAGCATCTTCAACTCGCGGACTGAAGCTGACTTCAGGTCGTTTGATCATCGACAACGATGCATCTTTCGAATCGAAGTTGAGAATCATCAAAGCTGCGAAAACAAACCTATATCTGACATATTATATTTATTCAGATGACTACACGTCTTCTGTCTTCAATGCCGCTTTGATCGAAAAAGCGAGCAGTGGTGTGAAAGTTCACATCATGGTCGATTTGGCGACAAACTATGCCAAAATGGATCTGTTCCGCTTCCTGGAAGCCGCAGGTAAAGGCAATATCGAAGTTCGCTTCTATAATAAGCCTTCAGCTGGCATTCAACGAGACGCTTATTATTTGACACTGCCTTGCTCGCACGAAAATCAAGTCGCTTCAAAACGTGAAGCTTGCGAAGCCGAAAAAAGAAAAATTGTCGAAGCTGGCAAGTTCACGCCGCAGCAGCAGCTGATGCAGAAACTGTATCTGTCTAGCTATTACACGAAAAACGGTCCAGGCCTGCAGGTTGCAACTGTTGGCGGACAGCAGATCGATGTCGAGAATGCACAAAAAGTAGCGACAGCCGACAAAGCAAAGCAAGACGATTTCAAAAAGGGTGCGAAGAAAGCTAAAGAAGCAAAAGCTGGCTCAATTTCTTCAGCGCTTTCGCTACAGAACTTGATCTCTCAGTTGGCGAACGAAATCGATCCAAGCATCAACTTGGTGACTGGTTTCTTGCCTTTGAACAGCATGCAAAAAGAAAACAAAGACGATTGGGATCACATCTCGGATTACACTCACCAAAAACTGATCGTGGCTGACGTGGGTGAAGGTCGTTATATGTTCCAATTGGGTGGTCGTAATATTGAAGATTCTTACCACTTGAAAACGGAATTCTTGAAAGCTTTGAAAGGTAACGAAAAGCAAAAGTATCTTTTCCGCGATACGGACTTCTTCGGTGAAGTTGCCTCTGGCGGCGAGGAAATCGTAGCGGCTTACCTGCGCAATTGGAATTTCTCGGAAATCGTTGCCACGACAAAAGAAATGGATGCGGTCGCTCCGTTTGATCTTTCAGTCGGCGTCGCGGCTTGCGGAAACCCACAGGATCCAAAGGCGCAGCAGTGCATTCAGCAATTCTTTATGAGCCTGGCGACACCGCAAGGTATGGCCGATGTTCAGCAAAAAGCGCAAGCGCGTGCGATGGAAGTTGGCAAGAACACCCAAATCCGTGCGCAAAAATACATGACGACTTACGCTGTTCCTTCGCAGCAGAAGAAGAATCTGATTTCTTTCCGTGGCGAAAACAAATCAGACGAGTTGTCAGCAAACGATTTGAACTCGGCGCTGATCACGTACATCGAAAACTTGAACACGCGTAAAGATAGCTCGGTGAAGCGCACTTTCGGTGCTTTCACCGGTAACGAGACTGCGACCGGTAAATACATGTCGCACCTGTGGCAGCGTGGGATGGAAAACGCATGTGCTTCTGGCAAAGAGACAAGCGTGATCCTGCACTCGGCCTACTTGCTTCCTTCATCTTCAATGGTGAAGACGATCGGTAAAATGGTCGACGGAACTTGGAATTGCGGTAAGGTTCAGTTGAAAATCATCACCAACTCTTTCGAGACGACAGATTTGAACATCATCAATATCTTCGCTCGCGGACAGATGCAGGCGATCTTCAATAAATATCTGGATTCATACACTCCAGGTCGCAGCGCTCAGCTCAGCTACTTTGAATACACTGTACCAAATGGACAGACCCAGTCATTGCACACCAAGCTTTCTTTGTTGGGTGACGATATGATCGATGGATCTGCCAACGCGGACGTTCGCAGCTATTACATGGATTCGAACAACGGTGTTTATTTGCGCAACGTAAAAGACTTGGCGGCTGATTACCGCGAATACATCAACGAATTGCAACGCAACGGAACGATCGTTGAAAAATCCAGCATGTTTGCGACGTACGCCGCAGGTGCATGGACGAAGAAAGATCACAAAGTCGACGTTGATGCGATGACAAAACATTTCATCGATTACTGGATCAGTCGCACAAAGAACCCAGATGCTTTGCGAAAGAAGTATGCGGGCGTGCTGAAGATCTTCGAAGAAATCCTGAAAGACAAAGCGCAAGACGCATTCGAATCAGCGGACGTGATGTTGACCCCAAGCAAGTTCTCTCCAGAATCGCGCTTGGTTGATAAACAGTGCGGTAAGCAGAAATACGGCGATAACGAAAACTATGGTTACGATACGTCGATCGATCAGTGTGTCGAGAAGATGAAAAAAGAAGGTGTGATGGCGGTCGACCCGGCCTTCAACCTTAGCTTCGAAGCGTTCTAATTGAAGCTAAATTCGAGATTGAATCTCAACGAAACCCGAGTCCAAAAGACTCGGGTTTTGCTTTTGAAGCTCTAAAACTTGCCAATTTGCAGGCTTTGATTCGGTCATACCCTTGTTATTTCAATAGGTTATAACAATGACAATCCGCGGGAATTCTATGGAGCCAGAGGCCGAATTGTGCTACAAAGGCGCTCTCGGAAAAGGATCCCAAAAGTCTATGGCAAGCCCTACTGCAAATACAGAATTTAAGCCCCAGTTTTCCGCTTACGAAAACAATTTGGGTGGCACTTTGGTCACCAAAGAAGAAGGTCCAAAAAACTTCTACGGTCTGACTCAGGACGACCTTCGTGCTTTCTTAAAGGGCCTTGGCAAAGAGCAGTTCCGCGCTCAGCAAATTTTCAAATGGGTTTACGAAAGACGCATCACCAGCTTCGATGAGATGAGCAATCTGTCGGTGAAATTTCGCGAAGAGCTGAAAGGTCTGTTGGATTTTTCTTTACCGAAAGTCGTCAGCCACCTGGTTTCGATCGATGGCACTCAAAAATTTCTTTTCGATGTCGGCAATGGCAACACTGTTGAAGCCGTGGTCATTCCAGCCGAAGATCGTTTGACCCTTTGTATTTCCAGCGAAGTCGGTTGCAACATGGCTTGCAAGTTCTGCTTCACTGGAAAACAAAAATTAAAGCGCCGTCTGCAGACCCACGAAATCGTCGGTCAGTTCATGCAGGTCAGCGATTGCTTGAAAGAGGGCCAGCGCCTTTCCAATATCGTCTTTATGGGTATGGGCGAGCCGCTGGACAATCCAGATGCCGTTTTCAAATCCATCGAAGTTCTGCACGATCCATGGGGTATGAATCTGTCTCGCCGCAAGATCACGGTTTCCACCTCAGGCCTGGTTCCTGAGATGTGGCGAATCGCCGCCAACAAGGTTCGTCTGGCGGTCAGCCTGAACGGCAGCAACGACGAAATCCGATCGCAGGTGATGCCAATCAATAAGCGCTATCCGATCAAAGATCTTCTGGCGGCTTGCCGTCAGTTCTGCGAAGAGACAGGCGATAAGGTCACCTTCGAGTACGTCATGCTGAAGGGCGTGACAGACAAGCTCGAGCAAGCGCGTGAGCTGCACCAGCTGACCAAAAACATTCCGTGCAAAATCAATTTGATTCCGTTCAATGAGCATCCAGGGTCAGGTTTCGAGCGTCCAGAAGATCGTCAGATCGAAAAATTCCAGGACGAGCTGATCCGTTTGGGTTCGCACGTTCTGCTTCGTCGCACGATGGGTCGCGATATCTTTGCGGCTTGCGGTCAGCTGACGTCAGAATTCGAAAACAAACCGCGCACCATGGATATCTCGAACTCGAGAATCGGATCGACCTTCACCAAGGCCGATATGCGCCCGACGCCTTAATGGCGAGCACCTGCTTTGATGAAAAATTGGTATGGGACGTCGGGCAATCACAGTCGGATGAGCTCATCCCTGCATTTCCTTAAACAGTATTTGCTGCTCTTGCTTCAGACCCAAATTTGTTGTTCGTAAATCTTGCCAAGAGGCTCAAGATCGGAAGCCGGTGGGCCTTGAGCCCGTAAGATGCGGATCGATTCCTTGAGCTGCTGCAAATTGTCTGATGTGCGGGCAAGACCCAGAACATCCAATGTGTTCTTCAGGATGTAGTCCTTCATAATGGCAAAGTCTTTTCCCCATCCAACGACTCGGGAAAAAGGACGATAGTCCCAAAATTTCGGACGTTCGACCGAAGCTTTTTGATTCGGATTTCCACCCATGCGTTCAAAACCCATTTCCCTCAGCATCACCTGCGCAATTCGGCCCGAGAAGGCCTTGATAAAGGCCGAATAATTTTGAAGATTACGCCCCTGCAAAACGATGTGAAGATGATTCCCGACATTCTGAAAACGATAAACCTTGAGATGGTTCTTGCGGGCATAAAAGTTCAAAGTCGCCTGAATGCGCTTTTGATATCGCCGTTGCAGCATCGAAAAGCGACCCTTGCAAAGCGTGGATTTTAAAATCACATGCAAAGGTTTTTTAGAATGAAAAGGCCTTTTGTGCCGAGGATTCCCTTTCAAAAGAAGGCCGCCCATCTCCTGTTTGGTGGGTTTAAGAAAAGAAAGTTGGCGAGCTTGCTTTGCCATGTCGAGTGTATAGTTTGGAAAGCACGAAGAGTCAAAATCAAATTCAGCGATGGGGTAAAAAAATGGAGAATAGAAAAAATGGAGAATAGGGAAGAAGAGTTTGCGGGGTGGCGCGAGGATAAGAGGCTGTCAAAGGAATGCGGAGGTTGGAGGGTAACAGTGCGCTGTATTCGGAGCGGAATACGGTCATCCGCATTCAGTCCAGTATTTGGAGTAGGGAATCAGGAATCAGGAATCAGGAATCAGGAATAGGGAATCAGGAATCAGGAATCAGGAATAGGGAATCAGGAATCAGGAATACGGAATCAGGAATAGGGAATCCTGATCTGAGGGTGGGGACTCATTATCCTGTTGGTGCGCTCGTGAGCCCTTGCCGCCGGGGGTAAATCCTCAAGTCCTCGTTTGCCAAACCGGGTGTAACAGGCGATATTTCCTTCTTCGAAAAGAGGTAAATACAATGTCTGAAATCTTGGTTGTTGGCAGTCTGGCTTATGATTCAATTCAAACTCCATCTGGCAAAGTGGATCGCGCTTTGGGCGGATCTGCGAATTACTTTTCACTAGCAGCATCTTTATTTGCACGCGTGCGTGTGGTCGGTGTGGTCGGCGAAGACTATGAGAAAAAAGATTTCGAAATGCTAAAAAGCCGCAACGTCGATACTTCTGGCATGACGGTGGCAAAAGGAAAAACCTTCCACTGGTCGGGATATTACGAAGGCGACATGAACGAAGCGATCACGCGTGCGACAGATTTGAATGTCTTTGCCGATTTCAATCCGAACTTGCCAGAGCACTACCGCGATTCAAAGTTCGTCTTTTTGGCGAATATCTCTCCGGATCTTCAGGTCAAAGTTTTAGAGCAGGTGCAAAAGCCGATGTTTGTCGGTATGGACACCATGAATTTCTGGATCACTTCGAAATTGGATGATCTGAAAAAAGTTTTGAAGAAAGTCGACGTCGTTCTGATCAATGAACACGAAGCGATGATGCTGACGGGTGCTGGTAATGCCATCGAAGCGGCTCCCAAAGTTTGCGCCATGGGACCGAAAGCTTTGGTCATCAAGCGCGGCGAGTACGGCTTTGTGATGTACACTCAAGAACAGGGCTATTTCATTCTGCCAGCGGTCCCAATCGAGAAAGTCACAGACCCAACTGGTGCCGGTGATACCTTTGCAGGTGGATTCTTTGGATACCTGGCAAGTCTGGGTCGTCAGCCAACCGTGGCTGATCTAAAAATGGCCTGCATGAAGGGTACCGTGCTGGCGAGCTTTACGATTCAGGACTTTAGTGTGGGTGCTTTGTCGAAGACGACCCTGAAGGAACTGGACCAACGGCTTGAAAAGTACCTGAACGTTATCAAATTCTAAGCTCAGTTCAAAATAATCGCCATCCCAAGGGTGGCGATGCTTTAGAAAAGGCCTGAAGTTTCCGATAGTTGATTCAGGCATATGACGAAAAAAGCGAAAAAGCCAAAGCAACAGCTGATCAATTCTCTGCTCGATGATCTGAAAGATCAGTCGAACGAAGAGAGTTTGCGCATCGGTCCGAACGGGATCGAAGCGTCTGGCGAATTTTCTGCTGAAGATCTGAAGCTCGATCTGGGCGAAGAAGAAAACGACAAGACAACCGTGCTGGGACAAGAAAGCTCTTCTTCTGATTCGGATGAAGACGAGAACTCGATTCAGATCGGTGCCGAATTCTACGTTGAAGACAATAAGACGACTCCGTTCAAATCAGCGGCTCGCAATATGGATTCGATTCAACCGCCAAAATTGGACGGACTCGAAGACGCAATGCCGGCTGTGGTTCCGCCAATCGAAGATGAATCCGAGCTGACGGTTCCGCTGCAGAAATCCGAACCCGAGACTCGTCAAACGAAACCCACAAGAACGCATCACCAACAGCAAGAGGTTCGTGTTTCGGCTCCGGTTTCAACCCCAGCTCCACAAGCGGCGCCGCCGCGAAGTGCCGCTTTCGACAATCAGTTTTCGCGTGCGGAAAACCTGAAGGTGGCCCAGCAGCGAATTTTGGAACTTGAAAAAGACATCGAAAAGTACCGCAAAGAAAACGAGATGCTGACATCGGCAAGCGAGATCTCACGAAATCGCATCGACGAGCTGATCTCAAAATCTTTGCATCTGGAAAAACAGAAGAACGAGCTCAAAGAACTGAACGAGTCAGAGCTTCGCATCTTCAAAGACGGATTGATTGCCAAAGACACCGAGATTCATCGCCTGCGTAGCAAAGTCGAGGAGCTGGAAAGCCGCTTGGCCAATGATCTGCGCAAGGTGCGCGTGCGCGAGCGCGAGCTTGAAAATCGTCTGGAGCTTGCCAAGGTCGAGCGGACCGCCTTGCTGCGTGCAAAAGATGAAACCATCTTGGATTTGAAACGTAAGACCGAAAACTTGCAGGCCGAGCTGGAAAGCTATCAAAACAAAGTGATCGAGCTGGGGCAGAAGATCGATGCCAATCAGGATCAGTTTGCACGCACCGTTCGGGCCTTGCGTTTGGCCCTGACGAATTTAGAAGTCAACGAAGGCACGAGCACATCAATCACTTTGACTCCGATAAAAAAAGCGGATTAACTTTCCCGCCATGGCTGAGCTCACCCCACTCGACTCATCGAATGTCAATTCACAAGAGACGGCGGAAAAAGCGCCGAAGAAGATCAAGGTTGTGGTCAGCGATCTGCATTTGGGAAAAGGCCGGACGTTGCCGGGTGGTGGCACCAATCCGCTGGAAGAATTCTATTACGGCGATAAGCTGGTCGAATTTCTGCATTATTATTCCTCGGGCGCTTTTCGCGAATACGAAGTCGAGCTGATCATCAATGGCGATTTTCTGAATTTCCTGCAAGTCGATTACAAGGGCCACTTTCTGACGGTTCTGACCGAAGGCGTTTGTCTGGATATATTAAAGACCATTTTGGATGGTCATAAGAACGTGTTCAAAGCGATGTCCGATTTTGTTTCGAAGCCTGGTAATACGGTTACGTATATTGTTGGCAATCACGATCAGGCGATGCTGTGGCCCGCTTGCCGCGAATATTTAAACCAGATCGTCGGCACCAACATTCGCTATAAAAATATCGTGCACTTTTTTGATGGCGTTCATATCGAGCACGGTCATATGCACGAATCGGCCAATCGGTTGGATCCGCGCCGATTTTTTCTGAAAAAGAATCTGGCCGAGCCAATTTTGAATCTGCCCTTCGGTTCGCTTTTCTTTGTTGAACATGTTCTAAGTATTAAACACAAGTATCCGTTCATTGATAAAATCCGGCCCTTTTCACAGATGCTGCGTTGGTCCGTTTTGAATGAAACTTGGATGACCATGGTGACCGTGTGGAAGACGATTTTTTATTTCATCAATTCGGCGATGAAAACGGATTCGCGCCGGCGTTGGTCGTTTAAGAAGCTGTTTCAAATTATTCTGGAAAGCGCGATTTTCCCCGATCTCACCGAATCCGCACGTAAGGTTTTGGGGGACGAGCGCGTGCACACGGTGATTTTCGGTCACAGCCATGTTTACCAGTACCGCCAGTGGGCGCAGGATAAAGAATATTTTAATACAGGCACTTGGACGGAGATCACCTCTTTGGATGTGGTCTCGCTGGGGAAAATCACCAAGCTGACCTACGTTCTGATCGAGTATCCCGAAGACGGGGGACGTCCGCGCGGCCGCCTGAAAGAGTGGAAAGGCTATCACCGCATCGAGGAAGATGTTGCCGTTTCGTAATTCTTCGGGGAAACTCAGACCCTATGATTCAAGTGGTCGATGCCCTTCATTCCGTCTCGAGCGAAGCTAAAAACCAATGCAAAGCAGCTTTGCAAAGCGTCTTGAAGCGCCAAGATTTGGGCTTCTTTCACCTTCCGCAGCGTCAGGATTTGTGGGCAGCCGCCGAAGCCGCCGGTCAAAAGCATGCTCAGATTTCAGACGAGCTGGTGGTTGTCGGTGTGGGTGGAAGCTCATTGGGTCCGAAAGCTCTTTACGAAATTTTCGAAGATCCACGGTCGCCGAAGCAAATTTATTTCTGTGACAACGTCGATCCCATCGAATTTGAAAGAATGTGGCAACGGATCCGCAACCCAGCCAAGACGTCTTGGGCTTTCGTTTCGAAATCGGGTTCGACCATCGAAACGCTGGTGGCTGCCGATTTAATTCAAGCGCAGTACCAAAAAACAAAAGATCCATTCCACGCGATCGTCATCTCTGAAAAGCGCAGCAATCCGCTGACCGATTGGGCCGAAAAGTATGGCATGCAGTGCCTGGAAATTCCGGTCGATGTCGGGGGGCGATTTTCCGTACTGACCGCTGTCGGTATGTTTCCCATGGCCTTTATGGGATTGTCGGTGAAAGCTTTCCAGGAAGGTGCGTCTCAAGCCTTGAAAAGCGAAGCGTTGATCGCCGATCTGATGGCGCAAGTTCACGCCAGCTTTCAGCGTTCCGAGTGGATCACGTTCTTTTGGTTCTACAACTCTTGCTATGTCAGCTTTGGCCGCTGGTTGCAGCAGCTTTGGGCCGAGTCTTTGGCGAAAACCGAAAATCGCAAAGGTCAATCCGCCGCCCGGGTCAGCACTCCGGTCTTTGGAATCGGTTCCAGCGATCAGCATTCGTTGCTGCAGCAGCTGATGGATGGGGCTAAAGACAAACTGATTCTTTTCTGTCGTTATTCGAACGTTGAAACGTCGGGAGATGCGGTTCACAACTCTTATTTCAAAGGCCAGGATTTCTTTAACGGTCACAGCATGGGGCAGCTGATCTCGGCGCAAGCTCAGGGAACACGGCAAGCCTTGAATGAGCGTGGCATATCGACTTTGACCTTGCAGATTGAAAACGTCACGCCGCAGTCCTTGGGTTTCCAGCTGATGACCTGGCAATTGGTCGTGGCGGGGCTTGGCGAAATGCTGGATTTGAATGCATTCGACCAACCTGGGGTCGAGCTGGGCAAAAGACTCGCGCGCCAAATTTTACAATCCTAATCTTGTGCACGGAGCCGGTTCAATTTTATACTAGAAATCCATGGTTCCAAGTGGTGATGAATTCGAGAAAACAAGTATAGTCATGTCCGACACCTTCAAGGGTCGCATGAAAGCCGCGGATGAAGCTCCGCCGGCGCTTGTCGTCTTGATGGGTCCCACCGGCTACGTCGGAAAACAGTTTCCGTTGACCAATGCCGAATGCATCATCGGCCGTTCAGTCGAATGCCAGATTTTCATCGATGATAAAAGTGTCAGCCGATCGCATGCGCGCATCAACGTGGCGGGAACAGATGTGGTGATCATGGATATGGGGTCTTCGAATAAGACCATCATCAACGGCAAGATGTTGGCGGATATGACTCCGTATCGTTTGCAAAACAACGATCAGATCAAGACCGGCAATGTGATTTTCAAATTTTTGGAACGCGGAAATTTGGAAGCTATCACCAATAAAGAACTGAACGAAAAAGCCGAGAAGGACGCCCTGACCGGCGCTTACTCGAAGGGTGCCCTGCTTGAAAAAGGCCCTGAGGCCATGAAGCGTTCCGAAGTTTTGGCAGAAGAGCTCAGCGTTTTGGTTTTCGATTTGGATTTCTTTAAAAAGATCAACGACAACTTTGGCCACGCGGCCGGCGACTATGTTCTGAAAACATTGGCCGGTATCGTCGGCGGTAAGATGGTTCGTGCGGTCGATTATTTTGCTCGCTACGGTGGTGAAGAGTTCGTGGTTCTTTTACAAGGAACCCCGCTGAAAACGGCACTGGAAGTGGCGGAGCGAATTCGAACCACCATCGAGACGACTCAGTTTGTATTCGAGGGCAAAACGATCCCAGTCACCATTTCATTGGGTGTTGCTTCGCGCACCGTCAGTGAAACCAGCTGGGAAGTTCTATTCAAACGGGCCGATGAAGCTCTGTACAAATCCAAGCAGTCTGGCAGAAACCGAGTCACGGCTGGTAATTAGCTCGCAGACGGGCGCATAAGCATCTCTTATAGTGAAAATAACGAATAAATTCAGTTAGTTAGTGACATTTTGCTTTTTCGTATGGCCTCGTTGTTGCACAATCTTTAAGCAAGAATGATCGGGGCGTCTATCGGGTTTTTGGGCTCAGGATGGCTAGAAAACTTTCATGGTTGGCTAACCGATTTTCAGGAGGGGATGGTCTATGATGGAGATTTCGGACAACGATGCCATACAGCTGGTTCGAAACGGAGAGAGGTCGGCATTTTCCCTGCTCGTGAGGAGACATCAGAAGAGTTTGCTGCGCTTGAGCTTGAGATTTGTCAAAGACATGGATGTTGCGGAAGACGTCGTGCAGGAAAGCTTTATTAAAGCTTACGAGCGGCTGAATTCCTTTGAGGCGCGAAGCACATTTCGCAGCTGGCTTTTCCAAATCGCGATCAACACCGCAAAAAATAAATTGCGTGATCGTCGTGATGATACAACGGATATCGACAACGTGCCTTTGGCGGTGGCGGCGAAAGCCGAGTCGGGCCTTTTGCATAATGCGATCGCCGAATTGATACAGAAACATGTCGAGGATCTGCCATTCAAGCAGCGCACGGCGCTGACCTTGCGGATCTACGAAGATCTCAGTTTCAAAGAGATCGCCGAGATCATGGACTGTCCTTATGACACAGCAAAAGCAAACTATCGCCATGCTTTGATGAGACTGCGTGAAGAGTTGCAATCGCACACGGATCTTAAAGCTTGGACGGAAGAAGTCGGAGGTTTTTTCATGGAAGTTGAACGCCGTACGGCCGAGGTGGAATCATGAGTCGCGAAAACTGGTGGCTCGATTACGTCGAGAAAGAAATCGACGAGGCCACCCAAGCCGAAATGAAAGCTCTCTTGCGCCATTCTGCGGTTGATCAAGAACTGGTGAAATCTATTTCTGAAACGAAGGCTCTGTTAAAAGATCATTCAGAGCTTTTGCCGAAGATTGAAAAAGAAGAGCTGGATTTTCTGCATGATAAAATTATGAGCGGAATTGAAACCGCGGTGATGAAACCGCCCGCCCGTGTGCGCCTGCAGGCGCACCACCGACGTTGGGTTCGCTCGGCATTTTCGGGGCTGGCCGTGCTGGCCCTGATGATGTCGGTCGGGTCCTGGGTTTCGAACAAAGGTCGTAACACGCAGTGGGATGTTTCCCAGCAAATGGCCGCCCAAGCCCAACAAAAGCCCGAGGATCTGTCGGTTTTAATGACCTATCAGACCGAGCACGACTTTTTTGTGGACGTGGCCAGTCAGAGCTTGGATCATTTAACCAAGGAGCAGTTCGAAAGCTTGCTGAAGGTGACCAAGACACGTTGATCTGGGGTACCGGGGAGCTTTACGCACTGGCAAGCTCTTCGCGTGAACAGACGGGTTCTTGTTTTTTTACTATCTCTGATGGTCGCAGGCGCCGCGCTTGCGATCGATTCTCGCAACAAGGTTGAAGAGCTTTTTATCTGGAAAATTTCGGATGAGCTCAAATTGACAGTTCCGGAAGAAAAAAATCTTTCGGATCTGCTGCGCGGTTTGAACCAGCGTCGTGTGAAAATCAACGAAGACCTGCAGGCGACGCTGAAAAAGATGTCGACCGCGACCCAAAGCAAGGATCGCGAAAAAATTCTGATCGAGCATCGCAGACTTTTGAAGTCCTACAGCGATCTTTCCATCGAGGAAGCCGATCGCATTCAAAAAATGCTCGGCAATGACAAAGCCGTGCAGTATTTCGTCTTGAAGAACGATCTGACCAATCGTCTGAAGACGATGCTGGCATCTCCAGAGAAAAAATCGACAGAGCCCATGGCCCCACCGAAAGTCATCGAAGAGTAAATTTACTTATCGGTCGTTTCGAAAACTTTTTGTTCGGAAAGAACTTTCTGTTTTTCGCGGGCATCGATCAGCTTTGTGTCTCGGTCGCGTGTCTTTGACGGTTCGGTCTGGGGCCGGACCTTTTTCTCGACCGGGGATGGCGGCGTCTCCGTTTCGGCGGGTTTTGTTTCGCTTTCCGGTGGCAACGTCGATGTGGTTGTCGCCGCGGTTTCCGGTGGCGGCGCCACTTCTTGTGGCGATTTCAAAACCAGAAATAGAACCCATCCGGCCACAATCAATAAAAGAACGATCCACAAGGGGCGGTTCGGCATTTTCATGGATTCTCCGATTTCAGCGGCAGGTAACGGAACCAAACGTCAAACATCAGATGATAGCGGCCGTCCGTGGTTTTCACGACAGACTTTAAAGTCGTCTCGTTGCCATGGATATCGATCTCTTTATAATTCGGATCGGCATTCAGATCGATCACTTCGATTTGCATCTCCGTCAGACTGACCAGCTCATCAGGTTGTGCTTTGCCGTCGTGATTGCGATCGTTCCACAGGCGAAGTTTCGCGAAGACGGGATCTTCTTTGGTGATGTAAGTGTCGCCATTTTGATCGAACTTGGCCAAAGCTTTGTAGCCGTCTTCGGCAAATTTACCATCAGGTCCTTTGGTGTTATCACCAAAAAGCTCGTCGATCCCTTTCACTTCGCCATTTTTATTCGGAAGCGCGATAAAGAAGTACTGCGCCGATTTATACCAACCGATGCGCAAAGGTGAATAGGCTACGGGCTTCGAGTTCGCACCGAGAATATCAAAAATGATTCCTTCGAGCGGCGAGCTGAACTGCAGAAGCTCGGGTTTTTCGACATTCGAATTCATATGAATCATCAATGGCGAGCCTGGATTCTGCCATTCAATATCCATGCAGCTGACTTTATTGAAAGACATGTTTCCTTGAATCGAACCGTTGTAGCACTGCAAAGTCTGACGATAGTTATCGCAACGGACCGAATCACCGCGGTAGCGCTGGGTATAGCTGTAGACACTGTAGCCGTTGATCGTCTGCCCGTGGCTCAAATTGTACACGGTGCCAACGTCATCGCCGTATTCCCCGGCCGAGTACAAAGTGATCTGACAGCCCTTTGGACTTTCCACGTAACAAGAGGTCGCCGTCCAGCTGCCGGTCATCGAGCCGTTGTAGCAAGTGCGGGTTTCGGCTTGGCAAGTGGATCCAAATGGAACCACGCTGGATGCGTAGGTTTGAACTTGATCACCATGTTGATAAGTTCGGCCGTTGAATGAACATGTCGACGGGCCCGCCACCTGACAAGAAAGGTAAGGTGCATCGCCACTGAGACTGCCGTTGTGGCAAGTGCGCGTCTGGGCTTGGCAGCTGCCACCGAAAGGGACGCTCGCGCTGGTATAAGCTGTAACCGAAGATCCGTGCGCCACGGTTTGTCCTTGAATCACGCAGGCCATCGGTTGGCCAGGGCTGCAGGCTCCATAAATCGCCGCTGAATTTCCGCCCAAAGTTCCGTTGTTACAAGTGCGCGATTGCGCTTGGCAGCTGCTGCCATAAGGAACCGTGCTATCCGTATAGGCGGTGATCGTTTGCCCGTGGGCGATCGTCTGTCCATTGAAACTGCAGGCCGCTGGTTGATTTTGTGTGCAGCTTCCGGCCATGTAGCTTCCGCTTAAAGCGCCGTTGCTGCAAACACGAGTCTGACTGACGCAAGATTCGCCGTAAGGAACGCTGGCATTTTGATAAGCCACGACGCTACCGCCATTTGCGATCGTCATGCCGTTGAACGAACAAGGTGAAGATTGGCCGACGACGCAAGAACCGTAAGGGTGGCTGCCAGACAGAACGCCGTTCATACATTTGCGGGATTCGGCCGAGCAAGTTTGTCCAAATGGAACGCTGGCGTTCAGGTATGCGATCACCGATTCGCCATGGGCGATGGCGCGACCGTTGAAAAGACATTGGGCGGGACCGCCAACCGCACAGCTTTCGTAGCTGTACGAGCCACTGAGCCTACCGTTGTTGCAGGTTCTGGTTTCCTGCACGCAGCTTTGTCCGAAAGCCACCGTTGAATTCTGATAAGCCACGACGGTTCCGCCATGCGGAATGGTTTTGCCATTGAAAAGACAAGCGGCGGGTTTGCCAACCTGGCAGCTGGCGTAAGTGTAAGAGCCCGACAGTTGTCCACCCGAACACTTGCGCACTTCGCTGACACATGTCGATCCGACCGGTACGCTTGAATTTTGATAAGCGGTGACGGTCTGTCCATCGGTCAAAATCTGGCCGTTGAACACGCAGATATTGGCACAAGAAGGATCGCTGGGATTGGTCAGACAAATATTTTGAGTGTCATTTTTTTCTTCCGAAGCCAGATCGGTCGTAAAACTTTTCTTTGAACAGTTCTGAAAGCTGGTGAAAAGAACAACCATCGACATCAAGGTTCCAACGACAACCGCAATTTGCTTTGCACTTGAAAGCTTCCGCACGCAACACCCCTTATGGCCTTAGTCTAGTCGGCTCATTTTAGGAAAATCTGAAGGGAATGTTGTGTCAGGATTCAATTTTGCGATCGTCTCAAATCGAGATTTCTCCTCTGGCAGGCGAAAGGCCTGTCGATCTTACTGACAGACTGACAGGCTGGATACGATAGATGCGATCTCATCGATCTTTTCATTGGCGTTGTTGCTTTTAATAACGGCCCAGTAAGCGCCGCTGGCCAGGACAATTTTGCCTTTGCTCTGTATCTGCCGCGCCAGGATTTGCACTCCACAGTTCAAGTTTGTTTCTGGATCTAAAATTGTTTTATCCGGATCGGTGGCGGAAAGCAGACGATCCTTGGACCAATCAAATTTGCAGTACGAAGCCCACTGCGTATCTTGATAAGAAAGCTGCATCAACCCTTCGCTCCAGACGGGTTGGCCGGTGATGGGATCTGTTCCCATGGTGCTTTCTTGAAATCGGTTCAGCGGGTTGAAGCCGCTTTCATATTTGACGATGCCCGCGATCAGTTGTCCGGCGACGTTGATTTTCTCATTCTCATTGAGACTCTGGTAAGTCGGGCAGAACAGGCTGAAATCCGAAGCGCTTAACAGCGGCTTTGCGACCCCTTTTAGCAAGCTGAACACGTACTGGCTCCACTCTTTGGCCACGGGACGCGAAGCTGTTTCCCAAACCAGGGGCTCGAATGCATACTCGGCCACGGGCGGTTCTTTGGTGGGCTCTTCGGTCGATGGATCTTCGGGATCTGGATTGGTTGGCGATTGCGGATCGCGGGGGGCGGTCGCGGACGAGCTTGATGGCGAAGCGTTCGTAGCCGAGCCCCCATCCTGGCGGCAGGCGCAGAGAAGCATAACGGAAAGGATCAAGACGCATTTGAGCAAGCGGAAATGCCCGGCATAAGAGAAAGACATCGAAACCTCCATTTGGGAATGTTGAGGTGGTGTCTCTATTCTGAAATCAAAGCGCGGACGAAATCATGGAGGGCGCCGAATCTGTAATGTTTTGTAATCGCCAACGGGACTTTGAGCTTGAGATTGGCGCAGGGAGCCGGCTTTCGGCCCTGATTTGTTGCGAGATCGGGAATATTTTTAAAAGAGTTTCTGATGCGCGAGGGAAAACGACGTCTTTACGGGTATCGTATTTTTATTTCGCAGAACTTCGTCTATAGTCGGCCTCAACTTTCTTTCTGATATTTTAAAGGAGAAAACATGAAAAAGATTTTCTTTGCGATTTTGATGATGACGTCTTTCTCGGCCTTGGCGGCGGATCTTCCCGCATCTTTGAAGGACACCATGAAACAGATGTCCGAGGCTTTGAAAATAGCCGCGACCCAAGTTAAAAAACCAGAATTGAATGAAAGCTCGGCCGTGCAGGCGGACAATTTTGTAAAGTTCGCTTTGCATGCGAAAACTTTCTCGCCGGGTTGGATGGCCTCTTTACCGGCGGATCAGCAAGTGGCGACCAAAGCCGATTATGATCATGCGCTAGATCAGACAGCCGAGCTGGGCGTGCAAATGGCTCAAGCTTTCCGCGCCAATGACAATGCGACAGCTTCGATTCTTTTGAATCAATTGTTGGACGCCAAAAAAGAAGGCCACAAGCAGTTTAAGAAGTAGCGAATCAAGAAGAGGGCTGAGAGATCAGTTTCTTCAAGTCCTCTTCTGGATTTTTCGAGGCCTCAAGACTTTTGCATTTTTCGATAAATTTGGAGAAGTCTCCGCCGACCTGAGTATAAAGTTTTTCAAAGTCGCTGAGATCCTGCATGTAGGTTTTGTAAACCAGGAGGCGCGCATTGTTCAATGAAAGTTCGGGAAAGCGGCTGTAGCTTTTCGATTTCAAACGCGGGGCCAGCTCGGTTTTAAAATGGGCTTGGATCTCTTGAATGCGTTTTTGCCGGGCCTCTTCATTTTTTTCAGATTGATTCTTATACCACTGTTCGAGATCGGAAATTTCTCTCGAGATAAACTCGGAAAAGAGACGGTCGTCTTCGTTTTCCATTTGCGCCTGTTGAACTGTTTTCGAGTCCGGGCCTTCTTCTTGATGATAGTAAAGCTCCATGCCCTTATTGCCCAGGAACACCGCCAGGCGTTCGTTAAAATCGGCAGAATTCTTGATATACAAAGTGGTGTGCACGGTTTCGTGGATCAGGGTGTTGACCAGTTCGTGCTCGGGATAAGCGAGCATCGACGACAGCAGGGGATCGTTGAACCAACCCAGCGTGCTGTATGCCGAAACGCCGCGAAGGTACGTATCCAGATCCTGTTTTTTTAGATCCTGTTCTTCTTCTTTGGCCTTCTCTTCATTGAAGAAACCTTTGTAAGGCATCTGGCCCACGAATGGGTAGCTCCAAAGGTGATGTTTTAATTCCCATTTAGGGGCGGCGCTGACGACGTAGGTGACGTAAGGGCGATCCAGTTTCACGAAGGTCGTGTAATTCTTTGTGACCTTCAAATGCAGAACATTTTCGTTGAAGGCCCGCACCTTGGCGGCCAGTTGCAGTTTCTTTTTTTGGTCTTCGCTGAGAGCAGGATCTTGCAAGGCTTTTTCAATCGGCACGCGTTGATTGAGAAGCGACATCTGATTGTAAGCCGATGAAAAGTAGTATCCGATTTGACAACCCGAAAGCAGAATCAAGCTGGTGACCGCAAATAGAAATCTTAGAACATCCATGAGATGCCTATGCGTCCCGTGACATCTGTGACCTTGGTGTCGTTATTGACCGGCGTTTGGATGGCATCGTAGCTGGCGCGAATGGCGAAGGCTTCTGTCAGAAAAAACTTAAGACCCACACCCACGCTGGGGGAAAGGCCGCTGTAGGTGATTTCCCACGCGTTCGAGCCGGTGTCCTGCACGACCTGTCGGACTTTCACCTGCGCGGCTCCGCCCTTCAGATAAGGCTGAAACGAAGCCTTGCGATCGGCCAGAATAAAGATCAAGTCGGCTCCGTAAACATCCGTGTACTGGGTCGTCGTACGCAGGAAAGCGCCGGCGAAATCGGGCTGCTTTTCTTTTTTCACGTACAAGGAATTGGTGTAGCTCAGTTCAAGCGCGACTCTTTCCCAAAAATAAAAAGACAAAGAGCCGGAAGTGGACTGCTGCTCGTTATTGTTATCCGAATCGAAGGCCGATTTTTTATAAGAGTAGTTCACACCGACTTCGGTGTTCATCGCGAAAGCTGAAGAACCCAGCGTCAGGATACAGATTGAACTCGTCAATATGAGAAGAAGATTTCGCATCCCTTGATTTTATCACCGGATTTTGAATCTCACAGAGGAAGAGCTAATCTCTCGACTTAACTAAGACCTTGGGCTCGTAGCGAACCTGGAATGAATACTGGATGTGAATCAGGCCATCGGACTCGACCATTTCGGATGGCGGATTGGGGAAGGCTCGCGCTTCCATAAAAGCCTGAATGGCCGATTGGTCAAAACCTTTGAAGCCGGCGGATTTCATCAAGCGTGTGGACTGAATATCGCCGTTGGGTTTCAGCAGGATTTCCAGATGCGTGATCCAAAGTCCAGACGGGTTGTAGACCAAGCGTTCGGGTGGGGTCTTGTCGATACTTTCACGCACGTTCGTTTCCCAGCGGAAGCGAATCATTTCGTTGATGCGCGAGAAGAACGAATAAAACAGATACTGATCGGTGTTGAGCGCCGTGAATGAACCGATCTCGATGTCCTTTGGCAAAGCATCACCAATGGTTGAAAGACCGCGGGCCATGTTGCCGCTTTGGGCTTGTGTCGGCATCGTTCGATATTTCGGAGTGAAGGCGTCCAATGTTCCCGGCTTACGTGGGTCCAGCGAGCTTTGGTTTTTTTGCGGCGTCTGCTGCGGACGAGTATCGCGCGGGCTTTGATCTTCCTTTTCCGAAGGCGAAGCACTGCGATTGGCCGTTGCACCGCTGACCGCCGCTTGCTGCAGTTTCTTCACACGCTGACGGATCGCTGAAAGATAAGCGTTTTGATCTTCGTCATCTTCGGATAGCAAATCTTTTGGAGCTTCCGTTTGCGTCACGATTTGTTGATTTGGTTTTTTCTCAAATTGAGACGGATCTTCGTCGAGCAGTTCGACTTCGATGGGCTTTTCTTCAAAGCGCGAGATGATCAGGGGTGCGAATTTCGCACTCCAAACCAAAAAGAGGTGGATTAGAAGGCTGAGAACAATTCCCAGTAAAACTCGCATCTTATGAATCAATTTAGGACGATTTAAGGGGTCCAGCAACCGATAACGGCTAAAGATGAAACATTTTCTGCCGATAAGAATGAAGGTTATAAGGGGGGTTCATGGGGAATATCATCGACATTCGTTCGCGTCTTAAGTCTCAAGGTTCAAGCAAAGGCACTTCAGATCAGAACGCAAAAGTCGTGGATATCACTGAAATTCGTACGGAAGTTCTGGACGAAGACCGCCGCCGCGTTCGCCGTACCATTTTGACCGAATTCATCGCCGTTCACACGGTGGTTCCGGGCATGGGACTGATGAAGGTGGCTCTGTTTAATATCAATGACTCGGGACTTGCCTTCGATATTGACTTCAAGAAAGGCCATTTCCAGGTCGGTGAAGAGGTCGCCATGCGCGTGTATCTGAATCACCAAACCTTCTTTCCATTTGTTGTGAAAGTGAAGCACATCACGGACGTTCAAGACGAAGAAGTTCACCGCCACGGTTGTGAATTCGTCGGTGGAACTATCAATGATGTTGCGCTCCATCATTTCGTTAAATTCATCGAAAATGTCAGCGCTTCGTTGAAGCATGACAAGGGCGATGTCATCGTCTCGAACATCAATTCATAGATCCAACTAGCTGGCACTGTGCAGAATTGTCGTCCTTTTGGGGGCGAGAATTCACAGAATGCCAATAGACAGAACCCCTTACTTGTTGTCGAATAGAGATAAGACCTAAGTCCTAGCGATGATCGCCGGGGTTTCGGTTTTGGTCCGATCATCTCATTCGAACCCATGGAGGGAACTCAATTGGCTGGTTCTACTGCTGTATCCGGAAAAAACAAGCGTCGCAAAGTTGTACTCGATACCAACGTCATCTTGTTTGATGCCTTGGCTTTGATGAAGTTCAAAGAGGCCGACATTCACATTCCGATCTCGGTCATCGAAGAGGTCGATCGTTTCAAACGCGATCCAGGTGAGAACGGTCGAAATGCTCGTCAGTTTTCCCGCTACGTGGATATGCTGCGTGAAAAAGGTTCTTTGGCCGAAGGCGTGCAGTTGGATAACTCGGAAACGGTCGTGCACATCAATTCGGATTTTTCCGTCAGCGGACTTCCTTCCGAATTCAACACCGAAAAAGCGGACAATCGTATTTTGGGTACGGCGATCTTTCTGCAAAAGCAATTTCCACGGGTCAAAGTTGAACTGATCACCAAAGATATCAATTTGCGTATCAAAGCGGACGTCCTAGGCGTGAAAGCAACCGATTACGAACCAGATGGTTTGTCAGATGAAGAGCTGTACGAAGGCTACCAAGAGCTGGAAGTGTCTTCTTCGGACATCGATCGTTTCTTCAAAGAGAAGCGCTACGTGCCGGATGTGAAGCTTTATGCCAATCAGTATTTGATCATGAAGGACAAATCCAATCCGAACCACAGTGCGATCGGACGCTACTCGGCCGCCGAGCAAGCGATCGTGCCTTTGGTCAGCGGTGCCGATAGCATCTGGGGCATTCATGCTCGCAACGTCGAACAGTCCTTTGCTATGGACTGTCTTTTAAATGATGAAATTTTATTTGTCTCGTTGGTCGGAAAAGCCGGAACCGGAAAGACTTTGCTGGCGATTGCGGCAGGTTTGCACAAAACTTTGGATGAAGGCCGATTCCAGCGTTTGTTGGTCAGCCGTCCGATTTTCCCAATGGGCCGGGACATCGGTTACCTGCCGGGCGATATCGAACAAAAGTTGAATCCGTGGATGCAACCGATTTTCGACAACGTCGAATTTTTAATGGGTGCCGATAAGAAGGCATCGGGCCGTGCACAAGAATTGATCAATCAAGGCATGTTGAATATCGAACCGCTGACTTACATCCGCGGTCGCAGCATTCCGAAGCAGTATTTGATCGTCGACGAGTCTCAGAACTTAACTCCGCACGAGATCAAAACAATCATCACGCGAGCGGGAACTGGAACGAAAGTCGTTCTGACTGGGGACGTTTATCAGATCGACAATCCATATGTAGATTCTGCGAATAGCGGTTTGACTTATGCTGTCGAAAAGTTCAAAGGTCAGCCCATCGCAGCACATGTCACGCTGACTAAAGGTGAGCGATCTGCACTTGCAGAACTTGCGGCGAATATACTTTAATAGGTACTTTTCCGGAGGTTCTCATGGGCGCATTCAAGGTCGGTGATCGCAAGTCGGTCACCGTGCAAGTCACCGACAAGATGATTCGACAGTTTGCTGAGATGTCAGGAGACTTCAATCCAATTCATTTGGACGACGAATACGCCAAGAAAACCCGTTTTGGTCGTCGCATCGCCCACGGGATGATTTGCGGCGCTTTGATCTCGCGCACTTTGGCGATGGAGCTTGAAGGCGGCGGGATCTATCTTTCGCAGACCATGAAATTCCAGCAGCCGGTTTTCGTCGATGACGTTCTGACGATCGAGCTGCTGGTCGCTTCGATGCGCGAAGAAAAAGGAATCGCTTCGATCGAAACCATCGTCAAAAAACAAACCGGCGAAGTCTGTGTAAAGGGCGAAGCCATGATCATGCAAGGCGCCTTTCTGTAAAACTCGCAGTCCGGCCCTAGACAAGCTGACAAACAGAAGCAAACTCGAAAAAGCTAAAATTTTCACTTCCAAAAAATCACAACCTAAAAAAGAGCCTTCAAACCAAGGCTCTTTTTTGCTTTTCCCCAACCCCATCAGCCACAACTTCTAAACCGAATCCGCCCACCGGACCCGGCCCGCACGTCCGGGAACTTGTGCTTCTCTCTGCCTGTAATTTCGCTTTTGACCCCGCAAGCCTTTTGCTTCGACTGAGGTTCCTTGGGGGTATCGGTCACATGAAGCAAACTGCATTTCAAAAGATTCACTGGAAACACAGATTCTCACACGGCGGAAGCCTCAGGCAGCTTCGTGCAGGCCGCGGAGCTAGGCCTCTTTCCACAAAAGCGTCCCTGCACTTAGTGTTAAAAGCCAATCGAGATCGTGTGAGGGACGGTCTTCGAGTATCAAGAAGATTTAAGCTGATCCATTTCTTGATCCAAAAATATGCAGTGAAGTTCTTTATTAAAGTGGAGCAGATTTCGATTCAGAACGACCACATCCATCTTTTGATCCGCACCAGTAGAAGATCCTTGTACCAACACTTCTTTCGAGTTCTCGCGGGACAAATCGCGCAGAGATTCGAGAAAGAGGGGCTTCTCTCGGTCTGCAAAACCCAAAGCCCTGCGGGGGTATCGGTCACGCAAGCCGAAAGCTTGGCTGTGACCGATACCCCCACTGGGTCTTCAGGCGAAGCGAATGTCCCCCGCGTGACCGGTACCCCCAGAAGAGGGGCTTTGGTTGAAAGCGAAGGCTTGGAAGCTGAGAGAAGTTGCATGGTTGGCGGGGTTTGTGTGGCTCCGATTGGTGAGGTGGAGAAGGGGTTATCAGGAATGGATGAGGTGAGTGCCAGTAAGCTGCAAAAGCTTTGGAAGCACCGGCCTTTTACGCGGGTGGTGCGAGCCTTCCGAGATCAGCTGCAAGTGCGCAATTACATCCAGCTCAATGAGAAAGAGGCTCTGCGCGATATCCCGTACCGCAAGCGAAGGCTGCGGGGGCTCTCCGCCAAAGAGTGGGAGATCTTGTGGAGCTAGGTTTTCTCCTGCTGAGCAGCTGTGCTACTCGGCCGCGATGATTTCGACTTCGGAGTGGAGGCTGACCTGGGTCCGAGAATAGAGAAGCGTTTTCGGAATGCCCGTCAGTTTCGATAATTTTTTGTTCAATCGCAAGACGGCGATGCGCAGGCGTTCGAAGGCGAATTCGTCGATTTGGATTCCGAAGCCGAGCTCGATCATTCGTTCGGTGGACAGGTTTCGGTGGCTCATCAAAGCTTGTAGACAGTTTAATTCGAAACTTCCTGCCGTCAGCGGCAGGCTTTGACCTTGCAGCGACACCGCTTGCGCCGAAAGCTGCAGCTGCGTCCGGATTTTCACTTCGCTCAGCTCGCGGGACCATTTCTTAAGAAGCACTTGGCGCGAGTCCGAGCCCAGGCCTTCCAGCAAGAGCAGGATTTGCCTGCGGATCTCGGGCTGGTTGTTGCGCGAAAGATTCAAAATGCAAATCCGCAGGTAGCACAAAGGCGACATTTTCTTTTGCACCTTCTGCAGTTCCTTTAAGCTCATCGAAAAATCCCGAGAGCTCGACATGAAAAATAGAATGCGCTCGAAATGATCCAGCTCGCTGATCGAAAAAGGCAGATCGATCGGCGCCATTTGCTGACGAAGCAGCTCTTCGGTCAAATCAAAATACACCAAACGAAGATCGGTTTTCTTTTCCATGCGAATTTGCAGGGCGCGAAACCTTTCCTGCGCGGCTTCCATACCCAGAAGCTGCGATTCAGCCAGCATCAGCCCATGATCGATTTCGATTCCCAGATCGCTATCGGGTTCTGACATCATCGCGCAATTTTGATAAATTTCACCCAGCTCCGAACGAAGCCCCAAAAAAGATTTCAAGCGCAAGATCTGCACTTGAACTTCTTGGCAGAAAGCCAATTGTGTCATCTGGAAAAAGGGGCGGTCCAGCAGGGCCTTTTGGTAAAGCTCCAATGCTGACGAGACCTCGCCAATTTCTTCCAGCAGCTTTCCCAAAGCAATGCAGGTTCGCATGTAGCTTTTATCGGAAAGCAAATGCTGATGAGTTTGAAACTGATTCTGCAGTTCGCGTGTGGTGCGGATAAAAAGATCGATCTGTCCGCCCAGGTAAGCCGACGAAGCCAGGTCGCAAAGAAGGCCGACGTGCGGTCCGTGATCCTGAATCGTATTTAAGATCAAAGCCGAAGCCTGATGAAAAGAATTGGAGTCCATCAGGTGGCGAGCTTCGGCATGCTGGCTGATGCGTTTCTCAGTCTTCACGTGTTCTCTCCTGTTCCAATTTCTTTCTTAGATCTGGTTCTGAAGACGTTTCCGTTTTTAGAATCTTGCGCAGCTCTTGATCTCGGACTGTTTGAGATAAACCGCGCGGATCGCGAAGTAAATTTTCCAGCTGCTGGGCCGTTTTGGGATTGCGGAGTGGGGAGCCTTCTTTCAAGACTTCCGCTTCTTTGTCCCAAGGTTTCACGCGCGGACGGGGGCCGCCCATCATGGCGCTAAAGCTGAAAGTTCCAAGCTTCGGAATTTTCAAATAATCGCACAGCTGCATTTCTTGATTCGAATCCAGGTCGAGCACTTTTTCGCTTTTCAAAATTTCCAAGGCGTTAAAGAGATTGAAATCGGGCGGGGCTTGTCCCGATGCCACCTGCTGCACGGCCCGCAGTAAATCTTCGTTTCGGATTAAAGACGAGATCTGCAGTTGATTGATCATGCTTTCGGTTCTCATCAACGAGCTCACTCGCGTTAAGGCCGGAATCATTTCCGTTACTTCGTCGGCGCATTCGCGTGTTGAAGGAGCAGGCATTGCCTCCAGAAGTCCAAGTTCGAATAAAATCCGATCTTCGATTGTCTGCGCACGCAGGGCGCTCAGTGCATATTTCAAGAGCGGGTGGCGAATGGCATAGCGGACCGCTGCGTGACGCTGTCCTTGGTACGAAACGCCGACAACATCGGCAGCCGAGTCAAGATCGCCATAATATCCCCACTGCTCTTTCAAATCCAGCTGTGTCGCCAGCTCGTGAATCAAAACGCGCAGAAGAAATTTTTCGTTGATCTCATCAGGCTTCATGAAGATGAAAGTCACATTGGAAGCGGTCGTCCAGCCTTCCAAAGGGGGATCGGCATCAAAGGTGCGGACGAAGATGTACTCGCGCGGACGTTCGCGGCGAATCGGCAGGCGGGCCGCTTGCTGTGGAGTGCAATTTCGACTGAGCGCCGAAGCCGTTCTTTCGGACAAGCCAAAAACCGTCTGAATTTTTTGAGCCTCTCCGTTCGAGGCCACCGAGCAAAGATGCTGACCATTTTTGGTTTTCAAAATACGCGTGATCGCGCTGTCGATCCAGCTTTGAACGGCGGGAACCATCAGCGAGCTGGCCAGCTGATACTGACTGGGCATCAAAAGCGCAAAGCTGTGATATCGGGGGCTGAGCGCCATTTGCATTGCAAAATTTCGATCTTGAATCGTGGCGGACGGATTGGCATCGCTTTTCTGAAGCGGTAACGAATCAAAAATCGAGACCGGAAAGCTTTGCGCCAGCGCCAGATCCGCCCACATACCGCAAATTAAGATCAGTCCCAAGAATCGAAACATGGTGGATCCAAATCCAAAAAAAGTGCCGGCTTCAGCGGGCTTATAGAGATTGTAGAATCTTCCCGACCGCCCATTTTTTTGACAGCGGCCTGATGATGGCACTTGTGGACGGCTACTGGCAAACCTGCATCAGTTTTTGGATCGCAATGTTGGATCCAGAAAGCGGAAAGGTCATCTGGAAATTCTTTTCGCCAGACTGAGAGCGAATTCCGATTCGCAAATTTTTGTCCGAGCGCAGAGCATTCAAAAGCTCGGTCGACAAAACCTCTTCGGCGATCAGGGTTCGTGCCTGCGGAATTTGGTATGGAATTCCCATGGCTTGAATCAATGAATCCGTCCCGAAGCTCAAGCCACTGATCGAAGCAAAATTGACCTGTGAAACGGAAACGCTGGCCATGCGGATTTGCATTTCAATACCCGCATTTTGGCTCTGACAAGTCAGCACGATGCGATTGCCTTTCAAGTCGGACACAGACGCTGAATACTGCGGGCACTCATAGTATGTGCCCCATGGGCCGGGATATGTCGTGCAAGTTTGGCTTTGGGATTTGAACGTCCAAATCGATCCGCCGTCAACGGGTGGGGAAACTGAACTGAGAGTTGTCAGTGCCGCAACAGTTTTTTGAAGATAAGCTTCCGCCTCCTCTTCGTAGGGATTTGATTTTTTCATCAGTTCGAGCGCAAATATTTTTGCCAATGCAGGATGAGATTTTGCAAGATCATAAATCGAGGACATCATCCACTGCGAGCTGGAGAGTTCGTACAAATTCAACTTTTCGATCATCCCAAGTCCTAAACCTTGAGACATATCTTCGGACATCAGCGGAGCTTCGCTCGAAACGATCTGCGCCATGTAGGCCGTTGAAGTCGTTTCATAAGAATTGAACATGCCGCCAATTTTGCGACCGGCATATTCTAGGTTTTCATCACAGAGCTTTAAGGTGTTCAATGCGTTTCGTGTGCTGGCTGTCACCGAAGCGGTTTCGTAAGGGTTGATCTTACTGACGATCAGATCGATCGTTTCATAGGTGCAGGCAAAAGACGGGCTGGACCAGCTGATCAAGGCAAAAGTCGAAAACATAATTACGCTTTTCATGGAAAGGCTCCCTTTTGTTTATGAATAGAAAGGTTTTACCAGGAGAATAATTACCAGGAGAATAAATAGAAGGATCCGTACAAACTCGTACATCTTTGTGGCCCGGCATATCCTGCCAGAAATCAATCTGGCGCAATCACGGATCTCACCCATATTGAAGTCAGAAGAAGGTGAATTTTATGATGAACGCTTATTCTGATCTTACATTAGCTGCATGGATGAGTTGGTTTCAGTTCGCTGTTCTTTTTGTTCCGATCGTACTGGCGATGATGTATTTCGAGTATCGCGATTGGCGACAGGAACATCCACGAATGGCGTCCCGAATCGTGCGTCAGCAGCCGCGTAAATGGAAACCTATTCTTCCATTCGTGGTGCCAATGTAATCCAAACTTACTTAAATGAGGGGTGCGTGGGTTCTGGCTTTGGCTAGGGCCCACCATGTCTCATTTTGAGACATGGCCTTGGCAAACCCAAAAAACTGGCACCGAGCTTGAACTACCTCTGTTTGTACAAATTTAAACAGAGGAGAAATCCCTATGAAATCAGTATTACGACCCATTGCCGTTTGGACATTAACCAGCTGTCTAACAACTTTGCAGTTTGCTTCTCTGGCCCAGGCTCAGGATCAAACCAATTTGCAGACAGCTCCGGTGCCGGTGAAAGCGCCTAAATTAAAAGAGGAGCTGGCAACCCCAAGTTTCATCTTAGCTCCGCAAAAGGGATTCGAGGTAGGCTTCGGATACTCGCGCTCACAGCAGGAGTTTCAGTTCAAAGGTATTACCGGAAAGGTCGACGCGGCTTCAGATGAAGTCCGATCCGAAATTGGATACGCGATTACGCCCCTGTTGATGGTCGGCGCCGATATCGGATATCAGTCGCAAAAGACCAAAGCCGATATGGCCATCGCCGGCAATCCAGCTTCTATTCAGCAAAATACGATCGAAGGTGTCGGCGATCCGGCGTTGAAAGTCGGCGGACGAATGAATTTCGGACAGATTTCGGCGATTGGACAATTGGGCTATAAAATTCAGTCCGGAACGTCCGAGCGCCAAATCAAATCCAATCAAGACATCGAACAAAATGCAAAGACGGGCGGCGATGAAATCAGCCCTCGCTTGGCCGTGTTCCGGAACTTAAAGAGCGAAATCATGTTTGGCGGAGCGGTCGAATACACGATTCGTCAGCCGCGCAAGACAAAAGCAAAAGACTTCCAAGGATTTTCTCAAGAGTTGAAAGAGACGGGTGGCAATGTCATGAGCCTGAGCGCTTTCATCGAGACGCCGCAGACAACTCACAGCATCGGTGGAGCTTTGAAATATCAGAAAGAAGATCAAAGCCGTCGCGAATCTTTAACGACAACCACGGTGGCCGCAACCGAGCTGGTGACGGCGAGCCTTTACGGAAACATCCGTGCAACCAAAAATATTTCGGTCATTCCGGCGCTGACCTATGGTTACTATATTAACGATAAGCAGGCGGATACGGAGCTTTCAAGTCAGACGGTTTATGGTGGAGCTTTGAATCTGCGTCTGATGTTCTAAAAGTCTCAAGCAGTTTTTGCTTGAGCTGATCTGAAAACTGCTGGCGATCGATCTTTCGATCCAGCAGTTTTTCGAGACTGATCATGGTCTCGCTGTTGAAGCCACAAGGCTTTAATCCCTGAAAAGCCGAAGGATCATAGTCCAAATTGATCGCGGCTCCGTGGTAGGTGATCCACTTTTTCACACCAATCCCCAAAGATGCGATTTTCTGACGGCCGACCCAAACGCCGGTCTCTTCGGTTTCTTCGCTGATGTCGGATTTTTTCTGCAGGGTCTTGCCAACGGCTTCAATGCCATAAGCTTTTAACACATCCAAAATCGCATTTTCAAAATCACGCAGATAGCGACCGATATCTTGAATTTTAAAAATCGGGTAGACAACCAATTGGCTGGGACCATGATAAGTTGCCCGTCCACCCCGCGAAATTTCTTTCACTGGTCCTTGCCAGCCGCACACGTCGCCTGGTTGGGTCTTGCGACCCAAGGTCACGACAGCAGGGTGAGAGCAAAAAATCAAAAAGCCAAAGTTCTCGCTTTGGCTTTCGGAAAGCTCTTCCACTTTTTTGAGCTGTCGGTTCAGGGCCTCTTCGTAATCGATGAGACCCCAATCTTCGAAACTAAGCATGAGCGTCTTTAGCGCGAGTCAGTGGCTTTTGAATGATATGAATCGCATGACCCAAAGTTGCTTCGGCCGCTTCCATCATCGTTTCACCCAATGTTGGGTGCGGATGAATGGTCAGTGCTAAGTCCTCCATGCGTGCACCCATTTCGATCGCCAGTGCCGCCTCGCTGATCAGATTTGAAGCTTCAGGACCGACAATGTGAACGCCCAACAAAATGTGCGTTTTTGCATCCGCGATCATTTTCACGAAACCATCAGTTTCCATCAAAGAGACTGCGCGGCCGTTGGCCGCGAATGGGAACTTGCCGATCAACAGATCGTTGTAGCCTTTGGCGCGGGCTTCTGACTCCATCATGCCGGCCGATGCGATTTCTGGATCGGTGAAGACCACCGCCGGAACTGTTTTCGCATCATAAACGCGATTCTTGCCGCCGATGATTTCCGCGACCAGAACGCCTTCGTGTGAAGCTTTGTGCGCCAGCATAGGCTGACAAGCGATATCGCCGATGGCAAAGATATTGGGAACATTGGTGCGGCGTTGAGCATCGACTTTGATAAAGCCTTTCTCATCGATCTGGATGCCGGCGGCTTTCAAATTGGCTTGGTCCGAATTCGGTTTGCGACCGACGGTGATCAAAACTTTATCGCATTTCAAAGTTTGTTCCTTGCCGCCGATTTCGATGGTCACTTCGTATCCATTGCCAGATTTTTTCTGACCTTTGGCTTTGGCGTTGGTCAAGATGTCCACGCCTTGCTTTGCCAATTTACGAGCCACAACCTGAGCGCAATCTGGATCCACCACGCCATTCAATACGGCGCCAGTCGCTTCAACAACTGTCACCTTGGTTCCAAGCTTCGAAAGGTAACCGCTGATTTCAAGACCGATGTAACCGCCACCGATCACAACCATGCTTTTTGGAATTTCATCCAAGGCCAACGCGCCGGTGCTGGAGAGGATGTCTTTTTCATCGAACTTGAAACCGGGAATTTCAATCGGACGAGAACCCGTCGCGACGATAAAGTTTTTCGCCGTGATGGACTCTGTGCCTGATTTTGATTTCACGGTGATTTCAGTTTTCGATTTAAACTCCGCTTCGCCGCTGAAAACGGTGACACCGTTTCCTTTTAGAAGCTGACCCACGCCGCCTGACATTTTACCAGAAACGGATTCTTTCCATTTCTTCAGCTGTTTCATGTCGACAGAAATGCCTTTGATCTGGATCCCCATTTCAGCCGCATCGTGCTGAGCTTTGTGCAAAAAGTGAGTCGCTGAAATCATCGCCTTTGAAGGGATGCAGCCGACGTTCAAACAAACGCCACCCAAAAATTCGCGTTCGATACAAGCCGTTTTCAAACCCAGTTGTGCGGAACGAATCGCCGCTACGTAACCACCAGGACCCGCACCAATCACCACGACGTCAAAATTTTGCGCCATCTTAAACTCCTCTAATTGCGATATAAGTCGAACATAAAACAATCACGATCAGCAAAAGCAACAGGCTGCGGGCCGTGATGCGTTTCAGCTGATCTTGGTCGACGGCCTCGGCGTGTGTTTCGCTGAGATCGGCGTCAAGCTCTTTGGGATCTTCTTTGTGTGTTGTCGCCATCCCATAAGACGACAGCATTTCCTTATTGCGATCGAAATCTTGCACCTTCAGGCGAAGATAAAAGACCTGGCCCAGATACGCGTGCGTTCGCCATTCCACTTTCGTGGCGACGTTTTCATAGTCGTTCTTCATCTCGGCTTTTTCGGTCTCTTCGTCTTTGATCATCTCAAAAGCGACCCCTTGCGATTTCAATTTCTCGCAAACTTCCTCGATTTCTTGAGGTGTAAAAGGGCCGACTTCGAGCATTTCTTCGATCATAAATTACATCATGTCCATCATCATCATTCCTGGCGTCTGGATCTTCGAGATGAAGAGACGCAGGAAGTTCGCGGCGACCGCGCCATCGATCAAACGGTGGTCGGCGGTGATCGTGAAGTTCATCACTTTCGCGCTGGTGACTTTGCCATCCGCTTGCAGGCTCAGGCGGTCTGAAATCTTGTACATACCCAAGATTGCGACTTCAGGGTGGTTGATGATTGGAGTTGCGTAAGTTCCACCGACAGATCCGATGTTTGTGATCGTGATTGTCGCACCCTTCATTTCATCTGGCTTCAGCTTGCCATCACGAGCGCGTTTTGAAAGATCCAAAATCTCGCGAGAGATTTCCAGGATCGTTTTTTGATCCGCGTTCTTGATCACTGGCACAACCAAACCGTTTGGTGTGTCAGCGGCGAAACCGATATTGAAGTATTTTTTGTAAACGATCTCTTGAGCGGCATCGTCGATGCTGGCGTTGAACATCGGGAACTGCTGACGGATGGTCGCAATCAAAGCCTTCATCACAAATGGAAGATAAGTGATCTTGGTTTGATTTTTCTCGGCGTAATCCTTCAAAGATTCACGCAAAGCCACAAGCTCGGTCACAACCGCCTCGTCCATCAATGTGAAGTGAGGAATGATGTGTTTTGCCATCTGCATGTTTTCCGCGATCTTCTTACGGATCCCACGGATTGCCACGCGCTCTTCAGCGGCGCCAGCAGGTCCATTGTAAGCAGGACGAGGAGTGGTCGGAGCTTTGAAGGTATTGGTTGAGCTGTATGTTTCCATGCCGCCACCAGAAGCCATCACATCTTCACGAGTCACGCGACCTGCCAGGCCGGTGCCTTTGGTTGCATTGATGTCCACGTTCATCTCGCGCGCCAAGCGACGAGTCGATGGAGTCGCCAAAACTTTTGAATCCGCAACTGGAGGATAGAAGCCAGCGTTGGCACCCATTCCTTCGTGCATTGAAGCTGGAACATTGCGAGCCGCCGTGGCACCTGCCGGTGGTTGTGCCGCCGGCTTTGCTGCTTGCGGAGCCGGAGCTGCAGGTTTCGCTTCCTCTTTCTTCGCCGCTGGGGCTGCAGCCGATGCACCGCCAGCTTCCAGAGTCAGAAGAACCTTTTCAACTGCGATCACATCGCCGACTTTGAATTTCAAATCTTGAACCACGCCGCCGACAGGAGTTGGAACTTCAACTGTAGCTTTATCGGTCATCACTTCGGCAACCGGTTGATCTGGTTTCACAGTGTCGCCAGGTTTGACGAGCCATTTGACCAATTCGCCTTCGGTTACGCCTTCGCCGAGTTCAGGAAGTTTGACTTCAGTTGCCATGTGTTGTGTCTCCTTCAACAAGAGGTTGTGTTCCGTTCAAAGTTTCCAATTCTTTTCTGCGTTTTTCAATCACGCCCTTCATAAAGAATTCGCCAGCGCGATAAGAGCTGCGAACCAAAGGACCTGATGCGACATAAAGAAAGCCCATGTCTTCAGCAATCTTCTGCCACTCTTTAAATTTTTCCGGGGTGATATAGCTTTCGACCTTGATATGACGCGCGGTCGGCTGCAGGTACTGACCGAAAGTGACCACGTCACAGTCAATCGCCCGCAGGTCTTTCAGCGTTTGCAAGATCTCCTCGTCCGTTTCGCCCAAGCCCAGCATCAACGAGGTTTTTGTGTAGCGGGTGGGATCATGCTTTTTCACAGCTTCAAGCACACTCAACGATTGTTGATAGTTGGCGCGCGGATCGCGAACTTTCTTTTGCAGGCGTTCAACCGTTTCCACGTTGTGAGCAAAAACATCCGGCTTCGAATCGGCAAGTCCACGAACCAAATCCAGGTCCCCACGGAAATCTGGGGTCAGAATTTCAACGATCAAATCCGGATCCAATTTTTTGATGGTGCGAATTGTGCGAGCAAAATGACCCGAGCCCTGATCTGGCAAATCATCGCGATCGACCGAAGTGATCACGACGTAATGTAAATTCATTTGGGAAATGGAATAGCCGACCTTTTCGGGCTCCAACGGATCCAGAACTCCTTTTGGATTTCCGGTTTTCACGTGACAGAACTTGCAGCCGCGCGTGCAGACTTCGCCCATTAGCATGAAGGTGGCGGTGCCGCCACTCCAACATTCGCCCATATTGGGGCATTTGGCTTCTTGGCAGACGGTCGCCAATTTCAAATTTCCCAGCATGTCTTTGATGCGTGTGTAATTTTCGCCCGAAGGTGCACGCACTTTGAGCCAATCTGGCTTCTGTAAACGTGCTTTTTGCGAGGCGTCAGCTGACATGATTTTCCCTTTAAGAATGAGGTCTTTTTGTAAGCCTGCTAGAACAAAAAGTCTATGAAATTTAAGACTGCCGTCCGAGAGGGAACCTTTCTCAAACGTTACAAACGGTTCTTTGCCGATGTGAAGCTCGGAAACGAGACAGTTGTTGCTCATGTGGCCAATACAGGAAGCCTGAAATCCGCTGTGGAAGCAGGTGCTCCGTGTCTTGTGACCGATGCCGAAAATCCCGAGCGTAAATTGAAATACACGCTCGAAGCCGTGCAGACTGCGGCCGGCGCATGGGTGGGGGTGAACACGTCATGGCCCAATCATCTGGCCATGGAAGCCTATCAGACGCAGGTCTTTCCGCACTGGAAGAGATTCGATCAAGCCAAGGCCGAGGTGAAGCTTTCACCCGAGACACGCATCGATCTGGTGCTGACGGATTCGAAGACCGAGAAAAAGCATTATATCGAAGTGAAAAACGTGACCATGGCGTCAGGCGATCTGTCTTCAAAAAAAGGCACGGCTCATTTTCCGGATGCGGTTACCGAACGCGGGCAGAAACATTTGCGCGAGCTGATGAAGCTTGTCGGCGAAGGTCACAGTGCGGAAATTTTCTTTGCGATTCAAAGATCGGACTGCGAGACATTTTCACCGGCCGACGAGATTGATCCCGAATATGGCCGCCTTCTGCGGGAAGCGCAAAAAGCAGGAGTGATCGTCACGGCGGCTTTGGTTGATGTCTCGATGCAAGAGATCGTTATATCGGGGAAGACGCTGGCGCTGCAGTTGTAAGCGTCGAAGGCCTTGCGGCCAGAATCCCGTATTGGTTTCGCAGCTGTTCGATGGGCGTATTCCAATTTGATTCCCAATCCAAAGCGAAAATCGATTTGGCATTTCGGCCCATCAGCCAGCCTTCGGCGACTCTCTCGAAGATTGGCATGACCATGCGGCGATTCTTCAGGGCCTCTTTAAAGATCGTTCCACCGATCAACAACGCCGCCAGCGGCGATGCGATCTGCGCAAACGAAAAAGCCTGCAGCCCCAGCTCGTCCGGGATCGAAGTCGAATAGCCAGTCAGCGCATGCCACAGATCATGGGTTTGGCGCATTCTCATCATAACGACATGGGCGTCGTTATGCAGTTGCAAGGTTTTAAAGAAATTCGGGTTCAGTTTGTTTTTGATAATGTGGTCCGAATAGACTTTGGCCAATGTGCCTTCGGAATATTTTTGCAGTTCTTGAAGGTCGATCGGCCCGATCAATTTGCGCTTCAAAATGACGTCGACAGAATCGGGTTGCGAAAGCAAAATTTCGCGCACTTGATCCATGATCTTCAGGGCGTAAAGGCATTCACTCAAGGCTAGGATCGCTTGTGTATTATCCGGGTCTCGGTTGATTTGAAGCATATTCCAAAATAAACGGATCTTCCAGATCATGGGTCCAAATATAGAACGATTTACCTCGTTTTCCAAGGCGGCACAGGACTCTAAAAAAGGAATTAACCTAAGTTTGAAAAAAGCCCCTGTCGAATTTTTGGTCAAGAGTCGGCTGCGGCCTTCAATCGCAATCAGACGCGGCCGCAAACCAAAGTGACGTTTTCGGCCTCCTGTCTAAAATACGACAGTTGAAACAAAAAGAGCCCTTATTTATATTTGCTTTCTGCCTTCCCTAAATTTTCGCGAGGAATAACATGACAATCTCAGCCTGGTCTCTGAATCTTCTTTTGCTGGTTGCATTGCCTTTTTCTGGCGTTCAAGCCGCGCCATACAAGGCGAGTCCTTTTACCTTCACGATCAAAACCCGAAATGTCGAATTGGGTGACGTTTCGACGGTCATCGTTTGCAATCAACCGGGCTATGTGAACAATCGGGACTTTTCAAAAAAGGCCCCATTCGCTTTGAAAGAAGAGTTTAAAATTGGCGGAGACGTCAATCGTCTTTATCAGGTTTTCTCTCCCGGAATTTTCGGAGGCGATGCCCCGCCGGTGAATCAGGCAGGCGTCTGCAGTTTGCGCATCGAGTTCGCAGATAAAAGTGGAAAAGAGAAAGCGGTGTACGCATTGGGCGCCGAAAATCAGTTCCCTTTGAATGATAGCAGTTACAATACAACCAATCGCAATAGTTACTTTATCAATGATTGTGCGAACCAAACTTTTACCGTTCGGGAGATAAAAGGCGATTTTGCAGCTGCATGCCCGGCTTATGAAAACTTCTACGCAAATGCTCGCGCCAATTTGGGTAAGATTACTCTTCACAGCACGACACAGGAAAAAGGTCGAATTTTCATCAGTCTGACGGACAATTACACGCAACAATTCGCACCGGCTTTCAAGGCTGCAAAAGCCGCTTACGAAGAGTACTGGCGGAATATGCGCTTGGGCCAAGATACGGTCGAAGTTGTGACGGTCTTAGACGATCTGCCGAAGAAAAAGACATTCCAAAATCTTGGTGCCTTGATCGGAGTCGAGGTTTATGAAAACCATCCGATATCGGGATATTTGATCGGAGCCTGGGTGGGAAGCCTTTTCGATAAAAAGCCGCAACCGTTTATCCGTCACGAATCTCAGACGCGTCCATTTCCGGATCTCGAAGCTGACGTATCGACAGCTTTGTTGCAGGTTTCTTACGTCGCGACAAAGTGGCGTCAGAGCGGCGGTGCCTTCACGGTTTCGGTCCCAAAGCTGACTTCGGGTTCGGATATCGCCTCTTATATTGAAATCTTAGATTTATATGCATCTTTGCTGAGCCAACGCAAAGCTCTTTCGTCCGAGCAAATTGCGGGTCTGAATCGATTGAAGGCGATATACGGTCCAAATGCCTACAGTCTTTTCGATTATATTTTGGCAACGGACTATGCCGCTCAGGGCAGCTGCGTTTTGCAACCTGGAAAATGCAAACCGAGCTATACGCCGTATTCGCCAGAGGAATTCTAAAGGGACGCGGATGAAGAAAGCATTGAAGCTCATCGGAATTTTGTTTTTGATCCTGATGGGCTTTTTGCTTTTGGCCGTCGTGACTGTGTTTTTAAGGCTGCCCAATCCTTCCGAAATTGGGCGTTTGCTGGCGCGCGGTTTGAAAGAAAAGTCTTCGATTGCAAAATCCGTTTCTGGCGATTTCACAGCGTCGGCGGTTTCTGCAGATCCAGTTGTGTCTTCACCATCTTCGATTGAAGAAACGCCGCAGAGTTCCGCTGGGAACTTGAGCGGTAAAAATCCAGCTGATCTCAAAGCACTGCAAAACATGATGGATCCAAACAAGCCCAAAAGCCAAGTCTGTGCCCATTTGATTTCGGCCGATTTGGTTCCGGACTCATTTCGGTACGACAATCAGAATTTCGGCGAACACATCAAGACGGCGATTTTAGATGAAGATCCCAAGCAAGATCCAATGATGCATGCGGTGGTGGCGCCGATTCGTCATTTCCTGCAGCAACCGAAGCTTGGTGCTTTGATACACGAGCTGACGCAGGCGTCGGACGAGGATCGAAACTCTTTGGCGAAAAAGGCCGCATTCTACGCTCGGGTTTACGGCGTTTATCAAGAAATGAAAGAGCAGCAGCCGGTTGTGGAAAAGCTGATGGATCGCTCTTATCATTTGATGATGCTGGCACGTGCGGTGAAAAAAAATCCGTCTTTGATTGCAGATTCGCAGCTGCAAGAATTCTGTCAAAAAACGGAAGCCTCTTTGAATGTCGGGGAGGCCTTAGACTGGGAAGCGGAAAGCACTCAGTTTCAAGAGCTCTTGCAAACCTTGCGTGTGAGCCCCCAAGAAATCGGCTATGATCCCAATTACCGCACGCATTTGCGAGTCGAACAGAACACCGGAAACGTCCGCTTCACCGGCGGCTGGCTCGAACAAGTCCTCCCAAACAAACAAAACAAAAATTAAACTCCCCACGACCGGCCCATCCGGCTCCCGGACACGGGCCCGCACGTCGCGGACACTTGTGCTTCTCTCCGCCCATGGTTTCGCTTTTGACCTCTGCAAGCCTTTTGCTCCGACTGAGGTTCCTTGGGGGTATCGGTCACATGACAAAGCAAACTTCATTTCAAAAGATTCACTGGAAACACAGATTCTCACACGGCGGAAGCCTCAGGCAGCTTCGCGCGGGTCGGGGAGCGAGACCACTTTCGACAAAAGTGTCACTGCATCTGGTTTTGAAGGCCAATCGCGAGAGGGTGAGGGGTGGGCTTCGAGTATCGAGAAGATTTAAGCTGATTCATTTCCTAATCCAAAAGTACGCAGTGAAGTTCTTTATTAAAGTGGAGCAAGTCTCTATCCAAAACGATCACATCCACTTACTAATCCGCACATCCAGAAGATCCCTGTACCAGAATTTCTTCCGGGTGCTGGCCGGACAAATCGCACAAGTCTTCGAGAAAGAGGGCCTTCTTTCAGTCTGCAAAATCCAAAGCCCTGCGGGGGTATCGGTCACGCAAGCTGAAAGCTTGGCTGTGACCGATACCCCCACCAGGACCAGAAACGAAGCGAAAGTCCCCCGCGTGACCGGTACCCCCGAAAGGGGGATCGCAGTCGAAGGCGAAGGGTTGGAAGCTGAGAGAAGTTGCATGGTTGGCGGGGCTTGTGTGGCTCCGATTGGTGAGGTGGAGAAGGGGTTATCAGGAACTGATAAGGCGGAGGCAAAGAGGCTGCAAAAGCTTTGGAAGCATCGGCCTTTCACTCGTGTCGTCAAAGCGTACCGAGATCAGCTGCAAGTGCGCAATTACATCCAGCTCAATGAGAAAGAGGCGCTCGGCGATATCCTGTACCGCAAGCGAAGGCTGCGAGCACTCTCCGCCGAAGAGTGGGAGAGGCTTTGGAGTTAGCGAGAGCGCGTTTGCGTGTGCGTGTCCGAAAATTTAGATGGCCTTGGGCTTTTTCTTGCGGATGTAGAGCACCTTGTCGACTTCGGCGACGACTTCGCCGTTTTTGTCTTTGATTTCGACTTTGACGGTCCAATCCATTTTTTCTTGTGTCTCTAAAGTCTTGCGGATGCTGTTTAGGATTTCCTCTGTCAGCACGTAATCGGCAATCACGTCGGTGCGTCCCGGTTTCAAATAGCGAATGGTCGCGGCCTTGTCCCAAACGATGTACTGCGAACCCAAATTCTGCAGCATCATCACCATGTAGACCGCATCGGTCATCGAAAACAGCGAACCACCATATTGCGTTCCCACATAATTGCGGTTCCAAAAACGCAATTTCAGCCGAGCTTGCGTGTGGCGAAGGTCATCCGACAGAACGTGAATCGAAATTCCGGCACCTAAAAAAGGAGGCCAGAAGCGCCACAGGCTGAACAAAATTTTTGGAGGAAATTTTTGGTAGATCAAGCGACATTCCTTTTCGTTCTTTGACGACCTCCTTCGAGCGTAATAGATTCGAAAAGGGCAAACAAGGAGCCACTCGATGAGTCAAACGCAACCTCTCTCGGCGCAAATGAAGGCCACATCGATTCCGATCGAGATTCCCATGAGCTATCTGCACTTCAATGCGGGATCCGGAAAGCCATTGCTACTTTTGTTTCATGGCTACGAAGATACGGCGGCGGGAGTCCTGCGTCGATGTCTGAGCGAACCGGAACAGTTTTCCCGGTTTGAAATCCTAGCGCCCAATGGTCTTTTTCCGGTCCCGGTGCGGATCGAGAACGGCTTCAAGCAAACTCACGCCTGGTATTTTGCCGACTTTTCGAAAAATCAAGTTTTGATTCCGCCCCAGATATCGGCGAAAGCCGTGATGAACTTGCTGGAAAAATTGAATCTGCAGGATCGACCGAAAATTCTGATCGGCTTTTCGCAAGGCGGATTTTTCCTGCCTTTCGTTTCGCAGTATCTCAGCAATGTGAAAAAGATGTTCGGTGTGGCGGCGGCTTATCGCAATGCCGATTATCCGTCGCATCTGACGGCGCCGCTGGATGCCCTGCACGGAGACGAAGATACCATCGTGGCGATGGATCGTTCGCAGGAAAGTTTTCAGGCGTTGAAGGCGAAAAATCCGAAAGGTGAGTACTTGATTTTCAAAGGGCTGGGTCACACGATGAACCCAGAGGCGCGTGCGACCTTGAAGGCGAGAATCGAAGAAGTCTTCAGTTAAGATTACTGAAAATTCGGCACAAGACCGCGAGCCATCGCGGATGCCACGAAAATAATAATAAAAACCAGCATCGCTTCAAAGTGATTGAGCCGGCGATACAGCTTCAGTTTTTCCGCCGTCATCCCATGGGGTTTGCCTTTGCCCGTGCGGACGCGGGCTTTGATCAGGGCCACCATCGGCATCATTTCCAAAACGAAAACCAAAATGAACAAAGTCATTTTCAGATGGAAAAGCGGGTTGTGCAGATACCACTCTGTGCCTTTTTCCAAACCACCAAAGGCGCGGCCGGCTCCAGTCAGAATCCACAGCAGGGCGCCGACTCCCCAAAAATTATCGGCGATAATCAGACGCTTCAAATCCAACTCACTGTTCGGGTTTTCCGCCAGCGCTTTGAAGTAACGACCGCGCATAAAGACCGAACCCAAACCAATTCCAAGTGCGAGAAAATGCAAAGAGGCAATCAAACTTGATAACATATGGACCCACCATAAACAAAAAGCCCGAGATTGTCTCGGGCTTTTGCAAAGAACGCCGTCTTTAAAAATCGAAGCGAATTATTTCTTTTCTTCAGTTTTCGCTTCGCCACCACCGGCAGAAGCCAAGTGACGGTCGATGATGCTCTTGAATTCTGGGAATGGATAAGCACCTTTCAAAGAAACGCCGTTGATGATGAAGCCGGGAGTTCCGCTGATGCCGAACTTTTGCGCTTCAGCTGTATCCTTGGTGATACGATCCATCAAAGAAGCGTCCGCCAAATCTTTATCAAGTTTCTTCATGTCAGCGCCCGCTTTTTTTGCGGTCTCTTTCAAGAAGGCTTCTTTTTTCGCATTCAGCTCAGCTTGGTTTTCGAAAACCATGTCATGGAACTTATAAGCTTTCTCTGGGCTTTGGCGAACCAAAGCTTCAAAGTATTTTGCCGCCGGCATCGCCAATGGGTGGAAATCCAAAGGCAAGTGCTTGAAGACGAAGCGAACTTGACCTGGATAAGCTTTTTTCACTTCTTGGATTGTTTGGAATCCACGAGAGCAGTAAGGGCATTGGAAATCCGAGTATTCAACGATTGTGACCTTCGCGTCAGCAGGGCCCCAGATCGCGCGGCCTTCTTCGATTTCGGGTTTCAGAGGATTTTTGAACTCTTCATCACGCTTGCTGTTTTCTTCTTGAGCCGCTTTTTCCGCGCCTTTGGCTTGTGCTTCACGCGCCGCTTTGTTCACCACTTCGATGAATTTTTCTGGATCTTTTTCGATCGCGCTGAAAACGATGCTTGGATCTTTTTCAATCGCTTCTTTGAGTTGTTTCGCGGAAGGCGCGCAACCTGTAACGATCAACGCGATCGCAGCTGTCAAAAGTGCAAAAAACTGTTTCAAGTGAGTCTCCTTGTTGTCTAAAAAGTATGTCAAACGAAGCTCTGACAGTGTGACACAAGAGATTTGGGAGAGGAACGATTTTCGTGTTGGGACCTAGGTCTAGTCGCTCTATGCCGTGGCGGCTCTGCGCAGCAGATTTGGTACCGACTTGAGCCCACCTCGCCGTTGAAACTGGCCGCAAGAGGGGAGACAATATCCTTCTATGAACAAATTCATTTCTCTCTGCATCACGATGTTGTTTTTAGCTCACGCTCATGCCGGATTGCTTTTTAACTATTCGCAATTGGCTTTAAAGGATTTGGATCAGATGAACAAACTGGTTCGCAGCAAGATTCAAGAATCCAAAAAATCCGGTGGCGACAAAAACATTCCGCTGAAAGAAGCATTGCAGGCCGTCTTTTCCCGCTCGAATGAAGATTTCATGATCGAAAAGCTTTTACCGCAATTGAAAGTTGAATTGGAAGAGCACGATGGTTGGGAAGTTTCGCTGCAAGCTTTGGTCAAAGAAGCCCTGGGCGCATTGAAAAATCCGAAAGCCTTTAAGCCCGTCGTGCAGGTGACCTATCAGGTGTTCTTGGAAAACGTGATCAGCGAGCTGAAGCCGCGGGCAGGCGAGCCATTCGAGCACAAAATCCTGACGCAGATTCGGGATTCGAAAGCCGAAGTCACCAAAGAAGCGGCGAACGAGCGTCGCCTGCGCGTGATGAAAGACTCGACCGCAGTTTCGGTTTTGGCCGATGCGGTTTTGAAAGCGCACGAAGAGGAGATGAAAAAGGCTCCTCCGACCACGACCACGGTTCCAGAAACGACAGCGCCCGAAGCGAATAGTGAGCCTTCGGGCGATTCCGATTCTGCAAAAGAATAGAGATTCGATTTTAGTTTCCGGCCAACAGATTCAAAGTCGTCGCGGCCGACAGCTTACGATAAGTGTCGTTGTAATGTTTCATCACGCGGGTTGCGTACTCTTTCGGAGACTCACCGGCCGAGAATTTGCGACGTACATTCAAAGCTCCCATGTTGTAAGCCGCGACATACTTATTGGCTTGGCCATCGAAGCTGTCACGCAGGTAATTGAAGTAAGCCATGCCAATTCTCACATTCATCGAAGGATTTTCTAAGGTTTTAGGACCCTTCCAAGGAATGTTTGATTTCTCGGCAATCCACTTTGCCGTGTCAGGTTTGATCTGCATGAGGCCGATTTCCCCATGTCGTCCGACAGCGATAGGGTTGAAAGAGCTCTCGGTTTTAATCACCGCAACCACGAAAACGGGGTCGATTTCATAGCGTTCCGCCTCTTTCAAAATCGTTGTCGAAAGAGCCACGGCCGAGTTCTTATATTTCTTAGGAAGATTACGGTAAACATCGTTGAAGATCGCCATGCCTAAAGAAGAAGAGACGTGTTCGACGGCTTGAGCGGCGCTTCCGGTATAGGCTTTACCTAATAGCTCTTTTGCATGAGCGGCGCGAGCCTTTTCATTTAAAGGAACCAGATTCAATTTCCAGCCATCGGCGAAATCAAAGTTCTGATACATCATCGCGGTCAATACAAGGATCGACATCAAGGACATTCGCTTGCAGAAAGCATGACTGATCCAACGGTGCGAATGACTGTTTGTAATGTTCGGGCTCTGCATTTCCATGATACAACCTCCTGTCTCAAAAACGAGGCAGTTACCCTTCTAATACTCCAATCGGCGTGCCATTTTCCAAGTAGCTGAATTGCTTGAAGTATCATGCCGAAACAGGGGTCAAATTCGGGATATTCCAGATAGCAGTGGTGATGTTTAAAAGTTCGTCGACAACTGGTCAAAAGTTAGAGCCTCAAAGCAGATCAATGGCCATTCGATTTGAGACGGACGGTGAGACAGCCGTGTTTTAGTCTAGAACATCTCATTTTGGCTCAAGACAATCCGTGAACGCTCCGATGTAAAGAAGGACCCAAAAAGGATTTTTGGGAAGGAGTTGCAGGATGTTCATTCAAGGCGATTTACAGGCTCTTTTTGATGCTCTTTATGAAATTGGTGCGATCGATCCCGTGTTGAAATTGGATTGGGCGCAAGTCACGAACGAGATGGCTCGTGATCCCAAAAGTCTGAAGGATATGTATCGTCTCATCAACTCTTGCTCGGGCGACCGAGATCTTCTGATTCAGAAGTTGAAATTCATGGATGAAAAAACAGTTAGCTATATCGCAATGGAGGTCGCTCGTGAATTTGCTGAGTTTCAAGACCGTAAAGAGCTGCACTAGATTTCTGCTTTTCGTGCTGGCCTTCTTCACACAGGTTTCCGTGAAAGCTTGGACCGTGGATATGAGCCGCCGCCAAAAGGAACTGAAAAGCATGCGCATGCCCGCAAGCATTACTGATCAGGCGCAGGCTCCTGCCGATGCTGGAAAAGATCAGATGGTTTCGAATTTTTTTGAGAGCGTCGAGCCCACTCAAGAAATCGTGATTATGAACACCGACAAAGGTTTCGTACCCGGCACTTTGCATTTGCGCAAAGGTCAGAACTACAAAATTTTCATCGTCAACGTGAATGACAAAGAGAAAAATACCAGCTTCGTTTTGGATGCTTTCTCGGAACATCACGCGACTTATTTTGGTCAGCAAAAAAGTTTCAACATCGCGCCGAAAGCCGACGGGATCTTTTCTTTCCAGTGTCCGGAAACGGCTCAGCAGGGACGAATCATTGTGTTCAGCGATGAGATGAACCCCTCACGCAAACCGGCTTCCAAGTAAGCCCGAGGTTTCAAAGTGGCAGACGAGAAGTTGACAGTTTTCCAAGCGGCGATTCGGCAGTTTCTGGGGCCGATCGTGCCGTTTTTGGAAGACAACAACATCTCGGAAATTCTGATCAACGGTCCCAATGATATTTTTATCGAACAAGGTGGAAAGTTGACGAAAACAGCGGTGCGCTTCAGTGATGAAGATGCTCTTCGTGCGGCTGTGAACACCATCGCTCAAAGTGTCGGTCGTCGCATCACTGATGAAGAACCACGTTTGGATGCTCGTCTTCCGGATGGTTCTCGTATCGCGGTTGTGATCCCGCCGTGCGCGCGCAACGGCACGACTGTTTCCATTCGTAAATTCACGCAGAAGAAAATTTCTTTCAAAGACTATGTCAAGATGGGTGCGCTTTCTGCAGATGGCGCGCAGTTCTTGGATATCTGCATGTTCCTGGGGAAAAATATTCTTGTCAGCGGTGGAACGGGCTCTGGTAAAACCACGCTGCTGGGACTTCTTTGCTCGCGCATTCCAAAAGGTCAGCGCGTGATCGTGATTGAAGATTCCAGCGAATTGAATATCGCTTACGAACACGTGGTGAATTTTGAAACTCGCCAGGCGGATGCGCTGGGTAAGGGTGAAGTGTCGATGAAAGATCTTTTGAAAAGTTCTTTGCGCCTGCGTCCGGATCGCATCATTGTCGGAGAGGTTCGTGCTAGTGAGGCGATCGAACTGATCAATGCCATGAACACGGGGCACAAAGGCTGCTTGGGCACCGTTCACGCCAATTCGCCAGAAGATGCGATCGTGCGTTTGGAAGCCTTGGCGCAAAGTGGAGATGCCAAGATCAGTGAAAAGGCACTTCGCTATCAGGTGTCGTCGGCGATCGATTTGATCGTGCAGGTTTCTCGGTATTCGGATGGATCTCGTCGTATCGGTGCCATCTCCGAAGTGCGCGGCTTGAACGCGGATGGCAGTTATGAGGTTGTTCCGATCTTCCAAATGTCGCGAATGGTCAGAGCCGCCGATGGGAAACTTCATGGACAACTCGAGGCATCAGGCGAGACTCCAAGCTTTATGCACGAGATCATCGACAACAATTTGCCGTTTCCTGCCTCTAAATTCAGCAAAGTTGGTTAATTTTCGCGCTTTTTGTGACGCTTGATCTGCCGCATTTTTCATCAAAAATCGAGCCGTCCTTTTTCAAATCCTGACGATGATTTTTCTCGATTGGCTGAATGATTTCAGTTACATCTTTGTGATGCTTTTTTCCTGTAAAATCTCAAGCGCCGTCCTGAGCTATTTGGACAAGCAAGGCGAGGATTTGTCCTCTCTTCTTGAGAGCACTTCTTTGCCTGAAGAATTTTTGCGGGATCCTTCCTACTGGATGAAAGCTTCCGAGATGGAAAGCTTTCTGCAAATGGCGCAAAAAATTTCTCATGATGACGGTCCGCTTTTCACCAAGGTCGGACATGCCGGGCCCGAGCTGCACAGCTGGGGAGTGTTAGACAGCGTGCTGCGTATGATGCCGCGGCCGCAGGAAATTTTCGGTCAGCCGCAAAGATTCATGTCTTACTTTGTTTCGCCAGAGCCGCCGATCGAAAATCTTTTCAGTACCGATTTCAGTATCGAATTCGATCTGCCGGTTTCCAGTGAAATTTATCCGCTGGTGACCAGCTACTTGAAGGCCGCTTTCGAAAGCCTTCCGGTCTATGTTGGAAAACCTTTCGCGCAGTGCACGTGGAACGATATTCATCTCAAGCTCAACTGGGCCACCGAGCAAGAATCCATTTTCGAACAGGATCCGGGTCATCAAATTTCGCCGGAACTTTTGCGCTCGGTCGTGGCCTCGCTGGAGAAACATCAGCGCGAGCTGGAGGAAAAAAATCGCGAGCTGCAAGAGCGCAACGAACAGCTGTCGCGTGCACAAAAAGAAATGGAAAAGCAAATGGCGGCGGTTCACCGCGCAGAAAAGAACCAGCTGGAAGGCGGCCTTTTCCAGCAGACGGTTCAGTCTTTGGATTTCATCCAAGAAGGCTCGATCACCGTTCTGCGCGGAAACGTGGCGAAGCTTTCGGATTACATGGTCCGCGCGCAGCAGCTGATCACCATGCTGGTCGGGCAAGATCGCTTGAAGCCGGCCGTTCGCGAAGCCATGAAGCGCACCGATTGGGACCGCGTGAAATCATCGTTCCCGCAGACGGTGCAGGAAAGCCGCGACATCTTAGAGCAAACTCAAAAACAGTATCAGGAGAACAATCCCCATGTCTGAAATCATCGCCGTGAACGCTCGTGAAATTCTGGATAGCCGTGGCAATCCCACCATCGAAGTGGATGTCATGACGTCGGCGGGAAACATCGGACGCGCGGCCGTGCCTTCGGGCGCTTCGACCGGCGCGCATGAAGCCTGCGAGCTTCGTGACGGCGATAAGAATCGCTTTTTGGGTAAAGGCGTGCAGAAAGCCGTGAAGCACGTCAAAGAAAAGATCGCGCCCGAATTGATGGGCTTTCTGTCAACGGACCAGGTTGCGATCGACAAAATGATGATCGAGCTGGATGCGACTGAAAATAAAACCAAACTGGGGGCGAATGCGATCCTGGGTGTTTCTTTGGCGGTCGCGAAAGCGGCGGCTTTGGATTCAGGCCTTCCGCTTTTCCGCTATGTCGGTGGATCACAAGCCTGCCGTTTGCCGGTGCCTTTGATGAACGTTTTGAATGGGGGCGCGCACGCCAACAATGGTTTGGACATTCAAGAATTTATGATCGTTCCGACGCTGGAAACGTTCTCGGATTCTTTGCGTGCCGGTTCTGAAATTTTTAACACCCTGAAAAAAATCTTGGCGAAGAAAAATCTTTCGACCGCGGTGGGGGACGAAGGCGGATTCGCACCGGTTTTGAAAGGCAATGAAGAAGCCCTAAAGCTTTTGATGCAAGCGATTGATGAGGCCGGATACAAGGCCGGCGACGAAGTGTCGTTGGCTTTGGACGTGGCCGCGACCGAGCTGTTTGAGAAAAACAAATACCGCTGGGAAGGCCGCCAGATTTCGGGTCGTCAGCTGCAAGACATCTACGCGAAATGGGCCAGCAAATATCCAATGGTCAGTATCGAAGACGGTTTCGCTGAAGATGACTGGGATTCATGGAAAGAAGTCACGGCGGATCTGGGCGGCAAGCTTCAGCTCGTCGGTGACGATTTGTTTGTGACAAATCCGAAACGTTTGGCTCGCGGAATTAAAGAAAAAGCGGCCAATGCTTTGCTGGTGAAGGTAAATCAAATCGGATCGCTGACGGAAACGGCGGAAGCGGTATCGCTGGCCCAGCGCAATCGTTACAAGACCGTCATGTCACATCGAAGCGGTGAGACGGAAGATTCGGCGATCGCGGATTTGGCAGTTGCAATGAATTGCCATCAGATCAAAACCGGAAGCCTGTGCCGAAGCGAGCGCACGGCCAAGTACAACCAGCTCTTGCGCATTGAAGAGATGTTGGGCGGTGGACAATACTGGGGCAAAGAGGCTTTCCAATAGAAGCTGCACCAGAAATGCAACCCCAGCGTTGCCGCGTCGTCGACGTACTAGCCGTAGCCTAGCCGGCCGCACCTTCCTCCTTGCGCCTTGGTCTTGCATTCCTGACGCAGCTTCTGTCGAGACTTGGTAACATTCAAAAAAAAGCCGATGACTTCGGTCTAGTTCGTTGCGGCTCTCATAGCGGGAGCCCGCGCTTTTTTTTATACTAAAAATCTATGAAGTTGTTGCACCAGCCGCTGAAAATCCTGCTGATCTGTCTTGTCTTTGCCACTGCCAGTCTGTTGATGAACGGAACCTTCTTACAGCTTTATCGTTTGCATCGTGATCAAGCGGTGATTCACGAGCAAATCAGTGCGACTCGAACGCAAATTTTGGGTCTCAATCAGCAGCTGAAAATGGCCAAGGATCCGGTGTTCATCGAACGCCAAGCTTTGGACAATTACGATCTCGCCAGCGAAAACGACTTGGTCTTTGTCTTTGCCGACGAGTAAATCCACAACGTATTGAAATCCTTTATGTTGTGTAAATGACACAGCCTTTCATTTTTGTACATTTTCCGTGTCAAATCTCATCGGATCCCACGCTAAAATGGAGCTTGGGCTCTAGCTATTGACAGGTTCCTTGAGGGCTATCAAAATCAACCCACTATGGTATGGGACGGAGAAAAAATTAGGGACCTGCGATTGCGTATGGGCTGGAGCCAATCCGATTTGGCTCGTCGTCTGGAAGTCGAATCGCGGAAAATCACAGAACTTGAAATCGGACTGCTGGAAGAGCCATCGACCGAGGTCGCATCGCGATTGGATTTGCTCTTCAAACAAGCGGAAGCGACGGCCGACGGTGTGTCGTGCAACTCTTTAGCGGAAATCATGTTCATTGAAGATGAAGTTCTGCAGGTTGACACAGGCTCGATTCGCCGCAAATTTCTCGATCAGTAATTCATTTCGTTGTAGACCAAGAGGGCATGAAAAAACTCTTCTTGGTCGACGTCAGTTCTCTTTTCTTCCGCGCTTTCTACGCGGTTCGCCCTTTAACAGCTCCGTCAGGTCTACCGACAAATGCCGTCTACGGTTTTCTGTCGATGTTGATGAAGCTCCTGAAAGACGAAAAACCCGAGTATTTGGTTTTCTGCTACGACCGCAAAGAACCTTCATTCCGCAAAGACCTTTACGCCGAATACAAAGCCAATCGCACCGAGATGCCAGAAGATCTGGCGCCGCAAATTCCTTACATCAAAAAATTGGCCGATGTGATGGGGATTCCGTCGCTGGAAGTCCCTGGATACGAGGCCGACGATTTGATCGGTACGTTGACCTGTTTGGGGCGCAAACATGATATGGAAGTCTTCATCGTCAGCGGCGATAAAGATTTTGCGCAGCTTCTGCACGAGCACGTTTATCTATACGACACGATGAAGTCGGCCAAGATCGACACGCAAGCCGCGATTGAAAAGTGGGGAGTCCCGCCCGATCAATTTATCGACTATCTCGCCTTGGTCGGAGACACCTCGGATAACATTCCGGGCGTGAAGGGCATCGGCCCCAAAGGCGCGCAAAAGCTTTTGCAAGAGTACAAAACCTTAGAGGGCATCTACGAACACATCGATGAAATCAAAGGGGCATTGAAAGATAAACTTGCAAACGATAAGGACAACGCTTTCTTGTCGCGCAAGCTTTCGACCATCGTCACCGATTGCGAATCCGACCCGAATATTGAAACGTATCGCCGTCGCCCATTTCAACGTGAACCTTTGGGCGCTTTGTTTGAAGAGCTGAACTTCAAATCTTTCGAAAAGAATGTCTGGGCCTTGGACATCGGCGATTCATCCGCAAAGTCGGCTCCGGCGGCGGCACCACAAGCTCCGGTGATCACAAAATCCGAAGCTGAAAAAGCCGAAATGATGGATGCGGTACCGGCGGCAGTGACCAAAGCCACTGCGCTGAAATCTGCAGAAGCTTTCAAAGTTCAAGAGATCGAAATTTCGAAGCTGAAAAAAGAGCTCAAAGCGGAGGTCGAGATTTGGGGGTTTTCTTCCAATCAAGGTTTGTACGTCGCGCACGGCGATCAGATCTATGCTCTGCGCGGGGAAGCGCAGGAGCTAGGAGCATTGGCCGATCAGCTGAAGCTTCGTTGGAAAGGTTACGATCTTAAAAACTTCTGGCATCTGATCCGTCCCGAAAATCCGCAAGCGGTCTGGGATTCGATGCTCGCTGCCTATGTGATCAAGCCGGGCGAATCGATGGAGTTCGATCGCGTGTACACTCGCATGACGGGTGCCTTGCCGATGGATCTTCCAAGTCCGCAGGATCTGTATGCGGCTCATCAACAGCTGGAAGAAAAATTGCGCGAGCAGCTGGAATCGCACAATGGCAAGCGTGTTTTTGAAGAGCTGGATTTGCCACTGGCCGCGGTTTTGTACCGCATGGAACGAAAGGGAATCTGTCTGGACAAAGAGCTTTTGGCCGAGCAAAGCCAAGAACTCAGCAAAGACCTGAACAAACTGGAAAAGCAAATCCACGAAGCCGCCGGCGAAGCTTTCAATATTGGCAGCCCCAAGCAGCTTTCGCATATTTTGTTCGAGAAATTGAAACTGCCGGTGGGAAAGAAAACCAAAACCGGCTATTCCACCGACAACGAAGTTCTCGAGAAAATTTCAAAGGTGCATCCAATTGCCGATTTGGTTTTGGATTATCGCGAGCTTTCGAAACTGAAGTCGACTTATGTCGATTCGCTTCCAACCCTGGTCAAAGAAGACGGTCGTATTCACACGACCTTGAATCAGGCGCACACGATGACCGGCCGCTTGTCATCATTGGATCCGAATCTTCAAAATATTCCGATCCGCACCGAGCGTGGCGCGCGTGTTCGCAAGGCCTTCGTTGCCGAAAAGAAAAACGTTCTGCTCAGTGTGGATTACAGTCAGATCGAACTTCGCATCTTGGCGCACGTTTGCGAAGACCCGAACCTGATCAAGGCTTTCCAAGATGATTTGGATATTCACACCGCAACCGCATCCGAAGTTTTTTCGGTCGCTTTGAAGGATGTGACCTCCGAGCAACGACGGGTCGCCAAGGCCGTGAACTTTGGGATCGCCTACGGACAAGGGGCTTTCGGCTTGGCCGAGGTCCTGAAAATCTCTCGCAGTGAAGCTTCCGATATTATCAAACGCTACTTCACGCGCTTTTCCCGTGTGCAGAATTACATCGAAGAAACCATTCTTTCCGCCAAAGACAAGGGTTATGTCGAAACCCTGTCGGGGCGCAGACGTTATATGGATGAGCTGCGCTCGAAAAACGCGGCGGTGGCCAAGTTCGGCGAGCGTGCCGCGATCAATGCGCCGATTCAGGGAACGGCGGCCGATATCGTGAAAAAAGCGATGATCGTCGTCGACCGCAAGATCGATCTGCCGATGCTCTTGCAGGTGCATGACGAATTGATATTCGAAGGCCCGGTCGAAGAGATCGAAGCCAAGCGCGGCGAGATCGTCAAACTAATGGAGTCGGTGGTGACTTTGCGCGTGCCCCTGAAGGCCAATTCGGGCGTGGGTCGAGACTGGGATTCGGCTAAATAGACTATTCGACTTCCCAGCCAACGACCTTCCCGCCTTCAAAGTAGACGGTTTTCTTTTCTGGCTTGTATCCATCTTGTGTGGAAACAAACTTGCTGTAGCGCCATCGTTCATTCTTGAATTGCGGATTTCCGGACACTTCGACGTGATCCGGATCGCCCCAAGACTGGCGAACCAAAGCTTGCGGCATACCCAGGGCGATATCCTGCGCCTCGACCAGCTCTTGCATTTCCGTTTTCACGGTTCCCGCCCGAGAGTTGAACGAGTTTTGATTCAGCCATTTCTGTCTTTCTTCAAAGCCAGCGAGCTGCAAGAACTCGATTCGTTCGGCATCGTTGCGGAACCACGGAAGCGCTTTCGAGTACTGCTCGGTTTCTTTTCTGGTCGAGAGCGAGTTTTCAAGCTGCTTCAGACGGGTCTTCTGAGAAACGTTCTCGGCGCCACGATCGCCCACACGTTGCTCGGAAACTTTCGATGTTCGAGTGTAGTTTCCAGTCTTTTTGTTCGTTTCGGCGTAACCGCTTTCCGAGCTTCGGTTCATCAGGTTGGCGCAGCCTAAAAAAAGTCCCATTGATAGAGCGGCTGCCAGAAGAGAAGATATTTTCATCGCGGTCTCCATTTTTAGATCCAATTCACCAGTCCTATTTTAAAATACTCTTGGCATTAGGTGTTTCCATTTTTAGAATCAAAGAAGGACACCTGACCTCTTCTCGACGAAAGGCTAGCGACGGTTTTCAATGGCTGAAGAAAAAAACGAAGCTCCGATTTCGGTCGCCGTCGACGAGCAGCTCAGCGATGCTGAGCTGGATGAGACGTTAGGTGAAGCCGATCCCGAGTTTCTCAAGTCCGTCACTGAAATCGGCAAGGACAAAGACCTTTCGCTCGCGCAGATTATTATCACCGACGCTGAACAAGCTTTGAACGATGAGCGCGACCGGTGGGAGAATTCGAATCGAATCGGGAAAGCTCTCTTTCACGCCTTTCCCGGAATTGCACGTTTTTCGCTCGCGATCAAAAAAGTGCAATTCAAAATCTTCTCGCTTCTCCGCTCGCTCTGGGTGCGAGTCAAAAACTTCCTGTACTTTCTGGCGACTGATGGGAAAAACAAAGTTGTCGGCGGTCTGAAGGGTGGTCTCAAAGCCATCACTGGTGCCATTGGCTCTGTCTTAGGTGCTTTCAAAAATCTCAGCGTTAAACTGAAGCTGGCTTTCCTTGCGATCTTGGTGGGCGCGGTGGCCACGGGATGGTTTATCTACCGCAGCTACACGCACGGATTCCTGCATCCCGAAGACGAGCTCTTCATACCAACCATGGAACGATACGCAACCCAAGTCTTCGAGTACGACCCGGAAACCGAAACCGAACCCTTCTACGAAAATCTGCGCGCTTCAGGCAATATCCTGCTGATGCCGAAGATGGTGGTGAACCTTAAGCCATCTGGCAAGTCGGGCCCGAACCCAATGGGAGCCTTCGAGTTCTTTTTGGAAGGCATGGCCCCCGAGGTCACCATCGAAGTCAAAGACCGCGAAGTCGAAATCCGCGATCTGATGCAAAGAGTGGCCGAAGAGTTTACGTTCGATCAGGTGGATTCGCCTGATGGCAAACGCGCCGTTTGCGACAAGTTGAAGAAAGAGATCAATGCGGTGATCACAACCGGAAAGATCAAACGAGTTTGGATCAAGACGGTCATTGTGAAGCCTTGAGGGCCGTGCGTCCGTGCAATCGAACTAGCCGGCCGCGACCGTCCATTCCAATGTTCTGGGGAGATTCATTCGTCGTTTTTTGTTGCACTGATGCCCTCAGAGAAATGACTTCCAACTGGGAGTCATTTCTCTGAGGGGGCTTCAGACTCCTGCCTCACAAAGTTCGGAACCAACTGGTTCCAGACTTTGTGAGGGGACTTAAAGACCCATCTCAAAGACTTGGGTACCCGTGGTTGTGTGGATGGTGGATGAACGCATTTTTTTTGCTAAACTTCACTCTCATGCGCCGTCTAAGAAAAAGAAAGCCCTCAAATCCAACCCCAGATTCTCCCAAAGCATTCGCATTCTGATTTTGTCCCCTCATTTGGACAAGACGGCCAGGACGGCCGGCTTGCAGCCTTCGCACGGACGGATGCACCAACGTTTACACCAACCCACCGCTGTGACGAGCAAGCCGAACAAGAAAAACCTGAGTCAAGCAATCAGAAACTAGAACGAAGCAAAGCTCTTGGGATCAATATTGTAACTGCGCAGGCGATCGTGCAGGGTCGATTTCGGAATTCCAAGTTCTGAGGCCGTCAGTCTTTGGTTCCCTTTGTTCGCGGCCAGCTTTTTCAAAATCATCTGGCGCTCCATTTCTTTGATCATCGTCAGGGGCGCTTGTGGTGCCTGGGCTGTTGGCTGATTGTCGGCGCCCATTGCCAAACGATCCAAGATTTTTTCGACGTGCCATGATTCGATCAGCTCTTGCGGGAATAAGGCGCTGGCGCGGGCGACGGTGTTTTTAAGCTCTCGGATATTTCCGGGCCAAGAGTGTTTTTTCAGACGGTCGATGGCGCTATGGGCGAAGCGGACCTTCATCGTTTTTGCAAATCCGTAGAGAAGCTCTTCGAAGTCTTCCATACGGTTGAACAGCGTCGGCGTTTCGATCGAGATCACATTCAGACGATAGTACAAGTCGGCACGGAACTGACCATTGCGGATTTTGTCCGTCAAGTTTTGGTGAGTCGCCGCCAAGATGCGAACATCCGTTTGGATGTTGGTATCGCTTCCGACCGGACGGATTTCATTGTTTTCCAAAGCGCGCAGAAGCTTCGCCTGTAGATTCAATGGCAGATCACCGATTTCATCTAAGAACAAGGTTCCGCCACGCGCGGCTTCGAATGCGCCTTTGCGGTCGTTCATGGCGCCGGTGAAGCTTCCTTTGATATGACCGAAAAGTTCGCTCTCGATCAGGTTTTCGGTCAAGGCGCTGCAGTTGACGCTGACAAACGGGCCGTCAGTGCGGCTTGAAGATTTGTGCAAGGCTCGGGCGATGACTTCTTTACCTGTGCCGGATGGACCCAGGATCAGAACGGGGTACAAAGTGCGGGCCGCGGGCGCCAGGCGCTGCAGGCTTTTGTTCCACTCTTCGTTGCGGCTTTGCATTTCGAATTTCAGCTTTTCATTCTTTTCTTTGAAGCTGAAGTAAATGTCTTGCGTGCCGATCGTGATGCAGTCGCCTTCTTCCAGTGGAGCTTCTTGAATCAGTTGGTCATTTAAAAGGGTCCCGCAAGATGAGCGCAGGTCTTTCAGTAAAAAGCGTTCGTTGTGCAGTTCGATTTTAGCATGGCGTTCGTCGCCGGCAGGGGAAACCCATTGGCAGCTCGAGTCTGAACCGATCAGGCAGTATTGGTTGATTTCGACCCGGCGGTTGGCTTTGTTTGCGGTGTAAAGATAAGCTTTCATTTTGTCCCCCTTCGGACGTGTGTTCATGATTTCGGACGGGGACTATTTCAAGGGTCGTACCGGACAGATTTGGGCTGGAAATGGGTTATATTCGCTTTGGCGCCATGTCCGTCTCCTTTTTCGGATTTCGCCGTCCATCGTTTTGGATTGTCTGGTGACGGGAATCCGGATTTTGGGTACAAGAATCTATGTCCCTCATGAAGTACCTGAAAAGCGCTGTTCTACCTAAGGACTACCCGGATGCAAAGCGACCCGAAGTCGCAATCGCCGGAAGATCCAATGCCGGAAAGTCTTCGTTTCTCAACTCGATCGCCAAATCCAAGGTGGCCCATGTCAGCCAAAGCCCGGGGAAAACCCGCTTGCTGAATTTCTTCGACTTCGGTGTTCATTACCGATTTGTCGATATGCCTGGATATGGATTTGCGTCCCGCTCGGGAGACGAGATGAAAGATTGGACTTCGATGATCGAGACCTATCTTTCGACCCGTGGAAATCTCAAAGGCCTGGTGCTGGTGATGGACATCCGCCGCGATTGGAGCGAGGACGAAGAGCTTTTGAAACAGTTCTGTGCTCGTATCAATGTGCCGATGTGCGTGCTTTTGACGAAATCCGACAAGTGCTCGAAGAAGGAAATTCGGGAGCTGCAGATGAAGATTCAAAAGACGGCGCAGCTTTCGGATGTGTTCCCGATCTCTTCGCAAAATAACGAAGGCATCAAAGAAGTCGAAGAGTTTATCTTTCGTCAATGGATCCAGGCAAAGAAGGAGAATCCATGAAGCCAGTCTTGGGTGTGATTCCGGCGCGATACGCTTCCACACGGTTCCCCGGAAAACCTCTCACCCCCATCGCTGGACGCGAGATGATCAAATGGGTGATCGAAGGGGCTCGCACCTCGAAACTGCTGACTGATATTTGGGTCGCAACCGATGACGACCGCATTGCCCAAGCCGCGCAGTCTGTGGGCGCCAAGGTCGCGATGACGGATTCCGATTTGCCCTCGGGGACGGATCGCATCTGGGCGGCCATTGAAAAAATCGATTGCGATGTGGTGATCAACATTCAAGGCGATGAGCCTTTGGTGTCCGCTGACTGGGTGGATGCTTTGGCGAAGCCACTGATCGCCGAGCCCGCTTTGGAAATGGCAACACTGGCGCACCCTTTGTCGATGGAAGAGCTGCAGTCACCGAATGCGGTGAAGGTGGTGGTCGACCAGACGGGGAATGCCCTTTATTTCAGCCGATTTCCGATTCCCTATTCAAGAGAAGAAGCAAAGGCAAGCCAGATCCCGGGCGCGTTAAAGCATATTGGCATGTACGGCTATCGAAAGAGCTTTCTGCAGCGCTTTTGCGCAGCGAAACAGGCCGAAATCGAGAAGGCGGAAAGCTTAGAACAATTGCGGGCCTTGTATTTGGGTGCCAAAATCAGAGTTATGAAGGTCGCCACCCGCAGCTTTGGGGTGGATACGCCAGAAGACGTGAAGCTCGTCGAAGAAGTCCTCAAAAACAGAATTTAAAAAGAGTCTACAAAGAGCCTACAAAGATTGTGATGAGATGAAAACGATGAAGACTGCAAAGACAAATCAAAAGACGAAGAAGATTTCGACCAACAAGTCGACCAAAAAAGGTTTTCAGCAAAAGTTCATTTTCGTGACCGGCGGGGTCGTCTCTTCGGTCGGAAAAGGTCTGACGGCGGCAAGTCTGGGTGCGATTTTGGAAGCGCGCGGAATCAAAATCACACTGATGAAATTCGATCCTTATATCAACGTTGATCCGGGGACGATGTCGCCATTTCAGCACGGTGAAGTTTACGTCACCGAAGATGGCGCTGAGACGGATTTGGATTTGGGTCATTATGAACGGTTCACCACTTTGAAACTAAGCCGCAGCAACAGTGTTTCGACCGGCCAGATCTACGACACGGTGATCGCACGCGAGCGTCGGGGCGATTATCTGGGTGGAACTGTTCAGGTCATCCCGCATATCACAGATGAAATCAAAGCTCGCGTTTACGAGGCGGCTCAGGGATCCGAAGTGGCCATCGTGGAAATTGGCGGGACGGTGGGGGACATTGAAAGCCTTCCGTTCCTGGAAGCCATTCGTCAGATGCGGGTGGACGTGGGACATGAGAACTCGATGCTGATCCATGTGACTTACGTTCCGTATATCGCGGCCGCGGGGGAGCTGAAATCGAAGCCGACTCAGCATTCGGTGAAGGAGCTGCGTGAAATCGGTTTGCAGGCGGACATCTTGGTCTGCCGCACGGAAAAGCCGATGGATCAAAACTTGAAAAATAAAATCGCACTCTTTTGCTCGGTGAAACCAGAATGCGTTGTCAGCGCGCCGGATGCATCGACGATTTACGAAGTGCCTTTGACTTTGTCGAAAGAAAAGTTGGATGAGCTGGTTTGCACGCGCCTGCATTTGGATGCGGGTAAGGCCAATCTGAAAGGTTGGGAGCACATCGTTCGCACCTTGAAAAAGCCTGCGAAAAGTGTGCGCATCGCGGTCGTGGGAAAATATGTGGACTTGAAAGAGTCTTACAAATCTTTGCATGAATCGATCGTGCATGGTGGGATCGCCAATTCCAGCGAAGTCGAGATCGTTTACGTTGATTCGGAAAAGATCACGGATAAAAACGTGTCGCAGGCTTTGTCGAATGTGCAAGGAATCTTGGTTCCCGGTGGATTTGGTTCGCGCGGGGTTGAAGGCAAAATGGTGGCCATCAAGTATGCGCGGGAAAAATCGATTCCATTCTTTGGGATTTGCTACGGTATGCAGTTGGCTGCGATCGAGTTCGCACGCAATGTTTGCGGGATCAAAGATGCGACCAGCCGCGAATGGCACGATGACAAAAAGCGCGGTGGGAATTTCGTGATCGATATCATGAACGAGCAACGGGATATCCAAAACAAGGGCGGTACGATGCGCTTGGGCGCATACAACTGTGCCATCAGTCCGCATTCGAAAGCTCACCAGGTTTACAAATCGTCTTTGATTTCAGAACGTCATCGCCATCGCTTCGAGTTCAATAACAAGTTTAAAGCTCTGTTTGAAAAACGCGGCATGAATGCTGTTGGCATCTGCAAAGAGCGCGATTTGGTCGAGATCGTTGAGCTGGTGGATCATCCTTGGTTTATCGGCGTGCAGTTCCATCCGGAATTCAAATCGAAACCTTTGGATCCGCATCCGCTCTTCACCAACTTTGTGAAGGCGAGCTTGAAGCAAAAAGAAGCGACGGAAGGGGCGCGAATTTCGCGCGCCAAAGCCCAAGTTGAAACCTATTTTGAAAGCTGATTTGAAACATGAAGAAAACTTCGATTGAGCGGGCTCGCACCGTATTGGATATTGAAGCGCAAGCGATCTTGGCTTTGCGCGACCGTTTGAATGACTCGTTTGAAAAGGCCGTGGATCTTTTGGCCGCCTGCCAGGGTAAGGTCATCGTGACCGGCATTGGTAAATCGGGACAAGTCGCGCGTAAGATCTCAAGCACCTTTTCTTCGACGGGGACTCCGTCGGTGTTCTTGCACCCAGCGGAAGGTTCGCACGGGGACCTGGGTTTGATTGGCAAAGAAGATGTGGTCTTGGCGTTAAGCTACGGTGGGGAATCGCCCGAGCTCAATCCACTTTTGGGTTACATCGCTCGCAAAGGAAATGCTTTGATCGCGATGACGGGCGGGATGAAAAGTTCTTTGGCCCGTGCGGCGCGTGTTGTTTTGGATGTGTCGGTTGCGAAAGAAGCTTGTCCTTTGGAGCTGGCCCCGACAGCCAGTTCGACAGCCACCTTGGCGATGGGTGATGCCTTGGCCATGGCTTTGATGGAACAAAAAGGTTTCAGTGCCGAGCAGTTCGCGGAATTTCACCCGGGCGGCAGCCTTGGATTTAAACTGAGCCGCGTGAGCGATAACATGCACACCGGAGCCGGATTTATTTTGGTCACCGAGGACACGCCACTGCGCAAAGTTTTCTCTTTGATGAGTCAGAAGGAAACCCGTGGCGCGGCCGGTATCGTCGATGGCAATGGTGACCTGTTGGGAATTATCACCGACGGAGATATTCGTCGCCGTCTGGAGATGATCGAAGATCCTTTGGCCGGGGCGGCCCGCGATATGATGACCCGTAATCCACGCACGGTCGACGCCGGCGAGATTGCCGAAAAAGCATTGTTTATGATGGAGCAATTTCGCATCAATCTGCTTTTCGTTTTGGATTCAGCGGCGGCGCAACCCAAGAAGCCGGTCGGAGTCATTCATATTCACGACTTGCTTCGTAATAAAGTTCGTTAGTATCCGTGGGCCGCGGTTAGGCGGCCAGTTTCGGTTTGTAATCCGGATTGAAAAACTGTGGCGGGAATTTGGCTTTCAGGTTTGCGCTTTCTTCGATGAAAGACGGCGTGTAACCGGTCGAAATCGTCGCTTTCGCGGCATCTGACCATTTGAATATACTTTCCGTTTCGTACTTGTCGCCCGTTCGTCCCAAGACTTCCATGATTTCAACCACCCGGCGTTTTCCGTCTGCCGAGCGCTCGACTTGCACGATCAAGCTTAAGGTGTTGGCGATATCGGTTTGAATCATCGAAAGCGGGGCTTCGATCCCCGAGCGCAGGATCATCGCTTCCAGGCGGCGAAGAGCATCGGCCGCGGTGTTGGCGTGAATGGTGGTCATGCTGCCCTCGTGGCCGGTGTTCATGGCCATCAACATATCGAAAGCTTCGGATCCACGGCACTCGCCGACAATGATGCGATCCGGTCGCATGCGAAGCGCATTGCGAAGCAGATGATCGGTTTGAATCGACAGCTCATTCGAGGCCGAACGCGTTTCCATGCGCACCAGGTTTTTGATGTTCATTTGAATTTCGGCCGTGTCTTCGATCGAAACGACGCGTTCTTTGGGGCTGATGAAAGATGTCAGCACGCCCATCACGGTTGTTTTGCCGGAGCCGGTTCCGCCACTGATCACCAGGTTTTGGCGGCTGGCGACAGCTTGATTTAAAAAATACACCATTTTCTCGTCCATGGTTCCGGATTTGATCATCGACTGATGATTGAAATTGCTGACGGACACTTTGCGGATCGTGACCGAAGGACTTTCAAACGCGATCGGCGGAATGACGATGTTCAAGCGGGATCCATCCGGAAGGCGGGCATCCAGGCAGGGATTTTTTCGGTTCAATTCTTTTCCCAACACGGCGGCCAGCGAAGCGACAAATCGTGACAGGGCTTCGGGATTTTGGAACTTGTACTCGGAAGCTTCGATCACGCCGTTTCTTTCGATGAAAATGCAGTCCCATCGATTGACCATGATTTCGCTGACGGACTTGTCCATCAAATAAGGTTTCAGCGGACCGGCTTCTTGTTTCCAGTCATTCTGGGCTGCCTGGGGGCTTGAAGATTCAGCCATCGAATACTCCTTCGATTCTTTCAGTCTTATCTTCGGAATTTTGGCGAGGATTGTTGAGTTTCGACCAAGGTCCGTATTTCAGTGGTGAAAGTTTTAACCAGCCTTGCCGGAAGTTCGCTGACATCGTCACAATAGATCTGTGGACGAAAAGTTGAAAAAAATTAAATTGTTGATCATGGATGTCGACGGGGTCTTGACCGACTGTCGTGTTTTTCTGGATTCGGACGGGCATTGGAAGCGTCTCTTTTCCATTCGTGACGGTTACGGCATCACTCGGTTGATGGAAGCCGGTTATAAAACCGCGGTGATCACCGGGTCGAAGGCGATCGATATCGAGAAACGCGTCCAAGGTCTAGGCATCCATTATTTTTTCCAGGGATCGACGGACAAGCTTCCGGCTTTTCAGCAACTGCAGAAAGACACGGGGCTCAGTCCGGAAGAGATGGCCTATATCGGTGACGATCTTTTTGATATTCCGCTTTTGGAAAAAGTCGGTTTTGCGGCCACCGTTCCGGAAGCCATGGAAGATGTTTTGGAAGTGGTGGACTACGTCACCAGACGGCCGGGCGGAAACGGCGCGGTTCGCGAAATCTGCGACTATATTTTTAAATTCGGCGCTTTCAGTGGAAAGTGATTTGAAACAGCACCAAGGATTGGCAACTATGAATCGAAAATTTGCAAAATGGGGAATGATCTCGGTTTTCACGGTACTCCTGGTCGCGCTGCAGACGATGGATGCCTACGCAGCCGACTCCATGGAAATTCAAGAGGACGAGTTGGCTCAGGAATCCGTTTTGCCTAAGTTTGACCGTCCCGAGTCCGTGCGCCGCCGAAATGTGGTCACCGACAAAAAATTTGAATTCGGCGGTTACTACGGTTGGAATATTTTGGAACCCATCCTGAATCAAAGCAAAGTCGGTTTCAATTTGGGTTATCACATCTCGGAAGAGTCGGCATTTATGCTGAACTATGCTCACTGGATGTCGGGTTTGAACAATCAGTACACGGATGGATTGGCGGCAAGCCCGAACAATTTGGATTTTGAACGTTCGCCGAAGCTCAAATACTCGCTTTACGGGCATTACGAGTGGAAAATCTTTTACGGAAAAATCAGTTTCACAAAGCAAGGTGTTGTGAATCTGTCGACTTATCCGATTTTTGGTGTCGGCACGACCGCTTACGAACATAAAAACTATTTCGGTGCGGATGTGGGCATCGGGCAGAAGTTTTATTTCGGAAAATCGGTCGCTTTGCGCGCCGATTTCAAACTGCAATACAGTCAAAAACCAAGTCCTTTCTTAAAAGGAAATATGAAAACTTCGGATCCAAAACCCGAAAGTCTGGGCAGTTTCCCCGATAAATGGGATCTCGGCACCATGCTCGAGGTCGGCGTTTCGTTCCTGCTTTAATCTTTCTCAAAATCCGTAACGGCGAAATTCGAAATGATGACTCGACTGAGATCCAGTCGGGCCGGTCTAGTTTCATCTCGAGTTCTACAAGCCTTCAAAAAAATTAGATATTTTAAGAAGTGGCAGTTGAAGGATGTGAACATGCGAAAAGGATTTCTTCTCAGTACGGCATTGTTCGTTTTGATTCACTTTGCGGCACCGGCGGTGTGGGCGCAAGACGAAGACAGTTCGGAGAATTCGACGGACGTTGAGCAAATCGAAGCCGAGCTACAAAAACGAAGCGTCAAAACTCCGGAACCGGATGCTCCGGCAATGGACAAGAATGAAAAGCTTGAAGATTTTTCGGGCTTGGGAAAGCTTGCGCCTTTCAGCGAAATCTCGGTGATTCAAAAACGCTTTCTTCCGAAATCGGGACGCTTTCAGTTTTTTGGCGCTGCGACCACCGTGGTGAACGATCCATGGTTTGTTGGCATGGGGGCGGATCTTCGCTTAGGTTATCACTTCACGGAAACCTGGGGGCTTGAAGCCACCGGCATTTTCCTTAGCAATTCGCAGCGACAGGCGATCAAAGATCTTTACGACCAGCATGGTGTTAAGACGGACTCGATCATCACGGCGAAAAGTTATTACGGTGCTTCGCTTTTGTGGAATCCGATTTACGGAAAAATGGGACTTTTCAATCGCCGCATCATTCCTTTTGATATGTACTTTGCCTTGGGTGGCGGAACGACGGGTGTCGATGGCGGCAAGGGCGGATCGACCATTCACTTTGGCACCGGGCAGATTTTTGCTTGGTCCAAGGCCATGGGTTTCCGCTGGGACTTTTCTTGGAATAGCTTCAGCGCGACACCGGACGTCGCAGGCGCCTCTTCTCAAAGCTTTAATAACTTGCTCCTGTCAGTGGGTGTGAGCTTCTTCTTTCCGGAGGCAAAATACCGATGAGAACCTCTTCACTTCTTCTCAGTTCGATTCTTGGTGTGATGGTGGGGTTGGGGCCGGCGATGGCTTCAGCGCAGAACCGAAAACAAGCGGCTCCCAAAGCCGTGCGTAAGGCTGCGCCCAATAACACTCGGGGGTGGGCGCCCCAGCAAACACGAGGCGCGGCACCGGTGGCCAGTGCGGCTTCGCAAAAGCAATTGTCAGAAGCTTTGTCGATGGTGCGAAGTGGCCAGTACGATCAGGCGGCGGTGCGCTTGTTTGCGCTTTCCAGAAGAACCGATTTGGCGGCCGAGCGCATGCAGATCAAGTACATCCTAGGCGTTTGCTTGCTGGAGCTGAAGTTCAATCAGATTGCGGCGTTTCAATTTGTCGACGTGATTCGTAACGGAAATAACAAGTACACAAAACAGGCGATCGAAAAGCTTTCGATCGCGGCGGACGAGCTGGGCGACGATTCGCTTTTGACCTATGCGATCACCAAGGTTCAGGTCGACGATTTTCCGGATAAGTACCGCGATATGATCTTTTATCGTTTGGGCGAGATCAAGCTGAAGAACGGGCAGGCTTCGGAAGCCGCTTTGGCATTTTCGAAAGTGGGATCGACCAGTCGCTATTTTGCGCAAGCTAAATTCAACCGCGGTCGTGCACTTTTGGAAGCCAACCAGCCGAACGAGGCTTTGAAATCGTTCCAAAGTCTTTTGTCATCGCGGGGCGGAGCTCCTGTGACCGATACGAATCGGGTTGCGGCAGAACTTGCGATTGCGCGAACTTATTATCAAGCCCAAGCGTGGGACGAATCCATTGATTGGTACCGTAAGATTCCTCGCGATACCGAATTCTGGCATGCCGCTTTGTTCGAAGAAACTTGGGCCTTTTTGCGCGCGGCTCGATTCCGTTCAGCGCTTTCAAATCTGCAGAGCTTGCATTCTAGCTATTATGAAGAGTTCTATATTCCGGAATCTCTTTTGCTGAGAGCGATCGTTTATCTTTATATCTGTAAGTACAGCGAGATGGAAAAAGTCTTGGATCTGTTCGAGAAGACTTACGGGCCGGTTCGTCACTCTTTGGCGGAATTCATGACGTCGAATCGCGATCCGATGACTTTCTATCAGGAAATGGAAAAGGCGATCTTCCTGCGTCGTGACCCCAACTACAAAGCTTCTTTGCGCATTCCGTTCAATGTGGCGAAACACATCACGGATGAAGGCGATATCAAACGCGCCTTTGCATACCTGAAGACCTTGGGCGACGAGAAGAAAAGACTGGATGCAAATTCGGTCGTGGGGCGCGGTGCTTTGGGAAATTACGCCAACAAGATTCTTTCCAACCGCAATCGCAACACGCGGATCGGGATCGGCGAAATGGCGAAAGCCCACATGATGACGATCCGGGGCGAGCTGCGTGATCTGAACGAACAAGCTGGATTCATCCGTTACGAAATGATCAACGGACAGAAAGAACAGCTGAAAAAACGCATTGCCGGTAAAGATCTGACCGGCAAGCAGATCGATGAAGACGTGAATCGTGAATTCTATGTTCAAAATGGTTACGAGTACTGGCCGTTTGACGGCGAGTACTGGCTGGATGAAGTCGGAAACTACCACTATCTCGGAAAACAGAGTTGCGAGTGATCATGAAAAAGATTGTCTTATCCTTATCAGTTCCCGTGTTTGTTTTGGCTTCGGAACCGAGCTTTGCGGCTCCGGCTAAATCCAAGAAACCGGCGGCACCGGCTCAGCAAGCGGCACCGGCGAAAAAGAAAACGGTCGGCGAGCTTCTGAAGCAAGCGGACCGTGGCGCTGGTCTGTCGATGCAAAAAAAGAAAGACATCATGATTCCCGAGGCGGGGGATCTTTTTGACCAGAAGAAGGCTTCGGTCAATTTGAATCAGGTCAAACCGCCGAAGACCTCGGTGTTCTTCGAAGACTCGAATGATGACAAAGCCCGCTTGGAAAAGATCACCGATCAGCAGATCACCGAGCTTTTCAAGCTGACTCAGAAATTTAAAAATTCTCCACAGCGCGGGGAGCTTTGGCTTCGTCTGGCCGAGCTGTATGTTGAAAAAGCGGCCGTGATCGATTTCCGCAAGCAAGGCGAATACGATTTGGCGCTGAAAGAGTTCCAAAGTGGCAAGCGTAAAACCAAACCGGTTTTGGATCTTGCGGACGCGAAGGAATACAATAAGAAAGCCATTCAGCTTTACGAATGGTTCGTTCGCGACTTCCCCAAAGACGACAAGATGGACCAGGCCTTGTTCTTCTTGGGATACAATAACTATGAATTGGGAAAATTGGATGTCGGAACGTCGTACTATACGCGTCTGACAAAAGAGTATCCGAACAGTCCTTACGTGATTGAAACCAACTTTGCTTTGGCCGAATTCTATTTTGAAAACGAAAAGTGGGAAACGGCACGGGGCTATTACGCTCAGGTTCTGAAATACAAGCGTCACCGCCTTTTCACATTCTCGATGTACAAGACGGCTTGGTGTGAATTCCGCTCGGGGAAAACATCGCAAGCCCTTCAGACCATGGAAAGCCTGATTCGAATTTCCAAAGAGCAGGCCGCCCAAGAACGAGTGCAAGGGAAGAAGAATCTGAACAAAGGCCGTCTGGAAAGCGAAGGCCTGCGTGACATCGTCGTATTCTACGCCGACGTCGGAGAGGCCGAAAAAGCGCCTTCTTATTTCCGCGCTTTGGCTGGCAAAGACAGCGGCAACTATATCGAGAAGCTGGCGTATCTTTACTCGGACAAAGGGAACTTGGCCGGAGCCCGTTACCTTTTCAATTATCTGATTCAGCAAGAACCGACGTCGCCGAAAGCTTTCGATTACAAATACCAGGTGGTCCGATTGTTCTCGAATGCGAAACGCTCTCGCGAATTCCGTGAGGAGATGTTCGCCTGGATCCGTGATTTCGGAAACTCGAGCGCTTGGTATCAAGCAAATCAAGGCAACACCGAATTCGTTCAGAACTCTTATAAATTGCGCGAACAAACTTTGCGCACTTATATCTTGCAGCAGCACCAAACGGCCCAGAACTCGCGAGCGGCCTTTTCTCAAGCTTTGGCTTTAGAGGGTTACAAACTTTATCTGTCAGAGTTTAAAGATTCGCCGGTGATTGCGGACATGCATTTTTACTATGCGGAACTTTTGTATGATCTGAAAAAGTTCAATGAAGCCGGCGAACATTACATGTGGGTCGCACAAAACGGAAAGAATTCAAAATTCTATTCGCGCGCCTCCGAGAACGTGGTTCTGGCTTTGGAAAAAGATTTGCCAAAGGACGAAGAGATCGCGGCGAAAGTCGGCAAGTCCGTGGAGCCTCAGCCTTTGGATCCGCGTGTTGAGAAATTCATTGCTGCAGCCAAAGATTATATCGAACGTCTTCCCGACACGGAAAAAGCGGTCGAGATGAAGTTCCGTGTGGGACGCTTGTACTATCAACACAATCAATTCGATCAAGCGATCCCGTACTTTAAAGACATCGTGGCGAAGCATTCGAAAACGAAATACGGCGAATACTCGGCCAACCTTCTTTTGGATGCTTACAACTTGAAGAAGGATTACGCGGGTCTGGAAAAGGCCGGCAGCGAGCTTTTGGCGATGCCGGGAATCGCGAATTCAAAAGCGGGATCCGATATTCGTGACGTCATGGAAAAGGCAAGCTTCAAGCGCGCGCAAGATTTGGAAGTTTCAAAAGATTACGGTGCCAGCGCGGCACAGTTTGAAAGCTTCGCCAAACAAAATCCTTCGTCACCTTTGGCGATTTCCGCTTTGTTCAACTCGGCGATCAACTATGAGCGTGCGGGACAAAATAACAAGGCGATTTCGGCTCACGCGGCGGTTCTGGCGTCGAAAGATAAAGCGGCCGAGCCGTTGAAGCCGAAGTCTCGTCGCATCGTCGCAAAGTTGTATCAGGATGCGGGCATGTTGGAAGAGGCGGCGGCGGCTTACAAAGCGGCGGCGGTCGAGGCCGGAAAGGATCCGTTGGCGGCGAATTTGTACTTCAATGCGGCGATCCTGTATGAAGCAACCGGTAAGAATGCCGAAGCGATTCGCAATTACGAGACTTACTATAACATGCATAAAAAACGCGATCGCGCCGAAGCGTTGTACATGATGGCGACTTTGCAACGAAAGCAAGGATCCCTGTCGAAAGCGGCGGATAACTATGTGACCTATATCGATTCGGGTGTGGGTTCGCAAGAACGCAACGTCGAATCGGCGTACTGGCTGCACGATATCTCGCGCCGCTTGAATCGCACTTCGAAAACGGAAGAGTGGAAAAAGAAAACCTTGGGTCTGCAAAAAGCCTATGCTCCGAATAAAAAAGGACCGGGAGCAACCTATGCGGCGAAAATCAAATTGGCCGATGCCACTTTGGTCTTCAACGAGCTGAAGGGTATTCGCATTCCGGCCAATCCGGCGGCTCAGCAAGCGGCCGCACAGAAGAAAATCGGTTTGGTGACACGTTTGAATTCGGATCTGGCAGATGTGATCAAGTACGACAGTGCGGACGAAATCGTCGGTGCGCTTTCTCTGTTGGGTCAGGCAAACCTGCATATGGGTGAAGCCCTGGTCGGGGCGCCGATCCCGGCCGGCTTGAACGCCGAAGAGACCAAACAGTACAAAGCGGGGATCGAAAAGTTGGCCGAACCGTTCTTTAATAAAGCGAAAGAAAGTTTAAAGGCGGCCGTCACCCGTGGTTCGGAACTGGATACCTTTAACGAGCATTACCACAAAGCTCGTCAATTGGCTTTGAAGCTGGATCCAAAATCCTTCTATGACGGTGGTGAAATCGGATCCGATGTTCGCATGGGAAGCTGGGGGATGGAATGAATAAACTAAATTTGCTGGGAGCGCTGACATTGGTTGGAGCACTGACCGCCTGCTCTTCGTCGCCAACTTCATCGTCTTCTCACGAGTCGACGGACTCCAGCTATGCAGATTCAGGCTCCGGAAAATCCAAATCAGGCAGTCGTTCTTCGGAAACGACAGAGTCAGTCAAGACGCCGCCCGCGACGACTTCGCATAATGATGCGAGCAATCTCAGCGATGCGATCGAAACGGGCCGCGATGAAGAGATTTCGAAAGCGGCTTCGGTCGTGCTGTCAAAGAATCCAAATGATGCGAAAGCGCTGAATGCCTTGGGGCTTGTGCATTTTCATAAAGGGCATTGGACGGCGGCTCAACTGATGTTTGACAAAGCTTTGAAGGCGGATTCGCGCATGGTGGCGGCTCACAATAATAAGGGTCTGACTTACCTAGCGCAAAAAGAAGAAAGCGATGCTTTGAAAGAGTTCCGTAAAGCTTTGGAGATCGATCCGACGAATGCGACGGCCGCGGCCAATATCGGATCCATTTACATCGAGAATAAAGACTATACCAAAGCCTTGGTGGCGATGGAAATCGCTTATCGAAAGAACTCAAAGGATGCCAAAATCTTAAATAATTACGGCATTGCTTTGACCGCGAACGAAAAATATCCGCAGGCAAAAGATGTTTATCAAAAAGCCATGGACGTCAATCCTGGCAACCGAGACATCATGCTCAACTATGCCATTCTTCTGATCGATCATATGAAGAATGCGAAAGAGGGGCTGGACGTTTTGAATAAGGTGAAATTTCTTGGACCTTCGCCAGAGGTCAGGAATCGAATTAATGTTTTGGAAAATACGGCAAAAGCTGGTTTAAAATAGAGAGATAGAGATGGGCATCATGAAAAACAGCAAGAAAAACACAATTTGGTTTATGGCGTTCTTCGCCATCTTCACTTTTTCTTCGCTGAATCTTCATGCGCAAGACAAGCCCGCAGAAAAGCCGGAACGAAAAAAAGCCCTGAGCTTCGAAGACGAGTTGGTCGAAGGATCGACGCAGAAGCCTGAGCTGTTCTATCTCTTCCAGAAGAAGAACTTCAATTACAAACGTTTGATCAAATTGCGCGAAAATTTTCAGCCCGAAATGAGAAAAACATCTGAGGATCTTCAACGAGTTCGGAGTTCGAATTGAAATCACCTATCATTCTGCGAATTTTCAAAGCCAATCAGTTGCTCGAAGTGAAACAATTCGAGGCCGATCAGATTATTTTCGGTCACGATGCCGAAGTCACAGTTGATCTTGACGATGCCAGCATTTCGGCGATTCACTGTCTGATCGAGCTGCGCGATTCCGGTTATTATCTCTGCGACATGGGATCGGGCACCGGAACCAAAAAGAATGGTCATCCGGTTTTAGATGAAGCCATTTCTTCGGGCGATAATATCGAAGTCGGTCCTTTCCGAATTCAATTCTTTGTCGGTGCACCAAAACCAAAAGTTCCTCCGGTCGAAATGCCGGCGGCGGCACCGGTAGCGCAAGCGGCACCACCGCCTCCACCTGCTCCGGCGCCTCAGGCTCCGGCCACACCGAAAGCACCGGCCAGTATTCCGGCCGCTCCGGTTGCAACTCCACCACCGGCGGCAGCTGTTCCATCGACAACTCGTCCGCCCAAATTGCCTGAAAGCCCCAAGGCGGCATCGGCTGGTGGATCGCACTCAAAGAAAAGCGCGGCGGGAACGTTTGCTCCGGCCAGCGAGATTCGCGATCTGGAATCATATTTGAAGCCAACAAAAGGTCCCGTGGTCGAAGTCATCGTGGCATGGCAAGAGCGCGTGCTGGCGACTTATCATTATGGCGGCGATCAAACGGTGACCATCGGTTCATCGGCGAAAGCGGATATTTCCGTTCCTGGCGAGTTCATGCGAGGGCTGACGCCTTTCTTGGAATTAAAAGGCGGGTGCCGCGTTCTGACCGCGACCGATATGCAGGTAAGCCTGATCAATTCGTCGCAAGGCAAGTTCAACTTGGACGATATGTTGAAGACCGGAAAAGCTCTGAAAGCGGGCGCTGCAAATGCGGTGCGCTTGGATCAGGGCGAGCTTTTGTGTTTGAGCTTGGGTGGCGGCGCAATTCAAATCTACGTCCGCTACGTACCGAACACCATCAAACCAATTCTGGCGACTCCGCTGGATTTCTCGGCGGGCGAGCTGACCGGATTGATCGTGGCTTTGGTGATCGTGTCTTTGACCGCGCTTTACATGTCAGTTTACACGCCGGATGCTCCAGAACAAAAAGAAGAAGAGCAGGTTCGCTTGGCGCAATTTATTTACAATAAACCTCCGCCAACAAATCCTCCTCCGCCGACGACCACAATGCCGGTAAAAAAAGAAGCGGAAGTCAAACCTCCGCCACCACCACCAGAGCCACCAAAAGTCAAAGTGGCCGACGTGAAAAAGGAAGCGGTTCAAAAAGGAAACAAAGAATCGCAGAATGCGGTGAAGCAAGTCGAAGCGGCGAAAGCGGCTGAAGTTCGCCCGAATCCGTCCAAAGTGGATCGTCCGAAAAAATTCACTTCGATCAAGCAAGGTGGCGCGACAAAAATCGGCGACACGGCTGGGGCGAATGCGCAATCTGCGAAAGACGTTTCCAAGGTCGGTCTCTTGAGCGCCTTTGGTGGCGGCGGGGTCCGTAAGCAGCTGGATCAAGCTTACTCGGGATCGGGCGAGCTTTTGGGAATGGCAAATCAAGCGACCGGTAAATCGGGACAAAATGAAGATCGCGCCGGTGACGATATCGGTTCGAAATTCAAAGACACCGGTGCGGGTGGCAAAGGAACGGCGACGCAAGGGATTGCGGGTGTTGGCACCAAGGGCCGTGGATCGGGGATGAGCACTTACGGTTCGGGCGTGGGCTTGGGCGGCAAAGGGAATGTCACGATCGACGCCGGTGGCGCGGATGAAGGTTGGGAAGGAACGATCGATCGCGAAGCGGTTCGCCGTGTGATCCGTTCGATTCTGAATCAAATCAAGTCTTGCTACGAGCGTGAACTTCGCGTGAAAAAAGGACTGGAAGGAAAAGTCGTCATCCAGTTTGAAATCATGGAGCAGGGGCGTGTTCGCTCGGCGAAAACCAAGAACTCGTCAATGGGAAGTGCAACGGTTGAATCCTGTGTGGCTGCGCGAATCAAGGAAGCTCGCTTTCCGGAACCGCCAGCAGGCACGATCGCGGTCGTCGATTACCCATTCGTATTCGGAGCGCAAGAGTAGTTTTAAAATTTAATCCCGACATCGATGTCGGAGAAGCAGTTGTTCAAGGAGGAAATAGTGGAATCAACGGTAGCACAAGCAGCAACGGATAATATGCCGTTCTTACAGCGCGCCTTCGTCGAAGGTGGAGCTGTCATGTACGTCATTCTTTTCATCGGATTGATCACGGTCTTTTTGATCGTCGAACGATTGATGACTCTTAAAAACCTGACAGTGGATAAAAAAGAGTTCACTGACAATATCTTCGGAATGATCCTGCGCGGAGATCTGCGCCAGGCGATCACGTTCTGCGACTCTCGTCAGACGCCTTTGACGAATGTCATCAAGGCCGGTCTCGTGCAAGCGATGAACCGTCGTCCGGATGAAGAGGTGCAAGTCGCGATGGACGCAGCGGCTCTCAGAGAAAATCCAAAATTGGAAGGTTGGACATCCTTCTTGGCGGTGACAGGAAACGTGGCGGTTTTGGCCGGTCTTTTGGGAACCATCATTGGTATGATCACTTCGTTCCGTGCGGTTGCCGCAGCTGACCCAGCGGAAAAAGCCATCGAACTTTCAAAAGGTATCTCGCACGCCCTGAATTGTACGGCGTTTGGTCTGTTGGTTGCGATCATTTCGATTGTGGCTTACGGCTACTTCCAGCTTCGTATTCAGCGCGCCGAAAATGATGTGATCGAGAGCAGCATGAGCTTGCTCAATTTGGTTGCTAGCAACCGCGACAAACTGAAGGAATAAATAGCCATGGCACATATCGAATCGGGTGGTGGTAAAGGTCGTCGAGTTTCGTTGGAGCTGAATCTGGTTCCGTTCATCGACTTGATGAGCGTTCTGATCACCTTTCTTCTTATCACCGCGGTTTGGTCGCAGGTGTCCATGATTCAGGTCGGAAGTTCTTTGTACGGGAAGAAGAACGACCAAGCGCCTCAAATTCCTCCTGAGGCCGACGTCGTTCTGAAGCTCGACATCCGAGCGAACGGCTATGTTCTGACAGTTGGAAAGCAGTCGATTACGGTTCCGCTTTTGAATCAAGAGTACGATGAAGCGGGACTGCTGGCTCAGCTTGAAAAAGCCAAGCAATTGTATCCAAATAAAACCGATGCCGCGATCGCCATGTCCGATGATCTTCCTTACGAAAGACTCATCAAAGGCATGGACGGTTTCTTAAAAGCGGGATTCCCTCAAATTTCTGTTCTCACAGGAGGGCCGAACTAATGGCAATTCATCCACCGGGCGAAAGATATCGCTACAGCAATTTGCTTCGTCGAAAAAAAGGAAAGCGTGAAGTCGCAGCCATCTTACAGCTGACGGCGATGGTGGATATGTTCACGGTTCTGGTCGTGTTTCTGCTTCAGAACTACAACGTGACCGGACAGGTTCTGTACATTCCGAAAGAAGTGACCTTGCCGAAGGCCGAAAAAATCAAAGAACTGGCGCCTTCGATCGTGGTGACGATTTCAGAAAAAGAAGTGCTTCTTGACAAGAATCAAGTGATCACAGGCCAGGCCCTGCACAGTCAAGAGTCTTGGATGATCGAGCCTTTGCACAAGGGACTGACCGAAGCTTTGCAAAAAGCTCGGGATGAATACGAGAAGAGTCTGCAAACCAAGCTGCAGACGGCAGTCGATGCCGCTCGTGGCGAAAAAGATAAAGAGCAAACTCCTTGGAACAAGGTGACAATTCAGGCCGATAAGGGAATTGATTTCCTCACCGTGAAGAAAGTGATGTACACAGTCACTGAAGCAGGAGCGGGCGAAATCAACTTTGCTGTAAATAAAGAAAAAGCCCAGTAATATTTTTTCATGCGAAAACTGACCGGAATTTTATTTGGGATCTTCATGGTGTTTCTTTTCCTGGAGATCTTGATCGGTTTTCCTATTTCTCTCGAACACGAACCTCTTCCCACCGAAGCCGAGCAGATCGAAAAGAAAGCCAAAGAAAAAGCCGCCGAAGAAGAAAAGAAGAAACGCGATCAGATCGTCGAAGACGCTTTGAGGGCCGGCAAAGTTCCGCCTCCCGAAGAAAAAAAAGAAGTCGCGGCTCTTGAAACGCAGCAAAAGATGCAGGGCGTGCATTTGGTCGAAAGCCGAAAAGGCTCGCGCGATTGGGAACTCTTTTCTGAAGCGGCCGAGAACACTCAAGGCGCTGGCGCTTGGAAACTCGCCAAAGTGCGTGTGCTTTTCTATAACAATGACCGCGTCGACTTTATCGTGACGGGCGATCGCGGCAATATCGAGGGTGAAAGCAAAAATTTGCGGATCGAAGGCAATGTGGTGACCAAGTCCTCGAACGGATACACTTTCGAATCGAATTCGGTGATCTACCAGTCGACCAATCGAATCATCCGCAGTCCTGATGCCATTCGCATGATCGGTCCGCCGGATGAAAAAGGAAAAGGTCTGGTTTTGACAGGTCAACAGATGGAAGCCTGGGTCGACGAAAATTTGATGAAAATTCACGAAAAAGTCGTGGCGAATAAAACTTTAAATGACGGCAAGCAGTTTCAAATCAAAAGCCGCAGTGCCGAGTTTTCGGGCAAAAGTCGTCTGGCGCGTTTTATCGAAAATGTTTCGATCGAGGTGGGCTCGATGAAAATGGAAGGCCCCGAGGCGAATTTCGAATATCGACCCGGCGCCGATATTTTGCAGTCTGTTTTGGTGAAGGGCGGCGTCAAGGTCAGCGATGTGGATAAGTATGCCACTTCCGATACAGTCAAGTTTGATCCTGAGCAGAATAAGTTCACCTTCAATGGGCGTCCACGCGTCGTGCAAAACAACGATGAGATCACCGGCGAGCAAATTGTCTTCATCGATGGCGGAAAAAAGGTTAAGGTAGAAAAGATTCGTGCACGAATGGAAAAGAAAGACGAATGAGCCTTTTAACCGTTTCTCACATTTCCAAGTCCTTTAAGAAACGCAAAGTCGTGAACGACGTGTCGTTTTCCGTCGAGTCCGGACATGTGGTGGGTCTTTTGGGGCCGAACGGTGCCGGCAAAACGACGAGCTTCTATATGGTGGTCGGTTTGGTGCAGGCGGACGCGGGTGATATCACTCTCGATCAAGAATCCATCGGCAAGCTTCCTATGTACAAACGATCGCGCGTGGGGCTTAGCTATCTGGCGCAAGAACCCAGTATTTTTCGCAAACTGACGGTTTCCGAAAATATTCAGGTGGCACTCGAAGCGCATGGATATTCGGACTCTCGCAAAGCCGAGCGCCTGGAAGGTCTGCTGCAGGACTTTCGTATTACTCATATCAAGGACAGCCATGGGTATGCCCTTTCGGGTGGTGAAAGACGTCGTGTCGAAATCGCTCGCGCGTTGGCAGGATCGCCCAAGTTTTTGCTTCTCGACGAACCCTTTGCCGGGATCGATCCTATTGCTGTCGCTGACATTCAAGACATCATTCGCAGTCTCAAGGCGCAGGGGATCGGGATCCTGATCACCGATCACAACGTGCGTGAAACCTTGGGGATTTGTGATCGTGCTTACATTTTGAAGGACGGCCAGATCCAGGTCCAGGGGACTTCCCACGAAATAGCCAACTCTGAGCTAGCCAAAAAGTTTTATTTGGGTGAAAATTTTAAATTGTAGGGTCATTGCAAATGCAGTGCCGTTGTTGTGGAATTGAAATAGGAACCAGACAAGGAGCCTAATTTGGCAGTCCAGTTGAGACAGTCGATGAATTTGAGCCAGACGTTGCGGATGACTCCGCAGCTGCAACAAGCGATCAAGCTTTTGCAGTTGTCGCGTATGGAACTCGAATCTGCCATTCACAAAGAGCTCGAAGAAAATCCGATTCTGGAAGAAACGCAAGATCTCAAAGAAGACGATCTGAAGCGTACGAAAGAGGCGGCGGAAACTGTCGACCCACAAGCTGAAAACACAAGTAACGACCAAGATCCGCAAAAGCAGGACGAGTTCGAGTGGGAATCTTATCTCGAGAATTCCTATAAACCTCCGCAACAATCTGGCGGTGGCAACGAAGAGATCATGAATTATGAAAACGTGATCTCGACGACTGAATCTTTGCATGACTACTTGATGTGGCAAGCAAAGATGTACGGATTCGCCGAAGACGAGCTGGCGCATGCGGAAATCATCATCAATTATATCGATGACGACGGTTATCTTTTGACTCCGCTGACTGAAATCGCCGAAAGCGAAAAGGTCAAAGTCGAAGATCTCGAAGACGTTTTAAAGTTCGTGCAAGAGTTCGATCCTCCAGGTGTTGGCGCTCGTGATTTGAAAGAATGTCTATTGATTCAAGCCAAAGCCATCGAAGAAGACACGCATGATCTGGTGAGCATGATCACCAATCACCTGAAAGACCTGGAAAAGAAAAACTTTGAAGGCATTGCGCGCACCATGGGCCGCGAGATCAGTGAAATCGCCGATATGTGCAAAATCATCTACGCGATGGATCCGAAGCCGGGACGTGCCTACGCTCCGGCGGATACCCAGTATGTCACCCCTGACGTGTACGTGTACAAAGTCGGTGACGATTACATGGTCTCTTTGAACGAAGACGGTCTGCCGCGTTTGAAGATTTCGAATTTCTATAAAAATATGCTCAAAGGTGCCGGTGGCAACGAGAAGACTCAGGATTACATCCAGGACAAACTTCGTTCCGCAGTTTGGTTGATCAAATCAATCCACCAGCGTCAGCGCACCATCTACAAGGTCACGGACAGCATCGTGAAGCATCAGCGCGAATTCCTGGATAAGGGCGCGGGCTTTATCAAGCCAATGGTTCTTCGGGATATCGCCAATGATATCGGGATGCACGAATCCACCGTGTCTCGCGTGACGACGGCGAAGTACGTGCACACGCCGCAAGGGATTTTCGAGCTGAAATACTTCTTCAATTCGGGGATTTCGACTTCGGACGGGGATTCTTTGGCCAGCGAATCGGTAAAGCTGAAGATCAAAGAACTGATTGCCAAGGAAGACCACAAAAGTCCTTATTCCGATCAGCAGATCGTCGATCTTTTGAAAAAAGATGGAATCGAAATCGCACGTCGAACGGTTGCCAAGTATCGCGACGTTCTGAAAATCTTGCCTTCAAGCCGTCGTAAAAAGATTTTTTAAGGTGCCTGATACTTTTTGGTGCGGCAACGCGTCCATCTTATTAAGATAATCTAAGTATGATCAGCATTGTGATTCCGGTTTTGAATGAAGAGGAAATTCTCCGAAAGAGTGTGGCTCGTCTTTCGGATTGGCTTTCCTTGCGGACGGTACCTTTTGAGGTGATCGTCGTCGACAACGGAAGCACGGACCAAACTGCGAAAATTGCTGAAGAGCTCGAGAAAACCTATTCTTGGTTTCGCTTTTTTCAAATCCCGCAAAAAAGCGTGGGGCGCGCCTTTGCCAAGGGCGTTCGTGAAGCCCGCTATCCTTACATCATTTCTTTGGACTGTGATCTTTCGATCGATTTGATTTTCATTCAGTATGCCGAAAGCCTTCTGAAATATTCGGCGATGGTTGTGGGCTCGAAAACCTTGGGAAACCAAAAGCGCTCGTTCATTCGCGTATTGGGAAGTCAGGTTTATCTTTTCGTCACGCAGGTGCTTTTCAATATGACGATCACCGATTTCTCCATGGGGGCGAAGGCTTACCGCCGGGAGCTGATCCTGCCGATTTTGGACCAAATCGATTGGTGGACGGCTTACGTTTTTGAAATCTGCGTGTGGCTGACATTTCATAAGAAGACGGTGATTCAGGTCGGCGTTTCCTGCGAAGACCTGCGCAAAAGTCGGTTCAATATTTGGCACGAAGGTTTTTATCGCTATGCCAATTTGTATCGTGTCTGGAAAGAGCTGAAGAATCCCGATTCTTGGTACCGGAAAATCCGCGCCCCATGACCCGCTTTCAATTTTTCCGCAAGTGGAGCGCATTTTTGTTTTCCGCTCGGCGGATGACCGACGTGATCGTGCTGGCGGCTTGTCTGGGAGTTTTCTTTTTCTTCGCACCCACCGATATTCTCAATTCGCAGCCGGCGACGGGCGGGGATACGGGTTCGCATTTTTGGCCGCTGGTCACCTTGGTGAAAGAGGCTCTTCCAAATTGGCAGGTGCGCGTCTGGAATCCGGGAAATTTGGGCGGCGAGCCGCATCTCACGCATTATTTTCCACTGCCTTATTTGCTGATGGCATTTCTGTCTTTGTTTATGCCACTGGGCCGGGCTTTTAACATCGGCACGATTTTGCCGGTCGCGATTTTTCCTTTGTGTGTTTATCTCAGTCTGCGTTTGTGGCGCGTGCGATTTCCGATCCCGGCCTTGGCGGCTTTGGCCAGTTTGACGTTTCTGTACAATGAGTCTTTCAGTATGTGGGGAGGCAACGCCCTTTCCACATTGGCCGGGCAATTTGCGCACATCTATGCTTACTGTTTTTTCTTAATCGGTTTAGGCGCTATGGCTTCGGCACTAGCGCAGAAGAAATTTCCTTGGCTTGCGACTTTCTGTTTTGCGGCGGTTCTGATTTCGCATTTTTACGTCGCCCTTTTCTTGCCGGTGGTGTTCTTGGGTTTTCTGCTTTTCGAGCGCAGCGAAGATCTGCGCACTCGCTTTCGAAAATTGCTTCTTTCCGGGGTGATATCGCTGCTGCTTTCGGCTTGGTTTGTGATTCCGATGCTGCACAACTCGAAATGGAATACGGCGTTCGGATTGAAGTGGTCAGGCAGTCAGCTTATGCAAGAGGCGTTTCCGATGCTTTTCTGGCCATTTGCGATTTTTTCGGTCTTCGCGCTGATCGTCTTTGCACTGATTGGTTGGCGGTCCGGCAATCCCGAGCGCGAATGGAAAGTCCTTTTCCCGATGGGACTTTTGGTTTTTATTTTCGGCGTCGTTTATTATTTTATTTTCCCGCCGCTGGGTTTGGTTGATATCCGTGTGCTTCCGACCTTGCAGCTTTTTCTTTGTTTGCTGGCCGCGGTGCTGGCCGGATTGGCGCTTCGCCGGTGGCTGACCAGCGTGTGGGTTTGGTTCTGGGTATTGCCTTTAGCGGCCTTGCTGGTCTGGTGGCCCATGCGCAAGGTTGTCAACTTTCCTTACTGGATGAAGTGGAATTACTCGGGTTGGGAATCTAAGACCGCTTATCCGGATCTGCAGAATCTTGCAAAAGAAGTGCAGGGAAACCTCTCGCAAGGGCGCATCATCTACGAGAACAGCGAGCTTTCCAACGCTGCGGGAAGCATGCGCGTGTTTGAAATGCTTCCTTACTTTGCAGGTCGCGCCACCTGGGAAAGCGTCTACATGCAGGCCACGATCCTGGCTCCGGAAGCTTTCTACATGCAGGCGCTGATCAGCAAAACTCCCAGCTGTCCGTTTCCGAATTACGTCTGCACGTCGCACAATCTCGACAAAATAAATAAGTACCTGCGCTTGATGGGCGTCAGCGATCTGATTTTGATCAGTCCCGAATTGCAAGCGGAAGCCAAGCAGTCTTCATTTTTAGAGCCCGCGAAGGATTTTGGGCTTTGGCATTTGTATCATTCCAAGGTTCCAGCTCCCTTGATCGAGGTGCTGAAGGATCGACCCATCTATGTCGAGGCCAAAGATTTCAAGCAAACCTTCTATAGCTGGTTTCTGGATTACGATTTCAACAGTCGATTCCAAGTGATCGCGCCCGAAAACGACCATGCCCGTATTGATGCCTCGGTCGCGGCGGACAGGGTTTGCCATCCCGAATTGAAGGCCGATTTCAATCGGATCGAAATCACGACCGATTGCGTGGGTCAGTTTCACATCGTCAAATTCGCCGATCATTCGACATGGCAAGTTTCAAGCGGCGATCCCATTTATCTGACCAGCCCGGGATTTATCGGCATTATTCCATCTTCAGAAAAAGTGATTTTGACCTGGGGCCGGCACTGGCTTTGGACTTTGGCCAACACGGTTTCATGGGTCACGTTGGTGGCCGTGGTCGCCGCCCTGATCTTTGAGCGACGAAAAGGAAGGCCTGCATGATTTGGCTTTTCTCACTCTTACTGTCGATGGCGAATGCCGGCTATCTGCAAATCGTCGGCGAGTCCGATTTGCATCTGTACAAGCACGCGCGAGGTTTGCTGATCGCGGGCGAGTACCGGCTGCAAAATCACGGTGACGAAATCGCCCGTGAGGTTTTTCCGGAGATCAGCATCGATCAATACCGCTGGCACGGGGAGCCGCATCTTCTGCAAGCTGGCGAGACGGCGACCTGGAAGATTTCTGAACTGATTCCGGCCAGCCAGTTGGTTCTGCCGAATACCGGCCGGTTTCCGATGGTGATTTATCATCACTATCAGGATCTCAACGCGTATCCTTTTGCTGTCCCTAAGGTGGAGCTCACCACGATCAAAGAAAAAGAGATGGGCGAACGCCCGACGGTGAAAATGAAAATCGAACCACTGGGCGCCACCGAATTCACCGCGCATTTGCAGATCGCCAATCCGACTGCTGAAATCTTGAAAATGCTACCGATCTATTTTCTGCCCAAGGAGATGGAGCTCATTTCCGCCGAAGTTCCGCTCGAGGTCCCAGCGGGGCAAGAGATGGCGGTGTCTTTTCAGTTCGCCAACCGCAAAGGTCTCCCTGGCAGCAGCTACCAGGCATTTGCGGTTTTGCAGTGGATTGAAAAAGGACAAAGGCAAGCGACCTTCGGCGCCGATGTTTTCAGAATCGAAAAGAATCAAAAGGGCAGCCGGGCCTGGGGTTTGGACGCGCAATTCGTGGCGTGGCTTCTGTGGTCTTTGGCTCTGGGTTTGATCGGCATGTGGGCCTTCTGGATCCGCCCTTTGCGCAAGTTTCCCAGGAAATAAGATTAGGACGTAGATCTGACCGCTCGCAGGGGGAGAATAGCTTCGCCGACAGCACTGGCGCGCAATCCAAAATCGTCGCGCACCAGAAAAGCCGCGTTATGGACGAGCGAAGCGAGCAGCAGATGGAAGTGGAAGTCTTTGCAACAGAAAATCAGCGAGCCAAAAATCCGCGGTCAGTTTCAGTTTCATGAGCGCCACCTAAGGCAGACAACAAAGTGAAAACAAATTCGCGCGTCAGAGAAAATAAATTCTTGACGAGTGTTTCGGTGGATTTTCCCATTCACATTCTGCGCAAATGAAGGGTGCGTATTGCACGCATATGGCTTCATACTCTGCATTTACAAAGAGCTCATTTCCAAAAACATCTCTGGAGATATCTGATTTTA
>CBIHNI010000017.1:0-105166 GCA_966211455.1 uncultured Bdellovibrio sp.
GTCAGAGCACCTTTGCACTTCAAGTGGATCATATCATTCCCAGATGGGCTGGTGGCCCTGATGACTCCACGAACCTTCAGTACCTGTGTGCGGCTCACAATGCTTACAAGTACCGCCGACAGGCTGGGATTGTGCGCGGGTAAGTGTCCAGAGGCCGTGATCCCTTGTTGGGTGTTGGGCCGGTTTTCCGGTCTGCGGCTCTACCAGTCTACCGCTCTCCTACGAAACCACTTGCGAGGTTTGCAGCCACTGCAGAACCTTGGCAGTGGCGCCGGAGGAACTTCGGACTTTGTCGAGCAAGGCTGGCACCGGTGTCGCCATCGCCAAGGACTGGGACATCAATCCCTGCAGCTCGCCGGCATTTTGGATCACGTTCACGGCGAAGACGCCAGGCTTTAGGATCACCTGTTGAAACTGCAAGGCTTCGCGGTTGTTTTCGTGATAAGGCCCGACACAAACAGGGATCCCCACGCACAAAGGTTCCATCACGCTATGAACTTTGTCTTTGAACGAACCGCCGACAAACGCCAGATGCCCCCAAGTGTAAAGCTCTTGCAACACGCCCACCTGATTCACCAGCAAAATCTGCGTGCTCCAGTCAGAAATCTCTTGGTAAGTTTGCACGCTCCACGACTTCGAGAGCAACGCCTTCTTCAAAGCGTCTATCCGCGCAGCCCCAGTTTCATGCGGAGCGAGTACAATCCGCCCCCCACGCTGAAGCCAAAAGTCGAAAGCTGAAAGTAGAACTTCCTCGTCCTGCGGCCAAGTCGAGCCGCAAACAAAGATCGGAGCCACTGTTTCGGGCTTCAAACCCGATTTCACCGGTGCCGGATTCTGTAGACGATGCAAGACCTGATCAAATCGCGTGTCACCCGCGACTTCGACCGGCGTGCGCAAACCAAGCGCCGCAAAATTTTCGCGATCTTCATCGCTCACGCAATAAATCATCGACAAAGAATTCAGCGCCACCCGGGTCAGTGAGCTTGATAAAAACCCACGTCGCGAGCTGGCCCGAGCCAAAGTCGCGGCAAAAAGCACGCAAGGAATCTTGCGCCGACGAAGCTGCGAGCCGACCTCCGGCCAAACATCGGTGCGCGCAATCAAGCAGGCACGAGGTTTGTAAAAATCCAGAAACCGCGACACGTCCGATGATAAATCCCAGGGCAAAGCCATCGCCAAATCCACGCCCGGAAATTTTTGGATCAGCTTTTTCGCCGAAGGGGAAAAATAAGTCACCAAGATCGGAATCTGCGGGTACTGCTCGCGGATCGCGCGCACGACGGACTTCGCGTACTCGATCTCGCCGCTCGAGGCGTGAATCCATAAAGGCCGAGACGGCAAAGCCTGAAAATTCCGGTTCGCACGGTCGTCGATCATCTCGCGCATCTTGGCCGGCCAGGCGAAAGAAAAACTTCGCAGCAAACCCACTGCCAAGGGCAAAAACAAAAATCGATACAAAGCGAAAATCAAAGCGTCGATTAGAACCATCGCTGCATTTCCGCTGTCACTTGTTCGGGCGTGATGTCGACCAGGCAACGTTGATATTTTTCATTCACGCAAGGCCCCTGACCATGCTTGCTGCAAGGACGGCAAGGTAGATCCAGCTCTAAAATCCGCGTGCTTTCGCGAGAGGGAAAACCAAAAGGTGCGGGTCCCATCAAAGCAATCGTGCGCTTTCCCAGTTGCTCGCCCACGTGCAGAAGGCCCGTGTCGTTGGTGACGAGCCCCCGGCACAAAGAAACCGCCGCCGAACTTTCTTGCAGCGACAAGCGTCCAGCCAGATTGAAAACCCGCAAAGGATCCACCACCACCAGCTCGTTGATAAATGTGTCCTCGGGCCCGCCCAAGCAAACAAAAGTTTCAGACGGATTTAAAGCAATCAATTTTTTGAAATGATCCAAAGGCCAACGTTTCAAAGCAAAAGCCGAAGACGGCGCCAGGGCCACAAAATTGGAAACACCCATGCCATTCAAAAGCCCGCGCACCTTCGTCAATGCCAGCGAATGGATCGCAAGCTGCGGTGCCGGCGGCGAGTGACGCGTCAGTCCCCATGCCTGCAAAGGCTCCAGCAAATCCCGCTGGCCAGAAAGCGGCTTTTCATAAGTGTTGATGCGAAAACGAAAAAGCAAAAATCGCTTCCAGCGTTTCTGCGATTTGCGCACAAAAAGCGGCGGATCGAAAAGGCGAGTGAACGCCAAAGGCGGTCGCAAAAACCAAGCCATCACATGCGAGCGCAGATTGTTGTGAGCATCGTAAATATGACTGAAGCGCTCTTTCTGCAGAGAGCGAATCAAAGCCCACAACCCCGCAAGCCCGGTCTTGCGATCCAGCTTCCAAACTTTGTGAATGAAAGGATGTCCCTCTAAAAGCGGAGCCAAGTCCTGACGAATCGCCCAGTGAATTTCAGGCGCTGCAGTCACAGCCGTATCCGACGAGCCTGAACGCTCCTCGCCCAATTCAGCCAATTTGGAGGGAATGCTCAATGCCTGAGTCACGTCTCCAAAGCTGGAAAACCGAATGATGAGTATCTTGCGCCGTGCCTGAATCATTTCAGCGCCAGTTTAACGCGATTTAAGGGGGGCGGGTATATTTAAGTGACAAAAGAGGGCCACTGCCTAATATTTGGTCGCCCTCCGCTTGCGAAACCCAATAGACAGGGGGCTCGTGAAGGGCAAAAAGGTCCCGATATTGAAGTGGATAGGAGCAGATGAAGAAATGGCAATTGGCCCTGTTGGGGGCCTTCATCACAGTGATTTCAAACTCATCGGCTTGGGGCGGAGCCCAGGGCCGTATTTCTTTGTCACAAGCCAGTTTCGTCAGCCCCGATTACGCCCTCACCGAAAAGAAAGATTACCAGCTGATCAGCGCGGGTCTTGATACCTTGTCGGGTGCGCGCTCGGAAAGCGAAATCGAAGATCAGCTGCAAGCCCAGATCCGCGGCATGATGGCCCCCGGCGCGCAGGTTCTAAACTATCTCGACATCAGCCAGCTTTACTGGAAACAGCAGCAGCTTTCCGTCGGTCGAAAAAAAATCCAGTGGAGTCAACTCGACGAAACATTCGGTCTGGGTGTGTACCAGCCGATGTTCAAATGGAATGCTTTGCAACCGGAAGAGCAGGGCCTGACCGGAATTTTTCTGAATGTTGAAAATCACACCGGTGATATGCCTTGGGGAATCACGTTGTTCGGCTCGCCTTTGTATATTCCGAATCAAGGGGCTGGCTATGAAACCAAAGACGGCCAGTTTGAAAAGACCAATCCTTATTTCAATCGCCCACCGCAAACGGCCGTGATCAACGGTCAAAATGCGCAGTTCCAGTACACGGTGCAAAAACCCGAAGTCAGCGAAGTGATCTACCAGCAAAGCTTTGCCGGCCGCGCCTATGTCGGCGATGTCAGAAAAGGTGCGTTCGCCCAGGGAGCCTTCGCACAAAAGCCGATGAACGAACTGGCCCTTGGCTTTCACGGCGTCTTGGTGCCGGGCCAGAAAATCGACACGCAGATTCTGCCGAAAGTGGCCGAACACAATGTGGTGAGTGGTGAGGTTCGGTACTCGCTTTCCAATGTGAGCCTTGGGGTTGCGGCCCTGCGGGAAACTCCGCATTCGCCAAAGTACGAAAGCCAATGGACTTACACCAAGTATTCGCCTTCCACGTTGGTGAGTCCATTTATCGATGTGAAATTCTACGGTGTCGAAATGAATCTGGCGGTGTTATCCGTGGAAGGTGGCGAGACCGAAATTTCGGGTCCGCAGGCGACCGAGGCTGAAACCGTCTTTATCCCGCTTTATCCTTTCCGCAATGCCGCGCAAGCGCAGCTTCGTTATCAGTACCGGATCAAAAGAAATGAAAATGTCGCGCTCAGCACACGCTATCTGCGTGGGGCTTCGGGCGAGTTCGATCTGTGGAACACGACCTTGGCCTATCAATGGCAAGAGCGTTGGGCCGCACAATTGATCAGTCAGATGGTGGCGGCAGAACCTGTCGCAAACGATAAAAAAACGATTTATCATTCGTATCCGGATAATGATCTTGTGGCGGTTGGGGTCAGTTATGTCTTCTAAAATTTTGTGGGCCCTGACATTGATGCTGTCGCTGACGGCCTGCGATCGATTTCTAAAAAAGAACGATCAAGTCAACGCGCAAGCCGAACAGGTGAAAATCGAATTCAAAGAAGGCGAATGTCTGAAGGATGTCCCGGCGCAAATCCAAAAGTTTTTGGATGACGAAGGCGGCCTGGAGTCCAGCTTCCCCTGCGTGCAGACGGCATTAAAGTCATTCATGAAGCTCACGCGCGGTTCGCAAGCGGACTCGTACACCGGAAAAGAGCTGCAAGAGTTCTTTAATATTTATCTTTTAAAAGAAAATAAAATCAGCAACGAATTCCTTGAAGACATCATGAAGCTCAAGGTCGTGGTGGTCGGTGGCGCCGCGGACGTTGCGACCCGCACCGAGCTCGAGAAATTTGTCGATTTCCTGGGGCTTCTGGAAAAGGAATTGGGTCGTTATCAGGGCCGCATTCGGGTCATCAGTTTCAAAGCGGATTTCACCAAGGTCGACGAAAATCAGATTAATACTTTGCGCATGGACATCTCGTCGTCGGCGGATTTCCTTTTAAAGAACACCAAGCTTTTATCGGCCCAGTATCAGTGGTCGGATTTTTTGGGTTTCTTAGGCCATCTGCACCAGTTCCTGGGACAGATGAAAGATCTGGATGAAGTCATGAAGTGGCTGCCGCTGATCGATAGCGCCAAAGCCCTTTTCCTAGGGGAGAACTCGAAGCTCCTGACGCAAAAAGATTGGACCGAGACGAAAAATTGGGTGGTGAGCTCTTACGCCGCGATTTTAAAGTTCAATTACCTGATCCGACGTGCGGATTACCATGCGCCCGTGTCGTGGGTGGTGTTGATGAACTGGATGGACAGTCTGGTCGTCACCCTGGAAACCGCGCCGATGATGAAGGATAAAAAAATCTTCGAAGCCGGTGCGATCGACCGCGTGATCGACGAGCTTTACAAAAAAGAAATCTTTAAGACCAAGCTTCCGGCCGAGCTGATCAAGCAGACTTACCGCAAGGTTTTGGCGTATTTCGTCGAACCTTCGGACGTGAAGGCCGATCCGCTGAAAATCATCGGAATTTCCGAAGAGCATTTAAAGGTCATCAAGGCCGAATATCAAATCTGGAAAGCGATCCAGGTTTTCTTAACCCGTTCTTTCAACGAAGAGCCGCAGCAAAGTTTGGAAAGCTTGCGCAATCGATTTAAAAATATCGATGGCAAAGGTTTCCCGGTCGTATCGGCCACCGATCGCCCCGAATACAATCAGGCCTGGCAGGACTTTTACCGTTTGATCACGGCGGACCAGGTGATTTTGCCAACCGATAAATTGAAATTGCAGGTCAACTATCAAGGTCTTTCGTCACCGGTCAGTTTCTCGGGGATGAGCTTGATGAACGGCGAAAGAACTTTGGCGCGATTTGCGATGAAGGGCTATGGCGATCGTCTGAATCAATCGGCATTTAAAAAGCGCATTTCGATGAAGCGCATGATCGACCTTGAAGAAAATTTCCGCGAGTTCGGCCGCGCCGTCGGATTCTTCGATCCGGATAAGACCAGCGCCGGTAAAGAAACCTTCGATCAGGCCAATCTTTTGGTTTATCATAGCAATGGCGATCAATGGGTCGATGGCACCGAGCTCACCGAGCTTTTGGGCTTCTTGATTTCGGGCGGTCAGTTCTCGCTGAATCAGATTTATGACGATCTAAAAACCAGAAACTGTCTTTTGAGCGGCGATCCGGACGTTTTCGATAAACCTTGGGTCGACGAAAAGTGCTTTATCGCGGCTTTCCGCCAGCAAACTTCGGTGTATTTCGATAACATTCCGCAAATGGCCAAATATCTCAATGCTCTGACGGATTCACAGTTTGCGCAGGCCTATCAGTATCTGCTGAAGGTTTCCCAGGGGCCGCGCCACCGTCCCGGACAGCTGGATTCGGGCGAGATTCGAACCATGTCGACGATTTTACATTTCGTTGAAGGCATCGTCGTGATGTACGACCGCAATCGCAACACGGTCTTAAGCGTCGCCGAATTGAACCAAGCGTTCCCGCGCTTTAAGGCCCTGATTTCGGAAGCGGCATTGAAGGAAAACCTTTTGGCGGGCTTTGTCTTGGACGATATTTTCTTGTATCTGGTTTACAACAGTCAAAAACCAGGGACCATCGATCTGGGCGAATTCATTATTCAGAAAAACTTGGGAAATCTGGGAGAAGTTGATAAACTTCGAATTCTCAAGCTTTTAGGCGTGATGAAAGATCTGATGGCCAATGCTCCTGCAAAATAAGCGAACTTTAAAAATTCTTTTTCTCGCGTACTCGAGCCTGCTGTTGCTGGGCGTGAGTGATAACGTTCGCGGCCCTTTATTTCCCGAAATTCTGCGTGAATTTGGCGGCTCGGACTCGAGAGGCTCGCTGTTTTTTGCGATTTCCTCGGCCATGGGATTTGTCGGCGGCTTTTTAAGTAATTTTATCATCGGCCGCCTGGGGGCTTTGAAAGCGCTCAGGCTTTCCATTCTGCTTTTGATGGGCGGGCAGCTTTTGATGAGTCTGGCCCCGGATTTTTGGTTTTTGATTTTCGGGGTGCTGTTTTTTGGATTCAGCCTGGGGTTGATGGGTGTCATTCAAAATATGCTGGTCGTGCAAGAGGTTCCACCCGGGCCGCTGAAGAACAAAGTGCTGGCCGGTCTTCATAGCATGTATGCGGGTTCTTCGTTGCTCGCGCCCGTGATCGTGACCACTGTCGCTTGGTTTGAATTTCCGGGGACTTTGTGGCGGATCTGTTTTTGGGTGGGGAGCGGGATCTGCATTTTTATTTTGGCTCTGACCTATGGCGGACCTGAAATTTCCGAGACTTTGCATCAGCCCAAAAATCGGGTTCCGCAGGCGGGCTCGCACGCAGAGCAGATGTACTTCGCGGTCGCCTTGGCTTCGTACGTTCTGGCCGAGGTTCTGGTTTCAAGCCGCATGGCGCTTTTTATGCGCCGGCAGTTTGAAAGCGATCTCACCCAATCCAGCTGGTACACGGCCGCTTTCTTTGTTTGCTTGTTTGCGAGCCGTCTGCTTTTCACCGCTTGGACGCCGAAGATGAAAGTCAAAACGCAGCTGCTGACCAGTCTGGCGCTGGCGACCTTGTCTTTGCTGATTGGAATTTACGTTCACCCGATGGGGCTTGCGATTTCTGGATTTTGGATGGGACCTTTTTATCCCTTGATGATGGTGCAGCTGGGATCGCTGTTTCATGACAGCATTCAGCGCGCGATTGCTTGGGGCATTTCGATGTCCAGTTTGTTTTTGGTTTTGATGCACGTTCTAACCGGTCTGATGACGGATCTGTGGGGGATTCAGATTGCCTTTTTGCTGGGGCCGGGATTTTGTTTTTTAGGTATGATTTTGATTGGAAGTTATGAAAAAGTTTTTCGTCGGTTGCAACATTCACTTTGAATCCGAGCTCGAGCTGGAGCTTCGTGAGATCTGGCCCTTTCTGATTGGCCTGGATGGCCGCGCGCATGCCGAACCCTTGCGTCTGCTGGAAGCCGTGCCCGGCGGAATTTTGCTCGAAGCCCCACTTCATTTGGGATTGCAGATCAATTTGTTTTCAAAGCTCGCAAATCGGGTGCTGCTCAGATTGCATGAATCCCGCGTGCGCGACTTTCCGAAGCTTTTTCAGATTCTCAAAGAGCTCAAGAAGGATTCCTTCTTACAGGGCCTGCAGCTGGGTTCGGAAATTTCGGCCAAAGAATCCAGATTGAATAACGAAAAGCGCATTCAAGAAATTGTCGAAGAGATTTTTGGCTCGCACCCCGAATCCGAACAAAGACTTTATATTCGCATGTCGCAGGATTTGTGTTCGATCAGTTTGGATTCATCGGGGACGCATTTGCACAAGCGCAGCCAGCGTCTCAGCCAAGGCGAAGCGCCGTTGCGGGAAACCTTGGCGGCCTTTGTCTTAAGAAAAATGATCGGCGATCGATCCTCGGCCGAACTGCAAATGATCCCGTTGGTGGATCCCATGTGCGGGACCGGGACTTTGCTGCGCGAAGCTTCGACCTTGTTTCAACCCAGCTGGCGCGATGATTTTTCATTCTTAAAATGGGCGCAAGCGCCGAAGATTTTAAAAAGTGCCAGCGTAAAGGGCAATTATGCCAAATTGCCTTCTCTTTTTTCCGAGCTGCACGCGTTGGATCGCGACGCGGATTCGGTCGAGCGGGCACAGAAATCTTTGCAAGAATTGGGTAGACCCTTTCAAGCTCGGCAGCAGGATTTATTTCAAACGTCAGCGCAGAAGAATCTTGAAGGCTGCTGGGTGATTTCAAACCCCCCTTACGGCGAGCGTTTGAAAGCTGAATTCACGCCAGAAGAACTGGTGAAGAAAATCGTGACAAGCTTTAGGCCCAGCCGTGTGGGTTTGCTTCTGGGTGAAAATCAAAGCCGTCAAATCAAGTCTTTGCAAGTGCCAGGTTACAAGCTTGAAAGCCAGTGGCCTTTCCAGAATGGCGGTCTTCGCGTCGCCTTTTCGATCTTCCAGCGAGCATGATGACAGGCGTTAAGCTTCTGACACGCCGTCATTGTGTGACAGTGGCGGTGGTGGATGTCAGGATCAGCGGCTGTGAATCAGCTGAATTACCATCATCTTTTCTATTTCAAAGTCATCGCCACCGAGGGAAGCATTTCCAAAGCCGCACAGAAATTACGTCTGGGACAGCCGACTTTAAGCATGCAGCTGAAGCAATTTGAAGAGTTCCTGGGCCACAATCTTTTCGATCGCAAAAATCGCAGCCTGATTTTGACCGAAATGGGACAGATGGTGCTATCTTACGCCAACGAAATTTTCCGTTTGGGCGATGAGATGATCGATGCCTTGAACGACCGTCCGCACGCTCGCAAAGTGAAAGTGCAAGTCGGCGCTTTGGATAGCATCCCGAAAAATCTGATCAAAGCGGTGATGGATAAGGCTTTTGAAACCAAAGACTGTCAAATCGCCGTGCTGGAAGGCGAAGGCCCCGAGCTGATGGATGATCTGATCAATCACCGCTTGGACTTGGTGATTTCCAACACCTCGCCACCCAATCTGACGACGGAAAAACTTTACGCCAAATCTTTGGCGAAATTTCCGTTGATCGTGGTGGGGGCGCCGAAATACCAGCTGCTGCAGCGGGATTTCCCAAAGAGCTTAAGCAATTCTCCGTTTATTTTTCCGACCATTCACTCGCGCGTGCGCAACGAAATTGAACATTTCTTTGAAACCGAGCGCATTCATGTCGATATGATTGCCGAAACGCAGGACACCAGCCTGCTGAAAGCGCTGGCGCAGGACGGAAAAGGTTTGGTGGTCGTCGCTGAAAATGCGGTTCGCGAAGAAATCGCCAGCGGCAAGCTGATCAAGATCGGCGATCTGGGGACCAAGTACGAAGAGCTTTGGCTGATCTCGGCCCACCGGAAGATTCACAATCCAGTGGCCCATATGTTGATGAAAGACTTTTCTTTCGATTCTCAGCCGACCGCTGTAAAAAATTAAAAGCAGTTTCCCGACCAGCGTAACTGGTTCAAGATTTCGTTGGCCATCGTCATATTTGAAACGAAGCCGCTCAAGCGGTTGCCGCTGCGATCAACGTAAAATAAAGATCCCGTGTTTTGGATCGAGCAAGTCTCAGCCATCGGATATCGGCAAAGGCTTTGATTGAACAAAATGCGCTGATCCTGCAGGGCTTGATCCAAGGTTGGCGCAAAGCCGCTCATGCGCTGATTTTGAATCGTGTTGTAATAAAAATTTCCGTTAAATTCCAAACGGCAATTGCTGGTCGGGTAAATCGATTGGCAAACCTGATTGTAAAAGAACCGATCGCGAATGTAAGTGGTTTGCATCAAGTCTGAGATAAAGCCGCTCATGCGCTGACCGTCGCGGGTCACATAGTAATAGGTGCCAGTATAAGAAACTTCGCAAACAGCTGTCGGATTGTAAGTGCGTCCATCGCACTGACCGCTGCGATGAAGCTGATCGCGCGCCTGAATCGCCTGCATATAATCCTGAGTGAAATCACTCATCCGCTGACCATCACGGGAGGCATAATAATATTCGCCGGTGAATTCGATTTGGCAAAGCGCGCCTTGCGGGGCTGCCGCTGCGGCTTGCGCAAGACCTGCGATCGTGGCGAGCAATGAGAGGAGAAGCATTTTCATAAGAGCTCCATTTCTGTGGGAACAACCCAAACAGCCATGATTCTAGCGAGGGGAGGTCCGGGGAGGTCAAGCCGGAGGCACCGGGTTGCGCAAAAAAAAACGGAGCCAGTTTCCTGACTCCGTTCGTTGATTTCCGATTTGGAAAGTCTGTTACTTTGTTCCGCCAGCTTTGTTTGGCTGCGGCTGAGGAGCACGAACGCCACCGTTATCAGTTGAGCCGGTTTGTCCGTTGTTTCCTTCGGAAGGAATGATGACTGGCGGCCACCAAGGTCCGCAGCCACCAATACCGCAAGGATTTGGAGGGTTGGTAACGGTCGGAGTTTTGGCGTTGCCATCTTTATGCCACCACCAAGCTAAAAGCAGAAGAGGGATGCCGGCACATGCGACCATCCAGCCGCCTTCGCAGATTTTTTTGTCTTTCTCTTTTTGGTGAGTGCCAGGCACGCCTGGTCCGGCATCAACAACCGGAGGAAGCTGATCTTCTTTCGGGCACGAGTATCCGCCGTCGCCTTCTTTCGCCAACTGGCCATTCGGGCATTTGCAAACGTTCATGCGGCATTCAGGATCGTAACCGTAATTGCCACCATTCTTTTCGCAAGTTTCCGTGTACAAGTCGGGGCCCGCCGCGATTGGTGAGCCTTGTGTGTGCAGGGTGAGCCAAAGATCGCGGCCCAGAAGCTCGCTGCAAGCCAAAGGCTGATCTTTTGTTTTCTCGCTTGATTTCACTTGGTCGGCGACAGTACCGCAAACATCTTTGGCTTGCGCCATCAATTTAAAGAACTGATCACGGTGCTGCTCGAACATCGCTTGGCAATCGGTATTGCGCAAGATTTCGTTCTTTTCGTTGAAGCAGGCGGCGACCTTATCTTTTGTGCCTTTGCCAGTTCCGACCGCATAGCTTTCCAAAATGCGGCGGTAAGAAGCTCTGCGAGCATCGGACTTTTCGTCGCCATCCAGTGGGCTTGCGGCATTGCAAGATTTTGTAGCAAAGTTGGTGAAGTCCGGCTGATTTGCGGACTCGAGACAGAAAGGCTTTCCGGCTGAATCGAAACCGTGAACCAACGGATTGCAAGCGACTTTTGTTCCGCCACCGCATTGCTCGTTGAAAGCTTTGGCTTCGGCAGTAAAAGGATCACATGCCAAATGTCCCGGACGATCAAATTGATAAGTGCTGATATTTCCAGCGACAACGCAGCTGGTGTCTTTTTTCACTTCAGCCCAAGCGATTGTCGAAGCGATCAGTGGGTTCAAGATGAAAGAAGGTTCAATGCTTGCCGTTTTTTTGGTTTCCGGCGAAGTTGCCAAAACCTTCTGTGCGGATTGAGCGGCCAGTCTCATCAAAGACAGGGTTTCAACTCGCTCGATCGGTTTCATTTTTGCGAACTGTGCATAAGTTAAACCAGACAGTTTCACTGAAGCCGGGGAGCGGTCCGTTGAAAGCTCTTTCTCGGCTTGCAAATAGGCTTTGTCTTTCACGGCCATTTTTTTGATCAGACCCGAGAGATTAAAGAGCTCATAGAATGAAACTTTCAAGCCGTTGATATCGATCTGACCTTTTGAGGTCGGATCCACGGTCACGGTGTAAGATTGGCCCAGATCGTTGAGGACCAGCTTAACGGTTTCGTTTCCCTTTTTATCTTTGACGACTTGCGCTTCGACTTTTGGCAATTTGCGCGAGCCGAATTGCTTGATCCAGTTTTGAACCTGCTTCTGAGAAGCGGGCTCTAGCATATGGCCGTAATTTCGAAGCAGATCACCGTAAGTGTAGTTCGTGACGTTGCGAACGTTGGTGTTCACCGCTTGTTTTTGGGCCGCGCTTAAAGTCGAAGCCTGCACCACCGGAGAGTAAGCCATCAAACCGGAAGCAAAGACTGCGACGGATAATTTGAATTTTTTCATGCTCTCTCCTTATTTCTTAGCTTTCAAATTTTGGGCGCGGCCGACTCCGCCGATTTTCGCTTCACCGGCGTCGGATGCGATCGCTCGCTGTGGATTTTGCGCTTTCAAAGTCATCGCGATTTCTTTGCCGGTTTGCTCTTTGTACAAAGCGGTGCCCGCAGCAACCTGGATGACCGCCAATGTCACGACTTCGCCTTGACCGGCGCTGACTTTTTGTTTCAAAGCCAAGGCTTTCAGGTCTTTGGCCGATTTCAGATCTTTCACCGATACGGTTTTGTTTTCGGTGGTGACGATCTTTTCAGTGCCGTTTGTTTTGTTTGAAACCAACCATTGGATTTTGGCCGGCTTGTGGGAAAGCTCCAAAGAGCCTTGCGCCGTATTGTCATCGCAAGAGACGGGGATGCGGGTTTCGCATTTGTCACATTTTGCAAAGTTGGTGAGCTTGCAAGCCACCAAAGAATCGGCGGCTTGCGAAAGGGTCGGGATTAAAAGTGTTGCAAGCAAAAGTTTCATGTCTGCACTCCTTAAAGCGGGCATTGATAATCGGCTTTGATTGTCGAGCCGGCTGGAATTTTAGGACTGAAATACAAAGTGGAACCCGAAACGCTGGTCGTGACCGTCATGCTCGGAGAAACCGACACGCTCACTTGGCCGCCGACAGGTGCGCACTCGAGCGGTAAAGAACCCATCTCGCGTACGATCTGATCTTTAAAGTACTTCAGGTTGGTCGAGTAGTCTGAATCGCAGATGCTGCCGACAGTGCCGGTCGCCATCAACGCGAGCTCATTGTACTTGTAACCATAGTGGGACTTCGATCCGGCCGCATCTTGCGACGCCATGCAAGCGGTGTCGCCCGGACGCACGATGATCGAATTCACGGTGAAGCGCTTCGTTGGTCCGAAGACTTCGCGAACCAAAGAGTAATAATGGATCGGCTGATCGTCCTCTTCTAAAGGCTGCCATTCGCCCGCATAGTAAACTTGCGAATAATCGCCACCGACCGAGCGTTCGTCTTCATCCGAGATGATGATCGTCGCAAGTCCCGCTTCTTTGCGGTAGCAACCTGAATTGCCAGAGTAGTTGATGTCGCCATTCCACAAGTGCCACCAAGCCGCCTTGATGCCGCGCTCGTCATCCGAGCCGACCCAGCCTGCGCCGATGTTGGTGATGGTGTCAGAGAAAATCTGGCCCACGTTCGAAGTGCCGGCTTTCAAAATCCACGGAGCGGTGGAATTCGGATTGCCAACCCAGTAACGAGAAGCGCCCCAGTACAGGTTTGAATCGCTCGAGCTGATTTGCTGCGCGCGTGTGACCGTGGCACACATCTGCCAGTCAAAGCCAGCCGTCGTCAGATCCGAAACAAAGTTTTGCAAACGGGCCGCCAGCTTCTGATTGTCCGCCAGCATCGATTTTGAATCGTCGATAATCAGCTGAACGTCGATTTGATTGTCCTGCAAAGTCACCGTCTTGGTTGTTGTCACGGACTTGGTGGTTTTGGCAGGGATTGTCACCGTCATCGGCGTCGTCGTCAGGTAAGGATTGTATCCCGTGCGATTCGCCGTCAGGTAAATGCTGTAAGTTCCCGCCGCAGCCCCCGAGAAATCCGCCGTCGCCGAACAAGAGCTCAGTCCTGGGATCGTGACCGGTGAGCCATTCAAGGTCACACTCCATTGGCAAGAAGCATCTGCTGGTTGACAGTTTGATGCCACCGTTGGATTCGCAGCTCCCGATGCCAGCGTCAGGGATGTCAGGCTTCCATTCAGACGAGGCGAGCAGCTGACCGTCGGGGTCGGAGCCGTCGTCGTCGTCACCGCACTGATCGTCACCAGCAAAGGTGAAGCCGCGTTGGTGTAGCTGGCATAGTTCGTCGCACTGGCAGTCAGCGTGATGCGGTAAGTACCAGCACCTAAGCTGGTCAAGTCTGGCGTCGAAGATGAACCTTGCAGACCGTTCACCGCCGTGACGTTGCCATCTTTCGTGACGTTCCATGTGTAGGTCACATTCGTTGGCACGCAGGATGCGGTCACCGTCGGATTCGCGCCACTTGTGGTGATGGCCAGCTGTTGCACATGATTATTCATGTACACATCGCAGGTCACCGTCCCCAGTGGGTTGTTACCGCCCGGCACAGTCGTCGTTGGCGTCGTCTGTGTCGTGTCTTCCGACTGCTGGCTGCTAAAGTTAACCTTGCTGCAAGATAGGGATGCTAACACGGTTAGCACAATTGCATATTTTCGCTTGAAGTTTTTCATGGGGGCTCACTCCTTAAGTCCCTGAGAACACTTTTCTTTTTATTACAGCATAAGTGTTTTGGAATAGCGAAGAAAAATCCCCATTCTGACAGCAGGCTGTCATTAGACCAAGGTCTAGGTTGTGAGTGATCTTCGAGTGAAAACTTACAAGCTCCAACCTGGGGCGGGAAGGCGGAAGGATTTGCGCTCGGTTTCAGTCACCGCGAGCTCTAAGAAGAAGGCCTGAAGGCAAATATTTTCAAAATTTGAAAGTGCCACGGGCGAGCCATAAGCCTGGTCGCCCACAATGGGAAAGCCGCTGGCGGAAAGTTGCGCCCGGATTTGGTGAGTGCGCCCGGTGATCAATTCAATGATGACTTCGCTATGACCCGGAAAGATTTCGGTCTGATCGATCACCTTCAAGCGACATGCGGCCCAGCCAGGATAAGCGATCGGTGACACATTTTTCGGCGCCCGAGGAGAAGGCTCCATGTAATGCAGCATCTCGCCTTCGGGGATATTTTGTCCGTGCACCAGGGCGCGATAGAATTTCCGAACTTCACCCTGCATCAAGCAGGCGTTGACACGAGTTTGCGCCGCCTTGGTTTTCGCAAAAACCAAAAGGCCCGATGTGCCCACATCCAATCGATGGGTCACAAATACTTCGGATCCCGTGTGCTTTTGCAGCAAGGCCGCCAAGTTTTCTTGAATGTTGTCGACCGTCGGGTGAACCGGAAGACCCGAAGGCTTGTTGATCACCAGGATTTCATCGTTTTCAAAAACCAATTGCTCGGGCCAACGAAACTGTTCGGTGGGAAATCTTCGGGGCTGCTGATGCACACGAACATAGGCGCCGCTTTGAATTTGCGTATTTTCAAGGCATCTTTCGCCTTTGACGTAAATCGAACCGAAAGACAGCAGAAATTCGATCTGCGAGGGGGCCAGCGGCAGTTGATCGCTTAAAACATCAACCAATTGGCCTGTTTGGCTGGCCAGCAGGTGCTCGACGCCATAATTTTTTCCGCGCAGGGTCTCAAAGTTCATGCGTTAAGCGATTAGCACACAGCAACGAAGGTCTGCAACCGGCGAAAAAGCTGTTAGGCTTTTCTTCACGATGCATTTCGGACAAGAACCGATCTTTCAGTGGCTCGCTCAATATGCCTACCAACCCGGTATGGTGTACTTCGGCGTATTTGCCATGATGATCGCCAGCGGCTTTGGCTTTCCACTTCCTGAAGAGGTCACGATCATCTCTGTCGGGGTGCTAGCCTATATGGGGGCCAACCCGCAACTGTTTCCGCCACCTTATGCCGGCGCTCCGGTCATTGGTGGTTACGAAGCGGCTTTGGTTGTGTCGGCGGCGGTTTTCTTAGCGGACAATTTGGTTTTTTGGTTGGGGCGAACCTTTGGACGCAAGATCACGCGCATGCGGCCTTTCCAAAAATTTTTCGAAGGTCCGACCATGGCGCGGATCAATCACTTTGTGATCAAGTACGGAAAATACGCGGCCTTCATTTTCAGATTCACCCCGGGCATCCGTTTCCCGGCCCATTTGTTTTTGGGACTGAGCAATTTTTCGGCGTGGACTTTCTTTTGGGTCGACGGCATCGCCATCCTGATCAGCGTGCCGACTCAGATTTTGCTGGTCTATCATTTCGGCGAGCCAATCCTGGCGGCCTTGTACAAATTCAAATTCTACGTCGGCATTATTCTGGGCGTGGTTCTTTTGTATTTCCTAGGCCGCAAGCTGTGGCTGCGCTTCCGTGGTGCTGAACCCGCGACAAAATCTTGAAGGATCACCGCCGCTGCGGCGGTTGGGAAGATGACTTTTGGGGTGCAAGTGACCGAGTCTTGATGCTCAGTCCTGCGGTTGTGTCGGCATTCGTGGGAGCCAGCTTGTTAACAATTCTCGAAATCGAATCCGTCTCGCTAGCAGTATCCAAAATCGAATTCGAACAATAGTCTTTACGGTCATTTGGTGTCCATCCAATGGCATGGCGAAATCTGTCGTTGATTTGATTATAAGTGGCCACGTAGCCTAATTTTACATCTTTCCCGGAAAGACGAGTGGGAACAGGAAATACACAGTTAGGTGAAGATCGTTGCTGAGCAAGTTCCTTTAGCAGAGGCTTCAATCGATCAACCTCTTTCCAAGTGTCCGCTGTCCAAAGCTGAAATCCGCGTCCGGTGAAAAGACTGAGTTGAATCAATGTGGCATGAGGCAACCGCAGCTGATATTTCCTAGAAGACGCATTCTTGATGCCGGAGTTTCCGTTGCCGGTCGAGTCACCGGCAATTCCTTTCGCGGTCTCAGAGCCTTTTCCAGCAGATGTGCCTTTGGAGAAAGTGTAGAAGCCCGAGCAATCCGAACAGTTTGGAAGGTTGACGTCGACTTCGGCTCGGTCTTTTTTCTCGGCTGCGGTTTGAACCAAGGTCACATTATTTAGTGTGAGGGTTTGAAGAAAATCTTCAAGTACCCATTGCTGCTCCCGCCATCGGATTGCTAAACTCAAAATTTCATGCTGATGTTCCGGATCCACATCTGCCAATTTTTCAACAAACTGTTTGGGATCTTCCGTCATAAGTCTCATCGATTCGCGGATTAAGGAGGCGATGCGACTCAAGGATTCCGAGGTCTTCATCAGTTTTAAACCTGCTTCGCTAATTGTTGATGGGTCAAGAGATTTGGTGGATTCAGTCAGTGTCGAAATAAGGTAAAGTAAGGCTCTGGTTGGCGAATAACTGCCAAAAGGATCTGTTGCGATGGGATCAATGAATTTTGTATTTCTAATAAAATGCAAATTAGAGCTGTTTAGAGACTTCATCAGGTTGTTAAACCATCGTATCGCAAATCGATTTTGATCTGACAAAGCGAGCAAAGGATTGGGTTCCTTTAAGCCCGCGAAGTTTGAAAGATCGACCTCTGAACCGGCCATCTGCCGGGCATAGAAATACAAAGCCGCCTGCATTCGGAGATGAGTCGGTGTCTCTTTTAAAATGGGCTTCAATTTCTTGTAGCTTTCAGATTGAATGACAAGATAAGAGTCGCACTCTTTGGTGAAGAAAATAGTCTCGGGTGAAGTGCGCGGAGAAGTTGGATGGACTTTGCAGCTGGTCATGTCGCCGGGTTTTTCTTCCGAGCTCACTAGATACATCGTCTTTCCTTCAAAAATAACCTTGAGGGGCTTTGCCGGTTGAAGATTTGATCGTAGAGATGACGACTCTGGAGCCGCAGTCGTATTGCTAAAATATGATATGAACGAAGCCGCTGTCAAAGGGGCTGCATAGGACATTTTTGCGGACTCGGGAACTTCGCCGATTGTCGTTCCTTGCAGGCCGGGGATTCCAGCTCCTAAATTTCCGACCAGTCCGTTGTCGATGCCATGGATCAGCTCGTTCCAGAGCTGTCCGATGCCTTTTTCTGCTTGAGAGCCTGTGCTAGCTCCGCTTGGCAATTGGTAGACATAGTTTTGAGTGGACAGATCTTTCGCAAGCTGGGCAGTTTGCAAGGCTTGAAGGATCAACGCCTCGGGCTTGAACAAAGCATAGTGTGGAAGTTTCGGCGTTTGTTTTCCGCTCACCAGAAAATAAACTTGCTCGTTCGGTAGAAGCAGTACGGATTCCATATGATCAGCCGACAAGAAAACGCCAAGTTTTGCACCAGCCGGAATCAATTCAGGAAATTCCATCAATAGACTTGTGATCAGCAGGCTTTGAGAAACGCAGTTTCCACCCCAGCCGGCGAAAACGGCGCTTAGGCGGCGGGTGTCGCGACGATATTGATAAAGCGGTCCTTCAAGAATGTATTTGCGAAAGGCTTCGATATTGCCCGCCGGAATTTTTGCGACCTGCGCTTTGATCTGCTGGATGCGATTGCTGAAAATATCTGAAGACATGGCCGTGGCTTCGGGCCAAAGGCCTGCGTGCTTTTCAAGGACTGTTAAAAAAGTTAAAGCATCAAATTTTTGGGATGGAGATGCAATCGACTGTCGTCCCATAGCTTCAAGCTGGGCCAGCAACCAATTTGGTAAGGCCTGGGGCTGAAAATTTTCAAAGTTATTTTTGTCTGAAGAAGAGAGAAGCTCCTTGTAAGCTTCGAAGACTTCAAGAAATGGTGTCACGCCTTCTGTTTTTTCCGGTGTCGGCAGTGGGGTTGAGAGCTTCTCAGAGGCAATAACGCCCGCATGAATAGTGACTGAGGCGGAGACTCCGTTGTGAATCGGCTTTTGCAAGAAGCTTTTTCCGGATTGAGCCAGACGAGTGATATTTGATTTCCAAATTTCAAGAATTTTTAAGGTGGCACCCGTCGTTTTCGGCATTTTGGCGGCCACATATCCCAAGGCCTTCGGGGCTGATTTTGCTCCTCCAGTGAGGGCGGCCAAGATGTTTCCCAAAGCCTCTAGATTTTCGGATCCCCCGATCGAGCGCGAGCTTTCGACGGCGAGCTTTTGAAGGCTTGAATCAGGATATTTTTCAAAGGCTTTGGCAATTGCAAAGGCCGCCTCGGCATCCGAAGCGCTGGCCAAAGTTGGTGCTAGAAAGCCTAAAAGTTTTGTGGCTTGCTCTTTTGGATTTTGCGGGTTCTCGGACTTCAGCGCTTGCGCCATAAATGTTTGGCGGTTGTAGCCAAGCTGCAGATCTTTGGCGGAGCCATTGTAAACCCAGTAATTCAAATTCTTCCAAATGCCAAAATGCTTGGCTAGAAACAATTTTCCTTGCGACAGGTGGGTCCAAATCTCTTGTGTCGATTTAAGCTCTGGTTTCTGCTCGATGAGTGTCTGCCACTCGTTCAAAAAGGTGGTGAGATAGATCTTGATCAGGAAAAAGTTGGGACGGTACTTTTCTTGGCCCTCGATAATGTACTGGGTGATCAAGACCGAATACATCTGGCGTGTCATTTCCAATGAGATGTATCGCTTCGAAGCTTCAGAAAGCTGTATCGATGAGGACTCTTTGGTGTTGATTGCATCTATGGCAAACGCAGGTGTCTGGCGCAGGCTCAGTATCAGAATGAGACAGCCAACAGTGCGAATCAGATTTTGGAATAGAGGTCTTGCGAGATAATGCATACATCACAGCAAGTGCAAGGTGATAACCATAGGGCTGGGTGTTATACCAAAGCCATTGCAGGACGAAGTCTCAAAGTGAGACGCGGGCCATGTCAGTGACATTTCTGGGAATAAAAGCGTCAGTGTTTATGCAGTTTCGCTTTCGTGACTGGGCTCAAAATAAAAGTGTGGCCATTACCGCCGCTCCGGCGGTTGAAGTCAGAAGTTATTCCATAAGTACAAACTCAAGGAGCAAGGGGAAAGTATTGTGCCAGCACATTGACGGTGCGGCAGCGCTCAGTGTCTTTGCTATTGTCGTCCATCAAGTTGCCGATGTGATTTCATCGGTATCGATTTTTCAAGAAAAGCGTTATGGAACGAAAATTTTGAAATAATATTTGACGTCTATTCTGCCAGCTTTATCCCGCCTATAAAGAGCGAAGTTTAAATATGCGAAGGTCCCTATGCACATAAAATTTCATTCGGTTCAATTGAATTTCTGAGTCAATACGGCTCCACAATCAAAGAAAATTTCTTTCGCTTACTTTTAGAAATTCCAGCGAATTTCTCTTTTTAAAACCCGTGATATGACCATCAGACATTTCAAGTAGTGAAATGCGATTCGGTGCAACTCGATAGAAGAAAGGATTTCCGATGGAGAAACAAAATTTTGCTCAAGAGCCAACGCCAGTCCAAATGAAGGACGTTGCTCAGACATCGAAGCTGGACCACCAATTGCGGGTCTTGGTGAAAACCGAGAGAAAAATCACTCTTGAGATTTTAATGGTGATTCAAACATTTGATATCACAAGATCCTACCTCGAGCTGGGCTACTCAAGTCTTTTCGATTACCTCACACGTGGCATTGGATACTCTGAAGGCGCCGCCCAAAGAAGAATTTCCTCGGCAAGGCTTTTGAAGCAAGTGCCAGAAATCAAATCTGAAATCCAATCAGGAAAGATAAACCTAACTCAGGTGGCACTTGCACAAGTCGCAATCAACAGCCAAGAAAAATCAGACAAAAAGAAAATCTCGGTGGAAAAGAAATCCGAGATCTTAATGAGTCTTAAATCAAAAACTTCTTTTGAAACCAAGAAGCTTTTGCAATCCGAACTTCCAAGCTATGATCCGACTCCGAAAACTTTGGTGAATCCAAAGCAAGAAACAGTATCAGTGACACTTTCCTTCACTCAAGATCAATGGACGCAAGTGCAAGAATTGCTTGCGATGAATTCACATAAAGTTCCCGATCAAAAGATTGAATCTTTGCTTTTACGTTTGGCCGCACAAGAGCGAAAAAGAAGGGCCGTTCAAGTGATCGCAAAAGATACCGCTCAACCGAATCCGCCAACGGAGGAGGCGGTGCTTAAAGATGTCAAATCGAATCAAACGCAATCACCGCCGCTCCGGCGGTCGCCACCGATCGAAAGGCCTTCGGCTGGGAAGCGATCCCGTCAGCGAAAGTATATTTCGGTTTCGGTGAAGCGCGAAATCTTTGCGAAGGCCCAAAATCAATGCCAGTTTATCTCGCCAATGACAGGATTGAGATGTCGAAGTCAGCACTTCTTGCAGACCGAGCATAAGATCGCGGTGATGCTTGGTGGTAGTGATGAAATCCAGAACCTTCGAGTGTTCTGTCAGGCGCATAACTTCTTGGCGGCGAGACAGGATGGGATTAGCAAGCTGGTGGAATGAGAGCCTTGCTCTGATTTTGACTTGTACCCCAGATGAGAACAGGCCCTATGTCCAATCCGCACGGTGTGGAACAGGCTTCGCCTCTGGACAATGCCAAACACGCCTTCGATACTATGGTTTTCCACCGGAGAATTCATGGCAAAGAAAAAGCAATCAAAGAAAACAAAGCACATCACCGAGATCACCAGCATCGCGCGCTCGGGCCACTGGATGTACATGCTATTTTTGGATTACGAAGAAGGCTATGGCGACGAAGCTCCGGGACAGATTTATCGGTTGGATTTGCGCGGGGAAAATCCAGAGCAGATCGAGCAGGTTCTGAACTCGAATGATGCCATTCGCTACATTTGGACCTCGCCGCAAGGTTCGCTTTGGGCCAGCAGCCAAGATGGAACCATGTACACAAATGCCAAGGTCCAATGGCCAAAGCCGACAGACGAAGATTTGGATTTCGAGTGTTTGATTTCCCATATGAAAATGACGGCGACAACTTTGCCGGATTTAAAAGACAAGGGTTATAGCCCCTCGTTGGGCGTGATCTGGGGAAGCAGCGATCAAGATGTTTATGTGACCGCAGGCGAGCATATTTATCATTGGAATAATAAAGAGTGGAAGCAAGTGCATTCCGCCCAAGGAGATATCAACGCCTTTGCCGGAGTCAAAGAAAGCGTCTATGCCGTTGGTAATAAGGGTGTTCTTTTGCATTTCGACGGAAAAAAATGGAATGAATTGAAGCTGCCGGCAGGTGTTGATTCAAAAATTCATTTCACCGATTGCTGCTTGGATTCGGATGGTTCAATCTTGATTTGCAGCAATGATGGCGTGGTCATCAAGGGCTCGGCGGCCAAAGGCTTTCAAATTCTAGCGCAGAATGATGAGCTTCAGTTCTCGGGAATTGAAGTGCTTGATTCGCAAATTATCTTAGCCGCCAAAAGTGCCGGCGCCTTTGAGCTGAAGAATGGAAAATTCGCTTTGATGACAAAAGGGAAGACCTATACCATTTATGAAGCGATCAAAGGCGGGGACAGTCTTTATTTTGTTGGCCATGATGGCAACGATGATCCCGGATTTATTTTCTTTGAACCGGACAACGAAGAAGCGCCATGGAGCTTCTTGTTTTTCTAATATTCAAATCGGAGATCTTTTATGGCTCAAGAAATTCATGAATGCATCAGTCTGACCCGGGTCGATCCATGGATGTATCTTCTGTTTGTCAGCTACGAAGAAGGAGCTGGTGACGAGGCTCCGGGGCAGATGTATCGTATCGATCTGAAGGAAAGTAACGCCAAACTTCAGGCTGTTTTTAATTGCAATGATTTGGTTCGCCAAGCTTGGTCTTCGCCGCAGGGATCACTGTGGCTCAGCAGTCAAAATGGCAATATGTACACCAGCGCAAAAGTTCAGTGGCCCGAGCCCGAACAAAAATCTTTGAGTGTTGATGGTTTCGAAAAAATATCATGGACGGCCACGACCCTGCCAAAACCTGCATCTAAAAATCACAAACCCCAATTGGGTGCAATTTGGGGAAGCAGTGACAATGACGTTTTTGTCGAAGGCTACGGCGGGCATATCTATCACTGGGACGGAAAAGTCTGGAAAGAAGTTTTTACGGCTCGCAGCCAAATCCGCGCCTTTACCGGAAGCAGTCCTTCGAATGTCTTCGCCGTTGGTGAGAAAGGTCTGATTTTGCATTTCGATGGCAGCAAATGGAGTGAGCTTGCCTTGCCAGCCGGTGTGCCCGCGACAACAAATTTCACAGATGGCTGCATGACCGCGAATCACGAGCTGCTTGCCTGCAGCATCAATGGCTATGTGCTCAAAGGCTCGGCGAAAGGACTTGAGCTTGCGGGGCATGACGACAGCTTGCAGTTTAGCGGCATCCGCACTTTGCAAGGCCGGCGCATTTTGGCTGCGAAATCAGCTGGGGTTTTTGAGCTTTCCGATGATGGAACCTTAACGGGCATCAAAACAAATCTCACGGCCTACAATGTTGTCGCCGGCGGAGAGAATCTTTATCTTTTGGGTGTCACAAAAAATCCGAAGCCAGGATTTATCACTTACAATCCGGCCAGCGCTGATCTTCCATGGAGCTACATGGGATTTGATATTGGGTAACAAGCGCTTCAGAGTGAGATGCACTCCAAACTTCAAATGAATAGCATTTTGACAAGTGTTGCAGACGCATTTTCAGAAGCAGGCTTTTGGGTCTTGAAATTCATTCTAATCAACCCCCAAGCTGGCCCCTGATTTGAAGAGAGAGACTGTATGCAAACATCCGCAAGCTGTCTCATTTTGATCCTGTCTTTTACGCTGCCACTTTCATCACATGCGGGCTCGATGCTCAGCAATCCAAAGGGCGAATCACAGCTTTATCGCATGTCTGAAACCGTCAAGGCTTTGCGCTCGGAAAAAGCACACGTCAACGCATCAGAAGCCACCGCGAACCGAATCCCAATTGCCACCGGTGCCAGAGAGGCTTCAGGGTTTATTGAATCTTTCGACGGATGGAAAACCGGCACGGTGGATGCGGTGGTTCGCACGGAAAATCACGGTGTCAGCACGTTCAGACTTCAGGTGCCCGAGACGCCAGTCGAAGGAAGATCTCAGTTTCTTCTGACTGAAGGCCGAACAATCGGCAATCGACCTGACGGAACCTTACGAGTCGAGCGTGAAATCAAAAAAGATTCGGTCGGCATCTATCAAGAGGCCTATCATCTGACCGCAAAAGACATCAATGGTCAGGTGTGGCGGTCCGTGCAAAAATTTGAAGCGACGATTTCCAATGGGCACACGACAGTGATGGTCGGTAAAGTTTCGGTGCAAAGACCCACAAACGAAGCGGCTGTTTTATCCGCCAGAACAGTTGATCGCAATGATCAAAATCTGCATCATCTGAAAATACCACTGAAGGATATCAAAGGTGAAGTGATCGACTGCCGGGTTGCACGCCTCAGTGACCGATCCGAGATGACAGTCATCTCAGTGCAAGATGGATTGGCTTATAAAACAACGGTGCAGTTTGGGCCGGGGCTCGAGAAAGCCGGAAGTGAAAGCAAAACGGTCGTGAAAGTTTCAGATCCGCTCCCAGCCTTTGAAGTTCAAAAACTGGGATTGAAAGCGATCAGCAGCGAAGTTTTCTTTCCAGCCAATCAAAGCACTGCAGCCCGCGGGCTGCAAGTCAGCAGCGGAGCGCACTAGATCCTCTCAGCCGAAGCTCGCCGGCATTAACCGCCACTGAGCTTACACTGATCCAAAGCGCCGGACTGGCTTTCACCTAAGAAGGCAACAATCGAAGCCAGCACTCGGTAATAAATTTGAATCGTGGCTTTCAAGCCCACTTGCTTTGGTTCCGGAACGTGACCGCCGTGATGTTCCATGTAAGTCACGTCATTGCCGTTTTCGCGGTAAGCACGAATCAGCTTTTGCACGCTCATTTCGTTATCGATCAGCTCGTCTTCTTTCGAATTGACGAAGGTAAATTTCTTTCCCTTTGGGCTGTAAGCCCAAGTGATCGGGTCCAAAGCGCTCAGCTCTTGGCGGGATTGTTTCAAGTCCCAATTGATATTGGCCAGCGCCTTGCGCACTTCGGATGTGGTTTTTTTGGCTTTATCCATACCCAAGACGTTGGCGATATCACCGCCACCCATCGAAATCATATAATTGTTAAAGAAGGGATCGATCCCAGCTGACATGGCGGCCACCAAGCCGCCCAATGAAAGGCCACCCAGCTGCATTTGATTCGGGTCCACATCTTCTTGCTTCTTTAAAAGCTCGCCCGATGTGCGAATGTCCACCAAGGCTTGAAAGAGCTTTTCTTTAAACATCGGAAGCTCGCTGGCAAATGGTGGGGCCGCCGGATCTTCTTTGCGCGGACCATAATCCGGCAAGAAGATCAGCATCACGACACCTTTTTTCCAACGGGCCGCCATCGAAGCGAAAAGCCGCTCTTGATCGATTTTATTGGCGACGTGGTGAATGAAAAGGGTCGCCGGAAATTTCGTCGTGCATCCCAATGGAACCAGCGGCTGGTAGATGTAACCATAAACCGTGTTGGATTTTGCACCCGGGATTTGCACGGCACTCGAGTACTGAAACTCGGTCGTGTTCAGATCCAGCTTCTTGGTTTTAAGATCGGTCATCTGAAAGCCCGCGACCGTTTCGTCGTAACGTTTCTTAAATCCAATCGCCTGATCGGTGAGCTTTTCGATATCGATTTCGGATTCTTGCCCCGTTTTTTGGAAAAGAAGTTCGATCCCTTTGCGAACACCGTCGCGATCGATTTCTTGTGCTTGGGCCATTGAAAAATTCAGAGCGATGAAGGAGAGCAAAACAAAGATTTTCATCAGACGTCCTATTTTTTGGGGGGGCAGGTTACGGGATCCAAGGAGCCTTATTGCAAAACCAGGACTGCTGGCGACGGGCCATACGTGGCCTGCCAGGACATCTGTAGCGGATAAGATTTTGACGAGGGACTTATTTTGTCAGGTCTATTTTTTCATGGTGGGGGGCGGAGGCTGAAGGGGAGGGCTTCGCTCGGCCGCGTGGATGGGGGCTGGTGCTTTGGGTGGAGCTCTCGTCCGCTTTGCTGATCCCGATAGGGTACTATCGGGATCTCTTTTTTTGGGATGGGAGGATTTTGGATTTGGTGGGGTATCGGTCGCCTTGGGTTTTTTCTGTCGAAGTTCTTTGCGGCTGTTTTCCTTTTCTTGGGGTTCCCGCAGTTATTAACAATTTAGATGATTTAGCTCGGTGCCTTTCTTGAATTGCTAAAGGGAAGCTGCCTGCTGTTCGTTTTCTGTCACTCGAATAAAACAAAGCTTTGAAAATTAATAACGACTGCCGTAGCGGCGGTGAAATGAAAAGGACAGTATTTTTCCATCTTAAGAAGTTTTGACACTGCTTTTGGACAAGTGAACGAACATATGACGATGACGGTGCGACCTATCGATGGAAAAAATTGGCGTGCTCGTTTGGATTCGGCGCGCCATAGGTGCAAATTAATCATAAAACTTGATGTCTCAAACTGAGACAGACTCCAAGCGCCGTCGAATCTTCGACAGGCGCTTCCCTAAAACGGCACTGGGCCTGAATCGGCGGTTCATCTCCGGTATAGCGGACGAAAGCTGGTACAGGCATTGAAGAAGTCTCTAATTATGCAAAACCTTTTGTTTACTTCATCTTTATCGATCTTGCTGCTGGCCTCGTCTTTGGCGCAAGCCGCAGGTGGCGTTGTGGTCCGATCAAATGCGGCCGACGCTGCGTTTGCAGGCGTTTTGGCGAAAAGCAAATTGTCTAGCATCGAACGTGCGGTGCCAGGGCAGGCGGCAAAGCATCTTACATACACCGGAAGCAGTGAAATGGTCGCCGGTCGAATCCTGTCGAAAGATTCTTTCCGCACGGGTTCTTTGGATGCCGCTGTTCGTAGCGGCGATCAAAGTGTGGTGACCATGAGTTTGGAAATTCCGATGACTCAAATCAAAAACGGAACGGATGTCAAAGCAAGTCTGGTCGATGGTGTTTCGTCTTTGCGTTTTCAGCGAGAAACAAAAGCCGGTGAAGGGATTTTTCAAGAAAGTTATGACATCAGTTCGAAGATGATCGATGGCGGAAATTGGCGAGTGATCGAAAAAAACACGGTCGTGGCCGATATTCCGGGCCAGGCTTCATTTCCGATTGCGCAAACATCAATCGACAAAAAATCCGGTCGTCTTTTTGCGATGACCAACAGTTTGAATAAAGATCAACTTCGCAGCGTTTCGATCAATCTCAACGAATTTCAAGGTGAAGTCATCCAGGCATCCGTGACACATGGATTTGCCTCGTCAAAGCTGACAGTATATTCCGTCGAGAACGGCTATCCACGTGTGAATACGGTCGAGTTCGGACACAATCCGAACTTAAGTCGATCTTACAGGCTTAAGAACTCGAGAGTCGCGATGCCGGCCGAAATCCAAGCGCAAGGCCTGCGTGCCTTAGAACGAATCGAATACAAAACCATCACCGCGGGCTCGGCGACAGGGACGCGCGGGATTCATGTGAACCAAAGTACCCAAACAGCAGGAGTCTACTAGATGAAACAATCTTGGCTCGCGACATCATTGATCGCGGTTTTTGCCGTTTCTCCTTTCGCCCAGGCAGGGAAACCGATTCAATCCAGCATCCAGCAAAATGGAATCAACCGAGTTCAACAAGAGATCCGACAAATTCGCGGCGAAGGTTATTACCGCGCGCAGGGGCGTGGACCCTGGTTGAAGCAAGAAGTGATCGAGATGCAAGGAGCCCCCATCCGTTCCATGGGTTATATTCAAAGCTCGAACAAAAATTTTCAAAGTGCGACCTTGAAAGGTTCATTGCGAAATGAAAATGGTGAGATTGTTTCCTTGAAGGCCGAGCTTCCGGAGCCTCGCGGTTCTTTGACGTCGGAACCCCGGGTGATGTTGAAAGAAGGAAAAGATTTAAAAGGTCAGCCAGACGGAAGCTTCGAAGTTTCTTATCAAATGCTTCCGCGTCGCGAATCGGATTTTCTGCAAAATGATATCTACAATTTCACGGTGAAGCGAATCGACGGCGAAGCCTTTCGCGTGACCAGAAGCTCCTTATCTCAGGTCGGTCGCAACGCCAATGAGCTTTGGATCTCGTCCATCAAAATTGAGCCTTTGAATCAAACCGGACATGGGAAAATCCAAATCGAAACCAAAAGCATGCAGGGATCTTCGCACGAACTGTCTCTGGAGCAAAGCCTTTTCCCGGGCGAAGTGATTCACGCCAAGGTCACACGCAATGATAAAGTCCAATCCTCAACGGCCACGGTGTATTCAGTGCGGGACGGAAAAGTCCACGAGACACGCATCGAATTTGACGGAAAATCAAAACCACAAATCAGCGCTTCGCGCTCGGTGCCAGGATCTGAGGTCGGTCAACTTCGATTGCGAGCCGAAGCCGACGTATATCAGATGTCACCTGCATCGGCCGAAACGGCCAATCGCGGAATGCAAACGCAGGGAAGCTCTTCACAAAGCTCATCGGGCGCGCGGTAATTTAATGACGCAACCGGCGTCGTTGTGAACTCTGCCTTCTTACCTTCAACAAATCACCGCCGTAGCGGCGGTGAAAGATGGCGTTGGCTGCAGGAGTGGCTCAGCTGGCGCCTCGCTTCTTAAGAATATTTTTTAGGAAATATTTGACATGATTTTACTCTATTTATTTTTGCTTAGGTCTTGCCTGCGGGCAATGAGCCGGGACCCCCTCGCGCTTGAAAAGTATTCGGTTTATAGCTCAAGCTTGAGCCTTTAAAAGGCATCACCGGATCAAAGAATTTCCCTTGTTACTGTTGAAAGGAAATCGAAAAAAACGTGTTTATAAATCCGTGATATGACGTTTGCAGAATTGAGAAATAGAAAGGAATTCTGTATGTCACAGGCTCTATCATTGGATTTGCAACTGAAAACTTTGGTCAAATCCGAACGCAAGATCACGCTCGAAATTTTGCAGGTGATTCAAATGGTTCTGATCACTCGGTGCTATTTGGAACTGGGTTACTCTTCGCTTTATGCTTATCTCACGGCGGGGATTGGGTACTCGGAAGGCGCGGCACAAAGACGGATTTCGGCGGCGAAGCTTTTAAAGCAGGTTCCAGAGCTGAAAGCCGATCTGCAGTCTGGGGCGATCAACTTAACGCAAGTGTCATTTGCACAAACCGCAATCCGCCAGCAGGAGAAATCCGAGAGAATCAAGATCGGGGCGGCTGCAAAATCTCGAATTCTTTCAAAGCTCAGGGTGAAAAATGGATTTGAAACCAAACAGATTTTGCAAGCCGAGCTTCCGAAATACGATCCAACTCCGAAATCGTTGATTTCCCCAAGTGGTCAGGGTGTTTCCGTCACGCTGAATTTTAGCAAAGAAGAATGGATGGACGTTCAAGCCTTGCTTGCCAAAAAATCGCATCAAGTTCCAGATCAACGAATTGAATCCTTGTTGCTTCGCTGGGCAAAAATGGAATTCGCAAAAGATGCGAAGCTGAAAACTCAAGGTCTTAATGAAGAATCCAAGACGCCAAAAACGACGAACCCAATCAATAATGACGTTTTGCACCCACCGGAGCATTGGTGGTTTTCGTCGAAGTCAGAAAAACGAAGATACATTTCGGTTCATACCAAACGTGAAATTTTCAGCAAAGCGCAGGATCGCTGCCAGTATGTTTCGCCGCTGACGGGGCGGCGATGCGGTTCGAAACATTTTCTACAGACCGAGCATAAAATGCCACTGGCCTTGGGTGGGACAAATGAGATTTCCAATCTTCGAGTTTTTTGCCAATCGCATAATTTTTTGGTGGCCAAAGAACAGGGAGTCAGTCGACCGATGGATTGATTGAAAAGGCATTCGGACTGTGAAAGCTGATCGGATTCAACAAATCACCGCCGTAGCGGCGGTGAAATCCGAGATGCAATTTTTTGTTTCTTACGACAATCGCTACTTTAAGAAGAGAGGCCGCAAATAATTAGGCGGCCTGGCTTGTCGGGTACAAAGTTTCCAGATCAATTTGGCAGCTGACGCTGAGATTGGATTGGTTTTGCACCGCGCGGCCTTGGGCATCTGGCCAAAAGATTTTTTCATAGCCTTCCAGCAAACCGTAAAGCTCTTCGCGCACGCGGAATAAGAGCCCTGCGTCCGTTCCCAAAAGCCAATCCATCTGCACGATGTACAGGCTCTCTTCCAGCTCTTCGGTGCGCAGCGAGTTCAAAAAGCTTTTTGGCAATGCTTCGATCAAGCAGTAACCGTTGTGCGAGTATGACTTGAAAGCTTTTTCCAAGGCTTCGAAAGCTTCGGGCTTCATGCGATCTTTTTGTTTCATGAAAGTGTGATACAAAAGCGCATCGTTGGCGACATATTCAGCTTTGCTGAGGTAATCTGTGATCGAGTCCACCTTGCAAGCTTCGTGGGCTGCATCCTGGCTGTGGGCATTGTAATCCAAAGCCACCAACGCACGCAGATTGAAAAGCATCGAATGCAAGTAATGAAGCTTCTCGACCACGGGGCGCGAAAATTTCAGATTGAAATTGTACAAAAGTGGCTGTGACATTTTGGTTTCCATGTAATCGATCGCTTCAACCAAGTGGCAAAGATGATTCAGGTCCACACCCCAAGGATGCAAAGCCGAATCCAAAGTGTCCGTAAAGTTGCGCTCAAAGTATTCAACCAAAGCTGGCGCCGATGATTTCATATGCGCGCGCAAAGCGGAGACGCGTGGCTGCGAGCGTTCGAAAAGTTCGCGGTGCGGCTCTAAGGCCATCCAAGCTTCGTGACAGAAAGGGAAATTCATATTCGGAGTGGTGAACGGTGTCTTCAAACTTTGATTTAAATGCACCAAAGAAAGTCCCACCAAGGCATCCGAGAAATAGTGAAAGGGTTCTTCGGGTTGTGCGCCGTTGTATTCGTCTTTTTTCCAGAATTCGATCTTTTGCGGACGCAGAACCGGGCCTGCTTCCACTTTGATATCGAAACCGAGCCACACTTGATCTTGTGCCGAAGCCTTTTTCATCCTTGAACTCCTGAATCTGAGCATGTCAAAATCTTCAACAAAAGATCGGCTCATCTGGGCCTTTTCTGAAGTCGAGGTCTTCGCGGATTTATGAAAAATGACAAAAGCTTTCCGGGCTACATCGACTCTCACAGCCATTTGTCCGACCCCCGAGTTCAAACCGAAGTCGAGTCCATGATCCGTCACGCAAAAGAAAAGGGGATCACCCAATTCCTGCAAGGCGGGGTCGGGCCCGAAGACTGGCAGCGCCAGCGAATGCTGAAAGCCAAGCACCCAGAAATCCGCCTGTGCTTCGGTCTGCATCCCTACTGGGTCGCCGATCACACCCAAGACGAATGCGAAAGCGCCTTGGATCAGTTGGCGCGTGAAATTGGCCAAGCCGAAGCTTTGGGCGAGCTGGGCTTGGATCTGCGTCCGCATATCGTGAAAGATTCTTTCGAGCGGCAGGTGGAAATTTTCGAAGCGCAGTTAGAGCTTGCAGAGATGGCGCAAAAACCGATCGTGCTGCATTTGGTGCGAGCCTTCGAAGAGACGAAAAAAATTTTCGATCTGCATGGGGTGCCGTCCAAAGGCGGCATGGTGCACTCGTTTAACGGCTCCGCACACGAGGCGGAAAGCTATTTGGAGCGCGGGCTTTTTCTGTCAATTGGCGGGCCCGTGTGCCGGCCGGACAATCAGCGTTTGCATCAAGCGGTGCGGATCCTGCCGCTTGAAAAAATGTTACTTGAAACAGACAGCCCGGATCAGCCACCGCCACGTTTAAGCTCCAGTCATAACGAGCCTGCAACACTGTGGGATGTGGCTGAAATGATTGCGCAAATCAAGAAGATGGCAGTCCGCGAAGTCCTTGACATCTCGAGCCGAAACCTCGAGAAATTGCTGGATGGAAAACTCTCAGACAAGCTCGCAAAATAGCGCTCCTGCAGGCGAAACTGCCAATCCAAATTTTAATTCCGAAACGCAACAGCCACGCGAAAACAAATACGTGCTTCACCGCCGTTTTGATCGCATGGGCCGCTTGGTCGGTGACGAAGCCATGGAAAAGCTTTTCAACACTCACGTCATGGTGTTGGGCTTGGGCGGGGTGGGTTCATGGGCGGCTGAAAGCTTGGCGCGTTCAGGGGTTGGCAAAATCACAGTCGTTGATTTCGACGAGATTTGCATCACCAACGCCAATCGCCAGCTGCACGCTTTGCAAGGCCTGGTCGGAAAGAAAAAGGCGCAGGTCATGGCCGAGCGTCTCAGAAAAATCAATCCGCAAGCTCAGATCAAAGAGCATGTTTTATTCTACAACGAAGAAAATTCGGAAACGATCCTGTCTGAAAAACCAGATTTCATCATCGATGCGATCGACAATCTGACGGCAAAATGCCATTTGCTTTCCACGTGCCGGCAGCGTGGGTTGAAGGTGATCACGTCGGCCGGTGCGGCCGCGCGCTTGGATCCTTTGGCGGTCGAACTGAAAGACCTGGCGGATACGCATACGGATCCTTTGGCGCACCAAGTGCGAAAGATCTTGCGTTCTCGTCACGAATTTCCGGCCAAAGGCGAATTCGGAATCCCGTGCGTCTTTTCGACCGAAGTTCCAATGATGCCCGAAGAGCTTCATTATGACCAAGGCAAGGGCTTTCAGTGCGTCTGCCCGCAAGGACAGAACAATCTGCATTCCTGCGACAAACGAAACCGCATCTACGGCACGGCAAGCTTCGTGACTGGAAACTTTGGGCTGGTGATGGCATCTTGGGTTGTACGGACAGCTTTAGAGTCCACTTTGAAAATGAAATCAGTTCCCCCTCCATCTGAAAGCGAAACGGAGTCCATTCAATGAGTATCGTCCTCTTTTTCGGCATCGCCGGCGGCACCGTGCTTTTTGGCCTCTTCTTCACCGGACTTGTGATTCGTCATCATTGGCGTCTATCCAAAGCTGCAAAAAAGCAGAAGAGCTAGACCAAAAGCCAGCCGATCTTTGCCATCGGCTCGACCTTTCGCCTAGAATCGGGGGATGGAAAAAACAAAGCTGATCGGCGCAGCTCTGAAAAAGCTGCCGGCCCCCTTCGTTGAGCGGGGTCTTTACGGATTCGAAATCGCCCGAAGTCTGACCTTTCTTTCGCAGAACTTGATGCTATTGGCGCTCAATGAAAAGAACCGTGCGCGCCAGCCGGAATTCACCGGCAATCTGAAAAAGCTTCTAAAAGATCTCTCGCAGCTCTTAAAGCAAGACGCCCGCAATATCGCCCAGGGCATTTACCCAGCCGAAGTTCTTTGGACCGAATCGGCCGGTCATTTTATCAAACGCACGCCGCAGATTTGGCTGGATTCTTTGGCCATCCAAAAACGCCGTCTTTCCAGCCGCGCTCACGATTTCGACAAAGAAGCGCGCGAGTACATGCGAGACGTTCCGGATTATTTCCAGCGCAATTACCATTTTCAAACCGGCGGCTATCTGACCAAACGCAGCGCCGAGCTTTACGAGCATCAGGTGGAGATCCTGTTCTCCGGCGCGGCGGATGCGATGAGACGCCTGATTCTGCCGATGATGCGTGCGCATTTCCCATACACCGAAGGCGAGGGATTGCATTTTCTGGAAGTGGCGGCCGGAACGGGAAGGCTGACAAGATTTGTGAAGCTGATGTTCCCGAAAGCCAAAATCACCGTGATGGATGTTTCTCATCCGTACTTGAAACAAGCGCAGCAAAACCTGGCCGGCTTTAAGCGCTTGGATTTTGTGCAAGGGGACGCGGCCGATCTGCCATTTAAAGATGCGCAGTTCGATGCCGTCTTTTCATGCTTCTTATTTCACGAACTGCCAATGCCTGAACGAAAGCGTGTCTTGGCTGAGGGTTATCGCGTTTTAAAAAACGAAGGCTTCTATGGCTTTGTGGATTCGGTGCAAGCCGAAGACAAGAAAGATTTCGAGTTCGCGTTGAAGCAATTTCCGGTGGATTTCCACGAGCCATTCTATAAGAACTACACGCAAAATCCGATGGAGGGCTTGCTGCAAGCGGCGGGCTTTCAGGAGCTGAAAACCGAGATCGGGTTTTTCTCGAAAGCCGTCGGGGCTTGCAAGCGTCTGTCGCCGGGCTCTTCTTGAGCTTTGGGGACGGACTCTCTCAAGCACAGCGGTGCCGAAGGTAAATGACAGTACATCCATCCATGGAAGGCTTACTTCCGGCCGGGGGCGCCTGGCCATCGTGGCCGGAAGTCCATAGATACAAAAAAAGATTAATTCTAGCTCTTCTTATTATTTCGACCTGCCGGCCACGACGGCCGGCAGGCAGCCCTCACATGGACGGACGGCCCACGCTGTATCCAAAGCAGCTGTGGCGAGTAGTAAAAAAATGAGAACTTGTCCCCCCAGCCCTCAACATCGCGGAAATGCGGACGCAAGGCCGCCATCCTCCCGTTATCGAGAAGCGGTTACCTTCACCGCCAGAGAATAGGCGGGGCGGTCGGCCGAGGCGGGGACTTGGATTTCGGCTTCTTTGCCGAGTTCGACCAGAAAGCTGGGTTCGCCTAAGATCAGGGTCTTTTTATTGTCGATTTTTTGCACCAGGCAGTTGAGTTTGACGACCTTCTTTTTTTGCGGATGAACGGCAACGTCCATCGAAAAGCCCGAGCGGTTGGGGCCGTTCAATGCCGAGATGGTCGAAATCTTATTCGGAGTCGCCATGACCACAAAAGATTCGATTTTTTGATTGATCGTCAGCTTCGAATCCACTCGGTAAGCTCGAGGTGCGGCAAAGGCGAAGGTGGCGGTTGCAAGTATCAGAAGCAAAACTGTGGTTTTGTGCATACTCAATCCATTTCAAATGTATGAACTGTTTTTAGCCTCGCCTATGAGAGCCGCCACCAGCAACAAAAATCTTGCAAAACCTGACCTCGGTGATTACCTTCAAGTCCTTCCAAAATGCCATAGACGAGGCCTTCGTCTGCTTTCAGCCCGCGCCAGTCGAAAAGACCGCGGACAACTCATAAGGAAATCGAAATGAACAACACCAACGGAGTCATTTCAAAGTTTATCGATCACCACTATCGTCACTTCAACGCAGCTGCGATGAAAGACGCGGCCTTGGGTTATAAAACCCACCTGGATAAGGGCGGAAAAATGCTGGTGACTTTGGCAGGGGCGATGAGTTCGGCCGAACTGGGCCTGTCTTTGGCGGAGATGATCCGTCAGGATAAAGTTCATGCGATCTCTTGCACGGGCGCGAACCTTGAGGAAGACGTTTACAACTTGGTGGCTCACTCTCACTATGTGCGCATTCCAAATTACCGGGACCTGACGCCAGAAGACGAACAAAAGCTTTTGGATCGTCACTTGAACCGTGTGACGGACACTTGCATCCCTGAAGAAGAAGCCATCCGCCGTATCGAAGATGCGATCTTGGATGTTTGGACCGAAGCCGAAGCCAAAGGTGAATCTTACCTTCCGCATGAATACTTCTATAAAATCCTGCTGAACGGTTCTTTGAAAAAGTACTACGAAATCGATCCGAAGAATTCTTGGCTCTTGGCTGCGGCTGAAAAGAATTTGCCAATGGTTGTTCCGGGTTGGGAAGACTCGACGACCGGTAACATCTTTGCCGGTCACTTGATCAAAGGGGATCTGAAAAAGCCAACAACTGTGAAATCCGGTATCCAGTACATGACTTCATGGGCTGAATGGTACATGTCCGCTTCGAAAAAGGCCGATATCGGCTTCTTCCAAATCGGTGGCGGTATTGCTGGTGACTTCCCAATTTGCGTCGTTCCAATGCTTCACCAAGACTTGGGCTACAACGAAGTGAAATGCTGGAAGTACTTCTGCCAGATTTCAGATTCAACGACTTCATACGGTTCTTACTCGGGTGCTGTTCCGAACGAGAAAATCACTTGGGGTAAGCTTGAAATCGACACTCCGAAATTCATCGTTGAATCGGACGCGACCATCGTGGCTCCCTTGATGTTTGCTTACATCTTGGGTTGGTAATTTATGGTTGAGATGACAGGCGTTTATCAGGGCGAAAAACGCTGCGAAACGACCCACGGTCCTTCGCAGTCGAAACTTTCAACCGATGCTCCGAAAGACAACGCGGGAAAAGGCGAAGCCTTTTCCCCGACGGATCTGGTTGGGGCCGCACTTGCGACCTGCATTCTCACCACCATGGCCATCAATGCCGAAAAAGACGGGGTGGATCTGAAAGGATCCACCTTCCGTGTGACCAAGGAAATGTCTGCCAATCCCCGCAAAATTCAGCGTCTGGCGGTTGACCTGAAACTTCCTGCTCGCATTGAAACTGAATACCGCAAGAAGATGGAGCACATCGCTCTGACTTGCCCCGTGCATCGCAGTCTGCATCCGGACGTGGAGCTGCCGATTTCCTTCGAGTGGACACTGTAAACTCTTTCGCTTTGCCTTCTTCTTTTGATTCGAGAATTTGAAGATCAAGCCCTTCAGTTTGAAACTCTTGTGTTCTTACAAGAATCTCAAATTGAGCCGCGGGCATTTGAATCCCACATGATAATCTAAATTCAATCTAAAAAGTTTCAGACATCTGTGTGGGGGAATTGCATGCTTAAAAGCCATCGTTGGAGCGGCCGTCAAATCAAGGCCGTGCTAGGGGTCACTGTCCTTTTTGCGGGTCTTCAGACTTTGTTCTTAAACGCCACTCCCTCCGAGCCCGGCGGTCGGCAAATCTCCTCTCAAAAACGCAAATTCGCCAAAGCTCAAATCTTGGTGCAACCCAAAGCCAATGTTTCGGATGATCAGTTGGATCAAGCGGTGGCCGTCCACGGTGGCCGCAGCAAACAAGAAATCAAAGCCATTCGTGTTCACATCATCGAAGTTCCCGAAGGCGCGGAAGAAAAAGTGGTTGAAGCTTTGAAGCACAATCCCCAAATCCAATTCGCCGAAGTGGATGGCGCTGTTCATAACAGTATGACTTTGTCGGATCCTTATATCGGATCGCAGTGGCATCTGAATAATATCAATGCCCAAAGCGCTTGGGATTTGAATCGCGGTGACGGCATTGTGATCGCGATCTTGGATTCAGGTGTGAACGGAAACCACCCGGATCTGACGGGGAAGATGGTACCGGGCTACAATTTTTTTGATAACAACACCGATACATCGGACGTGCAGGGGCACGGAACATGGGTCGCGGGGACAGCCGCTGCAAGTGGAAACAATATGACCGGTATTGCCGGCGTGGCGTGGAACGCGCGCATCATGCCCGTGCGGGTGAGCGACGCAACCGGATGGACTTACTGGAGCACGATGGCGACCGCTTTGACCTGGGCGGCGGATCGCGGAGCCAAAGTCGTCAACATGAGCTACGCCGTGCAAGAGTCATCGTCCGTACAAAGTGCCGCACAGTACTTGCGAAGCCTGGGCGGAGTTGCGGTGAATTCAGCAGGTAACACGGGTGCTTTGGACGCCAGTCCCGCAAGCGACAGCCTGATCACGGTTTCCGCAACGGATGCCTCGAACGTGATGGCCAGCTGGTCAAGCTTTGGTCCCGCGGTGGATATTTCAGCGCCCGGCACCAGCATTTACACCACCAATCGTGAAGGCGGTTACGGATACGTGCAAGGGACTTCGTTTTCAAGTCCGATCGTGGCGGGCGTGGTTGCTTTGATGATGAGTGCGAATCCAAATTTAAGTCCGAATGAAATCACGAATCTGCTTTTGTCGACGGCGCGGGATGCAGGGCCTGGGGGATGGGATCAAAATTACGGTCGCGGGATTGTGAACGCGGCCGCCGCCGTGCAAGCGGCGATCAATGCGGCACCGGCCTCACCAACGCCTCCGCCACCAATTGTGGATACGACAGCGCCGGTGGTGAAGATTTTATCTCCAGCGGCGGGATCTCTTCTGAACAAGGCCAGTATCGCTGTTTCCGCTTCGGCAACGGACGATGTGAAAGTCGTGTGGATGGCCGTTTCAATCGATGGCTCGCAGAAAGCGACCTCCAGCACAGGATCGATTTCCTATAGCATCAACACAAAGAAAGTGTCTACAGGCCCGCACATCATTCGTGTCGACGCCAAAGATGCGGCCGGAAACCTCAGCAGCCAAAGCATTCAGGTCAGCAAGTAATCGCGATAAATCCTGGCGGTGATTCGACCGCCAGAGCGGCGGTGATGGCTTTATGGCTATGAGCTAGCCGAGCTATAAAACTTCAAGCAGAAATTCCAAAACCGGTGGCTCAGGTACAAAAGCGCCACCGACCAGACAACGACCCAAGCAAACAATCCGAAATCAGGCGGCTCTAAAAGCGCGCGCGAAGGCACGCTGGCCACCACCGCGACCGGGATGATGGTCAAGACCATGTACTTGAGCCACGGGCGGTAAATAGAATCCGGGCGCATACCCAGGCGGTAGACCTGAAACCACAGGTACTGAATGTTATCGGCGCGGGTGAAAATCAAAGCGATCGCGCAGAATGAAAAACGAATCGCGTACAAACTGATCAGTCCTGCCGGACATAAAATCAAAAGCCACAACAGGCGAATCCAATCAAAATCCGGCAGCCCCATCAACGAATAAATCAACCACGCGATCCCCAAAATCAGATTGCCAAAGATCGCCGTATTCGCACGCTGAAGGCTGATCATAAACTGCGAATTCACCGGCTTGGTTAAAAGCAAATCCAGCTCGCCTTTGCGGACTTTTTCGGACATGCGATCCAGATTTTCGCTGAAGAAAATCATATAAAAGGCGTCGACAAAGAAAAGCATTCCTAAAAAGACGCGTGTTTGTTGCAGGTTCCAGCTGCCGATTTGATCGGTCACGCGGAAAAGCGCCTCGAAAGTGATGATCTGAGCCGCATACCAGATGATATCGGTGATAATTCGGGTCGCAAAATTGGCGCGATACTCAAGATCGGCGACAATGCTGGCGCGAAAAAAAGCGATCAAAAGGTGATAGTACTTCACCAAAGTCTTCATGCGCCGGTGCCTGCGTACTTTCGAAGACCCCAGCTCCAGATGCTGTAAGCAACCAGGCCAAAGAAAATAATTCCGTAAGTGGTGGTCAAAAACCCATGCCAAACCACGTCTGCTTCAAAGCGCCCGGTCAGATAGCCGACCGGAACATAAACCGCATTGGCAAAAGGGACATTGAGCATCCAAGTGCGATAAGGCTCGGGCAAGATATCCAGCGGGAAAAGCTCACCCGAAAAAACCCAAAGTGCTAAGTTCTTCGCAATTGTCAGCGAGTACACGCGGTTCAAATGAAAGGCGACCGAAGCCACCAAAAAGCTGATCACTTGCACCAGCACCAGGTAATAAAAAATCAAAAGCAAAGCCAGCGGTAAGCGAGAAAAATCCGTCGGAAGCTTCAACCACGTGGTCAAAATCAAAGGCACCAAAAAGCTAAAAAAGATGACGATCGCTTTGTAGCCGATCAGCTGGCTCAAGTAATACTCGAAGAAACTCATCGGTCGCACCAAAATCCCATTGATGCTTCCGGAGTCGACCTCTTCGATCATGCGGTATTCGTACATCCAGTTGGTGGTGATGCGGGTCACGAAAGCACCCCAAAGTGCGTAGGACAGATAGTACTCTTTCGTAAAGCCTGCGATGCTTGAATCCTTGGCGGTTGCAAAGATCGCGATCCACAATGTGAGTTCGATCAGTCCTGTTACCAAAGGCTGTAAGATCGCATCCGTTAGGAAATTGAAGCGATATTCAAGATTCGTAAGAACGGCCAGGCGAAAGAATGCGAGATTCCTTCTCCAAAAACCGGTGAATGATGTCTTCAAAATCGGCCTCTTCAATTTTTAAATCCTGCACGCCCGGAATGTTTGTCACCTTCGACAAGACCGGAGCCAAATTTTTCGGAGTGAGTTCGAACGAGAAAATCTGCTCGCCCGTTTTCAGATCCAAATTCTCCATCAGCTTTACACCTTGTTGCAAAGGCTCGCTGACCGAGAAGCTGACTTTTTGCATGAGCTCGGTCTTGTTGACGAATCCTTGCACGGTGCCGTCATAAACAATGCTGCCCTTGGAAATCAAAAGCAAACGATCGGCAAGCTTTGCGATATCGTCCATGTAATGGCTGGTCAGAATTACAGTCGGACCTTTTTCGCGCACGTAATCGGCTAAAAATTTGCGGATGCTTGTTTGCGCCACGATATCAAGCCCGATGGTCGGCTCGTCTAAAAACAAAACATCCGGACTGTGCAAAAGCGATCCGATAATTTCCATTTTCATGCGCTCGCCCAAGGACAATCGGCGAAGCTGGGTGTTCAGCACATGCGTGCATTCCAAAAGTTCGGCAAGTTCGGCTACTCGTTTTCGCGCCGCCGTTTTGTCCAGATCGTAAATTTCAGCGAGCAGCGCGTAGCTGTCGGCTGGTGAGATATCCCACCAAAGCTGATTTTTTTGTCCCAGCAGGATGCTCATGCGACGAAGAAATTTGGGATCGCGCTTCCAAGGTTCGTGCCCCAAAACCGAAGCCGTTCCCGAAGTTGGGTGGATCAGGCCTGAAAGCATTTTTAAAAGTGTGGTTTTGCCTGCGCCATTGGCGCCAACCAGACCGATGATCTGGCCCGATTCGATTTTCAAATTGGTCGGGGCCAGGGCTACTTTTTCTTTGTACTTGCGATCCCAAAAGCCGCGGATGGATTGCCACAGGCCTTCGGGTTTTTCATAGGATTTAAATACGCGCGACAGATCTCGCGTCTCGATGACGATACCCACTGATGAAATCCTTTTCGTTAAACGGAGACGACCTCTTTGATCTCGGGCAAGAGCTCTTTGAAGCGGACTTCGATGCCGCCTTTCAAGGTGTCGGTCGCGCTCGAGCAACCGGAACATGAGCCCTTCATATGGATCGATAAAATGCCGTCTTTGTAATCCGCAAAGGCCACGTCACCGTCGTGCATGGCCACGATCGGGCGGATTTCTTGGTTCAAGATCTGTTTAATTTGTTTAACGATCGGCGAATCATTTTCGCTCTCGAAGTCATGGCCCGGCTTAAAGACGTTGGCAACAAGCACGGGTTCACCGCGTTCCAAGTGTTCGCGGATGAGGCCTGCCAGTGGCTCGGCCAGAACGTCCCAATCCACCCAGTCTTGCTTGGTGACGCTGACAAAATCAGCACCAATCAAGACGCTATTCGTCCAAGGAAAGCCAAAAAGTTTGGCGGCCAGGGGGGACGTATGGGTGTCACCGCTGGATGCGTATTCCACAGGCTCTGTGGTGAGAATTCGGTTCACCACAAATTTCAGCGTGGCGGGGCTTTCGGTTGCTTCGATTTTGATCTGAATGTCAGCCATAGACTACCGTATAACACCTTGCCAGCCTGGCGAAAAGACAATAGTGTTTTGGGCTTTCAAGGTAACAAGAGGAGTGCGTTGATGACACCAAGAGTAAGAGAGATCTTGAGCTGGTACGGCTCAGACAATCCAGGCGTTTTAACCAATCTGGCGCGTATGATGAATAGCGGCCGCTTGAAGGGGACCGGTAAAATGGTCATCCTGCCTGTGGATCAGGGTTTTGAACACGGCCCGGCTCGTTCTTTCGCAAAAAATCCAGATGGCTACGATCCCGCTTACCACTTTGAACTGGCCATCGAGTCAGGCTGTAACGCTTACGCCGCTCCGCTGGGCGCTTTGGAAGCTTGCGCGCGCGATTACGCCGGCGAAATTCCTTTGATCCTGAAAATCAACAACTCGGATACTTTATTCGGTAACAAATCTCCGATCTCGGCTCTGACTTCCAACGTGGACGACGCTCTTCGTTTGGGATGTGCGGGGATTGGTTTCACGATCTATCCCGGATCTTCTGTTCGTAAACAGATGTACGAAGAGATCATGCACGCTTCGGCTGAAGCAAAAAAAGCGGGCTTGGCTGTTGTGATCTGGTCTTACGCTCGTGGCGAGCAAATCTCAAAAGATGGCGAAACGGCGATCGACGTGATCTCTTACTCGGCCCATGTGGCGGCTCAGCTGGGCGCTCACATTATCAAAGTGAAACCTCCAACAGCGCACATCGAACAAGATGCGGCTCGTAAGGTTTACGAAGCTCAAGGGATCAAAGTGGGCTCTTTGGCAGATCGCACGAAGCACGTGGTGCAGGCTTGCTTTGCCGGTAAGCGCATCGTGATTTTCTCGGGCGGTGAAGCGAAGGGGACGGATGAAATCATGGGTGAGGTGACTCAGCTCGCGCAAGGTGGGGCCTTCGGTTCGATCATGGGCCGCAATGCTTTCCAGCGTCCAAAAGCGGAAGCGATTCAGCTTTTGAACAAGGTTCAAGATACATTCGCAGGAAAATCTCTTTAAGGAAAACAGGAGTAAAAACGCATGTCTCATGGTGATGACAATCCATTAAGAGCCGAGAAACGAAAAAAATTGCATGCTTTGAAAGAGAAGGGGATCAATCCGTTTCCTTACTCTTTTGATCGCAATGCCAAGATCTCGGATCTCGTCACCAAGTATGCGCAAAAGCTCAACACTGGCGAAAAGCTGGTGGATACGAATTATAAAATCGCAGGCCGTTTGATGACTTTGCGTTCGATGGGGAAGGCCGCCTTCTTCAACGTGCAAGATCAAACTGGCTCTTTGCAGATCTACGTGAAGCTGGAAGAGCTGCCAGAAAAAGAACGCCAAAGTTTCGAGCTGATCGATCTGGGCGATATCGTCGGCATCGAAGGCTACGTTTTCAAATCGCAAAAGGGCGAGTTCTCTTTACACGCCAAGCACTTTGAGATTTTGACGAAGACCTTGGAGCCATTGCCGGAAAAATTCCACGGGATCGCGGATGTTGAGATCAAGTATCGTCATCGTCATCTGGATCTGATTTCGGATGTGGATTCGCGCCGGGTGTTTGAAACCCGTTCGAAAATCATTCGTGAGATTCGCAATTATCTGGATGGCCGTGGATTTTTGGAAGTGGAAACGCCTGTGCTTCAGCCGATTTACGGTGGGGCCGCTGCATTCCCGTTTTCGACCATGCACCGAGCTTTGGATATGAAGCTCTTTATGAAAATTTCGCCCGAGCTTTATTTGAAGCGTCTGATCGTGGGCGGGTTCGAGAAAGTGTACGAGATCGGTAAGAACTTCCGCAATGAAGGCATCGATCGCACTCACAATCCTGAATTCACCATGCTCGAGTATTACGAAGCTTACACCGATTACAATTACCAGATGAAACAGTTCGAAGATCTGATTTCGCAGCTGGCTTTGAAAATCAATGGCAGCATGAAGGTTGTCTACCAAGGCAAGGAAATCGATTTCACGCCACCTTGGCGCAGACTGACCATCATGGATGGAATCAAAGAATACGCGCAGGTCGATCCGGAAAAAATTTCGGACGAAGATTTGCTGAAAACTTTGAAAAAGTATCCCGACGTTTATCCGAAGGTCGCAGAAACGGCGACTGGCAAAGCCAAAGTGGGTCGCGGCGAGATGCTGGTGCGTCTGTTCGAAGCAACGGTTGAAGAGCATTTGTGGCAGCCGACCTTTGTGATGGATCACCCGGTCGAAATTTCGCCTCTGACCAAAGCTCACCGCACGAAAAAAGGCCTGGTCGAGCGTTTCGAGCCATTTGCGGCTTGCATGGAAATTGGTAATGCTTATTCCGAGCTGAACGATCCCGAAGAGCAATACGAACGCTTGAAAGAACAAGAAGCCAAACGTGTCGTCGACGAAGAAGCGCAACCGATGGATGAAGATTTCGTGCACGCAATCGACACCGGCATGCCGCCAACAGGTGGCGTGGGGATTGGGATCGAGCGCATCGTGATGATCTTGACCGATCGTCCGAGCATTCGAGACATCATCTTGTTCCCAACCATGAAGTTTAAATAAGATATGAAAACGAATCTTGTTCTTTTGATTTTGGGAGTTCTGGTGTGGGTTGGCTGTCAGCAAAAGCCCACCAAGGTGTACCAAAGTGTTCCGACCCAGGTGAAAGAGCAAGAGACGGGGAAACCCGCTGAGATCAAGCTCACCGAGCAGACGTTCTTGGTCGATGCGCGCCCGGCATTTGATTATTCGGTCGCGCATTTGAATGGTTCGATCAATCTGCGTCCAGAAGATTTCACTCAGAAAGAAGAAGCGGTTCAAGGTCTTTTGGATAAAGATCTGTTTGGGCTGGCCAGATACTTGGCTCGCAAAGGGATCTCGCCCGAAACACCGATCGTGGTGGTGGGGCGGGGGCTTCAAGGCGGCGGCGAAGAAGGCCGCGTTGCTTGGACTTTGCAATACTTAGGCGTGAAGAATGTCCGATTTGCGGCGATTGATTATTTCTCGATGCCACTGACAACGGCGGAAGCGCCACCGAAAGCGGCGGCCGTCATCTGGAAGCCCGAACTGAATGAAGGTCTTTTGATCACTCGCAATGAATTCATCAACGAAATGATGAAACCACGAGTGGATGCGAATTCGACGGTCATCATCGACGTGCGCACGTCCGAAGAATACCTGGGAAAGGTGCAGCCAAAAAACATGAAGGCGCCACCAGATATCAACGCCATAAATATCCCTTGGACCGAGTTCTTCCACAAAAACGGTCTGATCAACACCGAATTCAAAGCCAAGCTTCAGTCTTTAACGATCACCGAAGCTCGCCGAATTTTGGTCATCGCCAACAAAGGCATCGAGTCCGCCGCCGTCACCCTCGCCCTGCGAGAAATGGGCTACAGCAAAGCCCAAAACTACGCCGGCGGCTACCGCGAACTGCTCGCCGGCCCCGGCGGCTTCAAGTAGACAAAAGGTACCGTCCCGCGTACGCCGTACCTTTTGCCACAGTGTCCCGAAAGGCCCTTCGTCCCGAGTACGGCGTACGCGCGATTTTAGTTTCTTTCCACCTGGCCACGAACGCGAATTGGCAGCCGATTCTCAAGAGTTCGACGTTCCTTAAATGAGAACGATCTCCCGTCGTGGAGCACTTCCTGTGGACGTATCGGCTTTCTTTTCGGACGCGAGTTCTTCTCGCGTCTGATTTCCCCGCGGGCCTCTTTCTGATTCAGTCTTAAATACGAAATCCCATTCTTATAATCACGGCCCCATTCTAAAATTCGGGTGAAGGGGCGAAGGGTAAAAAGCTTCAAATCATTCACAGTCGATTGCAGGTGCTTCGATGCACTTTTATGAGATGAGTTTCTCTTCCGAGCACTTGCAAGGGCGAGTGTCAATTTCGAATTTAGCACTCGAACAAATCTCACATAAGCTTCACGAGATTGAATCTTAATCACAAAATGAATATGCGACCAGTTGATGGCAAGCTCATAGATCTTCACTCCAGATTCTTGAGCGATCTGGTGAATTAGCTTTTTCAAACTCTGATTCTTTGGACGAAAGATTTTGAAATTCATTGAGCGTAAAACCAGATGAATCGGTTTCTTTGTGGAGAGCGGCCTTTTCGATTTTCTTTTTCCAACCAAATGCTGGCCGCCGAAATATTTCTTTGCACTTTTGATAAATCCAAAACTGATTTGTTTCATGCTTCTTCTCGCTTTCAAAAAGTGAGATGGGTATATCACATGATTTTGGATGCGTTTTTCAAAGAGGGGAGAAGTGAGATTCAGATTGCGCTTTATACGCACGCAACCCTTCGCCCCGAGACGTATTTGGCATTTGGCAGAGGAATTTCAAAATCGAAAATTACGCGTGACCTGGATGAAGTGTGGAGCTCGAAATTCACGTCAACAGGTAAATAAAATATTCTGACAACCTGGCGCTGAGCGACGATTTCAGCGAAGCTATACGGAGTGTGGAATTTTACGAATGCAAAAGAGGAGACAATGGACTGCGGACTTGAAATACGAAGCCAACCCCTTCGCCCCGAAGGACTGCGATCAAGCGAGATACTTCAAAGAGTTCAGCTCCTATTTAAAACTAGTGCTTGTTCTTCGCGGGCAGGCTTGCGGGTTTGCGACCCGTGCCCCCCGTGCCCGTACTTGCAGGCTTGCGGCCTCCACCAGCAACGCGCTCGTCCTGAAAACCTTGCGCGACCGCTGGAACCTTCGCACCGGTCACGCATTTCATACGGTCCATGTCGCTGAGCTCGCTGGCATCACAGGGCTCAAGCGAAAGCGGGGAGAAGCTGTGCTTCTGGCTGAGTCCCACGCACTCAAAGAAAAGCTTGTCGTCGAATTGGCGATTGCAGACGGCCGCCAGGTACCAGTCCGGATTGAGCTCTGATATTTTCTTTTCGCAAGTCTCTTGATCCGAACCCAGAAAGCGGTCGCAAAGACTGCTGGGGTCGCGAGGCTCTAGCGCCAAAGCGGGGGCTGCGGACAGAGAAAGAATCAAGCTTAGGGCAAGCGTCGTCCGGGTGGTCGTCGCGATGGAGCCCAGAAAAGAGAAGAACAAAGAGGTGGTCGCAAGTTGCATCTTCATATGAAAAACAAAATCCTTAAGCGGCGTTGATCTTAAACAGAACCGAATGCATAGCCTTTAAAATTTCCGGATCATAGCGGCCCGCTAATTTTTCTTTCATCATGGTGACCGCTTCAAAAGGCTTCATCGGCGTGTTGTAGGAGCGTTGGGTCGTCATCGCATCATAGGTGTCCGTGATCGCCACAATTCGTGCGAAAGGGTGGATCTCTTGGCCCGAAAGATTCTGAGGATATCCGTTACCGCTCCAAGACTCGTGGTGTTCAAAGCAGGCGGCTTTCACGGCATCGGACACGGCGTGATTCTGATTCAAAATCACAAGCCCGTACTGGGTGTGCTTTTGCATTTGTGACCATTCGGCATCCGACAGGCTGCCTTTCTTGCACAAGATATCCAAGCTGATCTGGCGCTTACCCACATCGTGGAAGAGGGCGCCGATTCCCATTTCTTCCAGCTCTTTTTTGCCGTAGCCAACCGCTTCGGCCAAACCCAAAGAATAAATCCCCACATCCAAAGAGTGATTGTAAGTGTAGAAATCGTGGCCTGACAAAGAGATCAAGTGTCCCATCGCTTCGGGTTCGGCCTGCATGAATTCGACAAACTGAGTGATAATCGGGCGCGATCCGTCCAAGGCTTTGTTCACATCCGGATGCTCGAAAAGCTCTTCCACCAACGTCATCGAAGATTCACGCAGTAAAACCGCTTTTTCGCGCACGTTCAGATCGTCTGAAATCATCTGCTCGTGAACATAAGTTTTATAGAATTTGCGATCGTCTTCTTTCACCAAAAAATGATTTCCGGTGTCGCGGGTTTGCAGCGCTTGGATTTTATCTTTTTCCAACCGATCGCCAGCGCGAAGATAGACGATGTTTTGATTGTTGATGCGCAGGAAGAGATCGAAAGTCAGAGGCTTTCCTGGGATCAGACTGCTGATGCGGACTTTGAAGAAACCTGTGTTTTCCATTCTTCTATTTTGCCATGTCCTAAGGCGCGCGGTCATTTCTTCTCATTTTGAGACAACCCATCGTCGAGTCATTTGACAAAAAATTAAAGGTTTGGTCCCATACGGGCCGTCATGTGGTTGGAACTTGGGACAAATGTCCAGTATATCAAAGGGGTCGGCCCCAAGCTCGCCGAACTGCTCGCCAAGCGCGACATCTATTCGATCGGAGATCTGATTGAATACTATCCGCGTGCCTTTGAAGACCGCCGGGCCGCCCGCAATATCGCAAGTCTCAAACTGAACGACGTGGTCAGCCTGCGCGCGCAAGTGGTGAAAGTCGCGGGCATCCAGATGGGGCGATCGCACCGAAAAATTTATGATATTTTGATCCGCGATAAATCCGGCCAAATTCACTGCAAGTATTTTCGCGTGCCTTATAAAGGCTACTTTGAGCGTTTCACCCCGGGCACCGAAGTTCGCATCACCGGTAAAGTGATCGATTACCGCGGCCGCATGGAATTTCATCATCCCGAAATCAAAGAGTTCAACGAGGAAGAAGAAATCCAAGACGTGCTGGTGCCGATCTACACCGAGATCGAGACTTTCACTTCAGCGAAAATGCTGCGCATGATCCGCGCGGCGATGGATCAGCTGCCAAAAGGCAATTGGCGAAAAGAGCAGTTCCCCGAAGAGATGATGAAAAATTACGATCTGATCTCGCGCCAAGCGGCCCTGGAAATGCTTCATCGGCCCTCGCCGGATCTATCGCAAGCCTTAAGCGAGATGAAATCGCCGGCGCACAGACGCATCATTTTTGAAGAGTTCTTCTGGCTTGAGCTTTATTTGGCCGCAAAAAAATTAGGCCTGCAAAAAGAAGCCGGCATCGCCATGCAAGAGCATCCCGAATTTGTCGAAAAGCTTTTGCAAAACCTGCCCTTTGATCTGACCGGCGCCCAGAAAAGATCTTACGAGCAAATCCACCAGGATTTGCTGAAACCCCACCCCATGCATCGCTTGGTGCAAGGGGATGTGGGAAGCGGAAAAACCATGGTGGCCTTTATGGCCGCGGCCTTCGTTGCCGGCAACAAATACCAAAGCTGCATGATGGTGCCGACCGAAATCTTAGCCGAGCAGCATTTTAAGAACGCACAAAAATATCTGGAGCCTATCGGCATCAAGACGGCACTGCTGACGGGTAAAACCAAAACGTCCGAGCGAAATCAAATTCTGGAAAATCTAGCCAGCGGTGAAATTCAGCTTCTGATCGGCACGCACGCTTTGATCGAAGACTGGGTGCAGTTCCAAAATCTCGCTCTTGTCATTATCGACGAGCAGCACCGTTTCGGCGTTGAACAACGTGGGAAACTGAAAAACAAAGGTGTTTCGCCGCATTTCTTGGTGATGACCGCAACCCCCATCCCAAGAACGCTGGCCATGACGGTTTACGGGGACCTTGAGGTTTCCGTGATCGACGAGATGCCGCCGGGGAGAAGTCCGATTCAAACCCGCTCCGTGTTTCAAAACAAACGCCCGGACGCGATGAAATTTATGGGCGAGCAGCTTAAAAAAGGCCGGCAAGCCTATGTCGTCTACCCACTGGTGGAAGAGTCCGAGAAAATCGATCTCAAAAACGCCGTCGAAGAATTTGAAAAAATCAAAGGTGAATTCAAAGATTACAAGGTCGGACTGTTGCACGGAAAAATGAAGCCGGCGGAAAAAGATCAGGTGATGGATCTTTTTCGGAAGAATGAAATCCAAATCCTGGTCAGCACGACGGTGATCGAAGTCGGCGTCGACGTGCCGAACGCCAACATCATGATCATCGAACACGCGGAACGCTTTGGATTGTCGCAGCTGCATCAGTTGCGGGGGCGTGTGGGGCGAGGGGCGCACAAAAGCTATTGCATCCTTTTGATGGGTCATGCGGTCAGCGAAGAGGCTCGCGCCCGCACGCAGATGATGGAAGAAACGACGGACGGATTTAAGATCGCCGAGTTCGACCTCGAGATGCGAGGCCCCGGAGAGTTTCTCGGGACGCGTCAGTCGGGACTTCCGGGTTTCCAAATGGCGAACCTTGTCAGGGATTTTAAGATTCTCGAGGAGGCGCGACGTGCCGCATTTGAAATTCTAGAAAAAGATCCTCAGCTCAAAGATAAAGGCAATCAGGCTCTGCGCGAGGAGCTTTTGCGAGCGCACGGCCCTGCCGCACTTGCAAGCATCGCTTGATTTCTCTCGGCCACGAGAGACATTCGAAAATTAAATAATTTTAATCAAAAAAATTTTCTTAAAAATTTCTTTATATCTATTTTCTTTGGTGGTCTGATTTTTGACGAAGCTTGTATCGAGAGAAAATCCAAGACTCTCTGCAGGCAAAAACTACGGAGGGGATCATGAGATTTTTCATCACTGGAGCTCTGTTGGCCGTCGGTGCCATCGCGCAAGCAGGAAGCGCTCTGCACTTTCACAATGGAACCATCAATCCGAAAGCGGTCGACGCGGTCAACGTGACCTTCGATCATCTCACGGATGACTATGTTCTGCAGTTTAAAAATGCGATCACCGAAGCTGATAAAAAAGCTTTGAAAGCGCAAGGCATTTCGGTTTTCCGATATGTGCCGGATGACGCTTTGATCGTGCGCGGAACCGCTTTGCAACTTTCAAACTTTGCCAAAGCCGGAAAAGTGAACGCCTTCATTCCATTCAAAGGTGCCATGAAGCTCTCTTCATCTCTACCGGTGCTCAGCGTGTTTTCTCGCATTCGCTCGATCAACGCATCGATTGCGACATTCACAGCTGACGATGCTCGTCGCGTGCTGAACTTCTTGCAATCGCAAGATTCGGATCTGGTGGTGCTGGATCAAACCGGAAATTCGCTTTCCGTTCGCATGCAGCAATCTTTGCTGGCGCCTTTGGCTGACATGCCAGGTGTCGAATTCGTGCAAGAGACTTCAAAGTTTGAACCTTTGCATATCACTTTGGATGAATCGCAAAACAATGCCGAAACAATGGCCGGTGATTACACTGATCTGAACGGCTATGAAACAGGAACCAAGGTCATGAATCTGGATGCCATCTGGGCGCAAGGTTTCCATGGTCAGGGGCAAATCGTCGGCATGGCAGACACGGGTCTGGACACCGGTGTGGCGGCGACGCTCGCTCCGGATTTTAACGGAGCCGTTCAAAAAGGACTCGGTTTCGGAATCGGTGCGAAAGGTGGTTGGGAAGATCCAATGGGTCACGGGACTCACGTTGCGGGATCTGTCTTGGGTCGCGGAACGGCGTCGGGTGGTGCTTTGAAAGGTGCCGCGTACGAAGCAAAAATCGTGGCGGAAGGCATGTGGTCTCCGATCATCAGCAACCTGACCGTGCCACCCAAATTGGCGCAGCTTTTCCAAGGCGCTTATGATGAAGGGGCTCGCATTCACACGAACTCTTGGGGTTCGGGCCGAGAGGATCAATTCGGCGCTTACGATGCGATGGCTCAGCAGGTGGATCAATTTATGTGGGATCACCCGGATATGTTGATTTTGTTCGCGGCCGGAAACTCGGGCACGGATAAAAACAAAGACGGTCGTATCGATGCCAACTCGATCGGTTCCCCTGGAACCGCGAAGAACGCTTTGACTGTCGGCGCTTCTGAAAATTTGCTCGCAGTCGGCGGGATCCAAAAGCAGGTGAAAGAGCTTCGCAATGCGGATCAATCATGGCCGGCCGAGCCGATCTGGAGCTCGAAAGTTTCAGACGACATCAACGGCATGGCGATGTTCAGTTCGCGCGGTCCAACAAAAGATGGTCGCTTGAAGCCTGAAATCGTGGCTCCGGGCACGAACATCTTGTCAACTCGCTCGCACCATCCAAAAGCAGAGCCGCTTTGGGGTGAATACAATAAAGATTACGTCTATTCTGGTGGCACATCGATGTCGACTCCTCTGACGGCAGGGGCGGCTGCGGTCACCCGCGAAGTGCTGGTTGAAAAATTCAAGATCGCAAATCCATCGGCGGCTTTGGTGAAGGCGACCTTGCTTCACACGGCGACCGATATGTTCCCAGGTCAATACGGCGGGGGCGCGACTCAAGAATTTCAAACTCGTCGTCCAAATTCGGATGAAGGCTATGGCCGCGTGGATATGGCTAAATTGGCGGGCTTAACGGCTGAGACTCATTTCGTGGAAGCGGAAGTGGCTCAAGCGGAAGAGTCGAATTTGACAGTCCAAGTCAAAAACGGTCAGCTTTTGGTGAACCTGGTTTACACGGATGCTCCGGGAACTCCGGCTGCGGGCCCAGCTTTGGTGAACAATTTGGATCTATCTGTGACGGATGCTTCAGGCAAAGTGGTGTTTGCGTCAACGGATGCAATCAACAACAACGAAGTGGCCGAACTTTCTGGTTTGGCAAATGGCACTTACCAAATCAGCGTCAAAGGAACGAAAGTTCCAATGGGTAAGAATGGAAAACAGCCATTTGCACTTGTTTACACGGCTCTTTAATCCCAATCTCTAAACAATTGAAATGACTTCGAAACGGGTCTCAGTGATGAGGCCCGTTTTTCTTTTGAAAACTTTCCTAACGGGTTGCGAAGGGTTTGATAACTTGTGTCAAATCGGCTATAAATACCTCGGCTCAAAAATCGTCTGACGTGGATGTTGTGGGGTTCTGTCGTTCGAATCAGATGGTCGATGAGGCTCGGAGGTTGATCGCGTGGCTGAAAACAAAGCGCAATCAGGTACAGTTCAAGGTTTCAAGGTCGGTGACCATGCAGTTTACCCAGGCCACGGCGTGGGTAAGGTGATCGCGGTCGAGGTCAAAGAAATCATGGGCACAAAGCTTGAGTTCTACTCGGTCCAAATCCTGGAGACCGGGCTCAAGATCATGGTCCCAAAGACCAGCGTGAACCAAGTCGGTCTTCGTCCGATCATTTCGGAAGAAGAAGCCAGCAAGGTGATCGCCATCCTGAAAATCAAAGACGTTAAAATCGACACTCAGACATGGAATCGCCGTTATCGCGAATACATGGAAAAAATCAAAACCGGTTCGGTTTATGAAATTGCTGAAGTTCTGCGCGATTTGTTCCTGCTGAAAGCGGATAAAGAGCTTTCTTTCGGTGAGCGCAAGATGCTCGACAATGCTCGCGGTCTTTTGATGAAAGAGCTCACCTTGGCGGTGAAAAACGAAGCTCTGACTCAGGAAGAAGAAGTCCGCCAGATTTTCGGTTTGGCCTAACAGTTCTAAATTCAATTTGTGATTCTGAAAAGGCCTGGGTAACCCCCGGGCCTTTTGTTTTTCTGGGCTGGATTTTGAATCCTTTTTCGCTTTGCAGATCGAAGGGTCTTCAAAGCGAGTGTATGTGGATTTGGGCCAGGTAAAACGTCAATCTATTGAACATGGGGCTGCCTTTGGGCGGCGGTGTTTGCTTTTGGCGATGGCTCTGGCTTTTCTAGGGCTGGCACCGACTCAGGTCTTTGCGGCGGCTTTGGTCTGCCGAAAGGCGCAGCTTGCGGTTCTGCAGGCGCCTTTAAATAGCTTATTTGCCAACCGAGATGAATCTTTTGTCGAAGGTTATTCCGGCACCGTTCATATCCAAGAATTTTGGCAAACCCACAAGCGCTTTGGGTTTGTTCGAAGCTCGGATGGACGGGTGATTTTGGCGGCTCGAAACGAGACGCAGGTTCAGCAGATTATCAATGAATTGAGATCGAGCTCGGGTTTAAAAGATGCCAAAGCGCCTCGGGTCCAAGATTCTCCTTTGTCCGAGGGGGTTTCGGTGGATGTGACCGAGCTGATGGGCGGTTGGATTCGCGACAAATTGGATTTTCAGCCCGTGGCGAAGGGACCGAATTGCTGGAATTTCTGTCTGATGCATGCCGAAGTCGTCAGTTCCATGCGTTATTCTTCCGCCGAAGAGTTTCGTCATTGGTTGAGCGGACCGTTTAGCGAACCGATCCGAAACGTGCATGATCTTCGACCTGGGGATATCTTTGCCTTGATGAAAGGGCCTGAAGATTTGCACGGAGCGATTTTTATTTCGCCGAATCTGGTGCTTTCAAAAAATGGAGCCAAGGCTCAGTACGGATATCGATTGATGGATATTCGTGAAATGCTGGGCAGCTATGCTTTGGCAACCGACATTCAGGCTTATCGTTTGAAAAGCTGGCAAGAAATTCAGCAGCGGTATCGGATTCAGCTCCCGGCCGCACTCAGTCTCCGCTGGAAAGAGGTGGATGCCTTGGAGCTTAAGTTTCATCGTTTTTTCTCGCGCGAGGCCAAAATGGATAAATTTCTGCTGCTCGAGGAGCTGGAGCTCTATGGGAAGAGTGTCGAGTTTCGAAGTATCTCAATTCGCATTCGTCAGCTTCAGTCCATTGCTGATCCTACGCCGCAAGAGGCCTTGATGCTTTATTTGTGGACAGGACTTTTTCTGCGGGCCGAGTCCCTGTTGCACTTCGGCCAGTAGGGCTTAAGAAGCGTCGCGACAGCCCTAAATCCCGTCCTCAAAACCACAGAATTTCGATAAACTAGCGGCTTTCCTGTCGGAGGCTTTCATGTCCTTTCAAGAAGTGCGCGTTCGTTTTGCTCCCAGCCCAACTGGTTACCTGCATGTGGGCGGCGCTCGCACGGCTTTGTACAATTATCTTTTCGCCAAAAAACATGGCGGCAAATTCATTCTTCGCATTGAAGACACCGATCAGGCTCGTTCGACCGAAGCTTCGTTGAAGATGGTGATCGAAGATCTAGAGTGGCTGGGGCTTCGTTGGGATGAGGGACCTGATCCTAAAACTTTGAAAGATATGGGCCCGCATGGACCTTACAAACAAAGCGAGCGTTTGAGCATTTACAAAAAAATCGCCGACGAGCTGATCGCGGGTGGCAAGGCGTATTACTGCTTTATGACCGATGAAGAGATGGAAGCTCAGCGCGAGAAAATGAAAGCGCAGGGCTATGCTCAACCACATGTCGAAAGCCCTTATGAAAATATGCCGACGGCGCAAGCGCTTGAAAAAATCAAAGCCGGTGAAAAAGCGGTGGTGCGATTTAAAACTCGGCATTTGAAAAAAGATTATGTGTTTAAAGATTCGATTCGTGGCGAGATCAAGTTTCCATCCGACATGGTCGGAGACTTTGTGCTTCTGCGTTCGGACGGCATGCCGGTTTATAACTTTTGCTGTGTGGTTGATGACCATTTGATGAAGATCTCGCACGTGCTTCGTGCGGAAGAGCATCTGCCAAATACACTCCGCCAGATGATGATTTACGAAGCGATGAGCTGGACAACGCCAGAATTTGGGCATCTGTCTTTGATTTTGGATGAAGATCGCCAAAAGCTTTCCAAGCGAAAAGGGGCGACCAGCTGTCACGAGTTTAAAATGGAAGGCTATTTGCCAGAAGCGCTTTTAAATTTTGTGGCACTTCTGGGGTGGTCGCATGCCAATGGCAAAGAGATTTTGACCTTGGACGAGATGATTTCGGGCTTTGATTTGGCTCGCACAAACCCAGCGGGTGCCGTGTTTGATGCGGTGAAATTAAAGTGGATGAATGCGCAGTATCTGCGAGCGCTGCCAAATCTGGAAATCTGGAAGATGATCGAGCCTTTCTTGGCTAAGGAAAATTTTGGGCTTCCGACGGATAGCAAATGGCGCGAGCAAAGTGTGCAGACATTTAAGTCTTATATGGAAACTTTGGCTGATAGCGTGAACCTGTATAAGCCGCTGTCGGATTCGATGTATCAGATTCTGCCGGAAGCTTCGGAAGTCTTCACCTGGGAGCCGACACGTGCGGTTTTAATGGCGTGGAAAGAATTGATCGCGGCCGAGCCTGAAGAATACATGACAGAAGAGCGCTTTAATAAAGTGCAAGATCTGGTGAAAGAAAAAACGGGCGCCAAAGGTAAGAATCTCTTTCAGCCGATCCGGGTGGCGGTCATTGGTCAGCCGCATGGGGCGGAGTTGAAAATTTTGGTGCCATTGATGTCGAAAACGTCTTTGCTCAAGCGGGCCGAGATGTGCTTAGGAAAATTTTAAAATGAGTCTTGTCGTTTACAATACGGAAAGCCGTCAAAAAGAACAGTTTCAACCTTACGATCCGAAGCATGTGAAGATGTACTGCTGCGGACCGACGGTTTACGGCCTTTTGCACGTGGGAAATTTTCGGGGTGCGATCTTCTACAATCTGGTTCGCAATTGGCTGGAAGAATCCGGCTACAAGGTGACTTACGTTTACAACTACACTGATGTGGACGATAAGATTATCGATCGCGCCAATAAAGAGGGGAAACCTTCGTCGGAAATTTCTGAGACTTATATCAAAGAATTCGAAACGGATTTTGGCCGCTTGAAACTTCGCAAGCATGACTCGAACCCACGCGTGACCGATCATATGCAGCCGATCATCGAAATGGTCGGGCAACTGATCGAAAACAAAAAAGCCTACGATGTGAATGGCGAAGTTCTGTATTCGATCAAAGCTTTTGATGGTTACGGAAAATTATCAAATCGCAATCCGGACGATTTGAAGGTCGGTGTGCGTGTCGAACTGGGCTCGCAGAAAAAAGATCCTTTGGATTTTGCTTTGTGGAAACCAGCCAAACCGAACGAGCCTTCTTGGCCATCGCCGTGGGGGCCGGGGCGTCCGGGCTGGCATATCGAATGCTCGGCCATGGCAAAGACTATTCTTGGCGAGCAGATCGATATTCATGGTGGCGGGATGGATTTGATTTTCCCGCATCATGAAAATGAGATCGCACAAAGTGAAGGCTGCAGCGGCAAACATTACGTCAAGTACTGGATGCACAACAATATGATCAACTTTTCGGGCGCGAAGATGAGCAAATCTTTAGGCAACATCAAAACGGCGCGCTCGTTTATGGATGATTTCAATCCCGAGATTTTGAAATACATGATGCTTTCTGTGCATTACCGATCGATTTCAGATTTTGGCGAGCATGGCATCGAGCAAGCCATTCATGGGCTCGCGCGGATTTATTCGGCCCTGTCGACGGCGGATTCTTTGAAAAATGGCGAGACCAAGCCAGAAGCAAGCTTCGAGAAAATCACGTCAGAGGCTTGGACAAAGATTACCGAAGCGTTGAATGATGATTTCAATACGCCAGAAGCTTTTGCGCGCGTGTTTGAGGTGGTTCGAGCTTTCAATTCGCAGGTGAAGCGTGGGATGAAAGTGAACCCTGCGATCAGTGGCAAAGCTGTCGCTTTACAGAATTTTATTTTGAGATTTGGCAAGCTTTTGTCCCTGTTCGAAGAGCCAGCACAGGAATTTCTGGTCACCTTGGATGATATGCTGTTAAAGAAGAAAGGTTTGGCGCGGGCTCAGATCGATCAGCTGGTACAGGATCGCTCGGCGGCTCGTGCCGCGAAGGACTTTAAAAAGTCCGATGAACTTCGAGATCAATTGGTGCAAATGGGAATCGCGGTCAGTGATTCGGCTTCGGGTTCAGATTGGGAAGTAGCCAAGTAGGCAAACTTTAAAATTTGGCTCTATCCTGCGTTGCTTCGTCGTCGGCGTACGAGGCGTACGCCTGGCCGGCCGCGCTTTCCTCCTCGCGCCTTGTTTAGATCCAAATTTTAAAGTTTGGATGAAAGTTTGACGGAAGAAAGTGGGATCAATGGCTCAGCAGCAGCAGAAAAAATTGTTTAAGCTTGTTTCTGATTTTAAACCTTCGGGCGATCAGCCGAAGGCGATTTCAGAGATTGTTTCTAATTTTAAAAATAAGATCAATCACCAGACTCTTTTAGGTGTGACCGGGTCGGGGAAGACCTTCACCATGGCGCACACGATTGCGCAGCTCAATGAGCCGGCCTTGGTGCTTGCACCCAATAAAACGCTGGCGGCTCAATTGTACTTGGAATTTAAAGAGCTCTTTCCGCACAATGCGGTCGAATACTTTGTTTCGTATTACGATTATTATCAGCCTGAAGCTTATATTCCGACGACCGATACTTTTATCGAAAAGGATTCGGCGATCAACGAGCAGATCGATCGTATGCGCCACTCGGCGACACGTTCGCTGTTTGATCGCAAAGATGTGATCATTGTCAGCTCTGTTTCGTGTATTTACGGTCTGGGAAGTCCCGAGGCTTACTCGGGGATGATGATTCATTTGATTAACAATACAGAAATGAAGCGCGATCATTTGCTGCGTGAATTGGTGCGTATTCAGTACACGCGAAACAATGTCGACTTTCACCGTGGAACTGTGCGCGTGCGGGGAGATGTGGTCGAGATTTTCCCGCCTTACGAAGAAGAGCGCGCCATCCGCGTTGAATTCTTTGGCGATTACGTTGAAAAGCTTGCCTGGATTGATCCATTAACCGGCGAGGTGCTGGAAGAAATGGATCAGATCGGTGTGTATCCGGGATCGCACTATGCAACAGGTGACGACAATATCAAACGCGCGATTGGGACCATTCGTGATGAGCTTCGTGAAAGACTGCAGTCATTTCAAAAAGACATGAAGTTTCTAGAAGCGCAGCGAATCGAGCAGCGCACTTTGTACGATATCGAGATGATGGAGCAGATGGGATTTTGCTCAGGCATCGAAAATTATTCAAGACATCTGACCGGACGTGGACCGGGCGAGCCGCCTCCGACATTATTAGAATACTTCCCGAAAAATTTTATCACCTTTATCGACGAATCCCACGTCACCGTTCCGCAAATCGGTGGGATGTACCGTGGGGACCGGGCGCGTAAGATGACTTTGGTGGATCACGGCTTTCGATTGCCATCGGCGCTGGACAACCGCCCTTTGAATTTTCAAGAGTTTGAAGCTTTCATGGACAAAGTCGTTTATGTCTCGGCGACCCCAGGTCCTTATGAGCTGCAGAAATCCGAAGGAATGATTGTCGAGCAGATCATCCGCCCGACGGGTTTGATTGATCCGCAGACCGAAGTGCGGCCGGTCAAGTTTCAGGTCGATGATTTGCTAACCGAAATCCGCGATCGCGTGAAGAAAAAAGAGCGCGTGCTGATCACCACCTTAACCAAAAGAAGCGCTGAGGATCTGACCGAGTACTATGAATCCTTGGGTGTGAAGGTGAAGTACCTGCACAGTGATATCGATACGGTCGAGCGCATGGAGATCTTACGCGATCTGCGTTTGGGTGTGTTTGATGTTTTGATCGGGATCAATCTTTTGCGAGAAGGTCTGGATATCCCCGAGGTGTCATTGGTGGCGATCACGGATGCGGATAAAGAAGGCTTTTTGCGATCTGAGAGATCTTTGATTCAGACCATCGGGCGGGCGGCGCGAAACTTGAACGGGCGTGTTATTTTGTATGCTGACAAGATCACAGATTCGATGAGCCGCGCTTTGGGTGAGACCGAGCGTCGTCGCAATATCCAAAGCGCTTTTAACGTGAAAAACGGTATCACGCCGGCCGGTGTGCAGAAGAAAATCCGTGAAGGCCTAGGTGATCTATTTGATGGAAACCCTGCAGCGCGCATTGGACAAGAGCCGAAAAAAGCGGTCAACTTGTTTGAGAAGTACGCAGGTCAGCCGGGCGCTTTGGCGAAAGAGATCGAAACTTTGCGCAAGAAGATGAAAAAGGCCTCGGACAATTTGGACTTTGAAGAAGCGGCGAAAATCCGCGACGAAGTCAAACGCCTGCAGATCTTGGAATTGAATATCCGCCCTGGTGGCAGCATCGAGAAAGAATCCGACGATGTCATCGAGGGAAAAGTGATCCCGTTCAAACAGCCTTCCTAAGATAGGAAGAAAGGTTGGCCCTATGAAAAGCATCTTGGTTTCTGCACTGGCAGTTTTGATTTCTTCCGCTTCTTTGGCGCAATCGCACGTGGCGCAGAGCCTGCCGGATCCAACCCCCGAGGCTTCTCCCAACGCGACCGATGCCATGGTCAAAGAACCGAAAGAAAAAGCGGCAGCCGAAGCTGGTGGCGCGATTCAAAAAGCACGCGTGTTTTTCATCGAGCCTAAAAATGGTGCGACGGTTGCAAAAACTTTCAAAGTGAAGATGGGTGTCGAAGGCCTGAAGGTGCGTCCAGCTGGCGAAGCTCCGGATGAAGTGACCAGCGGCCATCACCATCTTTTGATCGATCAGCAGGCGACCAAGGCGGGGGAAGCGATCGCGGCCGATGATAAGCACATCCATTTCGGCAAAGGTCAGACCGAAACCGAGCTCACGCTGCCGTCGGGGAAACACACGTTGACTTTGCAGTTTGCGGACGGGGCGCATCGCTCATTTGGACCTAAGATGAGCCAAACAATCACGATCACGGTGAAGTAAGTCTAAATAGAGTTCCTCTTCTTCAAACATGTCGATTTTCTATCCAATGGTCCAGTAGGAACTGCTGCCGGGCATCGCTATTCTAAAGTTGTTCATACAGACAAATTTTCGGAGGAGCAATGAAGGCGATTTTGTGTCTTTTGGTGGCAGTGATGGGATCAGCAAGTTTTGCGCAAACGGTGGATCCGGATGTGGCAAAAGCGCAAGCGGCTTTGGCGAAATCCCAAAGTTCGGTCGCGGCTCTGAACGCGTCTTTGGCGAAGCTGCAGGCTTCACATGCGGAAGGTCTTAAGGCTTTGGATGCAACAAAAGCCGATTATCGCCGCGCCGATGAAATCTACCAAAAAGCAAATCAAGCCTATGAAGCTGCAAAGTCCGCACATAAGGAATCCGCTGGTGGATTGTCAGTCGGGGGATTTGATTTTTTTGGCGGTTCTGGCGATCCGAAATTAAAAGCAAGCCTGGACAATGCGAAAGCGGCTTTGGATACGGCGACCGCGACTCGAAATGCGGCGATGGCTAAAATCGGCGAAGTGGAAAATGGCGTGCGTCAATTGGGTCAGCAATATCGCAGCACCAGCAGCGAAATGGCCGGCGTGCAAAGCGATATCGCGAGCACTCAAAAAGAATTGGCAAAGTACAATCAAACCGCTCAGCGAGCTTTGCTTCAGATGATCGAATCGCAAGGGCTTTCGGGTCAGTTCAGCAAAGTCGAAGCGCAAGCCGGTCGTCTGGAAGCTGCGATGGCGGCACTGGAGGCAAGATATGACAAATCAGTGCTGGGTGCTTATTTGCGCGAGAAAATGAAAGACATGCTCAACGATAAAGACACGTTCTGTGCTGCCAAAAATCAGTGCGATGGCAAAGGTGGCCCAGTGAGCGATAAAGCCGTGTCGAATCTGTTTAAAGGTGGCGCGACGGCGGTGGCAAAGCCGGCGTCGACTCCGGCGTCAGCCGCTTCGGGCGCGACCAAGTAATCCCTGTCTAAAGATTGAATCTTAAAAACGGCCATGAGATAACAAGCTCATGGCCGTTTCTTCTTTTGATCCTGTGCAATTTGAAATTCTAAAAGAGAAGATCAAAGAGTATCCGACGCAGTCGGGTGTTTATCTGATGAAGAATCTGGCCGATAAGATTATCTACGTCGGCAAAGCGAAAAACCTTCGCGCCCGGGTGCGCAGTTACTTTCAGGACAGCAAAGATCATTCAACCAAAACACGTGTGCTTGTCAGTCACATTCGTGAAGTCGAATACATTCTGACCAAAACCGAGGTCGAAGCTTTCCTGCTGGAAGCTTCATTGATCAAGAAGCATCGGCCGAAATACAATATCCGGCTGAAGGATGACAAAGCTTATCCTTACATCAAGCTTTCGTGGTCGGACGATTACCCAAGGCTTTATTTAAGCCGCAAGGTTCGAAAAGATGGCGGGCTTTATTTCGGTCCCTACACCAAGGGTCTTGCGGTGCAGGGGACGATCAAGTTTTTAAATCGCACTTTCAAAATTCGCGACTGCACGGATTCGGTGTTTAAGACGCGAAAACGTCCGTGTATGACTCATCAGATTGGGCGTTGCACGGCTCCCTGTGTGAATTTGATTTCGAAAGAGGACTATCGCGAAGAGGTCGAAGGCGCGAAGAATTTTCTGCGTGGCCAAGATAAGCGCGTGATCAAGCAGCTGACCGAAAGAATGAAGCTTGCGGCCAATGAAGAGAAATTTGAAGTCGCGGCCCGTTTGCGGGATTCGATCACCTCGGTGAAAGCGATTTTGGAAAAGCAGGCGGTCATCAATGCGACCAGCGACAAGGATCAAGATGCGATCGGCTTTCATGGCGATGATCGCGGTTGCTTGATTGAAACCGTGCACGTGCGCCAAGGCCGAGTGCTGGGAACGCGCGCGCATTATTTCCCGATGCTGGATCCGCATGATCCCAGCGAGGATCCGCGCGAGTGGCTGATCTCGTTTCTAAATCAGTACTATGAAGACAACGTGATCCCGGAAGAAGTTCTGCTGCCGGTGGAAGTCGGCGCGGATATGATGAAGCTCATGGAGGCCGTGCTGAAAGAGCGCTCGGGGGCGGATGTGGTCGTGCGTTTGGGGACGGGCGAAAAGGCTTCATCGCTGGTTGAGATGGCCAATCAAAATGCGCAGGCTCATTTTGAAAAATATGTGACCAAATCCGAAGAAAAGCGTCGCGGTCTGGAAGAGATCAAAGAACGTTTGGGTCTTCCGCACCTGCCTTTGCGCATTGAATGTTATGATATTTCCAATTTCCAAGGCGAGGAAAGTGTCGCGAGCCAAGTCGTTTTCGAGGATGGCGTACCGTCGAAAGAAAATTACCGCCGTTACAAAATCAAGACGGTCGAAGGCTCCAACGATTTTGCTTCGATGAAAGAGGTTTTATCCCGCAGGTTCCGTCACACCGAATACGATGACCCGCAATTGGTCGTCGTCGATGGCGGTAAGGGACAGCTCAGTGCGGCCGTGAAGATCTTAAAAGAGATCGGTCGCGATGATATTCCGGTCGTGGGCCTGGCGAAAGCGCGCGTGCAGGGCGAGTTCTCGGATTCAGAGGTCTTAAGCACCGAGGAGAGATTCTTTATTCCGGGCCGGCAGAATCCGGTGGTGTTTAAGAATAATTCGGAAGCGCATCATATCCTGGTCGGCATCCGCGATGAGGCGCACAGATTTGCGATCACCTATCACCGCAAGCTGCGAGAGGCGACAAGTCTTGAGAGCTCTTTGGATTTCGTGGTGGGCCTTGGCGAAAAGCGAAAGAAAGAACTTTTAAAGGTGTACCCGGATGTGCAGGCGATCAAAGCCGCCGAAGTGGAAGACCTGGCAAAAATCCCAGGCTTCAACCGTGTCTTGGCCGAACGGATCCTGTTGCAGCTGAACGAGGATGACGAGGACACCGAAGTCAGCAATCCATCGATTGATCTTTCGGCGTTGAAGTAGGGGCTCCGGATGAGGGGCTGAAGAGCGGTGGCGCTGGGAGCGAAGCGTTCTGGCTTCGTGGGTGCGGGGGATTCTGTCTGTGGCGTGGATAGCTTCGCGGCATTAGAGACAGGAGATTTTGCTTTGCGAGCGCGCGGATGGGGTTTTGGATTTTGTTTGAAGCTCTCGGCCGCTTTGCGACCCTATTAGGGTACGAATAGGGTCTCTTTTTGGGGAGCGGGATGAGGTCAATCCACCAAAATACGACTTTATCAGGTGGATTCGTTAAAGGGGTTCAGGTCAAGGACTTGAGGGGTGTTCTTCTTTTGAGGAGTGTTTCCTTTGTTTGCGGTTGGGGGGGTGGATTCTTTTTGTCGTTCGAGTTTTAAGTTTGGTGATTTGTTCTTTTTCCCGCGTTTGAATTCCCCTCGAGCTTCTTTTTGGTTGAGTTTTAAATAAGAAATTCCATTCTTGTAGTCTCGTCCCCATTCCAGAATGCGAGTGAAGGGGCGAAGGGTGAAAAGTTTTAGTTTATTCTCATTTGGATCGTTTGCATCGGATGTATTGGATGCACTGGATACAATTGATGCGTGGGATCGTCTCTGATCTCTGCTGAATGTATTTGGATCTAAGAGCTTTCTGTTTTGCACCCTTGCAAGGGCTAGCGCTAATTTCGAATTCAAAACCCGCACAAATCTCACGTAGGCTTCGCGGGATTCAATCTTGATCACAAAGTGAATATGCGACCAGTTGATCGCAAGCTCATATATTTTTACGCCAGATTCTTTTGCGGTTTGATGGATGAGCCTTTCTAAGCTTTGATTCTTGGGGCGAAAGATTTTGAAATTCATCGATCGCAGTACCAGATGGATCGGCTTTTTTATGGAAAGTGGTCTTTTTGATTTTCGTTTTCCGACCAGGTGCTCGCCGCCGAAGTATGTCTTTGCATTTTTGATAAATCCAAAACGGATTTGTTTCATAGGCATTCTCGCTTTCAAAAAAGTGAGATGGATATATCATGGGTTTTTATCTGTATTTTTCAGGCCGAACAGGAATGCGAATCAGATCTCTGCGTATACGCACAAGACCCTTCGCCCCGCTGTGCGGGCGGGAAGTTTTCGAGAAAACTCAAAATTGGAATTTAAATTCAATGCCGACGAAATTTGAGAGCCGGAAAATGCGTCAAGAGATATTCGAAATTTTTATTTCTGAAAGGGATACTCGAAAGAAGAATAGATACTCGAAAGAAGAACAGAAAGAAGAATAGAAAAACACTTCAAACTCTGTCGCCGGCAGTCACCGCTGCGGTTATTGCAAGGATCCGAACCACCAAGCACTGGCTGTTTCAAGCTCGTCGCAAATCACAATTGCAGCCTTAAGCAGATCGCTCATTCTCATATGTGCCACGCGTGCTCTCCGGTCGCCCCTTGCTCCGTGCGTCCGACATTCACACCCGTCTGCGCTCGCTTTTCCTGCGTCCCACAGATGTGCGGGCTTACCGTGCTTTCGTTTCGAAATAATTCAGATCGATAAACAAAGCTGCGGCCATGACGATCTTTCTTTCGTTCTCGGGGAGGTCGACGTCGGGGAAGTCGACTTCGAAGTTGTCCTTGTCGGTAAAGCCTTCGGATAAAATGCCGGCCCATTTCTTTTTCACTTCGGCTTTCTTCAAGCCGTTATGCAGGAAAGTGAAAGTCCAGGGTTTCCAAATGGGCGAAGAAACAGTCATGATGATCTTTCCGTATTCGTTCAGCACGTCGAAGCGCTTCGAGACCACAGAGAAGCGCTGCTGGATCGCACCCATCGGGCGGCCGCGGGGATTCTTGACCTCCAGGCGCTGAAACAAAATGCGAAAGGGGTGATGGCCCACCAAAAACACCTGACGGTCCATATCAAAGAAATGAATATCAAACTTGCGCCAATGCCCCAGATACTGACGAAACAAAAATCCCAAAATTCCTTTTTGCTGTTCAGCTGCGTAGGCGATCGGCTTTAAAGTGTCATCCAAGATCGAATACTTGTTGCGGGTTTCAAAACCCAGCCACTCGCCCAGCTCGTGGACTTGGCGCACGTAAATGGTGCGCAGTTCTTTTAAAGGAACATCGGCTGGCGAAGCAGGGGCAGGGTTTTGCATGCAAATCCTTCTGTGAAATCGGCTCGAATCCAGGTTTTAAGTTATTTTCTCAAACTTTTTGGCAATATCAAGGCCTGCCTCTTTGGCTTTCGCAATAAAAGGCAAAGCGCGTTTCATATCTTTTAGCTTCACGCAGGCCTCTAGGTACATGCGAAGATCGGCGCGGTTTTCATAGCCCGCCCCAAAGTACACCTCGTACAAATCCAAAGTGTAAGGCTTCGGATTGTCCCTCGACCAATAAGCATCGCTTAAAAGGCGGTTGGCATTTTTCTGATCTTTGTTTTCACGAAGGTAAGCGATGGCTTTTTCTTTCACATCGGCCGGCATGGCTTTCATTTTTTTAAAGCCCGCGAGGGCTTTTTGCACCGCCTCGGGGACGGTGAAGTGTTTGTTGAGCTGATCTAAAACCCGATCCAACTGCGCATTCGATTTTTGAAAGGCACCAGCCTTCGCTAAAGATTTCAAAATTGCAAACAGCTCTTCGCGGCTATTTTCCGTGGTCTTGGTGCTGAAAATATTTTTTTCAAAGCAATCCAGGTAGCGCCCCGAATGTTTTTGAATCACGCCGGCGGACACCTTGGCTTTCATGGCATCACGAACAGTCTGAATGCAATAGCAATTGTCCTCGAGCTTTTCATTTTCAAGCAAAAGACCATAAACGGCGTCTTTGGTTTTTTGATCCGCTTTTTCGACAAAAGACTTTTCATCCTCATCATTTAATAAAATAAACCATCCCACATCAGCCAAAGTGACCTTGGGCTTTTGTAAAAGCTTTTGCACAAGCTGATTCGCCAGAGGTGCCACCTTCGGGATGCCGAAGATCTCCATCGCAAGCCGCAATAAGGTGTGAGGCACCTCTCCCTGATCGAAGCTGCGGTCGATCTCGGTGGCAAAGGTCTCAAGCCCCGCTTTTTTAAAAGACGCGAGCAAGCTTTTTGGCGAAAGCAAATCAAAGTCTTTGCGCGTACCAGGTGAAATGATCAAAAACGCCGATTTCGGTGTGGGGTCCAACAGCAGCATCAGTTCGGCGCTGAGTTCGGGGCCTTTGTGTTTGGGATCCATGTAAAGCTTGGTGATTTCTGGCAACAAGGCTTCGCCCAAAGATACGCCTTCTTCTAAAAGCGCTTTGTAGGTCTTCAGATCTTTGCCGAAGCTTTCTTCGCTTTTAAAATGGAAGTCTTGCGCTTTTTTGATAAAAGCTGCAATCGACGCCGGCGAAGCAAGAGTCGCTGATTTGCCGGCCGAAGTCTTGGGTTTTGAAGTTTTCGGCATTGCAGCCTTCGCATCAGAACCGGAAGCTTTTTTCCCGTTCGCAGGAGACTTCTTTGCCGCTGTTGACTTTTTTGCGGCCGTTTTCTTGACAGTCTTTTGGGCCATGGGATTTTTCTCCTGCTAAACTTTGAATTTTGTATTGGACAGATGAGCTTTCAGCTTTTCGAAGATGCTGGTGAATTCGGGCATGGATTTTTGAAAAGCCGGGTTTTCGCCGATGATTTTGAGTGCCTTCATGACTTCGGCGCGGTGGTAATCCGATTCTTTGGGTAAAAAAAGATTCTGCTCTAAGTATTCGAAGTGCCGCTTTCCAGCTTGGCGCAGAACTTCCGCCGAAACCCCATCATTGCAAGCATCGCGAATATTTTCCACCGAATAGATTGTCGTCAGCGGTCGCTGCAGCCAGCGCGCATAGGCCGCGTCTTTGACTTTCTGGTCCGCCATCGCGGCTGGACGTTTTCCAGAATATTGATCATAAATAAACCAGTAAAGGCCATCAGACGGATCGCGGCCCTTCGGGATTGGCATCGCTAAGATCCGCATCACGGTCGCACTGGCAGGTGCCAGAGCTTTTTCAATGCCAAAGATATCAAAGACATTGGCGAGCAGCATGTAAGGAAATTTTCCTGCATCGATCAATGAATTGACGTGTTCGAAAAAACCATCGAGCCCAGCTTTCTTAATTCCGGATGTCAGCTTGCCGCTATCAACAAGATCGTAATCCTGACGGGCGTCAGGATGTAAAATCAAAAAAGCCGTCTGCGGGGTGCGATCCAAAGCCAGCAGAATCTGCGCGGCAGCGGCTGGTGTTTTGTAAGCCGGATCCTGCAAACGCTTCGTCAGCTCGGGCATTAATACTTCGCCCATGTCTTTGGCTTGTTTGATCAGCTCTTTCAAAGTTTGGACGTCTTGATTGTAGCTCTTGCCGTCTTCCAGCATAAGAGAATCGACTTTTTTTAAGAAGGCCGCGATGGCAGCAGGGCTTGCAGAGGCTTGCGCGGGTTTTGCCGCCCGGGCAGATTGAGCCGATTTCTGAGTCTTGGCCGCTGCCGGCTTTTTTGCGGAAGCGGTTTTCGGTTTCGGTGCGGTTTTTGGGGTGGCCTTCGCCTTTGACTTGCTTGCGGTTTTTTTTGCCATATTTTTCCTCTGCGTTTTGATCCTCATTTTCAGATCGACGCAGAGGAGAGTCAACAAAGCCAAAGGCCTTCTAACTTTGGTCTGTTTCGCTCAACAAATTGATATTCGTAACCACCGCCGCTTCGGTTTCCGGATGGTAGGTGAGCATCTGCTGAATTTTTCTTTCCAGCTCTTGCACGACGGTCAGGCACTCGCGGACTTTGTGGCCAGCCGGCTCCATGACTCCGAAAAGTTCATTTAACGAGACACCCAGAACATGGGCCAAACGCACGTAGACAAGTCCACGGATGGGGCGGCCGAGCTCCCACTCGCGATAAGTGGACTGTGCGATGCCGACAGCGCCGGCCACTTCAACAACAGAAAGATTTCGTCGCTCGCGAAACTGTTTCAGTCTTTTTCCAAATTCGATTTCTTTATTCATCTCTCACCCCCAAACAGCACGTACTCACGGCGCAAGAATAGGGGGTGCGCCCGCGTTCAGGTATTTGGATTCAGATATGTGAGATATTCAAAATCAGAATAGCAAAAAGCTAAAGCAGACGGCGAAGGATGAAATAATACTGATGCGGCATCGGCGCTCCCGTCCAAGATTCGCACATCAAAGACGGGCGGTAGCAATCGGTTTTGCCGCTCAAGGTTTGGTATTCGTCACCGAGACCCATCATATGACCCACTTCGTGCGCGATGGCGATGGCTGTCCAGTTTCGCGCCCAGTTCTGATCGTAAGGGCCGCGGGTTGTGTCCAGCACGTTCACCGAAAAGTGCGCGTTTGCCGCCGAATCGGCGCGTAAGAACTCGAAACGATAAGCGAAATCCATCGGCACTTGATATTGATTCCAGATCAAGGCGGCCGCTTTCAATTTGTTTTCAAAATCCACCAGATCCGTGCCGTCTGGGTTTTTAAAATGCACACGAACCTGCATCACCAAGGTTCCCGTTGGGTCCACAAACACGTCATACAGGTACTTTTTCTTGGCGATGCCAACGTAAGTGATCGTGCCTTTGATTTGGGGTTTTGGTTTTAAAGCCAAACTGACGATTTCGGCCGGATCGGGAAAGCGCGTGTCCGAATCTTTTAAATGCACGCGGAAGGATTTAAAGCTTTCATCGGGAAACTGGTTTCGCACCGGCTCGGTGAAAAGCTTCTCGTAAAGCCAGCGGTGGCTTTCATCCGCCTGGGCGTCCAAATCACCCGTCACAGAGGCAGGGGCTGTGGTCGGCACGGCCGCCAGTGAAGCCGTTTGGGCAAAAAGCGGCAAGGATAGAAGCAAAACAGAAGCTATTTGCGAGAGAAATCTCAGACTCATTCACTGATCTCGCTCGAGTTTTGGCTTGAAGTCAAGAAAGTGGCCTTTTTCCGCGATAATGCGCCCCTGAAAGCATTGACCCCGATGCCGTTCATGGAAACGATACAACGCCATGGGGGGATCCATTATGTTGAAACTTGTTTCTATCGTATTCTTATTTCTGACTTCGTCAGCTTTTGCCTTGAATTTTCCGGTCAATCAAAAGGTCGATCAAAAGCGACTGCTTCAACTGGGCAAATTCTTTACCACCGGTTACGACTTTGAAGGCATCGTGGCGCTGAACAACTGTTCTGGCAGCATCATTCAATTTGAAGGCGCTTCGGATCAAAGCCCGGCCATCATTTTGACCAACGGTCACTGCGTGGAAACGGGAATGGCCGCACCTGGTACATACAAATACAAACAGCCCAGCACGCGTGCGTTTACGGTCTTGAATCCAAACGCCACCAATGCTGGCCGCATCAACGCGACCGAGCTGATTTATTCAACCATGACCGGCACCGATATCGCGCTTTACAAAACCCGCGAAACATACGCCGATATCAAAACCAAGTACAACGTTCGCCCTTACGTTCTGTCGGCAAAGCATCCGGAACTTGGAACGGCGATGCAGGTGATCTCGGGTTACTGGAGACGTGGATACTCTTGCAACGTCGAAGCCTTCATCCCAGAGCTGCGTGAAGACGGTTGGGTGATGAACGATTCAATCCGCTATTCGCGCCCGGGTTGTGAGACCATCGGCGGCACTTCGGGTTCGCCGGTGATTGCGACCGGCACGCGGGAAGTGATCGGCATCAACAACACCGGCAATGAAGACGGCGGCCGCTGCACGATGAACAATCCTTGCGAAGTCGACGCCACCGGCAAGATTTCAGCGGTGAAGGGCTATTCCTATGGCCAGCAGACTTATCAGATCTACAGCTGTGTGACGGCGACGAACGAAATCGACATCCGCGCTTCGGGCTGTCAGCTTTTCCACTAGGTTTGTAACGTAATTTCTTTTTGGGGCTGGGCCTTTCAGCCCCTTGGTCGTGCAACACATCAATCAGTGAAACGACAAGATTTAAACTGGATCCGGACAAGATACCGGGGTCCAGTGGACAATAACATTTAATTTTGAAAGCATTGTTATCAGCAAAGGAAGGATTCTTTGTATGAAAACACTTGCGATTGCTCTTTTGGGTCTCTTCAGTTTTTCCGCTTCCAATCATCACGCTCTGCAAGCCGATCTTGAAACCGACATTGTCAAAAGCTCGGGCGATGCGGCCGATGACACCTCGATCTGGGTGAATCCGCACAATCCTGAACAAAGCCTGATTGTCGGCACCGATAAGAAGTGGGGTTTGAACGTTTACGATCTGGATGGAAAAAAAGTTTCCGAATTCAAAGCGGGCGAAGTGAATAACATCGACTCGCGCGAAGGTTTCACCGTGAGCGGTCAGGTCATGCAGATTTTCGCGGGCTCCGAGCGCAGCAAAAAGACGGTGGATTTCTATCGCATGAACGAGAGCACTCGTTCGATTGAGATGCTGAGCAGTCTGAACCTGGGATACGAGCCTTACGGCATGTGCGTGGGTTATGTGCCGGGGAGCGATGATCTGCAGGTTTTCGTCCCGACGAAGAAAGGCTTTGTCGGTCATTGGGTTTTGCAAAACAATCCATCGCGCCTGGAAGGTTTCCAATTTTCGCACGTGCGGGACATCAAGTTTTCTTCGGTGACGGAAGGTTGTGCTGTCGATGATGTGACCGGTGATCTGTTTGTGGCGGAAGAAAGCAAAGGTCTGTGGCGGGTGCCAGTGCAAAATCCGGATCAAAAAGTTCTGGTCGATCAAACGGGATCGAAGGGGAATTTGGTTTCCGATGTCGAAGGTGTTTCGATTTACCGCCGTCCAGGGACTGAGCCTTTGCTGCTGGTTTCAAGTCAGGGTGATAACTCGTTCCACGTTTACAGCCTAAATACATTCAAGCATCTGACCTCGTTTACGTTGACGGATGGATCCGCGGTGGACGGAGTGAATGACACGGACGGGATCGAAGTCACATCGCTTGCTTTGAATCCAAAATTTCCGATGGGCTTTTTCATCGCGCAAGACGGCTCGAACGAATCACCCCAAGGGGTCAGCCAGCGCCAGAATTTCAAGATCATGGATTTCCGCAAGATCCTGGCGCTTTTGCCTTGATCGACAGAAATCGGCGTGAAGATTGAGGAGACCTGGCAGATGCCGGGTCTTTTTATTTGTGAGCGAGGCTTGTGGATTCGGTTTTTGCAAACAGAGATATTTTGGAGGTGGTGATGCTCTGTGATGGGTTTCGAGGGGTTAGCGGAGCCTAAAGCCAAAAAGTAGCCAAGCCATAGACATTACTAAAAAAACCATTTATGACAAACCATGCAAAATTGGACGAATCCTAAAAAACAGGCCTTTGCCTTTGTTGCTACAACTTTTTTAATTTCTTGGACTGAGCAATATTTTATCATCAAAGGTGATGGTATTCAAAATCCAGTTCGTGCTTTTGTATTAATGTGGACACCCGGACTTGTTGGGATTTTTTGTTCTTATTTATTCGACAGAAATTTTAAAGCCCTCGGCTTCAAGGTCCCTTCAATTAAATCGTTGGTCATATCTTATTTTGTTCCTGCTTTAACTGCGGCTTTCATTATTGGCTTATTGGTTCTTTTCAAATTTGCAGATTTCGAAATTAGCCCTAGGCTGATCGAGAAAAAAGGAAGTATTTTAGCTGCACTCATAGCCGCACTTCTAATTGCTCCAACGGTGGGAATGATCGTATCTATCATTAGTGGTTTAGGTGAAGAGATTGGATGGCGGGGTTTTCTTCATTCGAAATTTCATTTTTTAAGTGCTAACAAGCGCTACTTATTCACCGGAATCATTTGGAGCATTTGGCATTGGCCACTTATTATTTTTGGCGACTACGCAACATCAGATAGGCCTTATCTAAACGTTCTCTTTTTTACTTTGGCCGTTACCAGCCTTAGTTTTTTAATGGGCTTATTAAGGGATAAAACTGGATCGTCTTTTCCTGCAGCGATCATACATGCTAGCCACAATATGTGGATTCTTGGAATTTCACCTGCCTTCTTTAAGGCGGGACCTCTTGTTCCATACTTGGGTGGAGAATCAGGATTATTCTGTGCCGTGATTTATCTTACGATGGCTATTTTCATCGCCAGAAAAAATGCCGGCTCGAACCCCACCGCTTACAAAATTTAACCCCGGCAAATATTTCTAAAACGAACTAAAAAAAGCCACTCAAATATCGTAGAAAATCATTCAAAAAAAGTAGCCAACATCTGTGATATTTTGTGATCTTGAGTGGTGATTTGCAAAAACCGACTTAGCTAAACTGTTGAAACCTTTAGTGTTGATTTTCGATGGGTTATCTAATCTTGAGTTCCATCTGCAGAATACAGATGGAGGTGGTGTCCGGTTATGAACAATTACGTATAGTTATGATCTTTTTGCCACCAAAATTCCACCAATTTTAAAAAAATTAAGCCGCTTTCAGCTTTTTAAGTCCATCAGCAATAAGTAACCGCATCAAAACTTGATAAGGAATCCCTTTAGCCTCAGCGATTTCTTTAAGCTCTTTCAGCATCTCTTCTTCCAAAGCAATACTTGTAGGCTTACGGCGCGCCCCTTTAAGGCGGCTTAAACCAGCAATGATTTCTTTCGTGTCAAACTCGATATGATCATAAGTTTTTAACCGTTTTACTGATTTCTTCATATAAACCTCGCTCTTTTTTGCTAGCCGCGCGTCCACTTATAGGACGAACTCGACCATCTCTTAAAGTGAAAACCACAGACAACATTCTTCCCGAATCTGTCGGACCAATAAGACACAACCGCTCTTCATCAACAACTGGCGTAATTTGACGGCCTAATGGAACAGCCATTTTCATTTCAAATACAGATTCAATTTCGTCCAAACCAACATCATGCTTTTTGGTACTTTTCTGATTATTGCCAGAATCCCACTCAAAATTGAACTTGTCAGTTTGCTGATACCAATATGCTAACCATAGAAGAAATTTAAACTGTGCCACATTTATTACACTATAGTACACTATACTAAATGTCAATTTAAATTAGAACTTAACCTTGGAACATCCTTAAAAGATCCATAAATACGTCGAGGTAGGATACCTAACACCTGCCAGATCAACATGATCATTGTCTATCAGCTTTCCACCTTGTCTTTCATAAAATGAGCGAGCCTGAGTGTTTGCCTCAAAAACAGAAACCATCATTCTTTTTTTTAGATCTTGATAAAAGCGATCGGACTCCTTCATCAAAAAGAATTTTTCCCGCACCTCGTCCTTGAAACTCTTCGAGTAGATAAATTGCTTGAAGTTCAGAATCGGCATCTACGTTTTTTTCTCGATTGTTTCCAAGACAGATAAAACCCACTATCTGTTCAGATTTTTTTTCGTAAGCGACCAAACAAATAAGGTCTTCACTTTCAACCAATCGTTTTGCTCTTGGAAGTTGTTGTTCCGCACTAAGCGAATCAAGGAAACTTGGAGTAATAATACCTCGATAAGTCGTTTTCCAAGCTCAGCATTTATAAATGCAATTTGATAAATATCATTATGGGTAGCTTTGCGAACCGCAAAATTTTCTTCCATAGACTGAATTTACAAAAATTTTGAAAGCACATCATGCTTAATACAAAATGATGACCGGGGTGCACTTCCGGATACCATTCTCTACCGGGGTTCAATTCCCAATATCAAACCGTAGCAGGTGTCACCTGAGTGTCACCCAAAAGTCACCTGCTACAGTTATTTTTGGTTATTTCGAGTTATTCTTAAAAAACCTGAATCGCGTAAGTGATTGAAATCTTTTGTTAATGATTTTCGTTATTTAGTTTTGTTTTCGAGACTTTTAAGAAAGGATATTGGAGGTGACGGACGGAATTGAACCGACGTAAACGGTTTTGCAGACCGCTGCCTAACCACTTGGCTACGTCACCCTTTGGTTTGGAAGGACCCACGGTATCGCCGGGCCCTAATGAAGTCAATGCCTGTTTTAATTGAGCAAAAAGCCAGAAGCTTTGGATATATCTCAGGTTTTATGGATTGCGCGGGCTTTTAGTTTGCCTAAGAACTGCGCAACAAGAGGCCCGCCTTCACCGCGAGCGAAAGTCGTTGCGCGCCGGAAGAGATGCGTCATTCTTGAAGCTGGATCGCAAATAAGGCGGTTCAAAAGCTGAAGCGGACGCTTTGAAAGAAGATGATGTTGGTGCTCGATTTTCTGAAGTTCCTTTCGATTACTTCAGTCGTAATTCGACCTTGGTTCAGGTCGGTGAACTTCGCTTGGCTTTATTTAGACCGCCGAATTTAATAGGGGCTATCGGAGGCCTCATGGCAAAAAAAGCGGTGAAGAAAAGTCAGAAAAACGCGGCGTCGAAAGCGAACTCCAAATCGATCTCGAAGCCCCAGGTCAAAGCGAAATCGACGCCGAAGACGAAGGCCAAAACCAAACCCAAGACGGCCGCTCAATCTAAAACGGCGGCTCCGAAAAAAATCAAAGCTTCGCCGAAGCCACAAAAAACCGAAGAAGCCACCGCTTTTGATATCATCGATCTGGTCGATCAAGGGAAGCATGTTTATTATCTGAAAATTTTGGCTTACGACGACGATTGGGCCGAAGCGCAGGGGCAGGTTTGGCGGGCCGGTGAAAACTTTCAGGGTGAAAATCAAAAGCCCGAAGGCGTGCTGTCGACCAACGAGCCCTTTCGTGTGATGTGGGGTTCGCCATCAGGGGCGCTGTGGCTTGCAAGCTCGAATGGTGTGGTCGCGACCACAGCCTTGGTGAAATGGGATGCGCCCATCGAAGGCCTTGATTCCCTTGCTTGGGATCCATCTTTGAAATGGAAGATGTCGCAGCTGCCTTTGTCAAAAGGAAAGGTTTTGCCACCGAATTTGATCTGTCTTTGGGGTGTGGATGATCAATCCGTTTTTGCCGGCAGTGACGAAGGCGAAGTCTTTCATTGGGATGGCAAGCAGTGGGCTTGTATCTTTCAATCGCCCGAAGCCCGGGGGCATATCGTGGCCATTGGCGGTGCCGCCGGTGAGGTTTACGTCGTGGAAAGCGGGCGCAATTTGTACCGCTGGGACGGAAAGAAAATGCATCAGCTGAAGGTGCCTGCCATGTCGGTGAATGAATACCTGACCTGTATCGGTGAAAGCCCGAAGGGTGAGATCTTGATCGCGACGGCCGGAGATGGCGGTCGTCTGTTTTCGGCAAAAGGAAATGACCTGAAAGAAATCGCCAAGGCCAAGATGGACTTGCTGGATATGGGATTTGTCGGTGACAGGTTGCTGTTTGCGACCGATGCCGGCGTGGCCGAAAAAAAGGGAAATGCGATTGGTCTCATGAAGGACTCGTTCAAGCCCGAGATCATTCGCGCAGGCCACAAAGGAAAGAAGCGACTCTTCTTTCTGGAGGCGGAGCCTGAATATCCGGGCTTTGTCGTGTACCTGCCAGAAGAAGCCGATGATTTCTTTTGGGGAGTGGAATTCGTCGATTCGTAAGAAGGAGAACTTTGAATGTGGTTTCTTTACAAACTGATTGGTGCGGCGATCGCCTTCTTGGTGCGGATGAAGGGGCGCTATCTGTTTGCAAAACAAAAAGATCAGTTTGAAGTCTTAAACGGAGTTCAATTTCTGATGACTCCGATCAAGGGAAAACACAATGCCGTGCTGGGAACGCTTTACGAGTTTCCGTTTGCCTGTCAGATGGTATTCAAGCTCACAGAAGAGACCGCGCTGGATACGTTTTTTAAGTCCCTGGGGATGGCCAATGAGCTGCAAACCGAGCATCACGAGTTTGATTGGAATGTCTACGTCGCCAGTGACAGTTCGACTTTTAAAGCAGAGCTGAAAGCCAACACCAAACTGCGCGAATTGGTTCTGAAGATTTTGCGACAAGATTGCAAGCACATCGTTTGCGACGGCAGCATTCTGGAGTTTCGCTTTTCCAATGACAGCATGGAACATCCGGTTGGATCTGAGACGCAAAAGCTTTGCTTTGAGTTGGTGAAAGAGATGTCCGCGCTTTGCCAAAAACCGGTGCGACGTTTGTTGGATGATCGCTTTGCGAGCCGCATTCTTTTGGTCGAAGCGGCCGTTTGGTCTTTGGCGGTTTATGCCTTTTCAAATTTCTTTCAAATGCAGCTGCATGATTCGGAAATCTTTTTGGATTTTACTCCGGTCTTTGTTCAGGGATTTCTGGTCGGGGCGGGGATCGGATGTTTGCTGTTTCTGGCGATCGCTTTGTTTTTGCGGGGCTCGTCCCGTGCGCACCGAATTTTGATTGAAAGCTTTTTGTTGCTTGTGCTGTCGATTCCGGTGGGTGGCATTTCTTTGGTGGCTGACGTGAATATTTATTTCGATCGGGCGCCCCCCCTGTTGGTCGAAGGCACAGTCACCCAGCACTATGTGCGAAGCCACCGCCGACGCAAGGGCGGGATTTATTACACTTATCATATTCAGTACAAACCGCTCAGCGAGCCGCAGGATTTCTCCCTGCCGCTCGAGATCACCGTTTCAAGCGAGATCTACGGCAACCTGCGGGTCGATAAGCCGATTGCCATCGAAATTGGCCGCGGTTTTCTAAAGCACCCCTGGTACCGCTCGATCAGTCCGGATAAGACCTGGTAAGTGCCACAGGAGATGCCGTCCCACAGCTTTTTTGTGAAGGAGCCAGGATTTGACAGCGACCTGAAAACGGGAGTGAAATGGATCTGTGGCTGAAACAAATGAATGGGTTTATCAGAAAGAAGTCTCGGGCTATCGGGTTCGATCGGCGTCGCTGGCGGGTGACCTTTTTGCGATTCGCCAGTTTCGTGATCGGATCTTTCAGCTGACCAATCCAGAAGCCATTCAGCGTATGAACCGTCGTGATCTGGTCAGCCAGCATTTATTAGTGGAGCTGCAGGCGACCGGTGAAATTGTCGGTTATTACCGGCTGACCCGCTCGGAAAATCCGGCCGACTTCGATGCCAGTGACTGTTTCGATTTGAGCGAGATTTTATCAAAGCCCGGGCTAAAGATGGAGCTCAGCTACGCCTGCGTTCATCCCGAGCATCGAAATGGCCCGGTGATTCGCATGCTTTTATCGGCCATTCGCGATTGCTGCCGGCATGCCCAGATCACCACCGTCTTTGGCTGCGCAAGCCTTGCCACCAATGACAGTGAACGCGCGCTGAAGGCCTACGATATTCTGACCCGGCAAAAACCCATCCGCCAGTCCACCAAGACGTTGGCGCCGCTTCTGCGGTTTTATTTCCAGCTGGGGGCGATCGTGCTGGCGCCGCCTCTTTTTGATTCAGATCTCAGCTGTTTTGATTTCTTTATGATGCTGGATTTAAGCTCGATTTCGGATAGCACCTGGCTTCGCATGCTGGGGCTTTAAAGCAAACCATCAATGGCATCATCACAATTTCGTCCAATATTTAGAAAATTTTTGATTCAAGCCGAAACGTGACGAAAATATCGACGAAAAAAGCCAAAATCCGTTTCAGCTTGAGAAGCTTCGTTAAGATTTTTTAAGCATTAGCCGAAAAGCTTAATAACTATGAATACAAATCACTTGGTTCGAGTCTTATTCGTGTTCGTGACCGGTCTTGCGATCGGTTGTGGCAAGCAGCTGGAAGATTACGTGAAGCTCAATCCAGATTCAGCCGGTGGTGGCAACGGAAGTATCTCTCCGGATCCAAAAGCGACGGGGACGATCACGTCCGATAGCTATTCGCAACTGGTCACGGGTGCTTTCACCACGACAATCACATTCTCTGAGATCGTTTCGGGTTTAACTTTATCAAATATTGTCGTCACCAACGGAACCGCTTCGAACTTAAGTGGTGGTCCGGTGATTTACACGGCCACGATCACGCCGACCACTCAAGGGGCGGTGGACATTGCGGTGACCACCACGGGGCTGACATCCGTTTCGGGACTGGCAATCGAAACGCCACTTCCGGACCGGGTTTATTATGACCTGGTTCCGGCCACGTTCTCGGTGGACAATTCCAGCTATAATAATATTTTGACCGCGGGTGCGACCAGCGCAACGGTGAAAGTGAATGTTTCGACGGCGAAGCCTTATCCGATGGTTGTGAATTACGAGCTTTTCGGTAACACGACGACGGGGACCGAGCACAATTTGGCGGGGACCGGCACGATCACGATTCCGGCCAACGCGACCAGCGGAACGAAAACCTTCTCGTTGCTGGCCTCTTCGGTGGCAAGTCTGAAAACCATCGGCGTGCAGCTGACAAAAACTCATTCTTTGTTTTCGATCACGGGCAGTGCGGCTTCAACCCAGCACATGCACGAAGCTCAGGTGCCACACTATCTTTCGGTTGCCGCCAATGGGGTGGCCTCGCACACCTGCTTTGTGAAATCGAACGGCGATTTGTACTGTCAAGGAACCAACGGGAACTATTACTTGGGGATTGGCGATACGGATCCGCGCGAATTTCTAACGCTGGTTGGAACCGGCTTTAAAAAAGTTGCGGTCGGTTCCTATCACAGCTGCGCAATTAAGAACAATGGCGAGATGTACTGTTGGGGTTACAACAACAGCTATATGCTTGGAGACGGAACCACCACGACCCGACAGACGCCAACTTTGATTGACGGGACGACGGTCTACGCAGATCTCTGCGCGGGTGGATGGCGAACTTGCGGTATCACCGATACGGGCGTTTTGAAATGTTGGGGACCTAGCACCAATGGTGAAGTCGGTCACAACTCGACGGCGACGGCTCAGACGCCGACCGTGATCGATCCTGGTACCACATACAAAGAAATTTCCTGCGCGGCTGCGAACACTTGCGGTATCACGACGGCGGGTGTTTTGAAGTGCTGGGGTGAAGGCAATGCCGGTGCCGTCGGTGACGGAACTCAGTTCACGGATCGCTTGGCTCCGACTGTGATCGATGCGGGGACCACGTACTCGAAGGTTTCGATTGGTTGGCGCCATGGTTTGGCGATCACAACCGCCGGTGTGTTGAAGGGCTGGGGAACTCCGCCTGCATCGAACAACGTCTTGGGTGCGGGGTCGGCCGGTAACTCTTATTTGACACCAACCGTATTGATGGCGGGAACAACTTTCAAAGCCGTCTGGGCCGAGGGGAACTCGAGCTCGGGACAAAGCTGTGTGATTTCAACCGCTGGCGAGCTGAGCTGTACGGACGCGGCAACCGGATTCACCGTGCGTGACACGGTCAATTCGAACTATGTCAGCGTTATCACCAACGGAAGCGATTCGATCTGGGCTTTGGCGAATTATGGTGGCACCAACAATGTTTTGAAAACCAATGTGAATCTGTCGGTCAATAAAACACCGGTGGGTCTCGACGACACGCAATCGGTGGCTTCGATTTCAGAGACCATGCACAAACAGTTCTGCCGTATCTTGACCGGCGGTGAGCTGCGCTGTACCGGCACGACATTGCGAAGTCCATTGCCATTCGACCAAACTGTAGCCTATTCGAAAATTGCGGAAGGTACGGATGCAAGCTGCGCGATCACAACGACCGGCGTTCTGAAGTGCTGGGGAACTAATGCTTACGGGGCCGCCGGCGTGGGTTCGACTTCGCCTGTGACCACACCGACAGTTGTGGATTCGGGTACCACTTACAAAGAAATTTCGGCGGGTTATCAGCATATGTGCGGAATCACTTCGGCCGATGTTTTGAAATGCTGGGGTGACAACACCACAGGGCAATTGGGTGATAACTCGACGACGCAAAGAACTTCGCCGGTGGTAATTGCATCGGGAACCGCTTACGCTAAAGTTCGCGCGGGATTGAATTACAGCTGCGGGATCACCACGGCTGGGGATGCCATGTGCTGGGGAGCGAACGGGAACTCGCAGTTGGGTGATAACTCTTTGACACAAAGAAACGTTCCGACCCCGATCACCTTGTTGGTGGCGGGAACCAAATTTTCGGAAATCGCCGTGACCAGTATCGATAAAGGGAACTCTTTCGCCACGAATCGGATGACGACTTGTGCGATTGAAACACCATCGGGCCAGTTGTACTGTTGGGGTAACAACTCGGGTGGACAGATGGGCGATGGAACGACGAACAACAACTCGTACATGACACCTGTCGATGTCGGAAATACCTATAAGGCCGTGTCGATTGTGGGGCTTGTGTCGCCAAGCACGACTCAGGGTTATGGTAAATTTGGTTGCGGTATTTTAACCAACGGAACAATGCGATGTTGGGGATGGGGCCGCAGTTATCGTCTGGGTGACGGAACGGATGCGAACCATCTGACACCGATCACTGTCGATGCGGGCACGACCTACAAAGCGGTCACGGCCGGAGCCACCTCGGCTTGCGGCCTGACGACCGGTAACAAGGTGAAATGCTGGGGCGAAAACATCGAACGTCACTGGCTCTCAAACCAACTGACGGTCGTGGATTACTAGCGCCCCCGGCCTGGCACCGATTAATAGCGGATATCTTCGATTTTTGGAGACCATGGTTTGATCGTGGTCTTTTCGTTCCAAACAGGCTCCTGCAAAAAGCGCAGTGAAGTCGGCGCGTAGATGCGATTTTTGTAATAATCAGGAATCGTTCCTGGGCGCAGCTGGATGCCTAAAATTTCATTCGCGGTCAGGTGCGCAATATCAACTGGCTTGTTCAAGTCCAAAGAAAAGCGCACGCGGAAATCCGACCATGACATATCGGCCAGATCATAAGTTCCCACCGGATCGACCACCTGAAACAAGCCCGACAGCTTCTGGTGCTGATCTTTGATGCGATCGTAGAATTCCTGAGCGTAGACCTGTTCGTGCGCGATCAGAAGAACGCTAAATTCCCATGATAGACGTTTGCGCTCTTCCAGATCGGTCGTCGCTTTCATGTCGAAAAGGCGTTTGAAGGCCGCCTTTAAAAGGCCCTCGTTGTCATTGGCAAAAGTCATTTCACCATTGAAATTTGGATCGCAGCTGGCCAGTTTTTCAAAGTACGCGTGCAAAGGGGAAGTCGACTCGGAAGACATGAATAAGAAAATCATCATGTTCATGCCGGCCATATGCGAGTGCATGTCTTCGAGAGCCTTGTTGATTTTATCTAAGTGATGCCAGCCCCAGTCGGCGGGATTGTTCTCAAGAAATGGCATAATGCCGACACGCAAAACGGCCTTGAGCATCCCCGAAGTCGCAAGCCCCGAGATCATCTTTGCAAACTGAAGGAAAGCGGCGGGATCTTTTTGAGAGGCGCGTAGAGCTTTTCCGGCGGCGATCGCCGTTTCCAATTTCTTGAGGTCGATCGAAACCTGCTTCACGACGTGAGGCTCAAACGCAAGTGATGTGATCACGCGTGGCTCGCCTAAGTACTGATGAACTGCAACGGACATGCGTTGATACTGCTTTGCAAAGCCGATGGCGCGATCGCTGAAAGGACTGATACCGTAGACCGTGGGATCGTTGTTGACGAACTCTTTCGAAAGCTTCTTGTATTGTTCGCATTGCGCCGGCGTTTGGGCGAAAACAAACGTCGATGCGAAAAGCAGTGCCGAAGAGATAAGAACTTGAATTTTCACGTCGCTCTCCTGAGACAGAAATAAATCAATCGAAGAACAATATAGCATCGAAAGCGTTGAGGGAAAATTTCTGCAATTGGGTGCTGAATTTAATCTACTGACGTCTACAGAGTAAACAGATCGACATCGAATTTTCAGAGGAGGACTGACGAAAAATGTCAGTCGCTTTGAAAAATATTAGCGATGGGCCGAGCGACAAGATTTTCCGAAAGAAGAGCTTTGCACGACGATCGGTGCCGGCGCAGCCGGGGCAAAGAATTTGCTGATCGCGGCCACGGTATTGAGAACCATTTGAATCGGGGCTTCACCCAGCTTTCCGCGAATCCAGAAGCGAAGACCGTGAAAGATCTTGGCAAGTTCGGAAACTTTTCGAATCGAGCCACTCATCGAGAGATCAAAACGGGCGAAGCTTTCCGCATCCAGCGAGCCTTTTTGCGAAATTTCTAAGGCTAAAGCTTGAATGTATTCAGACTCGGAAACGCCAACAGTCACGCCAAAGCCCGAATAAGGGTCCACTTTGTGAGCGGCGTCGCCGATGCTGACAAATTGACGGCCGACGTCTGAAAACGAGTCGGCCCGGTCGATCAAAGTTTTAAAATAGGTCACGTCCTGATGATAACGTCCTTGGATCCCGAAAAGTGAAGCGGTTTTTTGAATGATTTCGGCTTTCGCTTTTTCTTGATCCAGGTTTTTGAACGCATCTTGATAGGGGCTTGCATAAACCGTGGCAACACCATTTGCGATCAAAGCCAAGGCGTAAAATGGATGTTCGGTGTTTCGGCGGAATTCAATATGGTATTGGCCATCGGGTTTTCCGGGGACATCGAAATTGGCCACCAGCCATTCGGTCGGTTGATATCCCAGACTGGATCGTCCCACACCCAAGTTTTTCAGGCTGAGACTGCTGGCGCCCTCGGCATTGATTTTCAATTTTGTTTTCACCGGATAGACCTGTCCATGGCTTGAGAGCTGAACGAAGCCGTCTTCAATGGTGTTCGCGTAGGTGTCGAACGCGAAACTGATATTGGGACGTGATTTCGCTTCTTGGTACAAGGAATGCTCGATATCGGTCAGTTGAATCGTGCCGCCAAATTGACGGCGGAAAATGAGATTCACGGTCCATGAGGTGAAAGCGTTAAACCCCATGGTCAAAGCACCCTTCCGGGTGTGAGCCGTGTAAGTCGTCAGACGCGAGAACGGAAGCTGGCAGCGACAAAGTTTTTCCAAAAGATCCATGGCCGACGAGTCGACGGCGACGACGCGCTGTCTTGTCCCCCAAGGGGCTTTCTGAGATTCGCTGCCGGTTTCGATTGACTCGGAGAAGGATCGGTTCTCGACGACCAACACGCGAAGCCCGTGGTTGGCGACGGTCAGGGCCGCGGCCAGTCCCGAAGGGCCGGCACCAAGAATGACGACGTCAAAAGAATTTTTTGAGTCAAAGGAATCCGTCGAGGCGGATAGCATCCCCGAAAACAGAAGGCAGAGCGAAAATAAAGAGAGAGCAAATGCTCGCACCATGAGGGATCCGGATTCCTTCAGTAAATTAGTTCAGCTTTTCGAAGTATTCGACCGTGTACTGTGGATACTTGGCCGCAACTTTCGCAAAAACGTTCGCCGCAAGTACGGTCGTGTAAGCATCTGATTTCCAGATGATCAACGAGCGCGCAATCGCGGTTGCCGTGAAGAAGGTTTCGCCTTTGAAGTGCAAATCGCCTTCATCCGATGTCACCATATTCTTTAGCAAATACTGAACGCCGTAACGAATCGAAGCATCAACACGGTGATCTTCACCGTTTCCGATTTCCAACAGTGCGGTCAAGGCAAAGGCAGTCGACTGAACGCGATCTTTCCAGGTGTTTTTCACATTGTCCCAGCTGCCATCTGGATTTTGGTGTTTCAAGATGTATTCGACCAGTTGCGTTTTCTTATCCGCGCGGATGCAGCTGCTGCCAGTTTTTTCCAATTCTCCAACTGCGTAAGCCAGGTTGAAGGTGTTCGGATAATAGATCCCGCAGGTCGGAGACTCCTCTTTCTTGATCATTTTGTTCAAAAGCTCGCAGGCCTCGGCTTTGCCGGCAACGTCCGAAGACTTGGTGATTTCCAGCATGCGAACCACGTTGGTATTGACGATGCAATCGACGTCATTGCGGTTGAACGGAATGCGCGTGCCTTCTTTGGGGTCGGCGAAATACATGTGTGGCATCTCGGGACTTTTTTCGTCCATCTGCCAAGTCAAAAAGGCGCCGGTGTTTTTGTGATCCATACCGCGATTGTAAAAGTGAGCTTTGCGTTCAATGTCGCGAAACTTTTGCAAAGAAGCCAAAGCCTCTGCCGGCACCGAATAGGTTTCACCGTGCAGTTTGGCGTTCAAGGCCTTGGCCGCATATACGACCGAGGTGGTGTCGGCATCTTCGGGAACGTTGGTCAAGCCTTTCCACCAAGGTGCCAGATTCATATCGATCGGTTGACGAACGACGGTGCCTTTCCATTCGCGGGCCGGATAGAAATTGTAAAGGGGCCCTTGGCTGAAGCGCTCAAAACTTTCTACGGCGGCGTTCATGGCGGCCGGAATTTTTTGGAAGGTCGCGGTGGTTTGCAGCTGCGGAAGATCCAGATACATCGACGCCAAAGTGTTGGCGATCACGGCCGTCGTAAACGCCGAAGCTTCTTCATCCACGCCGACAAATCTGCCGACGCCAACCAAGCGTGGCAGTGCTGAAGATTGAATCTGTGAAGGCCATTCACCGGCGCCATAATATTTATTCGGTGATTGCACCTGCTCGGACAAAACGAATTTCAGATTGCTTTGCACGATCTCGGACAAGGTCTTGCCGGTCACGTTTTTAGGCAAAGCCAAAGCCGGCAGTGTTAAAGTCATAGTTGCAAGGATTGGAAACAGGGATTTCATTTTCATTGGGCGCCTCCGGCTTTCAGAGATTGCTGATAAAGTTTCTTTAAGACGTCTTCATTGGAAGAGGTGATTTTTCCTTTTCCCATTTTCTTCATAAATCCGCCCAGATCGATGCCACGAACGTACATCAGTCCGTAATAAATCGAGCCCTGTTCAGTGCTCAGGATTCCGGATAAGAACTGGCGGAAATAGGTTGTCGCTTCGATACCGCTTTCATTGAAATCGACGTAAGAATTGACGAAAGCGTGCGATCCCGCTTCGAAGACGGTGTTGTAATAGCAGTTGGCCGATTTGCCGATGCCGAAGGCTTTTGCTTTCTGGCAGACGCGATTGTCTTTGTGAATCGATTCAGTCAGCTCGGGAAAGGCGTTCTTCTGGAAAGACTCGGAAAGCCAAACCTTCAGGGCATTGGAAACTTTCACGCCCGGCATGCATTTCACAAGTTCGATGCGAACGAATGAATCTTCGAACTTTTGGATGGCCGAATCTTTTTCGGCTTTGGTATCGGTCACGCGTCCCGGAAACTCGACGATGACTTTGTCTTCGCAGGCGGTGTTTTGTGCAAGCTTGGTCATAGCGCTGATTGCTTGCTGGTTGATTTTGCCTTTGATGGTCGCTGGCAACTGGGAGACGTACTCGGCCGGAAGACCTTGGTACTTCTCGAGCTCATGCAGAACGCCTTGTTCCGGCGTCATGTCCTGAAGCCACTTGTGAGCGGCTTCGATACCAGTTAAATCGGCGGCCTGGGCATAAACAGCCAGGGACAGCAGGGCTGCCAGTGTCGAACGAACGTACATAAAATCTCCTCGATGGGATTAGACCGAGAGCAGGAGAGCAGAAATTATTCCATGGTGTTGAAAACGTAATTTCAGCTAGATAGCGGGCTCTAGCCGCCTTTTATATGGATAAGCTTTAGACAAAGCCGATTTTCGGAAAATGGCGCCAAGATGCTATTTCGGCTCTTTAAACCCGAAAGGGCCCAGGTAAGCGAGCAGCGCGAAGAAAACGGTCAGCGCAAGTCCCGTCAGAAGGGAGATCATCGGCTGGCGATTTTCCAAGCGTTCGAGAGTGGCGCGGGTCGGGGTGACCTCTAAGGTGAGCTGATTGTCCCACAGGCGCAGCGGCAGAAGCACGGTCCATTGATTTAAAACGCCGATAATGCCGGTGGTGTTGGTCACCAAAACCTCGCGGTCATTTTTCAGCGTGTAGGCGAATTGATCATCCGGGAAAAACAGATTCACCACCACCTGCGGCGAGAAAATCCACAGCTTTTCCTGAAACTGAAATCCCATCAGGCGTTTTCGCTGGTAGATCAGGCTGGGATGAAAATGAAAGCTCGAGGTGTAGGTGTTCATCTCAGATTCGAAAATTTTTAAGTCTTCATCCGATGCCAGACCGCTGCGATCCCAAATCACAGAAGGTTTTGGTTTGAGCTGAACGAAGGCTTCGACCGATGCAAAGGGTGGTGACCAGTTGCTGTTTGTGGCTTGCTGGAAATTTTTGGGTGTGCTGGTGTCTTGCAACTCTTCAGCGCGGTACTGGAAGGCTTGATAGAATTGCTGATAGCGATTTTCCAATTCCAGCTTCAGGGATTGGCCGACCTGGGTGGACTCTTGATGATTGCAGATGTGCCAGGATAAAAGAGTCAGCAAAAGTCCCGCGATCACGGCGATCAGCGTGCGTCGCTTGCGCCAACTTTGCCCCGAGTGCAGAATCTGCGAGCGGATTTCAAAAAGCCCGACCGCCGCTAGATAAATAAAAACCAGGGCCGAAGCCAGCGATGCTTTCGAGTAAGAACCCCACGAAAGGCTTTCGCGATAAGCAAAGCAGTAATCGAAAACATGGAAAAGTCCCAAGGCGCCCGCGATCGTGATGCAGGCCAGGCTGCCGCCCCAAATCCAAATGCGTCGGTCGTTCGGAAAGTTTACGCGTGCGCCCCAGGCGATCGAAAGCGCGGTCAAGCAAACGCAGGTCACCGGCGACATGCGGCCCGGGTGCGAGCGGAAACTTCGCAGGTAAGAAGTGGTGAAGAACTCGTCCAGGCCCAGTTGCAGATCCAGTATGTACTGCACGCCGGAAAAGAAGGCGATCACCAACGGGATGATCCAAAGCTGGCGTAAAAACTGAAAGCGCTGATGTCGAAAGGCCAGGACGTTGACGGAAAGAAGCAGAAAGCAAAGAGCGGTGTTGAAAACCATCGGCGGACTGTTCGGAATCAAGGTGAGAAAATCCGTCCAGCGGCCCAGCCACCCAATCAAATAAAGAAGCGACAAAATTGCGGGAAACAAAATCACGCCGAACACCTGCATAGTGTAAGCCGGATCATTTCTCGGATGCAAAGATTATCCTGCTGATGTTCGGTATTTTGGATTCTGGGGTCTTGTCGGGGAGAGCCGAAGAGTGATCGGAGGGGATGATGTTGCGCTGGTGACTGGATCAAGGCCTGACGTTCTGTTGCCGGTTTGGTGACTGAGTGCTGGCGCGCGGGAGTTCGCGATCGCTTTGGTGGCTGAGCGCGGGAGTGCATGTTTCCACCGCTCTGGTGTCTGCGAGACGGGTTGTCGGTTTGCCGCTGCTACGGTGGCTGTGAGACGGACCGTCGGTTCGCCGCCGCCGTGGTGGCTGAATGCCGGATCGGTGATTCACCACCGCTTCGGTGACCGACTGCGACGAGTGTTGGAAAATAATATTTTATTCTGATATTCCGCTTGACGAGATTTTCAGCTCTCTAGTTTCCCGTGAGTGCCCTGCATTTGCGCTGATGATTTGAAATTTTCAAAAATGAAATTTGCATCTCATAGAGAGCTAATTTGTGCGTTTAATCACTTATCTTCAGTGTATATCACACCTCTCAAAAAACTGTTTTTGAAAACCCATGCTAGAAAGATCTCGAACTTAAATTGTGAGGATAAATACAATGAGCAATCTAAAAATAAACCAAGGCGAATTAAAAACAAACGATACGGAATTAAAGAACCAACAAATCAATTATCCACTCATGCTGCGAAAGCTCACAAACGACGAATTGGAATTTCAATTCAAAGACCTGATCCAAAAAGAAAGAAAGCTTCTGCATATGATTCTCGAACACATTAAAGAAGTGAATCGTCGTGAGCTTTACTTAGCAAAAGCCTACTCCTCCATGTACGAGTACCTGACAAAAGAAATGGGCTACTCGGGCTCTTCCGCCATGCGAAGATTGGAGGCGGCAAATCTCTTAAAAGACCTGCCAAGTTTAGCTGAAAATATCAAAAATGGATCCGTGAACCTCACACAGGTATGTGAATTATCACGAGCGATCAAAGAAAAAGAGCGAGCTACTCACACCCGAATCCCAACTGAAGTGAAAGAAGCACTTCTCAGTCAGATTCATTCTAAAACAACTGCCGAAACACAGAAAATCTTAGCTGAGAGTTTGGATCTGCCGAATCAAGCTCAGGATCGAAAACGAGTGCAAAAAGACGAATCGGTTCGCTTAGAGATCACTTTATCGAAAGAGCAATTTGAAAAGCTGCAAGCCTCAAGAGATGAGCTTATTCATGTGCTCTCACAACAGCATAAGGAGATCTCTTGGGGGAATGTGATCGAAGCCTTGTGTGAGAGACATTTACGTCAAGTTGAAAACGCTTCTTTAAAGAAAGCGCACCCTCAGCAAGCTCAAGTCATTGCGGTAAAGAAAGCTGTTTCGCCGCATCCAATTACCGCTTCGGTGACTGCGGGCGTTACCGAAGCGGCAGACGACTTAAGAAAAGCAGAGATATTTTCTGTTGCGACTGGCAGCCCAACAAAACATCGCTGCTGCCAGTTCCGCGATCAAAAGACCGGTCGCAAATGCCAGAGCACCTTCGCGCTTCAAATCGATCATATCATTCCCAGATGGGCGGGTGGCGGTGATGACTCCAAGAATCTTCAGTACCTGTGTGCCGCTCACAATGCTTACAAATACCGCCGCCAGGCTGGGATCGTGCGCGGGTGATGAGGGCGAAGATCTTGAGATCACAGTGAATGGGTGGCTTCTTTAAGAACAGGGCCGGCTTGGATCGGTCTGAGGTCGATCTGATGCTTTAGTTTGCATCGGTGAAAAGTTTCCAGTGGGTTTGAGTGTTGGCGGGAAGCCTGCTAGATTGCGACCTTCAAAATTTGAATGGAGGTTTTTATGACAAAATCGATTCTTTTGATGACACTGCTGGTTTCCTTTTCTGCTTTTGCGGCTGCGACAAGCGCGGCTGGTGAAACCAAAACGGTTTTAACAAAACTGAGACTGATGCCTGGCTACTGTGGCGAAGTGGATCCCTTCATGGTCGGTGACGTTTGCGTGTTCCGTGCCTTCGCGGCCGATGGCACCCAGTACAATATCTATGACAGCGCCCCGGCGGAAGACAGCGATCTGGCGACGACCGCGGACAAACACGGTTTGGTGGCCGGCAAAGACTGTTTCGTGGCCGAGATCTATCAGACACCAGCTTTAAAAGAGTTCTTGGGCGAAAAGGCCTATCAGACTCGCTTCTTAAAGCGCATCACTTGCAATTAATTATTTCTGATCGGCAAAGCATATTTGCAGCTCAGAAAGCAGGAGTCGCAACCACGCGGCTCCTTTAAGTTCCGCTCGGTAGACGGCATAAAACTGTCGAGGAGCGAAGGTTTTATGCGGCACCGGAATGATATGATTGCCGGTGCCGACAGTTGAAATATGGGTCGGCATCGCGGCCCATCCCACCCCCGCATTGACGAGCTTTGCGACGCTCAGATAATTAGCGGTCACACGCGTGATATTTAACGAGTCAAACGATACACCATTCGTCTCGCAAATAGGTCCCAAAATTTCGTCCGGTTTTTTATAGGGAATGCAGGGAAGCGCTTTCAGTAAAGCCCACAAGTCTTTGCTCTTTGCCGGCGGCGTCTTCATCAGCTTTTTCGGAATCACCAGCATAAAATGATCTCGGAACAAAGGTTTGGCCACAAGCTCGTGGCTATCGGGCATCTGGTGAACAATCCCGAAATCCAGTTTTCGTTCTAAAATCCCGGCGATGGTCGAAGGGTTTGGCGATTCAATCAACTGCAAGGTGCCCGGAAACCTCACCCGGTCAGCAAAACGATCCAAAATTTCACGCCTTGAAGCGATGCGAACGAAAGCGCGCGCCGGATCGGCGTGATGCCCTGCTGTTTGCTGAATTGTTTCTTGAAGCCCCTGAAAGCGAGATCGCATCTGTCGAAAGAGCTCTTCCCCAAAAGCGGTCAGCACCTTCTTGCGTCCCTGAAAGGCAAAAATCGGATGCGGCAGCATTTTCTCCAGCGCCATCAGCTGCTTGGAAAGGGCTGGTTGCGAAATGCCGATCTGCCGTGCGGCAGACTGAATATGACCCGTTTCGCAAAAACTTAAAAAGGCTTCGATCAGGTGTAAAGGGATTTTGGACATGACCGATGTATAACAAAAGGAATATAAAATATGAAATCATATTCGTTTTTATCTGAAAACTTTCGTGGGACGAATGATCGCGAACCAAATGAAAGGAAATCAAATGAAAATTTTTTGGATGATTCTGGTATCGGCCCTAATTTGCAGCGTAATGGCTCAGGCGCAGGATCTGTCAGAGCCAATGCCGGGCGAAGAGCTGAGATACCTCTGCGGGAACCAGGACAAGAGCTCAAATGTCGTCGAAGTGAAAATATTTAAAACCTCGGAAATGTTTTATGACCGATTGGCGATTGTGGTTCTAGATGAAGAAAAAAACCGCCATGTGGTGACGACGACGGATCTGCAAGACGGGGATGATATGACCTACATCATTTATTTTTCCGAATCCCTGAAGGCAGATCTCATGTTCGATTATCCCGAAATGACAAAGTCTCCGGTTCTATTCACCTGGGGCCAAGAGCGCCATTGGATGGACTGTGTTTCCAGCAAGTCGGAGGGTGAAAGCGAACCGAATTCCGAGTCTTTGCGGTAACATCGGCGTTAACGCGCCACGCCTTTCAGTGCGAAGGGGTCGGTGTTCGTATAAATTCATCAGATGCGAACACAACACGATCCCCTTCGATCCTTTCTGGCTCAAAAAATCTTTCAAGCTTCAAACGGTGCCCTGTCCGAGGCCGAAATTTTCGAACAATTTGTCGAGCCACCGAACCTGGATCTAGGAGATCTGGCTTTTGGCTGTTTTATTTTAGCAAAAAACCTGAAAAAAGCGCCGCCGATGGTGGCGCAGGAATTGAAATCCAAGATCGCGCTGGATGCAGATCTGATGTCCGTCGAAGCGGCGGGGCCTTACCTGAATTTCAAATTCAGCTCGGAAAAAATCGGTCGCGATCTGCTGGCCAGCATTCGCAGTGGCGCGCACTTTCAGCGAAAACTGACGCAAGGCTCGCCCAAAACCATGATCGAATTTTCGCAGCCCAATACTCACAAGGAAATTCATGTGGGTCATATGCGAAATGCCTGCTTGGGAGATTCGATCGTGCGCCTGCTTCGATACTGCGGATACGAGGTGATCAGCACGACTTTCCCGGGCGACGTGGGGACGCACGTGGCGAAGTGTTTGTGGTACATGAAATACCGAAACACCGAGCCGGTGCCGGACAGCAATCGCGGCGAGTGGCTGGGGAAATTGTATTCGAAAGGAAGCCTGGCTTTAGAAGATGAAACCGGCACGCCAAAAGAAGGCGAGAATCGCGAAAAGCTCACCGAGATTTTGCACCAACTGGAAGCGAAATCGGGTCCTTACTTTGATCTGTGGAAAGAGACCCGCGAATGGTCTGTCGATTTGATGAAAAGCGTCTACCAGTGGGCTGATATCAAATTTGATGTCTGGTACTGGGAATCGGACGTGGATTCGGCATCGGTCAAGTACGTGAAAGATCTTTTTGCTGCTGGCAAGTTGGAGAAATCCGAAGGCGCCATCGGTATGAATCTGGAAGCTGAAAAGCTGGGATTTGCGCTGTTACTGAAAACGGACGGTACAGGTCTGTATGCGACGAAAGATATCGAGCTGGCTCGTCGTAAATTTCAAGATTACCAGGTCGAAAAAAGTCTGTACGTCGTGGATATGCGCCAAGAACTGCACTTCAAACAGGTCTTCAAAGTCTTGGAAAAGATCGGCTTCGAACGCGCCAAGGACTGTGTGCATTTGAAATACAACTTTGTCGAATTGCCAGATGGACCCATGAGCTCGCGCAAAGGAAACATCGTCCCTTTGATGAGCCTGGTGAATCGCATGCAAGACACGGTCAAAGCCAACTTTCTGTCTCGTTACAAGGGCGAGTGGGAAGCCTGGGAAGTGGACCTGGTCGCGCAGCAAGTGGCCAAAGGTGCCATCAAGTACGGCATGCTTCGGATGGATACGAACAAAAAAATCGTTTTCGATATGGAAGAGTGGCTGAAGCTGGACGGCGAGTCAGGACCTTTCATTCAGTATTCTTTGGCGCGAATCCAAAGCTTGGTGCGCAAGCTTGGCGAGCCACCGACGGACGTGAAGTGGGGCCTGCTCACGCACAAAAGCGAGCGCCAGCTGATGGCGGGGCTGATGAGCTTTCATGGCGTCGTGCTTGGCAGCGCCGAGAATTACAAACCGCACTTGCTGACCACCTACCTTTACGAAACCGCTAAACGCTTCAACCTGTTCTATCACGACTGTCCGATTGGCCAGGCCGAGACCGAAGACCTGAAACATGCACGTCTAGCTTTGTCACAAGCCACGGGTGCGGTGTTGAAGAAAGGCCTTGAACTTCTGGGGATTCCGGCGCCAGACCGGATGTAGGTCGCGGCCTATGTCAAAAATCTAGACCTGATTTCCGGGTGTCGCCATCCGAAGAGATGATTGGAAAAGTCATCACTGAAGATGGAGAACACTCATGGGTTTTAACTATGACAAGCACAAAAGCACGGAAGGGCACGGCTCCGTATGGACGGCGTACTCGGATTTGTTTTTGGGTCTTTCGATCATTTTCCTGCTTCTGTATGTGACGGTCAGCCTTCGTCAAGGCACCGACGGCATTCAGCAGTTCTACGAGAATCAAAAGCTCGTACATGAAAATGAAGATCTGAAGCAACAGTTGAAAACTTACGAAGCCTTGAAGCAGGATTACCTGAATAAATCGGCATCGAAGCAAGAAGCCGACAATTATCAAGAGCTGATGGATCAGTTGAACCTTCTTCAGGATAAAGCTCACGACGAAAAAGTGGCTTTGGAAAAAGAAGCCGACGAGCACGAAAAAAAGCAGCGAGCTTTGAACAAGTACCAACAGATGATCCGAAACATCATCAACTCGAACATGATCGCAAAAAATCGTATCAAGAATCGTGATGAAGTGATTGAAGACCAAGATACGAAAATCGCAAACGACCAGGAAGAGATCAAAGACCTGGAAGCGACGGTGGCGGAAAAACGGGCGCAGTTGGCTTTGGGCGAGAAAAAGATGAAAGATCTCAACCAAAACCTGAACACGCGCGTTCAGCAGCTTCGCAATTCGTACAAGGCGCATCGCATTTCTTTGGCTGCTTTCGAAAAGCAAAAGAAAGCCATCGAAGCTGAAACCAACAGCAAGCTCAATGATCTGAAGACGAAAAATCAACAGACCGCTCAGGCTCTCGCGAAGATGAATCAGCAATTGGCCGAAACGGAAAAAGAACTGGATGTCACGACTCAGAAACTGGGTCAGACTTCGGCGCAATTGGGTCAGACCAAAGCGCAACTGGGACAAACCAAAGAGCAGTTGGGTTTAACGACCGCTCAGCTGGGTCAGACCAAAGAGCAACTGGGCGCGACTTCGGCTGCCTTGGGTCAAACCAAAGAGCGTTTGGGCCAAACATCGGCTCAATTGGGTCAAACCAAAGCACAACTGGGTCAAACGCAAGCGCAATTGGGTCAGTTGGGTGCAGATCTGGAATCGGCGAAAGCCAACATTGGCCGCTTGGGTTCCGAAAACGCAGCCTTGCAGGGTAAAATGGGTCAGCTGAAATCAGACTTTGAAGCTCAACGTGGCAAAGACCGTGCGGCATTCGATGCGGCACTGGCGAAAGAAAAGCTGACGGGTGCACAAAGAGCGGCGCGTGAAGCGGCCTTCCGTGCTGAAGGCGAGCGCAAGGCGAAAGCTTTGGGCGATCAGCTGGCGCGTATGGGTGAAGAGATGAAAGCGACGCAAGGGGAGCTTGCACGAGCGCAAGAGAACCTGAACGCTCGTAAGAAGCTGACAGACCAAATCAAGAAGAACTTTGCGGCGGCCGGTATCAAAGCCGATGTCGATCCAAGAACGGGTGACGTGGTTCTTTCATTCGGGGATCAGTACTTTGATACGGACCGTGCGGATCTGAAGCCGGGAATGGTGAACATCATCCGTCAAGCGGTTCCGACATACTCGAAATCTTTGTTCCAGGATCCGAAGGTGGCAAGCCGAATCCAGAACGTCGAGATCATCGGCTTCGCATCGCCAACGTATAAAGGCAAATACATCGATCCGCGCTCGTTGGATCCAAGCGATCGCCAAGCGGTCAATTACAACTTGGATTTAAGTTACAACCGCGCGAAATCGATCTTTAGCGTGGTCTTCGATAAGAGCCAGATGACTTTCGAACACCAAAAGCAGCTGTTGCCGCTGGTGAAAGTCACAGGACGTAGCTTCCTGGCGAACCCCGAGGATTCTCGTGGAGTCGCGAACGAAACGCACAAGTCATTCTGTGAAAAGAACGACTGTGCAAAACTGCAACGAGTTATTATTCGATTTAATTTAAAAGACTAAGATTGAGGTGAAAAATGGATTTTAATAGTTTGGTCCACAGTTTTATCGAAGGCCTGGTGAATGTCTCTAAGGCATGGCACTTCCCGGTGATGATCAGCTTGTTCGTCTTCGGGGTGATGCTGCGCGGATTGGTGTACTACACCGTCAAACGTCACGAATGGTTCGCGCGCGAATTTGAAAAACGCGTCGGCCGTTTCCTGGAAAAGGAATCAAAGGGCGTGACCGGACAGCACTCTTTCTACGTGCTGACAAAGCGCCTTTTGGAAAAAACGTTCTTCGAGGTTTTTGAAAACCGCGAAAAATATCTGCGCCGTCGTCCGGATAAAGTGATGCTCATGTCAGACCGTGTGTTCTTGATCCGTGCGGGTTGCGCTTGGGTCGTGCATGATATCTTGAAGCAGGTACGCTTCTTGAAATACGGCACTCAGCCGCCAAAATTGATCAATATCACCAAGAACACATTTGCGAAAAATCCATGCTTCAACCGCGTGTTCGGTATCATCCCGACCGTCGGCACAAATGAAGTCTTGAATATCTTGCCGGGCCTTTTCGTCATCATCGGGATCTTTGGTACCTTCTTGGGTGTCATGAAAGGTCTTCCTGAATTGGGCGGCATGGACGTGCAAGATCCACAGAAAACGAAAGCCATCATGGACCGTTTCTTGGTGGAAATCGCGCTTTCAATGGGTGCTTCACTTTTGGGTATCTTCTTCTCTGTCTTGATGACGGTTTACAACACGATCTTGAATCCAGATCGTTTGTTCGTCGACATCGTGGACCGTTTTGAAAACTCGATGGATCTTTTGTGGAACCGTGCGCACACGAACGAAGTTCCAAGTGATTTGCACGCGTTCAATGAAAACCGCGATCCTCAAGAAGCGCTGGCTGAAAATGCCTTGTCGCTTGAGATTTCGAAGCGTCCATTTGATCGCAACAGCGAAAAAGATCCAGAGAACAAAGCTTCTTAAAGTTGTAGGGGTTAGTAGCGGATGGCAAAAAAGAATTTGCCTATCATTCGAATCATATCTCAGAACGATTCCCGATTGCATTTGGTCGATCGGGAAAAGTTCGTTATCGGGCGTTCACCCGAGGTGGAGATTCTTTTGCTTTCGAACTCGATCAGTCGAAAGCATCTGTCGGTCGAAGTGCGTGATCAAAGCATCGTCGTCGAGGATTTGGGTTCCTCGAACGGCTCCTTCCTGAATGAAATGAAGCTTGAGCCCGGCAAAAAATATCCGGTGCCGTTGCTGACGCCGATTCGTCTTGGAAACAGCGGCGATATGATCACGATCGATCTGATGGAACGTCCGATGGAGTTCGATCAGTATCACTCGTTCCTGCCAAAATTTAATTTTGATCTTCAGGGTCTGCTCGAGCAAATCGTCAAAGAAGCGAACGCCAAAGCGGATCACATCATGAAAGAAGCCCAGGGGAAAGCGGATCACTATGTGACCCAGGCCCAGGTGCAAGCGCAGAACATCATCCAGAAAGTTCGCGTGCAAGAAGACTCGGCGCTTGAGATCGTGCAGGCCAAAACCCAGCAGATCGTCAAAGAGGCTGAAAAAACGGCGGCCGAAACTTTAGAAAAGTCCCGTCAACTGGCGCAGGCCGAAGTCGATGCCATGCGGCTGGGCGCACATCAAGAGGCGGAAGCCCTGGTGAACAAGCGGCTCGAGCAGTTGCGTGCCGATATTCAAGATCAGCACAATCATGCCATGGAAAAAGCCCGTGGCGATGCCGAACGCGAATACTTAGCGCGCAAAGAAGAGGCCGACGGCCGTCTGCGCGAGTACACAAATGAAATCAAATCCAAAGCGCAAGCTGAAGCCGATGAAATTCTAAAGCTTGCACACAAAGAGTCCGCGCGCTCGAAAGAAATGGGCGTGCAGGAATTTGAAAAAATCCGTCAAGAAGCGCAGGCCCGAGCGCAGACGCTTTTGACCGATGCCGAGCAGCAGGCCGAAAAGATCATCGCCCAGGCGCGTGAAGCGTCCGAGCGCATGCGAAATTCGGCTCGTGCCGATTTTGATGAGACCCTAGAGAAAAATAAAACCTTGAAGGTTGAAGCGGAAACTTTGGTGCAAAACGCGCACAAAGAAGCGGCCCGGATCAAAGAAGCCGGCATCCAAGAGGCCGAGAAAATGCGCATCGACGGTCAGAACCGCGTGCAAAGCATGATCTCGGAAGCCGAACAGCAGGCCGAAAAAATCATGGTGCACGCACGTGAAGCGGCAGATAAGCTTCGCCAAAATGCGCGGACTGATTTCGACGAATCCGTGGCTCGTAGCAAACAGCAGATCCATGAATTGATTCAAAACGCCGAGATCGAAGCCAATCAGCAGGTCGAAAACGCCCGCAAGCGCGCGCAGTTTATCGTCGAGAATCAAGAAAAAGAATCCACCTTCATCGTGCAAGAGCTTCGCAATCGTATCGAAATGGAAGCTCGTAAAGAGTCGCAGAAACTTTTGCGTGAAACCGAAGAGCAGATCGAGCAGAAAAAATCCGAAGCCCGCGTGGCTTTCGAAAATGCTCAGCTGCAGAAGACCGAGCTTGACGAGAAGCTGTCTTTGTTAAATCGCGAGCTTGAAAGTGCAAATCAGAATAAGCAGCACTTGGTTTCACAAAGTGAAGCTTTGCAAAGCGAGATTGCTCGTCTGAAAGATGAAAATAAACGCCAGAACTCTTTGAACGAGAAGCTGGAAGCCTTAAGCAAAGAAATCCAGGGTCTGGAACTGAAGAGCTCGCAATTGACCGAGAAAAACGCCAAAGTTGAAGGGGAGCTTGAGCTTCTGCGTAAGAAAACGATGGAAGAGCTCGAGCGCCGCCGCCAAGAGGAAGAACGTCGCATCCTGCAGATGGCAAGCTACAAGGCGAAAGAATTCTCGCACCGAATTGAAAAGACGATTTTGCAAGAAATCAACACCATGCTGCCACTGGCTTTGAATTCGGCGCAGATGAACGCCGTTTCAAAGACCATGAGTGAAGAACTGATCAGTCTCTTCCATTTCGAATCGGCAAAGCACAGCGAAGCGATTCAAATGCAGAAACAAGACCGCAATGTGACTCCAAGTTTCATGAAAAAGGCTTGGTTCCGTGTCGGCGTGACCGCTGCGATCGTGGCTGGTGGATTCTACTTGTATCGGGAATCGAACCAAGCGGTTGAAAAACAGCAGCAGTTCACCGAGGCCTTGATCGCTCAGCAAAAAGAAGATGCGCGATTTAAGCCGGTGATGACGGACGAATACCGCGGCACCTACACGGATAACGTGATTTATAAAACTCGGTATACCGAGATGAAATCGGATTCTGGCATCCAAGATCAATGGGCCTTGAATTTGAACGAGTTCTTCTTGAAAGACCTGCGTCTCAGTGAAGACAATATGGTTCGTTTTATCGGGATCGAAGCGGCGTTGATCAAGAAGCTTGCGACTTTGCGCGAGTCTTTGGATTCGAAATATTACGAAGAAGGCATTGCGCGCATGCGTGAAGCCGAAGAGACGGAAACAGCGAAGATCATGCAGCTGGTGAAAACGCCGGCGAACTTCCAACGTCTGCGAATGCGCGAGAAAATTTTCTTATCGAATGTGCAAACGGTCGAAGTGCGTGTCCCGGCAGGCCAGGTGCCTCCCGGTGCCGTGACCGAGCCGATCGAGGGTGAAGGCGCGGGTGCAGGTTCGGGTTCGGGGGATTCAGCTCCGGCAGAAGCGGTGCAGGCGACGCCACCTCCGGCTGCGGCGGTGGTGAGACCGGCCGCGACTCCGAATCGTCGCATGCCTTCGTCCGTGCCGCCGGCTCGTCGCATGATTCAACGTCCGGCCGCGAAGCCCGGCGCAAAGCTGATGAAGCGCATTCCGCCGATCACGAAGAATATGCCCCAGGGTCCGCGTCAGGTTTATCGCCGCTAGGACTCGGGTCGGGATAAAAAATGGAGCTCCATTCCGGCAGCTCCATTTTTCAAACTCTTTAATTTAAACTTGCGGCTCGTGGTGGTGGTGGAAAAGTTGCGAGAAGAAAAGTTTCACTCGCTTCCAAAGCATTTCCAAACTCCATTCGATTCGAGCCAAGAGTCCGCGGCGCAAGTGCCCGCGCACCAGATAGACTTGCTCTTCGGCCGGAACGTTGCCGCCATCGGTTTCCCATTTTTCAAACGCGAAACGGCCGCCGCGCCATCTTAGATCTTTGAAAAGATATTTGACGCGGGCACTTTGATCGGTGATGCGTTTTTCCTCTTGAGGGTCATGCATTTGCTTTTCGTGAACAGATCCGGGTGATGCCATAAGTCCTCCTTTAATTTCGATCGTCATGGACAACATTCATAGAGATTGCAGATCCGAGGCCATGCCAAGCTCACACGTAACGAAGGCCCGCGGGGCAAATGGCCACGGGTCTGTGACCTAACATGATTCGGGGGCGATGGTGGGGCTAGAGCAGAGGCACGCGGGCGTGGGAAACACCGGCGGGTGGAGAGGTGGAGAGGTGGAGAGGTGGAGAGGTGGAGAGGTGGAGAGGTGGAGAGGTGGAGAGCGGCGGTTGGGCTGGAGCTAGAATGTGGGGTATGGCTGCAAAAAGGTTTGGTGGATGCTGCGGGGGGAGGAAAGGAAAGAAGAAGCGGGAGAGCTTTTGTGTCCTAACTGGTTTTGGGGGACGGCAGGGTGAGCGCTTGAGTGGGTGGCGATGGAAGAATCTTTCGATTCGGCTATTAGGTGAGGATTGTGGTTCAATGCATTGAATTCATTGCATATTTGGCTGTTTTTCAAAGATAATTATTGACCATTTTCCCGAATGAAATTACATTGCCCCGAATATGCAGCTTTCCTTTGCTCCAAAAAATGATCTTCGCCATATCAAGCGCTACACGCATGGTGGCGTGTCGTTAAAGAAAAGAAGAAAAGTCGAGCGTCCTTTGATCCCGGGGCTCATCACGCATGTGGTTCTCAAATCATCGAAGGCCCGGGGGAAATTGTCTTTTTATCAGCATAAACACCTGCTTGGATCTCTTCTCAGAAAAAATTCGAAGCAGTTTTTGATCGAGATCTTGGATTGGGTGAATATGGGAAATCACATTCATCTCAAAGTGCGATTCAAAGACGCGAATCGCATGAAGCAGTTTCTAAAATCCTTTTCAGGAAATCTAGCTCGCAAGATCACCGGAGCTAAGAAAGGAAATAAGTTCGGAAAGTTCTGGGATGGGCTCGCTTATACGCGGGTGCTGACCAGCAAACTGGAAGAGCTTGGAATTAAAGGGTATTTTGAAGGCAATCATATCCAGCGCGAGCTTGGTTACAAAGAGCGAGAGCAGTATTTGAGATCTTTCAATCAGTTCCTGTATCGGCTCAGGAGAGTGAGGGCACGGAGCAGGCGTCTGAGTCCAGCTGAGGTGCGGCCGGCAGGGCTGCCCTAGGCTGAGAGCCGAAGCTCCCAGCCGAAGTTTTTCTCAACCTCAACGCGAAATCACTCTGCGGATATCGATGATGAGGCCGACACCCGACCTTCCGAATCTTCATCCGCTGCCGGGCCCGTTGTGGCTAGGTCCGCGGCTTCCATCGCTGGGGTTGCGGCGGGTAAATCCAAAATGGCCGCGGTCATGGCGTGGTCGATGCGTGGATTGTTGGTGTTGCAATCGGTTGCCGCCAGTGGGACCCAGATGAAATCCGGATTTGTGCTGATCCAGCTTCCACTGACCGGTGTGCCAGCCGCATCCACGGTGAGACGATAGCGATAAGTGCGAGTGTACTCGGGCGCGACACCTGGTTTTTGCTGTCGAGAGCCGTCGTACTTGTGCATGCTTAAGATCGTTGTCACGTTGTAGGTGAGATCCCCCGTTTTGGTGATCGACATTTTGTATCCCGAGACCACGTGGTTATCGACCGTGCTGGTGCGGTGGTAATCCATGGCGACCGGTTTTCCCAATTGGCCGATATAGTAAGTGATAGCCTGGTGGAATTCGGCCGGATAAATATCGCGAATGTCATTGCTGGCCGACGGGTAGCGCTTTCCGTAAAAGGCCACCGTCGCGCAGTAATCGGTTTCGGCCAAAATTCCCTTTTGATCAACAACGGTGAACGTGGTGCCACTGGCCGCATCGTATTTTGAAAATGCCGGCTCTTTGCGAAGGATCGACGAGGCCGCCCAACCGTTGCAGTGACCCTCCCACCAGATGCCGTGATAAGTGTGATGCGAGTTCTCCCACGACTGCGCGCGCGGACTGGTGCCGGTGCGCGCTTTCACAAAGCGATCGTATTTGGCCATGGGACCCGAAAGCGGCAAACCTTCATAGGGCCACCAGTAACCGCGCCAAGGCAAAACTTCGTCCGCAACCCGGGCGCTGATTTCACCTTCTTGCACCGCTTGCTCGGAAAACTGCGCCGGGGCCGATTGCAACAAAGCCAAAACTTTCATCGCTGATTCGCGAAGCTTCGGGGAAAGAACATCTTGCGAAAACGCCACCGGAAGTGCGCGCGGCTCCTGCAAAGGAATGGTGAAAGGATTGAAACTTTTTGGCTGAGTTTTATGCACCGTCATCTTGCCAGCCAGTAAAGAGCCATGAGTCATCACTCCGTCGGCTTCGATCATCAACGCCAGTTCGGGGCGGGCCTCGTCACGGTCGCCATTGAAAATGTAAGTGGCGCCCTGCGGGTAATCCAACTTCTGATAACACCAGATTTCCGAATGAGACTGAAAAACAACGGCGTTATCGGGGGCGTCCGGTCTTTCAATTCGATAGCAGGCAGTCGAGTCGGCCGCAAAAGCGGGAACCGCAAAGATCCCTGCGGCAAACAAGGCGGACAAAGTCGATAGGGTGATGGAACAGACGCGAGACAACGGGGTATTCATGAAGGCCTCCTCATAGCCGTAATAAAACCGCAGGGTTTCAAAAGGAGGCTCAAAATATCTTTTCACATCTCTCTCAGGAAAAGAGACTACGCAAAAGATCGGGTCTTCGCCAACGGCAAGACCTCAAGCTTTGCTACAAATCAGTTTGGCGCACCCGGCGAGGTGCCCGCAAGATGCAAACCGGGGTGAGAGGCGCCCCGGGATCGGATGGAAGGTTGTCTCGGAGCTGCGGCAAAGGCCGCGGTCTTAAGAAGCGCGGGCCGATCCGCTTTTTCCCATTTGGCGCAGAAGCTCCACCATCTGGCGTGGAGTCGCGGGAGATATGTGTTTCTGCAAATGGAAATCAAGCCCCAAAGAGCGGGCACTTTTCATAAAGACATTTTGAATGGTTTCCGGCGAAAGCCCCAGCTCATGAAAATGGTTGTCGGGCCAGACCGACGAAGGATCGATTTCGGAAGCTTGAAAGATCTGTTCCAGAACAGTTTGGATTACGGGATCACCTGATTTTGAGCTCATGTGTTCACCTCGCCTACTAGTAACTTTTCGGTTGAATTCAACCGGACTAAAGGCTTTGTGTGGCTTTTTCGCCAAACTTTTAGTCTCCCCATGGCAACAGTCGCAAATAAAAACGTATCGATCTGAGACAAGCTTTTATCTGAGACGTTGCAGTTCGCTTTGTCGGTCTCGAAGTGAGCCTTCCAAATTCTGCACGCGCTCGGCTTGCTCATTGCGTGCGGCCTGCGCCGCTTGAATCTCTTGCAGCAGAGAGCCGGTGGTCGCTTGCTGCTGTCGACTCTGGCTAAGGTTTACGAGCTCGCGCCGCAGATTTTGGATCTGCGTGCGGATCGAATCTTCTTCGGCGCGCAGATCGGTGCGGGCCGCTTGCGCTTGGGCATCGATCTCGCGTCCTTGAAGGTAAATCTGTGTGGCCATATTCGAGCGTTGAGTGCGCAAGTCCTGCAGCTGCAATTGCAGTTGCTCAAGCTGGGTGCGAAGCTCGCTGATACGGGCTTGCTGTTCGGTGATGTTATTTGAAGGCTGCGACCAAATCCACAGTTCGCGCTGCACGTCGCGCAAAGCGGACTCGACCGCACTGATATTTTGATCGATCTGATCACGCAGAATCTGGGCCTGCTCGCTTTGATCGCGCAGCCAGGCATCGGTTTGCATCTGCAGATCTTCTTTCTCTCCTTGTTGCGCTTGTAACATTTGATTCAGACTTTGAATCTCAAGATTGCGCTCGCTGATTTGCGATTGGTTATGGATCGCGAGGCTTTGCGTTTGATTTCGTCTTTGGTCTTCGAGCACGGCGAGATCTTGCGCGCGCTGAGCCAGAAGCTCGCGTTCCGAATTGAGCTGCGACTGCAGATCTTGAATTTCTCGTTCCGCCGTCAGGCGTGAAATCGATTCGCGACCACTTGAAGGGCGCGTTTGGTTTATCGTCGTGGTCGTTGGAATCACGTTCACCGCTTGAGTCGCGGCGGGAGGTGGAATCGGGGGTTCGGATAAAGCGCGAAGCCGGGATGATGTATCCATCCAATCGCGCACGCCAAAGTAAATGGCGATCAAGAACAGCAGCAATGAAGCGGTCCAGGCCAGGCGACTCATGCTTTACTCAAACCTGAAAAAGGCAGAGCTGTCACGAAGCGCGCGGGCAAACTCTCTGAATTGGCCGGCAAAGCATGTGGAATGACAAAAGGAAAAGGCTCGTCTCGGATGTTAGGCGCTAGCGGATTTTTTGCGATCCAGCCATTTTTCGATCACCGCGGCCAGATCGCGTGGGGAAATCGGTTTCGACGTGTAATCGTCCATGCCGGATTCTAAACATTTTTCGCGATCGCCTTTGATGGCGTTCGCGGTCATGGCGACAATCGGAATATCGCACGGCAGTCCGGATTCGCTTTTGCGGATGCGACGGGTGGCCTCGTAGCCATCCATCTCGGGCATTTGGCAATCCATCAAGACCAGATCAAATTGAATTTCGCGCAAGATCGTCAGGGCCTCGTGGCCGTTACCGACAGCTTGCGGCCGGAATCCCATTTTCTCTAAGGTGGCGAGTGCGATCTTTTGATTCACAAAATTATCTTCGGCAATCAAAATGCGCGCCCCGCGATGTTTGCTGACCGGGATTTCGTTCGACTTGGCTTTCGGCAGTGGCGCTTCGATTGCGGTCTGCGATCGTTTCAGTGGCAGCGTGAACCAGAAGGTCGAACCTTTACCTTCTTCGCTTTGCACGCCGATGCGCCCACCCATCAGTTGCACCAGATGCTTGGAAATCGAAAGACCCAAGCCCGTACCGCCGTGTTGGCGCGCGGTCGAAGCGTCGGCTTGCGAGAAAGGCTGAAACAGACGATCGAGTGCTTGTTCGGGGATGCCAATACCGGTGTCCTGCACGGAAAATTTGATGATCGTCAGGTCCTTGGTTTCGTGCTCGGTCGTGATGTTGATTTGAATTGAACCATGCGCTGTGAATTTGACCGCGTTGCCAAGCAGGTTCGTCAAAACCTGACGGATGCGTCCCGGATCGCCATGGAAAAGGTGCGAGTGCGGCTGCGAAAATTTGGTTCCGATCGAAAGAGATTTGTTGCGCGCAGCCCAGCTGGTGCTTTTCACCGTTTGCTCGATCAGCTGATCCAGTTGGAAGTCGACATTCTCGATTTCCAATTTTCCGGCTTCGACCTTTGAAAAATCCAGGATGTCATTGATCACGGTCAAAAGCGCATGGGCCGAGTCTTTGATATTCTCGGCGTATTCGGATTGGTCTGCGCGAAGTGGGGTATCCAAAAGAAGGTTCGTCATCCCCAATACGCCGTTGATTGGAGTGCGGATTTCATGGCTCATATTGGCCAAAAACTCGGATTTGGCACGAGAGGCGCTCAGTGCCACACGTTCGCGGTCGCGCAAAAGTTCCTGCTCTTGAGCGTGCAAATGACGGATGCGTTCTTGCTGAGCTTTTTCTTCGGTGATGTCACGGGCCGCACCATAGGTCAGGTAACCGTCCGGAATCGACTTCCATGAAAACCAGCGGTAAGTTCCGTCTTTGCAGCGAAAGCGATTTTCAAATGACAAAACAGAGTGTCCTTGGGCTTGAAGCTCGAGCTGTTTCTGCGTCGCCTCGATATCGTCCGGATGAATGAACTCGGCAGTCGGTCGGGAGCAAAGCTCTTCTTGCGAGTAACCCAGAATGTCACTGAAAGCGGGATTGAGTTTGACAAAGTATCCATCCAGATTTCCGATACCGAGCATATCCAAAGAGACGCTAAAGAACTTATCCAATTGCTGCTCGAGCATTTTCTGCTTGCGCAGGTCGCGTGACACGGTGGCTTTACCCAGAATTTCAAAAGTATCTGGATCACGGATGACGAAGGCTTGGCTGTGCATCGGGATCAGCTCGCCAGTTTTCAGATTTCTCATTTTGATTTCGCCATTCCATCTGCCGTCTTGCCGTAAGGCCGGGATGACTTCATCTTCAATCAGCGAATTGGTCTCGGGCGGGTAGAAGTTCGAAGTGTGCATGCCCTCGTACACTTTGTTTTCATCCAAACCCAAAATATGCCGTCCGGCCTGATTGATAAACTGCAGTTTGCGTTGCGGAGATGCGATGGCGATCAGATCGCCGCTGTTTTGCACCAGGCTTTGCAGCATGCGGACATCGGCCTGCGCTTCGCGGCGCTGGCGCCAACCGCGATTCACCAGGATCGCGGCAAAAAGAACGACGCCGATACCGACCAGGCTCCCCCAGAAAATCGACATCGAGCTGCGCTCGAGACGGTTTTCGGCCTGCTTGACGAAAAGATTGAGATTGTCTTTTTCGTTTGTCGTCAAAGTTTCCAGCTCGTCGCGGATTTCTTGCATCAGCTGATTTTCGCGCACCTGACGGGCCGAGAAAAGTTGACGCGAAATTCTGGGTTTTTGAATGTTGGCTTCGATCTCGCCAAATAGCTCTTGGGTGGATTTTTGCAATTCGGTCAGATCGTGTTTGGTGAAAAGATTTTTTTGCAAATTTTCGGTGAGCTGCGGAATCTCGGTGCGGGCCGCTTTGTAGCGATTCAGATCCGATGGCAATTGGCTCAGGATGTAGACTTTCTGGCTCAGTTCGGCTTCGGCGATCAGCAGATGCAGACGTTGCAGGTCCATCAGGTTTTGACGAGCCTGCGAGCGCATGACGGAAGCTTCACTGATGAGGCGGTTGCTGCGGTAAGAAAAACTTCCGATGGCGATCAGGAAAAGGATCGCCAAAAGAAAGCCCAAATTCGCCCGCGTGTTTTTTCTAACAGATTTCGATTTCACATCTATATTATCGGTCCAAAGTTGGGGCTGGTGAAGATGTAAGATAACGGATTCTAAAATTTTAGCCACATTGTCATGATTTTCGTGATCTCTTCATAAAGGGGGAATGGATCTGACAAAGACATTCTTGAGAAGCAAATTTTTACCTGTTTTCAGCATTTTATGGGCCTTGTGGGCGGGATTTTTCGTTTAAATAGATAAAAATTTAGTTGGGGGAGGGGGCTGTTGTGGATTCCTGGCTTTCGCTAAATAAGGTGATGTGTTGTGACGGCGGGTCGGCGGCCGCGGTGGCGGGGGCGGGGAGATCAGTGAATGTCAGTGAATAACAAGATGTCAGCAAATAGCAGTAAATATCGGCGAAAAAAATCGTCGCGCACCAGAAAAGCCGCGTTATGGACGAGCGAAGCGAGCAGCAGATGGAAGTGGAAGTCTTTGCAACAGAAAATCAACGAGCCAAAAATCCGCGGTCAGTTTCAGTTGCGGAAGCAACTGACAGGGCAACAAAGCGAAGCGATAGAAAATACCCGCGTCAGAGAAAATAAATTCTTGACGAGTATTTGGGTGGATTTTCCCTCTGCAGATTCGCAGTCGCAAGGGCCGATTGCAGCACATGTCTCGCTTCATATTTGCCCTTTAGAGAGAATGAATTTTCTAGAACATCACCAGCGATATCTTTTCTACGAAAAGCTTGCAGGCAGAATTCTAAGAGCTAAAAATTCAGTTTTAAAACCAATGATATGTTCCCTCACGAAAGACGAGGTCATATTTATGAATCTTAAATCCCTAGCCGACAAAGCTCTAGTTCAAAACGCAAAAACGATCGCACGCGAAGAGCGAGAGAAGATGACTCAGTTTCTGC
>CBIHNI010000018.1:0-87819 GCA_966211455.1 uncultured Bdellovibrio sp.
ATGAGTGCAAAACGCTAACTATGGAACGCGAACGGGACATTTTTAATTTATCAAACTTGTTGTTTATCATCAAAAAAAATTTCTAAGACCGCATGTTGTTGAATTGGAGGGGGACAGCAAATCCCCTCGACTTGACGAAAGCCATGGTCTCCTGCAGCTCGTCGATACTTTTAGAAGTTACGCGCACCTTATCATCAGCGATCTGCGCCTGGACCTTTAATTTTGAGTCTTTGATGGCTTTTGTAATTTCTTTAGCCACCTCTTTATCAATCCCTTGCACAATCTTAATCTTTTGGCGCAAAAGGCTTCCACCGGCGGCTTCAATTTCAGAAAACTCGAGTGATTTAATATCGATACCGCGGCGATGCATCTTGGTTTGAAGAACATCTTTCATGGCGCCCATCTTGTAATCGTCGTCGCCAGTCAGTGTGATCTCTTTTTTATCCCACTTGATTTCGCTTTTGCTACCGCGGAAGTCGTAGCGCTGTTCGATCTCTTTGATCGCTTGGTTCACAGCGTTGTCGACTTCCTGCATATTCACTTCTGAGACAATATCGAACGAAGGCATGAGGCAAATAATCCCTTAGTGATGGTGATGTCCACCTGGACCGTGGGCGTGGCCGTGCGCCATTTCTTCTTTGGTCGCCTCGCGTGAATCAACCAGTTCCACATCAAATTCCAAATCCTGACCAGCCAAAGGATGATTTCCATCCATGGTCACCGAGTCATCAGTGATTTTGGTGATACGGACAACTTTGATGCTGTCTTGCAATTGCAGTTGAAGAAAACTTCCAACTTCGATGTTCAGGTGAGCGACTTCTTTTTTCGGAACATCCATCACCATCTTCGGTTCCACTTCGCCGTAAGCATCTTTCGCCGCCAGCTTCACATTTTTTTTCTGTCCGATGAGCATGGTTTTGATCTGCTCTTCAAGCGCTGGGATGATTTGTTGAGCGCCTTCTAAGAACGCCAAAGGGCCGTCAGTCGAGGCATCCAGGACCTGACCTTTTGTATCTTTCAAAGTGTAATTAAAGCTTAAAACGCGTTTGTTCATATCTGACTCCCCAGTGTTCCTTAGAGGCACCATAAATCATTCTTATTCTGTCTCAGCAAGTGAAATCGACTTGTAAATGCCTCAAATTGCAGCAATCCTATAAGGGTATGCAGGCGGATGGCGATAGGCCGGGTATTCAAATTACAAGCATCGGATCAGCACGCTCCTTGCTTTTAAACGCAAGCTACGAGCCCATGAAGATCATCTCTTGGCAGAAGGCCCTGATCCTATGGTTTCAAGATAAAGTCGAAGTCATCGAATACCATAACGTCTTTGTCCGCAGTGTCAGAACCAGCTTCCAAATTCCCTCTGTGATGCGCCTAAAGCATTATGTTCGACCTCGCAGTTTGGGTGCCGTGCGCTTCTGTCGCGAGAACGTCTACATTCGGGACAACTTCACCTGCCAATATTGTGGCGACCAATTCCCAAATAAGCTTCTCACTTTGGATCACGTGGTCCCCGTCTCAAAAAAAGGCCCGAAGAATTGGACGAATGTGGTGACCGCTTGTCGCGATTGCAATCAACGAAAAGCCAATCGCACTCCGCAAACGGCGAACATGCCTTTGCTGACCGAACCGGTTGTTCCCACTTGGCTGCCATCCCCGGAGCTGGATGTGAAGAATGGCCAGGTTCCGAACGCCTGGATGCAGTACCTGCAGTACAAAGCGGGCTAGCAGCGCAATCTGATCATTTTCATGGTTAACGAGAACTGCAATTCACCACCATGTGATTGGTGGGGCTCATCAGAAAGTTGATGGAGTCGTTGCGGCGCTCAAGCATCCAGCGCTGGCAGGCTTCCACCGCCACTGGTTGCACCTCGGGCATGGGACGGAAAGTTCGGAAGCTGAACGAGTTTCGAATGCGGGGATCCAGTTTATCATCTCCGCGACAGCTCATATGGTTGATCGAAGGGCTGCGCGAATGGATCAGGGCGTAGCTCGACCGATCTTGGGTGATGCCAGCGATAAAGATTTTATTGCGATCAAAAACTTCGAAGGCGCCGCTTGATGCCGTCATGGTGAAATCCACGAATTCGAAATCCTGTTTGGCGACGGCGTCGACGATTTCGCTGGCGGCTTGGTAACGGTCTTCTTCATTTTCGATGCCGGCGAAGCGCATGTATTCGGTCATGGCGATCAGTATCTTTTCACCGGCACTGGCCTGTTTCCAATATTCGAAATCAAAAAGAATGAGTTTCTCGTCGTGGAAATTGATGGCGCTTCGGCCAAACCCTACCAAGATCGTTTTCGTCGGTAGCGCAAGCAACTCGATCTCGGCCCCTGCGCCGAAGGCGATATCAGGTACCGGTATCGCAGAACCGGATTTGTTCTTCGTTGCCAGTTCGTATTTGATCAAAACATCACGAGCGATACTTCGGAATTCGTGTTCGGCTCGCCGAAGATCCTGAAACACATCGGACCGACGAGAATACAAAATGGCCTTGGCTTCGAGCAAAGACTGTAACATCCCTTGCGAGCGGCCCTCGGCTTTCATTTGGCGACACACCGATGGATATCCAATGCAAGCCCAAGTTCGGCCTCGCTCAAGATCGAGCCCTTCGCACCATCCAAGACAGCTCCACAAAATGTTGATGGCCATTGCAAGACCCGCATATTTCATCTTCATAATGGACCGCAATTCATCACCATATGGTTGCCCGAATTCGTCGCCAGGCGAATCGAGATTTGCCTGCGTTCTAGGATCCATTGCTGACAGACTTGAAGCATTTCTGTCTGGATCACACGGATAGATTGAAGGGCCTGCTTCTGAGATTCTTCAATGCTGGACATGCTTGGTTTCTCTTTGCGGCAGCTTCTATAATTTAACATCGGACTTTGAAAGTTGACGATAGCGTATCCGGATTGATCTGGCAGAATGCCGCCGACAAAAATTTTATTCCGATCAAAGATTTCAAAACCACCTTGGGTCGGCGTCAATCTGAAATTCATGATATCGTACTTCTGCTGGGCAATGACGGTCAGAATTTCGCTGGCCGCCTGATATCTTTCTTCTTCGTCTTCGACTCCTTGAAACCGCATAATTTCGGTCAATACGATCAGGCTTTTTTCCTTCGGGCTGGCTTTGCCCCAATACTCGTAATCAAAAAGAATGACTCTTTCTTGCGGAAAACTGATCGCGCTTCGGCCGAAACCGGACAAAATCACACGACGGGGATAAGTCAAAATCGTGATGGATTGATGTGCGGACTTTTCCCGTTCTAAATTCGATTCCTTGCTACGCATTTGAATTTCACGAGCTATGCCATAACTGGAAAAAATATCCCGAGCGAGATCGCGAAATTCTTCTTCTGCGCGCAAAAGTTCGCGGTACAGAGGCTCATTGCGAAGGAGCAAAATCTCTTTCGCTTCTATCAATGAATGAACTAAAGAGTCTGAACCCCGATTGGCATCCAATTGCTGACAAAGGCCTTGATATATTTCTGAACCACACGCGTACCAAGTGCGCACGCCTCCCCGCCCGGCTGCCCCGGAGGAAAGAGATATGAGAACCGATAAAATGAAAAAGAAAAACAAGCTTTTCATTTTACTCGCATTTGAAAACAAGTTTTGTTTTTTCTGAAATCCAGATACGGCGGATCTGTTTTCCGTCTTGGACTTTTCTTTCACAGTCTTTTGCAAGAGGTTTCAGTTCCGAATACATGTATTCCGGATTCAACGTGTCGATATAGGCATCACCCGTATTTTCAACCGTACAAGGACTTAGATTGAAGAACGGAGATTCAGCATTCAAAGTATAGGTCTTCAAACCCGCCGGACCTTGCACCGCGAACTGCGTGCCCTTATCCGATGGCTGAATGCTGACGTTGTAGGTGACCGTGCTATTGGCATCGCGGATCGCTTCAAAGTTGCGGTTGTTGGTCGGATTGAAGTTAAAGGTGTGAATCGAATCCGGCGTGCTGTTGATGATGCTGAGGATATTTTCTTCGGCGCGGTCCCGCTCGGCACCCGCGGTAAAACCCAGGACACCCAGAAGCTCGAGACCCGCACGGTAGGCTTTGTCAGCGTCGTTCAGGTTTTTCCAGACTGAAATCGGAACGTAGATTCGTTTCTTATCCGCCGGGCAGGCGTCAGTCTCATCTTTGGTCGTGATAAACACGCACAGCTGCGACGTCAGCCCTTTCTTCGGGAACGTATCGCGGAAAAGCTGCGCTTGCTCGGCGGACATGTATTCAAGTTTCGTCAGCACCGGTAGATTTGGACTCATCTTTCGGATGTGGTTGCGGATGTGGAAAATGAATTCGGCTTCCTCGCCACTGCCGCCGCTACCGTCTTGTCCGCCGCCACCCGATTTGAGCTTGCTGCGATCGCCGGTCTCAGAATTCTTGAGGCCCTTTTTCAGGATTGAATCGACTTCGTCCAAAACTGGATCCCGTTTTGACAGGCCAAGTTTGGATGGCTCTTTAAGAGGAGCATCTTTTAACGAAAGCGATTTTTGCTTCAAAGATTGCTCTTTTAAAGCCTGCTGCCGAAGCTGCGCGGTGGTCGGCATCTGCTGTTGGGCGAGCACGGTGATCGAAAATAGAATCGATACGGCTGTCAGCATCATTTTCGTTTTCATTTAAAGGCCTCCATTGCAATCCACGATCATGTTATTGCTCGTGATTTTTTCTAATACGAAAGATCTATTTTGTCGGTTCAGAATATAGGACTGGCAAAGTTGCAGCATCGCCGGATCCAACCAAAGCGTTCGGGTTACGTAGCGTTCGACCGCCGAAAGATAGCTATTGTTCTGGGCGCGCTCGGGGCGGCGGCAAAGATGCGGATTGGTCAAATTGCTTTCGGAATTCAGAATCGAGTACGTGGTATCCCATTCGTGAATTCGGCCGATAAAAACTTTGTGCCGATCGAAAACTTCGAAAGGCTCGGTGGCTGGATTGAAAGTTTTGGGCAGGATGAAAGGTCCTTTTCCCATTTTTTCGCTAAGCTGAACAACCTCGCTGGCTTTTTGGTAGCGGTCTTCTTCGTCTTCGATGCCGGCGAAACGCAGGTATTCGGTCAATGCGATCAGCTTGCGTTCGCGTGGACTTGCTTGCTTCCAGTATTCGAAATCGAAGACGATCGCTTGCGCTTCGTAGAAATTAATCGCGCTGCGACTGAAGCCACTTAAAATCACTTGGCGGGGGAAGCTCAGGACAGAGACCCGGATTGTCAGCAACTGATATTTGGGGGCTCCATGGCTGATATGATCGTAATCGGCCAGCGCCTGTTTTGCGATTTGTTTGAATTCAAGTTCGGCCTCATAAAGCTCTTTGGCAAGCTCGGGTTTCTTTTGTGCCAGCACATCTTTCGAACGCAGCATCGCTTCGATCGGTTCGCGAAGTTCGGGGGCCAAGGACTCCATTTTCCGACAAAGCATGGCGTAGCCTGAAAGACAGGTTGTACTGGAGCCTGACGCTGCATACGGCAGACAGATGGAAAGCAGAATCAAAACAGCATTTGCGATCCATCTTACTTCCATGGCATCTCCACGCAGCTTGTGACCATGTTGTTGCTTTTCTGGATGATGAGATTGATCAGCCAGTTCGGCTTTGACAGCAAAATGCTCTGACAATGAGCCAAACCTGCGGGATCCAGCAAGTAAAGTCCCATGTACATTCGGGCCGATACTGACATCGGCTGACCCTTTTTGAACATCTCGGGCTTGCGGCAAGACCAAGGATAAAGCACGGGGCTTTGCGAATTGACGATCAAATATTTTGACTCGTTTTCACCAATTTGCGAGATGAAGATCTTGTGTTTATCGTAGACCTGGAAGGACTCGCGCGCGGGGTTGAATTCTCGGTTCGCGTACGTGTCGGCCACCTGATTGCCTTCACTGATTCTTAAAATCTCTCCGGCCATTTGATAGCGATCTTCTTCATCTTCGATATTGTAAAAACGCAGATACTCTGTCAGCACGATCAGCTTTTTCTCTTGCAGAGAAGCCTTGATCCAGGAGTCATAGTCAAAAATGATCGTCTTCGATTCAAAGAAAGTCATCGCGCTGCGACCGAATCCGCTGAGAATAATCTGCCGGGGAATCGCAAATCTCGCGACATTGTATGTTGCATTTGTGTCGGTATTAAAAGGGCGGTCATCCCAACCCCTGGTTGCGACATCGTATTTGACTTCGATGTCTTGCAAGAGACCGTAAAACTCGTATTCGGCCTGTAAAAGCTGTTTGGCCAGCTCAGGGCGCTTTTGCACGATCAAAGCTCTTGCACGGACCAGGGACTCCATCTGCTCTCTTAAAGCGGGTTGCATCCCATCGAACTTGCAGACCTGGAAAATACGGTTGTCGCCACAACCCGCATATCTGGTTCTTTCGTCCAAAGCGCCCAGCGCTATGCAACTGTATAAAATGTAGACAGTCAGCCCAAGGCTGAGTGCTTTAAACATCTTTTTATTCCCTGGGCCGGACCAGGCCGAACCCGACCAAATACCAGTGCAATCAATATTCCTTCAGGGATGCCGATAGATAGATCATGTCGATTTTTGATTTTGATGATTATCGTCAGTTCATTCACAGCTACGTGCAAGGCCTTCCGAAAAAGGGATGGGGTTTTGCCAGCAAATTGACGACGGCGATCGACATTCAGTCAGCCTATTTCAGTCAGGTGTTGGCCGGGGAAAAAGACTTCACCGCCGAAGCCGGATATAAATTTGCCAAGTACATCGAATTAAATGACATCGAGACAGACTATTTCCTTGAGCTGATTCAAAAGGCGCGGGCCGGCACTGAAGATTTGAAGCAGCACTATGAAAAGAAGCTGCAAAAGCTTCAGCAAGAGGGCCGCAAGGTTCACAGCCACATCAAGGACGCGAAAACCATGTCCTTGGAAGAGCGGGTCGAGTTCTATTCGAATTATTTGTACTCGGCGATTCGCATTTTCTGCTCGATCGGAGAAGGCAAGACCTCGGACGAAATTCAGAAGCACTTTCAAATCCCTTCGCCATTTCTGACACAGATTTTGGGATTTTTAGAGCAGCACGGTCTGTGCTACCGCATGGGAAATAGATATCGCTTAGGTGAACAAAGAACCTGGGCGGACAAAGGCACGCCGGTTTATTTTAAGCATTCGACCAACTGGCGCTTGCAGGCCATTCAAAAGATGGAGCTCAATCGCAAATCCGATTTATTTGTCACGTCCCCGATGTCCATGTCGATCGAAGACGCTAAAATCTTGCAGAACCAGATCATCGAACTGGTGAAAGACTTTTCGGAACGAGTGAAGAATTCAGAAGCCGAAGAAACCGTCTGCGTGAATATCGACTTCTTCTTTTTTTAATTTTTCTCGTCCGCTTGGCCACAGTAATCGGGGCCTAAGTTTTTCTCTTTCTCTGAAAATGCGTAGAGCAAAGTTCCCAAATTTGAGTCTTTTGGCATTTGCACGCGCTCGATCACCGAATCGGCGACCGCTGGTGGCAACATCAAGCAACCCCAAGAAAGCGGTTGCACAATCGACATTGGGATGTCCAAAAGATCGCGTACATTCTTTGAAGATAAAAGCTCGCCCTGCATGCCCGGGTCGCGGTGCATGACCACTTGGCGTGCGTAAACATTGTGATTCAATCCCGGCTGCAATCCATACAAATGGATGCCGTAACCCCAGGCTGGGTTGTTGAGCTTGTATTTTTCGCCGGTGATAAACCAACCTGACGAAGACAAGAAAGATCCGTCACCGTTTCCTAGAAACCGTGCGTACTCTTCATTCAGTTTCTCTTGCTCTCCCCGACCGCGACCGTGAGCGACGGTTGAAGCTTCGATTTCTCCTGTGTCAACGTGGACCAGGAAAAGCCGAGGGTAACGAGATGACATTGTTAAATCAAAAATCAAAATTTTATTCTTATCACCAATTCCGATTCCGCTCTTTTTCTTTGAAGGATCGCCAAAAGCCTGAAATCGGCTGTCTTTCTTGGCTTTGTGAAAGCACATCGCTTGTTTCAGCGCGATCAGATTTCCACCCATATTTTGGAAGTTGGTTTCAAGCTGCTGCTGAAGGGCCTCTTCTGGAGAAGTGTATGTGATGGGCGCGGGCGTCTGGGCAACAGGGGCTGTTGCAAAGATTTGTGTCGCAAAGTCTTCGGCAAAAGATTGTGATGTCAGCAAAAGGCAAAGCGCGGCCATTGCCGTGAATTTCATGGCTTTCATATGGAACCTCGGGGTGAAGCGTTCAGATAATGGATTGTGAGAATGAGAAAGGCCCCTCTTGCGGAAGGGCCTTTCGTAACTTCAATTATGGAACAGAGATGAAAACGCGATACTGGCAGCTATATTGACCGTTGTAGTAGCTTTGGCTAACCAATTGGGTTCCCGCAAACGGTGCATACTCGCAAGTGTCGTAAGTGTACCCTTTATCTCGAACGCAGTCTTGACGAATCAAAGGCAGACCGTTGCCGATAGCATCTCGTTGGCAATCATATTCGCTGACGCCTGAACCTTGACCTGTCCAAAAAATATTGCGAGCTTGCGCTTGTCCTGCAACCAAGATTGATGCCAAAAGAGCGGCTGTTTTTAATACAAGTACTTTTTTCATGTGACTTTCTCCTTAGTGAAAGTGGTTTGTTTGGTGTGAGGCATTTATATTTCGCTATGAGGAAAAAGAATTTTCTATTTTAGAAAAAGTGATTCGAGATTTTTACTGCTTCGGAAATTTCGTCTTCATGGTTGTTCAGAAGTTTTGCAAATGGGTGGGGCTTTGTAAGATCTGCAAGGGGATTTTGAAATCGCTTCAGACTTTGTTGGTGGGTGCACAGGCCTTGGGATTGGGGAATGCTGTGACAATCGCGCGTGCGATCAGCTCTTTATTCGCGCTGGGGTGTCTGGGTGCGGACTGCGGATTTGCTGCTGCTCTGGTTTCCGCACGCGGATTGCGATATCACCTCCGTTTCTTTGGCCGGTGAGGTTGATAAATCTGTGGTTCATCGTCTCTCTGGCAGCTACATCCAGATCGGAGAGTCACTGTCGCTTTGATGATTGTGGGCAGACTGGAAATCCACCACCGCTCTGGTGATTATCTACAGATCGAAAGTTCGCAACTTCTCTGGTTGCCGTGCCCAGATTTGAAATTATCTGCAGCTCGGTGGTTGTATCCAGATTGAAAATCCACGACGACTTCGGTGAGTGTGTGCAGACTGGTAACCCACCACTGCTCTGGTGACAGTCGGCAGACTCGGAATTCACCACCGCTTCGGTGACTGAGCGCGACGGGGTTGGAAAATAATATTTTATTCTGCTTGACGTGTTTTTTGTCTCTATAATCTCTCTTCAGTAAACCGCATTTTTAGGTTTGATTTTGAATTGTCGAAAATAAGATTTGCTCTTCATACAGAGCGAATCTGTGCGGGTAATTGCAATTTTCACATACACATCGTCTATCTGAAAAACTGCTGTTTAAAACCCGTGCTAGAAAGATCTCAAATTTAATCAGGAGGATTGAAGATGATGAATCATTTGGAAATCGTAAATAATTTGAAGGCCGATTGTGAGAATAAACATCACAGGAATAACGAAGCTTATCCGCAGTCGCTTCGAAAGCTATCAAACGATGAATTGGAATTTCGTCTTAAAGATCTCATCCAAAAAGAACGAAAACTTTTATATGTAATCTTAGAGCATATCAAAGAAGTCTCTCGTCGTGAGCTTTACCTAGCTAAAGCCTATTCATCGATGTATGAGTATCTCACCAAAGAAATGGGTTATTCTGGATCCTCTGCCATGCGAAGGCTGGAAGCTGCAAATCTTTTAAGAGATTTGCCAAGTTTGGCGGAAAACATCAAAGATGGATCGGTGAACTTGTCGCAAGCTTGTGAACTGTCGCGTGCGATTAAAGATAAAGAGCGAATCAGCCAAAAGCTTGTTCCTGTTGAAATGAAGAAAGCACTTTTGATGAAGATTACCTCTAAAACAACTTCTGAAACACAGAGGATCTTAGCTGAGAACTTGGATCTGCCGATTCTAGCTCAAGATAAAAAACGTGTGCAGCAAGATGAATCTGTCCGACTTGAAATTACGCTGACAAAAGCACAATTTGAGAAGCTGCAAATCTCAAGAGATGAGCTTGTGCACACACTTTCGCAAAACCACAAAGAGATCTTATGGGGAAATGTGATTGAAGTTTTGTGTGATAAGCATTTACAGAAAGCTTTGCCGCGTCCAATTACCGCTCCGGTGACTGAGGGCGTTGCCGGTTCGTCAAGTATCTTGGATAAGCTGTCTGATCGAAGAAAGTCTCCATCCAAGGTGGTCTCTTTGCTCACAGACCGCTGTTGTCAGTTTGTGGATCGCAAGACTGGGCGCAAATGCCAAAGTACTTTTGCACTTCAAGTGGATCATCTCGTTCCGAAATGGGCTGGTGGCCGCGATGAATCTAGCAACTTGCAATACCTGTGTGCCGCCCATAATGCTTACAAGTATCGCCGTCAGGCTGGGATTTCGCGGCGGTGATGATTGTGGCTCCCCTGCTTGGGCTTGAGTGTTTGCTAAAACTTTGCCAGGATTCTTTGACATGAGCTCTTTATCTTCTTCTATTCAAGTTCGTCTCATTTCAGCTGCCGAGGCTTTGCCCTTGCGAGCCCAGGTTTTGCGGCCTGGTCAGCCTTTGCAGAATGCCGTGCTTCCGCATGATCAAAGAGAAGATACATTTCATGTTGGGGCTTTTTCAAATGGGCATTTGGTGTGCGTTGCCACCTTTCATGAAGATGTATTTCCAGAACTGAAAGCCGAACGCCCCTATCGCCTGCGTGGCATGGGAACCAACACCGCATTTCACGGACAGGGCCTGGGCCGTATGGTGCTGGAATATGGTCTACAGATCCTGCGCGAGCGGGGTTGCGACCTGATGTGGTGCAATGCTCGCGAGGCCGCCTTCCCCTTCTATGAGAGGCTTGGCCTGCAGTACCTGGGCGATATGTTCGATATAACAGGTATTGGACCGCACAAGGTCATGTACATTTATCTTCGTTAGAAACGCTTCTCCAGAATCTCAAGACGAGGCGCTTTTCAGTTGAACTGTCGCAGGCTTAGGCGTTACTCTATGGAATGGAAATGACATCTCAAGATACACACGACGTCCTTCTTCGATACCTGGTCGAAACAATCAGCGAAACAAACGGAATCTCTTTGGCGGACACTTTGGAATTGGTCGCCGAAAGCTCGATAAAAAAAGAGAATCCAAAAGCCTACAAACTGGTTGAAGAGTTTCGCGTTCTGATTTCAGACTTTCACCAAAACAAACTGGCCATCCACGATCTGATGGATCACCCAGTCAATTCGGCTTTGTTTGAATTTTTCCGAAGATTTCCGCTGAAGTATTCTGAAGAGCACATCCACCTAACCGGTGCGATGACAGCTGAATTCATTTATCCGCGCTTGAAGAAATTGATCGAAGGACCGAACCAAGAACTGTACAAAAAGAAAATCACCGAAGTCTACGGCCCGAATGCTTGGCCAATCAAATCCGTCGAAGACGTCGATAACTTGATTCGCCTGCAAGAAGCCGAAGGTTTTCTGACCTACCTGAAGATCTTGTATCTGCCAAAGTTGATCTTGGTGGATCGCAAGGCTCACGAAGAAAGCACTTACCATATGGCGGAAGAGCTTTACTCGAAATACAACGTCGGCAAGGTCCGTCTGAAGTTTTCTTTAAGCCGCGCTTCTTCTTCGTCGACCGAGCAAATCCCGGGTGCCGACAGTGTTTCGCCGGAAGATGTGGTGCTAGGCCTATACGATGGTTTTAAGAAATTTCAAGACAAGCATCCAGATTTCGAATTCATCTTGTCGCCTTCTTTTAGAAAAGAGGCGAACTTCTTTGATGCCAGCAAATATCAAACCCGCAAGCAGCACTTTGAAGCGCAGGTTGACGAGCTGGTACGCATGATCGACAAGTACCCGTTCTTGCAAAAGCACATGACGGACGTGGACACGGTCGGAAGCGAAAACGAGCTTTACCGCAAAGAGCATTTCAATGAGTTCCAAAAGGGTTTCCGCAAACTGCAGTACCGCGGCTTTAAAATCCGCTCGCACCACGGTGAAACCTTCCACACTTTGAAAAAAGGGATTCAGGCCGTCGATAATGCCATGAACATCTGGCATATCGATACGCTCGAGCACGGTCTTTCTTTGGGGATCAATCCCAACTTTTATTTCCATAAGCTTTTCCTGAAAGTGATGGAAAAAAATGAAGCCGGCCTTGGAATTGTGGAAAAAGATCCGGAATACCGCGAACTGATCGAGCTGGATTGGCGCAATTACCGAGATGTCCTGGCCAAGCTTTTGGCCGGAACAAAAATCAGCGAAGACGAGCAAATTCAGTTCGTCAAAGCCAAGTTCCACACCGCTCGCGAAGTCGAACATTACCAGCATGACGTTTTAAATCGGCTGATTCAAAAAGGCGTGTCGTTGGTATCACTGCCATCTTCAAACAACAAACTGACCGGCCAGTTCGAAGATTATAAAGACCATCCATTTTCTTGGTGGGAGAAAAAAGGCGTTCAGCTGGGCGTGGGAACGGACAATTACATCACCTTGAACACGAATTTCGTGCAAGAGATGCTGATCGTGCTTTACACCGATCCGACCGATTTGAAATTGACCAAGCTTTTGATGGTGACGACCGGTGAAAATCGTCGACCTTACATCAGTCATCTTCTGTGGAAGATGCGGAAATCTTTGGGAGCCCACAAGAAATGAGTCAGACCAAAAAGAAACTGGGATGGAAAGACGTCGCAAGATCTTTAGCAAAACCAAAAGTCTTGGTGATGCTGCTTCTGGGTTTCTCGTCCGGTCTGCCGTTTATGTTGGTGGGAAACACGCTTGGCTTCTGGCTGCGTGAAGGCGGAATCACCTTAACCACGATTGGTTTCTTATCTTGGGTCGGCCTTGCGTACTCGATGAAATTTCTTTGGGCGCCTTTGATTGATAAGGTGCACGTTCCATTTATCGGAAAGAAAATGGGATTGCGTCGCGGTTGGCTTTTGATTTCACAAGTTTTAATCAGCCTGGCCTTGATTGGGATGGCGATCTTAAAGCCTGAAGGTGGGATCGCCCTTTTCACGGGACTTGCGGCGCTCGCGGCTTTTGCTTCAGCGACACAAGATATCGTTGTCGATGCTTGGCGTATCGAAGTTTCCGATAACAGCGAAGAGATGGCGCTTCTGTCATCGGCTTATCAGCTGGGCTATCGCGGAGCTTTGCTACTGACGGATGCTTTGATCCTGATTCTGGCGGCTCAAATTGGTTGGGCTTCGTCTTACTTTGCGATGGGCGCGATCATGGCGGTCGGTCTGGTGGCCACCTTCTTGGCCGTTGAACCGACAAAGACCACTCAAAATAACAAAGTGACTCATCCGAAATTGAACCTGAAAGGTATTTACGATGCGATCATCGGGCCTTTCATTGCTTTCTTTCAGCAACATGGAAACAAAGCGCTTTTGATGTTGGCGGCGGTGAGCCTTTATCGTCTGGCCGATTTCTTTATGGGTCCGATGTCGAACCCCTTCTACAAAGATTTGGGGGTCTCGCCGGAAACTGTGGGAGCCGTGCGCGCTTCTGTTGGCTTGATTGCTTCAATTGTCGGAGTCACAGCTGGGGGCCTCAGCGCGATTCGTTTTGGGATGGCTCGAACCCTTTTGATTGGCGCCATCGTTGGCCCAGCTTCAAACCTGGCGTTCTCTTATTTGGCGCTACAAGGGCCTGACAGCACGACCTTTGCGGTGGCGATGGCCATTGATAACTTCTCGAGCTCTTTTGCTGGCACCGCCCTGATCGGCTATATGTCGAGCCTGACCAGCATTGGCTATGTGGCAACCCAATACGCTCTTCTCAGCTCGTTCTATGCTCTTCTAGGCAAGTTCCTGAAGGGCTTTTCGGGCCTTTTGGTCGACAGCTTGGCGGTCGGCCGCGAGCTGATGCAGGCCTATGCCATTTTCTTTGGATTGACCGCCTTGATCGGGCTGCCGGCTTTGATTTTATGCGCGATTTTGGTGAAGACAAACAACGAGGCCGAGAAAAAAGCCAAGGCTTAAGAAGCCTGTCCTTCTTTCGACAGCACATAGTTATCGCGGATCCAAACACGGATGTGCTTTAGAAAGAAGTCCGTCGCCGCAAAGAAAACAAAGTGACAGTTGTAGCTTCCTTTTTGCGCCGGATTTTCTTCGACAAAGTTACAGGTCGCCAAAAGTTCCGGCGCGCCGATCTCGTAAGGTTGCCACAAGACGACTTCGCGGAAATGTCCGATATCGATGGCGCGATTGTAATCCATGATAAATCCGGCTTCCGAAATTTCTTTCACCGTCACCGGATTGACCGCCTTTAAGTATCCACCTTGGACGACCGTTGGCCACTTTACTTTTTCCAGTTTTTCCGAAAGACCCGGGAAGAATGTTTTCATCTTTTCGACAAAGTACCCCGGATCGACCGGCTTAAAGAAGATATCGTGAATCAAGCTTCCCAGCTCGCGCTCTTCCGCATCCGAGTAATCCTTTTTCGATGTCATCACGATCTTAGGCTCAACATTGAAACGCTTCTTTAAAGTCTCTTTCACCAGCGTCCATCTTTGCACGGCGCCTTCGCCAAATAAGCGGTGGCTCGCGATGATCAAATGCACTGGCTTATTTAATTTCGAGTTGGCTTGCAGCCACTGGATTTGCTCTTCTTTGCTAGGCTCAACGATCGTCAGATGAAAGCGTCCGGCATCTTTATTGTTCACGCTGGTGACCTTAACCACATACGGCGATTCTTGAATGGTCAGCATCAATATGTTTTCGTCCAGCAAGTCGCCGGTCTGGACGTACTTGCGAAATTTTTCTTTATGAGCCGCTGACAAAGAATGCGAAAACCAATCCCCTTTTGCTTTCAGCTCGTTTACCGTCATGCCGAACAGCGTGGTCAGATCCTGCTTATCGGAAGCGCAATCCAAGTAGGTGTGGCCGGTTTTGTCAAAATGAAGCGTCACGGTCGTCGCCCCACCCAAGGCCTTCACCGACGGATCTCGCTGCTCGAGCGATTGGGTCGGATCTAAATCCGAAAAGAAAGCGCCAAAGCTTTGGTAATGGGATGCGTGCACACTGGAAAAAGTTTTTTCAAGCCTTGCGGGCAATCCAGATGGACCCACCTCTTCATCATCCAGAAGAATGATCTGCAGTTCGTTCTGCGCCGTTCTTTGCGGTGGCGTCCACGAAAATGAATGCTCGGTCGCGCCCTTCGCCCGCGTCGCTTTTCGCATATTGCTGATCTGGGTTTGATCGATCGCAAAGAAAGTAAACGACGCCTGAAAAAGTTTCGGATCTTTGGGATGCGGACCGCAATCGCGGCAAATCGCAAACAACGAGCGATGCCGATCGGACATAAAGAGTGGGCTATAGTACTTGCACACGGTTCCAATTTTAATTTCTCGTTCACTGCGCGTGACAAAGCCGACATCGGAAATCGCTTCAAGATCCACATCTTTTAAAAGCTCCATCACAGCGGTGGTTTTCTGATTGGCCACCGTATATTTAGACGCCGGATGACGGCCATCGATTGCAAAAGTCAGGTGCTGAGTCAAAATCAAGCGATCGAAAGGCTTCAAAATCACGTTGTTCAGGATCGGATCTTCGTAAGTTCGGATTTTAAAATCGGGATTGTCGAAGGCCGTTAAGACGAAGGCGGTGGGATCTTCAGGTGTGCAGATTTTTCGATCGATAAAAAGTTTGCGTGTTCTTTTCAGCAGGCCGAGCTGCTCAGAGCCGAGGAATTCGACTTTGGAGATAACCAGAACCAGTTGGTGCGCTTCGCCTTCCGCCACCGGTTCTTGTGGGACGAAGTTTTGGGGGTCGCCTCCAAGGGCGATGGCCGGGGGCCCAGAAGTCATCAGTATTTTCAACCAATCGACAAACTTTTCCAATTTTGGGAAAATACGAATCTGGATCTTAGGATCGACCAAAGCAATAGCCTCAGCTATTTCTTTCTGAAATTTCGAATCATCTTCAAGCACATACACGAATTTCATACGTTTGGCCTTTTCTCTATTATAACCCAGTTTGAGCCAAAGTCATAATTGAGGGGTCTCAGGATGAGACTGAAGACGGACGAAAGTCCGGGCCAGCTTGTTGTCTTTAATTATGGCAAAGTGGAAACGGCGTCGAAACGGATCGAAAGAGTCTCGATCGTCTTTTCGGTTTCGCGGATCAATTGCAGTTCGTACTCGTCACCCGAGATCTGCACGGCTTGAATTTGCGCTCCTATTTTCGCCAGGCCCTCTTCCAAATCTTTGGTGCGTGGGAAAACGCGGCTTTTCTTGTTCCAGATTCCGAACTGCTTCGGATTTGCGATCATATGAAATTGCCAGTAGCTATCACCGACACTTTTATCACCGCTGAGATCAATCAAAGTTGGCGCGTAAAGCGAAAAGCTTTGCTCTTCTGATTCTTTCATTGTTGCGCAGACAATCTTACTTTGTCCCTTAACAAAGCTTTGTTCGCTCCAAAGCTTCGAGCCACTGTTTTTGTTTTCAACGTAATAAATCGCGCGCTTTCCAATGAACACCATGTGCGGAAGCGAGCGAATCGATGGCAGCACTTTCCCATGCGAGAAAAACTCGGGACGCGTGCGGCATTCTGGTACTGGATCCTTCGCGAAGGCCGTTGCCCCTGTCATCGCAATCAGCAGGGAAATCAAAGTGATCCAAGATTTTTGAACGAGCCCAGTCTGTCTCAAAGTGGTCATAACTGTGGTGTTTCCTTTTCCAGACTTTAGTAGCAACAAGAATGCCTTGCGAATCTTAAAATCTATCGGCATTTGGGCCAGGAAATTTGAACTGACGATGTCGATTTTTTGCAAAGATGTCTAAGACTTTTGTCGAAAAAGTGGGCGTCTCATTCAAGGACGCAGAAAAAGCGCCGATAAAACAGACGCAACCAGTTGGAACAACATGGACGAGGGTGTTCAGCGTGTCATCAAAACGAGCTCAGGCTCCAAAATTTGCCAGCGATTTTTATGTTGCGTTCGAGCAATTGGACGGCACTCATCCTTGGATGGATGTGATTCCTGATGGCCATGTCCCTTACCGCGTTCGCGAACTGCGCACCGGCGAAGTCGCCTACTTCAATTTCGTTCTGGCGAAAGAAATGGGATTGATCCCGGCCGATCACCCGCATGTGATGAACGAAGATCTGGAAGAAAAACTTTTGGAAACTTTCTCGATTCAAATTATCAACGAATACGACGAGCTGACAAAACGCCGTATTGATCCAAGCACCATCAAACCCAAGAAGTACATGGCTTCAAGGTACCTGCAGCTGCAGCATTCCAACAAGCAAGGCAAGACCTCGGGTGATGGACGCGGAATCTGGAACGGCGTTGTCGAGCACCAAGGTAAGGTTTGGGATGTCAGCTCGCGCGGAACAGGTGTGACCTGTTTAGCTCCGGGCGCAGTTGAAGCCAACCGTCCTTTGAAAACAGGCGCTGGCACCTTCGGCTATGGCTGCGGCCAAGCTGAAATCGACGAACTTTACGGTGCCGCCATTTTGGCTGAAACCATGCATGTGCAAGGTATCAGCACCGAGCGTGTTTTGTGCATCGTCGATCTGGGACGCGGATACGGTATCGGCGTTCGAGCCGCTCCGAATCTTCTTCGCCCTGCTCATATTTTCTTGTACCTGAAGCAAAACCGTCTGGCCGAGCTGAAGAAATCGATGGATTACTTTATCGATCGCCAAACGAAAAACGGAGCTTGGAAATCCAAGAGCCGCGGTGGTGCTTCCAAATACGAAGACATGGCCGCCGAGATCGGCCGATCTTTTGCCGAATTTACGGCGAAGCTGGATATCGATTACATCTTTGCGTGGCTGGATTGGGATGGCGATAACGTTCTGGCTGACGCCGGCATCATCGATTATGGCAGCGTTCGTCAGTTTGGTCTTCGTCACGATCAGTATCGTTATGACGACGTCGAAAGATTTTCGACCAATCTGAACGAACAGCGTCTGAAGGCCCGTTTGATGGTGCAAGTTTTTGTTCAGATCGCGGATTATCTGAAAACCGGCAAGAAGAAAGCACTGAAAAGCTTTTCGAAACATCCGATCGTTTTGGATTTCAATAAGCAGTTTTCGCATTACCGTTCACACCGTCTGCTTTACCGCATGGGCTTTAATGCCGGTCAGCGCGAAAACATCTTAAAGAACACCAAACTGTTCGAGCAATTTGATCGTGAGTTCTCGTACTTTGAAAAAGCCAAGATCAGCGGCAAACCTGAAAAGGTCGCTGACGGCGTCAATCACCCGGCTCTTTTTAATATGCGCTCGATTCTAAAAGATCTCCCCGAGTTTTATTTGAAAAATGGCTTTGACAGCCAATTGATGAAAGAAACGGATTTTTACAAAACGATTCTTTCCAGCTTCGCGAAACAGCAGGACACCCGCATCCGTTCGAAGCATGTTCAGCACATTCAAAATTTCCAACGTCTTTACAAACAACTGATCATGGCGGCCGCAGGTTCGCAAAAACCATCGGCAATCCTGCGCGGTCTATCTGACCGGGCCCGTTTGATGAATCGCGAAGATCGCATCACCGGCAACGCTTTGATCCAAATCGTGTTCGAGATCATGAACCAGGTGAAGCGTGGAATGTCACACGCCCAGGTTCAATCTTTGATCGATCAATTGATCGCTTCAAATCTTGGATCACCAGAGGTTGGCTTGTCTCGCTTCTTCGAGAAAAAGCCAAAAGCCGTGGTTCGACCCGACGTGTATGTGAAACTTTTAAATTTCGTCTCCGAGTACGGCGAAGATATCTAGCGGCTCTTTCGATCACCCGGATGCTTGCCAGCGGATCCTGAAAAGTCCGTAATTTGATAGAACAGCTAGCAAAGTCTCATGTACATACCAGCAAGAAACATTCGTGGCTGAAATTTATTTTTAAATCAGTCTTTTCAGACTAAGTATAAATCCCCAAGAATATTTTAAAAATAAACAATGACATAGTTAGTTGCAAAACATTTCCCTTGACCGATGTTTTGTGGGATTTCTCATTCGGAGTTTAGCTTTCAAAGCGTTCCTCTCTGCACACTTTAAACGCTTCTCGTAAGTCCAATATCAAGTGTGCTTGCGATAATCACCAAGGTTCTCGCACCTAAAATGAGAATCGCGTAAAGGCTCAAATAGAGCAAAAAATTCTATCTTTAAAACCCATGCTACATTCCTCCTCGCAGTTCGAATTCGAACTTATTCTCTTACTTATGAAGAATTCTCTCTGCTTACTTCTGAAGAGAAGTTTGGAAGTAAGAAGAAAAACCTTTTGCTGAAAAGGAGATACAACAATGAACCTCAAGTCACTCTCAGATGAGATCCTGGAATCACGCTTAAAAGATTTATCTCAGCGAGATCTCGCCATTGCAGCCGAGCTGATCGCACACATTCACGAATTTATGATCCGAAAGCTGTACCTTATAAAAGGCCGCACCAGTATTTTTTCGTACCTCACCGAAGACTTGGGCTACCCACGAGCCACCGCGCAAAATCGCATCGATGCGGCTTCGCTATTACAAGATCTCCCGGAAGTAAAATCAGATTTAGCCCATGGCAAAATCAACTTAAGCCAGATTACGATCATGGCCTCGGGCCTGCGGCAAATGGCCAAAGAAAACTCAGGCCAGAAAGCCTCAATTGCGCAAAAGCGAGAACTCTTTGAAAAAGTAAAGCAAACTAAAGGCGAACATGAAGCGAAGCGCCTTGTAGCCCAAGAATTAGCGATCACTGCAAAACCCACCGAGCGCACCCGGGTGCATGCGGATGGATCGGTGACGCTGGAAATAACTTTAAGCAAAGAGCAGTATGAAAACTTAAAGCGCGTTCGTGATTTGCAATCACACAAAAACCATAATGCGACTTTGGGTGAGACGATTGGACATGCAGTCCAATTCTATCGAGAGAAGAAAGATCCGACACTTTTAAAAACTAAGCTCGTAGCACCTGTGCTTAAAGCGAAGCCGCTTTTGCCACCTGTACTTAGCCTGAAAACGAGTTCGAATTCGAACCATGGAACTGAGAATTTGAACCAAGGTGCCAGAAAGCCGATCTCAAGCCGGCGAAGCTTGACGGCAAGCTTACCGCAAGCGCCAAAAGTCGCTCAGACGCCTCGAAAATATATCAGCCAGCATGTGATCCGAGCGATTCACAAGCGGGATCAGACTTGTCAGTGGGTCAATCCACAGACTGGTGAGCGTTGTGGGTCCAGCTATCAGACGCAAGTGGATCATATTCAGGGGCTGGCTGATGGGGGTGGGAATGAAATTCAGAATCTCGCTTTGCTGTGTGGCGTTCACAATCGGCTCAAGTTTGAGATGCAGAGGTGTCGGTGATCTGAGGGAGTTGCACACTGCAAAGGCTTAACTGATCTTCGGAGCCGTGGAGGTGTGTGTGTGTGCTCGTAGAACTGCAAGGATCCGAAGGTAGCCGCCAGAGCATCTCGGCTTTCACTTAAGTAAGCGGCTATACCCGCGCCGACAATCCTGACATCTGCGAGCGAACCCACTTGCGGATGATTGGATATTCTTCCTCTTCCAGCACGTGCTTCTTTTTGGACTCAACAAAATCGACCTTCATGCCGGCACTGCGAAGCTTTTCAATCCCGAACTTGGTGTCTTCGATCGGCAGAACATCGTCGCGATCGCCATGGGTCATCAGCCAAGGCGTTAAGCGATTGCGTTTCAGACCCTGCTTCCAGCGTGGGAAAAAATGGAAATAGCCGCTGATGCCGACGACTCCACCCAGTTTCTTTGGATAGTTCATGGCGATGTCGGCGCTGACCAGGCAGCCTTGTGAAAATCCGAACAGGAAGATGTTTTCCGGCTTCCAGCCAAGGTCTTCGATCTCTTTCATGAGCTGCAGCATCTTGGCGCGAATTTTCAACACCCCGTCTTTTTGAAACGGAGGATCGCCGTACCACGAGTAGCCATCCAAAAACTTTTTGGGAGCATTCAGCAGCAGGTAATTCATCTCTGGGATCTGCAGTTCTTCATCAAAAGCCATGAACGGACGGATGCTATCGCCCTTGCCATGAAGGACGATCATCAGCTTATCCGAAGATTTTTGCGCCGGAATGAACTCCGACTTAAAGAGCGCCGTTTCGATCATGTTTTGCTCCGCAACTGATAAGGGCTTGGGCTTTCTGCAACTGTGGGTCGTCATTCATCACGGCGATCGATGTCGAAAACGACGTCGTGATTTCCTGTAAATCCAAGTCACAATCTCGTTCCGTCAACCAAGAAAGGCTTTGCGGCCCACTCCAAGAATCCACTGGCACCAGCGGATTCATGAAGGACTCTTCTTCACGCAAAGAGTCCGACATATTGAAGTTCACCTGCACATCCGGCTGCAACCCCACCAACTGCGGTGTCCATCCCGAAGGGAAATAATAGAACCCCTCGGTTTCAAACAAGACGATTTTCGGATTGGCTCCCCACACGCGACCATCTTGGAAAGAACCTTTTCCGTAGGATCGTTCACCGACCAATTTGGCTCGGCCCTGATCGCGCAAAGCCCCGGCCACGATTTCAGAAGCCGACGCCGATCCACTGTTGATCAAGATCGCCAGGGGGCCTGCATAGGTTTTTTCGTTTTCAGCAATGTACTGATCCGAAGGCTTCGAAGCATCCAGGTATCGGGTCTCGAACATAAAAGTCCCGCGATCCAAGAACAAGTTCGCCACACAGGCCGCTTCTTCGACTTGCCCGCCTGGATTGTCCCGCAGATCCAGCAAAATGCCTTCGACCGCTTCTTGCTTGAAATCGATGATCTTCTGCTTTGCGATCTTGCAAACATCCTTCGAGAACTTATGAATGGTGATCAGACCTGTGGTGCGTGATCCTTCGATGCGCTTTCCGACGACGCTGGGAACGATGGTTTCCGAGCGATAGATTTCGATATCGCGCTTTTCACCTTTACGTAGAACTGTCAGCTCGACCCGGTCCATACCGCGCATTTTGATGACGTCGGCAATTTTTGAAGACACCATGTTTGAAATCTTTTGTCCGTCGATCGCCAAGATCTGATCGCCTTTTTTAAGTCCCGCGCGTTCGGCCGGCGAGCCTTCGTAAACCTTGCGGACCACCAGCTCGCCTTTCGTGCGACGAGCCACCATACCGGCGGTCGCGTTCTTGTTTTCGCTGTTGGCGATCACTTCTTCATACATCGCCATCGGCATCAAATAGGTGTGCGGATCTTTAAAAATCGAAAGAAAACCGTTGATCCCGACCGCAATGATCGAAGAGCGCTCTGAAGGACGGATAAAGCGAGCATCCAGATCTTTCCAGATTTTCAGGAAAGAGATCTTCTCGTGAAGATCGGAAAATTTCGGTGCCCAACGATTCAGATCTTTCTTTTCGGTTTGGCGATTGTCGACGTCTTCGGATGTCATCGGGCGAAGCTCACCGCTCATCAAGACCGCTTGATCATAACGCTCGGCCATCTGTGAAACTGCATTCACGCAGGCTAAGAAACTTTGCTCATCTAAACGACAGTTTCTGTCTTCAAGCAGACTCTCGAGTTCTTTCGAACCCAACCCCGTCTCGGACCAATATTGATCCGTCGACTTAACCCCTTGATCCAGCTTTTGCTGAACACATTGGGGCGCTAGCAGGAGAACTTGCAAATTGAACAACAGAACCGCTTTTGCCACACGCCTCATGAGCCGGAATAATAGCAAAGCCAAGGCCAACGTAACCTACTGATATTACGACGAAAAAAGTAAATTCTTTGAAGCCGTTTCAAGACTGATCAAAAGCTACACAGCATGACTCAGGGATCAGTGACTTGTTGTCTGATTCTGATAACTTAAAGTTATGGTGATTGTTACTGGCGCAAATGGATTTATTGGCAGTGTGATGGTGTGGGAGCTGAACCAAAAAGGCATCCCCGTTTTGGCCGTCGTGGACCTGGTTTCACAAGAGCGGCGGCCCGAGCTTTTAAAGAATAAAAAATTCGAACACTTTCTTCTGAAAGACGAACTTTGGGATTTTTTAAACAAGCCTTCGACCATCGAAAAAGTCGACTGGATCATCCACATGGGTGCGAACTCGTCGACCACCGAAACCAATGCCGAACTTTTGTGGGAAACCAACACCCACTACACCCAACGCATTTGGGAATGGTGCACCCAGCACAAGAAAAACATGATCTATGCAAGCTCGGCGGCGACTTACGGTGCGGGTGAATTGGGATACGATGACGATCTGGATTCGGAACAGCTGAAGCCCTTGAATCTTTATGGCGAATCGAAAGTGAAGTTCGATCGTTGGGCGCTGAAGCAAGGAGCGCAGACCCCGCCGCATTGGTATGGTTTGAAGTTCTTTAACGTCTACGGCCCGAACGAGTACCACAAGGGATCAATGACCAGCGTTCCTTTCAAGTCGTACCATCAGATTCGCGATACGGGTGAAATGAAGCTGTTTAAAAGCTATCGCCCCGAATACAAAGATGGCGAACAGATGCGCGACTTTGTTTACGTCAAAGACGTGACCGGCTGGATGCTGGAGCTGATGCAAAAGCGACCCCAGAACGGCATTTACAATATGGGGTTTGGCAAAGCCCGCACCTGGAATGCCTTGGGGCAAGCGGCTTTTGCGGCCCTGGGCAAACCGGCCAATATTCAGTACATGGACATGCCGGAAAATCTGCGCAATCAGTATCAGTACTTTACCGAAGCCAATATGAACCGTTGGCTGCAAGCGGGAATGTCGGCTCCGAAATGGTCTTTGGAAGACGGCGTTCGCGATTACATTCAAAATTATCTCTCGAAAGCGGATCCCATTCTGTAAGGGGGAATCATGGCCGAATTTCTGCCGAAACATTTGAAAAAATACGTCGTCGAACAGCACTATGAAAAATACACGCCGGTCGACCAGGCTTGTTGGCGCTACATCCTTCGGCAGCTTCGCCATTTTCTTTCCACCAATGCCCACGAAAGCTATCTGGAAGGCTTAGAAAAAACCGGCATCGAAGTCGAACACATCCCGCACATCAGCGAAATCAGCAAAAAAATTTCGAAGTTTGGCTGGCGCGCCCTGCCGGTCAGCGGTTTTATCCCGCCAGCCGCATTTATGGAGCTACAATCGTTAGGCGTCTTGCCGATTGCTTCCGCCATGCGCACGATCGATCACCTGCTGTACACACCAGCACCGGATATCGTGCATGAAGCCGCCGGACACGCGCCGATCCTGATCCAGCCCGAGTTCGCCCAGTACCTGCGTGAATACGCCCAGGTCGCCCGCAAAGCGATTATCAGCCGCGAAGATCTGGAGCTGTACGAAGCGATTCGTGAGCTTTCGGATATCAAAGAAAATCCGGATTCAACCAAAGCGCAGATCGATGCCGCTCAGAAAAAATTGGATCAAGCATCGGCGCAAATTTCCCACGTCTCCGAAGCGGCCGAACTGGGCCGCATGAACTGGTGGACGGCCGAATACGGTCTGATCGGCGATTTGCAAAAGCCAAAAATTTTCGGCGCGGGACTTTTATCTTCAGTGGGCGAATCGAAATGGTGTCTCAGCGAAAAAGTTAAAAAGATTCCGCTGAGCCTTGATTGCTTGAAAACCAGCTACGATATCACCGAACCGCAACCACAACTTTTCGTGACCCCGGATTTTAAAACCTTAAGCAAGGTTTTGCAGGAAATGGCCAATCAAATGGCCTTCCGCAAAGGTGGTCTTGAATCCGTGCAAAAAGCGATTCAAGCCGAAAGCGTCAACACGGTCGAATTGGACTCTGGGATTCAAATTTCCGGAAAATGCGTCGAAGCGGTTTTGGCAAACGACCAAAAGACGATTATCTATCTGCGATTTCAAGGACCCGCGCAGCTTTGCTACAAAGACCAAGAGCTTCCCGGTCACGGACCTAACTATCACGCCAGCGGTTTCGGAACGGCCTTGGGCCGCCTGCAATCCAGCTCTTGGCAAAATGTGCTCGAGAAAATGGGCTCGCAGGTCAGTCTGGAATTCAGCTCTGGCATCAAGCTCAATGGCCTTATCAAAGGCAAGGTCGAAAAAGACGGCAAACTTCTGATTGTCAGCTTCGATAAATGCTCGGTTCAGTACAAAGACCAAGTTCTGTTCGAGCCACCATGGGGAATTTACGACCTGGCCATCGGCAACACGGTGACGTCGGTCTTTGGCGGCCCGGCGGACCGTGAAAAATATGGCGAGCTGGATGATTTTGTCACCGCCCGGGTTCCGGAAAAAAAGCTCAGCCTGACCGAGCAGGATCTGTATCGCAATTACCAAAAAGTCCGCGATCTGCGCGAAAGAAAGGTGATGGGCGAAGATCTGGAAAGCCAGCTGGAGGCTTTGGTGGACACCCACCACAAGCAGTTTCCGTTTGATTGGCTTTTGCTGCTCGAGACTTACGAAATTCTGGTAAACCGGCTCCCCGACTCTTTCCTGACGGAAGAGGTTCTGGTGATTTTGAAAAAGTTTTTCCATGCTCACCCCGATAAAAAGGGCGTGATCGAGGATGGACTTTCTTTGGCTCACCAGCTATAGCCTTGGGCCATGAGGCCCTTTGAAATCCGCGTCGTTTTAGTGCGCACCATTTATGACTCGAATATCGGGGCTAGCTCGCGTGCCATGGCCAATATGGGTGTCGAAAGCCTGATCCTGGTCGATCCTAAAACCGAAGTGACACTGAAGGCGCAACAAGCCGCCGCCACCGGGCAAGAAGCCTTACGAAATCGCAAAGTCTATAACGACTGGAAAGAGTTCCTGGCGCAAGAACCCGATAGCATTCGCATCTGTTTTACCGCCCGCGACGGCAAAGGCCGACAGGTTCAGGATTTTCAAAAAACATTAGAGTGGTTGAAGACCGAACATCCCTTGTTTCAGAAAACCGAAGAAACACCGGTCGTCGTGCATTTGATTTTCGGTCCTGAAGATTGGGGACTGGCGGCCGAAGATTTAGAGCTCACTCACTTTGCGTGTTCGATTCCCACCTTTGGCGACAACACCAGCTTGAATTTGGCACAGGCCACGTTGCTGGCACTGTACACCTTGCGCCTGACTTGGGGCGGACAAAGAGCGCGTCTTGAAGGACAGCAGCCCCCGCGTGACGAGTCCGCCGTGTTTCCCGAAAAAGCTTTGCAAACCTGGATTCAAGAAATGGGTTTTGATATCACCAATCGCCGCGTGAATGCGTTTACGGTTCTTCGTCGCATGCTTTTGCAAAACGTCCCGAACCGCAAAGAACTGCGCATTCTGGAAACGGTTCTGCATCAAGGGATTCGCAAACTGCGCGAGTACAATCAGCTTCGCAAAGAAATGGGTTTACCGGCCATCGAAGCATCTACTGAAGATTCTGGCTCCTCGAAGAAATAAGATTTTTCGCAGAAGAGACATCAATCCTTAGATTTTTCTAAATTTCGCGCGCCGCTTTTTTGATCACGTCTTCGCGTGAGCGAGCGAGCTTGAGTCGCGCATTGATTCGGTCCAATTGCTCGGACAGTGTCTGCCCCAGATCGTTGAGCTCGTTGATTTTTTGAACCGTCTCATCTTGTTCGCCGCCCACCAGCTTCAAGCTTTCCAAGCGCTGCGAATTTTCTTCGATTTCTTTACTCAAAGTTTCCAGACGCTGATTCAATTTACGGCGATCGCTGGACAGAGCTTTGGTGATCGCTTTGATCTGCTCAAGGCTTAATGATTCAAGCTTACCGGTGACGAAAGGATCTTTGGTTCCACCCAAGGCTTGGGCCGCCGCTTCGGCTTCGCCATGCTCTTCGCCCAGAATGGTTTCCCAAAAAAGGTTCCATTCGGTTTTCAAACCTTCAACGAATCCATGGGATTTAGCTTGTTTCTTGCGCGGAGCGGGGCCGGTCATCAGTTCAATGTTCCTGTGATCAATAAGTCTTTCGAAAGCGGGATGATGTGTTGGTTTGCCAAAGCAATCCGGTCGCCCATAGAGGATATACTAACCTGTTCCGACCAGGCCTTGCCACTCTTGGCCCCTAGGATCATTGGAGCCTGAAAAAGATACAGCCGATTTGCCTTCTTCTCGCCTATAAACGAGCTGAGCACCTGCGCCCCACCCTCAATGAAAATGGAGCGAATGCCGTAAGCCCATAATTTTGTTAAGAGAATATCTAGATTCAAGGATCCTGGACCTTGGGCTGGCAAAAAGATCACCTGAGCCCCCCACGGATTGGGTGGATTTTGGATGCTTTCCGAGACCGCAAAGAACACGTTTTCAGGGTCATGAGCCTTGGTGATTTGCAACTGATCCGCCCGTGCCAACAAAGTCGCGTTCGAATCCAAGATCACGACTTTCAGTTTTTTAGTTTTAAATTTTTCCAAACGGATGTTCAGCGAAGGATTGTCCTGCTCGACCGTTCCGTGGCCCACCAAGATGGCATCATGTGCCGCCCGCAGAACATGTGCGACTTCGCGAGATGTTTCGTCGGTGATCCATTTGCTTTCGCCGCTGGCCAAGGCCAGCTGCCCATCCAAAGAGCTTGCGACTTTCACCGAGACGAAAACTTTTTTCTGACGGAAATTCCACAGGAAATGTTCGCAGACTTCTTCGAGCTCGGATTTCATTCCGGTGTATTCGGTTGCTGGAATGCCCGCTTTGCGGATGATCTCGGCCCCTTGTCCCGCCACCAAAGGATTGGGGTCGGTCAAACCAAAGATCACTTCGCGCAGCGGAAGCTGAGCCAAGGCCTTCGCACAAGACGGCGTTCGCCCTTCGTGCGCGCAGGGCTCAAGCGTGACAAACACGCGTGCATCTTTCAGATCTTCAGAGGTCAGACCTTTCAGGGCATTGACTTCGGCATGCGCTTCGCCGACGCGGGCGTGATAGCCCTTAGACAAGAATCGATTTTGCGAATCCAGAATCACACAGCCCACCAATGGATTGGGGCTGGTGAAACCCAAGCCTTTGTATGCTTCTTGAATGGCAAGCTTCATCGCCTGCTCATCACTTAACGGCTGCTGAGAAGTCGGCTCGGAAAGCAAGAGCCCCTGTTGTTGCAATCGCCTCTGCAGGGGTTCTGGGAAAAAGACAAAAGGGATCATTTCATCCAGCTTTGCCAGTACTCTTTCACTTCGGTTTTTTCCAGCTGTGGATCGATTTGCAATGTCTGCCATGAATCGATCATCACAGCGTACTCGTCCGTGTGGGTTTTATTTCCGATATTCTTGATCGCCTTGGGATGCGGACCGTGCGGGAATCCCGCCGGATGCAAGGTGATCATCCCCGCATGCAAATTATCGCGGCTGAAGAAGTTTCCGTCGTGATAGAACAAGACCTCGTCGTAATCGATGTTCTGATGGTAGAAAGGAACCTTCAGGGCGTCGGCATCTTGTTCCAGCGGGCGCGGCAAGAATGTGCAAACCACAAATCCTTTGGCCACAAAAGTCGTATGCGCCGAAGGTGGCAAATGCACACGTGCGCTGACCAAAGGCATCAGATCATCCACGTGCAAAGTGAAGGGGAAGAAATCACCCTTCCACCCGACCGTATCGTAAACATTTTCAGCGTAGGCGAATTTGGTTTCTGTGTCCCAGCGTTTGACGATGATGTCGCGAACGTCGGTTTTTGTTTCTTGCATGAAGGCATGCAAACGATCCAGATCCGGCTTACCGAAAGCGCCGGGATCGTAGAAAGCATTTCGTCCCACCATTCCGCGATCCGGTTCGGTGAAGTAGCTGGATTTCGATTCGATCACCAAGAAATTGCAGTCTTCGTTGAAATGAAAACTGTGAGTGATGCATTTCGGGATGTTGATGTAAGAACCGCGGCGGAATTCAAGCAGACCGTATTCGGTCAGAACTTTTCCGGAACCTTGATGGCAAAAATACAAAGTATCGCCATCCGCATTGCGGAAAGCTTTCGTTGCGGTGCCTTGGGTTTTTTGATCCCAATACATCGAGATCACTACATCCGAATTGAAAAGCATGCGCTGCCATTTGCCGATATTTTTGGTCATCGCAATCGCATCAAAAAGATGCGGCTTCAGCGGACCTTCAATGCTGGTCCAACGCGTGCTGGGCTTGGGCTTGATCAGGTGAGAGACCGGACCGAAAAATCCTTTACGTCCCTGTTCCTCTTCGAAATGTCCTTCGGGAATGCCTTTGTGACCTTGGGTCGTGGCCTTCCCCTGATTGTACTGATGCATATTACAGGTATCCTCGCTCGCGTTGATCTTGTTCGATGGCATCGAACAACGCCTGGAAGTTTCCGTTGCCGAATCCGTCGTGACCTTTGCGTTGAATCACTTCGAAGAAAATCGGACCGATGATGTTTTTCGAGAAAATTTGCAACAAGTATCCATCGTGATCACCGTCGACCAGGATGGCATTTCGGCGCAAACGATCCAAATCTTCTGTGACCATTGGCAAACGGTCTTTCAGCATTTTGTAGTAAGTGTCCGGCGGTGCCGACAAAAATTCCAGCTGGGTCGTCTTCAGCGCTTCCAATGTGTCAACGATATTCGGAGTCAGCAAAGCCAAGTGCTGGATGCCCGAGCCTTTGTATTCGTCCAGATACTCTTGAATCTGAGATTTCCCGTCGGACGGTTCGTTGATTGGAACCGCGAACAGTCCACAAGGAGAACGCATCACCTTTGACAGAAGACCCGTTTGCTTTCCTTTGATATCGAAATAGCGGGTTTCGCGGAATCCGAAAATGTTCGTGTAGAAATCGCACCACTTCTGCATTTCGCCTTTTGGCACGTTGTTGGTGAAGTGATCGACAATCGTGAAGCCCATGCCTTTCGGCGACTTGTCTTCTGGCTTCACTTTGAAAATCTTTTCGTAAAGTTCCGCCGTGTTTTTTGGATCCATGAAGAAGATCAACGAATCACCAATGCCATAAATCGCTGGGAATGGTGTCGCCCCTTTTTCGGCATCGTTACCGACATAAGGCTTTCCACCGCGAGCCACCGCCGTTTCAAATGCGAATTTCGCATCTTTCACTCGGAAGCCGGTTGATGAAATTGAAGGACCATGGCTTTTTGCAAAGTTCACCGCAAAAGTTCCAGGCTCGGTGTTCAAGATGAAATTGATATCGTTCTGACGGAAAAGTTTGATTTGCTTTCCGGGAATGCTGCCGATTTCTTTGAAGCCCCATTTTTTAAACAAAGTTTCAAAATATTGTGCGTCTGGGCCCGAGTATTCGACGAACTCGACACCGTTCAGGCCGACAGGATTGGAAACAGATTCAGACACTTGTGACATAAGCCAATGCCTCCATTTTTGAATGCCCCAGTTTTACCAGTTCTCAGAGGGAAATTCGAATGAATAAGGTGTTTATTTAAACACGCGTCAGACTGTGCATGTCTTGATAAAACTTCGAGACGGCCGGATCCGTGATCACCGATCGCGGGCTCCAGCCCAGCAATTTCAGGCCGTCACCGCTGCGCAAACGGCTTAAAGCCACGTAGGCGTGACCGGGCTCCCACAACCGAGACAAATCGACCCAGATTTCATCCAGGGTCGCGCCCTGCGATTTATGGATCGTTGTGGCATAAGCCAAGGTCAAAGGAAAATTGATGACGGACGCCACGGTTTTGCCTTCGGAATCCTGCAACGAGAACTGCGTTTTTTCGACGGTCACATGACGGAAGGTTTCTTTTTCAACCGTGATTTTGTCGGGCGAAATATCGACCACCGTGCCCTTGGTGCCATTCACCCAGCGTTTGTTCGGATCGTTTTGCACGAATAGAACTTTGCAACCGACTTTCAAAGTCAGCTCGCCCGGAATTGGCGAATTTTTCTTTAGCGCTTCGACCAATCTTTCTTCGCCCAAATAAATCGACGGGATCTTCACTTCTTCGGATGGAATCTGCGAAAGTTTCTTTTGATTGAAAATCTCGGACTGATCTCTTCGTGGGAAAAGTCGCGTCGTCTCGTCGTCTTCATCGTGCTCGCGGATTTTGAAATCCAAATAATCGCGCACCTCTTCGCCGACCTTGCCTTGGCGGACGTCGGCCAGCACGTTCAAAAATTCTTGATCATAGGTTCGTTGATTTTTTCTCAGCTCGACAATTTGAAATCCGCTTTGCTCCCAGGTTTGACTCTGAAAAGCCCACTCGCGCTTTTGTCCTTGGCGCGTGACCGGTGGCAGCTGCGCAAAATCACCAACGACGATGACCCGCATGCCTCCCCATGGAAGCGCTGATTGCCTTGCGTGACGGGCCAGATTTTCGGCCACCTCCAGGGCGCTCGACGGAATCATCGAAATCTCATCGATGATGACGCCTTCGACTTGGCTGAGACGCTTGATCAATTTGGCGTCGTCCTTCATTCGCTGGTAAGTAGCGCTGGGCCCGCCTTCCATAATGCCCAGACCAAAAAAGCTGTGAAAGGTGCGCCCGCCAAGCAGGACGGCCGCGGCCCCGGTGCTCGCCAAGATCGGCATCGCTTTGACGTCGACACCTTTCATAAAATGACGGATCAAAAAGCTTTTTCCACTGCCTGCTCCGCCGGTGACAAAGACGTTTTCGCCGCTTTGAAGCACTTCGTAAGCGATTTGTTGTTCAGCATCTAAAACCGCCTCAGGCGATGCGTCAGATACTTTATGGGGGGTGGGTTTCTTCTTCGTCATTTTGGTGAATCAATTTACTCGATCTAAAGACTGAGAGCTAGAAACCTTCATTGACACAGCGCTTTGACAAACGTGGCGGTGCCGATTTTGTGGTATATCTCAATACCTTACGCGAAGGAGCGCTTATGATCGAAACTAAATCACCACAAGACAGAAAGTTAGAAGGTGAGTCCATGTCGAAGAATTTTGTGCAGTTTGAAACAAAAGAAGAAAATCTCTATTACCACGGTGTTCAAGATATTGATCCTCGTGAACTGGCACAGAAAAAGGACCAGGTCGTCCTGATCGACGTTCGCCAACCCGAAGAATACCAAGGTGACCTGGGACACATCCCGGGTTCCACTTTGATTGCACTGGACACACTGCCTGACAGCATGAACCAAATCCCACAAGACAAAACAGTGGTTTTCGTTTGCCGTAGCGGAGGTCGCTCAGCTCGAGCCGCCGCCTACGCGATGGAACAGGGTTACCACAATGTCTACAACCTTAAAGGTGGCATGATTCTCTGGAACGAGCTTCATTTGCAGACCGAAGCTGAAGAAGAATAAGAAAAGAAATGAACGGACACGTTTACGTCAATCGCACTCTCAATTTGAAGAGGATCCGCTACATCGGCCTCGATATGGACCATACATTGGTTCGCTATTACTCGGAGGAATTCGAGCGTCTTTCTCACTCGGTGATGAAAGAAAAATTGGTCAAAGGAAAAAACTATCCGGAAGCGGTGAAGGCTTTGCACTTTGATTACAATCTGGCGATCCGCGGCCTTGTCGTGGATCGCGAGAAGGGCCATCTGCTGAAACTGAATCGTCACTCGGCGATTCGTGCCAGCTATCATGGTTTGGCTCCGCTGGATTTTAAGACTCAGCAGAAGATTTATAAAAGCAAATACATCGATCTGTCGGATTCCGCTTACATGGCGGTCGACACTTCGTTTTCTATTTCGCTGGCGACACTGATCGCGCAAATCATCGAACTGAAGAAGGCCAATCCGGCTTCTTATCCCGATTTTGCCAAAATCGCGGACGATGTGCTTTATGTTTTGGATGAAGCTCACCGCGACGGTTCTTTGAAAGAGGTCGTCAAACACGATCTGGCGAAATTCATCATCAAAGATCCGGATGTGGTGGCAGGCCTTGAAAAATTCAAGCGTCACGGAAAGAAAATTTTCGTTCTGACCAATTCGGATTTCGCTTACACGAAACTGCTTTTGGACTTTGCGATCAATCCATTTTTGAAAGAACACAAGTCCTGGATGGATCTTTTCGAGATCGTCGTGACGATGGCGCAGAAACCGCGCTTCTTCTACGACAACTTGAAATTCATGAAGGTCGATCCCGCCAACGGCACCATGGTCAATCACTGGGACAAACTGGTTCCGGGCATTTACCAGGGCGGCTGCGCCGAGATCTTCACCAAGGATCTGGGCCTTGAAGGCGACGAGATCTTGTACATCGGCGATCATATTTATGGCGATATCCTGCGCTTGAAAAAAGACTGTGGATGGCGAACGGCCATGGTGATTGAAGAGCTGGAAAAAGAAGTCGAGATGAACAAGAAGAACGAAAAGCTCATTCTTGAAATCGAAACCTTGATGAAGAAAAAAGAACCGCTTGAAGAAGAGCTGACGGATCTGATGACCCGTAAGATCGAAAAGATCGGCACGATCGACGAAACCCGCATCGAGACTTTGCAAAAGCAAATTGCCGAAGTCGATGCGCAGATCAGCGGTCATATCAAAGTTCAGCAATCGGCTTATAATGAGCACTGGGGTCAGCTGATGCGTGCCGGAAACGAAGAAAGCTATTTCGCCTATCAGGTGGATCGCTACGCTTGCGTTTACATGCCGAAGATCGCCGACCTGTTGGCGCTGTCGCCGCGAACCTACTTCCGCGCGCCTCGCCGCCCACTGAGCCACGAATTTTAGGACATGAGTTCAAGTTCGCAGACCAAAACTGAACCCAAAAAAGCAGCTTCGAAAAGCGGAGCTGCTTTGGTCGCGATCGGCATTCTTTTAAGCCGCATCATGGGCTTGGTTCGCCAAAAGATCTTTGCTTTCTATTTCGGGAACTCGGATCTGGGCGACGCTTTTTACGCCGCTTTGAAAATTCCAAATTTCATGCAGAACCTTTTGGGCGATGGTGTTTTGTCCGCAAGCTTCATCCCCGTCTATTCGAAACTTTTGGCCGAAGGTCAAAAAGAAGAAGCCGATCGCGTCGCCGGCGTGATTGGTTCACTGCTAGCGGTGCTGAACACCTTGCTGGTCGGCATTGGCGTCGTCGCAACCCCGTGGATGATCGATTTGATCGCGCCGGGCTTTCACGGCGAAAAACGCGATCTGACCATTTTGCTGGTGCAGATTTTCTTTCCGGGTACGGGCTTTTTGGTGATGTCAGCCTGGTGCTTGGGGATCTTGAACAGTCACCGCAAATTTTTTCTGTCTTACGCCGCCCCGGTGATTTGGAATATCACGATTATTTTGGTTCTGGTGATTTTCGGCAATCGCGTCCCCGCGGATCAGCTGGTGGTTTACACCTCTTGGGGAGTGTTAGCCGGATCGGCGCTGCAGTTCCTGATTCAGGTGCCGACGGTGATGCGCAGTGCCCGTTACCTGCGCTGGAGTCTTGAAACGGTCAGCGCTCCGGTTCGCCAGGTGATGAAAAGCTTTACTCCGGTGGTGACGTCCCGTGGGGTCGTGCAGCTCAGCGCTTATGTCGATAACATTCTGGCCTCTTTGCTTCCCAGCGGTGCGGTGGCTTCTTTGGCTTATGCGCAGTCGCTTTACATGCTTCCGATCAGTCTTTTTGGCATGTCGGTTTCAGCGGCGGAACTGCCCGCGATGTCGGGTGCCGTGGGATCGGATGAAGAGATCGCCGCCCATTTGCGCAAGCGTTTAGCCGCCGGCCTTCGTCAGATTGCTTTCTTTGTGATCCCTTCGGTGGTGGGATTTTGGACTGTCGGTGACGTGATTGTCCGGGCCCTTTATCAGGGCGGCGAATTCGGTAACGACAGTGTGAATTATGTTTGGGGAGTCTTAGCCGGATCCACCGTGGGATTGCTGGCCGGAACTTTGGGCCGATTGTACTCGTCCGCATTTTATTCTTTAAAAGACACGAAGACGCCTTTGAAATTCGCGGTCATCCGCGTGATCTTGACCACAGCTCTTGGATGGATCTGCGGACTGTATCTGCCCGGCTGGTTGGGGCTGGAAGCGTCTTGGGGTACGGCAGGTCTCACCGCTTCGGCCGGTGCCGCCGGTTGGGTCGAGTTCTGGCTTTTACGCCGAAGTCTTTCACGGCGAATCGGCGATATCTCGTTTCCAAAATTTTTTCTGGCGAAGGCTTGGTTTTCGGCGATCGTTGCCGGCAGCGCCGCATTTGGTATCAAATGGTTCTTTAATATGAATCATCCGTTGATCGCGCTTTGCCTGGTGCTGGCCGGATTTGGAGTGATCTATTTCCCGCTGACGGCCGCGCTTGGAATCGAAGAATCCAAGCGCTACATGAAAAAGCTGAAACGCTTCTAATCTATTTTCCCCAAGCGCAGTAATTCGAGAATCGCGTCTCTTGCACCGAGCTCAGGTAATTGCGGCATTCATTTGTCTGGCGGCCCGACATTTCGGCGGTCGCAATCAAGCGAAAGAAACCGGACGAATGCGGATCCATCGGGATCGCATTCTTTAAGCTTCCCGGCAGCCAATTCGGTTCTTTGCGCGGAAGCAAGCTGCAGGCGTAATTTCCAACCGGCACATCTTCGATCACAAAGTTTGTGCGTTTGCCAATTTCGGCCGCGAACAGATCGGCAAAATCTTCTTCAACGTAAAGCTGGGTGCCCTGCTTGCTTTGCAGACACTGCTGTTCTTTGGCGACCAGATCAGGCCAACGACCCGAAATGATATGTCCCAGTTCGTGCGCGACGATCCCGATCCCCATCCGCGGATGCGTGATCGTTGGCCAGCTGAGATTAATCGTGTTCATCCCGCGTACGGCCGCATCGTCCAAAAATGGAAGCTTGGCCTGATCGCAGAACTCGAGAATCGGTTCCAACATTTCCGAATCATTGAAAGTCGCCGCGGCCAAAAAAATGTCGCCGAAGCTCGCGCTATTTTTCATATCGATTTGCGAAGCCTGTTTCACGGCCACATCCGAAGCCTTCACTGCATCTTGCAAACTGGTGATCCACGATTGCAGAGCTTCGTCACGCGTTGGCGGCAGAATCAACTGAACATCCAAGGGCTCCGTCAAAGAACTTTTCAGGCGCTCTTCGATCATCGATTTCGCGGTCAACTGGGTGCCAGCAAAAACTTTTTTGAAGAGTTGCATTTGTTCGGTCGATGGCAGCGCCGCATACGAGTATGAAAGCTTGGTCGCACATGTTTGCACTGCCGATGTCAGCAGAGATTTGATGGTCGTCGGATTGGCGACGGCTTTCGCTTGCTTACTTGCCAGGTATGTTTGCTGAATTTCGCCCAAAATGGAGGCGACATCCAAAGGCAGTTTTTTAAATTCGTTCTGAACTTCGGGAACGATTAAATAACTGAGAATAAATCGCTGGCGGATCGCCATCTTAAAAATGTTTTTCTCTGTAAATGACAATGGCTGGCCGGTCATGGCTTTATTCAGGACAAGATCATCCGGCGTGCGAAACGCCATACTCGGCGCCAATTGATAAATATAATTTTTCACCAAAGAGATCGCGATGGCTTCTTGCTTGATGGCTTCAACGTAATCCAGATTTTGATAGAACATCTTGATGATCAGCTCTAAAGAATTGTCGAAGATCGGCGCATTCTGCACGACGAAATTCAGGAAATTTTCCAGACTCAGGATCGCTGGCAGTTCGACCTGCTTGTTCTTTCCTAAGATCTGCGCCAGCTTTTCACGGTCAAACTTTAAGCGACCATTGCTATCCGTGGTCACCGACGGCATATAGGTATTCAGTTTATTGGCCGCGCGCGCCGCTAAAACGAAAGCGGCTTTTTCCGGTGTGAGTTCGATCTGTCCGGGCGCCGCAAACATTTGTTTAAAGTACTGGTCGCGCAGCAGGGCTTGATGAATGACCCGGCCCATATAGTTCTGCAAAGGCTTGCGCACTTTATCGATGACAACGGTGACGGCGGCACCTTCGGCGTCAGCTGACAATTCAAAAGGATGCGCTAATGGATTGTTGCGACCACAAAGACTTTTAATACACTGCAGGTCCAAAGAATCCGAGCTCGAGCCTGGCTCTGGAGATGTGCCTGGAACAAAATCGATTGGCAGACCGCTGGGTCCCGCCGGGACGGAAGGCGTTGTCGAATCGGTTGGAAGATTTTGTGAAACATCCCCGGGCAAGTTGGGTGAATTTGCCAAGCGATTGGAAGCCGGAGTTTCCGAGCGAAACTGACAAGATGCGACCGTCGAAAGAATCAACAACCCAAACAATAATTTCAGAACACGCACCACAGCTGCCCCCAGCTTCATTTATTGAACATCGCGGTTCAACTATGCAGGGGGCGGGCCAAAATGCTTTGTAAATTTGACTGTCTAGAAACTATTCGATGTGAAGATCAAGAGAGCGCAATCCCAATTGGCAACGGCCGGTGAATTCGTGCTTTTCCGCTCTGGCGGTCGGTGCGACTTCGAACATTTTGCGCAGACCCGGAATGTTTGCTTTCACCATGGCATCCAGCTGCTTCACGTTCGGCGCATGCGTTTGACCCAGCTCGAACAAGATCGACCAGATTCCATGCTTCCAGTATGCGTAATCTTCGAAAGCCCCGTCAGCCGGATAGATGACTTCGGTGGAATTTCCGGTTTGGTACTGGCTGGCTGAAGTCGCCACCTGCACCAAGTTCATAAAGATCGGCGTATAAGGAGTATCCAGATCGTAAGTCGAAATACCCCACGGGAAAACCGCGGCCGGCCAATAGGTGTGCAAGGTTGCCGACACCACGATGTTTTCGTTTTGCAGGAAATCCGCTAGCGCACGTGTGCTGCGCGAATGGAATGGACCTTCGGTTCCGCAAGGCCCCGGATAATCGCGATTCGGATCGATGGATTCGCCATTCACGCGCTCCCATCTTTGACGAATGTCATAGCCATCAATGTTCAGCACCGGAATCACATACATGGTCTGCCCCTGGATCGGCGCCTGTGCGATCGCTTCGGCAAAGTTCAGCGCGATTTCAGTCGAGCCGTACTCATTTCCATGATGGGTGCCCACGACCAAGTTGTGCACGGAACCGCTTCCAAGTTTGATTCCTTCGATGGCAACACCCGTGTCTGAATAGCCCAAGGTGAAGAGCTCTGCCGTTTGCGGATAGGTCTTCGCTAACTGGTGAAGATAATCAGTTACGTCCTTGTATTTGCGAGTGGTCGATACGTCCGCACTCGCGATGCTAACGAAGGTCAGCACCCATGCGATGAGAGTGGTTTTCATAAGGTGGAGCCTCCTTGCTCACGCCCCTACTTCAGTACGGCGCTAGCAAAATGGCAAGGCCAGCTCCTATCAAATTTATTTCTCTCTTGTATAAAAAACTAAGTAGTCACGCATGCCGATTTGATTCACGAATCCGATTGTTTCACCAGTTTCGAATCTCTTTCGATAGTTAGCGCGTGCTGACTGCATAATCAGGCATCCGAACGGACCTAGACCTGTCTGATCGACTCCTTCAACAATGCATTTTTGTGGCATATCTTTCTCTTGTTCGCGGGCGCGCGGAAAATCCGTCAGAGAAAAACTGGTCGCCTGGACCTGGACTTTGGCATTGAATCTTGTCGCGAAATTTTGATGAATCATCTGAACCGCGTAACTTGTCGGAACGATCACGGCCACACGATGCGCTTGTTGAAGCGCGTTCTGGATTCCTTGCGCGAAACCATCGACATCGTCTTTGGTTTCAACTTTTTGTACATCTGCAAACACATCGCTTTGCAGTTCGTGATCCATGACAACAGTGTCGTAGCTCATCCCCGCTTCTTGATCGTGCTTCAAAAACTCTTTCCAAATTTCGTAATGCTCGGGCTTGTCGGGATCGACTCCTAAGAACAGAACCGGGCTGTTTTTGATCTCTTCGCGCAATCGCAAAAGCATGGCGTTCGCCAGCACCGTATGGCTCTCAAATTTGCTTATTTTGATTTTAGGGATAGGTCTTGGCTGAATCCCGTAATAAATCATCGTTGTGACGCCAGCCAAAGCGACCAAACCCACCAAAATCCAATAAATTTTCTTTCCCATGGGCCCATCCATAGGCTATTGACTTGCCTTTGAAAAGGACTAAATTGGGTCCACAGGACTTGATCTGAAAGGACAGGTACCATGGTTCAAAATCAAAGGTATTTCATTGCCGGTTCGGGTCGAACCGCGCGACATTTTGCCCACTATTTCCACAAACTTGGTTTGAATTTCAATCAATGGGATCGCTCTCAGCCGCGCGAGCTCTTGCAAAGCCGCCTTGCACAAAGCACCCATGTTCTGCTGCTAATTTCAGATAGCGCCATCGAAAGCTTCTACCGCGAGCATCTTCATCACTACACCGGTTCAGTTCTGCATTTTTCCGGAGCTTTGGAAATCCCCGGTGTCGAGTCCGCGCATCCGTTGATGACTTTTGCGCAGGATCTTTACGATCTTGAAACTTATAAAAAGATTCCGTTCGTCACCACGTCGAAAAAGCCCGCGAGCAAACTTTTGCCGGGCTTGCCAAATTCTGTGCACGCGATCTCTGCGGACAAGAAAGCTTATTATCACGCGCTTTGCGTGATGAGTGGAAACTTCACCACTTTGCTGTGGCAGAAATTGTCGGCAGGCTTGAAAGATCTAGGGCTGCCTGATGGCGTTGAGTCCGTTTACCGCAAACAGATCTTTCAGAACATGGCGCACGATTTATCCGGTGCGCTGACCGGACCGATCGCCCGTCACGATTTGCCTACGGTGATTCGCAACGATCAGGCTTTGCGAAACGATCCTTACCAACAAATTTATCGGGCCTTTTTAGCTGTTCATTACCCCGAAGCTTTATCGAAGCTGGAAGGTGCAACATGAAAATACAAGACTTTGCTTTGAAGAAACAAAAGGGACAAAAAATTTCGATGCTGACCTGCTATGATTACAGCTTTGCGCGAATCATGGCGGATTCCGAAGTCGACGTGCTTCTGGTTGGCGACAGTCTTGCGATGACCATGCACGGACACGGCAGCACTTTGAACGCAACCGTCAACATGATGGCTTTGCACACGGCGGCCGTTGCCCGGGGCGCGGGAAATAAATTTATCGTCGGCGATCTTCCATTCCTCACTTTCCGCAAAGGGCTCACCAGCAATATGGAAGCCATCGGCAAAATCATGCGCGCCGGCGCCAATGCGGTGAAGCTCGAAGGAGCCAAAGGAAATCTCGAGCTTGTTCGTCACGTCGTGGACTCGGGCGTGCCGGTGATGGGTCACTTGGGGTTGACTCCGCAATCGGTCAACCAACTGGGTGGCTTCAAGGTTCAAGGAAAAGACAAGCGTGATCACGATGAGATCGTCAAAGATGCTTTGGCTTTGGAAAAGGCCGGCTGCTTTTCTTTGGTTCTAGAATGTGTCCCGGCCGAACTTGCGAAAGAAATCACTTCGAAGCTTGGCATCCCGACCATCGGCATTGGCGCAGGCATCGGATGCGACGGACAAGTCTTGGTTCTGCAAGACATGCTGGGCATGAATAAAGAGTTTCATCCCAAGTTTTTACGAACCTACATGAAGGGCTTTGACATGATCAAAGATGCTTTCAATCAGTATCACCGCGATGTCGTGACCGAAAAGTTCCCATCGAAGGAAGAGAGCTACTGATGGCGCTGATCATTCGCACCGCCGAGGAGATGATGCTCTGGCGGCAAAAACAAGAGCACAAAGCTTTGATCGGATTTGTTCCGACCATGGGGGCCCTTCATCACGGCCACGAAGTTCTGCTGGAGCAAGCGGCCTGCGACAATGATTTGGTCGTACTGAGCATTTATGTAAATCCGACCCAATTCAATGACAAAAAGGATTTTGAAAAGTATCCGATCACATGGGATGCGGATGTCGCCATGGCGGAAAAAAACAAAGTCGATGTGATTTTTGCGCCAGCTTTCGAGACGATTTATCCGGATGGTTACAAATTCAAGCTTCAAGAAACCGATTTCAGTCTGGATCTTTGCGGTAAGAATCGCCCCGGACACTTTGACGGTGTCTTGACGGTGGTGATGAAACTTTTGAATCTGGTGCGCCCAACTTCGGCGTATTTTGGCGAAAAGGATTTTCAGCAGCTGACCTTGATCCAAAGAATGGTTCAGGCTTTCTTTTTACCGACGGAAATTGTTCCGGTTCCAACCGTGCGCGAAAAAGACGGACTGGCGCTGAGCTCTCGTAACGTGCGACTGACACTGGCCGAGCGTGAAGCGGCACCTTTGATTTATAAGACTTTGACCACGGCCCGCACGGCGGACGAGGCCCGCGCTATTTTTGAAAAACAGGGATGGAATGTAGATTACGTGAAGGACCTGAATGGGCGCCGATTTGCGGCGATTCATGTCGGGGCCGTGAGGTTGATAGACAATGTCCAAATCTAAAATCCTTTTTCAGATGTCGGGATCAATTGCCTGCTACAAAGCTTGTCAGGTGGTTTCGCGCTTGGTGCAAGCCGGATTCGATGTGCAGGTCGTCGCCAGTCGCTCGGCCTTGCAGTTCGTGGGAAATGCAACTCTTGAAGGACTGACTGGAAAACCCGTTGTCAGCGATCTTTTTGAAAGCGGCAATGTGATGGATCACATTCACTTGGTCCGCTGGGCCGATTTGATTTTGACGGCTCCCGCAACTGCAAACTTTGTTAACAAAGCGGCCAACGGCGTGGGCGATGATCTTTTGACGACTCAGTTTTTAGCGCATGATTTTAAAAAGCCTTATCTGATCGCACCGGCCATGAACACGATGATGTATCTGCATCCGGCGACGCAGAATTCAATCCGTCGTTTGCGCGAGATGGGCATCGAAATTTTGGAAACCGCTTCGGGCGTTTTGGCTTGCGGCGAAACCGGTTGGGGTCGCTTGCTGGAACCGGATCTCATCGTGCAAGAAGTGGAAAAGCATGTGGGAAAACCGGTGAACGCGAAAATCACCGCGGCTCCGCGCACGCAAAAAGCGACAAAGATTTTGATCACGTCCGGCGGAACCCAAGAAGCGATTGATCCAGTCCGTGTGCTGACGAACAAATCAACCGGCACCACGGGCGCCACCATTGCCGATGCTTTGACGAATTTCGGTTTCGACGTGACTTACTTGCACGCGGAAAATGCCAAGCTTCCATCTTTGCCTTGCGAGATGCAATCCTTTACCAGCTTTTCCAGCCTTGAGATTTCATTGAAGGAGCTTTTGGGTCAGGGGAAATTTCAGGCCGTCGTGCATTTGGCGGCGGTCAGCGATTTTTCACCGATGAAATCCAGCACGGTGAAAATGTCTTCGGATTCCGAGCTGACTTTGCATTTCAAACGCAATCCGAAGCTGGTCGACCAATTGCGAGCGATGGCCGGCAATCCGGATTTGAAAGTGGTGGCCTTTAAGCTCACCGCCGGCGTTAGCAAAGCCGATCAGCAAAAGGCGGTCACCAAGCTTTTCGAGCATTCGGCGGCCGATCTGGTCGTGCAGAACGACATGTCCGAAATGACGCCCGAACATGTGTTTCATATTTTTAAACGATTGGATCCAGTTGCAGACCTGCGCGGCAAGCAGGAGCTTGGATTTTATCTCGGGGAATATCTGATGAAGGAGTTTGTATGATCTTGGCCCTTGATGTCGGCAACAGCCAAATTTACGGCGGCGTCTTCGAAAAAGACGTTCTGAAGTTCCGCTTCCGCAAAACTTCGAAGACCGGTGCGTCTTCAGACGAGATCGGAATCTTTTTACGCTCGATCTTGCGTGAAAATTCGATGGATCCGGCCAAGGTCACGCACATTGCCATGTGCTCGGTCGTGCCGGACGTTGTGTATTCGATGAAGAACGCCTGCAAGAAGTATTTCAACATGAACCCCTTCTTGCTTCAGGCCGGTGTGAAAACAGGACTGAAGATCGATTACCGCAATCCTTTGGAAGTCGGTGCCGACCGCATTGCCAACTCGATCGCGGCGACCCATCTTTATCCAAAGAAGAATCTTCTGATTGTGGATCTGGGAACGGCGACGACTTTCTGTGCGATCTCAAAGGATAAGAATTATCTGGGCGGATCGATCGTGGCGGGTTTGCGAATCACCATGGAAGCTTTGGAAAACCAAACGGCAAAACTTCCTTCGGTCGAAATTATCGCGATGAAAGAGGCCTTAGGACGATCAACGACCGAAAGTATTCAGTCAGGATTGTATTTTGGCCATCTGGGCACAATTCGTGAAATCTCGAAGCGTATCTCGGATGAATGCTTTGAGGGCGAAAAACCGTTTATCATTGGAACTGGTGGTTTTTCATCGTTGTTTGAAAAAGAAAAGATTTTTGATGTAACACAGCCCGATTTGGTGCTGCAGGGCCTGTTACAAGCCTTGAAAATGAATTCATAAAGGGTGCCTGATACCCTTTGGTACTGCAAAGCGCCACTTGTGGCGCCGCAGTACCAAAGGGTATCAGGCACCAAAGAGGTAAATATGATGTTGAATATGTTGAAGTGCAAAATTCATCGGGCGACTGTGACGGATGCGGATTTGAATTATGAAGGTTCGATTTCGATTTGTCCGAAATTGATTAAGGACGCAGGTCTTCGTCTTTATGAACAGGTGGATATCTACAATTGCAATAACGGCGCGCGCTTTCACACTTATGTGATTTTGGGTAAAGAAGGTGAAATCTGCTTAAACGGGGCAGCGGCTCGTCATGTGCATAAGGGTGATATCGTGATTATCGCGGCTTACGCTGGCTTCAGCGAGCAAGAAGCGAACAATCACAAACCCGTTTGCGTCTTTGTAAACGAGAAAAATCAAACCAAAGAGATTCGGGCTCACGGATAAGATCTTTTCGGGTCAAAATCTGTGGCGGTCTAATCGCCGCCGCAGAACAAAGGTCCGTAATCTTTTTCTTCTTGCGAGAAAGCATAGACCAAACTTCCGCTAGAACTTCCCGCTTCCATTTTTGTTCTTTCCATCACGGTTTGGGCGACCATCGGTGGAAGCATCATGCAACCCCAAGATAAGGGCTGAACTTCAGAGACCGGCATCGCGGTGAAATCTTCGCGACCTGTCGAAGAAATCAAAGGTCCGCGCATCCCGGGATCTCCGTGGATGATGACCTCACGTCTGAAGACCTGATCGTTGATTCCTTTTTCCAATCCATAAAGATGCATTCCGATTTTCCAGGCCGGATTGTTCAATCTGTATTTCTGACCGGTGATAAAAAATCCATTCGAAGAAAGATAAGATCCATTTTCGTTCGACATCGAACGAGCAAATTCGATATTTTCAGTTTCTTGCATGCCGCGACCGCGACCATGCGCCACCACGGTGGCTTCGACTTCACCCGTCTGCAAGTTGATCACGAAAAATCGTGGCAGACGAGATGACTTGGTCATATCGAAGATCATCATATAAGGCGAAGAACGAAAATCGATCTCACTTTTGCCAGAATCGCCATAAGCCGGAAATTTTGTGTTTTTGTAGCGGTCATGAAAACACAAGGCTTGGTGAATCGCGGTCAGATCACCATCTAGCTTCATAAAGTTACGGATGATTTTCTTTTTCAGCTCGGACATTTTCTTTTTGGGTGTTACCGGCATCTCAGATTCTGCGGCTGGAATGGCCGAAGCTTCTGGCTGATCTTTCAAATCAACGACAGTTGGTTCGGATGCGTTTGCGTTGGCAAAAGAGAGAGCAACAACAAGAGAAAGAAAAAGTGATTTCATATATGACCTTGCTTGAAAAAAGAGCCTCTCTGAATTTCTCAGAGAGGCTCTTGGGAACTATGGAACTTGAATCGTGACTTTGATCGAGCAAGTCGTCCAACCGTCGTTGTACATATAAGAATCTACGTAATCAGTTTGAACGATCGGCGCGTCGTAACAAGCCTGTGACTGGATTTTGTAATCGTTCACACAAGAACGGCGCGCACCATTCAATCCGTCTGTAATCGCTTGTCCTTCACAAGCATAGTATCCACCGTATGTTCCAGCTTGGCCCGTCCAATACAAAGTGCGAGCTTGTGCAGCGCTTGCGATTGTCATGACGGTCATGATTGCAGATGCAACCAACATTAAACGTGTTTTCATTTTTCTCTCCTTTGAGAATATTTGCGATGATTGATTCATCGGTTTGTTTGGTGGTCGGAATATAAAGGAGAGAGCAAGGTCTTCTCAATTTACAAGAAAGGAAAAGTCGCGCGAAAGTTTCCTGAAAATGAAATTGTAATTATTCTTTGACACTTCGGTGTGGAAATAGATCCGTACTTGGAGTGATGAAATGACGACTGTTCTTACTTTTTTTCAAACAAGAGCTTGCGATAACGAATAATATCGAAAGCCATGCGGAAGTCGCCGATCAAACTGTAAATCGGATGCGTGAAGGTAGCAGGCCGGTTGTGCTCGACGTGAAAGTGCGCAACCCAAGCAAATCCGTATCCGAAAATCGGAGTGAGCCATATCCAAGCCCAATTGTCCGAAAAGAAACCAACCCCCAGAATCCACAAGATCGCACAGCTGGTGCCGATCAAATGCAGAACTCGCGTTTTCGGCAATCGGTGCTCTTGAAGATAAAAGGGATAGAAATCTTTGAAGGATTTAAACTCGTTCGTCATAGACGATAATAGTCTAGCATCTCGATCGCGCTATTTGCACGATAAGCTTTGATGCTTTCGTCATAAGTCGGCTCTTGCCAGCCCAAAGGGTTTAACAACTCGCGTTTCTTTTGAGCGACAGATTCGATCGGATGCAGACTTGGGGCCTTTTGCAGAGCCATCATCAGAGATGGCATGTGCAGCTCGGCAAACTTGATCTTAGGATTCTGCACAGCAAAATCTGAGATTCCTTTTTGGATGAATCCGTCCAGGCGGACGCTGTCGTTTTCGCAGGCGTTCACATACAGAAGCTTCTGCACACGGTGAGAGAAAGATTTCAGCACCGAAAGCGAAGGCATCCCGCAATGAAGAAGAATCCCATTCGTCGCCTGGATGGGTCCCAAGACCTTCAGGCTCAAAGGTTCGTTTTCAAACCCCATCTGCACTTGGCCTTTGGACTCGAAGCCAATCAGCTTGGTGGTTTTTGATTTCAGCTGTTTCTGGATTTCTTTCGAAATCTCTTTCGAAGACTCGTCTGAAACGATCAATACATCTAACGCCGCTTGCGGGGACGATTCATTGAAACCACGACGCTTTAAAGCCGCATCGAAATAATGCGCAAACTTTTGGGTCAGAGCTTTCGTCTCCATCACGTTTGATAGAAAGTAGCTCCAATTGTCCAGATGGGTCGCAGCCTCGTGATAGGTTTGCTGATGCGGCTCTAAATAGCTCATCCCAAAGTTCTTATCGTGAAATTCAGAGGTCGCTAAAATCTCGGGCAGAAGCTTTAAGAAATCCAGGCGATCTTGATTTCCCATATTGTTAAAGGCTTCCATTAAGGACTGCGACAGCAGCGGACGTAACACCGGCTGATAGATTTCATCGGCCCGCGCATCAATGAGGCTATCTTCGCACAAAGGCTCGTGCTCGTTGGATTTCCACAGGCTTTTGCAATAGCCCTTAAAGTTCATCAGAACTTGCGGCCACCGGGCTTCTGTTTCTTCGTTGAAGACGATGCCGGTGATCGGATGTTGGATTTTGAAATCGCCCAGCAAAGCGTAATACAAGAAATCCGTCATGCTTTCTTCAACCGAAAACTGAGACTGAAGATTGATATTGGCATTTTCGCGAAACCAAACTTTCAAGAAGGCTTTTTCCAGCTGGCCTTGGCTTTTCAGAATCGATTCGCTGATGAAGATCTGATGATCACGAATACGATAGATAGTGCCTGTGCCTTCAAAAATCGTCAGGCTCACGCGGCTTTGCAAGGGCTTCACCCATTCCAAAACTTTCTCAAGCTTTTGCAGACGGCGGCCCAAATCGCGGGTTTGATTTGCTAAGATTTGATCATAATCGACATGACGATGCAGACCACAGCGGTAAGCAATCGAAGTCCCTTTGCTTGAGACACTGTCGATTCTTTCGACAAGCTTGGATTCAATACAAAGCGGCTTTCTTGCGACAAAGGCAAAAACCACAAGAAGTCCCGTAAAAGTGAGCACAAGCAGAGCTGTCCACCAGTGCAACGAACGACGTCTCAGCATGACGTTTTGCAGAGCAAACACGGGGCCAAAAAATCACGGTCTGAAGGCCAGATCTTTTGGCTTTTCTACAAAAATAAAGTTCGCGCTTTGATCAGGCTTCCAGAGCCTCGTCCCCGACTTCCGCGAAGGCCTTCTTGATTTCCTCGCGAGACGCATCCCGCTTGCGCAGGCGATCCATAATCAAATACGCACATGGCACCACATACAACGTCAGCAGTGTCGACATAAAGACCCCGCCGATCAGTGTGATCGCCATCGGTTTGAACGTTTCAGAACCGGCACCCGTTGCGACGGCCGACGGAACGGCAGCGGCCATCGTCGCGAAACTGGTCATCAGGATCGGACGCAAACGCGTCGGACAGGCTTCCATCAACGCCGATCGGGCATCCGGAGCCCCGCGATCGCGACAAGTGTTGGTGAATTCAATCAACAGGATCGAGTTCTTTTTCACGATTCCCATCAACAAAAGAATTCCGATCAACGAATAGATGTTGATCGATTGCCCTGTCAGGTACAGAGCGAAGAAGGCTCCGCTGAAGCTGAATGGAAGCGCCATCAAGATCGCCATCGGATCGATGTAGGAGTTAAACTGTGCAGCCAAAACCATGTAGGCAACAAAAAGCCCCAATACCAAAGCAAAAATCAAACTGTCGAATGATTCTTGGAAAGTTTTAGAAGTCCCTGTCTGTTCGATCGTGTAACCGTCCTCGAGTTCCTCTTTGCCTTTGCTGAAAATAAAATCCAAGGCCGCTTGCTGCGAGGCTTTACCTTTCAAGTTTGCATAGATGCTGATCGCACGCTGACGGTCGACACGCGAAACCGATTGCAGACTGGATTTCGTTTCCTGCTTTGTGACTTTCGTGATGGGAATCAAATTCGATCGCGAATTGCCGATCAAAAGATCTTTGATCTCGGTCAATTGATTTTTGCTCTGTTCGACTTTCACACGGATATCATAGCGATGACCATCTTTCGGATACTGTCCAGCTTTGACCCCACCGATCAAGGCATTCACCGTCGTTCCGATCGCGCCGACGCTCACCCCGTGCAAGGCTGCCTGCACTCGCTCGGGTACGATTTGAATCTCGGGCATCCCTAAAAGATAGTTGGAATCGACGTCGGTCATCAATCCGGACTTGCGCATCGACTCCATCAGTTTTTCGCTTTGCTCGGCCAGTTTATCCCAGTTCGGACCGGCAACACGGATCTCGATCGGAAACCCGCGTCCCGTGCCGAAGCCCCGGGTTGAAAGATCCTGCATAAAGACTTTCACATCCGGAATTTTTCGCAGTTCCTGACGGGCGACCTCCATGAAGTCTTGCTGAGAGATCTCACGGGTCCCTTTTGGCTTCATCGTGATGAACATCATTCCCGTGTTCGAGTCGTTCGACTGACCCGAAAATCCGCCCAGGGCGGCGTACATGCGCTCCACTTCGGGACGGCTCGAAAACCAATCTTCCACCTTTTTCATTTTATCGTCGGTAAACGCCAAAGAGCTTCCGATCGGAGTTTGAAAGCGCACCAAAAAGAGCGACTGATCTTGCACCGGCATCATCTCTTGTCGAAGAAGTTTGACGACTCCGAAAGAAGCTCCCACCAGAAGAATCGACACGATCAAAACGGTCCACTTGTGATTCAACGAGAAAACCAAAGATTTTTCGTAGAATTCACGAAGCTTGTGCATGCCGCGCTCGAAATTTCGTCCCAGCCATGACGTCCGTTCGCTCATATGAACGAAAGTCGCGCAACGCATCGGCGTGATGGTTAGGGATTCGACCAGCGACAGGAACACCGCAAGCGAGATGGTCACTCCAAACTGCAAGAAATATTTCCCGATCACACCCTTCATAAAAGCAACCGGCAAGAAGATGGCAATGACCGCTACACTGGCCGCCAAAGCGGCAAATGTAATTTCGCGGGCGCCGATGATGGCGGATGCGACTTGACCACGGCCTTTTTCGTTGTAGCGGAATATGTTCTCTAGAACCATGATGGCATCGTCGACGACGATACCGATCGCCAATGTCAGACCCAAAAGCGTGAACGTATTCAGTGTAAAGCCCGCGAAATAAAGGCCGATAAAGGCCCCCATGATCGAAGTCGGAATCGAAAGCAAAACATTGAAAGTCGCCGAAAAACTTCCCAAGAACATCCAGCATACAAGCGAAGTCAGAATCACCGCCAACACCAAGTGATGCGTCAGCGCATCCACCGACTGTTCGATGAAGACCGTACTGTCCGAGTTCACCGTGAGCTTCATGCCTTCAGGCAAAGTGCCATTTACTTCATTCGCTTTCTCTTTCACCGCCCGCGCTACGGCGACCGCGTTCGATCCGCGTTGCTTCTTGATTCCAAGACCCAAGGCCATTTGCTTATTGAACCGAGAGATGCGGCGAACATCTTCCAAACCTTCTTCGACTCGCGCGACCTGTCCGATCTTTAGCATATTCGAAGGATCGGCGATGGCTTGGCCGGCCCGCTGACTGATCACAATGTTTTTGAATTCTTCGACCGATTTCGCCTCGCCCATGGTGCGAACGTTGAAGTTGCGTTTATCCGTTTCGACGAATCCGCCTGGTACTTCCGAATGTTCATTCTTGATGGCGCTAATGATATCGGTGACCGCGATATTGTAGCGGGTCAGCGTTTCTGGCTTCACCCAGACGCGCAGGGCGGGATCCGTGTAACCACCCAAAGTGACTTCTCCCACGCCGGGGACCGTGGTAAAACGATCTTTCAACACATCACGCGCATATTTGTTGAGATATTCAAGATCATTTTTTTCGGAGGTTAGAGCCAGCCAAAGGATCGGCTGATCGTCCGGATTGGTTTTTGAGATCACCGGCGCATCCACATCCGTCGGTAAAAGACGCTGGGCTTGTGCGACCTTGGTTTGCACCTCTTGAAGGGCCACGTTGATGTCGCGGTTCAACTCGAATTCGACCGTGATATTGGCAATTCCGGTTTTGCTGGTCGAAGTGATGCTACGGATACCCTCAACGGTTGAAAGCGCGTCCTCGAGCGGATCGACGACTGTCGTCTCAATGATCTCGGGCGCGGCCCCCTCTAAGGTGACAGAAACGTTCACCACCGGGAAGTCGACGTCCGGCAGCTGGCTGACCCCCATCCGGGAGAAAGAGATCGCCCCGAAAACGATCAATCCCAACATCAACATCCAGGCAAATACAGGGTTGCGAATGGAAACATCCGAAATGCGCATACAGTCTCCTATCAGATGTCTTTAAGCTTTCGGCAAGCCCGCCTTTGCGACTTTCGACGAAAGTTCTTTCTGCATCTGAGTGCTCATCCAACGATCGATATCAATATATGATTTCAAATCCAAACCTGTTTTCACGTTCATACGCTCGAACATGTAAACGACATCTTCGGTCGCCACATTGCCAGCGCTACCCGGAGCATAAGGGCATCCACCCAATCCACCCAGGCTGGAATCAAACACGCGCACACCGAGCTCGTAAGCTCTGAGAATATTGGCCACGGCCGTTCCGCGTGTATCATGAAAATGACATGCAATTTTCTTTAAGGGAATTTTCGCCTTCAGCTTTTTCACTAAGCTTTCAACTTGCTTGGGATCGGCCACACCGATGGTGTCGCCAATGGAAATTTCAAAGCATCCCAGTTTATGAAGGCGCACCGCAAGCTCGACGACCTTTTTTTCAGAGACGGCACCTTCGTAAGGGCAACCGAAACAAACAGACAGGTAACCGCGCACGCGGATTTTATTTTTCTTCGCCATGGCCATCACAGGCTTGAAGCGTTCAAAGCTTTCATCAATCGTGCAGTTGATATTGGCTTTCGAAAAAGATTCCGAGCTGCTAGCGAAGATCGCGATTTCCTTCACGCCGGATTCCAACGCTTCTTTCATGCCGTGTTCGTTTGGAACCAACACTGAAAATTCGATGTCTTTACCGATTTTCTTTTCCTTTTGTAATTTCAAAGCGCCAGCAACGACTTCTTTTGAACCCGCCATCTGCGGAATTTTGTCAGCACGGACGAAAGCGCCGATTTCAATGCGCTTCACACCAGCCAAAGACAAACGGCGCGCCAATTCAACCCGTGTTTCCACAGAAACTGCCGTCTTCTCGTTCTGAAGACCGTCTCGCAATCCCATTTCCACGATTTGAACTTTTTGAGTCGCCGCCATCAGAAGCTCCTATTTGTCCTCTTTGATCTGCGCCAGCAGCTTGCCCAGCGCCACTTGATCGCCGACCTTGCACGCAAGACTTGTGACCTCGCCGGCCACGTCGGCTTTCAGGGTGTACTCCATCTTCATCGCTTCCATCACCAGCACCACATCACCGGCTGCCACTTTGTCGCCGGTCTTTTTCAGAAGCTTGGTCACTTTGCCTGGCATCGGCGCGACCAAATCGCCTGACTTGGCTTTGCCGGCACCTTTGGCTCCGAATTTCTTCTGCGAAGGATTCTCGTAAATAAAAGTTCGGCCTTCAAAGTGAACCCACATTTGACCTTTGACCATTTGAGCTGTGTTTTTCACTACACACCTCTCCAGTAAGACTGCCAAGGAGAATTAAAGTTGGAAAGACCAGATTCGGTCAGCTTGGGCGCCATTTGCTTCATCGCTTTTTCCGCGAATTCCTTTTCGGCTGCTGTGAGCTCTGGCATTTTCAAAGCTTCGGCAAAGTTCTTTTCGATAAAACGTGTTGTCATCGAGCCATTTACAAATTCGGGATGGCTTAAGATTTCAAGCAGATATGGAATGTTGGTGTGCACGCCAAACACGACGGACTCTTTCAGAACCTGTTTCATTTTTTGAATGGCTCGGGTCCGAGTCTCATCCCAAACAATGACTTTGGCAATCATCGGATCATAGAAAGGAGTGATCTCATCCCCTTCGTCGAAACCATATTCAAAGCGGCGGCCTGGACCCTCGGGCCATTCGACTTTGCCAAGCAATCCTGTCGACGGAACGCCGCCAAGATATGGATTTTCCGCATAGATTCGGCATTCGATCGAATGCCCGCGCGGCGCTTGGATTTGCGTATCCGGAAAAACAGGCTCGCCCTGGGCCGTCAAAATCTGTGCTTTGACAAGATCCACGCCCATGACCATCTCGGTGACCGGATGTTCAACCTGCAAACGTGTGTTCACTTCGAGCAAATAAAACTGACCGTCTTGCAGAAGGAACTCGACCGTACCGGCGCCTTTGTATCCCGCCCGCTGTGCGATCAAGATCGCCGCTTCCCCCATTTTGCGTCGCAAATCCATGGTTAAGGATGGCGAAGTCGCTTCTTCGATAATTTTTTGATGACGACGTTGCACCGAGCATTCGCGGTCCATCAAATGGATCACGCGTCCCGTGGCATCGCCGAAAATTTGAAATTCAATGTGCTTGGCGCGATCCAGGTATTTTTCCAAGAAGACTTTCGGCGAACCGAAAGCGCTTTGCGCTTCTCGCTGCGCGGATTCGATCAGCTCGCGGGCTTCTTCGGTGGAACGCAGAACTTTCATCCCGCGACCGCCACCACCAGCGGCGGCTTTCACGATCACGGGGAATCCAATTTTCGCGGCTTCCTGAACCAAGAACTCCACCGTTTGGTTTTCACCTTCGTAGCCCGGAACCAATGGCAGTTCTAATTTTTTTGCCAGCTCTTTGCAGCTGACCTTGTCGCCCAATGTGCGGGTCGCTTTCGGAGACGGACCGATAAAGATCAGTCCCGCTTTTTCGCAGGCTTCAGCGAAATCGGCATTTTCAGACAAAAATCCAAACCCTGGGTGAACCGCATCGGCACCAGCCGCAACGGCCCCGTTGATATTGGCTTCAATGTTTAGATAGCTTTCCGCGGTCGGTGCGGGCCCAATGCAGATTTTCTTTCCGGCCAAGCGATAGGCGCGGGTTTGCACGTCAGCTTCTGAATGCAGAAGCACGGTTTCAATCCCCAGCTCTTCACAAGCGCGGATGATACGGACGGCGACTTCGCCCCGATTGGCAATGGCGATTCTTTTGATCGGTTTCACAAAGAGACCTTCCAGTTGGGATCACGTTTTTCTAAAAAGCTTTTCAATCCTTCTTGGCCTTCAGCGCTGACCCGACGTTGAGCAATGGATTGACTGGTTTCTTTTTTTGTTTCGCTCCAGCTAAGATTCGGAAGTTTTCGCAGCAAGCGTTTCGTTTCACGAACCGCTTCGGGTCCCGCATCTTGGAAAAGACGAACTGTCTTCGCCAAAGTTTCCGCCAAATGTGCTTCGGCCACCACTTCTTGCACCAAGCCCGAAGCCAAAACATCCTTCGGCGCAAACACTTTGCCCGAAATCATCAGATGCGACACTTGCGCGGGCGTTACCTTTTGGAAAATAAATCCCGAAATCACTGCCGGCACGATGCCGATGCGAACTTCGGAAAAGCACATCTGTGTTTTCTCTTCGGCGATGACGTAATCGCAGACCGAGATCAATCCCAAAGCACCACCGAAAGCCGCCCCATGCACAACACCGATGATCGGCATTGGACAGTTCCAAATGCTTTCGAACATTTCAAAAAGCTTGTGCGCATCTTGCTCGTTTTGTTGCAAGGTCAGATCGACCATGCTCTTCATCCAATTTAAATCCGCACCGGCACAGAAGACCTTGCCTTCGCCAGACAAAACGATGGCGCGCAAATCCTGACGAGCCGCCAGTTTGCGAAAGGTGTCGGTGATCTCTTGGATCAGTTTTGGATCGAAGGCATTTCGTATCTCGGGTCGATTCAGACTGACCAGCGCGATATTTTTTTCTTCGGTGATTTTCAACATACCCGTAACCTTGCTTTCAATTACATGCGGAAGACGCCCTGAGAAGCCGGTCCCCAGTCTTTATTCAGACTGGCTGCGATTCCCAAAGCCAAAACCCGACGCGTATCCGCCGGATCGATGATGCCATCGTCCCAAATGCGCGCACTGGAATAATAAGCCGAGCTTTCTTTGTCGTATTTTTCCAAAGTTGGACGTTTGAATTCCGCTTGCTGTTCGGTGCTCATCTTCTCGCCTTTCGCGGCCAGCTGATCCAGCTTCACCGTCAAAAGAACATTTGAAGCTTGCTCGCCACCCATGACCGAGATGCGAGCGTTTGGCCACATCCACAATTGGCGTGGCTGGAAGGCCCGTCCGCACATTCCGTAATTTCCGGCACCGTAAGATCCACCGATCACGACTGTGAATTTTGGAACGCGGGCGTTGGAAACGGCCATCACCATTTTCGCTCCGTGTTTGGCGATGCCTTCGTTTTCGTATTTCTGTCCGACCATAAAGCCGGTGATATTCTGCAAGAAAATCAAAGGCACCTGGCGCTGTTCGCAAAGTTCGATAAAGTGCGCCGCTTTTAAAGCTGATTCACTGAATAGAACACCATTGTTGGCGATGATTCCAACCGGCATTCCCCAGATATGCGCAAAGCCCGTGACCAGTGTGCGACCATAGTTGTGCTTGAATTCATGAAATTTGCTACCATCCACAATGCGCGCGATGATTTCGCGCACATCATAAGGCACACGCGCATCACGCGAGATGATGCCGTAGATTTCCTTGGCGTCGTAAATCGGTTCTTCGACGGTTTGTGTTTTCATCACCACAGCACGACGCTTGTTCAAATGCGCGACGATGCTTTTCAAAATTTCAATCGCATGTTCGTCGTTTTCGGCAAAGTGATCGGTCACACCCGAAATTTCACAGTGAACCGCGGCCCCACCCAAATCTTGAGCAGAAACTTCTTCACCGGTCGCCGCTTTCACCAGCGGGGGACCGCCCAAAAAGATCGTGCCGTTGTCTTTGACGATGACGTTTTCGTCGCTCATGGCCGGAACGTAAGCACCACCGGCTGTGCAAGAACCCATAACGACAGAAATCTGCGGGATTCCGGCCGCTGACATGCGAGCTTGATTGTAGAAAATGCGACCAAAATGATCTCGGTCCGGAAACACATCCGCCTGCATCGGCAAGAAGGCGCCACCGCTATCCACCAGATAAATGCATGGCAAACCGTTTTCATAAGCGATTTCCTGAGCGCGCAAATGTTTCTTTACGGTCATTGGGAAATAAGTTCCGCCTTTGACGGTGGCATCATTCGCCACGATCACGCATTCAGTTCCAGAGACCACACCGATACCGGTGATGACGCCAGCGGCAGGGGCTTGGCCTTCGTACATTTCCCAAGCGGCCAATGTCGAGAATTCTAAAAATGAAGTTCCCGCATCCAGCATCGCCTCGATCCGCTCGCGCGCGGCCAGCTTGCCGCGGGCTTTGTGTTTTTCCAAAGCGTCTTTGCCGCCGCCAAGCTTGACTTGGTCGATGCGCTTTTTCCACTCGTTCAGTTGCGAAAGCATGGCTTCGCGATTTTGTTGAAATTCGCGCGAGTTCAGATCGAACTCTGATTGAATCACGGACATGTTATTTCCATTCTAGCAGTTCTTTGAACAGCAATTCGCTTTCGATTTCCACTTCGGTGCAGATCTGATCTTGGCTGTCGAAAAGATTCAGGGTCATCTGGTGATGACTGCGCTTGTGTTTTTCCAGCTCGGCCCAGCGGGCTTCTCGGGCCAGATCGCCCAGCTCGCCACGAACCTTCAGATCGTCTTTTGAAAATTTCAAAAAGCGAGTTTGCACATTTTTAATAATAATTTGAAATTCACCTTCGGGAGCATTCCGCTTCCACAGAAGACGGTACGCTTCGACTGCTGCCGAAACTTGTACGCCCGGTAAGATTTGTCCGTGTTCGTCTAGATTTCTGAGCTTCCGAGGCAGGGTCAGCTCAATTTTTGAGCTGGAAAGAATCGAAATTCGGGCACCCAAACTTAAAAAGTGCGGGCGAATCACATCTAACGCAGAGTTTAAGACCTTCTTCGTGCGTGGTGAGGTCACCTGCTCCGCAACGTCGGTCGCAATGCTCTCAACCAAACTTGTCAGATTGCCGGTCAGATTACCGGTTATCTTATTGAAGTTCTTATTGAAGTCCCGCTGAAAATCACGCAATGTCATGTGTAGAGAGCTAAGCTGAAGTTGCCCTCGAATTCAAGTCTGTACGCAGAGAGCATTCGAGTCCGCAACCAGCAAAACCGAGGGAAAATTCGTCATGAAATACGTCAGTTTGATTCTGTTCACGATTGCTTTAGTTTGGACTTGGAATCTGGTTCACACCGAATCCGATATCAGCTTCGAGACGCATTCCGGCATCCAGCAGAAACTGGCCGATTTGATCACCGAGACCATCAAGGCCAAGAAGCCATCGGCGTCCGAAATCGTGATCGAAAAAATTTGGACCGAAGTTCAATCAGCCGAGAAAGTGAAAGCCTTTTTCATTTACTCGTTCAAAGACACGACCGAAGAAGGCGTTGTCAGCTCGCAAATTCGTGGCGAAGGCCTGCTTGAGCGCAAAGGCGTCACTTCAGAGGGCAACGACCACTGGGTTTTGACCAAAGTTCAAACCACCAACGATGCGATCCAATTCGACGATGCAACCATCGTCACCGGATCATCAAAAGAAGAATCCACAACCGAGCCTGCGAACACTGAAAAAACCGAAACTCCTGCCGAAGCTCCAAAATCTGAAGAGCACAAGTAATGAGTCTGCCTGACAAATACATCGCCATTGATGAAGAGGGTTATCCTCTTTTCGGCGATGTGCGTGTCACTGACGCCAACTCGGGCGCCGAACTTCTTCGAAATCTAAAATTTGCCGAAAACGGAGCCTTCCAAACTTCTTTGCAAGGCTCCGAAGCCTTGGTCGAAGCTTTCGACGAGCCCTATGTGGCCGAGCAAGTTTTGAAATTGGATTCGGGCTGGCGCATTTTGCTTCCATACGGATTGGAAATTCCTTTCGATCCAAAAACCTTGTCGGTGGACGAGTGGGATCGCTTTCATGGTCTGACTTTGACCGGAATCCCTTTCGTCTTTTCGCGCAAAGCTCAGGCCGAATTCTTTAACATCGTCGACGAGTTCGATGATGATTCGGTGACCATCAATGGCGAGCCCATTGAAATCCCGGGCTGGTTTCAAGCACGTCCCGACGTGCACACCGAAAAATACTGGTCGCAAATCTACAAAACCGAAGAGCCGCGCTGGGAGCTGAATCAACCCGCCCCCGCCTTGGTCGACATGCTCCCGCGATTGAAATTGCCGAAATCCCGCGTTCTGGTTTTGGGCTGCGGTAGCGGCAACGACGCCGCACACTTTGCGAGCCTTGGCCACGTGGTCACCGCGGTCGATATCTCGCCGGAGGCTTTGAAACGCGGTCGCGAAAAGTATGGCCATATGACCAATATCACTTGGCTTGAAAGCGATCTTTTCAAACTGGGCCACGAACACGATGGCAGTTACGATATCGTCTTTGAACACACCTGCTACTGCGCCATCAATCCTTCGAAGCGAAACGATCTGGTGCATTTGTGGTTGCGATTGCTGGCGCCAGGCGGATTTTTATTCGGAGTCTTCTTTGCCATGGAACGCCGAGCCGATCCCCCTTTCGGTGGCACCGAATGGGAGCTTCGGCAGCGCCTGAAGAAATATTTCCAATTTGTTTTCTGGGGCCGCTGGAAGCAATCCATCGAACGCCGCAACGGCAAAGAGCTTCTGGTCTACGCGCAAAAGCGTTCGAGTTAGATTTTTGTTGGTATCTTTTTATTACTCACCACAGCTGATTTGGACACAGCGAAGGCCGTCCATCCATGTGAGGGCTGCCTGCCGGTTGAAAGACAATTGCTTGAGGTGTTTTGACGACCTGATATAGTGGCCTTATTCAAATCAACTTTTTGGAGGCTTCATGGTTCAGGTGGATGTGTTTTGGTCTTACGGACTGAATGCGGGACTGGCTTTAGCGGCGAGCACGGCTTTGAAAAAAGAAACCACATTCTGGAAATCGCCGATCTTCACCTTGAGCCTTTTGTGGACCGCGATTTTCTTTGCTCCGTCGGGAATTTATCTTTTGTGGGACAATCCAGGTTGGGAAACCATGTTTGTGGCCCGCAATCACGAATCTTTGCCGGCATGGCTGGTCTGCATCTTTGCCGCGACCAATATCACGCAAGGGATTTTGGGTTTCTGGGTGACCTATCACTTTATCCGCAAAGGAAATCAAAAAGCCGCAAGACTTCAAACAATTTGGTCGCACCTGGCGATGCTTTTCGTTTTGGTCGTGGGTTGGGATGGCACGGGCTACAAGCGCTTCTTTTACGCCGGCACCGGTGAAGAGTGGCACACGGGTATCGAATACGCGATCCCGGACTTTTTCACATCGCGCATGTTCTTCACCCTGATTTCGATGGGTGTGATTTTGGTTCCGACTTACATTTATCTGATCAATTATTTCCGAAAGCAGTCATAAGACTGCTGCAAGACGAATCGGCCTTGAGCTTTTCAAAATCGCATCGAGGTAGATTGTCGTAAACCGTATAATCCACATTCGGACAGTTCGACTGGGTCAGCTCGGTCACCGTTGTCTGCGCCACTTTCGCATCGACACCTTGAGATACCATGTAACTGACAATTTCAGCCGGACGAATCAGTTTGGTCGCAAATGAAATCAACTGTGGTGCGACGGTTTTTTGCCAAGTGTCCACATTGACACCCGTCGATTTGAAAAAGTTCGGAATCGGCATTGGATTTTTCTTTAGCTTCGCAATCTGATCGGGGGCACAGTTTCGCATCTTCAGGCGGTACAACATGCGTGGCGCGCAGACTTCGATGCGCTGACATTTTCCGACCAGATCCACCGATGCCGACTTCAATCCCAAAAATGCGGGTGGCACGCCTTCGAAATTGTGATGGCACATTCCGCAGCTGTGAACAAACGCGTTCACCGGATTTTTGTATGTCGCCAAGATCTGATCGGCGGTGTAGACATCGGATTCCAGATTCTTTTCAAGACCCGCCAGACCCGCATCCGGATCGCCAACCTTCGCAGCCAAGATTTCAGCGACAGATTTCATCACCGCCGTCCGATTGAAAGGAGCATCCGCTTTGCCCACAGCTACGCCATCAAGCAAAGCCACATCGTCCGCGATGCTGACTTGCATTTGTCCTGAGGTCAAATTGATTTCGACTTTGGCGATCAAGCGGCCATCGATCAAGCGGGCGTTCAATCCGGATTTTGCATGATACAGTTGCAATGTTAGAACATCACCCTTCACGCTTCCCAGCGCTTCGGCATTCAGAATTGCGGGACAGGCGATTCCATTTGCGCGATTTTCGGTGCTTTGAATCGCCTGCCAGTCACACTTGCTATCGGCTCCGTACAAGAAAAGATTTGTGACCAAACCGCCTTGCACCTGTCCGGCGCGGATCGGAAAGTATCCGTTTTCCATCGCCAGGCCGGCTTTATCTTTCGGATTGCAAATGACCTGGACTTCCATATCGCCAGTCGCCGCTGATTTTTGAATTTCGCAAGTTCCTTTTAAAAGCCCGAGCTGAACTTTGCCGCTTCCGACATGTTTCGAAAGCCAGGCATCGATTGATCTGGCGTCCAGGGCCGAAAAATAATTGGCAAATCCCACGATCATCTTATTTGTGTTTCGCTCGAAGTCCGGCTCGCTGGATTTCCAGATCTCGGCCGGTGGACGCACCATCAAGGGTTCGACCTGCCCCGAAACCGCCGAGCGGGAAATCAGATCCTGAAGACCCGCATGGATCACACCATCAATGCTTTTCATGCTGTTTTCGACTTCGGCTGCGGTCTTGAGCCGATCTTGCAAAGGGTCGCGATTTGGCAGATTGGCTTCGGGAATTTTTAAACCGTTTGGAAAACGCTGCTGAAATCGGGCTTCAAAGGCCATCAGCGCGTTTTCTTTTTCCACGCCCGGAAGATACAAACCTTCGCGGTCGTTCAAAATATAAGTCAAAATCAGCTTCGTGATTTTCTTGCGGCAGTCATCGCCATTACAAAGATTCAGCCACATTTTTTGAAAAGCGTGAAAATAATTGGCTTTGTCCGTCAACGTATCCAGAGCATACGGAACGCTGAGATCCACCCGCGTCGGTGCACCAAAGTACTGATAGCGTTTGCCGGATGCACTGCTGTTAAAACAATAGGGCTGCGTGTGGGTGCCATCGCAGGCCACATCCCCGAAAGCCCCGGTCATCTGCTTTTCGATCACCGAGAAAATCGGCAGATGTGCATTGGTCTCGTTCCAAGGGCCAACCGAATAAATTGGCGTCTGATTTTGATGGCAGCTTAAGCAAAGCTGCCGGTTGGCGTAAACGACCTGCGGTTTTTTTCCGGGTTCGTAGTCACGCACGACTTGGTATTCGTAGCGACCCTCTTGGTCGTTGTAAGAAATGGCTTCGATCACCTTGGACTTTTCGTGGAAGCCTAAAAACAATCTTCCCTTCAGATTCAAAGCCAAAGGGTTGCTTGCATCTTTCGGTTCGCGATCGACACCGACCACGACCCGCGGAAAGCGAAAGAACAAATTGATATCGTATTTTGCTGATCCCAGCAGCGCCGCATTTCGCTGCAAGGATCTTCCCATCGGGAACAGCACGCTGCGAACGGCATTATCGGCATCGGTCTGTCCACCGTAGCCCAAGTACTGATTGATTCGATCCATCGCTTTTTGAAATGGATACGGGACATTGTAAACGCGCTTACCATCGCGGACTTCGGAAAAGACCGAATCAAAATATGATCGCCCACGCCCCGGATCCGAGCTTTCAAAATCCAAAGACGACACCGACCATTCGGCCTGTGCGATTTGTTCGGGGGTGAAATTTTGTATGGCAGTAGCGGCCGGCTTTCTTACGTCAGCCGTATCATTTTTGGGAGCAGGTCCCAAACTCGAAATCCAAAGCCCCCCAGCAACCGAGAGGCCCAAGACAGCTAAGACCCGGATTACCGAGTCGTGCTTTTTCCATCGAAACATGTGCTAGCAAAGGCTCCCACGTTTTTGTCTTCGTTCGTCAAAACGAAATTCAGCAAGAAAATCTTATTCGTATAGGCGCGGCCCACATACAAACCCGGTTTCACCATGCGGACTTCGTCGCGGATGTCCAAATAGCCCGGGCCGGTCAGCACGTCGACGTTCTTGTTGAAAGGTTTAAAGTCCTTTCCCCAAGCGTAATCGATGATGATCGATTCACGGCGGTGATCCAAAAGACTTTGCCCGCAATAAACGTGCGCCGGGAAAAGCATGGCCTTCAAATTCAAAGGGTTGATTGATTTCGGATCCGGGAACATTTCTTTCAAGGCCGCTTCATCTTCGGTCGCACCGAAAAAGTCCGTGACGTTTGCCCACAAGGCTCCGGCGCTTTCTTTGGCGGGCGCTATCGCGCCGTGCACGCTGATAAAGACCGCTTCATTGATCGCATTGCGAAGCAAGTATTCGCCCGCTTCGTTTTTAGGATAAATGCGCTTTCCCTTCCAGGCCATCTCGCCGAAACATTCGACCGGATCCCGGCCATCACACACCTTGCTGATGACCTTTCCCAAGATCGGAGCTTCGCCCACGACCTTCGAGTAAATGCGTTTGCGAATATCGCCGACCATCTCGCCGTTCATGACGATCTTGCCGTTGTAGCTGCCCGGAACGATCGGGCCCGCATCCAAGCGGATATAGAGCTGATCGATTTCTTCCTGAGTCATCTTTTGAATGTCGTCCGCCGTGATCGCCGCTTTTTCAGCATCTTTGAGCGGATAATTATTCTGCAACAAAGCCTGATCGGGCTTCATGTTGTATGGGCTTTTGCTGAACGCTTCCGGCGTCATCGACGCGTCTTTCAGGAAGGTGATGGTTTTACCGTTCGCCATCGTTTTTTGATAGGGCTGCAAAGCCGCTTGCGACATCGATGCTACGAGAATCAAGAGAGAGAAAATTTGTGTTTTCATCTTGTCTTCCTTTCTTAAAGTGTCGCCAAGAAGGCCTTCAGAGCCGTCTTTTCTTCAGCAGACAGGGCCGTTCCGAACTCGTGACCGCCGTTTTCTTGGTTGGCATCACAGCCCGAATAATATTTCAGGTAAGTGTACAAGCGCTGATTCTGCCCGGCGCCAAATTGCTTCATATAAGCCGCAGTCTTTTCCTTGATATCCAGACCTGCCAGGCCACGGAAAGCTTCAAAGGTACCCAGCGATGTTTCCGCGAGCTCTTTTGCCGAAACTGGATCGTTGTTCGTGCGCGACAGCCAGTATTTGTAGAAGTTATTCCACGCGGCCGTCTTCGCCGTTTCACGTTGTTTCGCATCTTTGATTTCCGATGCTTTCAAATAAGGCTCGTAAGCCACCGATGCTCCCATCAAATCCGATGAGAACGCTTTGATCTCGAAACTTGCCAATTGCGTGACCGAAATCCCGACTGGGAAATCGATGAACAAAGGTTCCGCCGTTTTCATCAAGTTCAAGCTCATCGCCAGCGGGAAGCGGATCGGAGTATCCGTCAAAGCGACCTTCTTGCGGCGATTTTGCGGCGGCGTTAAAAGCTCGTCCACCGATTTTTCAAACAGAACCAGGCGACCTTCGGTGCTTGGATCAAATTTGCCATCGCATTGGAATTTCTTTTGTGGATCCGTTTGACGTCCATCGATCGTCGAGCGCCATGGATTGTAAGCCACGTCGCTGTCGTAACCGCAAATCTCGGGTCCGACCGAGTTGTTGTGCAAGAACGGAGCATGCGCCCACAAATTCAAAAGCGAAATATTGCGATAATAGCCGCGACCGCCACCCAGTTTTTCCGAGCGGATTCCGGTCAAGACCGCCGGACGAGCGCGATTTGTTTCGGAAGCGAATTGCTCCCAGACATGACCCGTCATGTGATTGCTGTGAAGCGAGCGGCATTTGTAAGTTCCGACCGTCGCCACATCCGTGGATTTGTCGTTCCCCATCCAATCAGCCCGAATCACTTCACCACTTTTCGCTAAAGTCGTCTTGGCGAAGAAATCGACATTTTCAAAAGATCCGTTATCGTTCGACATGTCGTTCTTATTCGTATTCTGTGACGAATGGCACTGGGCACAGTTCTGGGCGAAGACTTGCGCCCCGGTTGCAACCAATCCTGATCCGCCGTAACGATTGTCCAAGAATTCAGCCAGTTTCGCGTCCCGAGTCTGCGCCGGAACCTTCGAGAACAGCGTTGAATCTTTCAAGTCTGTCGGTCGACGAGACAAGATGTAATCAAAGACATCGCCAATGCGGTCTTCGTTGGCACGCCAGCTTGCGCAATCCTGACGGCACTGAGCAATGTTAAATGGCGTCTGCTGGAATCCGCGCTGCGCCGGATCCAATTCGCGCAAGTTGTTCAGATGATTCACCCAGCATTGCTCGGCACACATCCCGATGTTCACGTACACTCGTTGCGCGGCCAGATCGGCACCGACCGAATCTTCGCCACCTTTAAGGATGTGCATGACTTGCATCTTTTTGTTTTTACGATACTGCCAGAATTTCACTCCACCATCTTTGTAAGTGATCTTTTGGCAATCAGGTCCCGGGTTGCAAGAAGCCACATTATCCCAACGAGAGACGACCTCGTCGAACTTTGGACGCTGTTCGATGTTGATCAAAGCGTTGATCGTCCCTGGGTTGTTCACGAAATCGTGTGGAACCGCGGATGTATCGACCGTACCGGCACGCGCATGCACGAACATTTGATATTCGATGCTATTTTCTTTCGCGCCACTGCCCAGAACTGAAGAGATATTGATGTACTGATTTCCGGTTTCACCTTTGACGTTGTGCCAGCCCGGATTGTTGATATCCAAAGGCGGGTTCAAAGGATCGAAAGCCGCGTGACATGAAGAACACGCTTTACCCACACGGAAAGGGGGCTCGATCGAAGCATCGATTTCAGCTTCGGTCATGCGTTTTTCAAAGCCTTCCCAACCGCCGATTTTTTCCCAGCGAGCCGCATTGAAACGCGGATTTGGAAATTTACGATAGCCGATCGCACCTGTCGGATTACCGAAGGCCAACTCACAGCGACTTTCACGTGGACGCTGTCGACCGGCACCATCCACGTCCAACGCATCGGCCGCTTTGACGACCGGATTGTCACAAGCAGGATCGCGCCAAGCCGTTTTGTTTTTCACCGCATCCAAAAGCGCTTCGTCCCCAGCGCAGTATTCCCAACCATAAGTGTCTTGCATGGTTGGTTCGCCGCCGTGATATTTCAGGCCTTTTTCTTTACAGTTTTTGCCAGGCACGCAGCAGTCTGGATCGTTGATCAAACCCCAAGACATAAAGCGTTTGTCATGACGGTCGGCACGCAGAACTTTGTACCAAGCGATCGGCGAATTCAGCTTCTGCGGGAAATAGTAAGTGTGGAAGCGTTCATTCGGAGCCGACTTGAACCAGATCTCGCGACCGGCCAGTTCTTTGATCTCTTGTTCTTTGGAAAGAGTTTTTCCGAATTGGAATTTGCGATTGGTGTAGGTGCCATCTTGATTGTGGTCATACCCATCGCGAGAGAAGGGATCGTTCGCGAGGTAGGCGCCGAGCTCTCCGTCATATTGGTTTGCGTAAGCAGTGGTATCTGCAGCAGGAGTCCTGTAGCTCGCCTCTTTGTGTTGGTTCGAGAAACACGCCGAGAGCAACAGAAGACTGCTCAGAATCATTATCAAACGATTCATTCTGGACCTCTTTTGAAGTTATTGGAACACATCAATAGAGTAGCAAACCTAGATTTGACTGCGGCCTGGATTTCATGGGAAAGGGCGAATCTGGTCCATCAGCTGGCACATGAATCGCAGACGATCCGCCTGACATGAAATACACGTCTCTTCTTCTCATTGTTGGCTTTTTGCTGAGCTTTGGTCCGTATGCTCAAGCCGAAATTGTCATCTGTCGAAAAGTTCATCGAACTTCTCACGGTACAGCTTTGTCTGCATCAACATCGAAAAGCCCGACATTGAACGGAATTTTGAAAACAATCGATCAAACCGCGGCCGAACTTCGCGGCACCACGCAGTTCACCTCGCCCCGCATTTGGCGCGAAAAGACTGCATCCCAAGGTCTTCCGGGATTGGACCTACCGAAATCCGTCGGCGGGCAAGAGTTCTCCCCCAGCAAGATGGTCCAGGTCTTCGAACATGCCGGACGATACGCCTTGGATCTTCGCGATGTGGTCGGCGGAGCCCACTCGCGCCCGCTTCTGCACGAGATCAACAGAAACCCCGAGATGCGCGAGGTTCTTCAGCAAGTCGCGCGCGGCAAAGCCTATATGTCGATCGCGATCACCGAAGAAAGCGTCGGCTCCAATATGCGAGCCATGACCAGCGTTTCAGAAAAAGTCGAAGGCGGTTACAAACTGACAGGCGCCAAGATGTACAATGCTCGCTTCACATCGGCGACACACATCATCTTGTTCACGCAGGCCGAAGCTGGTGCACCGAATGGCAAACTGAACACCTTCTTGATTCCCATCGATTATCCAGGCTTGGAATTCACGCAACTCAACGCACACGGTCTGCAAGGAAATTCTTTCGGCGGAGTTTCTTTTAAAGATCTTTTCGTGCCAGAAAAATTTCGCATCGGCGATCACGGCAAAGGCGGATCCGTCTTCCGCGATCACTTTACATACTGGCGTTTGATGATGGCCTCGGCCGCCATCGGTACCGGCAAGGGCGCCTTAGATCAGCTGGTCGAGCGCATGCGAACACGCGAAGCTTTCGGTGGACCGATCGGTCGCTTCACACATTTGCAGCAAGCCTTGGCCGAACACACAGCCAAGCTTCACATGGCAAGCCTTCTGATCAAACAAGCAGCACTACTTTTAGATAAGGGCAAATACGAGGAGGCCGCTGCCCTTGCTGCCATGGCCAAAGCGGAAGGTGTCGAATGGGCTTTGAAAGCCGCAGATTTTACGATGGAAGTTTTCGGCGCCCACGGTTACACCGATGAGACCGATCTCCCAAGACGGGTCGCCGATCTGCAAGGCCTGCGCATCGCCGACGGAACGACCCATGTCCTGAGACAGGATGTGGTTCGTCGTCTTTACGGCGATGACTTGTGGAATATGGCCGTGGGGATCACGCCATGATAAAGATCGGCGCTGTTCTTCTTTGCACACTTCTCTTCACGTTGTTCACTTGGGCGGCTCCGAATTGCCGTTCGACTCATCACCGATTGGATCTGCTTCCCACCGCTTTTGTTTTCAATGACCTGATGGCAAAAGAAAAATCCGTCTTTGCCATGCAAAGAGATTACGATAACGAAATCACCTATGGCAGTTCGGGCGGTGCTTGTGCGACCGTCTCGGCCGCCAATCTGCTACAGGCGATTCACGCGCGCCTTAGCAGACAGACACCTTTAGATCTTCAACCGATTCTAAGGAAAGCATTTCAAGATCTTCCAGAGTTGCGCTCGGGCAAAGTCACCAATCAAAACATGACCCAACTTTTTGGTTATTTCAATCAGTACATCCCGGGTGTGACATTCAAAACCCAGATCGACCAGGCGACAACAATGATGTTGCGTCCGCCGGCGAAAAAAGGGGTGCGAAACTGGTTGAAAATGCCGACAAAAGTTTTGTTAAAGCCAATCGCGGAAAACGAAAACAAGATCTTAATCTTTAAGGTCATCGGCGAATACGGCACCGTCGTCGGAAGACATTTTGTCGTCCTTCGGGAAATCAAATCCCCGAATGAGGTCGTGATTCAAGACCCACACGATCCATCCAAAAACAGAAGTTTAGAGGCCGTCACGCTGCCTTCACCTATTACGAAGCTGCCGACACTGCAGCTCGTTCGGCCCGGTACGCAGAAAGCTGGATACTATTTTTATGAACTGGACGCGATTATCACCGTTTCGCTTGAGCCAGCCCCATGATCCGCGAGCGATCTACCGGTATTGGCACCACTCTTGTTTAAGGATTTCGTCAGGTTTGAATTTGGATTTTGAAATCGAAATAGCTGGACGTTAGAGGTTAACATGCTCAGATCCGTCGCCAAATTTTGTCTTGTGGCTACTTTATTGACAGGATCAATGAAGGCCCATGCAGGTACCGAGACCTTGCACAGTGATCTTGTCGAGTTCATCTCAATGTTCTTTGGCTTAACCCCCAATGCGGCCGCCTTAAAGAGTTCGATCAATCAAGGCGTTGACAACGTACCCGGCGCTTCGGCCATTCAATCCGGTGCTTCTTCAGATAAAAACCATTTTGCAAAGACCGTTACTGACGTCAATATCAACTCGGACAAATTGGATGCCAATGGCCGCCGATCGTTTTTTGGAGCCGTTCTCGCCGGAATGAAGAATGATACACTGGGCGGTACGGTCGGATTGCCAGGGAACCCACAAAGTCACGAGCTTGTATCGATCGGGCTTCGGGTCAATAGCGACTTTGACCGCGTGATCTTGATGAACTTTGGACAGCATACAGCCGTTGATTTGGCCGGTGGCTTCCACGATGGATACAAAGGATCAATGCCAGCGCCGATTTTACCAATTCCATTTGCAGGTAAAATCGTGGCTCGCATGTTTCAATTTCCATTTGGTCATTTGGCCGACGGGACGACCCCGGACCGCTTGACCATCCCAAAAGTGATCAACACGATCAAAATTTTGGGCCCATCTTTGATTGTCGAGCGTGAATCACAAAGAAATGATATCGGCGTCAATCGTCAATGGCTCGAGTATCTGACGAGCCAAGGCGTCGATGTGAATAGCGTCGACAGCATGATCGAGTACTTCACAAGTCGTCCCGAGATTCAAAAAGAACTGCTGACGATCGAGGCTTCTTACAATCCGAATTACTTGCGCAAAGTGATCGACGAGCTTTTCGAACGCTTTACAGTTTTTGGATTCTTTAAGAAGCCAGAGGATCTTGCCAACCGAAAAGCCATTGCCTATCAAATGGCAGAAGGCCGGCCCGATGCTGCTATTCTGACATTCAAAATTTTAGAAACTGCTTGGAGTGCGGGTGAGCTCAACGAGCGCGTCGTTCTTGAACAAGTTTTTGCAAAAGCCCGTAAGCATGCTCAGACATTGAATGAGCTGGTCAATCCGATTCGCCTGGATACTTTGCCAGATTACGTGCAGGAGGCTTACAAGAAAGACAAAGTTCTTCTTGCTTACTCGCCGGAATGGATCGTTTGGTCGATGGTTGAACAAATGGGTGGCAACCTGGTTAAAATTCCATTCTCTAAATTTGACTCGCGTTATTTATTCCAAGAAGGCGAAGAAACACTTCGCGCCGAAGAAATTGCCAGCATCACTCGTATGCAAAAAAGCGTCTTCGGCGAAAACTCGGTTAAATTCCGCTACGTCTACAACCCAGCTGTGGAATGGCGTAAGCAACTGTATGCGAACCTCAGAGCCGCATCTAAAGAAATGGTCGGTCGTCCTTTCCTTGAAAAAGTTATCGCTTGGAGTGAAGCCGTTTTGAACACCGTTATCGATTCGGAAAAAGAAATTAAATCTCTCAGCTTCAAAATGAAGCTCAGTATTTTCATGCATAATCTTCGTTACATCTTCAAAGAGGGTTTCGTTTCGCCAAAAACGGCGCACGGAACTTTGAACTATATGTACGACCAAGATCGCCAAGAGATGATCAAAGCCGTACGTAAAATGCATCGAGATGGCCTGATCGCCGATCAAGTTCTGGAGAATTACATCGCCTACAAACAAAAGATTAATGACAAGTTCAATACGCCAAACTTGCCGGTCGGTGCGATTCAGAAATCCGCTGCGGCCCTTAAAGCCGGTGCCGAATACATCCAAAGCTTGACGGCAAAAAAGACAACAATCAGTGCCGGCGTTCGCGCCTGCCGATCGGCTCACTCGGGTAAATAAAGTCCTTTTTAAATTCGAAAAACCACCAAAGACCCTTTCAGTTTCAGCTGAAGGGGTCTTTATTTTTACGCCTTGCATCTTACCGCAAAGCGCTAGATGCGGCGCTCTTATAGCCCTCCCCAGCTTTTCTTTTAACCCATCTCATCAGTCGTTGCGTCCGATTTCTGGGCCTGACTAGAGTCTGTGATTGACTGGTTTTCAGGGCCAGCAGATATCCAACCTGTTCGTGAGGGGAAGATGAAAACTGTTTTATTTCTGTTAGCTTTCTGTTTCGGGCTTTTCGCTCAAGCCGCGACCTACAACTACAATCTCGTGCTGGTTCCGGGCTTTTTCAACTCGGCCATCCCGGCTCCGAATCGCTTCGGCAATCCTTGGGAGCAACCTTACTTCAGCCGCGAAATCGTCAAAGCGGTTTCAACCAAGGTCGCTAAAGTTTGGGTGGTCGACACCCTGAGCCCACTGGGTGGTATCAAAGAAAACGGCGAGCGTCTGATCCAGTTTTTGGTCGATCACAAAACCCAATTCGGCGACGTTCCGGTTGTGCTTCTGGGTCACAGTGCGGGTGGCTTGTACGCGATGTACGCTTCGGCGCACACCACTTTGCCCATCAACCATATTATCGCCTTCAATACTCCTTTCCGCGGTCTGAAATTTCTGACCGAGCTGGAAAGAAAAGGCATCCCGATCGAAGAGCTGGCGGCACCCTTCTGTCTGAGCAATTTGATCCAGCTGGAAGAAACGCCAGTGCAGAACTTTATCAAAGGTCTGCAGTTCAATCGCAAGGTTCGCATGGACGTCTTTGCGAGCTATCAGACAACAAGCTTAGCGCTGTGGGATTATCGCTATCTGTCTTCGCCGCTATTGCCATTCCAAGCGTTGATGAATGAGCCATCAGATGGCATCGTCACCCTGAAATCGGCCTTGAACCCATCGGATCTGCAAGCCAAGAACAATGGGCTTTTGGATATCCAAGTACACACAAAGCCTTTTGCGCTTGAGCATTGGGAAGCGGCGGTCGATCCAGATCTGACAAGATTGTACGGAGTTTTGAACGTGGGAAGCCTGAGCCAGGCGCAGTTTGAAACTTATTTCTCGATCATGGAACAGTCGGGATTCTAAGTCTCCTGATCCCAACTGCTCTCACAGAAACCCAGCCGCTTGAAGCCGCTGGGTTTTTTTATTACTTCATATACATGTCAACATAAGTCGAATACGCAGGCTTCACCTTCGCAACCACTCGGCGAGGCGCGACACCTGGAAGCGCGACTTCCATGCGCATAGGAAGACCGTTCGCCATCAAAGCTTTTGCCGCCGCATCTTTTCCGGCTTTTGGCATCATACGGCCCGCAAAGAACACACGGACCACTTTCATGTTCGAGTACTCTTGAATCGAAGCGTACGACGGCATGATTTCGCTCGAGCGATTGACTTGCATCAAGTACGGCGCCGAATCCATATCCACGCGTGCTTCATTCATGAAACCTTTACCGGCATCGCGGTAAGCAATCTTGAAATACTTTTGAATGTTCTGATTCAAATCCGAAGCTTTCAGCGGAGAACTCTTCGGAATGCGAATATTCATCGTCACATAGAAGCTTCCGAGCTCATCACGCAAAGCCATATTGTCGGCCATACGCTGGCTTGAATTGGCAACGTGATAGTACTTGTTCATCAAATCCTGATCGCAAGAGATATTTCCCAACTCGCATTTCGCCAATGATTGCAAAATGTGTTTATAGTTCGGATGTTCGCAAGTTTCCGGATCCGCGCACTCTTTGTTGACGATCACGACGTCGACACCCAGGCTCTTATCGAAGCCTGTCATCGCATCGGCCGCCGCTTTTCCTTTTAGGATGGCAGGCAAGGCTTCCAAAGCTGGCGCCACGGTGGCGTGCATGTTCTCGACGAAAATTTCTGAATTCGGAATGCTGGCTTTTGCCGAAATATCTTTTGTATCGACAAAGCTTTCGAAGCTGACGTTCTGATTTTCTTTACCCGGCTGCTCGATATAGTACATGAAATCGGCGACCGCGCTTGGGCTGACAACTGGACCATCCGTCTCGCGACGTTTTGCGCCCGAGAACACAGTCGTCAATCCATCATTCACAGTTTTGAAATCGGCTCCGGCGAATTCGGTACAAGTCAGGCCTTTATCCAATTTTCCCAAGCAAGGGAAAACGCCGACGATGCTCGTCCAACGTGTTTTGAAACGATTGCGATAAGCTGACAGATCCATGTGACGAACGCGACCGATACGCATTTCGTTGATGGTGTCGCTGGTCAAACGCATGTGATCCAATTCACGAGGGCTGACGTTTCCAAAGTTTCTTGAAGCCGCTTTGATTTGTTCCAAAACCTTATCCGGGAGCGCCTGAGATTTATTCAGCGCCCATTGGGCCAAGTCGCCCTGGATGGCATTCAACGCAGCACAAGCTGCATAGACCGAATTTTTGACAACAGCATCGCGCTTTTCTTGCGGTGTTGCCGGCTTCTCATCTTTTGTAACCAAGCCTTTTCCAAGGCTCACCAAAGTCGTATCTCCGATAATCTTTTTCGCTTCCGGGGTCGAGCAAAGAGCCTGGATTTTCGGAATCGCCTTTTTGATTTCAGTCAGATCGCCATTTTTCATCATCGACCAACCCAGTTCGGCGTCAACCGATCCCCAGTAAACGGCGCCAAGACCCACGATATTGTCGACTTTTTCCATGAAACCCAAAAGCTTCTGGTGATCGGCATCCGAATATTTCAGCTCGGGATGGAACTGAAAGTTGAACATGGTGTCGTAGTACCAAGACATGATCATCATTCCGCCCATCGAATAGGCGATGAATGAAATCTTGTCGTTCGGTCCCATTTCTTTGATCCAAGGTTTTGTCGTCGCGTCACCCAGGAAGATTTCCGTGTTCAGCTTTCGCGCGATCTGGTGCGGAGTCCACTCGAACTTGCCTTCGACCTCAACCGCTTTACCCACTGGATACGTCCAGTTCTTCACTTCGACACGATAAGAAGGATCGATGTCTTCCAAGTTGCGAGTCACGATCTCGTGGAATTTCCCGTAGGACTCTTCATTTCCGCGCACGCCGTGCAATGTGATCACATAGTGACGTGGACGTGGGTCCGAGCTGGGGCTACGGCGTCCGGTCGTCGCGCAAGACGCGATGAAAAGCACTGAAAGCAGTAAAGACAAATACTTCACAATCCCTCCGTGGATATGAATCAATAAATTATGTGCTACTTGATCAGTGTATCGGGTCGGTGGCGGCTTGCAATTCGGCCTTCGTCCGGATTGTGTTGGGTACTGCTGGGCTTTTGTCGTGGTGGAAAAAGAAAGCCCCCGTCAAGTTTTGCCTGCGGGGGCCACATAAAAGGGATCTTCGGTTTTGCTGTAAGCCGGATTCTGTCCACCAGTCTCAGTCCCACTGATTCTGGATGGATGATCATTCCTCTAGGACCGCCATTGCTGACGGCCTCAAGCGACCTGACCCGGAAGCTCTGCACGGGCCGTGCTTTCTGTGCTTCCCTATTTGGTCTTGCTCCGCGCAGAGTTTGGCTGTTTTCACTCCAACGGCTCCCCCGATTTCTCCCGTTCCCGAAATCAGGCTCAATGCCTTGGACATTCTCTCTGTTCCACTGTTCCTCAATCTCTAAAGTTTTTGAGGCCTTAGAAACTGGAAGGGCGTTACCCTTTGCGCCACCCTACGGAGTCCGGACTTTCCTCCCTTGTGCTCCAACTGACGTTCCACAAAGCTCAACGGCGATCATCCACAAAACTGAATTGCCAAGGGTTGTAACACGGCTCATAAACCAGCACAAGGAAAGCTCTTTCCGATTGAGCTTTTGGGCCCGCTCCCCTAATTTAAAGCCTTGAAATCATTGAAAGGAATGCAATCCATGACAAACCTCAAAACACTTTTTCTGGCTCTGACTTTGTTGGTTGTGGGTCTTCACGCGCAAGCCAACGATCACGAAGCGGCAGCGGAAGGTTCGCACGAATCCGCCGAAGCTTCTCACGAGTCGAATCATCACAACACCAACTTCTTCCCCAAAAAGCAGGCCGATAAAACAAAAGCCTCTCGTTTGGCGCAAGTTGAATTGTTGGAACCAAAAGCTCTTTCATCTGTCAGCGGAACTTCGGTGACATTGAAATGGAAAGCGGTTGAAGGCGCTGACAATTATCGCGTGCAAGTGGCGACCGATCCAAATTTCAAATGGTTGGTGACGCAAAAAGATTTCTTGAAAGAAACATCTTTGCAAGTCGACGGTCTGCAAGCTGGCAATCATTATTTCTGGCGCGTTTATCCTTGGAAAGATGACAACGATCCAAGCTGGATGTCAGGTTTCGGCAACTGGTCTTCTTTCGAAGTGCAATAATCCTTCTGTCTGAATTCAAAACGTTTCGGATTGAGATCCTGGGTCCGAAACGTTTTCTCTCGAGTCATCACACGACAAAAAATTGCAAAACTGCCGCAGCCGGCTTAAGTCCGTAGAGCGTCTGCTCGATAAGTCTTAGGTATGATCAATCGACAAACCCTTCTGATCTCCGGCCTGTTCTTTGGTACATTAATTCTTCTTTACCAAAACATCTCTTTGTTCTAATTCGGCTTCGACATATGATCGTCGAATGTTTGTCGCGAAAGATCTCCAACATCGACCTGTGAAGCATGCTGGTGGAATCACCGACTATTTCTATTCCCGCGAAAAAAAAGCAAATGTCTTCTGCACATCAGCGGCGTTCACGGCGTCGAAGGCTATTTGGGCTCGATGATCCAGCAAGAGATCTTGAAAATGCATCTGGCCGATCTACCATTTCAGATCGTCGTCGTGCACACGGTGAATCCGCACGGAAAAGCGCAAAAGCTTCGCACCAATATCAACAATGTGGACCTGAACCGCAATTCGCTGCAAACCTATCGCATCGACAACCCGGATTTTAAAAGTTTTCAGGCCTTCTTTAAGACCGGAAATCTTTTGGATGCGGGTCCGATCGCTTCTTTGGTTTTGCGCAAAGGCTTACAGCAAGCGGTGATCACTGCCGCCTGCGGGCAGACCGATGATCCTTCGTCTTTGTTTTTTGCAGGACACGAATTGCAGCCCGAGCTTGTCTCTTTGCGTGAAACTTTAAGCGAGCTGATTTCCCCGCACGCCGAGCTTTTTGTATTGGACATTCACTCGGGCTTGGGAAAGATGGCCGCCGAATCTTTGATTATCGACGGCTTTGATGACGGTGAAGAAGCACAGTTTTTCGGAACGCTTTTCCAAGCGCCGATTGTTTGGCCCGGTCGCACCAAGGGCAGCTACCAGGCGCAAGGTGCGCTTTCACAGCTTTTGAAAAGGCAATGGCAAACTCGGCATGTCTTTCAAGAATTCGGCACTTATTCGACCTGGAACGTGCTGCAAGCTTTGATTCATCAAAAACCGGAACAGATGCTTGAGACTTTTTTCCCGAACAGTCCGACATGGCGTTCAAGATGTACCGAGTTAGGACTCCTCCGCTTCAAGCAATTGGTTCAGAATCTCTCTTGAAAGAGAGGCTCTGGCCATGAAAATCTATTCAGACATCACAAAGACCGTCGGACAAACTCCGCTTGTTGAAATGCAACGAATCGGCAAAGACTTGCCGGCAAAAATCGTCTTGAAGCTCGAATTCTTCAATCCCTTAAGCTCGGTCAAAGATCGCATCGGCCTGAACATGATCGAACGCGCCGAGCTTGCTGGCCGTTTGAAAAAAGGCATGACCGTGCTGGAACCCACCAGTGGCAACACCGGGATCGCTTTGGCTTTCGTGTGTGCCGCCAAAGGATATCCGCTGACATTGGTGATGCCGGAAACCATGTCTCAAGAACGCCGCACTTTGCTTCTGATGTTGGGTGCGAAATTGATTCTGACTCCTGGAACCAACGGCATGAAGGGTGCGATCGCCAAAGCGCTCGAGCTTGCCGACCAAGACAAGAATTACTTCCTGACCCGACAATTTGAAAATCCCGACAATCCTGAAATCCACCGCGAAACCACCGCGCTTGAAATCTGGCGCGACACTGATGGCCAGGTCGATATCGTTATTTCCGGCATCGGCACCGGCGGCACCATCACGGGCGTGGGCCAAGTTTTGAAATCCAAAAAACCATCGGTGAAAATGATCGCGGTCGAGCCTGTGGAAAGCGCTGTGCTCAGTGGGGAAAAACCAGGCCCTCACAAAATCCAGGGCATCGGCGCCGGCTTCGTTCCACCCGTTTTGGATCGCAAGATGATCGACGGAATCGAAAAAGTCTCCAGCGACGAATCCATGGCTATGGCGAAGAAAGTGATCCGCGAAGAAGGCATACCCGTCGGCATCAGCTCGGGCGCCGCGATCACCGCCGCCTTGCGAGTGGCCGCCAAGCCCGAAAACAAAGGAAAGCTCATCGTCTGCGTGATCCCAAGCTCCACCGAGCGCTATCTTTCCACCGCCCTGTGCGAGAAAGAACGCACCGAAGCCTTGGCCCTGCCAGTAACCCCGATCAACGAAGCTTACTTGGCGAAAGTTCCCAATCAGGCTTAAGAGTTTCTGTCGGCAAATCCGATCCTCGGACACCACCCGTCCGAGGAATCCCACCGATCCGCCTTGACCCCGACAAACTTCCTCGCTCCCAAACTCTCTGCGGGGGTACCGGTCACACGTGATCAGAGATCAACTGTGACCGATACCCCAAAGTAGGCTCGGAGAACAAGGCAAAGCCTGCGGATTCAATAAGGAATGCTGGAAGTTTTTGGATTAAACCAAAGCGACAAACTGGCCGCTGAATTCGGCGCACAGTTTGTCAGCGATGAAGACCTGGGCCCGCATTAAAACGCGGGCTTTCTTTTTGGCGCCCAGGGCGGCGAAGAACTGCGCCCGCTCTTTGTCTGAATTCCACTGGGCTTCGATGCGGGCGTCTTGGTCGACGGGCGCCATGTACTTCATCTGGCCTTCGGAGATCACGATGTTGTTGGTGGTGATGGCGTGTTCACGCAAGCCGGATAAGAAAAGCCCGTAACAGGCGACAGCACCCGATGAATACAGGCTTCCGCCGAACATGGTTTGCTTGTGATTGACGTTGGGTTGAATTGGCAGTGTCAGTGACAGCTTGCCGTCAGTGATTTGCAGATCGCGGATTCCCATCTGTTTGGTGATTGGAATTTCGGTGGTCAGAAGTTTTTCTAATTCTTTGGCTGTCATCCCAGCTGATAGTGCTGGAGCAGTTTGCGTTTTTCAAGTTCCGTGTTCTGCGCCAAAGGCCCCGGGTCGTCTTGGAAATAAATGACCTCGAGCTGATCCGGGTCTTCCGCCATATCGACGATCATCCCCGCGCACATGCGACAAGGCTTCATCGAAGCATAGATCTTGGCGCCACGTGGAAGCTTTCCGCCATAGGTTTCATAGTACTTCATGATCGCTGCGATCTCGGCATGCAGGGTTTTATTTTTCGAATTGTTATTCACCGCCCAGGACATCAGCTTGCCGTTGGGATCGACCACGAAGACCGCGATCGGACGATTGAAATCATGCAAGACTTCACCGCGTGGAATCTGATTGATCAAGCTGTGCAGATGGTACTGGGCTTCGATCGCATCGTGGATCCAGTCGGGTGCTTTCCATTCCAGCTTGAATTCGTGTTTGGATTTCAGGAAATGCTGATCCTTTGATCCAAGCTCGGTGATATCATTTGGGATCTCCATCACGTGATCACGCGGTGCGATCGAACCGGTCGCGCGTTTCGCTGCCAGTTGCACCATACCTTCAGACATCGGGGTCATCTTTTCGGTGGTGAAAATCCGATTGCGCAGAATAAAGAAAGATTGGTCCACGTACTCGTCGAAAAGAAATTGAATTAGCTTGGTGGTGGCGCAGATCGGCCCCATGATATGCAAAGGACAGCGCGAGAAATAGAGCCGATTTTGATGAATCACCCAGGCGTACTGATAATCAGCGCCATACAGCCGGTGCAGATCAAAAGCGACCTGCTCGGCAAGCTTTTCTTGAAGAGCCAAATGACTGTCCTTCATACTGTTTCTACTATGAAATTTTCCCATTGAATCAGCAAGGCCCAAGATTCCCCAGCTTCGGTGTTCAGGTTGTTTGACTCTGATTTCCGGACCAGATATCCCAGTCGGCATGCAAGAAGACAAGCCTTCAGTTGACATCGTGCTGAGCACCCTGAATTCCAGCTATAAGCACGCGGCCTTTGGCCTTCGCTACCTGTACGCGAATCTAGGCGATCTTCAGGCTCGGGCCCGCATTTCCGAGTTCACGATCCACCGCCCGGCCCAAGAAATCGTCGACGAGCTGACTTCCTACAATCCTAAAATCGTCGGCTTTGGCGTGTATATTTGGAATACCGAACAAACCCGCATGGTCGTCGAACTGATGAAGGCCCAGCACCCCGGCATCGTCATCGTCTTAGGCGGACCCGAGGTCAGTTACGAAACTGCGGCACAAAGAATATGTCAGATCGCTGATTATGTCATTTGTGGCGAGGCCGACTTTCTGTTCCGCGAATTCTGCAGCCAGTTTTTGCTTGAAAACACAAAACCCGACAAAAAAATCATCTCGGGTGCTTTGCCTGATATCACCAAGATCGTTTCGCCTTATTCTTTCTACGCCGATAACGATATCCAAAATCGCATCGTCTATGTGGAAGCTTCGCGCGGCTGCCCTTACAAATGCGAATACTGTCTGTCCTCTTTGGATAAATCGGTGCGCAACTTTCCTTTGGATACTTTTTTGGCCGATCTTGAAATGCTGATCACCAAGGGCGTCAGACAGTTCAAGTTTATCGATCGCACTTTCAACTTAAGCCCCAGCATCAGCACTCGCATTTTGCAATTTTTCTTGGATCGCATGGAGCTGGGACTTTTCCTGCATTTCGAAATGGTTCCGGACCGTTTGCCAGAAGAGCTGAAGGCTTTGATCTTAAAATTCCCTGCCGGTAGCCTGCAATTTGAAATCGGAGTGCAGACCTGGAACCCACAAGTCGCAGCCCTTGTCAGCCGCCGGCAGGATTACCAAAAAGTGCGCGAGAATCTGGCCTTCTTGCACCAAAACACCGGCGTGCACACGCATGTGGATTTGATCGCGGGACTGCCAGGTGAAACGGTGGAAAGCTTTGCGCAAGGTTTTGATCAATTGGCAGCTTTGAATCCGGATGAAATTCAGGTCGGTATTTTAAAGCGCCTGAAAGGCACCCCGATCATTCGTCACGACCGCGAATGGGAAATGCTTTACGATCAGCTTCCGCCCTTTCAGATTTTAAGCAATAAGACCATGTCGTCGGATGTGCTTTTGAAATTCCAAAAGTTTTCGAAATACTGGGATCTGATCGCCAACAGCGGAAACTTCAAAGAAACATCCCAGCACATTCGGGAAAGAACGCAGGCCGAAGGCTTGTCACTTTTCTCGTTTTACTGGGATCTCACTGACTATTTAAACGAGCGTCACGAAACGGCGCACTCGATTCATTTGTTGAAGTTGTTTGAATCGTTGCTGGCTTATTTTGAAGAGAAGAAGACCTGGCCGATGAAAGAGCTGCTGGCACGTGATTATCAACGGGGCCGACCAGGTTCTTTGCCACAGTTTTTGAGATCCAGCTTCAGCGCAGAAAACGATGCGCTCCCTTTGGCGGCGAAACAGCATTCGCATCTACCAAAACGCCAAAGGTTGCATCTAGAACAAAGAGATGGAGAAGGGAAAGCGGTCACTGGAAGCGCAACTTGAGATCTCGATTTCGAACTTTCCCTGAACTTGAATGTGAGCGCGAAAGTGAGTTTGAATTTTCTCCGTAAGAACTCATCCAGTATACAACTCTTCGGTCGATAAATCCGGGTTTTCGAGCCTTGTCTCGATCTCTTCCAAAACAACGTAACAGAAACACATTTAGTCTAACCAGTACAGTTTCATCCAACACAGAAATACAACCAGTACAGTTTAAATTTCACCCAAAACGCTTGAATTCCCTCTGGAAAACTAGAGTCCTGACTCAAGTCGTAAGCACAGTGCGAGACACTTGCGGTAGCCGTTGTGTGGTGACATCATTAAGAGTGGAGACACATCAGGAGGTCCCATGAAAGCCACTCAGAAAGTCGCAATCATTGGTGGATTGCGCACCCCATTTACGAAATCATCCGGTCATTATTCTCGAGTCACCAATCAAGAAATGATGACGACCGTTCTGCAAGCCATGGTCGACAAATACAAACTGCAAGGAAAGCTGCTCGGGGACTGCGCTTTCGGCGGAGTCATGAATCACTCGTCTGATTGGAATCTGTCTCGTGAAGTGGTGTTGGGAACAACACTGCACCCGGATACGCCGGCTTACAACGTTCAGCGTGCTTGCGGCACCAGTCTCGAGACCACCAATCACCTGGCAATGAAAATCGCTTTAGGACAGATGGATGTCGGTATCGCTGGCGGTGTGGACACCAACAGCGATCTGCCCGTCGAATTCCAGCGTGAGTTTTCATGGAAACTTTTGGATACCCGAAAAGCGGGCACACCGATCGATAAGGTGCTCAGCCTTTTGAAAATCACGCCTCATGATTTGAAGCCTGTTTTCCCGGCCGTGCGCGAGCCCCGTACTGGCAAGTCAATGGGCGAACACACCGAATTGATGGTGCAAGAATGGAAGATCTCTCAGCGCGAGCAAGACGAGCTGTCTTTGGTGAGCCATAAAAATGCGGCCAAAGCTTACGAAGAAGGTTTCTACAAAGATCTTCTGGTTGAATTCAAAGGTCTGCAAAAAGATACTTTCGTTCGTCCCGACACATCGATGGAAAAATTGACGAAGCTGAAACCAGCTTTTGATTTTTCTGGAAAAGGATCGATCACAGCGGGGAACGCAAGCCCACTGACGGATGGGGCTTCCGCTGTCCTGCTGGCATCAGACAAGTACGCGCAGGAAAACAATCTGCCGGCGCTAGCGCATTTTGTGGATTGCCAAGCAGCGGCCGTTGATTTCGTGCATGGTGAAGGTCTTTTGATGGCGCCAACGATGGCGGTGTCGCAGCTTTTGGAAAGAAACAACCTGACTTTGCAAGATTTCGATTTCTATGAAATCCATGAAGCTTTTGCGGGCCAAGTGCTTTGCACACTGAAAGCTTGGGAAGATGCGGACTATTGCAAACGCAAATTGGGCCGCGACAAGCCCTTGGGATCCATCGATCGCAGCAAAATGAATGTCAAAGGCGGAAGCGTGGCTTTGGGTCACCCGTTCGGCGCCACCGGTGCACGTATCGTGGCTTCTTTAGCGAAGATGATTCATCAGAAGGGATCAGGCCGCGGCTTGATCTCGATTTGTACTGCCGGCGGTATGGGCGTCGCTGCGATTATCGAAAAATAATCGCAGCCGGTTGCTTCAAAAAGAAGGGCTCTTACAAGAGCCCTTCGCTTTTCAGCGCTTGATGAACCGAAGGATGGGTTTTCATTTTCTCCATGTAACCCATCAACACAGGCCACTTGGTCATATCGATTTGCAAGACGCCATGCCAGTTCAGGATCGTGAAGGCATAAGCATCAACGGCCGAAAACTTTGAACCCAACATGAAGGGTTGATCTTTCAAAACAGACGACAAGAAATCGAATTGACGGCTTAAGCCCGCTTTGTAATTTACTTTCAACTCGTCGGTCACTTTTTTGTCGGTGTGGAAACGATCGGCCGCAAACAAGAATCCCAAACCTTTGTGCAAGTCTGTCGCAACAAAGTTCAATTTTTCGTTGGCCTGATAGCGTTCCCAAGTTCCATACTTTGGCAGCAAATGTTTCTCGGGGAACTGATCCGAAATGTACTGAAGAATGATCGCGTTTTCGGTCAAAATTTTTCCGTCATCGGTTTGCAAAACTGGAACTTTCGATTTCGGATTGATCTTATTGAAGTCTTCGCCCTTTTCGTTCGTCTTTGTTTTCATGTCGATACGGATCGCTTCGAATTTCGCTCCGGTCTCGAACAAAAGAATGTGAGGGGCTAAAGAGCAGGCACCCGTTGCAAAATACAATTTCATGGAAATTCTCCTTTGATTGGTTTCACAGAACAGAACTGAAGACTATCCAGTTTTCCGGGGATCGTCCTTACTTTTTTATTTTCGCTAGATCCGCTTCGCGCCATAGATGTAAAGCTATCACCGTTTGATACGGCGCAAACTTCTTCTCGAACTTCTTTAACTCTTTGGCCGTTGGCATTTTGCGTTTGCGCTTCCAAACCTGAAAACCTTTACGCACGCCAAAGTCATCGACCGGCCATACATCCAGACGGCCCAGCTGAAAAATCAAAAGCATCTCGACCGTCCAACGCCCGACCCCATAGATCTGCGTCAGACGCTTGACGATCTCTTCGTTGGAAAGCTTCACGATTTCTTTCGATGTCGGAACGACCCCAAGATCCGCATGAGCCGCGATATCTTTGATCGCTTTGGTTTTCGACATGGAAAATCCACAGCCGCGCAAAGTCTCACTGGGAAAGGCCAAAAGCTCTTTGTGGGATGGAAATTTCTGATAAGGAAAATGCGATAGCATCCGATTCAAAATCGTTTCCGCCGCTTTGCCGTGCAGCTGCTGATGCGCGATCGCCCGCACCAGGGACTCGAAGGGAGATCTTTCCATCAAAGGATTGAACTTCACCTTGTGCCGATTCAGCAGCGCCTTGATCTCGGGATCTTTCGATAAAGCACGCTTCGCTTTTTGATACAGCTTCGGATCATAACTCATAAGGCATGGCTCTTTCGTATTGAACAGGCCATTTGATTTCTGCTCCCAGCTTCTGTGCGGCCCGCAATGGCCACTGCGGATCCCGCAACAGCTCGCGTCCCAAGAAAATCACGTCGGCCTTTTGATCGACAAGAATAGATTCCGCTTGTTCGGGCTTTGTGATCAACCCTACGGCCCCGGTTGGCATTTGACAGACTTCGCGAATGCGATTCGCAAAAGGAACCTGGTACATAGGTTTGTTTTCGATTTTCTGTTCTGGCGATAAGCCGCCGCTGGAGACATCGATCAAATCCGCGCCGCGCTTTTTCAGCTCGTGACAAAATTGGACGCTTTGTTCGATGTCCCAACCACCCGGCACCCAATCCGACCCCGAGATGCGCACAAAAACCGGCAGATCCTGCGGCCAGGCTTTGCGAAGCGCTTCGAAAACCCGCAGCGGAAAGCGCATGCGATTTTCCAGCGAGCCACCGTGCGAATCGCTGCGATGATTTGAAAGCGGCGACAAAAATTCGTGAAACAAATATCCATGCGCCATATGCGCCTCGATCACTTGGACGCCAATCTTGCGAGCCCAACCCGCGGCTTTCACAAAATCACTTTCCACTTTGGCCATATCGGCTTCGGTCATTTCTTTTGGTGTCCGGAAATTGGGTTTGTAAGGAACCGCACTGGGGGCGACCGTGGGCCATCCGCCTTGCTCGTCCGATAAAGGTTTGCCACCTTTCCACGGCGCCGCCGTTCCCGCCTTGCGACCGGCATGCGCCAGCTGCATGGCACTGATCGCCCCTTGCGAATGAATAAATTCGATCGTTGGCCGCAAGGTCTCTGCATGAGCCTCGCTCCAAATCCCCAAATCATCCGGCGAGATGCGACCTTCCGGCGAAACGGCAGCCGCTTCGGTCATCACAAGTGCCGCACCACCTTTGGCAAATCCGCCCAAATGAACCAGATGCCAAGGTTGGGCGATGCCCTCCTGGGCCGAATACTGACACATCGGCGAAACGAAAATGCGATTTTTGAATTTGAGCTGGCGCAACTGGTAGGAAGAAAAAAGAGATGACATAGTTCGTGATCATCCTCCTTTCCTTTGAGAGGATCAAGCAATGAACCCATCACAGAAAATTCAGATCCTGGTCGAACAACCCGAATGGATTGCGGTGAACAAACCTGCCGGCCTTTCCGTGCACAACGAAGAAGATGCGACCAATTTGCTACAGGCTTTGAAATCTCAGCTGGGAACGGCATCCTTGTATCCCGTGCATCGCTTGGACAAAGAAACAAGCGGCATCCAAATTTTGGCTCTGACAGATCAGGCCGCAAGCGATTTGGCCAAACAGTTCCAAGAACGAAGTGTATCGAAATTTTATGAAGGAGTTTGCGCCGGAAAACTTGCCGCCACCGGAAGCTGGACCGATCCTTTGAGCGACAAAGCTGAAGGTGCAAAAAATCCCGCAGGCCTGGTGGCCGATCGCAAAGCCTGTGAGACCGATTTTAAACTTTTAAAACAATCCGAGTATTTTTCTTGGGTGCAGTTTCAAATTCATACCGGTCGTCAGCATCAGATTCGAAAACACTGTGCCCTTCACGGTCGCGCCTTGATCGGCGATCCGCGCTATGGAAACCCAAAATACAATCAGAAAATCTCTGACATTTATCACTTTCGGCGCATGGCTTTGCATTCGTCTCATCTGGTCATCAGCGGAATTGAAATCTCCTGCGACGCTCCTTCTGATTTTCTTTCTCTGTTTCCAAAAAATTGATACGTTTCCTGACATTAGGAGGACGTATCTAAATGAAAAAATCATCACTCACAAAATCCCTGTTCTGTGCATCTCTGCTTTTCTCTTCAAGCTTCGCATTTGCCGCTGTGAATGCCGAACGCATGTCTCACACTTCTGAATTCATGATCAGCCAGCATTTCAGCCCGGGCGAAGAAGTTTATTTCCAATGCGATAGCGCCGAAAACAAAATCGAAACCCAGCTTGAAGACATGGGCGCCATGAATGTTTCAGTCCGCTGCAGCGGCGGCATCGACGCCAATATGCCACCATCGACTTGGGGGCCGATCTGGATCACGGCGTCTTACCAAACTCTCCACCCAGCGGCCACTGGCACCACAAACACCGAATCCGCCGAATGGACAGCGGTGAAAATTCACAGCTTTGATAATTGCTACTTGATGAGCGAAGTCTTCGAAAACGTAAAAGGCAATTTCACAATGCAAGACGTATCGGCAACCTCCCGCTGCATGAACGCAGGCTCTTCATACAGACTGCAGATGACGACTTTGGTTCCTGCGGTTCACTAGGATTATTGGATTTGAAGTGCTCTTCTCTCAGTTCCGGTAAACCGTCGGCTTCGCCGGTTTTGCGCGGCCGGCGAGGCCGGAATTGAGAGGAAAGACCTCTTCGTGACTTGAAGGACCTTCGCCCCGAGACCTCGAACGACACAGATGATACGCAACGAACCACGCGGTCGAAGACTCTAAACACCAACCTCAGGTCCACTCACATCCACCACTCCCGCTGTCGATTCGCCCTTTGCAAGATTGCGTGAGATTGCGCCATACAGTGCGTTTGCATCCAGTGGCTTCGTTAGATAATCGTCACAACCAGAAGCCAGGCAGCGTTCGCGATCTTCTTTCATGGCGTGTGCGGTCAGGGCGATGATCGGCTTTTTGTAACCCTTATCGCGCAGCTGTTTTGTTGCCGTGTAACCGTCCATCACCGGCATTTGCATATCCATTAGGATCAAATCGAAATCTTGATCCAAAGCTTTCTGCACACCTTCGACGCCGTTATTGGCAAATTGGACTTCCATTCCTTTTCGCGCCAGGTACAGCTTTGTCAGCATCTGGTTATCAAGGACATCCTCGACCACCAAAACTTTACGCCCAGATAAAACGTTTGCTGCAGCTGGCATTCCATTCGTCGGCTTGAGCTCTGACATTGTACGATTCTCCTCCATCAACTCGTTTCGCACAGTTACTAAAAAGGTCGATCCACTTTGCAACTGGCTTTCTTTCAGCACCACGTCTCCGCCCAGCGCTTCGGCCAAGCGCTTTGACAGCACCAAACCCAGCCCCGTTCCTTCGGATTGCTGAGCACCGTCTTCGGTCTGATAGAAAGCTTGAAACAGTCGTTCTTGGTTCTCGGGCGCGATTCCCACACCCGTATCTTTAATTTCAAAATAAAGAGTCCGATTCTCTTCCCAATAAGAAACGCTGACGTTTCCTTTTTGCGTGAACTTCAGGGCATTGTTGATGAGATTCACCAACACCTGTCGAAGACGAATGCGATCCGTGGCCACCCGATCCCGGAAAGATCCCTTGGGCTTGAACTCGAGCCGATTTTCGTCTTTTTCGGCTTTCACTTGCATCATCGCTTCTAGCTCTTTCAAGAATTCGGAAAGAGAGAAGACCGTTTTTTCAATTTCAAAATGACCGGTCTCAACCTTCGAGATATCCAAGATGTCATTGAGGATGCGCGTGAGATTCTGGCCGGTCTTTTCGATCGTCTCGATGTAATTGAGCTGATCCTTACGGGAAAGATTCGGCTCTTTCAAAATATCGGCAAGTCCCAAGATCACCCCTAGCGGAGTGCGAATTTCGTGGCTCATGCTGGCCAGGAACAAAGTTTTCACCTGATTGGCATTTTCAGCTCGCACGCGGCGTCCGGTGTTGCGCTTCAGGTCGGCGCTCATCGTGTTGATCGCTTCAGCCAATCTTCCCAGCTCGTCTTGCGATCGCACGGGGGCCGCGTAAGAAAAATTCCCGCGGCCGACTTCGCGAGCGGCGTGTCCCAGCTCGTTCAAGCTGCGGCTCAGATTGCGACTGAAAGAAATCGTTAGAATCAATCCCGTGCTTTCAACCGTCAGTACGGCCAAGACAAGCAGGATCATCAACAGACGTTCCATCCAACGCGAGCCTTCGCCCAACACAGCGGAAAAATCAGCTTCAAGCTTGGTCAGCTTTTCATTGGTGCGATCAATGGTCTCAAAAGTTTTCTGAATTTTTTCCGGAGTCCCCGTGCCCGACGAAATCAGATAATTCAAATCCTGAGCCGATGTGATCAAATCGTCGAACATGACGTCCGCGTCTTTCCAGATCTTCAAGGCTTTTGCGATGTACGCGTTGGTATGAAAGCGTTGAATCAGATTGACCACGCCCGCGATGTCATCCGGATGAACTTGCCCCTGGATAAAACCCGCGCGGATGCGCTCCATATCTGGATTTGGTTTTTGCATTTCAAGACGTGCCTGACGATCGCCCAAGGGCACACGGATGTGTTCGTTGAAATCGTCATAGTAGCGTGGATCTTTCGTTGCGACATAACGATGCAGACTGTAGATCGCGTTCTTTTGTGCTTTCGACCACAAACCTTCGCCGCCAACAAAAGAACGCACGGCCGACAAAATGTTCATGGCGAACAAAAGCGTCAGCAGCTCGGTGGCGATCAAAGCCGCCATCACGCCAACCACTACATAGAGTTTTTTGGATACCGAAAGATCCTTCCAAAAACGTCGCATGAACCCCATCCCCACCCTGTTCAAGAAATGACTGTTTTGCACCTAACATTCAATGAAAAAAGGCAGCAGTTTTGCGCTCTTGAACCTGATGGCTGCCTTGCATTAAAAACTTGGGTCAAAATGACAAGTTCACAGTGAAAATACAATTAAATTTCGGTTCAAGGCAGGAGAAGAGTTTTCATAAAATAGGCCGCAGGAGGCCTTATGAATGAAAGCGTCGAAAAGCTCCGCGAGCTGATTCAAGATTTCAAGATCACCATGTTCACCACCGTGGACGTCGACGGCAGCCTTTACAGCCGACCCATGGCTTGTCAGCAGGTCGAATTTGATGGCGATCTTTGGTTTTTCTCGAGCCGCTCGTCAGGGAAAATTCGCTCGATCGAAAACGATCAACACGTCAATGTTTGCTATGCTTCACCTCACGATGAAAGATACGTGTCGGTTTCCGGTCGCGCCCAGATCGTCGTCGACCAGCACAAGTTCGAAGAGCTTTGGAGCCCATGGTACAAGGCTTGGTTCCCATTGGGATTGGAAGACCCAGATTTGATCCTGATCAAAGTGCATGTCGAAAGTGCCGAGTACTGGGATTCACCATCGAACATGATCGTCAAACTGGCCGGCTTCGCGAAAGCAATCCTGACCGGACAGCCATCCAAAATCGGCGAGCACCGCAAGGTCAATCTGCCTCACTGATCCAGACGACCAGGACCAGATCTAAATCTCTGCTACCGCAGGCTTCAGACCTGCGGTAAGACAAAGAGCATGGATCGACAAAAAATATTTCGTTGGATTTTGATCATTCTTTCGGGCGCAGCTTGTCTGCTTCTGTTTTTACCTTTCACCAAAGAGATTCTTCTTGCCTCCTTCTTCGCCTTTGCACTGGCGCCGCTGACGCGTCAACTGAGCTCGCAAAAATTTTTTCGCCGCCGCGGTTGGGTTGCGCTGACTTTGACCGGTTTGATTCTTGCGATCATCATTCCGATCGCTTTGCTTTTTTATAATGTCTACGGTTTGTTGCAGGATTTCACTTCGGAAGGATTCCAAAAATCCGATTTTTACCAGGACCTAATTCAAACCAAAGATTTTGCCATCGGCTGGGTGAACCAAATTCTTTCAACTCTGAATATCCGCGAAAAGGTCGACCTGGGGGCTTTCGCCAATCAGCTTCTGCACGGCATCGGCACCAAGGTCATGGCTTTCTCGACAAGCCTGGCTTCGCAGCTTCCGGATTTGGTGCTCTCACTTTTTATCTTCTGCTGCGCTTTGTATTTCTTCTTGGCCGAAGGCGGGAAAATTCGGCATGCGCTGTCACGTTACCAAGTTCTGAAGAACGATGATCTCAATCAGCTTGTGCCGAAATTGCAGAAAGCTTGCTACGCCACTTTGATCGGCTCCATCACGGTCGGCGGTGTCCAAGCCCTTAGCGTCGCCGTCGGCGCTTTCGTTCTGGGATCCAATCATCTTTTCCTGATCTTCCTGGTGACCTTTATCTTCTCTTTCATCCCTGTCTTGGGCGCGGCCCCGGTTGGTTTTTTTCTAGCACTGATCAGTGTCGTGAAAGGAAGCTACGCGATTGCCGTCGGTTACGTTATCGTCGGTATTTTCTCCGGCACGATCGACAATGTGATCCGCCCCTGGCTTGTGCGCGGAAGCGAGGATATCAATTCGATCGTGATGCTACTTGCGATTATCGGCGCCATTTTGATTCTCGGATTGCCGGGTCTTTTCCTGGGCCCCATGTTCGTTTCGGTCGCCACCGAAATCTACGGGCTTTATGTTTTCCCAAAAAGCGCAACCGCCGCGCGCGAACCCGAGGATTTTTGAGGTTGCAGGTTGGTAGGGGTTAGGATTGCTTGTCACGGCTTTGGTTCTATTAGGATTACTCGACACAGCGGTGGCTTGGTGTAAACGCTGGTGCATCCGTCCGTGTGAAGGCTGCAAGACGGCCGTCCTGGCCGTCTTGTCTAAA
>CBIHNI010000019.1:0-62600 GCA_966211455.1 uncultured Bdellovibrio sp.
TCTCGTCAAGCAGAATAAAATATTATTTTCCGTCACTCGCTGCAGTCGGTCACCGGAGCGGTGGTGAATTACCGATTCAGCATCCAGTCACCGATGCGGTGGTGAGCCGGCACTCCCGCACACAGCCACCTCAGCGGCGGCAAGTCAGCAATTTGGTATGCCTTCACCGAAGTGGTGAAAAACCGGCACTCCCGCGCGCAGTCTCCGGGGCGACTGCATATCACCACTCCCGCGCGTGACCAGCGGGGGATCTCCGAAGCATCGGTAAAATCTGAACGGCGATTCTTAGAAAGTAAACCCGTAGCCGCCGCGGATGAAGATCCCGTCGGCTTTCACGTTGGTGCTGCCGGGGAACATGCCGTACTCGAGCACGACCGGAATGAAGCTGTTCTTGCTCATCCAGTAATCTGCGCCGCCAGAAATCAAGATCATCTGATTCGTCGAGTTGTCGGAAGAAAGATTTGGAATGTTATTTTTCTTCGAGGCGGCAAGCAGGAACGAATAACCCAAGCCCACCCAAGATTTGAAAGTGCCCTGCGTGAGGTTGTAGTGGCCCGAAGCTTCAAAGGCCAAGTAATTGAAATTCACTTCGCAAGCGGTCGAGCCGTCGCAAAGAGCATTTTGCAAAGTTCCCTTGGCGGCAAAAGATTCCAGACCGCTCGCAAAGCGGATCGTGAAGGTGGGTGAGACATCATAGTCATAGAAGCCCTTCAAGCTAAAGCCCGAGTCTTTCATCGTGATATCTTCTTTGGTGCCACCGCTGGTGCGCTGAACGGTAAGGCTCATGTTGGTCATCGAGTATCCGGCCAAGACTCCGCCGACGTGTTTGCCTTTGCGTGGGGCTTGGCGAGCCGATTTTCCCGAATCCGATGATGAAGTGTCTGCGGTGTGAGATGCGGCCGAGCCAGAAGAGGCTGCGCCTTTCATTTGCACCGACATGCCGGCTTCGGCGCGGCCCTTGGTGAGCTCGGCCAGAGCGCGATCGCCTTTGACCTGGCGAACGGCAACAAGGCCGACTTTTTTACCGTCGGCATTCAGCAGGTACAGTTCAGAACCTTGCGCGACTTGCAGGCCATCAAGCTGAATCATCATCTTGTTGCCTTTCACCTGAGAAACCGAGGCCGCCAGAGCCAAAGCAGGAGACAGTGCGAGACCGAGAAGTAAAATCAGAGATGAGTTGCGCATGAGACTCCTTTTATAAATCTTGGATGCAAACTTGAATTTCATCTTCGCTGAGAGCCGATACGGTGAGTGAAGAGTTGGGATCGAGATGCCAAAGAGGATCGCTGGCCGGTTGATTCCAGCAAGTGTGCGACAGGGCTTCTTCGTCAGAGATGTCTGCGGAATTTTTTTGTGACGAGGCGGCTGACGACGAGGCCAGCGCACGCGTATTGCCCGGAGCTTTGCTTTCAAATGACTTGCGGCCGGTGGATTTGTACACGGAGCAAGCCGTGAATCCTAAGAGCAGGAAAATGAAGAGAAAACGCCGCAAGTTCATGATTTAATTGTAGAACTGTGCTGCGTAAAATGAAAAGCCCCAAGTCACGGCAGGCATGAATTGGGGCTCTAAAGTCTAGGTTGAACTAGAACGGGATATCGTCTGACGACTGATCGAAACTTGGCTCTGGACCGAAGTCGTTGAACTGCTCATTTGAATGAGACTGGCCTGTTCGCTCTGTCGTGGCTCCGCCGCCCAAGAATTGAACGGTGCTTGCGACGATTTCAGTCGAAAACTTTTTCTGACCGCTGGTTGTGTCTTCCCAGCTGCGAGTCTGCAAACGGCCTTCAATATAAACTTGGCGACCTTTTGCGAGATGTTTCGCGCAGTTTTCAGCTTGGCGGCCCCAAACGACAACACGGTGCCATTCGGTGCGATCTTGCTTTTGACCGTCTTTACCGGTCCAAGATTCGCTGGTCGCGATGTTCAGACGGGCAACAGATTGGCCATTGCCGACTGATTTCAGCTCCGGATCTTGTCCCAAACGTCCTACGAGAATAACTTTATTTACACCTGACATAATATACCTTTCCGCCCGGTCACTCGACCGAGTCTTTTTATGAGTGTGTGCTAGTACAGACTTTTCAATTCCAGAACTCAAGTAAAAACGACGCCATTTGCAGAAGAGCAGCGCATGTGTCCGGAATCCGGACTAACGCAACGCGCTCATTGTCGGTGGAGTTTGGAGGTCCGAGGCGGAAACCTTGAATTTATACTGAGCGCCATCCAACGTCGGATTTTTGTACTGTTCGATGAAGGTCAGAAACAGATTGGCTTTATCTTGGAAGGCTTTCTTCACACTGAGATCGATATCAAAATTGTAGCCGCCCATCACCGGAGTCATGCTGCCACCTTGGTTTTGAATTTGAAGCCCGATGTTGCCTTTGATCTTTCCGTGCAGCTCGTCGCTGTCTTTGCCGATCAAACCTTCTTCAATCAGGAACTGTCCCGCCGACAGACGACCTTTCAGCTCGACACTGGCCAGTTTCAGTTCCGGCAGGGTCAAAGGGCCCATCAAGGTTTGCACATTGGAAGCGGGGATCTCCAGACGATCGACTTTCAAAGTGACCTCGATATCGGGCTGCTCTTGAAAGCTGAGATCCACCAAGCCCGTGCTGGAAGCATGGGCCGAGCCGCGAACCAAAATCGGCAACTGCGCAAGCTCGCGAATGTCGGCAAGACTTAAACTTTTCGCATTCAAAGTGATGCGCTGTCTTTCAACGCCGTTATCGGATTTGGTTCCGGGCTTCATCGACACTTCGACTTCGCCGCGCAAGAAGCCTTTCGCGGTGACGGTGCCGGCCGGTTTTTGTGTGATCAAGGAGCTGAGCGCCGGAGTGAAAATCAGCTCCTGCGCTTTCAGTGGGGGAATACCTTGGCCCTCCAAATAAACTTGATCGAAAGCCACGCCCGTGTTGGGAACTACGCTCATGCGCAGATTATCGAACTGCAAATACACCTGGCCGTGCGTCAGTTTTGAAACCTGCGCGCTGACCAAATCGCTGAGATCGCTGAAGGGGAAAAGCAAAAACACAAAGACGATCGTCGATACGATCAGCAGTAAGAATTTGAATTTGTGTTTGGCCAGCAGCTGGAAAAAAACCTTCACGCGATCCATGGCTTATTTTCCTCGTCGTTTCGGGGGCGGCGGAGTGGCTTCAGCTTCGGCGGTCTCGGCCAAGTTGGGAACGGCTAAGATTGCCAATTTGTAAATGACATCAAAGTAGCGCGCGTCTTTGGCATTGGTATGCATCGAAAGATCGACCATCTTCACGCTGGGGCTGATGCTTTGAAGCGAGTGACCGACATCGATGATCTGGCGCAGGTTGAGCTGAGCCAAAGACACGGTCAAAGCACCCTGGCTGAGATTGCCCGGGATGATTTTCACGGGCTCGGAAGAAGATTCGGTGCCGGTCATTTGTTCGGGCATCAAGCGGGCCGATTGAAGCTGGCTTTCGATTTGCGAACGCAAGGTCGCCACGTCGGGTGGCACCGGGATGTCGGGAGCTTCCTGACTTTCGCGGGTGACCTTCAAGAGATCGCGGATCAATTGGCGCTTGTCTTCAAAGTCGGTGACATATTCGTGGGAAGTTGAAAAGAAACCCAAAGGCATCGCCAAAACCAGGTACAGCAAAAGCAAAGAAACGCCGGCGATGGTCAGTTTTTGCATGTTCGGCGTGAGATTTTCGTAACGCTCTTTGGTTTGAATGAACAAAGAGCTGTCTTGAATCTGATCCCAGCGCAATTTCGCTTCGCTGGTCAGTCTTTCTTTCAAATCGTCCAATGCCGACATGTTATTTCACCTGCGAGTTGAGGCCGCGATCGACCTGGAATGAAAATGCAAACGGAACACCCGGTTTTCGCTTCGGCACCATGGATGGGGACACACGCGTGACCTTGCCGACGGCGATATTGGCCAAAGTATTTTCCAAAACGGAGAACTGCTTTGCGTCTTGCACGACGCCTTCGATTTTCACGTGATCTTCTTTGATATCCAAAGTGTGAACGTCGACCGTGACCACACCTTTACCCGGGATGGCGTCGTTGACTTTCTTCATCACGTCCAAAGCCGAATTCATATGCGCCAGGCTTGAAAGCGTGCGCAGCTCGGTGGCGCGTTTTTTTTGATCGCGGATGTATTTCTTCACGCCGGATTCGTTCTGGCTTTTGTTCCCCAGATGGGCGACGGTTTTGGCTTTGTCTTTCAGGTTTTCGGCGGTGCGGTCGGATAAGCTCATGGCGACGTTCTCACGCACCAACGAATAAACGAAGAACACCACGAAAGCGGCGGCGGCGACCTGAACGGTCGTGCCCCATTTTTCCCAGAAGACGCGGAAGAACGTATTTTCAAGCGCAAATTCGCCCTTCATGAAATTCAAAGCCGGGTTGCGCGGCTTTTTCAAGCCTTCGATCGCAAGGCCCAGGGCCACGCCGATCACCGAATCGATCCGCGTCGTGCGCTCGAAGCTTAAAGACGAGAAGTTCGTCAGGGTCAAAGTTTTATTGACCGGCAATTCCAGCTGCTGGGTCAAAAAGGCGTGCAGATTTAAAATCTGACTGGTGCCTCCGGTCAGGCCCACGCTTTCCACCGTGCCGTTGAATTCGGATTTAAATTCCAGAATCGAAATTTTCAGCTCGCGCGCAAGCTCTTTCACTTGGGCCGCGATCGTGTCCGAGAAAACGATCTGATCGTAAGAAGCGCCTTCTTTCGAAGGCAAGATGAAGGCTTTTGTCTGCATCTCTTTCAGCGCTTCGACGTATGGGATTTCGTAGCGGCGGGCGATGCTGTCAGCGATATTTTTACCGCCCCACAAAATCGAGCGCACGCCGATCAAAAGCGAATTCTCAAAAGCGCAAACCAAAGTGCGAGTGTGGCCGATATTGACGGTGATCTGGATTCGGCGCTCGGGGGCCGACGGTTCCATGTCCATTTCGACGGCCATCGCGGGCAGGGCTGGCGGAGGGCTGTTCCAGTTTTCAAAGCAGTTGGCGAAAGCAATTCCTTCTGCCGAGAGGATGGAAATGTTCAGGCCCGTATCGGCCATTTTTTGGATTGCGGCGGCGACACGATTTTTGGGGGCGGCGCAGGCCAAGACTTCGGCGCTGCCACCCATGGTGCGAACGATCTTCGCATCGAAGATCGCCGTTTCGTTCGAGAAAGGCAGATCTTCCTCGAGCTCGAAAGGAAGACTTTTCAGAATCTTCTGGCGATCGCTGAACGGGAAAGTCTTATTGCGAACGCTGACTTGCTCTTGACGAAGGCTGAATGTGAAACGGGTCGTCGCCTGATCGTAAACCGAAACGAGACCGCGCAAGAACTCGAGGATTTCAATCTCTGGATCAAAGGCTGGGTTCGTGTTGAGCGGGTGCTCGGTGAACTGACTGACCTGGATGCCCTTATTGTTGGACGTCACTTCCACCACTTTGATGCTGGACGTGCCGATGTCGATACCGACCGATTTCAAAACGAGACCTCATTCCGTCGAAGTGCTGGTTTAAAAATTATCTCTCGATAAAGTATACAATCCGCGGAGGTCCTTTGGGAAGCGGATCATTGGATTTATTTGTGGTATTTTTGGTGGTCGTGGTCTTCGTCGCATTCGGATCCGAAGCTCCGGGGCTGGCGCCGGCGGCCGTATTGGCTTCGTCTTGCAGTCGGGTGGCAATGGACTGCCCGACAGAACTGAAATCAAACACAACCGCTTCGATTTCACGGGTGACGCCGCCAAATTCACCGGTTGAGCGAATGCGAAAGTTTGTCACCTGAGAGAAAATCAGCGGAATGCTTTTTTGTGTCTCTTCCGAGACATTTCCGCCTTCCACGTTGACGAATCCCCAAAAATCCTTCTCGTCTTTAAAGGGGCCTTTATCCGGATCGCTTCGACGGCTTAAAATTTTGCTGACGACCTCGTCGTTGATCGAAACGTCCAAGGCTTTCAGCAAATCACCCGAAGCGTGGTTCGGATTGATGGCGCGGGTTCCGTAAACGGTGATACGATCCTTGAGCATATCGTAAATCTCATCCGTCATGCCGGCCACAAGCCGCATCTCCTCGATACTGCGAAAGGCACGATTGGGAGGGTAAGGCTTTTCCATGCCCATCGAATTGATGCTGGCGTAAGGCGATCTTTCATCCGAGCCGTTTGACCCGTTCGAGTCTCCGTCGACCCAGTCGGCGATATTGTTGATCACTTTTTCGTACTCGAGTCCGTCGTGCGTGCGCGCCCATTGCTCGTCGTTCTTGAAGCGATTTTCAAAAATCTGCATCAAAAGCTTCTTGGTGATTTCGCGCAGGCCTTTTGATGGCGAGCCCAAATCGTTGATGTCGATTTTCGAGCCTTCATCGGAAATCGAGGTGACGTAAACCGCATCCATCGTCGACTCTTTGACCTTGTCGCGGATCATGTCTTTATCGACGCCCGAAGCCTCTTCCGGAACCATGGGCGGCCACGAGAAGGGGAACTCCCAAATCATTTCCAAAAGTTTTTTCTGTTCGGCCGGAATCTGCGAAGCAAATTGCTTTTGCACTTTGTTGTAGATCTTGATCCGCAAAAGACTGATCTCGAGCCCCGATTTGGCGGCATAGTAAGCCTTCAGTCGGTTCACCGCCTGCGAGTTGACGACGTATTCGACGTTCGTTTCGTACAAAATTTCGCTGACCAAATAGGTGATGATCACAACCGTGAAAACGGCGATCAAAAGGGCGACGCCTTTTTGATTCTGACGTCCTAGCAGACGGCGGGTGAACTTCAATTGCCACCTCCGCCGCCGGCGCCCGGAGCGTTCGGAGTATAGCCGCCACCCGCACCCGGAAATTGATTTTGCTGCGTGCCTTGAGCTTTTTGTTGGGCGGCGGTGTTGGCCGCATCCTGCGCAAAGTTATTCGGGAAACGAATGGGCACCACGAGCTGCATCGAGATTTTTTTCTTCTTATCGGTTTCGCCTTTTTCCACGGTCAAAGAAATTTCGACCGCGTCCGGGAAGCGATTTTTCGCCAGGCCTTCGCCTTGAAACGAATCCCAGTCGGTCGTCCAATCCTGCTTTCCTTTACCGAAGTAGCGAAGCTTAAATTCGCTCACGTCGGTCAAAAGGACGACGCCGTCTTCTTGCTTTTTGATATCGCCATCGACGATGCCGGAACTTTTTCGCACCAAGCAGGATTTCGACGAGGTCTCTTGTCCCGGACGTTTGCAAGACTGAAGCAGATAGCCGACCTTGACGAAATCCGCTTGCTGCATACCTTCGCCGAGACGAGAGGCGTTCAGCGTCGGGAAATAAACCTCTTGTTCGTGACCGATAAAATGGGTCACCGGATCGATGCGGTCGGGATAAGTTTTATTCAAAGGATCATTGGGATCGTTCGGGTTGTACTGGGCGGGCGGCACGGTACCGGGCAAAGTTGTCGTCGTCGAAGTCGTAATCCCGCCGGGTTGGGTATTTTGTGTCGCGCCCGATTTGGAAAGCTCGGTGCGCTTTTTCTTGATCATGTCTTTCAGTTCGGTTTCCAGATCCGAATAGTGATAAGCCAGATTGACGTCTCTTTCCATCACCTTCAAAGCGTCGCGGACCTCGGACATGTCCTGCACCTGCGTTTGCAGTTTGATTTTGTTGCGAATCGCTTGCTGGATGCTTTGGCTCGAGAGCACCGAAAGGGTGGCCATGATCACCAAAACAATCATCACTTCAATGAGGGTGAAGCCGCGCTGATTTGTCATTGTCCTGTCGGCATCCCCATCTGCAGTTCTTTATCGTAATCGACGAAATAAGTGGTGACTGAAAATTCCAGCGGCTTTTGTTTGTCTTCGCGGTAAATGATCGTCACGGTCACTTCTTTCACCGCTTTTGACAGGCCTTCCGACAGCTGCTTGATGATCATGGTCATAAAAGCGTTGGCGCCGCCTTCTTGTGCCGAAAGCGTTGACGAGACATCCGGGATTTCCAATTTTTTCGAAGACATTTTCCAGCGGTACTGCGGATATCCTTCGCCGATTTCCTCTTCGGATTTTTCCTCCGGAATTTCTTCCAGCGGTTTTCCGCGGTATTCGATTTCGACGTCGGTCATCTTGCGTTCAAGCAACGCGGCGACTTCAAACTGGCGCTGGGTTTTCCGGATGCGCAGGTAGCTTCCACCCCAGGAATTGGTCAATAGCAAAAGCGCGCTGGATAAAATCACAACGGCAAGCAGTGTCTCGAGAAGCGTGAAGCCCGATTTCGGGGCCGTGCTCTTACTCAAACTTGAGATCCTTCAATTCAACGGGTTTGTCGACAATATCAGCCTGCCCCGTGAGGGGGTTGAAAATCAACGACCAAGTCGCATTGTTTTCGTTGGCGATTTGAATGACAGCTTTTTCGACCAAACCTTCCGGCGAGTAATAGACATAAGCTATGCCAGAAGTCATAGGCTCTTTGTGCGAGGGAGTTTCCACGCTTTTAAATTTGATGCCGCTGGGGAGTTCTTTTTCGCCTTTGATGGGTTTGTCGGTTTTCTGGAAAGGGTTGGCCGGGCGCTCTTTTTCGTCGAGCTTTTGCATTTTTTCAAGTGTCGCTTCCGACGGGATCAGCACATTTCCAGAGGCGCTTTCGATCCAGTAGGCGGATTTTTTTTCGTCGATGCGAAAGGCCACCCGGTAGGTCATGCGCTTCAGACGGGCGTGGTTGCGAATCTCCCGCGAGAGAGTCGCAACCTGACGGACCACCTGTTTGATTTTATTTTTTTGCCCCTGAAGGCGGGGCAGACCGAGGAGGATGAGACCGCTGACGATCCCCAAAACCAGCATCACTTCAAGTAGTGTAAATCCTCGTTTTGAGTTCAACGATCCTCTTTTGATTACTGAACATCTTCAGAAGAGATGTCCTTGGCGTAACCATCGCCGCCTTCTTTACGATCCGAACCCATGCTCTTGATCACGAAGTTGTTGCCTTCGATTGAATACTGAAACGGAGTTCCCCATGGATCCACGGGCAGCTTCTTCATGTAAGCTTCAGGGCCCCAGTTGGTGCAACCGGCATCCGCTTTCACCAGGCTTTCCAAAGTTTCAGGATATTTACCGCAATCGGTGTAGTACATGTTCAAAGCCGTGATCAATTGCCCCATGACGATGCCAGTTTCTTTCACCTTGGCTTTATCACCTTGGCCGACGAATTTCGGGAGGAGGATCGCCATCAAGCTTCCCAAGATCGCCAAAACGATCATGATCTCCAACAATGTCATACCACGAGAATTTTTCAGTTTTTGCATTCATACTCCCAAATTAAAGTAGGCACTCAGTCTGATGTATTTTGCGGAAAATGGACACCTTTGAAGCGACGAATCATCCCGACATATTCGTCAGTTCGAACATAGGAATCATAACCGAAAAGACGATCACGCCGATGGCGAAACCCATGACAACCAACACGACTGGACCCATTAAGCCCGTGAACGAGTCCAGTTTGTTTTTCACCTGAAAATCAAATGCGTCCGAAACCTGAACCAGCATGTTTTCCAATTCGCCGGTTTTTTCACCGATATTGACCATGTGAATAACGATGGGCGGAAACTGTCCTGATTTTTTCAAAGGACCGGCGATCGATTCCCCTTCAGAGATATTGCCGCGGGCCTCGTCGATGGCTTTGGCCAAGATATCGTTGTCGACCACGTTGCGCACGATTTGCAAGGCGTTCAGCATCGGCACGCCACCCGTTAAAAGTGTCGCCAAAGTTCGCGTGAAACGAGCCACCCCCACCATGCGATTGACCTCGCCGAAAAGGGGAGCCTTCAACGAGAACGCATCCCATTTCTTTTTGCCTTCCGGAGATTTTTTCCAAGTCTGGAACATCCACCAAGCGGGCAGGCCAATCAGCGGAAACATGTACCAGTAATTCACCATGATGCTGCTGACATTGATGATGACTTCGGTGTACCAGGGGAGCTGCAGATTCGGAAAGCTTTCGAACACCGTCACCATTTTCGGGATCACGAAAATAAACAGGAAGCTTAAAAGACCCATGGTCACAACCAACATGATCACGGGATAGGTCAGCGCACTTTTCACTTTCGAGCGAAGCTCGTTGGCGGATTCGGTGAATTCGGCCAGACGAATCAAAATCACATCCAGGGTTCCGGACATTTCGCCCGCTTCCACCATCGAGATGTAGATGTTATTAAAAACCGTCGGATATTTTCCCAAAGCTTTGGCGAAGGTCGAACCCTCGTTGACCATGTTCTTGCAGTCGGCGACGGCCACTTGCAAAACCGGATTCTCCACCTGTTCGGAAACGGCGGTGAGCGCATCCACCAAAGGAATATTGGCTTTGATCAAAGTCGCAAGCTGTCGGGTCATCAAGGCCAGATCGGCGACGTTGACCGTGCCGGTGCGCCCGCCACGTTTTTTCTTGGCGGACGAGTCCGAAGCTTTCTTTTTATCTCGAATATCAACGACGAAAACGCCGTCTTTTTTCAGCTTCGCGCGGGCCGCACGAAGATTTTCGGCGTCGATGTTTCCTTTGACGTTTTTGCCAGCTTTGGTCAGACCGCGATATTCGAAAATAGGCATGGTTTATCATGCGCCGTTTTCGAATATCGAGCAAGGCTTATGAAGATTACAGATCAAGTTGGGTGTTAGATACCAGCTCTTCGATCGTGGTGATGCCGCTGAGAACCTTTTGGATCCCATGATCCCGGAAGGTCTTCATGCCGCCGGCAACCGCCGCTTTGCGAATCGTGTTCCCGTCTTTGCGCTGCATGACCAGCGAGCGGATGTCGTCGTTGACCACCATCAGCTCGGCAATCGTCGTACGGCCGATGTAACCTTTTTGATTGCATTGGTTGCAACCCACGGCGCGGTGGATGTTGCCAGAGCGCGCTTGCTCGCGCGTCAACCCCAGGGTGTTCAATTGGAAATCGGTGGGGTCGTATTTGATTTTGCAATGCGGGCAAAGCACGCGCACCAGACGCTGGGCGATGACACCTAAAATCGAAGTGGCGATCAAGAAAGGTTCCGCACCGATATCGATCAGACGGGGAAAGGCCCCGGCCGAGTCATTGGCGTGGATGGTCGATAAAACCAAGTGACCGGTCAGCGAGGCATTGATGGCCAGTTCCGCCGTTTCCAAGTCACGAATCTCACCCACCATGATGGTGTCCGGATCCTGACGAAGGAAGGCGCGCAGGCCCGCCGCAAAAGTCAGACCGATTTTGGCATTCACTTGCACCTGACCGATTCCGTGGATTCGTTGCTCGACCGGATCTTCAACGGTCAGAATATTCACGTCGGGTTTATTTAATTTCGTTAAGCAGCCGTACAGCGTGGTTGATTTGCCGGATCCAGTGGGGCCCGTGACCAGCAAAATTCCGTAAGTGCGATCCACCAGGTCGGCAATAATGGTCAAGCTTTCGTCTGAAAATCCCAATTGCTCAAGCTCCAGGACGACGTTCGATCGATCCTGCAAACGCATCACGATACGTTCGCCGTGAGCCGTGGGAACCAGGTTCATACGAATATCGATGTCTTTTCCGCCGACTTTCAGCGGGATGCGACCGTCCTGTGGCAGACGTTTTTCGGCGATGTTCAAGTTCGCCATCACTTTCAGACGGGAGGTGATCGCGTTTTGCAATTTTTTTGGTGGTTTGAAAATATCGAACAAGATACCGTCGATACGAAAGCGCACTGACATGTCTTTTTCGTAAGGCTCGATGTGGATATCGGACGCTTTTTCTTTCACCGCACGGAACAAAAGCGAATTCACAAGCTTGATCACCGGAGCATCGTCTTCGCCGGCTTCCAGAAGGTCGACGATCGGATCATCCAGATCGTAATCTTCTTCTTCGATATCGTCGAGGCCGGCCAGATTCGCCGTGCTTTTTTCGTAGACCTTATTAATCGCGTCTTGGATTTTGCTGGAAGTGGAGACCAAAGGACGCACGCGCTTTCCGAACATCACGCGCAGATCGTCCAAAGCCTTCATATTCACCGGATTGGCGGTGAGCGCGATGACCGTGTCTTGCTCTTCTTTAAACGGCAAGATCGAAAACTGCTTGGCGTAATTGATCGGCAGATCGCGGATCAAATCGACCGGGATGTCGTTGACCGGAATATCTTTGATAAACTCCAGACCCATTTCGCGGCACAGATCGGCGACCAGATCGTCGGCGGTCGAAAACTCTTTTTCCGACAGCGATTCGCCGATTGTCAGATTGCCACTCAGGGACGGGTTGCTGAGCACGGTTTTAATTTGCTCGTTCGTAAGTCCCGTCGTTTTGGATAGAATATTTGGAACATCCAATGCTGCCATGGCAATCCTTAAAGGTTAGTTTGTCTCCGAGTTTCCGACTGGTTTCTGGGCGCGACGTTTTTGAATTTCGTCGACCTTGAAGCCGTAAGGATCGCGACCACCGATGCTCTTGATGTACTCTTGGCGCTGGCCAATTTTTTCACCCAAAAGCTGATCGGCATCGTTCGGAGAACGGACGATCTTCGGAGTCAGGAAAATTAACATGTTTGTCTTCTCTTTGGTAGCCGAGCGTGACTTAAACAGCCATCCCAAAATTGGAATGTCACCCAACAAAGGAACCTTGCTGATTTTTTCGACGTCGTCTTCTTTCATCAATCCGCCAAGAACCGCCGTGTCGCCATTGCGAACGACGATGTTGGTTTCAAGCTTACGGGTCGCCAAAGGCTGAGTCGTCTGTTCGAAAGCCGCCGGAGTTTTGGCAACTGACAATTGCTTGATGTTCGATTTCAGCTCCATGCGAATCGTATTGGTCGTCGGCGAAATGAACGGCTTGATTTTCAGCTGAATGGTCGCGTCTTCGAATGTCGGGGTCACAACCGGATTGGCGCCGTTTGCGCCACCTTGCGCCGAGGAACCGGTGACGACTTTATCACCCACTTCGATCAAAGCTTCTTGCGCATCCAAAGCCAGCAATTGCGGCGTTGAAAGGATGTTGGCATTTTGGTTCGTCTTCAGGAAATTGATAAATCCCAAAAGCGAAGAGATCGTCGTCGGAGTCGTCGAGCCCGTTGAGTTCGGAGCTTGAATGGTGACTTTGTCGCCGCTTCCGAAGCCCAAGATTGTTCCCGCTCCACCCGTCGGTGTGAGAAGGCCGCTCAAAGTATTTCCCGAGAAGCCGTTGAATCCGGATTTCGCACCCGAAGAGTCAAACTTGAAGTAACCGATTTGGTAATCCATGGCATCGGTTGCTTTCATTTCCATGATGACGGCTTCAACATAAACCTGATCGCGTGGGATATCGATTTTGCGAAGCAGGCTTAAGACCACTTCGTAATCCTGCTTGCTGGCCACAACCACCAACGAATTGGTGCCTTCGTCAGCTTGAATTTTCACGTCGCCGCCAAAGATTTCCTGCGGAGCTTGCACGCCCCCAGTCGGAGAGAGAATGGGCGGGCCGCCGATCGCGCCACCGGCCGTAGCTGGTTTCGGAGCGGCATCTTTCGCGACACCTTGAAGGGTCGCCGCGATTTTTTTCGCGTCGCCGTTGCGAACGTAATAAACGTAAACGCCGCCCGCATCTTCAGGGCGGATGCGGAAGTCCAATTGACCTAAAAGTTTTTTGATACGCGCGATGCCGGCCTTGTTTCCGACAACGATCAACGAATTGGTGCGATCATCGGGGATGACCATGTAATAAGCGGATCCTGTCGATCCTTGCGTGCCGGTTGAAGGACGTGGAAAACGAGGAACGCCGGCGGTGAAGCCCGTACGGTTGTTTGAATTGCCTTGGCCTTTGTTGACGATTTTATCGATCAGCTCGGCGATATCTTTGGCTTTGGCGTATTTGACCGGAATGACTTCCATTTGATCTTCGAAGCCGGGGACATCCAGCTGATTGATGATTTTCATCACGCGATCGATGTTCGAACCGTAATCCGACAAGATGATTGAATTCGTTGGCGGGTAAACGCTCATCTCACCATCTTTGGAGCTGAGAATACGCAGATCTCGGTTCACGGCTTCCGCTTGAATGTGCTTCAAGTGAATGATTCGGGTGATCATCTGATCCGAATTTGGATAGTACGTGCCCGAGTAAGTCTCGATGCTGTCACGCTGGGCATTTCGGGCCGAGCGGATTTTCAAGAATTTTCCCTGCGGCACGATGGCGTAACCGTTGATCGCAAGTGCCGACAGGAAAGCTTTGTAGGCTTCCGCGACGGTGATCTTTGACGGTGCAATGATCGTGATTTTTCCGCGCAGACCGTTATCGATGATAAAGTTTTTACCGGTCAGTTCCGAGATCGCTTTGACGATGTCCTGGATGTCCGCGTTCGGAAAATCGAAAGATTCGATCGTCTCGGGGAAGTTGGCATCGGTGATATCTTCGATCGCCGCTTTGGCGAACTTGTCTTTTTGCGCTTTATTTAAAAGCCCGGTTTCTTTCGAGTTGGCTCCGGCGCCGGAATTCGATCCGCCAAAAGATCCAGGGGTGGTCGCGGCGCCGCCACCGAAGTCAGGAGGAGGTGGGGGAGTGAAATCGCCACCGAACTCTTCTTGCGCATAAGCAAATGGCGCGATCAAAGTCTGCGCCATAAAGGTCGAGACCGTGACTGATAAAATCGTTTTTTTCATGTTCTTCCCACCCATCTTCCGTGAAAGGTTGCTTTCTATTTCACCGTGTAATCATTCTCTTGCTCGCGACCGTCTCGTTCCGTCAGGATTTTGATGTTCGGAGCATTTTTGAGAGTGTTGTACATTTCCATGGCTTTTGCCGGACTGTCGATCTTCTCGCCGTTGACCGCTTTCAGGCAGTCACCGACTTGGAATCCAAGCTGGGTGTAAACCGAACCCGGCTGAATGCCGATAAATTTATAGCATTCGATTTCGCCAGCGGCGTTGCGACGGGGAACCATCGAAGCTTGCTGCAAGATCGAAGCGGTATCGGCCAGATACTTTTGCAGATCCGAGCGTTTGATTTCAAACTTGTTGGGCGCCACTTGCGCGACGTCGGTTTTACCAGGGGTCGCAGGTCCGGTTGCGGCTTTCGCTCCGGTGAAAGCGATTTTTCCGCCTTCCAATTTCATTTCCAGATATTCAAGACGGCTGTTGTTGCTGTTGCGAATGATGGCGCGCGAGCGTTCCACTTTCTGCAAAACGGCCAGACCCTCGATGTCGCGGCCCACGCCGTAAGCCAAAGTTTGATTCTTCGAGCGAACTTCGATGTTGGCGATGGATTTTTTCGGATCCGAATGCACGATGGTGCCCTTCAAAGCCAAAGGCAGGCTGGACGGAACCGGCGCCGCATCTTCAACCGGGCGCCCGTTTTGTCCGGCGGCCGCGATCGGATCGGGGATGACTCCGTCAGAAGAAAAAATATTACGCGAGATCACGCTGCTGTAGGTGCCGCGGTTCGGAAGATTGTCGTGCGAGCTGGCGCGTGGGCGGGCTGGTGGCGGCTGGCTGGGAAGCATCAGATCGCGGTAGTTCAGAATCAGAACGTCCGCGATGCAGTATCCGATGAAGAGAAAAAGCAGGTAGGGCAAATAATTTTCAAAAAACGGCTTCGACGCTGCGGTTTTCTTCACTGTGACTTCATCCTTAAATTGTCTATGAGCTTCCTGCTTCAAAAAGTTTAGCAAAGCCCTAAGTCTGAGGGTAGGAAAAGGCCCCAAATTTGGATGAGTGTCGACCTAGGTCGAGGTTGTGATTTTCGAATCAGGCAAAGGGCAGGAAAGTCTTTGTGTTTTAAGGTGCTTCGGCTGTTTGCACCGGTGTCGCGGCCGTTTGCAAATTCTCGCTCGGCCCGCCGCAATTGGTGTAAAGAAGGGCGATAAAAACGGGAACCATAATCAGCACAAACAGGGTTTTCAATTGATTCATCATGCGCTCCATATCGGCATATTTATAAAATACTGTAAGCCTCGATCTCGGGGTTCAGACTGATGCTGGGATGTAAAAACGCGGGCATCTCTTTTTCTGGTGGGGTGACCGCATACAAGGCATAAGGCAAAGAAGCCGAGATCCATGTTTCGGGTGGCAGCAAGCGATAGTCTTGATCGGTGTGCGCGTAAAGCAGGAACTCTTGCGAGGTCATGCTTTCGTAGGCCGAGTAAAGCAGGCTTTCAAAAACGTCTTCGTTATCGGCAAAAACGTTGGTGAGGTAGCGAAATTGCAATTTGCTTTCAAGGCCGGTCGAGACGACGGGCTTGGCCAGTCTTCGCGTCATTCCCAGCAGCCAGAAAAATTTCAGAAATTGGCGAAAGTTATGGGCGCGCAGTGAGTACGAAAGCGGGATGAAATCCTGAATGCCCGACGGCGACCAGGGCGCCAGGCAGCCGATGATATTGTCTTCAGAATCAAAGGCGATCCAAAAATCGGTCAGTTTCAAACCGGAAAGGCGCTCGATTTTTTTCTCGAAGCTTTGGTAATCCCAAACGCTAGCAAAGGGGCGATACTGCGACCTGCGAATGATGTACGCGGCCAGCGCATCGACATTGGCCGGATTGCCTTGTCGGATTTGGATGCTGGGAAGGGGTTTTTTGGCCCAGGGGTATCGTCCATGCAGGCTGACCATTTGAAACTTGCGATACAGATAATATCGTGGCATCGCGCGCTTCATATTGCGCGGTCGGATAAAGGTGTTCAGGATCGTGGTGTCGGAAAGATTGATCGCCGAAAACACGTGCGACACATTGTTTTCTTCGGTCTCTTTTTGCAGAACCGGCAGAAAATGGTTCGACCACTCTAAGATGGCGCGGCGATTGGTGCGCACGCGCAGATCGGTGGCGGTGGCGACGGTGATGGGCCTTCCTTCGAAAGCGGCATCGCGAATGATAAAGCTTGCGGCCGCGTTGATTTTATTTTCTTCGTCTTTCAGGATGTAGGACTTATAGCGATCGCTTTGGATGGCGTAATTGCCGAAGAAATCTTTGTTGCGGTCGATCTTCAGCTCCACCAAACCTTTGGTGGTGAACTCTTTAAAAAAAGAAATCAGTTCTGGATTGTCCTGCGGGCCCGCGAGCTCAAGTTTCATCCTTCACAGTTTGAAGGGGAAGTTTGGCCGCAGTCAAACCGCCGGACTTTCTTCTAGACCGGTCGCTTGTGATTATTTCTTCCAGATTTGGTCGGAGACTTGCAATTTGAAATTGGCAAAACGGGCGGCGACAAAAAGGTGATCGCTCAAGCGGTTCAGATAGCGAATGGCTTTTTTTGTTTCGGGATCGCCGGCACCGTTTTCCATCAAAGCGACCGCCGACCTTTCCGAGCGTCGGCAGACTGTGCGGCCCAGATGTAGAAAAGAAGCGCTTTCCGATCCGCCCGGCAAAATAAAGTCTTTCAGCTCTGGCATCTGCAGGGTCATTTGGTCGATCGACGTTTCCAGGCTTTGGATCCAGCTCTCATCGAAAGCGGGAAGCATTTTTCGGGTTTCTTCTTTTTCGCAGGCCAGGTGTGAACCGACAGTGAAAAGCTCGTTTTGGATTTTTTCGATTTCTTGTGAAAGTGCCGCAAGCGTCGGGGATTTTTTGAGAGACTGCAGTGCCAGGCCTAAAGCCGAGTTGAGTTCGTCGACGTTTCCGTAACTTTCAACGCGCAAAGAGGCTTTTGAAGTTTCGTGCCCATCGACCAGGCGGGTGCGACCTTGGTCTCCTTTTTTTGTGTAGATCTTCATGCGTCCTCGTGCAAAAGGTGCTTGCTTTTTGCTTGCCGACTTACATATAATTTACATATGTCTGTTCGCAAGATTATCCATGTGGATATGGATTGTTTTTACGCTGCCGTCGAAGAAAAGTACAACCCGAAACTGAAGGGGTTGCCGATGGCTGTTGGTGGTCCACCGGATTCGCGAGCGGTGATTTGCACCGCGAATTATGAGGCGCGAAAATTCGGCGTGAAGGCGGCGATCCCCAGCTCGCGGGCCGTGCGCCTTTGCCCGCAGTTGGTGTTGGTTCGACCTAACTTCGAGCTTTACCGCAAGGAAAGTCGCAAAGTGCGTGAAATCTTTCAGCGATTCACTTCTCTGGTTCAGCCGCTTTCGCTCGATGAAGCTTATCTTGATGTCAGTGATTGCACCGAATTCAAAGGCAGTGCGACGCTGATCGCGCAGGAGATTCGTCGACAGATTTTGGATGAGACCCAGCTCACCGCATCGGCCGGAATTGCGCCAAATAAATTCTTGGCCAAGATCGCCAGCGACTGGAATAAGCCCAACGGTCAATACGTGATCCGTCCGCAAGATATTGAAGCCTTCATGCCGCCTTTGAAAATCGAAAAGATCTGGGGCGTGGGGAAGGTGACCGCGGCGAAGATGCATCAAATGAATCTGCACACTTGCGGTGATATTCAAAAGCTTGCGATGATCGATTTGATCCGCATGTTTGGTGCGACCCGGGCTCAGGAGCTTTACGATCTGTCGCGCGGCTTGGACGAGCGCCCGGTGCGTGTCGATCAAGAGCGAAAATCTTTGTCGGTCGAAGAAACTTTCAATCGTGATATTGCGGACTTAAAAGATATTCTTAAAGAATTGCCTGCGCTTTATGAAGATTGGTTTCGACGCATGGAAAGAAGTGGCGATCAAGATCGCATTCGTGGTGCCAGTATCAAGATCAAATATCACGATTTCAAAGGCTGCACGCATGAAGAGTCCATGACTCGCATGCCGACGTTGGAAGACTTCGAGCGCTTGGTCCGGGCTGCCTGGGAAAAGCGCGGCGAAGCGATTCGGCTTTTGGGGGTCGGGGTTCGGCTGCAGTCGTCCGAGACTTCCGAGGACAGTGCGCAGCTCAAGTTTGCGGTGTGATTCGAAGTTTGTTACTGTGCCTGCAAGATGATTCCATTTTTTGTGACCATTCCTCATTCCGGTGAAAAAGTTCCTGATTTCTGCAGTTGGCTGCAAGGCCTACCTGAAGAGACCTTGATGTGCGATGTTGATCGCTATGTGGACCGACTTTATGAACCGACTTTGAAGGGTCTGGATGTGCCATTTATCAAGACCGAATGGCATCGCTATGCTGCCGATTTGAATCGCATCCCCGAAGATGTGGATTCGACTTCGGTTCTTGGAAACACGACCAAGGCCGGGACTCACAACCGCGGTTTTCACTGGGTGGTGACGACCACGGGACTGCCTTTGATGAAAGAGCCAATGCCTTTGGAGCAGCACCAAAAGCTGGTGAAGCTGATCTATGAACCTTTCCATGAGCAGGTCCGCGAACATTACACGCGCTTCGAAAAAGCCGGCGCCAAAGAGGTCTTTCATCTGGATGCACACTCGATGCCTTCGGTGGGAACCAAGATGCACAAAGATCCGGGCGAACGCCGTGCGGATATCGTGGTCAGCGATAGCCTTGGCAAAAGCTCGCGGGCGGATTTTGTGGATCTGATTATCAATTCCTATGTGCGTGCCGGCTTTAAGGTTGGTTACAACTGGCCCTATGTTGGGGGGCGTGTGACCGAGCAGTACGGAAAGCCATCGATCGGTCACCACACAGTGCAAGTCGAAATGAATCGCTCGCTATACATGGATGAAACGACAAAAGCCTTCAGGCCCACAGAAGCGCAAGCCGTGATGGCGAAAGTGCAAAAAGCACTGACGATGATTCGTGAAGGTGTTTCGAAATTTTGATTTAAGGTGTTGCTCGGCTTTAGCTTCAAAAGGGGAAGCGGGCTTATCGGAAAATTTTCGAGGCGCGGATTGCGCAAATTCTCCTTTCATGACGATGTTGATCCACGACAAGCAAAATTTTTCTCAAATTTTTTAAGGGATTTTGTTTTCGGCGGTTATCTGATCGATCGGCAAATCCAGATAAGGCTGCAGGGCCGACTGAATTCCTTTCAGAGAATCGGCAGGGGTTGCTTGGCAATTTGTCAGCGTGAGGTGACGGCATTTAAACTCCAAAATCTGTTTTGAAACCACATCTTCCAGGGTGAAATAGAAAGTGCGACGGCAGCTTTGATCCGGATATCGGCTGACGACCATCAGGGCATTCTGGGAAATCAGGTTGTGCTGCGAATTCTTTTGCGCCGAAGTGAGATTTGTTGCGCCAAGGCCAGTTGAAATCCGGCAGGTGCCTTCGGTGTTTTCGACGGTCGCAAAATTTTCGACCGCCGTCGAGGTCAGCTTCAATGTTGATTTGAACTGAACCAAAGGGCGCCCCGAAATCTGCAAAGGCAAGCTGGCGCTGCGAATGTCGCGAAGAAAATGAGGCGCCGACAAATCACCCGTGGCGGCAAAGGCATCCCGCAGGCCTGTGATAAGGCTTGAAGCCGTAAGGGCGATTAAAGATGCAACAAAAAGAAGGCTCGAAAAGATGGTTCGAAAGCGTGCGTGGCTCATGCAATTTCCTTTACCTGGGTCTGCTTTCAAGAGATTCAAACCCCAAGGGGCTGCGGTCATAAGCTGTCTTCTCGAAATAAACTCGGTCCGTCATACTGGGCAGCCAAATCGGTAGCGATCAGATCAGTTGAGAGCCCATCAGTTTCGACGGCCGTTCAAGTCTTTGACAGAGGCGGGTGCTGGTAAGGCAAGTTGGGAGCAGGTGAGCAATATAGAGAGAAAGGGGGATTTGGGAGGGTTCATTCTTTTGATGTTCTTTTCGCGCTTGATTTCCCCTCGGGCTTCTTTCTGATTGAGTTTTAAATACGAAATTCCATTCTTGTAGTCTCGTCCCCATTCCAGAATGCGAGTGAAGGGGCGAAGGGTGAAAAGTTTTGGCTCATCCGCAGCTGAAGATGTTGGCTTCGACGCACGTCTATCGGATAAGCTTCGGCTTCGAACGCTGGTAAGGGCTAGCGCTAATTTTGAATTCAAAACCCGCACAAATCTCACGTAGGCTTCGCGGGATTCAATCTTGATCACAAAGTGAATATGCGACCAGTTGATCGCAAGCTCATATATTTTTACGCCAGATTCTTTTGCGGTTTGATGGATGAGCCTTTCTAAGCTTTGATTCTTGGGGCGAAAGATTTTGAAATTCATCGATCGCAGTACCAGATGGATCGGCTTTTTTATGGAAAGTGGTCTTTTTGATTTTCGTTTTCCGACCAGGTGCTCGCCGCCGAAGTATGTCTTTGCATTTTTGATAAATCCAAAACGGATTTGTTTCATAGGCATTCTCGCTTTCAAAAAAGTGAGATGGATATATCATGGGTTTTTATCTGTATTTTTCAGGCCGAACGGGAGTGCGAATCAGATCTCTGCGTATACGCACAAGACCCTTCGCCCCGCTGGGCGAGTGGGAAGTTTTCAAAAAAAATCAAAATTGGAATTTAAATTCAATGCCGGCGAAATTTGAGAGCTGGAAAACACGTCAAGCAAATTCGGCAGCAAATTTGATATAAATAAAATATTTTTTGCCTGCAGCTCTTTGCAATGAGAACTATCAAGCGCCAGGACGCATGCCATCCGCAGCCATCGGCGCTTGCCCGTCGCCCTCTGCTGGATACGCGTCATCAGTCCTTGTCCCCTGACCCAAGCAGGAGCCGTGCGATCAATCCTTATCCGCTGGTTCAAGCCGAATCAGCGAAATCAGCCCATTGCTCCCGCCGGTTCAAGCTAGCGAGTCCCCCTGAATCAGCAAACCAAAGCCAGCGTCCAGCAGCTAAGTGTCACCCTGGCGCCAAGTGATGTCCGCTGCCGGAATCTTCATGGCCTGACAGACTTCTTCTGCTGTTGCGAGATCATGTGCATCCAAAATCCATTCAATCGGCGAATCGTTTTCGCGGTCGAAATGCACCAAAGTGTAAAGCACGAAAACTTTTTTTGATTCCTTCAGTCGGATGAAATAACCATAGGCTTCGCCCATGCCCGGGATATCCCACTTCAGATAACTGTCGCGAAATTGTGCATCCATAAAGCTCACGGTGGCTTGCAGTAGCATCTGACTTTCGATGCCTTTGAAAGCGTCAAAGACATATTCAAAGGCAGGATTTAAACTTGGCATGATGAGGGTCTCCTTTGAGCTGCAGCGGTCTCTTGTTAGATGAAAGGCTTTTCTTCAAACTTCAATTCCTTGCAGCCATTTGCGGATTTCGTCGCAGATCCATGCGCCATCTTCTAGCGGTAGATCATGCCCGGCTGTGGGATGAAGATGCGCGGTCAGTCCCCACATCTCGGCAATATTCTGAGTGCAAACCGGATTCACCAAGTGGTCTTGGCGACTGGCGAGCAGCAAGACTTCGGTTTTGGGTTTGTTTTCCGGAAAATGGTAAGTGCCGGCCGCGCGCAATTGCCGAACCCAATTTTTCGAGCTGGTTTCCGGTGCCTGCGCAAACACCGAAGCCCAATCCCCACGCCGAGCGGGATCGTTCACCGTGATTTTTAAAATCTCCTCTTCGCGTCGAAGGGGCGAAGGCGCGGTCAGCAAGAGGCGCAGCATTTTCTGATAATTCTGTGGGCGCAGGCGTTCAAAAAAATTCGAGCTTCCACGGTCGCTGGTGTTGATCGCGATCAAGCCTTCGATTTCTTCCGGAGACTGGTGGGCCCATTCGACGGCGGCCATGGCGCCCATGGAAATCGACAGTAAATAAACGTGGCCCGATTCTTTTAAAAGCTGCGAGCGTGCGCGAAGGTCGCGCACATTGTCGGCGATATTCGTCAGGCTCGGGCTGTGGGCGAGACTTCCGTTGCCACGCAAATCGAGAAGCTCCACCTTATCGCCCGGAAAACATTTCTGAAACTGTGAAACGAAATCACCCCAATGAATCGAATGTCGTCCCAAACCACGCAGAAAAATCCAAGATCGACTCATGCGCGGTACCACTTTTCCAAAGCGCGTTCGTGAAACTTATTTTTCTGCTCGGGATTCAGATCTGACCAGCCTCGATGCGAAAGCGTCGAGCGAATCAAGAAGTCGAACAAAGTCATATGCCGGCGCAAAATGCGTTTGTGCCGATGCGGCTTGATGGGGTTGAAGGGGCCCAGACTTGAAAACAGCTGCAGTGGATTTTTCTTCACCCACATCCAAGAGCCCATTTCTAAAGCCAAAGCCAGGTAAGTTCCCTTGTTCTGCGCGCGGTATTGGTCATAGATGTAATCCCACAGATCGCCATGCGTGGTGTAATTCAAAGCCTGTGGTTCGACCCGGTAAAAATGATGAGGATGCGTGCGTTCGAAATTTTCTTCCAGCGCTTTGATCGCGGCCAGATCTGGAAAAGGTTTTAAGGACTTGGCATAAGGAAACCAAAGCTGATCCTGCACGCCAAAACCCGAATGAAAATCGACCGTGATGACCGCCGGCGATTTGAAAAACTGCTCGCGACAAAAATCGACCACCGCTTGCGATTCGGCTTCCAGCTGGCCGAAGCCACGAAACCACGGAAGTTTTGGCGAGTAGCGCTGACCGCCCAAAAGAAAGTTTGTTTTTGTTTCCGCATCCACCGGGGCATTTCGCATCAGATCCACGCCGCGCGGATTGCAGCGAGACAGATTCATCATGCCGACCGGATTGATGATCGGGAAAAAAACGACCCGAATTTTCTCTAAGGCCTTTTGCGTGGTCTCGTCCCAAAGCATCAGTTCGGTGAAGCTTTTCATTAACGAGAGCGCGACCTGTGCGCCGATGCGTTCGAGCCCATGAATGCCGCCGAACAAACCCAGGACCGGGGCGTCCGCGGCGCGCGAACCGAAGCTCATCGCTAGCAGCGGAAATTCGAAATTCTGATAATTACTGGTCCCCAGAAAATGAATTTGCCCGAGAGATGAGCTCTCGGACATGATTTTTTCCAGCAAAATCCATTCGGGAAGTTTGCGCTTTAAGACGCTGAGGTCGGGAAGGCGCGGGTGGAAATCCTCAAGTCGGATGTCTCTTCGCTGGGTCGCGTGCGACATAGATCGTACTTTCTCCAAAGAGCTCTATTTAAGTTCTCTCTGTCCAGGATCGTCAAGAAGTCGATACATTTAAATTCGGCATCATAAGCGGGCTCGCCTCCCAAGCTTGCGCCAGCCTTCAAGTAAGCGCGGCACAAAGGCGGAACCAAGGCTTCGGCTTCGGCCATTTCTTCCAAAGTCAGATCGCGACGCAAAGCTTGAATCCACAGGTCCAAAGTCGGCATCGAGTAAGGAGCTGTCGGCGGACACAAGAAGCTTTCCTGAAAACGCTGATCTTGGTCAAAGTGGCGATAAAGCAAAGCGGCCTGGCGCGGATTTTCCGTTTTGATCGAAGCGCAGCCGAACAAAAGTTGCGAGTTCGTCTTTGCCATGTACTCGGCGATTCCGCGCCAGAGAAGTCCGATAACCACGCCATTGCGCGAACCCTTCTCGATGCAAGCGCGGCCGAGCTCGAGCTTCACACCTGGTTTTTCAAAAATACGGCGCAAATTGAATTCTTGATGCGAGTAAAATTGATTTGAAAACAACGAACAGTTCAGACGGTAGGTGCCGATGATTTTCTGTGTCCGCTTTTCTTGGATCACCAGGTGATCGCAAACAAAATCATAGCCATCGACATCGATGCCGCGCGGTTTGGTTTTGCCGATCATCTCGCGGTGAAAAACTTGGTAACGCAGGCGAAGCGCTTCGATCAGCTCCTCGCTGGTGGTGACGGTTTTTAAAATGTAGGGGCCCTTTTCGCTGCGGATTTCAACCTTCGGCTGAAACTTGTGAACGCGATTCTTTCGGATCTGAATAAAATCAAACATCATGCAGACCTTCCCCTTGATGTGTTGTTTTATTGTCGCCGGGATTTATGATCTTTTGTGTCAGGGTTCGGTCGGCCTTTGGTTGTTTTCTGGTGGGGAAAGGTCTCACTTTTCCCCAAGCTTCTGCCCCGCGACAAAGGCCTATTCGTGGCGCTTCCTAAATTTCTCGGCTAGTGTTTGGCCGTCATGTTCAAAAAATTCATCAAGTTGTTTTCATCGTTGAAGTTAGCTGTCGTCATCCTGATCGCACTTGCAGTTTTGATTGCGGCCGGAACAATCGTCGAATCCCGTTACAATGCTTTCGCCGCCAGCAAGCTCGTCTACAATACCTGGATGATGTATGTCGTGATGGGGGCTCTTTCGATCACCTTGATTGCGGTGATGGTGGATCGCTGGCCTTGGAAGAAGCGCCACATTCCATTTATTTTGGCTCACATCGGAATTTTGATTCTGCTTTTGGGCGGTCTGCTGACTTCAAAATATGGGCTTGATGGAACCATGCGATTTGGCATCGGGCAAAGCAATCGCTTTGTCACCGTTCCAGCGACCGATGTGCAGATCTGGTCGTCCTTTGATGGTGATCGTTACACCAAGGTTTTGGAAAAAGAAGTCGACTTCTTTATCCAGCATCCGAAAGAGCATCCATTGACGCTTGAGCTGCCAGAGGGCACTTTCCAGATCAACGATTACAAGCCTTATGTGATCCCTTCGCGAAAAATTCTTCCCAGCCAAAGTGAGCGAACTGGGGCCGCGGTGCGATTCCAAATCAGCAATGACCGGGTCAATACCAGCGAATGGCTAGTCCAAACAAAACCCAATACCGAAGCTTCGCAGGCTATGGGGCTTGCGCGATTTAGCTTGGGGAAAATTCCACCGCATCCGCCGGCTGAGAACGTTCTGTATATGGAGGCCGCAGGTGGCGATCAAATTCGCTATCTTTTGACCTATCGAGATACGGCAAAAAAATCGAAAAGCGGAACTTTGAAAGAGGGAGAAAGCTTTGTCACTGAATGGATGGGGCTGAAATTTCAACTTCTTCGTTATTTCGAACATGCCGAAGAAAGTTTTGATTTCAAAACTTTGGATCGCCCCACCGATATGTCGACTTCGGCGATTCAGCTTGCATTTCAAGGTAAGACCTATTGGGTGCAGCTCAATGATGTCTTTAAAATTTTCACCCCGGGTGGTGTTTACATCATCACTTATGGCAATAAGCGCATTGATCTCGAGTTTAATCTTGAACTTTTGAAGTTTGAAATTGGTCGCGATCCCGGAACCGTGAAGGCCGCCAGCTATCAAAGCCTGGTCCGAACGCCAGACGGAGTGGAAACTATGATCTCGATGAACGAACCTTTGAAATACAAGGGATTGACGTTTTATCAAGCCAGCTTTCAAGACGGTCCCGATGGGACTCCGGTTGCATCGATTTTGTCGGTGAATCAAGATCCGGGGCGATGGCTGAAATATTTAGGCTCTTTGATTTTATCTCTCGGTGTTGTGTGGCTTTTCTATAACAAACGAAAAGCGGCGCGCGCTCAAGCTCCTTCGAAGGAAGTGGTATGAAGTCCTTTATCTACGTCGTTCTTTCACTGTTGATTTCATTCTCGGCCCAGGCGGATATGATCGAAAGTCTGCGCTTGCTTCCGGTGCAAGACGGAGGACGTCTGAAGCCGCTGGATACTTTTGCCCGCGAAGCTTTACAGCTGGTTTATGGAAAGCAGAAATTCAAAATGGAAGGCGGGCAAGGTAACGCACGGCCCGCAACCGAGATCGTGATGACTTGGGTTTTGCAACCTTCGGCTTGGCAGGGAACGCCGATCTTTGAAATCAATTACGGCGAGCTGAAAAAAAGTTTGAAGCTTCCGGATGATCGCAAATATTTTTCATTCACCGAGATCATGAGCAACGAGCGCCTGCCGACCTTGATGCAGGAATTGCAAAGCAAGCGTGAAACGAAAGAAAAACTCGATCCTTATTTCCAAAGCCTGCAGCGTCTGGAAAGTCAGCTCTTCACCTTCCGCGAAATCGCCTCGGGTGGATTGATGCGCGTTTTCCCTCCGAAAGAAGGCGACAAGTGGCGCTCCTTGGATCAATTGGATGGCGAGTCCTTGGCGAAATTCACCGAGATCACGAAAGCTTTCGTTCCGTACTTGCAGGCTTCCACCACGGATTCAAGTGCAGAACAAAAAGCTGAAGTCGAAGCGCAGATGAAAAAAGCGGTGGACGATTTCAAAGCCCTGGCTCGGGCGGAAAATCCGGCGGCCTATCCAAGCGATACGCCCGTGAAGATCGAATATCACTACAGCCAGTTCCACCCTTTTCAGTGGGCGTGGATCGTTTATTTGCTGGCGGCCATCTGCTGTTTCCTGGCGTGGATTTTAGGAAAGCAATCCTTCTACAAACCGGCCTGGGGCTTGGTGATTGTCGGGATGCTTTTGCATGTCTACGGATTTGCCATTCGCGTTTACATTTCGGGTCGTCCCCCGGTTTCAAATATGTACGAGACCGTGGTGTGGGTGGGATTCGGCGCGGTGGTTTTCTCGGTGATCATCGAAGCCATGTACCGCTGGAGATTTATTTTGTTGGCGGGTGCTTTGGTCGGCGCCTTCTGTTTGGCCTTGGCCGATATGGCGCCGGTGATTTTGGATCCGACTCTGCAGCCGCTAGAGCCGGTTCTTCGCAACAACTTCTGGCTTTTGGTGCACGTTCTGACGATCACGATCAGTTACGCCGCTTTCTTCTTGGCATTCGCGCTCGGAGACATCGGTCTTTACTATTATTTCAAAGACGAAGAAAAATATCGCGAGCGTCTGAAAGCCATTACACTTGCCATTTACCGTGCGATGCAAATCGGGATCTCGCTGCTGGCGCCGGGGATTATCTTGGGCGGAATCTGGGCTGACTACAGCTGGGGCCGCTTCTGGGGATGGGATCCAAAAGAGACATGGGCCTTGATCGCACTTCTTGGATACTTGGCCGTCCTGCATGGCCGTCTGGGCGGATGGATCAAAGACTTCGGAATGATTTGCGCTGCCATCGTGACGTTCTCGTTGGTCATCATGGCGTGGTACGGGGTGAATTTCATTCTGGGTGCAGGCCTGCACTCCTACGGCTTCGGAGCTGGCGGTGTCGAGTACGTGTCGATCTTTGTCGGCTTGCACTTGCTTGCGGTTATTTTTACAAGCGTCGTGAGATTTGGCAAACTGAAGGGAAAAGCGAGCTAGGGGCAAGAATTGTCGGTCTTCGCCATTTTGCTCTTGTCTCTCGCATCAGCCGCTGTATGGTAAATGCGATGAAACTTCGACTTTTGCCACCCCGCATGCTGCATGCTCTTCGTGCTCCGGTGGTTATCTTTTTTGTGGGCCTGATTTTTTCGGCCTCTCTGGCCTATATGGTCTCAAGCCGCAATGACGCCGAGGCGGCTGCACGCTTTGATCGCATTTCTGGAAATTTCGTGAACTCTTTGAAATCTCGCATGAGCACCTACATCACAGCGTTGTCGTCGACACGAAATTTGATGGAGCTTCGCCCAGAACTGACTTCGCAAGAATTCAGCCTTTTTATCCAGAAGATGGACTTTGAAGATAAGCTTCCGGGGATTCAAGGAATTGGTTATGTCCGTCGCATGCCGAAAAAGCAGGCGATGAAGGCTTTGCAGAATCTGGGGGTCACGGCCGAGGCCGCCAATGTGCAAGAACAGTACAACGAGATGAATTTGGTTGTATATGTCGAGCCGATTTCAAAAAGTGTTCGCACGAATGCGCTTGGGATGGATTTGAACGCCAGCCCGGTTCGTCGAGAGGCGATGACGAAGGCGGTCGATTTGGGCGAAGCGGTGGCCACGTCTCCGACGCCGCCAATTACAAGCACCACGCAAAATCCGTTTGGCGACAATATCTTTCTGGTTTTCGTGCCGGTTTATAAAAAAGAGGCGCCCACGGACACTGTCCAGCAAAGAAGAGAAGCGATCCAAGGTTTCGTTTATGCCGGTTTTCGCTCGTCGAATCTGTTCTCTCGGGTGGCGACCGACGTGCGTGTGCAAAACACCGGAATTGCGCTCGAGATCTTTGATGGCGACAGTGTCGAGGTCTCGCGGTTGATGTATTCGGAAGGCGCGCAGCCAAAGCCGGGTGGCTATCAAAGTGAAATCAAATTCCAAGAAGCCAATCATTTGTGGACCCTGCGTTTGACGACTCCTCCAGATTTCGGCCCGCCGTATTCGGATTGGATGCCAAGCTTGTCTTTTTTGGTCGGCTTGATGGGGACCTTGCTGGTGACGGGACTTGCGTGGCGGGCGCAGAGCTTTGCCTTAAAGCTTGAGCTCGATATCAAAGAGCGCATGAAAACCGAAGCGCAATTGCGGACAAAAAGCGATCTTGTCGAGTTCACGTCGAAGGTGGGCTTAAGCTTGATGTCCGAGCAAGACTTAACCAGTCTCGTGCAGATGGTGACCGATACGGGGACGAAGCTGGTCGGTGCCGAGTACGGCGCTTTCTTTTATAATAGCATCAACGAAAGTGGTGAAGCTTTCATGCTTTACACCTTATCGGGCGCCAAGCGCGAAGATTTCGAAAATTTCGCCATGCCTCGGAAGACCGACATCTTTAAGCCGACCTTCGACGGGACCGGGATCGTTCGCTCGGAGGACATCACCAAAGATCCGCGCTACGGGAAAAACCGACCTCTTCAAGGGATGCCGAAAGCTCACCTGCCGGTGCGAAGTTACCTTTCGGCGCCGGTGATTTCGAAATCCGGTAAAGTTTTAGGGGGTCTTTTTTTCGGTCACTCGCAGCCCGGAATTTTTACCGAACGCACGGAAAAAATTGTGCGTTCGATTGCGATCCAGGCCGCGGTCGCCATGGAAAACGCAGCCCTTTATCGCGAGCTCAATGCCGCTCGCCACGAAGCGGATGCGGCGAATCACGCAAAGACCATGTTCTTAGCCAATATCTCGCACGAAATGCGCACACCGCTGGGGGTGATGCTGGGGCATGCCGAGCTTGGACTGGATGAAACCGACATCGAACGCATGCGCGACAGTCTGCGCATCATCGTCAAAAACGGGCAGGAGCTCACCCAAATTATCGGCGACGTTTTGGATCTCTCAAAGATCGAAGCCAATGCCATGCAGATCGACGAGTCCTCGATTTCCTGCCAGCAGCTGATCGACGATCTTCTTTCCAGCTGGGCGTCGAAGGCCGAGGCGAAAGGCCTGCATTTCGAAGTGCAGTTGGATTCGAATGTGCCGCGAACTTTCAAAAGCGATCGCACCCGGGTGAAGCAGATCCTGGTGAATCTCTTGTCGAACGCGGTGAAGTTCACCGAGCGCGGTGGCATCCGCTTGACCGTTTCTTTTGACGAATCCCAGACTCCGCCGCTTTTAAAGTTTACGGTCGAAGACACGGGCCTGGGTATTTCGCCTGAACATCGGCCAAAGCTGTTTAAGACTTTCTCGCAGGCCGACAGTTCGATCACCCGCCGGTTCGGTGGCAATGGTTTGGGTTTGGCTTTATCGAAGCAATTGGCGCGCGCTCTTCGTGGAGATTTGAACTTGGCCGAAAGCGAGCTAGGAAAGGGAAGTCGATTCGTTCTGCAGCTGCCGTACATGGAAGGGGTTCAGCTGCGATCCGCCGGCGCCAGTTTTAAAGAAGAAAATCTGTCTTTACAGGGGATGAAGGCGCTGATCGTGGACGATTCCCGGGACAATCAGCTGCTGATCCAACTTTTGCTACGTCGACTGGGTGTGCAAAGCGACGTCGCCAGCAACGGGGCTGAAGGCGTGTCGCTGGCTTTGATGACAGATTATGACATGATCTTGATGGACCTGCAGATGCCGGTTTTGGATGGTTATGGCGCACTTGAAAAGTTGCAGCAGCATGGGCTTCAAAAGCCGGTCATCGCGGTGTCCGCCCACGCCCTGAAAGAAGAAAAAAACAAAGCTCTTTCAAAGGGTTTCAGTGCTTACCTGACAAAGCCAATCGATCGTCAGATCTTCTTGCAGACGCTGGCCGATCTTCGTCAAAGTTAAAGACTGTCTTTGGGGGTCAATTCGACCGTCAGAAGGGTTGAATTGACTTGTTCGATGAGCTGGCCGGGTGGATTGCAAGCATCGGTTGCTAAAAAATCGTTCAAACTTTACTGACGCAGCGTCTGATTATTAATTAAGCAAAACTCGCATTTTCATTCCGTTTTCAAAAACGCATTGATTATTCAGCTATTTGGGTTTTTAAATATTGCAAACGGCGTCTGTCAAAGGACGTTAAGAAAAGTTAAATTGTCCGGAGCTTTAGCTCAAGGAAATCGTCATGCATCAAAGATCTTCGATGTCGTTCGCGCTCTGTGTGTTTGCACTGGCCGCGGCCTTTGCTCTCACTGGCTGCGATCAATTCCACAAACTGGGTTGGGGTTACAACCAGGGGTATTCTCCTGAACAGCCGATCCCTTTCGATCACTCTCTGCACGTTTCAGAGAACAAGGTTCAGTGTCAGTACTGCCACAATCAGGTCGAACGTTCGAAAGCTTCGAACATTCCGGCGCTCAGCACCTGCATGAACTGCCACTTGACCGTGAAAACCGACAGCCCGCACATCCAGAAATTGCGTGAAGCTTACGACAAAGGCCAATCCATTGAGTGGGTTCGGGTTCACAATCTTCCAGACCACGTTCAGTTCAACCACTCGGCGCACATCGCGCGCGGTGTGAACTGCCAAACCTGCCACGGCGAGGTCGAGAAGATGCAAAAAATCGTACAGTTTTCAACTTTGGACATGGGTTGGTGTGTGAACTGTCACCGACAGCCTGAAAACAAAGCTCCTCTCAACTGTTCAACCTGCCACCAATAAGCGAAGGTTTGATCGATATGTCTGACAATCATTCACAGCACGAAGTTCACCCAAAAGGTGACCAGCACAACCCGAATCACAGCCACGATCACGATCATTCTCATGATGATCATGCGCCGAAGGTTTCTCAGCGGGACACTCGCTACTGGAACTCTTTAGAGCAATGGTCGCAAGATCCAGAATTCCAAAAGATGGCGGAAAAAGAATTCCTGTCGTCGCCACTGCAAAGTGAAGACGGTCAAGACGGATTCGCTCGCCGCGAATTCTTGAAATTGATGGGGGCTTCGATCGCCATGGCTTCGGCTGCGGGCTGCATTCGCCGTCCGGTGCAAAAGATCGTTCCTTATAATAAACAACCCGAAGAGGTGACTTTCACCGTTCCGAACTTCTACACGTCGACCTATTTCGACGGCAGCGAAGCTTTGGGACTGTTGGTGAAGACCCGCGATGGACGCCCTTTGAAAATCGAAGGAAATCCAAAGCATCCTTTGAATTTGGGTGCGACTTCGGTTCGCGCGCAGGCTCACATCTTGTCTTTGTACGACCCAGAACGTCTGCAAGGTCCGCAGCGCAATCTTTTAAATAAAGCAAAAACCAATCGCGACACCATTTCAACGAAATGGGAAGACGTCGACGATGCGGTCGTGAAGCAGCTCGCAAAGGGCGGGGTTGCGGTTTTGACCGGCGCGATCAATTCACCCTCGACTCGTGCGGTGGTCGGTGATTTCGCGCAGGCCTTCGGTGCGAAACACTATGTTTGGGAACCTTTGGCTCACGAAGAAATCCGTGAAGGTCGCAAGGCTTCTTATGGTGATGAAACCGTTCCTTTCTACCGTTTCGACAAAGCGAAAGTGATCGTTTCGATCGATGCGGATTTCTTGGGAACATGGCTCATGCCAACCACATTCACTCGCCAATTCTCGGCGGGCCGCAAAGACATCAAAAACATGTCGAAGCTTGTGGTCTTTGATTCAAACTACTCTCTGACTGGCGCCAATGCCGACGTTCGCGTTCGCATCAAGCCTTCTCAGCAAATCACGGCGGTGATGGGGCTTGCATATCAAGTCGCTCAGAAAACCGGATCTGGTAACAAGTCCGCTCTTGAGCCATTTGCAAATGCGGCGGCTGACCTGAAAATGGAACCAGCTTTGCTGGCGAAAATCGCCGAAGACTTGGTCGCGAACAAAGGCAAGTCCTTGGTTGTGGCCGGCGGTTTGCCGACTTTGACGGCTCAATCTCGCGAATTGCAAATCGCGGTGAACTATTTGAACTCTCTGCTGGGTAACGAAGGCAGCACAATCGAAGGTGAATTGACCGGATTGAATGCTTCTTACCAGGATATGAAAGAGCTCACCGACAGCCTGAATAAAGGAGTCACAAAAACTGTGATCATCCACGGCTGCAATCCGCTTTACTCTTTGGCTGAAACGTCAGGCTTTAAAGAAGCTTTGAAAAAGGCGTCCCTGGTTGTTTACACCGGCGATCGCAATGACGAAACCGGTAAACAGTGCGATTACATCATCCCAGACCACCATGCTTTGGAAGGTTGGGGCGACAACGAAATCGGTAAAGGTCTTTACAGCATTCATCAGCCGACCATTCGTCCGATGTATGACACGCGTTCCGTGCAACTGAGCTTGATGACCTGGGCGTACATGGCCAACAAAGGTCCAAAGCGCCTGACCGCAAACGAAACTTACTATGATTATCTGCGCGCTTTCTGGAAAGACGAAGTTTATCCAAAAGCGGGCAAAGGTCAGTCTTTTGATGACTTCTGGGATACGGCTTTGCAAGACGGTGTGGTTGGAACTTTGGCGACAAGCGGTTCAAAATCATTCCGCGGCGATGCTCTGTCATCAGTGAAACCCGTCAAGGCCGAAGGCTTCGAGCTTGTTCTGTACCCAACGGTTGCGATCGGGGATGGAACGCTTGCCAACGTGGCTTGGTTGCAAGAGCTTCCAGACCCAGTGACCAAAATCTGCTGGGACAACTATGTTTCCATGTCGATGGCGACGGCGACCTCTTTGAAAGTCAAAGAAGGCTCGATGATGGATCTGAAAATCAACGGCAAGTCTTACAAATTGCCGGCGCACATTCAGCCTGGTTTGCATGACGAAGTTCTGGCGGTTGCTGTCGGTTACGGCCGCACGGCTGCAGGTAAAGTCGCAAACAACATCGGCTTGAACGCATACGAGATGGTTTCATTCCAAAACGGAATGCCAGTTTTCTCGGGCGCGAAAGTCGAAATCAGCAACACCGGCATGAAGTACGATCTGGCGAATCCGCAAACTCATCACACGATGGACGGACGTCAAATCGTGGTGGAAGCGACGCTGGCTCAGTACATGAAAGATCCAGGTGCCGGAAAACACAAACATCACATCTTTAGCATGTGGTCGGGACACGCCTACAATGGACACAAATGGGGAATGGCTGTCGACTTGAACACTTGCACAGGTTGCAACGCCTGCGTGGTGGCATGTCAGTCGGAAAATAACATCCCGGTTGTCGGTAAGAAATACGTCATCCAAGGTCGTGAAATGCACTGGATCCGGATTGATCGTTACTATGTGGGCGATCCGGCCAATGCCGAAGCGGTGTTCCAGCCTTTGATGTGCCAACACTGTGACAACGCTCCTTGCGAAACGGTCTGCCCGGTGGCTGCGACTGTCCACAACTCGGAAGGGTTGAACGACATGGTTTACAACCGTTGCGTGGGAACTCGTTACTGCTCGAACAACTGTCCTTACAAAGTTCGTCGTTTCAACTGGTTCAACTATGCGAAACTGATCGAAACCCCAAGACATTTGGCTTTGAATCCAGACGTCACCGTTCGCACACGCGGGGTCATGGAGAAATGTTCGTTCTGCGTTCACCGTATTAAAGACGGAAAGAACAAAGCGAAGCTGGAAAAACGCGAACTGCAAGACGGCGAAATCAAAACCGCATGTCAGCAGGTTTGCCCGGCGGACGCGATCACCTTCGGCGATATGAACGATCCGAACAGCAAAGTGTCTCAGATGTTCAAAGATCCGCGCTCGTATTCTTTGCTTGAAGAATTCCACGCAGCTCCGAACGTTCGTTATTCAACCAAAATCCGTAACAATGGCCAGGAGACCCGTGGCACTGATGCTCACGCCGGGAAAGGTGGTCACTCATGATGAAGCGCAATCCACTGGTTCTGGGGGGTAAAACTCTCAAGGACATCACTGAAGATATCGTCGCACCGGTTGAAACCATGCCGGGCAAAGGATGGTTGGGACTGTTCTTAAGTGCGAAGACGCTCTTGATTTTCTACATCCTGACTTTGGCCATGGTCGTGAGCACCGGTATCGGGCTTTTGGGTGTGAATCACCCGAATGCTTGGGGTACAATGATCATCACCTTCGTCTTCTGGATCGGTATCGGTCACGCCGGCACCCTGATCTCGGCGATCTTGTTCTTGTTCCGTCAAAAATGGAGAACATCGGTTGCGCGAACCGCGGAAGCGATGACGGTCTTTGCGGTGATGACCGCGGGTCTTTTCCCGCTTCTGCACACCGGTCGTCCTTGGCTCGATTTCTGGCTCTTTCCGTACCCGAATCAACGGGGTCCTTTGTGGGTGAATTTCCGCTCGCCACTTTTGTGGGACGTTTTCGCCGTATCGACTTACGCGACCGTTTCGATGGTCTTCTGGTACATCGGGATGGTTCCGGATTTCGCCACCATTCGTGACCGTGCGAAGAACAAAATTCGCCACATGGTTTACGGTGCGCTTTCCTTGGGTTGGCGCGGACGGGCTCGCGACTGGAGCCACTATGAAATGGTTTACCTATTGCTGGCCGGTCTTTCGACTCCGCTGGTTCTTTCGGTTCACACCATCGTCTCTTTCGACTTCGCGGTTTCAAATCTGCCAGGTTGGCACACGACGATCTTCCCGCCGTACTTTGTTGCGGGTGCGATCTTCTCGGGTTTCGGGATGGTTGTGACCTTGATGACTTTGGTGCGGATCGGTTTCCCAGAGTTTAAAAACTACATCACCATCGATCACATGGAAGTCATGAATAAAATCATCATGGCGACCGGTCTGATGGTTGGATACGCCTACGCTTCTGAATTCTTCGTTGCTTGGTACTCGGGTAACTTGTACGAGCGCGCGGTGTTCGTGAATCGTGCCTTCGGTGATTACGGCTGGTCTTACTGGTGTATGATCGCGTGTAACACGATGATTCCACAATTGTTCTGGTTCAAGAAAATCCGTCGCAGCATTCCGATCATGTTCATCATCTCGATCTTCGTGAACATCGGTATGTGGTTCGAGCGTTTCGTGATCACGGTCACATCGCTTCACCACGATTTCCTTCCTTCAAACTGGGGAAATTACGCTTGGTCGGCTTACGATACGGCGATCTTGGTTGGATCGTTCGGTATGTTCCTGACTTTGTTCCTTTTGTATCTACGTTTATTCCCAGCGATTTCGATCGCGGAAGTGAAACCTGTCATGAATGTTGGTCATGAGGAAGGACATCACTAATGGCTCAGAAATATCAAAACGGCATGGCCGCGATTTTCAATACGGAAGCTGAAATCCTGAAGGCGGCGGCTCAGGTGCGCAACTCGGGTTTCCGCAAATTCGAAGCGATCACTCCCTATCCGGTGCACGGCATGGAAGAAGCTTGCGGCATCGAACGCTCGTGGATTCCTTATGTCACTTTTGTGATGGGACTTTTGGGTCTGTCATTGGGTTGGCTTTTGACTTGGTGGACATCGGCCGTGAACTGGCCTTTGAATATCGGTGGTAAGCCTTTCCACTCGTTGCCGGCCTTTATTCCGATCATGTTCGAATTGACGATCTTGTTCGCGGCTCTTTCAAGTGTGGCGGCTCTTCTGTATGCGTGCGGTTTGCCAAAGGTGAATCCGCCGATCATTCACCCGGATCTGACTTCGCATAAATTTGCGATTTTCGTTCCAAGCAATGATTCCGGCTACGACGAGCGCAAACTGGAAGACATGTTCCGTGGAATGGGCGCCAGCGAAATCAAAAAGGCGGAGTACTAATATGAAAATGACACTCTCTCTTCTGATCGCCGCTTTGTCTTTGGTTGCTTGCTCAAGCAAGAATGAACCCAATGTCGAGTTGATCCAGGACATGATGCACAGCCCGGCGGTGAAAGCTCAAGAGTACGACGCTTTCTTCCCGGATCATGCGGGTGGCGCGCGAGTTCCCCCCGAACACACTCAGCCAGTTGGATTCAAAGCTTACCGCGCCGGTTTCAACCCGGAAATCGCGAAGGCCGATAAGAATCCGTTCGCTGGTCAGATGACTGACGAAGTCTTGCTGACGGGTCAAAAATATTTCGAAACCAACTGCATGGTTTGCCATGGTCAAAAAGGGGACGGCAAAGGGCCTGTTGGTCTGAAGATGCCAAATCATCCTCCGGCTTTGACCACGGACAAAATCAAGGGATGGGCGGATGGCCAGGTTTATCAGGTCATCACCATGGGACAAGGGACGATGGGTCCTTACGCTTCTCACATTCCGCAGAAATATCGATGGCAGGTTGTGAACTACATCCGTCATCTGCAGCAAACTCAAAAGTAAACGGGTGAATGAAAATGGCTCAAACGCACGATACAAAACTGGCGGCTAACAAATTTGAACCGACTCACGCCTTGAAGACGACTTCGATTGCTTTGATTGCGATCGGGGCATTGGGCTTCTTGGTTGGGTTGATGCAAAATCCAGAGCGCTTGTGGACTTCTTACTTGGTGGCATTCTTCTTCGTCTCTTGCTTGGGCTTGGGCGGAATGTTCTTCACGGCAATCCAACACATCGCCAAAGCGGGCTGGTCTTCTAGCATCCGCCGCTTGTCCGAAGGGATGACGTCTTTCCTGCCGGTGATTGTGGTGGGAAGCTTGATCCTGCTGATCGGTCTCAAGAAATTGTACCCATGGGCGAACGCAGACGTTGTGGCCAACAGCCCGGTGATCGCAGCGAAAACCGCTTATCTGAACACGCCATTCTTGATTGTTCGTCTGTTGGTTTTCTCTTTGGGGATGTTCTTCTTCGGTCAAAAGATCGTTGGAAACTCTTTGAAGCAAGATAAGAACGGCGATCACTCTTACACCTTGAACAACGTCGGCTGGAGCATCGCTTGGGTTTTGTTCTTTGCTCTGTCGTTCTCTTTGTTCAGCGTGGATCTGTTGATGTCCCTGTTGCCAACTTGGTACAGCACAATCTTCGGGGTTTACTGTTTCGCGGGTCTGTTTCAGAGCTCTTTGGCTTTCATCATTTTGATGATGTACTACTTCCGTAAAAACGGAGTCATCCAAGGTTACTATGGCGACGACCACATTCATGACGTGGCCAAGTTCCTGAAAGGCTTCACTGTATTCTGGGCTTACATTGCGTTCTCTCAGTTCATGTTGATCTGGTATGCAAATATCCCAGAAGAAACCGAGTTCTACTTGATGCGCGCTGAAGGCGGTTGGATGGCGATTTCATTCGGACTCTTGTTCTTCAAGTTCATCATTCCATTCTTGGCCTTGTTGCCACGCGGGGTGAAGCGCGGTTCGGCTCAGTTGCCGGTCATCTGCTTCTTGATCTTGATCATGCAATACATCGACGTCTACTGGCTCGTGTATCCAAACTTCTACGAAGGCCACGTGGTTTTCGGTTTCTACGAAATCGCAATGCTGGCTTTGTTCCTGGGGCTGTTCCTGATGATGATGATCGGCTTCTTCAAAAAGAACAGTGTGGTCGCAATCAAAGATCCTCGCTTGCACGAGGCTCTTCACCACCACGTCAGCTACTAACTCAAGCTGCTGGCAATAAGCTGGAAATGAAAAGGCGGGTCGATGACTCGCCTTTTTGTTTTTGGCGTCGGTCTTTTTGGGGAGGGGTTGTCACAGCTCTTTAGCTGTTGGGAGTGCTTGTCACAGCTTTGGTTTTATTAGGAGGGTCGACACAGCGGTGCAAGGTAGATTTGCGGGTCGTCCGTCCGTGAGAAGGCTGCAAGACGGCCATCGTGGCCGTCTTGTCCAGAATTAGGGGACAAATACAAAATGCAAAGGCTTGGGAGAGAATCTGGGGCTTGGATTTGAGGAGCTTTCTTTTTCTAAGACGGTGCCTGAGAGTGAAATTGAGCAAAAAAATGCGTTCGTCCACACAGTCACGGGTCTCCATGTCTTTGAGGTGGGTCTTTAAGTCCCCCTCACAAAGTCTGGAACCAGTTGGTTCCGAACTTTGCGAGGTAGGTGTCTGAAGACCCCTCAGAGAAATGACTTCCAGTTGGAAGTCATTTCTCTGAGGGCATCAGCACAACAAAAAGCTAAGAGTGAATTCCCCCTAAACATTGGAATCGCCGGCCACGATGGCCGGCGGTCGCGGGTTCGGGGCGGCCGAGCCCCGATTGGCAGGACGCAGATACTGCATGATACGCAACACACCACACAGCCCAAGAAATTCCCTTCCAAACAAAACCCCCCCTCTCAAAACGAAACACCAACCCACAAAAATCGCTCAAAACCCTGACAAACGCTTCTTTCCCTGAGCCGAATCAAGCATTTGCAAGTTCGACGCTTGCATCCTCTGACAGATCCGCAGACAGATTCTCGTCTTGAGACAGCTTGAAACCTGCGCCAGTTGCAGCTGACGTCGTCAAAGCTGGCACTAGGCTTGAAGTATCAGAAAGGCAGAAGGGGGCACACATTTATGAAACAACTCATTCAAGCTGCGATCCACCTTGTTTTGCTTTTCCTGGTTGCGTTTGTGGCTTCCACGGCCCAGGCGAAATCAGAAGCTCGTCATCCGTCCTCGATTCAAGCCTGGAAGCAAGAGCTGCAAGACTTCAAAGGTCGCCAGTTTTCTTCACTGACGGAGCTGAAGAAATCCGTTTCCGAGTTTCAGAATAAACTGGCCGATGACGAGAACATGAAATTCGAAGAGAAAGTCGCCATCCGCAAGCAGATGTACAAACTTGAAAATCAGCTGGCGGCGAATTTTCCTCCTCCGCAAATCATCGGTTTCAAAAAAGTTCCGATGGATCCTGCAAATCCGGCGCGGGGATACGTTTTAGAGCCCGAGTATAAATAGAACTGGGGCGATCTGATCTCTAATACCTCGAATGTGAGATGACAAATACGGCATTTTCAGTCGTCGAGATTTCGACAGATTGATGGAGAAAATTTCGACACTAAATTTTTTGTTATCTTCACAAGGTTTCAAAAGAAGACGTTGTTGCAAAAAAAGCGAAATCATTTAGGCCCAGGCCTTATCTTCGTGGAAAAATAGTCGAAGAGGCTCAATGAAGAGTCCTTCAATTTTTCCCGGAGGTGCAAATGAGTGACCAAGATGATCGCACAATCGCAGCCAGCAGCGCGCCGCCGGTTCAGTCCATGGAGGCCTTCAGTAAATACATATTACTGAAGCGCCTGGCGGCCGGAGGCATGGCCGAAGTCTTCTTGGCTCGGCCGGCCACCAGTGATGGCAATGGTCGCATTCAAGTCGTGAAGCGCATTCTTCCGCACGTCGCGGGACAATCTATGTTCGTTGACATGTTCAGATCCGAAATCCAAGTCATCATGGGATTCAATCATCCACACATCGTGCAGCTGCATGATTTCGGTCAATTCGGAAAACAGCCTTTTATCGCCATGGAATATATTGAGGGAAAAAGCCTGAAAGAGATCATGGCAAAATGCATTCAGCAGAAGCTGACCATCCCGGTGCCGATGGCCCTGGGTCTTATGGCACAAGCAGCGGCGGGTCTCAGTTACGCTCATAACTTTGTGAATAAGGTCACGGAAGAAGTCGTGCATGCCATTCACCGCGATATTTCGCCGCATAATTTGATGGTCAGCTATGAAGGCAATTTGAAAGTCATCGACTTTGGGATTGCCAAAGCAGCGGTCAGTGTCAATGAAACGACGCGGGTCGGGACGATCAAAGGAAAGATGGCTTATCTATCGCCCGAGCAATTGGGCGGACAGCAGGTGGACGCGCGAACCGATATTTTCGCGCTGGGGATCGTCGCCTGGGAACTTCTGACCATGAAGCGCGCCTTCATCACCGATGGCGATAGCGAAGTCACGGTGATTTCAAAGATCGACAACTGCGAAAAGCATCTGGTGGCACCTTCGACTTTGAATAAAGAAATCCCGCCCGAGGTGGATGAAGTCATCATGAAGGCGCTGAAACGAAATCCAAACGAACGTTATCAGTCCGCCAAGGATTTTCAGGCGGCCCTGCGCAAGGTGATGCAAATCCATTATCCCAATTACACCTATGCGGACACTGGCCAGAAGGTCAGCAATCTTTTTGCTTACGAGATGGAAACCGAGCGCAAGGAACTTCGGGATTTGAACGTCATGGCGCAGATGCGAATCGTGAATAAAAGTTTCGCGGTGCCATGCTTCGTTCCGGAAAAAGGATCGATCCCGATCAATCCGAATGCAGCGATGCCAATGGCGGTTGCGACTTCGACGGCGGCTCTTTCCATGAAAAAGGACCAAGTCGACGAGCGGCTCAGTAAGATCGAATCTTTGATGCGACAAAACGCTTCCACCAAACATTTCATCTGGCTTGCATTTTATGTCGTAGCGCTGGTGGGAATTCAGCTCGATGGCAAGTATTCAATCTTCAATTTCTTGATCCCAATTCCAGAAGTCGGCGTCGAAAGAGCACAGGCGGCACCCGTCAACGTGGTGAAGATGTATCCCAAAGCCGTTCCAACGGTTCAGCCGCAACAGATGCCATTGGACCCACAGGCAGCACAGGTCAGCCCAAACACCACGGTTTCAAGTGCGGGGGTCGGGGTCATGCCTTCCCCCGAGACGACGCCAGGACATCGTTTGCAGATTCGCCCCAATCAGATTCCGGCGGCCCGTTTGCTAGGACAGGCGGTTGGGCAAAATGCAAAAACGATGGCGGTGCGAGCTTCGGGACAACCAACGGGACGCCTGTTAAGCAGTGCCGATTCTTTGAATACGGTGAAAGCTCCGGGGGCCTCGGCGCTGAATGCGACAAAGCGCGGCCTGGGAAGTGGCGCGACGACCCATCGGACATCGGTCCGTCAGCCGGCTTCAGCTCACACGAAGGTGAAGACGGCCTCGCCAGTTCAGACCAAAACCCAAATGAAACGCCAGTAGAGTCTAAATAACGCGCGGTCTTCGGATCCTCCAAGAAAGGCCGCGTTATTTTCTGGTTGCAGTCCCGAGTCCTGCTTGTTAGAAAAGAGGGGCATGCAGAATGTCTCTTCATTCTTTGTTTTCTCAATTTCAAATGTTGTTTCAACAACGACCATGACCTTTTAATGGGTCACGAAATCACTCATGTCTGAAATTCGCATTACCTTACCTGATAATTCCGTTAAAACCTTCGACCACGAGCCGACGGCGCTCGAGGTGGCTCAAAGTATTGGTCCGCGTTTGGCCAAGGAAACCTTGGGCGTGAAGATCGGAAATGATCCTGAAATCCATGACTTCCGTCTGCCACTGAAAGACGGATCGAAGATCGCTTTGATCACGACAAAATCTCCGGAAGCGGTCGAAGTGATTCGTCACTCGGCAGCCCACGTGATGGCGCAAGCGGTGCAATCTTTGTGGCCAGATGTGAAAGTCACCATTGGTCCTGTGATCGATACGGGTTTCTTCTACGACTTCGATTCGCCTCGCAATTTCACCGAAGAGGACTTCACGAAAATCGAAAAGCGCATGGAAGAAATCGTCAAGGGCGATTATCCACTGGTGCGCCGAAATGTTCCGATCGATGAAGCCATCGCCACTTTCAAAAAAATGGGCGAGCGCTTTAAAGTCGAGATCATCGAAGACCTGAAAAACAAAGGCGAACACGTCGTTGGTATTTACGAACAAGGTGAGAACTGGTTCGATCTATGCCGTGGCCCGCACGTGCAATCAACGGGTCAGATCAAAGCTTTCAAATTGATGTCGGTCGCGGGTGCCTACTGGCGCGGGGATGAAAAGAACCCGATGCTTCAGCGTATTTACGCAACCGCATTCGGCGATAAAAAGGAACTTGAAGCTTATCTGCACCAAATGGAAGAGGCGAAAAAACGCGACCACCGCAAGCTGGGGAAAGACCTAGGTCTTTTCCATTTGCATCCGTGGGCGCCGGCGTCTCCGTTCTTCACCGGTCGCGGAACTGTGATTTACAATGAACTTCAGCGCTACATCCGCGAGCTGTATTTCAAATACGGTTACCAAGAAGTGATCACGCCGCAGATCTTTGATTCCGAGCTGTTTAAGACTTCGGGTCATATGGCGAACTACAAAGAAAACATCTTCTTCACGAAAGTGGACGAGCGCGATTTTGCGGTGAAGCCGATGAACTGTCCGTCTCACTGCGTGCTGTTTAAATCTGAACATCACAGCTACCGCGAGCTTCCGTTCCGCATTGCGGATTTCGGCCGTTTGCACCGCTACGAAAAAAGCGGCGCGATTCATGGGCTCACGCGTGTGCGATCCTTCTGTCAGGATGATGCGCATATCTTCTGTAGCATGGATCAACTGCAGTCCGAGATCGCAAGCTTCATGAAGCTTTTAAGCGAAGTCTACCAAAAGCTTGGTATGACGAACTACAAGGTCTTCTTGTCGACTCGTCCGGATTCAAGAATGGGATCCGACGAAGTTTGGGACCGTGCCGAAGGCGCTTTGGCGAAAGCTTTGGAAAGTCTCAACATCCCATACACATTGAACCCCGGCGATGGTGCTTTCTACGGACCGAAGGTTGATATTCAGTTTGTCGATGCGATCAATCGGCCATGGCAGCTCGGGACTTTACAGTGCGATTTCAATCTGCCGCAGGCTTTTGATCTCACATACGTCGGCGAAGACAACAAGGAGCACCGTCCGGTCATGCTTCACCGAGCAATTTTGGGCTCGCTGGAGCGCTTTATCGGCGTTTATCTCGAGCACACGGCAGGGCATCTGCCCGCATGGTTGGCTCCAACCCAAGTTCAGATTTTGTCGATCACCGATCGCGTGAACGATTTCTGCACCGACATCGCGGCTCGGTTGAAATCTCATGGTGTGCGGGTTGAATTCGATCAGCGCAACGAAAAGCTGAGCCGTAAGGTCTTGGACGCGCAGATGATGAAAGTCCCTTATATGATCGTGGTCGGGGACAAAGAAGCCGAAGCGAAAAGCGCATCTTTGCGTCTTCGTGACGGCAAGCAGATCAATGGCATTCAAATTGATGAGTTAATCAAAACAATCGTCACTCAGATACAAGAGCGACAGTTGAATCAGGAAACCAACAAGGAGGTCTCCCATTAGCGGCCCTTTTGAAAGAAAAGGTTTTGGCGGCGGCGGTCCCGGTGGACGCGATTTCCGTCAGAAGAAACAAGATAAAGACGGTCTTCGCGTCAATCGCGAAATCCGTGCCCCACAAATCCGTGTGATCGATGAAGCTGGAGCTATGCTCGGCGTGATGACAGTTCCGGAAGGAGTGCGTCTCGCGGAAGATCGCGGATTGGATTTGATCGAAATCGCCCCGACAGCCTCTCCTCCAACTTGCAAAATCATGGACTACGGCAAGTGGAAATACGAAAACAAAAAGAAACAGGTGGCGGCCCGTAAGAACCAAGTCATCGTGCAAATCAAAGAGGTCCAAATTCGTCCTCGCACCGATCAGCACGATTTCGACACCAAGATGAAGCACGCTCGTCGTTTCATCTTGGATGGCGACAAAGTGAAAGTGAACATGCGTTTCTTAGGTCGTGAGATGGCTCACCAAGAGCTCGGCATGGCTTTGATGCACAAAGTGGTCGATGTTCTCAAAGACGTGGCGCAATCTGAAGCTCCGCCGAAGATGGAAGGGAAGCAGGCTTACCTGATTCTGGCTCCAGATCCGGTGAAAGTGAAAGAGTACATGAAGCTTCATCCGAAGAGCACTCAGGGGAAAGCTCCTGAAAGCGAACCGGATTCAGGCGAAGAAGACGACGAATAAAAATAAAAACCCCAAACGAAAGCTTGGGGTTTTTTTATGGGTCTTTCTTTTGACTTGGCCTTTGCCTCAGCAGGCGCGGACGAAGCGGAGTATCTCCGCGAAAGGCTATTCCGTTTTCTGCTCGGATTCGACCTTCACCAATGCGGTGTTGATAGCTTCTGCGATTTGCAGTTTCTTTTTGCTTGCAAACCATCCCGAATTTTCGGCCCGGATTTTTTCAAGCTCAGGTTTGGCCGCCGGATCATCAAAGTAATTCAAAGCATTCTTACCGGCATCTTTCAGCTCATTTTGGTTCGAGCTTAAAAGATCCAAAATCTTCGGCAGGGCTGGCGCGCCGATGCGACCCAGACTTTGGCTGCACCATTTTCGAACCTGTTCATTCGAGTCACGCACGCAGGTCTCAACGGTATCCAAAGCTTCGTTTGAATTTTGCACTTTCATCTCGGCAAAAGCGCGGGCCGCCACCGAACGATCCAGCTGTTGCGGATTTAAGACCTCTTGGCGGATGGCTTGATATCCAGGCTGTCCCAGGCAATCCAAAGCCTTCATCGCTGGATCGTCTTTGGCTCCGGTTTTCACGGATAAAACAATTTTCGAAATATCACCTTCAACCGTCGGCAAGCTTGCCTTTGGCAGCAAGCAAACCAATTCGACCGCGCGGTTGCGAGCTTCCGCGGAACCATCCAGATTTTCAGACACGTAAGTGGTGACAAGCTCGTCCTGCTTCAGATCTTCGATCAAAACTTTCGCCGCTGTGGCGTTGATTTTGACGTTATCCAAAAGAGCTTTCAGGCGATTGATCGCAAACTTTTTATCTTCTTCATCGATCCGAGACAGCATCCAAGCGGCCGATTCGATCACTTCCGGAGTCTCTTTTTCATTGATTCGTTTCAGCAGAAGATAATTGATGCGTTTGACGTTCTCGGAGCCGTACTTCGCCATGGCGCGAATCGCCGCCGAGCGCACGTAAGGTGACGAGTGATCCATCATCACTTTCGCAAGCTTTGGCAATCCCACAACCGATGTCAGGTCCGAGCATTTCACCGCTTTCACGGCCCAGTACACTTGCTCATCCGGACCTTTCGAAACAAGGGCCGCTTGCAAGTCTTTGTTCAGCTCATAGCAAGTACCGCCGCTCAAAGCCGCCGCACGGAAGCTTGCAGCCTTCTCGTCAATTTTTGCATCTTTTGAAAGGTAAGCAGGCAATGTCGATTCAGCCACGGCTTCGGCATTTGCGGCCGTTGGCTCAGATTCTTGCGCTTGCAGGGTCATCATCATCATGGCTTGCGGGCGGCTGGCCAGGTAAGCCTTAACGATCGTGTTACCTAAGAAGAAAGCGGTCAGTGGCACCAGTATAAAGACGGGCAGACTCATCACAAAAGCGGTGACCCGGCTGAAAGAAATATTCGAACACCAAGTCAGAATCGGTCCCATCAAATGCCAAATCGCCACGAACAAGGCGACCGTAAAGACGCTGGGGATGACAAAGGCCTGCCAGAAAAGCGGCATCCAAGAAGCCTGTCCCAAAAGATAAATCACCAGGGCCGCAAGACCCGCATAGACCGAAGTCATCAACCATGGCCATTTGCGGAAACGAAGCGAGCTGGGCAGCGCGTGCGCAATCCAAATTCCGGCTTGGTGAAGGGTGCGCATATTTAAAAACAGGCAAACCAGAACACCCACACCCAAGGCCGGAAGATAAAACATGTGCTCTTGCACATGAACGTGAAGGGTCAGGGTCAAAACCACGGTCGCCAGGATCGCCAGGATAAAGAAACAAAACCATGGCAGAACCAAATTGCGAAGGACGTTCATTTTCATAAGCTTCAGTCTCCCCCGGGATGTCGATTGAAGCCCCCAGCATAAGGCCCCCGCAGCCGGCATACAAGCAAGGAGGCCGAATATTGACGATTCGCAGCGATTTCAAGGGCTTGAGGTTGGATTTGAAAACTTCGGCCAAGGCTTCGGGGAAGTTCAAAAGGGGAGGATTTTTCCTTGTCTTTTTGGCTCCGCGAGTCTACTTTGTCCAGCTCAATAACGTCTGAGTGGCTCAAATACGGCCTTGGGAAATCCCAAAGCTGAGCTCAAGAGATGAAATGGCGCCTAAGAGTTTCAAAGGGTTTGAAACCGCCAGCTCGGAGGAAGGAACAAATGGCTGCGAAAATTAAAACGCATTCAGGTGCAAAAAAGCGCTTTCAGCTGACAGCCAGCGGAAAAGTAAAGCGTAAGCAAGTGGGCATGCGCCACTTGAACTCACACATGAGTTCAAAACGTAAACGTCATCTCGGCGACATGGTGTATGTCGATGATGCTAACTATCTGCAAATCCGCAGATGCTTGGTATTCTAAGCTGAGGGAGATGAAAAATGCGCGTTAAAGGTGGATTTACAAATCGTCGTCGTCACAAAAAGGTTCTGAAAAGAGCCAAAGGTTATTACTCAGCAGGTTCGCGTGCTTATATCCATGCCGTCGAGAAAAACGACCGTGGTATGGCTTACGCTTACAAACACCGCAAAATGAAGAAACGTGAATTCCGCGCTCTGTGGAACCAACGTATCAACGCTGCGGCTCGTTTGAACGGCACCACATACTCTCGTTTGATCGGTGGACTGATCAAAGCGGGTGTTGAGGTGAACCGCAAAATGTTGGCTGAACTGGCAGTGTCTGACTCTGCTTCGTTCGCGGCATTGTGCAAACATGCAATGCAACCGGCGTAATCGATTCTCTCTTTCGAGGGGATAAATATGGCCGAACAAAGACCGGCAGATTTCCAACAAAAAGCTTCAGCGAATCCGTTTTCTGAAGCTTTTGACCGCCGCAAACAAGACCATCTCCGATTGGCGATGGATTTGCGGACTCAGGTGACAGGAGCTGCCGGTTTTGATTTTGTGAGACTGACTCACGAAGCTCTTCCGGATCTCAATTTCTCTGAAATTTCTCTGCAAACAAAAATTCTGGGCCTGGACTGCCAATCGCCGTTTTACATCAGTTCGATGACGGCCGGTCATGAAAGAGGCGAAGTGATCAATTCACGACTCGCTCGCTTGTCTCATGAGCGTGGAATTTTGATGGGCGTGGGCTCACAAAGAAAAGAACTGCTCGACGAATCGGCGGCCAGCGAATGGAAAAAGATCCGCGCTCTTTCGCCGAAAGCGCGTCTGATTGGAAATATCGGAATCGCGCAGTTGATTCATTCGCCGATTTCTCAAATTCAAAAGCTTGTTGATTCTTTGCAAGCGGTCGCACTTTTTGTGCATCTCAATCCTTTGCAGGAAGTGATGCAACCCGAAGGCACGCCCGAATTTAAAGGTGGACTGAAGGCGATCGCACAGCTTGTGAAGTCGCTTTCGGTTCCGGTCATCGTCAAAGAAGTGGGCTGCGGATTTTCGGCGGCAACCCTGATCCGTTTGGAAGAAGCGGGTGTGGCCGTGGTCGATATCAGCGGTTTGGGTGGGACTCATTGGGGCCGGCTTGAAGGTTTGCGCTCGGATGAGGAAAGCCTTCATTTCAAAGCCGCGCAGGCCTTCAAGGACTGGGGCATTCCAACTTTGGAAAGCCTGTGGCTGGCGAAAGAAAATCTGAAACAGACAGAGGCTTGGGCTTCGGGCGGAGTTCGCAGTGGCTTGGACGCGGCGAAACTTTTGGCATTAGGAGCGAAGGCTGTCGGTGTGGCGAAACCTTTCTTAGAGGGCGCGCTTCAGTCGGACCAAGCTTTGGCAAAAATTTTGGATCAATACGAGTTTGAATTGAAAACGGCTTTGTTTTGCACGGGATTGGGATCTGTCTCTGAATTCGGACAGAAGAAGGTGTGGACATGGAACTGGATTTAACTTCTGAAAAAATCGCAGCCGGCAATTTGTCTGAAACTTTTAAGGGCTTCTCGAAGCTCAATCGCGAAGAGCGTCTGAAAGCTTTGGTTCGCGCTGGTGTCCTGCAAACATCGGATATTGAATACTTGCAACGGGGCGGTCTGAAAGACTTCGCTCTGGGCGAGAAATTTATTGAAAACGTGATCGGTTATTTTCAGCTGCCGCTGGGGGTTGCGACCAATTTTCATATCGATGGTCGTGATTTTATTATTCCCATGGCGGTTGAAGAAACATCAATCGTGGCGGCCGCAAGCAAAACCGCAAAATGGATCCGTGAAACCGGCTCGATCCGCACACGTCTGATCGGGCAAGATATCATCGGTCAAATCCAGCTGGCCAAAGTCAAAGATTATGCAAGCTTTGAAAAGCAGGTTCTGTCCCAGCGCGAAGCTTGGATTGAAATTTCAAATCGCGAAGTCGCCTTCGGTTTGGTCCGCCGCGGTGGCGGGGTTCGGGATTTGGTGGTTCGCCGCGTGCCTCGTGGCGACGGGCAGGACATGGCCGTGATTCATATCCATATGAATCCAGTCGATGCCATGGGTGCCAATATCATCAATCAGGTCTGTGAATTCTTAAAACAGCCCATCGAAGAGCTGACAGGTGAGAAAGTCACCATGTGCATTCTTTCGAATCTTGTCGACACACGTCTGACCGAAGCCGAAGTGGTGATCGAAAAAATCGATCCGGCCTTGGCTGAAAAAATTGAAGAAGCTTCTTTGTTCGCAATCAATGATCCCTACCGTGCGGCCACCAACAACAAAGGTGTCTTAAATGGCATGGATCCGATCTTGATTGCGACTGGCAATGATTGGCGAGCCGTGGAGGCGGGCGTTCATGCTTATGCCACCCGTGATGGGCAGTATCGCTCGATCACCGAATGGAAACGCGATGGTCGTTTCTTGGTGGGAACTTTGCGCGCACCGATTATTGTCGGCACCGTCGGCGGAGTCACAACTTTGCATCCGACCGCTTCGATGTGTCTTCGTATGTTGAAAGTCGAATCGGCGGCCGAGCTGTCTCGTGTTGTCGCGTCTGTGGGGCTCGTGCAGAATCTAGGTGCTTTGAAAGCTTTGACGACCGTCGGGATTATCGAAGGTCATATGAAGCTTCATATTAAGAACCTCACATTGGCTGCCGGGGCGGATGAAGAGGAAATTCCATTCGTACAAAAAAAGCTGGAAGAAATTCTAGCGCTGAAGAAACGAATTTCTTTAAGCCATGCCATCGACGTGCTCAAAGAACTGAGAGCGGGGCTTTTGCAGTGAAAATGACCGAGCTGTCAGTCGCAGGCAAAACATTTATGGCCGGAGAGTATTTGGCTCTTCTGGGCGGGCCGGCTTTGGTGCTTTCAACCGAGCCGCGCTTTCGACTGCAAGTTTCCAAAACCAATCAGCCAGCAAGCAATCCTTTTCACCCGGAAAGCCCGGCGGGAAAGCTTTGGAGTTCGGAAGCGGATTTCTTTTCCCAGTATCAGCTGAAATTTATCGATCCTTATCAAATCGGTGGCTTCGGGGCGAGCAGTGCGCAGTTTGCGCTTTTGCACGCCTTTGGTCAGCTGCGCGAAGAGATCTTTGGCGAAGCGGAGAGATTTTTTGATTGGCATTTGATGCTTCAGGATTACCGTCGCATCGCCCAGACTCAGGGTTATCCGCCCAGTGGTGCAGACGTGGTCGGCGTTTGTGCCGGTGGGATCACTTGGTTTGATCGTGGCAACGGCAAGCTGCAAACTTTTGCGTGGCCGTTTCAGGAGATGGACTTTATCGTGGCCCATACAGGCAAAAAGCTTGCGACCCACGAGCACCTGAAAAACCTTCCGAATTTTTCAGCACTTGGCTTTGAAATGGCCATGACTGAAATTCAGCAAGGCTTGATCCAGATTAATTTTGATCAGTTTTTAAATGGAATGAAAAACTACCGTCAGTTTTTGTACGAAAGAAACTGGGTCACGGATTTTACGGCCGAGACGGTGACCGCTTTAGAGAAAAGTCCGAAAGTTCTTTTTGCCAAAGGCTGTGGTGCCATGGGATCGGATGTGATCTTGGTGGTCTGCGAAAAGTGCCACAGCGACGACGTGCAAACCCTGCTGAAGGATGCAAACCTTCAGGTGATTGCCGACAGTTCGCAAATCGCGCAGGGATTGCAAATCCGAAACCTCAGCCAACCGGAGTTGCCACTATGACTTTGGAAGCCTCAGCACCTTCGAACATCGCTTTGATCAAATACATGGGGAAAATCGATTCCGGGGCCAATCGGCCGACGAACAGTTCCTTGTCTTGGACGCTTGAGAATCTTCGCAGCTTTGTCCGTCTGACCGCGGATTCAAATTTGACCGAAGATCAGTGGCAGCCCTTAAAGCGTGAAGACGTCCTGCCGTTTGAAATGAGCGAAAAGTCTATTTCGCGTTTTCTAAAGCACTTTCAAAATCTGAAGACCGAGTTCGGTGTGAAAGAAAATTTCCTGATCGAATCAGCGAATAACTTTCCCAGCGACTGCGGACTTGCCAGCTCGGCCTCCAGCTTTGCGGCTTTAACCCGAGCCGCGTTTGAGACTTTCGCCAAAATGGGAAATGAAAAAGCGATGGATTGTTCGGTGATCGAGCAGGCTGAATTTTCTCGTCGTGGATCGGGAAGCTCTTGCCGGTCCTTCTTCGGCCCTTGGGCTTTGTGGTTTCAAGAGGGCGTGCGTCCACTCGAATTTCCGATGCGCGATCTTTCGCACCAAGTGATTGTTGTCGAGTCCGAAGCGAAAGCTGTTTCTTCGAGCGAGGCTCATAAACGTGTTGTGACCAGTCCTTTGTTCCATGGTCGTATCGAGCGCGCCGAGCGACGCCTGGCGGATTTGATGTCGCTTCTTCGAGTCGGAGTTGAAAAACCAGAACCTTGGAAAAAGGCTTACGAAATTATCTGGGACGAATTCTGGGATATGCATTCGCTTTTCGAAACCAGCGAACAGGCTTTCAATTACATGACTCCGCAGACTCATTTGGTCTTAAAATATTTTGAAAACATGTGGAAAGAACGCGGCGATGGCCCTTGGATCACCATGGATGCAGGTGCCAACGTGCACGTGCTGTACCGGGCGGACCAGGCAAGTTTGGCAAATGAAGTGAAGAATCATTGGTCCGCCACCTTAAAGGTCTTTTCCTCTTCGGAGTCGGCCCGATGAAATTGACAAGCTTCGAGACCAGCGTTCCGGGGAAGTGGATTCTGGCCGGAGAGCACGCCGTTCTGCGTGGCAGTCCAGCTTTGGTTTTCCCGCTGAAGTCTCGTCGCTTGCAATTGTCTTTTCAGCCGCAAACCGGACAAGATTTAAAGTTGGAGCTCGAGGGCGAACATGGGCCCGAGATGCACCTGCTTTTCTGGAGCGTTCTGGAAAAGGCCTGCGAAAAATGCCAGATCTCGCGCGAGTCTTTGCAGGGAACGCTGAAACTTTCCAGCCAGATTCCGATCGGTGCAGGTCTTGGGGCTTCGGCCGCTTTGTGCGTGGCCATCGGTCAGTGGTTTCAGGGCATGGGGCTCATCCAAGCAAGCGAAGTCTACGAATTTTCCCGCCAGCTTGAAAATCTCTTCCACGGCGAAAGCAGTGGGGTGGACATAGCGGTCGCGCTTTCAAAAGAAGGAATTCGGTTCACCCGCAGCGGTGAGCGTTCCGAGCTGAGCCTTCAGTGGAAACCGCGTTGGTACGTATCTTATTCGGGAAAACGGGGCGTGACTTTGGAATGTGTGAACAAGGTGAAGGCCTTGATCGCGCGCGAACCCGAGCTTGGAACCAAGATCGATCAAGATATGAAGGAATCGGTGCAGATAGCAGAGCGGGCTTTGAGTCTGCCTGAGAGCGAAGGTCTGCCGATGCTGAAGCAGTCGATGGATCTGGCGAAAAGCTGTTTTGATCGTTGGGGGCTGACGGTGGATTCGCATGTCGAGAAGCTGATCGAGAGCGGAGCTTACGCGGTGAAACCGACCGGCTCTGGAGATGGCGGCTACGTGCTAAGCCTTTGGCGAACACCGCCTCCGGCGAGTTTGGTGCGAGAGTTGATTTCTTGTTTTTAGAGTAGCTGTGTTCGGATTCATGTCTTCGTCCGGAGAACTTCGCTCCGAGACCAATAAATTAGCGAAAATGTCAGTTTATTGGCCTCGCAGCTAAGCCCATATTATTTGAAAATTTCGGATCGAAATCAGTAACCCAGTTGCGGATCGAAAGCAGGTGACAGCGGCTGCTTCGCTTTCTTCATTCCTGTTTTTTCCTTGTAGTAGTTTTTCAGTTCGAACAGGATTGTGTGGAATCCGAGGTCTAGCATCTCTTGATAGGCCACGTCCGCTTTCCAACCTTCGTTGAAGACCCGGTGCAGGCCGACCATCATTCCGGTTCTGTCTTCGCCGTGTTTGCAGTGAATCAGGATGGGGTAGCGGGTTTGGTCTTTCAGAATTTCTAAAATTTCGGCGACTTTGGTGTCGTCAGGACGGGCGAACGAATCCGTTGGGTAAGGCATGTAGGTCAGTCCTAATTTTTCAGCCCAGGCCTTTTCTTTCTTTTGGGCCGAGCTTGAATCTTCAAGGTTGATAACCGTTTTGATACCTTTTTCTTTTGCTAAGTCTGTCAGACCCTTTTCAGTGGGGCGACCGGTGCGGTAGATGCCGGGACTGACTTCGCGAAAGTTTGGCAAGTCTTCAGCCGCCAGGGCTTGCAGACCGAATGACACGAACGCTAGCAATGCAAGTGCGCGAACAGATTTCATAGTGATTCCTTCCTTAGAGTTTTTATTCTAAATGTCCGTGAGATCTGTTCGGTTGCCGGCTCGGGGAACTTTTCGAAATCCATGTTCTTCATACAAAATTTAGACAATTGTCCCTTGTCCTTTTGGCAGGTCCCGACCTGTTTGTCTGGGACCGAGGTCGGGGAAGAGGGCTTGCTCCTCGACCGGGTTGGTGTAGACTGCGGGTAAGAATGAATCCTTTGCGGCGATTGATTTTTATATCGATGGTCTTTGTTTTTTCGTCGCCGGTTTTCTCTGCGGATCCCCTAAAGGTGGCTTTGTTTGATAAGCGTCCCTTTGCCTGGAAAGATGGCGAAGAGACGCGCGGCTTTCATTATGCGATCGCCAAAGGTTTAAGCGAGCGAATGGGACGTCCCCTGAAGATCGAGCTCGTACCGGTTCGGCGCGCCATCGAAATGCTTCGTCATGGTGAAGTGGATTTGATTTTTATGACCGATCAAATTTCGCTCAGTGAGATGAGAACTCAAAAAGCCTTCATGCTGGATGTGGGCGCTTACATTTACACGCTGGCCGATCACAAGCCGATTGCGAGCAGCAAGGATCTCAAAGGCAAAGTCGGAAGGCTCGCCGGCGGCTGTTCCGAGTTTGCCGATCTGCCAGATATCCAGTGGAGTGACATGAAGTCCTTTGATCAATGCATCGACGTTCTACTTCTGGGGCGAGTGGACAGCGTGTGCAGCAGTATCGGTTTGCAGTATCTGATGAACACGCGCAGAATTCCGAAAACCAAAGTGAAGTCCTACCTGTTGCAAAGCAAGTCCTTGTGGGCGCACGCCCTGCCGACCATGGATAAGAAAAAATGGAAAGAGATCGAAACCGCCGTCGATTCTTTGGTCAAGGATGGGTCGATCGCCAAATGGTCCGAAGAAGAGGGCCGCCGCTAGTTTGGGTTTTTGAGGCGGAAATCGTAGAGGGCGAGGCTGGCTGCGACGGTGGCGTTCAGGGATTCGACGCCTTGAATGGGGATCGAGATTTTTTTAAGTCGCGGAATTTCGGGAAGGCCTGCACCTTCTTCGCCGACCAGCAGATATCCGCTGGTGGGCCACTGAAATTTCGCAAGCGCCTCGCCTTTGAGATCCAAAGCGACAACCGGGTGAGCATCGAGATCCTTGATCGCCGGTCCCTTCCACAATTTCAAACGTGTGATGCTACCGGCAGAAGCCTTCAAAGCCTTTGGCAAAAACGGATTTGCCGATTCTTGCAGTAAGATCACGTTTTCGATTCCGAAAGCTTCAGCGCTGCGAAGAAGCGCCCCCAGATTGCTGGGATCGCCCAGTGGCGCCAGCAAATGCAGACCCTTCGGTGTTTTTGAAAAATCCCAGGCGGGGATTTCGGGCTGCTCGATCACAAGCATCGGACTTTTCGTACCTAAAACATCAAGCTCTTCGAAAAGAGCTTTCGATAATTTCACGTGCAGCTTGGGTGGCGTGCTTGGGGTCATGCCCTCCATGAAAATCTCGGATTGAATTTGCAGCTTTTGATCTTTCAGGCATTCTTGCACCAAATTGCGGCCTGACAAAATAAAGAGCTTCTCTTTTTTGAGACCCTTGGATTCGAGCAGACTTAAAAATCTGCGGTAAAGAGCATTGCTCGTGCTTGAGATCTCGAGCATCAGTCGTCCTCGGGCCATGGCTCTTCGTCGAAATCCGGAAGCGGAGCCAGTTTGATTTTCTTATAGACCAGAAGCCGGCGTTCTTGTGTGGTCTCAGGCAAAGTGTAAGCGACATTTTGCTCGAGCTCGTAAAATTCGCCCATGCTGTCGCGCGCGTCTTTGATTTCAGGATCCACGCCGGGGCCTTTCATCAAATACACTTTTCCGCCGAGCTGCAGGCAGGTCAGAACATTGGTCAAAGTGTTGCGCACATCTTCCACCGCGCGCGTGATCACTCCTTGAACTGGATAAGCGAAATAAGGATTGATATTGCGACCGATAATATCCAGCTGCTGCAAGCCCATTTCGCTGCGGACTTTTTTCAAGAATTCGACCCGACGTTGAACGCCTTCGGCCAAGATGATGCGCTCGTTGGGAAAGGCAATCTTCAGCGGGATGCCGGGAAAGCCAGGACCCGTGCCCACATCCATCAAGGGAAATTGCAGTTTTGTTAGCTGCGGGACCATCAGGCAATCGATAAAGTGTTTAATCGCAATGTCGCGGATTTTGAGCAGGCGGGTGAAGTTTTCTTTTTCCTGCGTGTCCATCAAAAGGCGGTAGAAATGAGCCAAGGCTTTGCGCTGTTCGTGGCTGACGCCGGTAAAGCCATGGTTGCGGAAGATATCGGCCAGGCGGTCATTGGCCTCTTCGATCGAATAGACGGTCTCAGGTTTGCGATGGCGGCCCTTTTGTTCGGAAACGGCGGTTTTATCCGGGTTTCGCGTCTTATAGGGAGAGATGTTTGTTTTATTCTTATGAGCCATGATCTTCTTAGGTAAAGCTTCAATTCGTGCTTAATGCAACGCCTTAAAGCTGCGCAAATCCTGCCAAATTATTATATCCTGCAATCTATGTCACAAACTCAAAACGCGCAATCAAAACTGGCGGACCTCAAAAGTCAGGCCTTGGAAAAAATGCGGGCCGCAAGCTCGAGCAAATCTCTTTACGACATCAAGGTCGAATTCCTGGGTAAGAACGGACTTCTGACTGAAATTATGAAAGAGATGGCGGCCCTTCCCAAAGAGGAAAAGCCACTTTTTGGTAAATTGGTAAATGAAGTGAAACAGTCTTTAGAGACCGCTTACGCCGAAGCCGAAGCTCAGCTTAAAAAGGCGGAGCTGGAAGAGAAGATGGCCTCTGAAGAGATTGACCTGACCTTGCCAGCGTTCAACCGTCCCATCGGCACCGAGCATCCGGTCAGCAAGGTGACGCATGAAATTTTTTCGATCATGGCACGCATGGGGTACTCGCTTCGCCAGGGCCCGTTGATTGAAAAAGATTTCTACAACTTTGAAGCCTTGAACATTCCGGCGAATCATCCGGCGCGTGACATGCAGGACACTTTCTTTATCGATCCAACGCATGTTCTGCGCACGCACACATCACCCATTCAGATTCACTCGTTGGAAAGTGAAAAACCACCTTTGCGCATTGTTGGCACGGGTGCGGTCTTTCGCTGCGATAGCGATATTTCGCATTTGCCGCATTTTCATCAGATCGAAGGCATGTGCATCGACGAAAAAGTTTCGATGGCCGATCTGAAAGGCACGATCACTTTCTTTGTGCGTGAATTTTTTGGTGGCGATTTGAAAACAAGGTTCCGTCCCAGCTTTTTCCCGTTCACAGAGCCTTCGGCCGAAGTCGATTGCACCTGTCCGATTTGCAAAGGCAAGGGCTGCAGCATGTGCAAAGGCTCGGGCTGGATTGAAATTGGCGGCTGCGGTTTGATGAATCCCAAAGTTTTCCAAGCCGTCGGTATCGAGTATCCGCGCTGGCAAGGATTTGCGTTTGGTTTCGGGATCGAGCGCATGGCGATCATCAAGTACGGCATCGAGGACATTCGCCTGTTCCCGGAAAATGATGTCCGTTTCCTGAACCAATTTGTGTAAGTGGTGATGAGATGAAAATTTCTTTGAAATGGTTGCATGATTTTGTCGACGTGAAAGAGTTCTTCCAGAAGCCAGAAGCTTTGGGCGATATTTTGACCAAAGCCGGTCTTGAAGTCGAAGAGATTCAAAACAAAGCTCGCGATTTCGAGTTCGTTGTCACCGGTCTTATTTTGGAAAAAGACAAACACCCCAATGCGGATAAGCTTTCGCTTTGTCGCGTGACCACGGGTGAAGGTGTCGTCCACCAAATCGTTTGCGGTGCTCAGAACCACAAAGCCAATGACAAAGTCGTCGTCGCTTTGCCGGGTGCTGTGCTGCCAGGAAATTTTGCGATCAAAAAAGCGGTCGTCCGCGGAGTTGAATCGGGCGGGATGCTTTGCTCTTTGAAAGAGCTGGGGCTGCCGGGTGAAAGCGATGGCATCGTGATTCTTCCTGAAAACGCACCGATCGGAAAGCCGTTTGCTGAATACCAGGGCCTGGATGATGTGACTTTCGAATTGAAAGTGACCGCCAACCGCGCCGATTGCTTGAGCCATTATGGCTTGGCCCGAGAAGTGGCATGTCTTTTAGGGAAAGAATTAAAACGCCCAGATCCGCAACTTTCGCTGACAGCCGGATCGACGCAAGACCAAATCGGGCTCGAGGTTCGAGCGACAGATTTATGTCCACGTTACACCGGACGATATTTGAAAGGTGTGAAAGTCGGAACCAGTCCGGCTTGGCTTTCAAAACGTCTTGAGATGGTGGGCTTGAATTCGATCAACAATGTGGTCGATTGCACCAACTATGTGATGATGGAGCTGGGGCAGCCTTTGCACGCCTTCGATGCGGGGCAAATTCGTGGCCGCAAAATCATCGTGGACCGGGCGCAAAAAGGCGAGAAGTTTACAACCTTGGATGGCACCGAGCTCACACTGACGGGTGAAGAGCTGATGATCAAAGATGCCGAGCGCAGTGTGTGTATCGCTGGTGTCATCGGTGGAAAAAATTCGGGCGTTTCGGAGGCGACCACAGATATTTTCTTGGAAGCGGCTTATTTCGCGCCGATGTCGGCTCGCAAATCTTTGCGGGCTCATGGTCTGAATACGGATTCAGGTTACCGCTTTGCTCGGGGCGTGGATCCAGAAGGAACTTTGCAAGCTTTGAATCGCGCCACCGAATTGATTTTGAAAGTCGCAGGCGGCGAAGCTCTGTCGCAGCATCACGATGTGTATCCGACTCCGCAGAAAAAAGAAGTGGTCGCCTTGAAGGTTCAAACCATTTCCGATCGTTTGGGCTATCAAGCTCAGGCGAAAAAGTTCGAAGATTATATGAGACGTCTGGGCTGTCAGGTCGATGTCTTGGGTGAAGGCGAATACAAGATTTTGCCACCCAGCTATCGCTTTGACTTGGAACAAGACATGGATCTGGTTGAAGAGTACGCACGTCTCAACGGTTACGATCAAATTCCAGAGACAATTCCGGTTTTGGACTTGGTGCCGACGGCTCATGATCCGAATTACAGTTTGCAGCGCCGAACTTCAGAGCTGATGCGGGCGCAAGGCTATTCACAGGCTTTGCATTCGACCTTTGTGGGTGTGAAGACGCAGAATCAATTCTTGAAAGGTATTGCCAGCTTGCAGGCAGCGGGACTTCGCACCACCGAAATGGCGGTGAAAGTTTTAAATCCTTTGAATGAAGAGCAAGATTGCTTGCGCCAAACTTTGAGCTTCGGACTTTTCCGCAATCTCTGCCAAAACTTCCATCAAGGAAATGAATGCGGTCGATTGTTTGAAATGGGAAAGGTCTTTTTGTTCGAGGGCCCAGGTCAGTATCAAGAAAACTGGCGTCTTGGAATTTCGGCTTGGGGGCAACTGAGTGGGCTTTGGCAAAAAGAGCCGCAGCATCCAGTTGTGTTCGAAGTGAAAGCGACCATCGAAAATTTTTTAAAGAGCCTGCATATCGCAAGCTTTCAATGGCAGCCTGTTTCCAACAAGGGCGAAATCCCGGCCTTCTTGCACCGGGGGCAAGCGGCCCATTTGGTGGTTGAAGGAAAGAAGGTCGGCTTTATCGGGACTGTTCATCCGGTTTTATTGGAAGACGAGAAGGTTCGTGTTCCGGCAGCCTTGGCGGAACTTGATTTGGATGTTCTGTTCAAAGGTCAGCCACGCGTGAAGCGGGTCGAAAGTCTTTCGAGATTCCCAAGCATCCATCGCGATCTGGCTTTGCTGATGCCAAAGTCGCTGAAGGTGGCCGAAGTCGCTGAAGTGATGAAGAAAGAGGCAGGTGTCTTCTTGACCAGCGTTCAAGTCTTCGACGTTTACGAAGGCGAGAAGCTCGAGGCGGGACAGAAGTCAGTGGCCTTTCATCTGACTTACCAAGACAAGAAAGACACACTGCGCGATCAAGTCGTTGCGGATTCGGTGGACCAAGTCCTGCGTGCGTTAAAAGAGAAATTCCAGATTTCAGTTCGCTAGGGGGAGTCATTCCTCTTCGAACTGATTTTTTGATTCTGCCTTTGGCAGAAAAATCTTGATTCGTTTCAAAGGCTTGGCTTAGCATTTAACCAGAGACATGAAGGGATTCCTTGAAGTTTTGGAATCCATCCTCTGTTTCAGGGTGGGGAAGATGGCCGGCCAAAATGTCAGCAAGTCAACGATGACCAAAGCAGATATCGTTGAAAAGGTTTATCAGAAAATCGGATTTTCAAAGAAAGAAGCGTCTGAACTGGTTGAGCTGGTTTTTGACACTTTGAAAGACGTTTTCAATCAGGGCGACAAAGTGAAAATTTCCGGCTTCGGAAATTTCGTCGTGCGCGGGAAAAACGAACGCGTCGGTCGCAATCCTCAAACCAATGAACAGATCAAAATCAGTGCTCGTCGCGTTTTGACCTTCAGACCCAGCCAGGTTTTGAAGGCGATGTTGAACGGTGAAGAGTACGCTCATTTGATCGACAAGGAAGATGATGACAACGATTGAGATGGAAATCTTAGAAGCTGAGACAGACGTTCTGGAAATGACTTTGGCGGATCAACATGTTCCGGCCGGAGTCCAACAGGAGCTGATACCAGCTGAACAGATCCTCTCGCTGCCAGCGGCTTTATGTGATGACAAGCTTCTGGAAGAAATCAATTCCATCCCCGTTAAAATGGGATTCAAAATCGGCGAAGTGGCCGATATGCTTGGAATCAAACAGTATGTTCTCAGATACTGGGAATCTGAATTCGAAATCCTGAAACCCAAAAAAGCTTCGAACAATCAGCGCTACTACACCAAAAAAGATGTCGAAAACGCTTACTTGATTCGTAAGCTCTTGCACCGCGATCGCTTCTCGATCGAAGGCGCGCGCGCCGCTTTGAAAGACCTCAAAAACTTTGTCCGAAGCGAAGTCAAAAAAGAAAAGACAATCTCAACCATGTCTCAGAAGCTGGATCTTCTGGATGACCAGGTCGACGATCTCCTGATCCAAATCCGCAAAACCAAACAGCTCTTCCAAGGTGCCTGATACCCTTTGGTACAACAGTGCGTTATAGATGGCGGGGATCGTTCGGTGGGCCGCCCTTCAAAAAAGGTGTCTGGCCGGCAGTACTTAAAAGTTCGATGTCGATTTATCAGCAGGAAAATTCAGGATGGTCTGCGTAGGCGGATTTGAACCGCCGACCTCTTGCACCCCAAGCAAGCGCTCTACCAAGCTGAGCCATACGCAGATCAATGAGCTCTAAAAATAAAATGAAACTCCTGAATAGGCAATATCCGTATCACGGCTATGACAATCCTTTAAAAGGAATTCCAAAATGGAAGCTGACAGTGAAGGATTTTAAAAAGCATATGAGTCAGGTCGAGGTTGGCTGGTCTTACGCGAAGCTGAAGAAATTAGTTTTTTTAGTTGCATATATGTCCCGATATTTCTGTCTCAATCTGAAACCTCGGTTTCGAAAAGGGAGTGAAAGGTAAAGTTTTGGTTAGCTCCTTTAGGGGGAAGTTTATTTTTCCGATTTGAAATCTAAATTTTGTGTGGGATTTCTGCGGAGGCTTTATGAACGTTTTCTCGAAAGTGCGCTTCTTCAATTGGTTGTCAATCGGATTGGTTGTTGCACTCTACATCTGTATTGGTTCATCTTTCTATTATCAAAAAGTTTTGAATGAAGCCCATGAAACCAAGTTTGTGTCCATGATTTTGGCCAATGAACTTCGGGCTTCGTCCGCCAGTTTGACAAGAACGGCGCGCACCTTCGTGGTGACCGGCGATAAAAAATATGAGCAAGAGTATTTTGATATCATTGCCGTTCGCAATGGCGAAAAGGTTCGCCCGGATGGCCGTAAGATCGCTTTGCTAAATTTGATGAAAGAGGCGGGCTTTACAGACGCCGAGTTCGGGTTTTTAAGTGAGGCGCAGAAGCGATCCAATGATTTGGTTGTCACCGAAACGCAGGCAATGAATGCGGCAAAAGGTCTTTTTGCGGATTCCTCGGGCCAGTTTACGGTTCATAAAGATCCGGATTTGGAGTTGGCTCGTCGTCTCATGCATGACGAAAATTATCACAAGTTCTTAGCGACCATTTCCGAACCGATCGTGGAATTTGATAAAGCCCTGACCGCTCGAACCGAAAGTATGGTGGCGCAAGCTTTGAGCTATGCTCGTTGGTCTTTGGGGCTTGTGGCGTTGATGATCATTGGCCTTTCATTTTCGATGCTGATGTCGTCACACTCGTTGAAAGAGGGGATTCGTCAGCAGACTTTGATTCTTTCCAAAGCTTATGCGCAGATTCGTGAGCTGATCAATAATCTTTCAAGCTCGAGCTCTTCGCTTTCGTCGGCTTCATCCGAGTCAGCGGCCTCTTTGGAAGAGACGGTCGCTTCCTTGGAGGAGCTGACCAGTATGATTCGCCAAAATGCGGACAATGCGAAGACCGCTTCGGATCTGTCGCAGCTTTCTAAGTCGACGGCGCAAGAAGGATCAACTGAAATTGCCAATCTGATTCAGATGATGAATGAAATCGCCAAGTCTTCGAGCAAAATCGAAGAAATTATCACGGTGATCGACGATATCGCGTTTCAAACCAATCTGTTGGCACTGAACGCCGCGGTTGAGGCGGCTCGAGCGGGCGAGCAGGGGAAAGGCTTCGCCGTGGTCGCGGAAGCGGTTCGGGCTTTGGCGCAAAGAAGTGCGACTTCGGCGAAAGAGATTTCAGGTCTCATTTCTGAAAGTGCCGCCCAAGTGGAAAAAGGACAGAAGGTCGCTGACGGCAGCCAACAAGTTTTGGTGAAAATCGTTGATTCGATCAATAAAGTGGCGCAGCTCAACACTGAAATCGCGACGGCCAGCAACGAGCAAAGCACCGGTGTTTCGCAAATTTCCCAGGCGATGAATCAGCTTGATCAGGTGACCCAGGCGAATGCCTCGTCTTCCGAGACAATTTCGCACGCCGCTTCGAATCTCGAGCATTCAACCCGCAGCCTGACCGAAACGGTCGACAGCCTGCAAACCCTAACCGGAATCAAAAAATCCGCCGCCGCATAACCGCGGTGGCAAGCTGACCTTTGCCGCGCAAGATCCTTTCGGAGTTACAGTCGCATAAAAAAATCCGTCCTTTCTAATTCAAGAAAGGACTCATCTTCTCCACCCCCATCACCTGAATCGCCGCCCGCTGATTGCAACTGCGACAAAGAAGCCTCAGATTTTCCGCGGAGTCCCCACCACCCAAAGCTTTGGGATAAATATGATCAATCTCGAGAGCATGAGTGGACCCGCACTTCTCACACTGGCCTTGAGCTTTGAGATACACTTCACGTCGGATCTGAGCTTTGGATTTCGTGCATACTTGTGGTTTTGATTTCGCCACCATCTTTGGTTTGGGCGGCAGATAAGATTGCATATTTGAATTTTCACTTACGTGCGCTTTCGGTTGCGACTGCAGGACTGCATTTGTGACGCAGCTTTTCCGTTGCGCCACGGTTTTGGCGGGATCGAGAGCTTTTAAGCCTAAATCACAAAGCAGATCCAAAAGTTCAGCCATATTCATGTTCGGGTATTTGTGCGCAAGCCGGCCCTTTAAAGTTTTCATCTTCTCTTCGGTTTTCATGT
>CBIHNI010000020.1:0-55780 GCA_966211455.1 uncultured Bdellovibrio sp.
CTTAGAAGGCAGTTGCTCTATCCAGCTGAGCTACGGGACCATTCCCTGATTTTTTAACAAAGCTCGGCTTTAAAGTCTTTTAAAAAGCAAAAGGCCCCGTCTTGGGGGCCTTGCTGATGCGCCGTGGCTCTGCTGCGCACACAAACTGTGGCTCCGGTGCGGAGACCGGGTGCGTTTAGTATCGGCCCAGAAGATTGCGGGCGATATCGCGGATGCGGCGGAAGTAGCTTTCCTTGGTCGAACCTGTTGATGCCTGATTGTACAGCTGTTCGTATTGCGCTTGGATTTGGTACAGGCTTTGTGCCGGATAGCTGGCCAGCTGAGACTGTGCCTTGCTGACGGCTTGGTCGAAACTGTGGGTCATGATTTGGCGGTAAGTGGCTTCTTTGGTCGATCCAGTTGAAGCGGCATTGTACTGCTGTTCAAAGTAGAAGGCCACTTGCTCGACCTGTTGGAAATCCCAATATCCTGCGATCTCTTGGTCCACCGATTGTGGCAAACGTTGGAAGGCTTGGCTCATGACATCGCGGTAAGCGGACTCTTTCTTCGAACCGGTTGCGGCTTGGTTGTAGGCTTGCTCGAAGCGAAGGGCCAGGTCCTGCAGATTGCGCCAGTCGTAAGCGGCGTTGTTCAAGTCGATCTGCAAAGCCTGACGAAGACCGTTGTAAGCCAAAGTCTGGGCTTCGCGGTACATGCTCTCAAGTGCGGATCCGGTTTGGGCTGCATTGTATTTCTGATCCATTTGGGCTGCGAACTGCTCGACTTGGCCCGAGTACAAACTCTGGAAAGCCGATGGCGAGCGCAGGCTCATCAAAGCGCGCTGGATGGATTGATCGCGGCGGTTGCGGGCATCGCTTTCTTCCCACGAACCGGTTGGGGCTGCGTTGTAACGCTGTTGCCAGTAGATCGCATCTTGTTCGTCACGCTGGAAATTTTGAAGATCGTAAGAGCCTTGAATCGAAATTCCACCATCAACCTGGGCGAAAACAGTCGGGGTGAAGATGGTCAGAAGTGATGCGATGATGGTCAGATAAAGCCAAGCGTGTTTCATGGATGCCCTCCCGGGGGTGGTTTCTTTTGATACCGTCATAGGTATGTAACCCCTTGTAATGAAAGAAAGATGCCAGCCCAAACAGGGTCTCTTTGGCTCCAAAACTTGCGTGCGGTTACTGGATGTTACTGGTCCCAGACTTTGAGGCCTGGCACCTTGCTGTCATCGAGGAAACCTAAACACGAGTTTATAAAGGAAGAATTTATGAAAAACCTGTTCATGACAATAATGCTTTTTGTTTCTGTTTCAGCTTCGGCTCAAAATACAAGCAATGTGGATTTGACAACAAAACCATCTGAAATACCCATGATCGAATTGCGCTCTTATGATGTGCGTGTGGATATCCTTAAAATGCTGCAATTCTTGGTGGGTAAGGAGGTCTCTGAGACCCCAGTGGGAGTCGTCCAACGATTCAGTGTCCGGGATTTGAGCTGCCAAGGTAGTTCTGTGGGAATCTATGCAATGGGTCGGGATCATATCGATGTGGAATGCCAGTTTCAAGTGGATGGAGAGACAAAGAAGTTCACAAAGAATGATTCATATTGGGTTTATCAATCTTTACGGAATGCGGGGCTTGCACCCAGTCAGTTAGAGTATGTCTCGAAAACCAAGTCGCTATCCATCACTTGTGATTTTACCCCACAAGAGATTATCAAAAATAGCACAGTTGAATGCAAAGCAGGCGTGCAGCCGATTCTGCCTCAACAATTAACCATCGCAGCTGCGACCGGCGAGATCCAGCAAATGGGAAGTACGATCAACATTATGAATCCTGTATTAGATCAGGGAGTGAGAGAAGATCGTTTTGGGGCTCTCCAATCATCACGTTGGGCTTTGAATCCAGATCGAGGAACGGCCGAAAGCGCTTGTCAAATGCTGGGGTTAAAGTACGTCAGCTATACGGAAGAAGTTCGCCAGCCCCGTGTTATCTTTCTTGTTGAGGACTCGGGATATGGAAGTGCTATGAAATTGAAGCGTGATGGTTCATTCGAGATCCATCAACGGACGAATCGTTTCATGAAGACCCTCACCTGCAAATAGCGAGCGGACACTTGTAAGCGCCAATCTTGCACATTCCTTTTCTAGCAGGCTTTGGGATCAACCAAAGCCTGCCTATTTGAGAGGGCTGTCGATGTTTTTGACACTTGGAAATCATTTAAAGTCAGGGCGTGTGCTGGCGATTTTGCTGGTGTTGGTTCTGTCGTTTCAGGCTATGGCTTGGGATATGATTCAGGGGCAAAATCAGCAGACGGCCGAGCATCTGTGCATACAGTGCTGGGTCTCGATGCAGCAGATTTTGGGGCTTCGATTTTACAGTCCTGAGCAGCAGCAAGAAGCATTGTATACCAAGCCTCAGGAAAAGAATGCGGTTCTTGTCTTTTCGTCCCCGCAGGCCGAAAGCTTTCGCGCCATCGAAGCCGATGCGCTGAATGGGATTGTGGGTCTGTTGGTTCGCTCTGAAACCGGTGCCAGTCTTTGGCAAGCGGCGCGTGCGCGTGGTGTGAATTTGGGTTTGTACTTTCAGCAGAATTTGGATCAGCAACTGCAACCTCATCTTGGCATTGGCAAAACAGAATCGACTTTTGTTTTGGAAAAGTCGGACCTGCACGAGCTTTGGAGTTTTTATTCCAGATCTTCGGGGCAGGACTTTGTTTACATCAATGAATTTCAAACCCTGTCGCGGGCTGTCTTGTCGCTGACTCACGAGCTGGTGCATGTGCTAGATGCACCCAGTGCTCGCTATATTGGTCAGCGCCGCAGTCAGTGGAATGCTTTGGATTATTTTGCCGTCGAATACCGGGCTGTGCTTTTCGAAGCCTTGGTCTACCAAGAGCTGCGAAGCAAGGGATTGATCGCCGGCAAGGATGCAAATCTCGAAAAAGTTTTACGTGGAGCTGGTTTCAATCCGAACGAAATGGGCGCTTATCGTCGATTGGCTGATCAAGTTCTGCGATTGGTTGTGGGCTCACCTTCATCTGTGGCGCTTGAGATGCGGGGCTTTGAAAACGAAGCTTGCGTGCAGTTCAGCTATGGTCGCCGATCGGGCGGGCAGCAAGGCTGTGATCTGTCGAACGAACCGTTTGATCCTTTGACCTTCTTAAGCAAGCTTGCCGAACTTTCGCAGCAAACCGAGCAGCACTATGTTTCTTATCTGATCAAGTACCGCGTGAAGACGGATACGGCCGGATCTGATTCTAGGTTGGGATTGGATGACCTGAAAGCAAATCTTCGAGCCCAGGGCTCGGATGACTTTGTTGGTTACTTGCAAGCGCAAGGCTTGTTGGGGGCCTTCCAAGTCAGCGAGCGTGGGGCTGAAGGCGACGATCAGATTGGCCCAAGCCCACGCATCAATGGTGGCGACCGTTTAAAGAGCAATCACACTTTGGCACCGAGGGCCGAAAAAACTTCGCGCTTAGATGAGAAATTATTAAAGGACGAAGCGTCCGAGCGTCCACGTCTGGATATGAAAAAACAAGAATCGACAGAGCCAAACCGCCTGCGCGATCGATTGGAAGAGCGACGATGAATTCAAATTTTGCAAAAAACCTAAAACAGTTCAAAACGCTGTTATTTGATGGCCAACATGCACTGGCGGAACAAAGTCTTTCGCAGATGCAGGGCCAAGATGCCCGAGAAAAACGAGTCATCGGTCACCAGCATGGCATTTTAAAAATGCGCCAAGGCGATTTCAAATCGGCGATCGAAACCTTGACCCAGAATCTGCAAGACAACGGCGAAAACTTGGGATGCCTTTTGGATTTGGCCGCTTGCTATTATTTGGATTCGCAATTCTTTAATTGGCAAAAAGTTTTGGATCACGCAACCCAGGTCTTTGATCAAATCCACGAGCTGCTGTCAGCCGAGCGGGTTGTGATCACCTACCTGACCTTAGGCAAATTTATCGAAGAAAAAGGCGAGCTGGCAAAAGCCTTGGCTTATTACCAACGGGCCAAAGAGATTTCAGAAAAACGAAAGTTTGAAAGTTTTTTTGCCATCAACGCCCTTCGTGCCGAAGCGCAAATTTTAAGACTGCATCTTCAGTACCGATCGCACAAAGAACTGACGGCTTTGTACGAATCCTTGGCCAATCACAATAGCACCGATACGGACGTCGACTGCGACTTCGAAGTGCAGCACGCCCTGATGCTAGCCGAAGTCCGCATCTTTGGTTTGAAGGTCGCCTTGGCGCGACTAGCGAATTTGCAAAAAAATCCAATCATGCAAACTGCGGAAGCAAGCTTGATCTACTCAGACCTGGTCACCGAATTCCTTTTGCAAGGCGAGAAGCCGGCACCAGAGCTGGTTGCAAAATTCCTTCAGTGTGCATCTACCTCTATTTTGGATCAAAGCTTAAGTGCTTTGATCAACGGTAAGACCATCGATTTAGAGCGGATTATCTTTCTTAAGAAACAAATGCCGAAAGCTCCGTATTTGCGACTTCTCAAAATTCTGATGTCTTTGGGTATCGAAACCAAGTCGTTAAGTTTTATCATCTTAAAGGCCATTCACTCATTGGGCACCGAATCCAAAAAGATGTGGATGGAATTCCAAAATATCCGCTTGGAACAAACCACCGACGCGATCCTGTTTGAACCGGCAAAGAACCAAATCTCTTATCAAGGCAAAGATTTCTCACTCGGTCGACAGGCGGCCATGCAAGAGATGATCGAGCTTCTGCTGGCTCATCCCGAAATCACCTGTTACGAAGCCGTGCAAAAACTGTGGGGCGAAACCGAAATGTCCGAAGAGGCTTTGATCCGTCTGCGCATGCGTGTCCACCGCTTCAACAAAAAAATCGCCGAGCTTTGGTCGATCCCACATCTGATCGAAATCCGAAACAACGTTCTTTGCCTGAAGCTTGCCATCAAATCGCAATAGGCCATCTCAAAACTCTTCGAACTAGCTTCCCCCCCTCCTTCCTCTGGTCATGCCACGGACGAGAGGAAGGCGTTCCAGCAGCTGTACGGCTTTGTACGTGTCTCTTTTTGGATGTTTTCTTTACAACCTTTGTAATCAAACACCCTTCAGGAGATCTTTATGATCAAAGCGGCCCTTTTCTCGTCTTTCATTTTGGCGACAAGTTTGTCGTTCGCACAACAACATCAATTTGGCGGAGGCCATGGTCACCCAGGTGGTGGCGGTGGATTCGGTCCAGGCGGCGGCTTTGGTGCCTGCTTGCAGAGTGCACCAACCGACGAGATCGCTCGCGAAGTTCGCCAGCGTCTGACGTCACCTGGGGTTCAATCTCCGGGGCCGGGAACATGTCTGGATCAAGTCCCAGGCGAACCACTGGCGCGTGAAGTTTATCGTCGGATGATGGGCGCCCAAGGCGGTGGCGGGCAATTTCCTCCAGGTGGAGGCGGCCAGTGGCCAGGTCAAGGACCACAGTCGCAAGTGTTCTTTACCGCTTCTTGCGGATATGATTCGCAGTATCCAACACTTGCAGATATCAATATCACTTCGACAAGTTTAACGACTGGCAAGATGGTGAGTTCGGTCAAGCCTTATTCGATAGATCACGACTGTCCGGCGATCGTTGCTGACTTCTTGTCTCGATTTCAAAACGGAGTCAGCTCGCCGAAGCGATTCGCATTTTGTCGTAACGACAGTATGATACAAGTGTTGATTCAGCCGGACGGAAAGCTGACCGAGTTGCCACGTCAAGAAGTCGGCAAGCTCAACTGCCCGCAGATCGCCGCTCAAATCAACGCGGCCAACTAGGGGAAAATATTGCCCCCTGCAAAGCCAAGGCGCCTGTCAAAATCGGAATTTTGACGGGTGCTTGATTTGTCTTGTCCAGGCGCTGACAGAAAGCTAACGCGTTCTTGGCCCAGACGGTGATTTCTGGACTCTCCAGTTTTTCTATTCAGGATCAGCATAAATAGAAACAACCAAGGATGGGTTCGATGAAAAGCTTTCTGTTTTTCTCAGTCGTATCGTTCGGTCTTCTTTCTTTTTCAGCTTCGGTCCAAGCGGCCGAACATCAATATGGATCTTGCGCCTTTGCTTGCAAAAGCATTCCGGCAGAAAAAGATGTTCAGCGCTGGTTCGGGCAGGACAGCAGTCCGCAACTGAATTCGCGGCGGATCCGCATGCTGGTGTGGAACCTGTACAAGGGCCGCATGGATGAATTCACACCGACATTTGCCAAGCTTGCAGCCGACAAGGACGTGGTGATGATCTCTGAAGCCACGACCGATGCGCCGATCTCGACGGCGATGACCGCTGTGCGCGGCTTTGGCTGGAATTTCGCGACAGCTTTCTTGATGAAGAAAGAAGTCGGCACGGGGACAGCCGTTGGATCTTATGCGACACCCTTAAGTCGTAAATTCTATCGTACCATCGATGTGGAACCGTTTGTGAAATCGCCAAAGACCATCGCGGCGGCTGAATACGCGATCCCTGGATCGACGGACACGCTTTTGGCTTTAAGCATCCACGGGATCAACTGGTCCGGTGACGATGCAATCGTGCGCCAAGTGGAAATGACGATTCCGGATTTGAAAGCGCATCAAGGCCCGATCGTTTTCGCCGGTGATTTCAACTTTAAAAATAAAGAGCGCTTAAAGCGCGTCACCGAACTTTTGGCGACGGTCGGAATCACCCGTGTGAAATGGGAAAATCCGGCCAAGGGCGACCAGCTGGACGACGCTTTCACCCGTGGGGTGACGGTTCACAGCGCGCGCCTGATCAACGATTACGTCGACAAGGCGTCGGATCACCCGGCGATCGATTTGGATTTAGAGTACTAATCGCCGTCGGACTTAGAGCGCGAATCTCTTCTCGACCGCAAAGTCAGCGCCCACGCGCATGACCTGGGCGGCGTCGCAGTAGGGATCGTGCTCGAAGTACAAATACCAATGCTCGTCCGCCGCGGTGGAAAGAAATTTGGTCTTCTCTTCGATCAAGCGCAGTGGGTCGAGATCATATCCCATCACCCAAGCCAGTCGCACATGTGAACTTGTGGGGATCACATCCCCACAGTAAAGCAGTGTTTCTTGGCCATCGGTGATTTTCACAATCTGCTGACCTTGTGTGTGACCGTTCGAAGTCATCACCGAAATCCCCGGCAGCAGTTCTTTCATATCGCCATCCAGAATCTGAAGTTTGCCGGCTTTTTGCAGAGGCTCGAAATTGCTGGCAAGGTAGCTGGCTTTTTCGCGAATGTTGGGTTTGTGGGCTGTTTCCAGATTTGCTTTTTGAATGTAATAGACCGCGTTCGGAAAAGTCGGAACCAGCTGGCCATTCTGTTCCGTCACCGCGCCACCGGCATGGTCAAAATGCAGATGGGTTAAAATCACGTCGGTGATATCTGAAAACTGCAATCCATGCTGAGCCAAAGATTTTTTCAGGCTGGGTCCGTTTTCGTCCAGTCCGTACATCTCGGAAAATTTATTTCCCAGCTTTTCGCCATACTTGGCGACAAAGTCGGCCCCATTTCCGCAGTCGATCAGAATTTTGCGGTCGCCACTTTTCAGCAGCAAAGCGCGCGCTTCCATGGGGATGCGGTTTTTATCGTCGGGGGGATTTGATTTTTCCCACATCACTTTGGGAACGGTGCCGAACATGGCGCCGCCGTCTAAGCCAAAGATCCCAGTCGGGACCGGGCAGATGTCGTAAGGGCCGATTTTTAAACTTCTTCGCTCAATGACGAGTTCTGGTTTTCTGTTGGCTGTGGTTTCCATTCTGGGTTCTCCGCAAGCTCGAAGGCTTCTGGGGCGATGGTGATCGCCCAGTTTCGGTAAGCATGATAAACCTGGTCGACGGGCGCCGGTGGGTGAACAGGTCCCACGTGGATCACCAGTCGACCAGGTTTGGCAAAGATCGCGCCTTTCGGCCACAAGCGACTGTTGCCTTCAATAAACAAAAATAAAATCGGTGTGTGTGTCTTCTCGGCAAACACGCTGACCCCACGTTTGAAGTCGTGGACCTTGCCATCCTTCGAGCGCGTGCCTTCCGGAAAAAGGATCAACCAAATGCGTGGAAGACTTCCCAAAAGCCCCAAGATCAGATTGATCGCCTCGCCCTTTTTGTCTTTGCGATCGATCGGGATGGCACCCAGGCAGTGCTGCGAAAAGAAAGTGAAAAGCGGATTGGTGAAAAAGTAATCCTTCGCCGCCGCGATAAACAAATCGCGCCAGTAAGCGGCGGGGATCGCGGTCGCGATCGAAATCGCATCTAAATGGCTTCCGTGGTTTGAGATCACAAGCAGTCTTGGATGGTCTTTATAGATCTGCTTGAAACTGCCTTTGACCCGCAGGCGGATGTAGGTCTGAAAGAAAATAAACTTCAGAAAGAAAGCCCAGATGTATTTCACACAGATTGAAAACAGATCCACGTGCCGCGTGAAAAGCGGCAGATGCTTCAGGTATCCCGGAAGCTTTGTCCATTGGTCGTTTTCGTAATCCCAGTCTTTCACTACAGATGAACCTCGGGCAGATAAAGCATCGCATAGTAATAAAGCGGCGCCACAAAGATCAATCGGTCCATGCGGTGAAGGTAATCACCGCGACCCAAAATGAAGGCACCCATTTCTTTGATGCCCGCATCTTTGCGGATCACGGCCATCAACATATCACCAATAAAGCCACCGATGGCCGCGATCAAACCTGAAACCAGCCAGTATTTTTCAGAGCCATCGGAAAGAAGATGTCGCATCCCGAAAGCTACCGCGACCGTCAGCGCCGCCGATACCAGCGTGCTTTCCAAGGTGCGCTTGTAATCGATGCGATCCACCAGCTTGATGCGCCCAATATAGCGCGAAATCGCCAGATTGGTGTTGTCGCAAAATTCGGTCAGGATGATCAGATACATGACCTGATAAATCCCCTTATCGAATTTCATGATCAGCCCCAGATGCATAAACGACCAACCCAAGAAAACGAAGGCCAGATTGGTCAGCGAGATGTACTGAATCATGCGCTTATAGTTATTGCGAACCAAAGGCACCAGGCACGAAACACCCAGCACGATCATCGGCAGCAGGTTGTAAAGATCGATGCGGTTTTCATAGGTCGTCCAACCCAAGGCCAAGATCCCGGCGTAGCAAATCAAAACAAAGTAACTGCGATGGAACATCCCCATCAGCTGAAAAAAAGTCTTCGCACCGAAGATCGCAAAGGCCGTCATCGCAATCAAGGGCCATGGATCCGGGGTCCCGAAGGCGCCAAACAAAAGCGGCGCAAACACGATCCAAGATTTGATGCTGGCCCAGGAAACGACAAAGTAATAATTCTTCTTTCGAAGGAAAAAGACGATCAGCCCCGAGATAAAAATAAAACTGATCACGATCAGCGCGGTTTCTCGGTAAACCGGTGAATCCCAGGCCCCATTCATGATTTACTCCCTGGATCGATTTGATAATCTTTGATTTTTTTATACAGGCTGCTGCGCGAAACCTGCAAAGTCTCGATCGCGGCCTCCATATCCGCACTTTGCTCTAAGCATTTGCGGATCACTTGTGCCTCAAACTCTTCCACCAATTTCGATAGACCTTTTTTCAGATCAATCCACCCGCCAAGGCCACCGCCAGAAGTCTCGGGTGAAAGCAGGTGCTCGACATCTTGCGCGCGGATGATCGGAAGCGGGCTGGTCAAAGCCAGCTGCTCGCAAACACGCTTCAGTTCACGCACATTTCCGGGCCAAGCATAAGCTTGCAAGGCCAGAATCGACTCTGGTGATAAAGATTTATTCGTGCGCGGTTTTTGCTGATTCAAGAAAAGCTGGGCCAGCTCTTTGATATCCTGGTTGCGCTCGCGCAAAGGTGGCAGATTGACTTTCTTGCCGCTGATCCGGAACAAAAGGTCTTCGCGAAATTTTCCCTGCTTCACCAGATCTTGCAGGCTTTGGTTGCTGGCGCAGATCACGCGTGTTTGCACGTGGATGGATTCTTTCGATCCGACCTTGCGGACTTCGCCGGTTTCCAGAAATCTTAAAAGCTTTACTTGCTGGGTCAGTGGCAAGGCTTCAATCTCGTCCAGGAAAAGATCGCCGCCATGAGCTGCTTCGGCCAGGCCCACCTTCAGCTGATCGGCCCCGGTGAAAGCACCGCGCACGTGACCGAACATTTCCGATTCGAAAAGATTTTCCGGAATGCCTGCGATATTTACCGCCACAAAGGGGCGGCCGGCTTCTTGTTGATTCAGCAAACGAAAGACGACCTCTTTGCCGGTTCCGGTTTCGCCTTCGATCAGGATAGGTCCGGGCTCGCCACGGAAAGAAGCGACGGTCTTTTTCACATCCATCGACGGGCTGCTTTGGCCGACCCACTGGATTTGCTGGGCATGGTGACGGCCTTCCATTTGGCGCATCATCCAGACGGCCTCGATTTTTTCAAGGGTCGAGATCACTTCGTCGGGCATCAAGGGTTTGGCCAAGAATTTCTGCGCGCCATTTTTCAGGCAGCGCTCCATCAGATCCAAAGACAGATCGCCCGACATGGCGATGATTTCAATCTGTGGATTGGTGCGATTTAATTTCGCGATCACATCCGGGCCTTCGGCTTCGTTGTGATTGCCGGACAGGTGCATGTCGACCATGGCCGCATGAAACATCATCTTGGCATCGATCAATGCTGGATTCTTCAGCGCGGTCATGCGCCAGTGCTTGGGTAAAATCAATCGCATCGAGTCCGTAATCAGACTGTCATCGTCTACAACCAGAAGGTGGTAAAGAGCACTTGTCGCCATTCTTTAGAGTCTGGACTCGAGTCGGTGAAATGACACGTCTTTTTGCATGGCGATAAGTCAGAAAAGCGGTGGGATTTCGCTTCAAAACAACGCACCATACAGAGATGGATCCTATCAAAATTCTGTTGGTCGAAAATATTCATCCGGTTGCTCAATCCCGCTTGCAAGAAGAAGGTTTTCAGGTCGACCTGAAAACTCACTCGCCCGCCGAAGATGAGCTCATTTCATTAGCTAAAGATTATCAAGTTTTGGGGATTCGCTCAAAGACCGAGATCACCGACAAGGTCTTAAGCTCGCTGCCAAATCTGATGAGCATTGGTTGCTTCTGTATCGGCACCAATCAGGTCCGTTTGGAAAAGGCAAATGCGATGGGCGTTCCTGTTTTCAATGCTCCTTACAGCAACACGCGATCCGTCGCCGAACTTGTGATCGCCGAAATGATCGCGTTGTCCCGTCAACTGGGGGATCGAAATCTTTTGGCACATCGGGGAGACTGGATGAAATCCGCCGATGGTTCCCGCGAAGTCCGCGGGAAAACGCTAGGCATCGTTGGCTATGGTCATATTGGCTCGCAGGTCAGCATTTTGGCCGAAGCGATGGGGATGAAAGTTATCTATTACGACGTGGTCAAAAAACTTCCGCTCGGGAACGCCGTTTCAGTCAACACCCTGAACGAGCTCTTGTCCCGCTCGGATTTTGTCACCTTGCACGTCCCCGAAACGCCGCAAACCAAAGACATGATTTCGGCGCGCGAGCTGAACCATATGAAAAAAGGCGCCCACTTGATCAACGCCAGCCGCGGCACTGTCGTGGTCATCGATGATCTGGTTGCCGCTTTGAAGGAAAAGCACATCGCCGGTTGCGCCATCGACGTCTTTCCGGTCGAACCCGCCAGCAACAAAGAAAAATTTGTTTCGCCACTGCAGAACCTACCGAACGTGATCCTGACCCCACACGTGGGCGGAAGCACCGAAGAAGCGCAGTACGCCATCGGCCTGGAAGTGGCTGAATCCTTCATTCGATATCTGAAAATCGGCAGCACATCGGGTGCAGTCAATTTCCCAAGCGTCGATCTGCCCGTGCAGAAGGGCGCCCACCGAATCCTAAACGTCCACCGCAACGAGCCGGGTGTTTTGGGTGAAATCAACGGTGTGGTGTCGAAAGCGGGCGCCAACATCTTGGCCCAGTATCTATCGACCGATCAGCATATCGGTTACCTGGTGATGGACGTCGAGAAGGCCAACGCGAAACCCCTGAGCGAGGAGATCAAGAAGCTCTCGCGCAGCATTCGGACGAGAGTGGTGTACTAGGGCTTTTTTAGGAGTGCTCGTCACAGCGGTGGGTTGGTGTAATTGTGGGTGCATCCGTCCATGAGAAGGCTGCAAGACGGCCGTCCTGGCCGTCTTGTCTCAAATTAGGGGACAAAATCAGAATACGAATGCTTGGGGGGCTGGTTTTGGATTTGAGGGGGGCCTTCTTTCGATTCCGGTAAACCGTCGGCTTCGCCGGTTTACCGGAATCGAGAGGAAAGATCTCTTTGGCTTGAAGGATCTTCGCTCCGAGAGTTTCACTCTGAGGCCTTCCTCCCGAGGCCAACAAATTGGCGAAAATGTCAGTTTCTTGGCCTTGGAGCGAAGCTCTTGGGCGAAGACCTTTGGGTGAAGGATCTCGCCCCAAGGCCTTTGCCCCGAAACCATAGAAAGAACCTTCAATCAAAGCTCAGCCGAAATTTTCCCCAAACATTGGAATCGCTGGTCGCCGCCGGCTAGGTAGGACGGCCAGCGATCGCGGGTTCGCCCGCGGAGGCGCAGCTAAACGGCGCCGCCTGGCTCGGGCTTCGGGGCGGCCGAGCCCGGGGGCGCCCAGCCCGATTGCACGGACGCAGACACTCCATGACGCGGAAAGACCACAAAGCGCGCGAAGAGCCACAGCCTGAGAAAGAAACCAAGCCCAAACCTAATACGGGCAGTTCAAACACCCATTCCCGCAACAAGACCCACGCTTCAAATGATACTCGTCTGTGAAAACAAAGCTCTTCTTGTCATAATAAAAATCCTCGCCCTCGACCAATCCTGAAGAAGGCTCAACAAGTGATGAGGTCACACGAAAGAACTCGAGACACTCGTTGCACAGGCAGTCTTTGTATTGTTTTGGAATGCGGCCGGCAGGCACCACGGGCTTTGCTTCGCACCAGCAGGTGCTGGCGCCTGATTTCATTTTGCATTCGAAAGAATTCCCGCAGCGAGTGCAGGTCAGCGCAGTGGACGGCATATCGAAGTGATACATGAAAAATCACAAGGCCACAAAAGCAAAAAGCGCCTGAGAACCATCTCAAGCGCTTGCTTCTACCGAAGTATTCGGAGACCTACGTCATTTTGGGGGACCCCGCTCAGATCGATCGGAAAGTTCCAACAAAGGTAGTCTTCGGTTCATCATCACCACACGTCCTCCTAAAGTATTGTCGAATAGAGTCTTAAGCCTCCGTCACCAGCCCGGGGACTTTCACCACACGGTTTCTGATGTCGACACCATACTCTTCGGCCGAAAGTCTAGGTTCTAAAGGGTCAAAATCAGGGATTTTTCGGGGTCTCAATGTGAGATGCGTTAAGAGCTTGAAAGGCTCGGTGAATTTTCAAATGAAAAAAAAGTTTTTAAAAAACGAATTTTCAGCTTGGTCACAGAGTTCTGATTTAGATGCGGATTACGAGTGACACGAATGAAGTGAGAGAAAAAAATAAGCCCGACTTGCCTGTTCAACAAATCGGGCCCAAGTTCTGATACCGTCCTTCAGAGGGGAAAACACGAGAAGGTACGTTACAGGACAAAAACCTAAAACCCATCGAGTTCTGAGAAATTACCCCAAGCTTTCTTTCCGCGCGAGAGGCAGGTGAAATCTGAAGGTGAAATTCACCCAGAAGGGCGCAATTCAGATCCTAATTTCTTGATCGTCAAACAACTGGTCAGGTGGAATTTTCACAAAAGACGCAAGGCGCTCGTGGCAAAGTGCCTCTGTCTGCCAAGTAAAGACAGGTTCTACACGCGCCTGATGGCTCTTTGAAATGGCACCTGGCTTGCTTTTTAAAACCTTCGGGCATCAGGAGGTTCATCGATATGAAGTTTGGCACAAATGCACCGACGGCGGATTCGGGTGTTGATCTTTCGGTTCAGTCGGTTTGGCGCGATCTGAAATCCTGGTCCTCTTACAAAAGACTTTTTTCTGAAATCGATCGTCACGAGCTGCTGATCCTAAGCGGATCGATCGCTTACACCACAGCCTTGGCGCTTGCGCCCTTTGTGATCATCATGCTTTCGGCGCTTTCATTTTTGGACGGACAGGCGGCGCAAATTCTGACCGCGCAGCTGACGGATTTACTGGGAAGCGAGGCAGCTCCGGTGATTGAAACCATTATCGGTAGCGCCCAAAAGAATGCCGATTTCCGTGGGGTCTCGGGCTTGATCAGTTTGATCATTATTGCCGTTTCGGCTTCGGCGATTTTTGCTCAGCTTCGAACCTCGCTGGATAAAATCAACGACCATGCTTTCGCCGCCAATGCAGAATACGGTGTGAAACAGTTTTTGAAAGATCGGCTTCTTTCGGTGGGATTGGTTTTCGGTTTTATTTTTCTGACCATCATCTCGTTGATTGTGACCACGGCCCTGGCCGGAATGTTTGCGGGTCGCATCGGTGCTCTTTGGCAGGTCTTTTCTTATGTGATCAATATTTCAGTTTTTACATTGTTGTTCTCGGCGATGTTTCATTACATCCCGTCGGACAAATTCAGCTGGAAAAGCTCGGTCCAATCCGGGGTGACGGCGACCGCTTTCTTTTTAATCGGGAAAGCCTTGATCGCCGAATACATCGCAAGATCCGCCGTGGGCTCGGCTTACGGAGCGGCGGGATCTTTGGTGGTTTTGCTGGTGTGGTTGTATTACACGTCGCTGACGTTGCTAATCAGTTATCAGTTCACCAAGACCGTGCTTCGTCACGAGCAAGAGCCATCGGCCTTGCTCAATCCCGAAGTCGCGCGAAATTCAAAACTTTAAGGATCAAAAACCTTACCGGGGTTCATGATTTGATCGGGATCGAAAACTTTTTTGATCCCTTTCATCATCTCGATCTCGGCCTGTGAGCGGCTGTAGGTCAGAAATGATTTCTTCGTCAGTCCCACGCCGTGTTCGGCCGAGATGCTGCCGCTTTGTTTGCGAACAGCATCGAAGACCATCTGGTCGACCTTGCGGCATTCTTGCACGAAGGCTTCTTTGGTCATGCCAGTTGGGCGCAGGATATTGATATGCAAATTTCCGTCACCGATATGGCCGAACCAGATGACCTCCCAAGTGGGATAAGCTTTGGTCAGAATCTGATCCAGGTCCTGCATAAAGGCCGGCACTTTTGAAATTCCAACCGAGATGTCATTCTTGTAAGGCGAATACTTGGCTAAAGATTCCGAGATGTCTTCGCGCAGTCGCCAGAAATTTTTCGCCTGGGTGTCGGACTGGCTCATGGCTCCGTCGACGACCAGGCCTTTTTCCAAACACTGCTCGAAGACTTCGAGCACCGCCGCTTGATCCGCTTCGGATTTCATCTCGACTTCGGCCAGCACATAGTACTCGGCTTTCGTATCGAAGGGCCGGGCCAGTCCCGTGCTTTCGATCACTTTCTGCAAAGCTTTTTCCGAGAACATTTCGAAGGCGACCAGTGTGCAGCGCTTTTTAAATTCACCGAACACACTCATCACGCTATCTAAGCCCGCGACACCCATCACCAACACCTGCAAAGGTGGCGGCTCTTGCGTCAGACGAATCTGCGCTTCGACGATAAAGCCCAACACACCTTCGCTGCCGATAAACAGATGGCGAAGATCCAAGCCCGTCGCATTTTTCACAAGCGACCGGTTGAGATCTAAAATTTCACCGGTGCCGGTGACGACTTTCAATCCGGCCACCCAGTCGCGTGTCAGTCCATAACGGACAACCTTGATGCCGCCCGCGTTGGTGGCGATGTTGCCGCCCATTTGTGAAGAGCCGCGGGCTGCAAAGTCGACCGGGTAGTAAAGATTTTTTTGATGCGCGTACTGCTGCAAGCTTTCGGTGACAACACCTGGCTGGATGGTGACAACCTGATCGACTTCGTTGAAGTCCAAGATGCGATTCATCTTTTCAAACGACACGATGACTTCGCCTTGGGTTGCGACCGCGGCACCGCTAAGGCCGGTGCGGCCGCCCGAAGGCACCAAAGCGATGCGATGCTGGCGCGCCCACAGAACGATTTTCTGAACGTCTTCGGTGCTAACCGGAAACAGGATCGCTGATGATTTGATATCAAAGTAGGTGGTCCAATCGCGGCCGTAATATTTCAGGCTTTCGGCGTCGGTTTTGATTTGCTCAGGCTTTAAGAAATTTAGATCTGCTTGAGCCGCTGCCCAGTTGGCCGTCCAATTCGGTGTGGACATGGGACCTCCGTTGAAAGCGCTATTTAAACCTTATTTCAGTTTCAGGGCAAGAAGGCTTCGTGCGAAAGGATCTTTCTCTAGACTGACGGGGGTCTGTTCCAGATAGCCTTGATGCATGCGCTCAAGCAGCTGGTTGGCATTCAAGAAAAGCTCGGGGGTTTGATGAGTTTTTTGCTGACACAGGAACTCGAGCTTTTCGCAGACGATCGAGATTTCCGGAAAGCCATAGGTTTTACCGGTGCCTTTGAGCTTGTGGTATTCGTCTTCCAAAGCCTTCCAGTCTTCGCCCGAAACCAGGCCTTTGAGATGCTCGATTTTGGTTGGCAGCTTCTTCAGGTATTCCGCTTTCAGTTCGCCCAAGACCAAAGAGAGTTTCTGCTTCTGTGGACTCACGGAATGAATCTTTTCTCTTCGATTTTGGCCGTTCGGATTTTAAAGAAAGAGTAAATCGGGCACAGACCCCAGCTGGCGGTGAGCACCAGATAAACGCCGCCGAAGGCCCACCACGGGCCACCGGCCACCGCCCAGGCGGCGAGCAGGACTCCGAAGAAAAAGCGAATGCAACGATCCCAGACCGCCAGATTGATTTTCATGCGTTCAGTCTAGATTCTTTTGCCATCGAATGACAAGTTTTTTACCATTCGGGGATGGCACAAATCCAAACGACATTCACAGATCTAATGAAGTGCGACCTGCCGATCATCGGCGCCCCGATGTTTCTGGTTTCCAATGTGGAAATGGTGGTGGCCGTCAGCGAAGCGGGCGGGGTGGGGACTTTTCCGGCCTTGAATTACCGTCCCATCGAAGAATACCAAAAAGCTTTGAAAGAAATGAAATCACGCACGAAAAAACCAATCGGCGTGAACATCATCGTCAACAAATCCAACACTCGACAAAATGACGATTTAAGGCACGCACTGGATGCGGGGGTGAATCTCTTTATCACGTCATTGGGAAGCCCCAAGAACGTGATCACCGAAGCGCACAAAAATGGTGCGAAGGTCGTCTGCGACGTCACCAATCTCGAGCATGCTTTGAAAGTTCAAGACATGGGCGCCGACGGAGTGATCGCGGTCAGCAGCGGTGCCGGTGGGCATGCGGGTCCGATCTCACCATTGGTATTGATCCCATGGTTGCAAAAAGAATTGAAGATCCCGGTGATCGCGGCCGGGGGAATCGCCGATGGTCGTTCGATGGCGGCGGCGCTGACATTGGGGGCCGCGGCGGTCAGTGTGGGGACAAGATTTATCGCTTCGAAAGAAGCGGGTGTCGATCAAGCTTACAAAGATGCGGTGGTGAACTCGTCTCCGGAAGATATCGTGATGACGACGCGGGTTTCGGGAACACCGGCGGCAGTGATTAATACTCCGTACGTGCAGAAAATGGGTTTGGATCTTCCTTGGTACCTGAAGACCTTGAAGAATCAGAAAGTCACCAAAAAATATGTTGTCCCGTTGATCCACTGGCTTGGCATGCAACAGTTGGAAAAGGCGGCTTTGGGACCCACCTGGAAAACAGTTTGGACGGCCGGTCAGTCGGTCGGTCTGGTCGATGACATTTTGCCTTGCCGCGAGATCGTCGAAAAGATGGTCCGCGAATATCAAGACGCTACCAGCCGAACGCCACGACTGAAATAATTCGATCCCACCAAGTGCCGCTTGCGCGTCGGGCGGCAGTGGGGGTTCAATATTTCCATGGCAAAATCAAAAGTAAAATACATCCATGGCTTTGATCCCACCGAACAAAAAAGACTGATCGATCAGGCTCAATTTCTAGAGCCCTATGTCTACTCTGGCGTTGATCTGGAATTTAAAGAACGGCTTCTGGAAGTCGGTTGCGGGGTGGGCGCGCAATCCAAAATTCTTCTACGCCGTTTTCCAAATTTGAAAATCGACGGCCTTGATATTTCCAAAGCGCAGCTGGAAGCCGCCAAAGAATATCTTAGCACCGAGATCAAAGAAAAACGCATGACGCTTTCCGAGCGGGACGCGCAAACTTTTTCGATGAAACGAAAAAATTATGACGCCGCTTTCTTGTGTTGGTTTCTGGAACATGTGCCCGAGCCATTGAAAGTTTTAAAACGCGTCCGCCAACACTTGAAACCCGGAGCCAAAATCTACTGCAGCGAAGTCTTCAATCAGACTTTGTTCATTCAGCCTTACAGCCCGGCGTACCTGAAGTACTGGTTCGAATTCAATGACTTCCAATGGTCCATTGGTGGTCATCCCTTCGTCGGCGGCATGCTGGGAAATTATCTCAAAGAAGCGGGCTTCGTCGATATCCAAACCGAAATCCGCAGCTTCCACTTTGACCAACGCGAACCCGAGCGACGAAAAGCCTTCGTCGATTACTTTTACCAAATTCTTCTCAGCGCCAAAGAAGCCCTGATCCGCGAAGGCCGCGTCCGCAAAGACATGATCGGACAAATGGACGCCGAAGTCGAAAAAGTCAAACGCACCAAAGACTCGGTCTTCTTCTACGCCTGGATGCGCGCCACCGCCCGCGTGCCAGAGAAATAATTCTGGCATCCATTTCGCAAACCTCAGAAGCGGCTTCTTAAAATCGAAATTGGGCCCACCAGGCCCAAGCGACCGGGAAAGGTTTTCCGGCTTGGCTACTTTTTTGACAGGAATGGCGTGTATGAAAAAACAGATGTTGGCTCTTTTGGCTTTGACGGTTGCGGTTGCGATGACGGCTTGTAAGAACCCTGCCGATAAAGCGAAAGAAGATTTGGATCGCCGTCTGGATGAGATCAATAAAGAGAGCGAGCGTTCGGTTCGCGAATCTCAAGAGAAGTATGAAGCCATTCAAAAGATGCTGACCGCAGGCGGACAGCCGGGTGCCATTTATCTTTCTAGCACCTTGGCGAAGAAAGATGCGGAGGGCATCGTACAGGTGACCGAGCCGCGTTTGACCATCAAGCAGACCGGTGGTGTTGGCGCGGATGGAAAAGTGGCCGCCATCGACGTGAAAGCTTCGGTGTATATCGGCTCCGTGGGCGGTTCTTTAGATCAGCATATCGAGATTTCAAAAGCGGCAAATACGTACATCAATGTTGGCTGCGAGCTGAAGCCCGATGACATCAAGGATCTGAAAGAAAAGAAAATGCAGATTTCCGGTGGAATGATGACCGCGGTCAGCGAGAAGCTGTTCCTTTGCGGGAAGGCTCCGGTGAAACAGATTTGGGTGATGGCGACCGCTTCAGAAGTGATCATGAGCGATGTCGATTACAGCCTGCCACGAAATGCTTCGGGGCTCAGCCTGACGGCCAAAGTTCTGACCTTGAAAGGCAAGAACCGCCTGCAGACGACGTCGAAGGAAAGCGTGACTCCGTCGGCGATGTTCAGTGCTTATTTGGATTTGAATGTAACCGAGAAGGTTTCCGGAGAAGGAAGCTTGGAGCTTGTCACAGTCGGAGCCAGCTACAAAGCGCCGGCCCCGGTCGAGAAGAAGTAAGACCTAGTTCTTCAGCAAAGTCTGAAGTTCGCCGGTCTCGTACATTTCCATCATGATATCGCTGCCGCCGACCAATTGTTTTTTCACGTACAATTGCGGGATTGTCGGCCAGTTGCCGTAAGCTTTGATGCCTTCGCGGATCTCTTGATCCTCCAACACGTTCACAGATGTGAAATCAACACCGATATCTTGCAGGATCGCCGCCGCACGAGCCGAGAATCCGCACATCGGGAACTGGGCATTGCCCTTCATGAAAAGCACAACCGGACTGTCATTCAGGATTTGTTCAATACGTTCTTTAACTTCAGCCATGGTGGACTCCTTTTTTTAAGCTTTGATTTTAGTTTTGATTGAAAGAGCGTGCACTTCGCCGGTTTTCAGTTCCGGTCCGAAGACGGCCATCACGGCTTGGTGTTGTTGAATACGGCTCATGCCAGTAAAGGCCTGAGATTCCACGAAGACTTCCCAGTGATCCTGGGTTCCCGTCAAATCGATCACGTCGACCATCGCATCCGGATAGGCTGTCTGAATTCGTTCTTTCATCATTTCAAGTGTCATAGACAGGCTTTGTAGACTGAAAATCGCAAGCTGTCACGAGAAGAGAGAAAAGTGGGCGACGGCCTTTCACCCAAACAAACCCAAGACCGTCGCCCGAAGGAGGAAGCAAAAACCCCATAGCGGACATTGAGAAGAAACTGGCCATTGGAACCCTTTCGGGTGTGTGACCTGGCAGACTGCCTTCAGAAACTTTGGTTTCAACTCAATTTGTGATCCCTTTTTACGGCAGGCTCCGGAAATCCTCCAATGAATGGGAATGATGTTATCATGCGCCGCATGCATAAGGCTTCAGCACGAACTCATTCGCTTTGATTTTTGAGATGAAAATAAACGGGCTTTCGCAGAGGGTAAGATTTTCCAGGTCTTTCTTGAATCTGAGGGTATTTTGCATAAGATCTCGGGGCGCGAGGAAATCCAGTTTGTTCATTCTTCTTTTTGTTTCATCTCTGCTTGTGACTTTGGGGGCTTATAGCCTTTGTCGTTTTCAGTTCCTGTTCTGGAATTGGGATTTTTATCACCAACAACCGATCGGTGATTTGATCGCGGCTTTCTTATGGGCTTTGCGATTTGATCTTTCAGCCATCGCGATTTTATCGGCGATTCCGTTTCTTGTTTTTTGGCTGCTGAGCTTTCTAGTCCCGCAAAAGAATTTAGGCCTTGGTACAAAGCGGGCTTGGCTTGCGCTGGTGGTGATTTTCCAACTGCCGACGATGATCATCAATCTGGGCGATGCCGAGTTCATTCATTTCCTGGGTCGTCGTTACACTTTTGATGCTCTATTTTTCTTTCGTGAAATTCCCGGCAAGTTCTGGAGCCTGACCTTCACCTACTGGAAGCTGAATCTGATCGATCTTGTGATCTTAAGTGTTTATGTCTGGGCCATGATGGTTCTGACGCCGAAGATGTTTGCAAAGGTGCGGCAGTGGAATTGGAAGAAAAGCCTGGGCTACGGACTCGCGGTTTTCATAGGCCTTGGAATCGCGGCGCGTGGGGGATTGCAGTCAAAGCCGATCAATTTTGCGCACGCGCAGATTTTTACCCAACCGATGATGAACAGCCTGGTGCTGAACTCGTCTTTCACTTTGATTCAGACCATGAAGCGCGACAGTCTGCCGCGCGATCGATATTTTTCTGAAGAAGACATGCTGAAGTGGCTTCGTTACGGCGAAGACAGGAAAGCTTTGCTGCCAAAATTAGATCTGCCGGCAAAGCCCAATATTGTGCTGGTGATCGTTGAAAGCTTCGGGCTCGAGTACATGGGCCGCCCGCATGGCGGGCAGGGCTACACTCCATTTTTGGATGAACTTTCAAAGAAGGGGCTTTTCTTTCCCAATACTTTTGCCAATGCCCGCAGATCCATCGAAGGCATCGGCGCGATTTTAGGTGGGATTCCCGCTTTGATGAACGAGCCTTTTTTAAGCTCGCAGTACCTGACCAATTACTTTCAAGGAGCGGGGACTTTGCTGCAAAAGCAGGGTTATCACACCAGCTTCTTTCATGGCGCCCAGAACGGCACAATGTACTTTGATCAGTTTATGAAAAGCGCGGGCGTACAACATTATTTCGGCAAAACCGAATACGGCAATCCCGCCGACGATGATGGCGTGTGGGGCATCTGGGACGAGCCTTTCTTGCAGTGGATGAGTGGAAAGCTTTCGACTTTCCCGCAGCCCTTCTTTTCGACCGTGTTTACATTGAGCTCGCATCATCCGTTTCAAATCCCCAAGCAATACGAAGGCAAGTTCCCAAAAGGTCCATCCGAGATTCATGAAACCATCGGCTACACCGACTTTGCTTTGCAAAAGTTTTTTGAAACGGCCGCAAAAGAAGCCTGGTTTCAAAAAACGATTTTCATCATTACCGCCGATCACACTTTCAAACCAAACCGGGCCGAATACCAAAACGATCTCGGAAACTACCGAATCCCACTGATCATCTACTCGCCAGGCTGGAAGCTTCCGAAAGTCGACGAATCCCAAATCGTGCAGCAGATCGACATCCTGCCAACGCTGATGGAACTCACAAAAGTCGAAACAAAAGAGCGCAACTTTTTGGGCACATCGATCTTCACCCCGGGGGATCGCTTTGCGGTGAATTATTCGGATCAAAGGTATTTGTTCGTGTTGAAGGATTATTTTCTGACCTACGAGCGTGGCCGCGACTTCCACATGTACGCCGCCAAAGATGTCTTCGAGAAGCAAGATCTTGCCGAGCCGGCCGAGAGAAAAATGGAGCTTGAGAGCCGCCTGAAGGCCGTCATTCAGTATTTCAGTCAGGGCATGTGGGACAATAAGCTTTACTATCCCTCCGGAAGATAAATTCTAAAATTGCTTATAAACACTCCCAAAGAATCCAAGTTGCCCCCACAAAAAAACTCTGCGACAACATCACCTCGATGAAATTGTTTTTCACTCCGGCTTCGCCTGAACATCAAAAGCGCGAAAAAGCGAAAGCTCGCGAATTGCGCGCTTCTCAGTGGTGGAAGCAGACCGTGGGAAAAGGGGTCTGTTATCACTGCGAGCAGAAGTTCAAACCCGCGGATTTGACCATGGATCATTTGATCCCGATCGCTCGTGGCGGCAAATCGGATAAGAAAAACTGCGTCCCTTCCTGCAAGGATTGCAACACGAAGAAGGGTCATCAAACGAGGGCGGAAATGGCCATGGAAGAACTCTCAAGTGGCGTTTCAAACGGCACAGATTCACCCTCGAACACGGATTCTGACGATAATTCGGGCAATTAACGCATAGCGCGCGGTACTGCAGGACTTTGTTCTTGCTTCGTCGCTGGGCGTTACTGTTTCCTAGAAGTTGCTTCATCTAAAATAAAGGACACGCATCGTGAGCAAAATTACCAAAAGCAGCACTGCCGAGTACTTCGCGAAGAACTTGCAGCAGGTTGGATTCTCATCTCCTTTAAAAGCCGTTTTGACCACTTTGAAAGAGGCCGTCGACAACTCTTTGGATGCCTGCGAGCAAGCCGGAATCCTGCCTGAAATCGAAGTTCAAATTCAAAAGGTGGGAACTGGATCTTCCAAGAACACAGACTTGATCAAAATCACGGTTGAAGACAACGGTCCCGGAATCGACGCCGACGATTTGGCCAAGGTTTTCGGCGAGTATTTGGCCTCTTCAAAATTCGGAAAAGGTCAGTGTTCGCGCGGTCAGCAGGGGATTGGTATTTCGGCGGCGACCACATGGGCGCAGCTGACGAATGCCAAAGGCGCTTTCGTTCTTAGCAAAACGGCTGGCATGCGAAAGGCTGTCAAAGGCCAAGTCGATGTTGATATCAAATCGAACACGGGTATTTTGCGAAACAAAGAAACGGTGGATTGGGACCGCAAATCTGGAACTCGTGTTGAATTCACGATCGATGGTCGTATTCAGCTGAATGGTGACGGCGGTCTGATCACGTACCTAGAAGGTACGGTTCTGGTGAATCCGCATCTCACTTTGAAATACAAATTGATGGATAACGATTGGATGCATGTTGAACGCGTGACCAATCAGGTGCCGGAAATTCCGGAAGCCACGCTGCCGCACCCACACACATTTAAGCTGGGCGAGTTCATCACGCATTCGACTTTGTACGGAAAGATCTCGTTGGATAAGTTCCTGAAGACGGGTTTTTCTCGTATTTCGGATCAATCGTTGAAGGATTTTACGACCAAAGGGATGCCGAAAGGTTTGCTCGGCACGCCGATCACCTCTTTGAAACAAGACGATTTCAAAAAGGTTTTCCAAGCGGTTCAAGACACCGAATTGATGGCACCATCAACCAAGTCAGTTTTGACTGTCGGTGAAGATGCGCTTTCAAAATCCATTCAGCGTTTGGGTGAGGTCGATTTCTTCTCGGTGGTGACAAGAAAGCCTGCGATCTGTGACTTTAAACCGGTGGTGGTCGAAGTCGCTTTGGCGCGATTTATTTCTCGCAATCAAGAAGCGGACGAGCCGGTGCAATTGCTTCGTTTCGCCAATCGTGTGCCTTTGCAATTCGACAAATCGGGTTGCGCGATCACGTGGGCGATCGAATCGGTGAACTGGAAATCCTACGGTTTGCAGCAACCGAAAGGCAGTCTGCCGTTAGGGCCTTATGTTTTTGCGGTGTCACTGACGTCGCCGTTTATTAAGTTTAAAAATGCTTCGAAAGAAACGATCGATGCCTCGGAAGAGCTGGTCGAAGAAATTCGCAGGGCACTGATGCAGGCGGGACAAAAACTGTCTCGTCATATCAAAAAAGAGTTCAAAGAAGCGGATCTGGAAAGAAAGCTCGCGCACATCGAGCAGTTCGGTCCGATCTTGGTTGAAACTTTGGTTCGTATCACCAAATCTCCGGAATCTCGCCGGACGAAGGCGGAAGAAGGTTTGCGAAAACTTTTGGGCCGAGACTCGAAAGAAGCGATCGCCGATCTGGAAGAAGCGGAAAGCAAATTGGCGAAGCAGAAATCCCGCGACGCCAAGAAGTTCGGGCTGGATGAGGACGGTGGTGAAGTCGAAATCGACGTGATCGGTGAAGAGATCGCCGAACAATCTTCAAAAGGCGGAACGAAAAAAGAGGGGCCTCAAGGAACCAAAAAGCAGGCGGATGAAATCGTCGCGGCAGGAACCAAGAAACACGCGGATATCAAAGAGCCCGCCGGAACGAAAAAACAAGCCGAACCGGCCGGCACAAAGAAAAAGTAGGTTGAAGTCATGGCAAAACTGATCAGCATTCGTGAACTGAAAATCGACATCCCGAAAGAAGCGAAACTTCTAGCCGAGCGTATGCTCTCGGATTTGGAAAAATCCAAGCGTCCGGTCCTAGAGGCGGTGAAAACTTCGCTGGATAACTCTTATTACAATCCGAAGGTGGGTTACCTGCAGGCCGGCGACAAACGCGTTCGCACCGAGCTGAATGTGTCTTCCGTGCAGAAGCTGGCGCGTGTCGTGTTCATGCTTGAAATCTTGCTGCGCAATTTGGATATCGGCTCCGTCAATACGAAGCGTGAATTGTACTATATTTCGAAAGGTTTGATTAAAGGGAATACTCGTCTGAAACCTTTGGATTTCGACGATCAACCGGAAAGCGATGCGATCATCGATTTCATCGGCGATATGCTTCAGGTGTATCGTGAAGAGCTGAACTGCTTCGCCAACGACCGTGGTGGACAGACATACTCGCAACAGCTGGTTGTCACCGAGACTTTGAATGACGGTGACAAAGCCGTGATCGATCTCTCGACTTTGGGAACGGCACCTTTCCAGCCAAAGAACAAACCGCAATCTTTGAAACTGAAAGCGAAGAAGAAAATCGATTTCGCTCTGGTTATCGAATCCGAAGGTACTGCCAACACTTTGCAGTCCATGGGTTTCACCAAGCGCAACAACGCGATCTTGATTGGTGCGCAAGGGGTTCCGTCGAATGCGGTTCGCGGTTGGTGTAAGCTGATCGAAGAAGAGCTGGCTTGCCCGATGTACTTCTTCGGGGACCTCGATGCCTACACGCTTCAAAATATCTATCGCACGTTGAAAGCGGGATCGGCGGCTTCATTGATTCGAAACGCGGACTTCTCGGCCCCCGAAGTGAAATTCTTGGGCGTGCTTCCAGAAGACGTGAAAAAATACGATCTGCCTTATTACAAAGTGAAAGAAAGTGATCCGGCGGAAGCGCGCGCTTTGAAAAAAGCGAAAGATGCTTTGGAAAACGATCCCTTCTTCTTGGACAAAAAGAACAAGGGCTTGGCCGACATCCTGAAGTGGCTGATGAAAGAAAAGATCCGTTGCGAACAGCAGTCTCTGTTCTCGGTCGACCCAAACGACCCGATCAAAATGGAAAAAATCATCCTCGAAAAAATCAAAAAAGGCTCCTACGTCTAAAGGTACCTGTTACCTTTTGCGAATAGCTCAGAAAAGAAGCTCCTCAAGGGAGCTTTTTTTCTTTGTGCGGCGATCCATCGCAAATTTAAAGTCCTGCCGACGAAGGGCTTTTCGTACTTCTTCCTTTTGATTTTGCTCTGGAAGTCGATTGAGCCACCCCAATGTCTCCTCTAAATTTCCTTCGAAAAGGACAGTGTCGTACTCGATAGGAATCAAAAGCTGGTTTTGCCCGAGAATCCCACTCAAAGTGCTGTATGGATAGGCCTCAGCCCAATTGCAAGCTTCGGCCCGCAGTGGATTTTGATAAACGTACTTATAAGCCTGAAGAAAGTAGTGATAGCTTCCTAGTCGCGATCGGTAGAATCGACTGCCCCACGTTTGATTCAAGCGGCTCGATGACTTGGTCAGTTCGCGACTGGTTTCGCGTTGAAAATATCGCATGGCTTGACTCAGATTTCCTTCGGGGGCTTGCGCAATCAAATGATAGTGATTGGACATAAGGACGAAAGAAAAGATTTTGAGTCCGAAAAGAGATCTGGATAGATAAAGCTGGCGACTCATAAGGTCCCAAACATGATCCATCGGAAGTTCAAACCAATCGCGATTAATGCAACGGGCAGTTAAATGATAAGGTGTTGTCGGGTCACAGATAAATTGATTTCTAGGCATATAATGACTTTATATTCTTTTCTTGTGCGAGACTGTGACTGCATTTAAATACAATTGGTGTCCGATACACGGACCATTCGCAAAAGGTAACAGGCACCTATGGAAAGTCTTTCTTGGATTGAGGATCTTCTCCCGCAGGATATTTTGCGCAAGCGGATGTTTGGCGGGTTTGCTTATTATTTTCATGAAAAGTTGGTGCTGCTGCTTTTTGAGTCCGAAGGCAGTCGCAGCTACAAAGGTCAGAAATTTGATTTCGAGCTTTGGCAGGGCTGCATGTTTCCTGCCGAGAAAGACAAGCACGCTGAAATCTTGGGGATGTATCCTTTTTTGATGGAGCATCCGATTCTGCCAAAGTGGCTGTACCTGCCGATGGAAACGGAAAATTTTGAAAACAACGTGCCTTTGCTTTTGCGTGAGATTCGCCGTCAAAGCGAGCTGTTCGGAACCATTCCGAAAGCGAAAGGATCTTCAAAAAAAGCGGGCGGGGCGAAAAAGAAATCTCGTACGGCTGAAGATGACGAAGTGCTGGATACGCGCAGGCCAGCAATGTTCAGCGACGAGCCCGGTATGAAGACCGTCGAAAAAGCGAAGATGATTTCCGATTTGAAAAATCTCGGTCCCGAAACCGAGAAGCACTTCTTAAAGGCCGGGATTACAACGGCGCCACAGCTTGTGAAGATGGGTTGGAAAAAGGGGATGGAAAAGCTGGTGGCTGCAAATCCAAAAACCAATCACTCTATTTATGCCTATGCCGTGATCGGTGCGCTTGAAAACAAAGTTTGGAATTTGATTTCGGAAGATCTGAAAAAAGAAGCTCGCGATTGGATGAAGGTCTTACGCGATCGTCAGAAAGAGCGAGGCCCGAAAGCCACACCCGCGAGAAGCAAAGTCGCGAGCGTGAAGAAGAAAGTCCTATCGAAATCAGCAAGGTCTTCGAAAAAGAAGTCCGTCGCAAAAAAAAGAAAAAAATAGCCGGCCTACTGCTTTGGCAGATCCAGCTCGAAAGCTTCCGCATAGGCTTCGGCCATTTGTGGAGGGGTGCCGACCAAAGTCAGGCGTGGAAAACCGTCATCTTCGTCGGTGACTTTATAATGATGGATCAGAAGGCCCGGTTGGGCGGCGCACTCGCCCTCTTCCGTCACATCGACGATCACTTCCAGCTCGATAGGCAGGGTGTCGTCCAATTTGCTCAATAGCATCTTCAAGTCGCCAACCGTGAGCGCGCGTTTCAGAAGCGATTGGATCTCTTGAAGATTCGCTCCTTGTTCTTGCTTCATTGCATCCGACATTTTTTGAATCTGTTTTTCGCTCAGGCGGCTCATATGATTTCCTTGGTTGGAGAAGGCGATGAAATACGATGAGAGTGCGGCGCAGTTCAAGGAAATCTTGCGATGCAGCACCAAAGGGTATCAGGCACCTTTGACGCCGGGCATGCGGGAAAAAACGGTCTGGTGCCGGGGGGCGATCGGCGTTAAAGTGCTGGAATCACCAACGTTATTCCAGATTGGCAGGCCCAATTATGTCAGCAAAAATCGCAACGACCCCAGAGATGGTCAAAGAAGTTTATCGCAAGTCAAATGAGAGACTGGCGATCGTTCGCAAACGTTTGAATCGCCCACTGACCTTGGCAGAAAAAATTCTTTACGGTCATTTGGACGATCCGCAAAACCAAGAGCTCGAGCGCGGAAAAAGTTTCTTGCTCTTGCGACCGGATCGCGTGGCGATGCAAGATGCGACCGCACAGATGGCGCTTTTGCAATTCATGCTGGCGGGAAAAGAAGAAGCGGCCGTTCCTTCGACAGTTCACTGCGATCACTTGATCCTGGCGAATTCTGGAAAAGAAAAAGACATGCCGAACGCGATGAAGGTGAACGAAGAAGTTTTCAACTTTCTTTCAACCGTCAGCTCTCGTTACAACATCGGTTTCTGGAAACCAGGCGCTGGCATCATTCACCAAGTCATCTTGGAAAACTATGCGTTCCCAGGTGGTTTGATGATCGGAACGGATTCTCACACTCCGAATGCGGGTGGATTGGGAATGGAAGCTGTCGGGGTCGGTGGTTCCGATGCTTCGGACGTGATGGCGGGGCTCCCTTGGGAAGTGAAAAATCCGAAATTGATCGGTGTTCACTTGAAAGGAAAAATGACCGGCTGGACGTCAGCAAAAGACGTGATCCTGAAACTTTGCGGAATGCTGACCGTAAAAGGTGGAACCGATAAAATTGTCGAATACTTTGGTGAGGGTGTTGGCACGTTGTCTTGCACCGGTAAAGCGACCATCTGTAACATGGGTGCAGAGCTGGGCGCGACTTGCTCGGTCTTCCCTTACGACGACAAGATGGGTGCTTATTTGAAAGCGACCAATCGAGCAGAGCTCGCTTCAATCGCTGATCAGAACAAAGCGCTTCTTTCTGCCGATGCCGAAGTGGCCGCAGATCCAAAAAAATATTACGACGAAGTTTACGAAATCGATCTTTCGACTTTGGAGCCGCACTTGGTGGGTCCTCACTCGCCAGATATCGCGCATCCTTTGTCGTCCATGAAAAAATCAGCGCAAGAAAAAGGCTGGCCGACAAAACTGTCTTCAGCTCTTGTCGGTTCGTGCACGAACTCTTCTTACGAAGATATCGGCCGTTCGGCTTTCGTCGCGAAACAGGCGTTGGATAACGGTTTGAAAATGCCTCAGCCTTTCTTGGTGTCTCCGGGGTCGACTCAGATCCAGAACACCATCGAGCGCGATGGTCAGATGCAGACTTTGAACGCGGTCGGCGCGACCGTGTTGGCGAATGCTTGCGGTCCTTGTATCGGTCAGTGGAAACGTGACGATATCAAAGCGGGCGAGAAGAACTCGATCGTGACATCGTTCAACCGTAACTTCCGCGGGCGCAATGACTCGAACAATGAAACCTTGGCTTTCATCGGTTCGCCGGAAATCGTCATGGCTTTGGGCTTGGCGGGTCGTCTGGATTTCAATCCGATGACGGACGAGTTGGAGACTCCAAAAGGAAAAATCAAACTGAAAGCGCCAGAGGCTCCGGAGCTTCCGGCGAAAGGTTACGTCGCGGATCCGCAGGGCTATCAAGCTCCGGCCGGAAAAGGCGCAACCGTTGCGGTCAGTCCGACTTCGGATCGTTTGCAGCTTTTGAAACCTTTCACCGCTTGGGATGGCAAAGACTTTAACGATCAAATCGTTTTGGCCAAAGCCAAAGGCAAGTGCACGACCGATCATATCAGCCCGGGCGGTCCTTGGCTGAAATACCGCGGTCACTTGGATAACATTTCGAACAACATGCTTTTGGGCGCGGACAATGCCTTCACCGGCGAAATCGGAAAAGGCAAAGATCAGCTGACGGGCAAAACCGGAATTGAATTCAACAAATTGGCTCGCGAGTATCAAAAAGCCGGCAAGGGCTGGGTTGTGATCGGTGACGAGAACTATGGGGAAGGTTCATCGCGCGAGCACGCGGCGATGTCGCCACGATTCTTGGGTTGCACGGCGGTGGTGACTCGCAGCTTTGCGCGTATCCACGAAACGAACTTGAAGAAGCAGGGCGTGTTGGCTTTGACCTTCAACGATCCAAAAGATTACGACAAGATCCAAGAAGACGACCGCGTGACATTGTCGGATCTTTCAAGCATTGCCCCGGGCAAGCTGATCCCAATGACAATCAAACACAAAGACGGATCTTCTGAGACGATTCAGCTAAAGCATTCTTACAATGCCGAGCAGATTCGTTGGTTCAAAGCGGGAAGCGCCTTGAACTTGATCGCGAAAAGCTAGTTTCTGAATTGAAATTTGGAAAATAAAAAGGGCACTGAGAAGTGCCCTTTTTATTTTTTGTCCACCAGTAAAAAAATTACGGTCCTGGAACGTAGATGGTGCCGTCTTGGGCTCCGCCGCCGAGCTTTAAGCAAGCGGACTGAAATCCGAAAGAAACGGCTTCGGCCGTGGCCTGCAGATCAGCGACGCAGGTGTAGGTCGAGCCATTGGCTTGCAGAACCTTTTCCTGATGATCGTTGGATGTGATCAAGAATTGACGGGCGCGATCGTTGACCGTGGCGTTGGCACGCGCGTTCGATGTCACCGTGGAAGCGCCATAGGTGCAAGTCACGGATTTCGAAATCGCAGTGGTCTCAAAATGCAAAACCTCTTGAATGAAAACGTTCTTCGCTGACAAACGGACGACTTTCCAAGGCGTTTGAAAGATCGAGCTGTTTGCGGGTTCTCCAAGAAGGCACTCGTCACGATTGGTTTTATCGACTTCTTTACCGGGCGAGCCTTTAGCGGTTTCCTCTTCTTCTTTTTCGATTTTTCCACAGCCGATCAGCGAGATCGACAGAACAATCAATGCAATCCATTTCATTGCTTGCATGGGTGGTCTCCTTTTTTGGTGTTCTGAACCCCTTTATCAAACCACCCGGACCTGCAAAAATCAAAAGCCTCAAGGTCCAGAAAATGCATCTTAGATATTCGGTTTGATTTGATATTTCTGAAGGAGATCTTTGTAGGACTTGGTTTTGCGGTACTTCTTCATGGCAAGCGCAAATTCTTTACCCATGCCTTCGGCTTTTTTCGAGAAGCCGACGTAGCGGATGTCGCCGGGCATGCAGGGTTTTAGCGCTGTGACCGGAATTTTTTTTCGAATCTGTTCGATGGCACCAGCTAAGCCCCGGCCCGAGTCCGCGTAGACATCGATGCGTTTCAGGGCGAGCATTTCCATTCCTTGGTTGGCGGTGCCGTTGAATTCAATGACCTTGAGGTGGGGAGCCGCTTTTTCGAAATCTGTCGAGTACCAGTAGCCCGAAGGTTTTCCGATTTTCAGTTCTTTCAGCGACTCCCAGGTTCCGTCGAACTGAAGTTTCGTTGCGTCCTCCTCGCGGACGATCAAGCAAAGGCTGTCGCGATGAAGTTCATTGCCTTCGTGGAAATCAACGAAGGCTTTGCGGTCGGGGCTTGCACTCATGTAAGGAACGGCATCCAAGGCGCCCGATTTGATTTCGGCCAAAGCTCGGTTCCAAGGAAGCGGCCGCCAGGTGACGATCCAGTGCAAATTCTTTGCGACATTTTCGATGACGTCGACGTGAAAGCCCTGGGGGCTGCCATCGACAAGGCTTCCATAAGGAGCATTGTCGGCGTCTTCGATCCCGGCATGTAGAACTGTCGGTCCCGCAAGAGCCGGTTCGATACTAAACAAGATTATACTCACAAATAAATTCCACATCACCGGCCCAGTAAAAGTCCTGCCAGCCCAAATAGCAAGGCCCGCAAAAGGTACGCCGTACCTTTTGGGACGGTGTGACCAAAGGTACGGCGTACCTTTGGCGGACCTTTATTTCAAGGGGAAGTAGTAGGTGGTGGTCATGGCTTCGGCCGAGTGGATTTCGTAGACTTCCATGACGACTTCTTCGCGCTGCAATTTTTGCTCTTCGATAAATTTGAAGACGCGGGGATAAACTTTCAAAGGACCAATGCCGGGCGAACCCTCGAAGACAGCCATGACATAATTTTTCTCGGGGATGGTTTTCTGCTCGAAGCTTTCAGGCAGTGCATCCAACGGCTGATCGACAAAGCAGCCGCCGTTCGAGCGCAGGCGGACCTCTTCGGTCTGCTTGGGATCATCCAGATATTCACCGAAAGACAGGCGACACTCTTGGCCTTGTTCTTTGATCCATTTTTCGACTTCTTCGATCATTGGTACGATTTTGTGATAAGGGCCGACGTGCGATTTATAAACGACGTGGAAAGGTCCCGCTTTTTTCTGTGTGATGATCACCGGACGGAAGGCGCCAAGGTAATTCATCATGTAAAAAACAAAAACGAAAATCGCGATGAGCAGGGGCAAAAGAACGTAACGAACTTGAAGTTGAAAAGGCTTTTTTTCGCTCATGTATGAATCCATTTGATATTGCAGCCCATTGAAGGCGTTTGCTTTTCAGGGGCTTTCTGGTTTTTCAAAAGAAGCTGCACGGCTTCGAAAAGCTCGCGTTTTTGCACGCGGCTTGCATCTTTCCATGAATCGTCCAAACGACCGCGATAGGCCAAAGTGCCACCGCCATCATAGACAAAATAATCCGGAGTGCAAACCGCACCGAACTTGCGAGCGACGTCTTGAGAGGCATCATGCAGGTAAGAGAACGGATATTTTTTTTCCCGGGCTCGCTTTTGCAAGTTTTCGAAACTGTCCTCGGGATTGTCCGTTGGATCGTTCGAGCAAATCGCAACCACGTTCACTGACTGAGCTTTCAATTCATGTCCCAGCTGAATCAGGCGATCTTCGATGGCTTTCACATAAGGGCAGTGATTGCAGATAAACATGATCACCAACGGTTTGCCGTTTTGGAAATCAGCCAGGTGATAAGTCTTTTCATCCGCCACAGCCGGCAAAGCGAAATCGAAAACTTTGCTTCCCAGTTCAGCTTGCGGAGTGAAAGTCAGAGCCATGCTTAAAGCTCACTCCAGTTGATTTTGCCGGATTCGTTCCAAAGACTGCCGTCTTCATCGATCTTGGTATAGGGCGAAGAAAGTTTCGGGAAGCGATTCAAAGCGAAAAGCAAAGACTGACGTTGATCCGCTTTCAAACCACCACGCGTTTGCGAAATCGCAAGGCTCAGCTCTAAAAGCAGACGGTCCATCACATTCATCCAAACATCAGCTGTCAGTGCGCCATCGGTCGCCAATGAAGCAAGCGAAGTCGCAGTTTCGACATCGGCCGGCGCTTTCAGAACATTCATGCCGATCCCAACGATCAGGCGGTGAGAGTTTCCATGCGCGACATTTTCAATCAGAAGGCCCGCAAGCTTTTGTGAGCCACAGTAAAGATCATTCGGAGCCTTAAGGCTGAGCGGCATCCACGGAAAGGTGGCTTGCATCGCTTTCCAAACCGCAAGTCCCAAAGCTGGTGATAAAACCGGTTGAGGAGGTTGGCGCATTTGAAACACCCAGCTTGATAAAAACTGTCCACCCGAAGTGTCCGACCAAGTGTTCTCGCCGCGACCGCGACCAGCGGTTTGGTGATTGGTCAGATACAAAGTGATGGGCTGCTCGGAGATCACTTTCGTTTTTGCGATGGTGTTGGTGCTGGAGGTGCTCAGCTCGAACCACACGGGGATCTGGCTTTTTTCGCACCACTCTTTGGAAACTTCACCGACTGAAAACATGATCAAGCCTCGTTCCAATGGAACATCAAACTGATATCCGCCGAAGGCGCCGAATGTGTCAAAGCACCCACGCTGATATAATGCACGCCCAAAGCCGCCACCGATTCGATACGCTCTAAGGACATGTTGCCGCTGGCTTCGATTTCAATTCCGGCCGGGATCGCCTTCACGCACTCTGCTGTCAGTTCGTTGTTCATATTGTCCAGCAAGATTCGCTGCACGCCCAAAGACACGCATTCTTTGACGTCTTCCAGGGTGCGCGCCTCGACTTCGATCGCCACTTGGGTGTAGGTGCGAACGCGGTTCACCGCCGGCGTGATGCCACCCATGACCGTGATGTGGTTGTCTTTGATCAACACCGCATCGCTGAGATTCATGCGATGATTGTGTCCACCGCCGTGAAGAACCGCGCGCTTTTCCAGCTCGCGGTAACCGGGCAGTGTTTTACGAGTGTCCAAAATTTTCGTCGTGTGCGAACCCACACGCTTCACAAACTGCGAGGTGTAAGTCGCAATGCCTGACAGGTGCATCAAGAAGTTCAGCGACACGCGCTCGGCCTTCAGGATCTGAATCAGGTCGCCTTGAATGGTGCAGATGATTTGTTTGTTCAGGATGCGATCGCCTTCTTCGAAATGCCATTTCAATTTCGCTGAAGGTTCCAGCGCATGCATGGTTTGCTCGAAAGCCGCGGTCCCGCTCAGCACCATATCTTGTTTGGCGATCAGTTTGGCGCGTCCCTGACGGGGAGACAAAGCCAAAGATTCAGTGGTGAGGTCGCCAGTCGGCATGTCCTCTTTCAGGGCGGCACGGATCAAATCTAATAAATTCATGAGATGCTTTTACAGGCGTTCAGCGTCTTTGAGAAGCTTTTGCAGCTCTTCGCGAACAACGCGTTCCACAATTTCCGGTAGAATCTTCCAGGCCACGTTTTCCAGCACGGCGCGGGCTTCCTGAAGAAGCAATTCTTCGGCTCTCATGGGGTCCAAAGCGATATTGGCCGAAGTCTGTGACGAGAAAGTCTTGGAAACCGGCGCCTGCACGGCCGGTGTCGGCTTTCGTGGTTGCGGCATTGGATTGTCGATGTCATCCAATGAGATTTCTTCAATGCCCGAGCTCAACGCGATCGACGTGTGAGTCAGATCGGCGGCATCCATCGAGAAGGAGTCTTCTTTCGGAAGATCAATCTTATAGCGGCTGAGATCTTGTTGAGCCCACTCGTCTTTCGGAGTCGACTTGGCCGCGGGCCCACGGCCCGGGGTTTGCGCATGAGTTTTTGGCAAAGGAACGGATTGAAACTCTTCGGGCTCTTCGATTTCTTCGAGCTGAATTTCGGGTTCGGCCGTCGGTTTTTTCGAAGCCGGAGCCTTTGGTGCTGAAGGAGATTTGCCGGCCATCGGAGCTTTCGCTGCCGCCTGACGGGCTTCTTCTTTCACCTCTTCGACCATTTCTGGCATATCCGGGAAGCTTAAAAAATCGGCAATCGCGTTGGTTCCCATTGGTGGAACCAGGTCTTTGACCAAAGCACGCAAAGTTTCCGCATCAAAAGGCTTTTCCAAACGGCGATCGATTTTCGAGGCGGTGGCTTTGGCTTCATCCAGTTCCATAAAACCACTCCACATCAAAACGATCGGAGTTTTTTTGAGCATCGAATCGGCTTTCAGTTCGGCTGAAACCTCGTAGCCATTTTTTTTGGCCAGAAGCACGTCGACAAACACGATGTCCGGATTGAAACTGCGGGCGACTTGCAAAACATCAAGTCCAATTGGAACGGCTTTCACCTCGACAGCGAAATCCTGCAAAGCGAGCTGCATGACCTTTTTGATGGTCGAACTTTCATCTGCCAATAAGACGCGTAAAGCCATAAAGTAAGTACACATTCTTTCCCGACCTGAGTCAAGTAAGGGGCTGTGTTATTTTTTATGGCTTTACGAAGAAGGAACTAGTTCGTTCCGCAACGATCAACACAAGTGCTTGAAGACCATCCTTCTGAGGTGCACTTTTTCCAGCAGGCAGCTGATCCACCGCTGGTGTTTGTTCCGCAGCGGTCCGAGCAAGTGCTTGAAGACCAACCTTCTGAACTGCATTTATCCCAGCAGCTTTCCGAACCACCGCTGGTGTTTGTTCCGCAGCGATCCGAGCAAGTGCTTGAAGACCAGCCTTCAGAATTACATTTGTCCCAGCAGCTTTCTGAACCACCACTGGTATTTGTCCCGCAGCGATCTGAACATGTGCTTGAAGACCAGCCTTCTGAACTGCATTTATCCCAGCAGCTGATCGATCCGGCGCCCGTGTTGTCATCGTCGCAACCAGGGCGGCGCAAATCCAAGTTCACCAGTCTTTGAACGTTGTGAATTTTTGCAAGTGCGCGGTCGTTGGCGGCCCATTTTTGAGCCAGTGCCAGATCTTGAACGGCGAAGATTTTCGCTTTGGCGATATCCGTTGCCATCGCTTTTTGTTGCAGCTCTTTGTCCGAGCTGGTTTTTCCCACAGCCGCGAAAGCGCAAAGGCCCGCAAGCAGAACGATCATCATTTTCATAAATTCCCCCTGAAAAGGTTTGTTGTTGGTTCCGGGGAGTCGCTTCGCAAGTTGCATGCCATTGAAAACGACGACAAAAAGAGACTCTTCGCACCTCGCGCCGTGGCAAGAGGTGAACTCGCTTCATGCAAAGTTTAGGCTGTTGAGATGTTCAATCGCATCGACCGCTACATCTCGGGACTTTTTTGGCTGTATTTTGCTGGCGGTTTGATCGTGTTCATGACTTTGTTCCTGACCATCGATGCGCTTGGGACATTGGTGACATACAAGGATGCGGCTCCTTCGGCTTTGATTCCGTATTATTTGTATTCGCTGCCGGAAATTGTTTACCGAATGGGACCCGTCGCTTGTTTGCTGGCGACGATTTTCACGCTGTCGACCTTGAACCGAAACAATGAGTTGGTGGCGCTGTTCGCTTCGGGCATGAGTCTTCTGCGCGTGACATCGTCGATGCTTGTGGGTGTGGCGTTGATTTCCGTCGGCATCTTTGTGATGAGCGACCGCGTGCTACCGAATTTCACCAAGCAAAAGAATTTTATCTTTTACCGCGATATCAAAAAGAATCCGTCCTTGTATTCGATGGTTCGCAACGAAAAGATTTGGTACCGCTCGAAGGATTCAATTTTCAATATCAAAACTTTGAATCCGGATACGAAAGAAGCCCAGGGTCTGACGCTTTATTATTTCAACGAAAACTGGGATCTGATCCAGATGATCACGGCGGCAAAAGTGCAGCTGGCGGAACAGAACTGGAATCTCACCAATGGTTCGGTGACACTTTTCACCGAAGACTCGAGCTTTCCGCTGACCAGTCAGTTTAAAACAAAAACCATCGTTATGACAGAAGACGCGAAGGATCTGACCTCCAGCGCGAACACGGCCGATGTCTTAAGCTTGAAAGAGCTCGGCGACTTTATCAAACGCAACAAAGATGCGGGCCTTGATACCGTCAGTTACGAGGTCGATTATCACTCGAAATATGGCTTTGCTTTTGCGGCCATGGTGATGACCTTGGTGGGCATTCCGTTTTCGGTCGGGCGGGCGCGATCGGGCGGAACCATGCTGAATGTGGGTCTTTGCCTGGGGGTGGTTTTTGTTTATTGGATCTTCTACTCCTCTGCTTTGACCCTGGGGAAACATGGCCAAATCAATCCGATTGTGGCCGCTTGGACGCCGAATGTGATTATGGCGGCCCTGGGTGCCTATTTCACCAGCCGAAAATAGCCTAGAAGCTATCCCATAAATACAAACTCAGCGTTGCTGCGTCGTCGACGTGCTAGCGTACGCCTCGCCGGCCGCGCCCTCCTCCTTGCGCCTTGATTTTGTACTTATGGGACAGCTTCTTTGACTTGCCGCTTCACGAGAGAGGGTTTTTAAGGTAAAATTCTGCTACAGTCCGACCTTTCGGATTCTCTAGAAAAGTAGGTGGCTCATGGCTGTACGTGAAATTTTAAAATATCCAGATCCTCGGTTGCGTGAGATCTCAAAGCCTGTTGAAAAATTCACGCCCGAGCTGAAAGCTTTCGCCAAAGATTTGCTTGAGACCATGTACGACGAAAACGGAATCGGTTTGGCCGCACCTCAGGTCGGTGAACTGATCCGCATGCTGGTGATCGACACGCGCCCACGCGACACCAAAGGTCGTTACGAAAAGAACGACATGACCGAGCTTGAAAGCAAAGTCACGCAGCCGCTGGTGATCATCAATCCCGAAATCGTCAAAGGCGAAGGCAAAACGACTTTCAGCGAAGGCTGCCTTAGCGTTCCTTCTTTTTTTGAAGATGTGGAACGATTCAAATACATCGAGCTGAAATATCAGGATGTCGAGGGAAAGACTCATATTTTGAAAACTGACGGCTTGCTGGCGATTTGCATTCAGCACGAGATGGATCATTTGGAAGGCACACTTTTCATCGATCACCTGAGCTTTGTGAAATCGAACAAGATCAAAAATACGATCAAAAAACACGGTTATCCTGAAAAGAAAACCGAAGACGAAAAAGAAGAAGTCAAAGCGTGAGCAAAGTTCGGGTCTGTTTCTGCGGAACACCCGAGTTCGCTCTGGTGTCTTTGAAAGCACTTTTAGAAGATGAGCACTTTGAGGTGGTGGGGGTCGTGACCCAGCCGGATCGTCCGGCCGGTCGCAAAATGATTTTAACCCCCAGCCCGGTGAAAAGCCTGGCCATCGCCCAAGGTCTTCCGGTTCTGTCGCCCGAATCGGTGAACAAAGATTTTATTCTGACCGAAATCCAAAAATGGGGAGCCGAGGTCGCGGTCGTGGTGGCTTTCGGACAAATTCTTTCGACCAAGTTTTTAAACCTCTTTCCGCTGGGGGCTGTGAATATTCACGGCTCGATCTTGCCGCGCTGGCGGGGTGCCGCTCCGATTCAACGGGCGATCGAAGCGGGTGACACCGAATCCGGTGTGACTTTGCAAAAGGTCGTCAAAGAATTGGATGCGGGCGATTTGCTGGGGCTTCGTAAAATCACAATCGATCCGCAGATGGATGCCATGCAATTGCATGACAAGCTGGCGGTCTTGGGTGCTGAGCTTTTGCATATCGAGCTGATGGATTACGCGCGCGGAAATCTGGCGGCCACGCCACAAGATCCGGCCGGTATCACCTACGCCAAAAAACTGGATAAGCTCGAATCTGAAATCAAGTGGAGCGAGCCTGCCGTCAAGATCCACAATAAGATTCGCGCTTTTAAAATGGGACCGGGAACTTACACTTGGCTTGCCGGCAAAAAATTGAAATTGCATCAGACCGAAGTGGTTTCGGGATCGGGATCGCCGGGGTCCGTGATCGACGTCGGATCCGATTTTGTGACGGTCGCGACGGGCGATGGCGCCTTGAAGCTGTTGGCGGTACAACCGGAATCGCGCAATCGCATGATGGTGACGGATTTTTTAAAAGGACATCCGCTGAAAAAAGGAGATCTGATTGGCACGCCGTAAGCTTATTGCTCCTTCAATTTTATCAGCTGACTTTGCCAATCTGGAAAACGAAATTCGTGCGGTGACGGATGCCGGTGCCGACTGGCTGCACGTTGATGTCATGGACGGACACTTTGTTCCCAATATCACCATTGGTGTGCCGGTTGTGAAATCGCTGAAGAAAGTTTCAAAAATCCCGCTGGATGTGCATCTGATGATCGAAAATCCTGAAAAGTACGTCGAAGCTTTTGCCAAAGCGGGGGCTGACACTTTAACGGTTCATATCGAAGCCACCAAGGATCCGAAAGCTTTGCTTCAAAGCATTCGCAAGGCGGGCGCAAAGCCAGGCATCACATTAAGACCTGGAACAAAGCTGGAAGAGATTCTGCCATTTTTGGAAATGGTGGATCTGGTGCTGGTCATGACCGTCGAGCCCGGCTTCGGTGGTCAGGGTTTTATGAAAGACCAAGTGACAAAGATCGATCGACTGCGCCAAGAGATCGATGCCAAGAAACTGAACTGCCTGATCGAAGTCGACGGCGGAGTGAACGAAGAAAGCCTTTCGTATCTGAAAAATGCGGACGTATTGGTCGCCGGAAGCTATGTCTTCGGTCAGGATTACAAAACAGCCATTTCAAAATTAAAAAATTAGACAACAAGATAAAAAGGAATCACCCATGCCTGAAATGATCGAACTGACAGGTGAAAGCGTCACCATTGAACAAGTCCGCAAAGTCGCCAAAGCCAAGCCTGGCCACCTGCAAGTTCGCATGTCCGAATCGGCCCGTCAAAAAATGCTCGAATCGCGCTCGTACATCGATGGCCGTATCGCTTCGGGCGAAGTCATGTACGGGGTGAACACGGGCTTCGGGGCCTTCAGTTCGGTGCGCATTTCCGACAGCGAAATCGAAGAGCTTCAGCGCAACTTGATCCGTTCGCATTCGGCGGGTGTGGGAACGCCGTTCACGCAGGAAGAATCACGTGCGATTTTATTCTTGCGCGCCAATGCTTTGTCGCGTGGACATAGCGGCATTCGTCCTGCGGTGGTCGAAAAGATTTTGGAATTTTTAAATCATCACATCACACCGGTGATTCCATCTCAGGGATCTGTCGGCGCCAGCGGAGATCTGGCGCCACTTTCGCATTTGGCTTTGGCCTTGATCGGTGAAGGCGAAGCTTGGGATGCCGATGGCAAAGCGGTGGAAGTGCAAAACATTTTGGCGGCCAAAAAAGTCGAGCCTTTGGTTTTGAAAGCGAAAGAAGGCTTAAGCCTGATCAACGGCTGCCAAGTCATGACCGCAGTCGGTATGCTGGGGGCTTATGATGCCCGCCGTTTTTTATGGATGACGGATCTTTCGGGGGCCATGTCGCTGGAAGCTTTGCGTGGAACCCGCAAAGCTTTTGATCCGTTGATTGCGGCGACCCGGCCGCATCCGGGCGAAGCAAAAACGGCTCGCAATCTTTTAAAACTTTTGGGGCCCACCAGCGGAATTGCCGAAAGCCATGCCAACTGCAATCGCGTTCAGGATGCTTACTCGTTGCGATGTATGCCGGCGGTTCACGGGGCGGCGAAAGATTCATTGGGTTATGTCTGGAAGGTGCTTGAAACCGAAGCGAACTCTTCGACCGATAATCCTTTGGTGTTTGCGAAGGAAAACAAAGTTCTATCCTGCGGAAATTTCCACGGTGAGCCGGTGGCTTTTGCCATGGACTTTGCCGCGATCAGCATGAGTGCCGTCGCCAATATTTCCGAATGCCGAATCGAAAAATTGATCAATCCGGCCATGAGTGAGCTGCCGGCCTTCCTGACCAATCAAGGTGGCCTGAATTCAGGACACATGATCGTGCAAGTGGCGGCGGCATCCCTGGTCAGTGAAAATAAAATTCTGGCGCATCCGGCGTCTGTCGATAGCATCCCGACTTCGGCCGATAAAGAAGATCACGTCTCGATGGGGACGATTGCGGCTCGGAAATTTGTCCAGATCCTTCGCAATGCTGAAAATGTGGTTTCGATGGAAATGCTTTCGGCCTGTCAAGCGATCGACCTTTTAAAGCCGCACAAACCGGCCGCCGGTGTTTTGGCCGCTTACGAAAAGATTCGCGAGAAAGTTCCTTTTGCGGATAAAGATCGTGTTTTCAGCCGGGACGTGGAAGCTATTCGCGAAATGTTAAAAGGTGATGAGATTTCTGATGCGATTTCACAAAAGGTCGGGGTGCTCGAGTTTTAACTCGTCTCAGATTGAGATCATAATTTGAAGATTCGCGACAAGAAGTCGGGGAACTATCTGAAAGCATTATGTCTTTTGGATAAATGGCCGATAGATTTCCTAAGTATTTTTGTACGGGGGTCGGTTCATGTCGCAGATGTCGCTCAATCGAAAAGTTACCATAGCCTTCGCTATCCTGGCGGTATTCATCGGCCTGACGGGATTTCTTTCTATTCAGTCCTTGGCTTATTTGCGCCAGGCTTCGTCCGAGATTTCTGATATTTGGCTTCCTAGCAACAACAAAAGCAGCGAGATCAACTTGAACGTGACGCGCTTTCGTTTGTCAGAGCTGGATTTCTTGGCCGTATCGGATGTGGACGCGCGCGAGTCGATCAAAACGAAGTTTGACGAGTATCAACAAAATCTTTTTATTTACCGCAAAGTTTTCGAGCCTTTGATTCAAGGTGAGCAGCAGCAGAAGCTGTACGATCAATTTGCCGAAAACTGGGATAAGTACGTCGAAGTTCACGACAAGCTCATCGAAGCGATCGAGAAAAATCACCAAGATCAAGCTTTAGAGCTGATCAACGAAACGGATGCTTCTTTCACGACATTAAGCGAAAGCCTTTCGGCTTTATCAAACGAAAGCTACGAGGCGGGCCGCAAAGCCAGCGAGCAAGCCGGTGTCGTCTTTAAGCAAAGCAAATGGATCGGTATCGGTCTTGGGGCGGCGTCGGTGATCTTTATTTTCATGGCCGGATGGTTCATCCGCCGCGAAGTTTACAATCGCCTGGGCCCGATCACTCGCGGAACCGCGACCTCAGCTTCCGAAGTCAATAGCCGCGTATCGGTTTTGGCGGATTCCAGTGCGCAATTGTCTTCGTCATCGACTCAGTCCGCGGCTTCTTTGGAAGAGACGGTCGCTTCGATGGAAGAATTGACCGCGACAGTGCGGATGAACACCGAAAATGCGGCCAAGGCGGCCGAGCTGTCACGCAAGGGGCAGGTATCGGTTGCGGAAGGTCAAAAGAACATTCATATGATGATCGAAAATATGAAAGAGGTCTATCAAGCATCGAAGAAGATCGAAGAGATCTTGGTGATGATCGAAGACATTTCCTTCCAAACCAATCTTTTGGCATTGAACGCGGCCGTTGAAGCGGCTCGTGCAGGAGAACAAGGAAAAGGTTTCGCCGTCGTGGCCGATGCGGTTCGCACTTTGGCGCAACGAAGTGCTGAATCCGCGAAAGAAATTAGCGGTTTGATCAATACCTCGACGACGAAAACTGAGCGCGGGGTGCAGTTGGCCACCGCTTCCGAAAAATCTTTGTCGGAAATCGTTGAATCAGTGAATAAAGTGTCAGCTCTCATTCAGGATATCTCGACGGCGGCCCAAGAGCAGAATTCGGGAATTTCGCAGGTCGGGCAGGCTTTAAGCCAAATCGACCAAGCAATCCAAGGAAATGCTGCCAATACGCACGCCATTTCGGATTCGGCCCAAGGTCTGAAGGCACAGGTCGATGCTTTGGAAGGCTTCTCAAAAGAGCTGAAGATCTTCTCGGGCTTGCAGGAGAAAATCGAATCTTCAGGTTTGCTTAAGTTTTGGAAGAAAAAGCCACTTGAGGATTCATCCGATTCCGATCAAAATAAACTGGCAAGTTAAGTCGTACGTACAACCATCTTTGATGAAGGAGAACTCATGAATAAGATTTTGCTTTCTGCTATCGCACTGACTTTCGCAGCATCTATGGCTTCAGCAGCTGAATGCGCTTTCAAAACGGATCGCACCGCTTGTCCTGGTAAAGAAACCGAAGCGATGAAGCCATACGATGGTAAAAATCCGACTGAAGATAAGAAGGAAGTAGCAGACGAGAAAGCATGTCTGACTTTGGCTGAGAAATCAGCAAAGATCGTTCGCAAAGGAACTTTGGCCGCAAAGAAAGTAACGACTGTGACTTTCGGTGGCAAAGACCTGGGTCAAACTTTCGAAGACAAAAAAGACTGCAAGTAAGATTCTAGCGCTTAATATCAAGGCCGAAGATGGGTTTGACGCCCCTTCGGCCTTTTTGGCATAAACGAGTCATCACTCTATTGAACGAGGAGTTCCTGATGTCTCGCACGGTCAAAGCCCCTACAGGCACCAAAATGCATTGCAAAGGCTGGCTGCAAGAAGCCGCCTACCGCATGATCCAAAACAACTTGGACCCAGTCGTTGCCGAGCATCCCCAGGATTTGATCGTTTACGGCGGGATCGGAAAAGCAGCCCGCAACTGGGAAAGCTTCGATAAAATTCTCAAAGCTCTGACCACACTTGAAAACAACGAGACCTTGTTGGTGCAATCGGGAAAACCGATCGGTATCTTGCGCACGCATGAAGATGCACCTCGCGTTTTGCTGGCGAATTCGAACTTGGTTCCCAAGTGGGCGACCTGGGAGCATTTCCACGAGCTGGATAAAAAAGGTCTGATGATGTTCGGTCAGATGACGGCGGGTTCTTGGATCTACATCGGCACCCAAGGCATCATCCAGGGAACTTACGAAACTTTCGTCGAAGCTGGTCACCAGCATTTCGGTGGCAGCTTGCAAGGTCGCACGATCTTGACCGCAGGCTTGGGCGGAATGGGCGGGGCGCAGCCTTTAGCTGGGGTTTTTGCCGGAGCCAGTGTCTTGGCAGTCGAAATCGATCCGACTCGTATTCAGAAACGTCTTGAAACCAAATACATCGACGAAGTCGCAACCGATATCGACGATGCGATCGCGCGCATCCGCAAGTACAACAAATCCGGCGAAGCCAAATCCATCGCGCTTCAAGGAAATGCGGCGACGATGATTCACGATTTTTTGAAACGTGATTTCATTCCGGATCTTTTGACCGATCAAACTTCGGCGCACGATCCTTTGGTGGGCTATATTCCTGAAGGTTATACAGTTGAAACAGCGGCCGATTTCCGCAAGCGTGATCAGAAAGCTTATCTGGAAGCGGCCTATGCCAGCATGGCAAAGCATGTGCGTGGCATGCTTGAGATGCAAAAACGCGGCGCCGTGACTTTCGATTACGGCAACAATCTTCGCGCTCGTGCGCAAGAAGCGGGTGTGACAAACGCCTTCGACTTCCCAGGATTTGTTCCAGCTTATATCCGTCCGCTTTTCTGCAAGGGCAGTGGTCCGTTCCGTTGGGTGGCTTTATCGGGTGACCCGCAAGACATCCAGGTGACCGACGATGCGCTTCGCGAATTGTTCCCACACAAGAAACATCTTTTGCGCTGGCTGGATATGGCCGAAAAGCGCATTGCCTTTCAAGGTTTGCCGGCTCGGATCTGCTGGCTTGAATACGGCGAGCGCGCCAAAGCCGGAGCCTTGTTCAATGAATTGGTCCGCACCGGCAAAGTGAAAGCTCCGCTGGTGATCGGTCGCGATCATTTGGATTGCGGCTCTGTCGCATCTCCAAATCGTGAAACCGAAGCGATGAAAGACGGATCCGATGCCGTCAGCGATTGGCCACTGCTCAACGCGATGGTGAACACAGCTTGTGGTGCGACCTGGGTGTCTTTGCATCACGGCGGTGGTGTGGGCATGGGTTATTCGCAGCACGCAGGGCAGGTCATTGTTGCAGACGGAACGCCAGAAGCAGCCCGTCGTCTTGAGCGGGTGTTGACTGCGGATCCAGCAATGGGCGTGTTCCGTCACGTGGACGCGGGTTACGAAGACGCAGTTGCGGTGGCCCGCGAACGTGGTGTGAAAAGCCTTTGGGTTTAGCCGTTAGGATTACTTGTCACAGCGGTGCTTAAGCCGGCCGCACCTTACTGTAAACGTTAGTGCATCCGTCCATGCGAACGCTGCAAGACGACTGGGCGCCCCCGGTCGTCTTGTCTAAAATTTTGGGACAATTCAGAGGTGATTTTTAAATTGTCTCGAGAAATTCTGCGAATAGTTCGTAGAGTTTCTCGAGTCTGGTCTTGTCTGATTTGTAGCGTTTTGAAATGTAATATTCGAGACCAAAATTCTTTTGTTTAAAGCCGAGTTTGTCTGCAGCCCATTGTCCACATGGAATAAAAATGTCGACTTTCAACTCTTCAATGGTTCGAATCAAATATCCTGTGAACACCAGACTGATGCCTGTAAATTGTGGCTCCGTACTCGAGATTCCGGTGAACATTCCTGGATATTTGATCATACGCTCTAAGGTCGCAAGAATTTGGGCTTTTTGCTTTTTTGTCAGTTTTTTTGTTTTTTTCATATGGCTTGATGCTAGCAAAACGGCCAGAGCGAAACAACTTTTCAAGACCGAGCTTTGGTCCTGATCTCTACCCAAGACTCTCTCGAAATGAGCCATTCTTGCCGATAAATTCTTGTGCTTCGGATATCACCACTTTTCATTCTATTGTTCGTCACAGCTGCCGTCGTTGCAGCCTTTGGTATTCACAAGTACATGCAGCAGACATCAAACGCCGAGGGCCGTCGTTCGCTTTCGTCGGTCAGCGCGGCCAATGATGAAAAAATCGAAAATATTCCGGGCGAGTGGGCCGCCCGGCGTTCGAAAGATGAAGCTAGCTGTCCGCATTGGACCGATGATGGCGTTTGCCTTTGGGATCAGAAAGGCGAAGAAGAATGAAACGTCGCTTTGGCTTTGTTTTCGCATTGGTGGTCGGTGTCTTCAGCGGTTTGCCGTTGATGGGCGAGCGCCAGAATGTGCATGCCGATTTAAGCCTTCGTCAGCAGGTCGAAGCTGTGATGTACAATTTGAAAGTGAATTTGGGCTCGGCTCCGTCTTTGGACGCAAAGAAGATTCTTTTGGGTAAATCTCAGAAGCAGGTTCAGGATCTGCGATCTCAAAGTCCCATTCAGTTTCGTCGTGATGAATTGTTTTTGAACGGTCTGCAAAAAGGCCTATCCGAAATCCAGGTCCAAAACGGGTTCGATACAAAAAGCTGCGAACATGCGAAGTCTCAGTGGACGAAAAAGAAGTCTGAAATTTTCAAAGCCAAGTCTCATCCGGCTTTGTTTGAAATTCTTGAAAAATTCTGTCTGTAAAAATAAAAAAGCCGATCTTTAATGACCGGCTTTTCTTTCTATCTGATACTTTCTGATTAGATTTGGCGGGCGCGTTTATCAACGGCCAAGGCCGCTTCGCGGACGACTTCGTTCAAAGTTGGGTGCGCGTGGAAGCTGCGGGCGACGTCTTCGGCGCTGCCGCCAAATTCCATGGCGATCACAAGCTCTCCCAAAAGTTCAGAAGCGCGTGGGCCCACGATATGGGCGCCGATGATGCGATCGGTTTTCTGATCCGCCAAGATTTTCACCTGACCGTCGGTCATTCCCAAAGCACGTGCACGGCCGTTGGCCATGAACGGGAAGGCGCCAGCATTGTAAGCGATGCCTTTTTCTTTGCACTGCTCTTCGGTCAAGCCGACGCTTGCCACTTCAGGAAAGGTGTAGATGACAGAAGGAACGGTGTCGTAATTGACGTGTCCGGCTTGTCCCGCCAGCATTTCTGCAAGCGCGACGCCTTCTTCTTCAGCTTTGTGAGCCAGCATCGGACCTGGGATCAAATCGCCAATGGCATAGATGCCAGGAACATTGGTTTGAAAGTGCTTATCGACCTGCACGAATCCACGCTGATCTTTTTGCACGCCCACGTCTTCAAGACCCAAACCATCGCTGAAAGGTTTGCGTCCGGTTGAAACCAGAACCACATCGGCCGAGATTTGACCTTTTGAATTGTCGGCCATGTTTTCATACTCGAGCTCAACCTGATCGCCTTTCATTTTTGAAGAGGTGACTTTGGTTTTGAACATGAACTTCATGCCCTGTTTGGTGAGAACCTTTTGCAGGCTTGCCATGGTTTGGGCATCCATCACGGGGCACAAGCGATCGGCAAATTCGATGACGGTGACTTTCGCACCCAATCGCATCCACACCGATCCAAGCTCAAGACCAATGACGCCGCCACCGACGACGATCATTTCTTTTGGAACCTTTGAAAGCTCCAAAGCGCCAGTTGAAGAGACGATTTTCTTTTCGTCGTATTTCAAGAAGGGAAGCTCGACGACCGTGCTGCCTGTGGCAAGCACAATGGTTTTCGCTTCCAACGTGGATTTCGCGCCACCTTCAGCTGTGACTTCGACGACTCCTGGTTTCAGGACTTTTCCGAAGCCGGTGTATGATTCGATTTTGTTTTTCTTAAACAAGAACGCAATCCCTTGGTTCGACTGCTGAACAATTTTGGCTTTACGCGCGATCATTTTATCCAGATCGAATTTCACATCGCCGGCCGTAATCCCATGATTTGCAAAGTCATGCTGGCTGGCATGATACAGCTCTGAACTTTCCAAAAGCGCTTTTGAAGGAATGCAGCCGACGTTTGTGCAAGTGCCACCCAGGCCCTTGTCTTTTTCCACGACTGCCACTTTCATTCCCAGCTGAGCCGCGCGAATCGCGCAGACATAACCACCAGGACCCGAACCAATCACCACCACATCAAACATAACTTCTCCAAAAGGTACGCCGTACCTTGTGTCGGCCGGCGTCGTAAATCAAACATTCTAACAAGGCGAGTCTAAAGGTACGGCGTACCTTTTAAATTTCAAGAATCAGGCGTTCTGGGTTCTCGATGCATTCTTTGATACGAACCAAGAAGCTGACCGCTTCTTTTCCATCGATGATGCGGTGATCGTATGAAACGGCCACATACATCATCGGACGGATTTCCACTTTGCCATTGATGGCAACTGGGCGGTCTTCCACTTTGTGCATTCCCAAGATCGCCACTTGCGGAGGCGTCAAGATCGGTGTCGACATCAAAGAGCCGAACACGCCACCATTTGAAATGGTGAAAGTGCCACCGCTCAAGTCATCGATCGAAATGCGACCTTCGCGAGCTTTGTTCGCAAAACCTTTGATCGCAAGTTCGACACCTGCAACAGTCAATTGATCCGCATCTTTGATCACCGGCACGATCAGACCTTTTTCAGTTCCGACCGCAACCCCGATGTTATAGAAATTTTTGTAAACGATATCATTGCCATCGATCGAAGCGTTCACGGCTGGCCAGTCTTTCAGTGCTTCGATGGCCGCCTTCACAAAGAGACCCATAAAGCCCAGGCTTGTGCCGTACTTTTCTTTGAACTTGTCTTTATAGGCATTGCGAAGCTCATTTGCTTTCGACATGTCGATTTCATTGAAGGTCGTCAGGATCGCAGCTGTGTTCTGAGCTTGCTTCAAACGCTCGGCTGTTTTTTTGCGGATGGTTGTCATCGCCACACGCTTTTCGTCGCCTTGCTTTGAAGGTCCACGCAACACAGGAGCCGGAGTCGCAGCCGGAGCTTTCTGCGCCGGAGCCGGGGATGGGCTGACCATCGCTGTTCCGTTCGCACCCATGACGTCACCTTTTGTCAGGCGGCCGTCTTTGCCGGTGCCTTGAACGGTGGAAGGGTCGATGCCTTTTTCAGTGACGATTTTTTGGACCGCCGGAGACAGGTGCTGAGAAGAAGCACGCATTTCCACAGAAGGAGTCGGCCCTGGAGCTGGTCCACCTGCAGGTGCTGTCGCAGTTGAAGGGGCCGCAGAAGCTGAAGTGCCCGAAGCGACCGTCGCTTTCGCATCCGAATCGATCACAGCAACAACCGCACCGATCGGGATCGTTTGACCTGCTTGCGATTTGATTTGCAGAACGCCGTCTTGCTCGGCGACGACTTCGACACTGGCCTTGTCTGTTTCCAAAAGCATCAGGACATCGTTGCGTTTGACGGCTTCGCCGTTTTGTTTCATCCAAGAACCGATCGTCGCTTCCGTGATGGATTCGCCGACTGCTGGAACTTTTACGTCGTATTTCATGGTGGTTTTGCTCCTTCCGCCGGGGCTCGTGGCCTTGGCGGATTAATTCAATTTATTATTTAGACTTTCAAACAATTCTGAACAAGCTCAGCTTGCTCGACTTTGTGGCGATACACAGATCCTGTCGCTGGTGACGAGCGATCCGGGCGTCCCACGTACTGCAAGTTCAGTTTCAATCCTTCGCTTGCGATCAAATCCATCAGGCGGAATGAAATATGTCCCCAAGCGCCCATGTTGCGTGGCTCTTCTTGCGCCCACACCAGGTTCTTCGCCTTCGGATAAGATTTCAAAACAGCCAGGATTTGCTTCATTGGATTCGGATAGATCTGCTCGACACGAACCAAAGCCGTGCGTTCGTTCTTCTGCTTTTCGCGCTCCTCCAAAAGATCGTAATAAACTTTACCGCTGCAAAGCACGACGGTTTCAACTTTTTTCGGATCTTTCAGGATTGTATCTGGGATCACTTCTTGGAAGGTGCCATTCGCAAGCTCTTCCATGGTTGAAACCGCTTTTGGATGACGAAGCAAAGATTTTGGCGACATCACGATCATCGGTTTGCGGAACTGACGTTTCATCTGACGACGAAGGGCGTGATAGATCTGCGCCGGAGTCGTCAGATTCATCACTTGCATATTGTTCTGAGCTGAAAGCTGCAAGAAGCGCTCAAGACGTGCGCTCGAGTGCTCGGGTCCTTGGCCTTCGTAACCGTGAGGCAACAAAAGAACCAAGCCGCTCATCTGCTGCCATTTGGCTTCACCGGCACTGAGGAACTGATCGATGATGATCTGTGCGCCATTGGCAAAGTCACCGAACTGCGCTTCCCACAATGTCAGGAAGGTCGGATCGCTGATCGCGTTTCCGTATTCAAATCCCAAGACGCCGTATTCAGACAAAATCGAATCATAAACGCAGAATTCAACTTTATCGCCATTGATTTGATCAAGCGCCACATACTGTTCGCCTGTTTTCACATCGTAAAGACCGGCATGACGGTGAGTGAAGGTTCCGCGCACGCAATCTTGTCCGGTCAAGCGAACCGAAGTACCTTCGCTCAACAGCGAGCCATACGCCAGAAGTTCGCCCATGCCCCAGTCCAAAGGTTCTTTACCAGCGGCCATATTGCGGCGGGTTTCCAAAAGCTTGATCAATTTTGGATGCGGATTGAATCCTTGCGGAACCTGTCCCAGCAAATCGCCCACTTTGCGAAGCTGGGCCAAATCGAAAGTCGTATCGGTCGGAGTTTCAAAGTCCGCCGACTTGGCTTTGCGCAAGCCCTTCCAGAAACCGTCGAACTTGAACGGAGAAATTTTTGGTGGATTTGTTTTCGTGTGTTCGAAAACTTTTTGAAGGTTGTCGATCTTTTCGGTGAACATGTTATCGAAAGTCGCCTGATCGATCACGTTTTCGCGGATCAATTGCTTGCCATAGATCTCGCGCGGGGTCGGGTGCTTCTTGATGATATCGTACATCAAAGGCTGAGTGTAAGCCGGCTCGTCACCTTCGTTGTGACCGAAGCGGCGATAGCAAACGATATTGATCACAACGTCGCGGCCCCATTCTTGACGGTACTTCAAAGCGATGTCCATGGCGCGGATGCAAGATTCGACATCGTCACCGTTCACATGCAGAACCGGTGTGGCGATGACCTTCGAAACATCCGAGCAGTAATGCGAGCTGCGGGCGTTTTCTGGGTTGGTGGTGAAGCCCACCTGGTTGTCGATGGCGATATGGATCGTGCCGCCGACAGTGTAACCCTTCACGTAAGCCATTTGGAAAGTTTCCGCAACCACGCCTTGACCGGCAAACGCGGCATCACCGTGAATCAAAACGGGGATCACGGTCTTGCGATCTTTGGTGTCCTTGCGGCGGCGTTGGGCGGCGCGGGCCATTCCCAAGACAACCGGATTGACCGCTTCCAGATGAGAAGGGTTGAAAGCCAAAGTGACTTGGCAATTTCCTGATTCAGTTTTTTTATCCGATTTGTAACCCAGGTGATATTTCACGTCGCCATCGAAATCATCGATCGGCTCGGTGGTTTCAGTCGGACCGTTGAAGTCTGCAAAGATGTATTCAAGCGCTTTTCCCATAAAGTTTGCCAGGACGTTCACGCGTCCACGGTGAGCCATGCCGATCATCACTTCTTGCACGCCTTTACCAGTGCCTTTGGCGACCAAGCGCTCGAGCATCGGCATCAAAGAGTCGCCGCCTTCGATCGAGAAGCGTTTTGTTCCGACGTAACGGGTGTGAATGAATTTTTCCAAGCTTTCCGTGCGAGTCAGGGACAAGAATGCATCTTTCTTTTCGTCCGCTGACAATTTGAAATTGGCACGCTCTTGTTCAAATTCTTTGATGAACCAGTTGCGAACTTCTGGCAAAGCTTCGGCGACTTGCACGGTCAGCTTTCCGCAGTAGCAAGCGCGAAGATGCTGTACGATCTCGCGCAAAGTGGCGTTCGGTTTTCCGATGATCGAACCGATTTGGAAAGTGGTGGTCAGATCTGCATCGGTCAGATTGAAGCGAGAAAGTTTGAGCTGATCCGAAGGCGCGATCGAATTTGTCAAAGGATCCAAGTCCGCTTCAAAGTGGCCATAGTTTCGGTAAGCGGTGATCAGATGGTAAACATCCAACTCTTTTTCCGACAGCCCCAGGTTTCCGTCTTGAGCGAAATCGACTCCTTCAAAGAATCGTTTCCAGTCGGCGGAAACCGAATTTGGATCTGATTTGTACTGTCGATACAGTTGCTCGATGTATTCGAGGTTTCCCATTTGTGCGTAAGAGTTGTTGGCCTTGGACATGATGCAGACATCCTTCTTTTTTGAGTGGACAAAAATACAACCTATGATAGCAATTTTCAGAGCAAAATTGAATCGGAGAATGTCGATGCACAAGCTAGTTCTCATTCGCCACGGCGAAAGTCTTTGGAATATGGAAAACCGCTTCACCGGATGGCAGGATGTCGATCTGTCCGACAAGGGTCGAGCAGAAGCTCTTGTTGCAGGAAAGACACTGCGCGAGCTGCGTGAAAAGACGGGTTATGACTTTGATCTGGCCTATTCTTCGGTTTTGAAGCGCGCCATTCGCACTTTGTGGATCGCGTTGGATGAAATGGACCGACTTTGGTTGCCGGTGAAGCGCGATTGGCGCCTGAATGAGCGACACTATGGTGCGTTGACGGGCCTCGATAAAGCAGAAACCGCGGCTCGTCATGGTGAAGAGCAAGTCAAGATTTGGCGCCGCAGTTATGACACTCCTCCGCCTTCGATGGAAAGCGATGACCCTCGTCATCCGCGTTTCGATCTGCGTTACAAACATGTCGATCCAAAACTTCTTCCGGGCGGCGAGTCTTTGAAGGACACCGTTGGAAGATTTCTTCCACTTTGGAATGAAGAGCTCGCGCCTGCTGTAAAATCAGGCAAAAAGATCTTGATCGCGGCTCACGGAAACTCGCTTCGCGCGTTGATTCAACATCTGGAAAAAATGACTCCGGAACAAATCATGGAAGTGAATGTGCCGACTGGCATCCCTTTGATGTACGAGCTGGATGCCAATCTGCAAGTTCTCAAGAAGGAATACTTGGGCGATCCCGCGGTTGTGAAAGCGGCGATGGATCACGTGGCCGGACAAGGAAAGGCGAAAAAGTAGAAAGAAAACGTCTCATTTTGATCGGCTGGCATTTTGTCCATCAACTTTGGGCCAGAAATGCCGAACCACTCTGTAGGAAAGGTCCGGTTCCTTAACCGGATCCCAGTACGACAACGTCGTTTTATCAAGAGGGGTTCCAATGAAAACAAAAGCATGGGTCGTTCTTTTTCTTTTGGGTCTGACCGTCGGTTGCCAAACTTTGCAAGGCACTTACAATCGCCAACCAGCACAAACAGTGAAAGATACTTTCGAGTATCGAAAACATTAAAATTTTCGAAACATAAATTTGAATTCTGAAAAGAGCCCGCCCGATCAAGGTCGGGCTTTTTCATTTCATATCCTTCTGATTTCATCTGGCAAAGCGGCTTGCCACGACCTTCGGACAGCGCTACCGTTTTGCAAATGAAACTGATTATTGGCGACAAAAATCTTTCCAGTTGGTCCCTGCGTCCTTGGCTTGTGCTCAAGCATTACCAAATCCCATTCAGCGAAGTTAAAATTTTTCTCGATCGCCCGGAAACGACGAACGAGATTTTGAAATACTCGCCATCAGGAAAAGTTCCCTGCCTTTTGGATAGCGGATTGGTGCTGCCAGAGTCTTTGGCCATTTGCGAGTATCTGAACGACAAATATCCCGACAAGCAAATGTGGCCTGGCGATATCAAGAAGCGCGCTTGGGCCCGGGCTATCAGCAATGAAATGCATAGCGGTTTTCAAAATCTTCGCACGCATATGCCTCACAAAATCAAAGAGCGCTATCCGGGTTTCGACACGTGGAAAGCGCAAAAGGACATCGAGCGCATCGAAAAAATCTGGGCCGAGTGCCGAGATGCGCATCGCTCTTCGGGGCCTTTCTTGTTTGGTGAATTTTCGATCGCCGATGCGATGTACGCACCGGTGGTGAATCGCTTCCGCGCTTATGATGTCAAAGCCTCGCCTTGGACGAAAGAGTACATGAACACTATGCTCAAGCTGCCGGCGATGATGGAGTGGGAAGCCGATGCGCTTCGCGAGACGGGCGCTTCATGAAGAAATCAAAAGGCAAGGCTCTGGTATTTCGAAATATTGGAACTTTGCTCAGCCTGCAAGAAGCGGCGGTGAAGCAAGGGCGACAGGTCGTCGAAAAAGATCTGTCAATTTTATCAAAGGCTGCCATGGTCGTGCAGGACGGAAAAATCGCTTGGGTGGGCGCACAGAAATCCATTCCAAAAGATTTTGCCAAATCGTCGAAAGAAATCGATCTCAGGGGCGCGACCGTCATTCCTGGATTGGTCGAATGTCACACGCACACTTTGTTCGCGGGCTCGCGTTCTGAAGAATTTGAGATGCGCTTGCAAGGTGCCAGTTACCAAGAGATCGCCCAAAAAGGCGGCGGAATCTTGTCCACCATGCGCGCCACCCGCGCGGCCACACCTGCAAAGCTGAAAGAGATCACGCAGGCGCGGGTTGAAAACTTTGTCCGTCAAGGTGTCACCACTTTGGAAATCAAAACCGGTTACGCTTTGGATGAGACGAACGAAGTGAAATCTCTGAAGACAATTCGCTCGATGACGGGGCCACGAATCGTTCCTACGTTTTTAGGCGCGCATTCGGTGCCACCCGAATTCAATTCGGCCGCCAATTATCTTCAGCATCTGGAAGGCTGGTTGCCAAAAATTCGCAAGCTGACGGATCGCTTGGATATTTGGATCGAAAAAGGATTCTTTGAAAAAGATTTCTCGCGCAAATACCTAGAGAAAGCCAAAGAGCTTGGATTTCAAATCGTGATCCACGCCGATCAGCTGACCTTAAGTGGTGGGACCGAGCTTGCGGTTCAGTTGCAGGCTTTGTCCGCGGATCACGTGATTCAGTTGCAAGAAAAGCAAATCGAGATGATCGCACGCTCGGCGACCACAGCTGTGCTTTTGCCACTGGCAGATCTGTATATGAAATGCGCCTATCCACCGGCTCGAGATCTGATTGATCAAGGCGCACGCGTGGCACTGGCAACGGATTTCAATCCCGGCACATGTCCATCACAAGATGTGGCTTTGGTCGGATTGCTCGCGCGACTGCAGATGAAAATGTCTCTGCCAGAAGTGATCGCGGCCTACACCGTGGGTGCAGCTCACGCTTTGGGATTGGAAGAACAAGTGGGAAGTCTTGAAGCTGGCAAGTCCGCAGACTTCGTTTGCCTGAGCGACGATTGGACCAAGCTTTTCTACTCGGCAGGATCAATGCCGGTCGCTCAAACATTCGCGCAAGGTCATGAGCTGGCCGTCATTGCTTAACTGAGATACCCCACCATCTTCTCAATCCCCAATATTCGAATCGCCGCCCGCTGATTGCAGTGCCTGCAAAGAAGCCTGAGATTTTCCGCGGAGTCACTGCCACCCAAAGCTTTGGGGTAAATATGATCAATCTCGAGAGCATGAGTGGACCCACACTTCTCACATTTGCCTTGAGCTCTCAGATAAACCTCTCGCCGGATCTGGGCTTTGGATTTTACTTCTACCTGAACTTTTGACCGCACGTGAACTTGCACCTTTGATTTATCAGCCATGACTCTGGATCGCGCATAAGCTTGATCTTTTAATTTCATCTGAATCGATCTCTCGGATTTCAATTCAGCTGTCCCTGTTGATTGCGCATCTAAGCTTTCACCGACTTGTGGTTTTAGTTTTGACTGCAGGACTGCATTTGTGACGCAGCTTTTCCGTTGCGCCACGGTTTTGGCCGGATCCAGTGCTTTTAAGC
>CBIHNI010000021.1:0-33584 GCA_966211455.1 uncultured Bdellovibrio sp.
CGATACCCCCACGGGGTCTTCAGGCGCAGCGAAGATCCCCCGCGTGACCGATACCGCCGGAAGGGGGATCGCAGTCGAAGGCGAAGGCTTGGAAGCTGAGAGAAGTCGCACGGTTAGCGTGCCTCGTGTGGCTCCGATTGGTGATATGGCGAAGGGGTTATCAGGAACTGATAAGGCGAGTGCGACGAAGCTGCAAAAGCTTTGGAAGCATCGGCCCTTCACTCGTGTCGTGCGAGCCTTCCGAGACCAGCTGCAAGTGCGGGATTACATCCAGCTCAACGAGAAAGAGGCGCTCGGCGATATCCCTTACCGCAAGCGAAGGCTGCGAGGGCTCTCCGCCGAAGAGTGGGAGATCTTGTGGAGTTAGCGAGTTCCATCTGAACCTTTCGGGGCGTCTAACTTTTTGACGAGCGGAGGCTCAAAAAGGGGTCTGCAACATAATGCTTTTTAGCTTTAAAGCGGAGCTGTCTCAGGCTGAGAAAATTAACAATTTCAAATACTTAAGAAAGGCACATCCCTTGTAATAGTGAAGGGCAAGAGGGTGGTTGTTATGAACACGAATCAGGTCCGAACATTCTTTACCTTGGTTTTAATCGCGATCGCGTTTCAGAATTTTGCGTTTCCGAATCTTGCGATCGACAAGATCAAAGAGCCGGATGAAAAACTTCGTCTGGAACACGCCAAAGAATTGCTTGGCAAGTATTATAGCAAAAGCCCGGTCGCTGAAACGGCAGGTCTGCCTTCGATGAATGTTCATCTCTTCAATCAGTTTCAAGCTCATTTGCCGAAAGATTATAAAAAGCGCGCTTCGAAAATCACCGCCACTTTGGTTGAAGAAGCGGAAAAGAAAAATTTTGATCCGGTTTTCGTTTTGGCGATCATTCGCACCGAAAGCAATTTCAATCCAAAAGCCAAAGGCTCGGTCGGTGAGTTGGGCTTGATGCAAATTCGTCCCGAAACGGCCGAATGGATCGCGAAACGCGAAAAAATCAAATGGAAAGGCGCTGAAACGCTGAAAGATCCTGTGCAGAACATCCGCATCGGCGTCGCTTACATGGCTTTTCTGCGCGATTACTTTGAAGGCAAGGCTTACAAGTATCTGTCGGCTTACAATGTTGGCCCAGGCAAGCTGAAGAAAATGTTTGAAGCGAAGAACCGTCCAAAAGAGTATTCCACAAAAGTGATGAAGTACTATGAAATGTTCTATGGCGAGTTCGCCATGTACAGCAACCTTAGCAACCTGGCTTCGAACAAAGTCGTTTTCTAGCAAATCACAACAGACCAAGGTCGCAATCGGGATCCAGAAGGTTCCCGATTCGTTTTTCGCTTTGTTAAACTGATGTCTCGGAAATCAGAAAGCATAAGGTTCAGGAGACAGCCCGTTTTGGATATCGAGTCCTTTAAGCTCAGACGTCAGCAAATTCTTCAAGAGGCGAAAGTGTACCGCGATCTGTGCGTGAAGTGTCTGCAGCCGACCTTCGGTTGCTACTGCGAGCACATTAGAAGCTTCGATCCCAAAATTAAATTCATCATCCTGATGCACCCGATTGAAATGAAAAGGCGAATCGCGACCGGAAGAATGTCGCATCTTTGCCTGCAGAATTCCGAGTTGATCGTGGGACAAGATTACAGCGAAAACAAGCGTGTGAACGAAATCATCTCGAGCTCGCATTATGATCCGGTCGTTTTGTATCCAGGCCCGCAATCGCAGAACTTAAGCGAGATGAGTTTCAATCAAAAATCCCGAATCTTTGCCGGTGATAAGAAACCCGTGGTGTTCGTGGTCGATGGCACTTGGGCGACGGCCAGAAAGATGATGGCGCAAAGTCAAAACCTGAAAGCTTTGCCAAGGCTTTGCTTCACTCCGCCGGGGCCTTCGCAGTTCAAAGTCAGAAAGCAGCCCGGTGTCGAGTGCTATTCGACAATCGAAGCCATCCATCACAGCGTCGAGCTTTTAGGTGAGCACGTGGGATTCGAGATGGCGGGACGTGAACACGACAGTTTGATTTATGTCTTCAATAAGATGGTCGAGCGCCAATTGAATTTTATTCGCATCGCGGAAGAGAATGATGGCCCCCATCGCTACCGTCGCGAACATCGAAGAGCCATTTAAAACCTGGACCTGTTTGAAGCAGCATGCCGTTGAATATGCTGTGACATCGTCGCGGGCCAAATGCAAAAATTTTCACTTCAGCTGCAAACGAGGTGAAAGTTCATGCCAAGATTTTTAACAACATTGAGTCTCCTTCTGGCGTTTTCTGCGACGGCATTCGGCGAGGAAAATCTGCTTCAACAAATCGAAAAGACAAAGCAAGTCCATTCGGTGAACGGCGTCTTATCTGCCGTCGAGTATAAATTTCCGAATGGCTTGACGGTTTTTCTGACGGAAAATCCGAAAGCTCCGAACGTGCGCGTGTCGCATTGGGTGAAGGCCGGAAGCCTGCATGAAAAACCGGGCATCACCGGAATCGCACATTTGTTCGAGCACATGATGTTCCGTCCACTGGCGCCGAACGAGCCGACCTTCTTTGATTACGCCTCGAAAATGGGTGGCAACTTGAATGCGAACACCCGTTTCGAGTCGACCTATTTTTACACCGAAGTTCCACCACAGAAATTGAATGACCTTTTGAAGCGCGAATCGGATCGTTTTCAAAAGCTGGTTGTGACGAAAGAGCTTTTGGATGTCGAAAGAAAAGCCGTCTGGTCCGAGTATTCAATGAAATTTGATTCAAACCCGATCATCGATCTGTGGTTTCAGATTTATGCGAAAGCCTTCAAGGGTCATCCCTTTGGATGGACGATCATTGGATTTCGTGAAGATCTGGAAAAAATCACGGCCGAGGACTGCAATGCTTTCTTTCAAAAGTATTACAAACCGAACAACATCGGTCTGTTCGTGACTGGAAACTTTAAATCCGCAGAGGCCTTAAAAGAGATCGTCAAACTTTATGGCGATTGGAAATCCGGCGAAACGACCGTTCTGCCGAAACCTTATGCCGAAAAAACCAAAGAGCTGGTGGCCGAAGGAAAGCTGGAATCAAAAGCTCGCTTCTTCTTGGCTGGCTTCCGCACACCGTATATCGATCAAGATCACGCCAAAGTAATGGCGCTGACGAATTACATTCTTTTCGACGGCACCAACGGGCTTTTGCGCAAACGTTTGGTCGACGAAAAGAAAATGGCCGCCGACGTGGGTGATTTCAATTTTGGATACGACAACGGCATGATAAAGACGGGGATCGTCGCTTTGCCGGAAACAAAAATGTCTGACATCAAGAATGAAGTTTCAAATCTAGGCACGCTGTTAAGCACTTTGTCGGATAAGGATTTTGAAACTTATAAAATGAATTTTTATATCCGCATGGGTGAAGATGCTTTGAAAAATTCGGATCTTGGAGACATGTTGGCGCTGAACTGGGGCAAGTACGGCAACATCGATTACGCCGCACAGACGATTCAAAAGCCATTGGATGTCACCAAAGCGCAAGTTCAAGAGTTCGTCGGCAAGTACATGAAGGCCGAAAATCTGGTTTTCCTCACTCATAAAGGACAAGCAAAATGAAAAAACTGATTCTGATTCTTCTGACAGCACTGGTGCAGCAATCGGTTTTTGCCGCCGAGAAAATGAAAAACGGCGCGCCCTTCTTCGGTGAAACCGATCAAAGTTTGCCAAGAAATATCTTGCTGCTTTCATTTCAAGGTGGTCCGGCCGCAATCTCCACCGCACAGCAAGGGGCCGTGGCCATCCTGAAGGAAATTTTGAAAGAAGGCCCGGCCGACCAGACCATGAGCCAATTCAAGCAAGAACTTTTCGAACTGGGTGCGGAAATCGAGACTTCGACCGCCCCGAATATGTTCCAGGTGATTTTGATGGTTCCGCCCGCGCAGGAAGTCCGCGCGCTTGAGCTGTTGAAACAGACCTTGGAAAAGCCGCGCACCAGCGAAGCTGATTTCAAAGAGTACCACGCCAAAGTTCTGGCCGGGATCAAAACCAAATTCGAAGACATGCGAAGCGTGATCTTTTATTTCGGACCGCGTGATCTGATGAAAGATTCAAAGCAGCTTCGCATCGGGGACACCTCGCCAGCCTCATTGGAAAAGCTGACTTATGCGGATTTCAAGGCTGCGCTGCCAAAGATCTTAGATTACCAGGGACTTTTCATTTCGTACATCGGACCCGAAGCCGTTGCGCAGGCTAAAGCCAATGTTCAAGCCGCATTCGCGGATAAAATGAAGGCTTCGTACAAACGCTGGAAAGTGGAAGAGCAAAACCCAGTGGACCTGAAAGAAAATCGCTACACCTTGATCGACAAGCCGGGGGCGACGGACAATCAGATTCTGATTTTGCATCCAAGCCTGGTCAAACGCGATTCGCCACAGTGGCAGGTGAGTCAAATCACCATGGACACTTTGGGCGGTGGCCTGCACGGTCGCTTGGGAAAAGTTCTACGCAGCGAGCGCGGATTGACCTACGGCGCTTCGTCTTCTTACAGCTCGCAGCTTTTGCCTTATTGGTTGGTGTGGACTTTCGGTGGGCTCGAGCAAACAAAGCCGCTGTTGACCGGAGTTCCCGAGGTGATCGCCGCTTACAAAACGGCGCCACTGACCGCAACCGATTTGGCCGAATCGAAAGCACGTCTGATGAATAGCTTCTTAAGCTCGACCGAACTGCCAAAGGATCGCTTGGCGATGAAGGGTTGGTATTATGGAAACGGATTGCCAACCGATCTGGCGGAGAAATATCCAAAACGATTGGCGCAAGCGGATCTGAAGACGGTGACGGTCTTCCAGAAATCTTTGCAGTCAAAGACCGCAGCCGTTTACATCATGGGCGATAAAGAGAAAGTTCTGCCGATGCTGGAGGCGACCGGTGTGAAAAAAGAGTCCGTACGCATCGTTCCAGTTAGCGATATTCAGTAAGACCAAAGTCGAAATTCGAATCCTAAAATTGCTAAATTCGAGAAGGGGGCAAAGCCATTGCCCCCTTTGTTTTGCTTCCCTCAAAATAGAGGAATCAACATTCATTTGAGAGGGAAACCCATGTCAAAATGGCTTGCACTGGCGGCAACGTCTTTTCTATTCCTGGCCTGCACGACCGTGAAGGTTGAACGCATCGAACGTTCGATCAGTTCCGAGCAGTGTCCGGTCGATCCCAAGTATCCGCCTCTCTTCAATGTGGTTCAAAACAACCAAGAACGAATTGTGGTCGAGCTTGGCAACTTTGGTTCGCTTTTCGATGTCGAGAACGCATATTTGAATTTCAAAATCGTCTTTCGTGGCTCGAAAGAAAACAAAGAAGACAAAGATCAGCTGATCGATGAAGGCTCATTGGAAGATGGTAAAACCCGCATCACCGTGCCGGTGAAGAAGACGGGCGTTTATTATTTCACCGTTTACAAGGACGAAAAGTCACCGCTGTGGAAACAAAAAGTTTTCGCCATTGCCCCGACGGAACACACATTAACCGCTGAAGACCGACAAAGTCTGGCTCAGCAGTACGCGCCGGTTCTTAGCTATCATGATCAAGAGCTTTATTTCCCGGTGTCCTTGTCATATCTCGCCAATGTCGACGAGCCGGATTCGCAGCTGCGTTCAGAGCCTTTCATCCTGACGAACAAAAAGATCAAAGATTCTTTCTTTAGCTGGGGTGGTAGCAAGTCATCGATGAATATCGAATTTCAGTTTCAAGATATCCTGAACATCTTGCCGTATTATGGCCATTCGGAATCGGTTCTGAAATCCGGATTGGATTCATCGGCGAACAGCCGGCTAAAACTTCGTTACGGCAAAGACCACGTCACGGTTTATTACTCGATCTTTGAAAATCCGAAATACAAAGAGATCTACATCAATTATCACTTCTTTTATTCTTACGATCCGAAAAATGGAACGGCTGAAAAAGACGCGTTGCCGGCGCACATCTTTGACCGCGAAAGCATGACGGTCGTTTTGCGTTCGACGACAAGACAGCCGTTGTCGGTGTTCTACGGTGCACATTTGGCAAGTCAGGTGATGGGACAGATGGACCCAGATGGTCGTCCACTTCAAAAATGGGATACGGGTCGCGTCTTCGTCAACTGGCCCGAAGTGAACAAGATCGGCAATCACCCGATTCCGGCGATTGCTTTGGGATCGCACGGTGTCTATCCAAAGACCGGATTGTATGCGGTTTACGTCAACAACAGTCCGACCAGCACCAGCACGCTTTTGAAAGAGCCGGCCGGCGGCAAGAAAATGCTCTATCCCGAGTTCATGACCGAATACCAAAAAACTGCGACCAGCTTTGCCTACAAGTTAGAGGACCTGAAGCTCGATCAGGTGACCAGCGACTGCAGCAATCCGCACCGCATTTTGGCATTTTCGGGCTCGACGGTGGACGTTTTAGGGCCGGTCAACGCGACCTTCCCGCCGTTTACGGATCGCGAAGAGGACTATTTCAGCTACGCCGATCCCAATGCACCTATGTTTGATATGAAGAAGTAAGCTTCCGGTTGACCCAGAGGGGGTTTATCTCCAATATGGGCAACCAAATTCAACCGTTTCCTGAAAGGCAACACCATGAAAGCAGTGACAGAATTCCCAAGTTTCACATTGACCAAAGCTTTGGCTGCGAAAAACGCATTGGCAGCGGAAGGCAAATCTCCTGAAGAAATCCAAACAAGCTTGGGCGAAACTTTCAAAATGGAAGGCGACAAGCTGAAACATTTCGTGAACGCGATCGATGTTGCCGGGCAAAACGGAACCAACTTGAAGCGCGTGATGGTTGTCAGCCTGAATGAAGGCGAAGCGGCTCCTGCAAAAGCTGTCAAAGTTGAAGAGCACTATTACATTCCAGAAGCTTTGATCACTTCAATGCCGGCTCCGAAAGCTCCAGAAGGAAAATTCGGTGGTCGTGGCGGTAAAGGCGGCAAGGGCGGCGGAAAAGGCCGTGGCGGTGACCGCGGTGGCGATCGCGCTCCAAAAGCTGACAAGCCTTCTTAATGCGGATCTCGACTCTGAATAAAATATCTTAAAGCCACCAGCATTCCGTAATGATCTCCATGTTCATTCGGTTTGCTGGTCAGCGATCGGCCATAACGAGCATCCATGATCACGGCCAATCGATCCTGACTCCAGACCTCTGCTTGCAATGAAAAATCCATTCCGTATTCGGTGATATCCCGAGCTGACGTGTCGATATCATTACCCGGCGACTGTTCGTAATGAACGGTTTTGTAATCGCCCATCGCATAAGACGAGTAAAGCGCCCAAGCCACCGAAACATAGTGATTCACCCACACGCGGTATCCCAGGCCGACTTGCATCAGCTCGAGCTGTTCTTCGATGAACGATCCGCCATGATCGCGAAAGAAAACTTTATTCATATGGAAAAGCGAGATCTCAAGACTGGAGCGCTCATTCACATCGCCTTGAACCAACAAGGCCATATCACCCATCAGGGGCGATTTGGGACGTCCCGGACCGCTTTCATAGTTGGTTTGGTAAATAAAAGGCCCCAGGCTGGCAGAGATATTGCCTTCCTTCACCGTATAAGCGGATGATTGAAAAGGAATGAGAAGAAGAATCCAGCAAAGGATACGAACGCTTCGCATGTCAAAAGAGTAAAGTTGATGCCAAACAAAGTTCAATCGAAATCTTTGCGAAAAAGATGGACTGCGGCTTTGCTGCTGACGAGTGTTGGTGCGTTCAATTGTTCAAGCGCTTGGGCCGAGGAAGTGCACCACAAAGAATCATCGCCGCAAGAGGACTCTTTCGAAAAAAGTTTTATCGATACCAACGTGGCGATTTCCGAATGGTTCGATGGCGTTGCTGAAGGTTTGGATCTTTTCATTGCCGGTAAAAAGCTGACGAATAAAAGAAATGAAACCAGCGTGAAGCTGGAAAATTCAACTTTCGTCAAAGAGCGGGAAAAGCCTTCGAATTCGGGAAGCATCAACGTCAATTTGCGATTGCCAAATGTCGAAGAGTACTGGCAGCTGAAATTCACGGATTACGATGAGACCAAAGAAAAAAGCAGCGCCGAGCGTGGAAACCTGAGAAAAAATCCACGTGAACGAAACTATGGTGCCTCGGTGGGACTCTTCCAAAAGTTGGGTGATGTGCGGATGACATTTCAGCCGCGTATCGCTTTGCAAGATCCGCTGAAGATTTCGCATCAACTGCGATTTGAAAGTGTCGCACAACTGCCGGATTATCGTGTCAATCCAAAGCTCGAGTTCTACGGAAACCCGGACGACGGCACCGGCGTTTTCACGGCGTTGAACTTCAACTTTGATCTGTCAAAGACGCACTCGCTGACCTGGATTAACGATGCCGATTACAAATCAAAGATTCACTATTTAACCGTGACGCACGGCTTGTCGATCGGTCAGGTTCGCACCAGGACGACATCGATCTCTTACAACTTGTTCTTCGACTCGAACAATTTAAATGCCTATCACCTTGAATCTTACCAGGTCTCCGTCAGCTGGAATCATCTGATTTACAAAAATATTTTGGAGTATCAGATTTCTCCGTTCTACGAATTTCCTCGGCAGAATGATTTCAAAGGCGTACCGGGCGTGACATTTACCGTCAGCTTGAATTTCTAAAAAATCGCGCGCAGGTTCAGTGCGACGAAGCGGGACTCTTCCATGTCAAAGTAGCCGCGGTCTTTTTGCTGAAGTCCTGGTCCTTCATAAACACTGCGATCGAAAGATTTTCCAATTTGCAGCTCGCCCCAGAAGCTATCGGCAAACGGAGAGCGGACGCCCAGATAAGCTTTCTTTTCCGTGACGAACAGACGGTCTTTATTCTCTTCACGATTGCGGCGGATAAAGCTTTGCGAAATCCAGCTGGCACCGACAAAAACCTGCAGCATTTTTTGCTCGCCATATGCGACTTCGGTTCGGACCATCGGACCGAAGAAAGCGAACGAGTAAGTCCATTTCTCGGCCGGCATCCATTGAAACGAAGTCACCGGAAACCCGAAAATTCCTTTGAAGGTCGGCGTGCGATGAAAGTATCCCACACCTGGGATCGGAACATAGTTCGCGATCGGATTGTTGTTCGAAACAAAAACAAACCACGACCAGAAACCCTGGCCACTTTCTGAAGGAAACGAATAGGAACCGGTCAGGGTGTAAGTGTTGTCGTCAGATTTTTCGAAAAGCTGATCGCTGGCGGATCCCACGGAAAAGCGCAGACCCATTTGCTTAAAGCCCGGCATGGTATGTTTGTAATGGACCGACACATCCATGCTATTGAAAGTTTGCGCAAGCCGGGTGCCCGATTTCGACAACGTGATCTCGTCGCCAAATTGCAAAGTGCTGGCCTGTAAAGCGACCGAGTACGAATCCGTTTCGTCTTTTGAAATCGGTGTGGAAATTCCGAATCTGTGCTGGTGGACCTGGGAACTTTTGCTATCGGCCGGAATGTGTGAGCCCCCATAGGTCAGCGCATAGGGCCGACCGCGAACCAGCGCCGCGGCGTCTGTAAAATCCGTGTCCATCGAGCTGTCTTCTTGTGCCTGGGCCAGGTTGAAAAATGCACATAAAACCAGGGTCGCCACCATCCACTTTGTCATCATTCGCTTGTCTCTTTCCTTCGAGATTGATCCCCATCCCAACGCTAGCCGCATTTCGGGGGATCAACAAGGCTTGAAACCATGAGATTTTTCAAAAATCCGCAATCTTTCAGCCAACCTGCCTGCGATTGTGCTATGACTGGCGGCCTATGCAAAAAGCCGTTTGTTGCACCTGCCAGAAACCGAAAGCCGCCCTTGAATGCCTTTGCTGTCACGAAGCGGTCTGTAAGTACTGTGCCCAATTCTTAGAAGAAAATCGTTTCTCTTTGATGCCCGTGGTACCAACCGAATTGCAAGGTGGCGTCTTCTGCAACGTCTGTTTTGATTCCAAAATTCAGCCACAGATCGAAGCCTATGATCAGGATGTCGAGCGCACGAAAGACATTCTGATCTTCATGAAAAAACAGACCAAGGAAACCCGGCACGTGAAGCGCACCGAAGTTCCTTATCGGGTTGAAAACTGCGCGGACGAATCCGAAACGCTGATGCGCATGGCGTATATGGCGATGAAAGCTGGATTCAATTCGGTCGTCGATGTGGAGGCCACGGGTAAGAAGGTGAAGCTGGGTGCTTACCAAACTTCGACCTGGACCGGGGTGGGTCTACCGGCGCATATGGATCTTTCGAAAATTCCGAAAGATCGCTCGATCGCGTACAATCCAAACTAAATTCCGCGAAGTTTTTTGGGCGCGGTATACGCCTTGCTACTTCAATCCCCTGGAGCCAAAATTTCCAATGCTTCAAAGGGGGACCACCTTGAGAAAACAAACCTATTCGATCCTAATTGCGTTGCTGGTGACAAACTTGCTTTCAGCTTGCTCGGACAACAAAAGCAGCTCGCAACCACCAGTGAATGGCAAGCCCGTTGGTGGCGATACGACTCTGCTTGCAGAGCCAATTCGATCCGACTATACGCCGGGTCAAGTGACCGAACTTTGCGCTGCGGCGATTGCCAAGGCTGATACCAAATTGAACGAAATCGCGGCTCAGAAAAAATCCGAGCAAAGCATCGATAACACCCTAATGAAATTTGAAACTGTAATGGCCGATTTGAATGACGAGGCAGGACCGCTGACTTTCATGGGCTATGTTTCAACTGATGAAGAAGTCAGTGCCGAAGGTTCGGCGTGCGAAGAAAAGCTCGGACAATTCAATGTCGACGTCTACACTCGTCGTGGGGTTTACCAAGCACTTTCATCTCTCAGCACAACTGATGCGCGCAAAGGTCGCTTGCTTGGCGAAACTTTGAAAAGCTTCGAACAAAACGGTTTGAAGCTGGATGATGCGGCTTTAGCGAAAGTCAAAGAACTGAAATCTCAGTTGGCTGCGAAGGAAACTCAGTTTTCCACAAACTTGAACACAGATGTATCGACCGTGACCTTCAGTGAAGCGGAACTGACCGGTGCGCAACCGGATTTCTTGGCGCGTTTGAAGAAAACAGCGGACGGCAAATACATCGTCACCACCAAAAGCACGGATTACATGGATCTGATGCAAAATGTGACGGTGGCAAGCTCTCGTCAAAAGATGCAGCTTGCTTACCTGAATCGTGGCGGCAGTGCGAACACCCAGTTGTTGCAAGAAGCGGTGGGCCTTCGGTCACAGATCGCCCGCGTTTTGGGGTTTGCAACATGGGCTGACTATCGCACGGCTCCGCGCATGGCGAAAGACAGCAAGACCGCTTTGAATTTCCTGAATGACCTGAAAGGAAAACTGGCGGCCCGCAATCGTCAAGATTTCCAACAGCTTTTGAATTTCAAAAAAGAGTTGGATCCAAAAGCCACGACGGTTGAGCAGTGGGACATTCCTTACCTGAGCTATCAATTGCAAAAGCGCGACTTCAGTTTGGATAACGAAAAAATCCGCGAGTACTTTCCAACTGACGTTGTTGTTGCGGGAACTTTCGAGGTTTACTCGAAACTTTTGGGTATCACCTATGTGCAAGTTCCAAACGCCAAAGTTTGGGCCGAAGGCGTGAAGCTTTTTGAAATTCACGATGCTCGTGATGGGCTGCTGCTGGGATACTTTTACACCGACTTGATCCCACGGGCTGGCAAATACGGCCACGCGGCCGCATTCCCACTGATCTCGGGCCGCGTGTTGAGCGACGGCAAATACAGCACGCCGGTGGCATCGATGGTGGCAAACCTCAGCGCGCCTGCAAACGGAAAACCGGGATTGCTGACCCATGACGATGTGGAAACGTTCTTCCACGAATTCGGTCATATCATGCACCAGACTTTGACTCGCGCCCCCTACGCCAGCCTTTCAGGTTCATCAGTGGCACAGGATTTCGTTGAGGCCCCTTCGCAGATGCTTGAAAACTGGGTTTGGAACAAAGACATTTTGAAAGTGATCTCGGGTCACTATCAGAATACGAATGAAAAACTTCCGACCGAACTTTTGAATCAAATGCTGGCGGCCCGTAATTTCCAGCAAGGTGCTGCGTATACGAAACAGCTTTTGTATGCATTGTTCGATATGACCATTCACACGCAAAGTGGTCCGGTCGATGTGCAAAAGACCTATGATGATTTGTATCGTGAAATTGTCGCGCAAGAGCCGATTGCGGGAAATCACTTCCCGGGAACTTTCGGTCACATGATGGGCGGTTACGATGCTGGATACTATGGCTATCTGTGGTCCGAGGTCTACGCGCAAGACATGTTCTCGCAATTCCCAGCGGATTTGACCGATGCCGATGTGGGCGCACGCTACCGCAACGTGATCCTCGAGCAAGGCGGGATGAAAGATCCGCTCACTCTGCTGCGCGAATTCTTGGGACGCGACCCGAACTCGGACGCGTTTTTTAAGAAGCTTGGGTTGTAGGGTAGGAGGGGTCGTCACGGCCTTTAGCTGTTGGGGGTTGCTCGTCACAGCGGTGGGCTGGTGTAAACGTTGGTGCATCCGTCCGTGCGAAGGCTGCAAGACGGCCGTCCTGGCCGTCTTGTCCAAAAATTAGGGGACAAAATCAAAATGCGAATGCTTTGGGAGAATCTGGTTTTGGATTTGAGGGGCTTTCTTTTTCTCAGACGGCGCATGAGAGTGAAATTGAGCAAAAAAAATGCGTTCGTCCACACAGCCACGAGTATCAACTTCTTTGAGGTGGGTCTTTAAGTCCCCTCACAAAATCTGGAACCAGTTGGTTCCGAACTTTGTGAGGCAGGTGTCTGAAGACCCCTCAGAGAAATGACTCCCAACTGGAAGTCATTTCTCTGAGGGCACCAGTGCAACAACAAAAAAGCTACGAATGAACTTCCCTAAACATTGGAATCGCCGGCCCGGACGGCCGGCGGTCGCGGGTTCGGGCCGGCCGAGGCCCGATTGCATGGATGCAGACACCACATGATACGCAAAAGACCGCAGGACTCGAGAAAAACCCCAAACCCAAACCCAAACCTAAGACCAACCCCCTCAGTGTTCGTGATCCTTGAATTTCTGGATCATCTCTTCTGACAATTCTTCGTGATACAGGCCGTAGGATTCGACGTAGACGCCTTTGATTCCGGCTTTGGGGCAGGAGACGGCGTAGGCGATGGATTGGTCGTCGGGATCGGATGTGTTTTCGAAACGATAGACGTGATCGATTAACATATCGTCGGGGTAGACCTTGATTTCGCCGGATCGGCATTCAAAGTGATCGAATTTAGGTGTGAGATTTTCGACGTAGCCTTTGCTTTGCAGCTTATGAAGGGCATCCACCAAGGGCATCATAAATCCAGTGCCGGCTTCTAGTACATTTTCGGATTTTGCATCGAGCATAGAGATCTCCTTGAAGATCGATTTGCATCGATTCTGGCAAGAATCCCGGATGAAGGAAACTTGCCAGGCTTTGTATATTGGCAGATTTATTTACAAGTTGCGCTTGAGATGAACGGGATCCGTCTTTTTGCGAAGACGAATGTTCAAGAACTCGACAAAAAGTGAGAAAGCCATTGCAAAGTAGATATAGCCCTTTGAAATGTGCTGGTCGAATCCTTCGGCAATCAGCGTGACACCGATCATCAACAAGAAGCTCAACGCCAGGATCTTCACCGTCGGGTGGCGATCGACGAAATCCGAAATCGGCCGGGCCGACGCGACCATGACGATCGTGGATGTGATAACGGCGGCGATCATGATGGTGATATTGCTGACCATACCGACGGCAGTGATCACGGAATCCAAAGAAAAGACGATATCCAAAAGCAGGATTTGGATGATCACGCTGGAAAAGCTGGAAGAAATCTTAGCTTGGGTTTCCTCTTCCGAGGCTTCGAGCTTGCCGTGGATTTCGTGGGTGCTTTTGGCGATCAGGAACAAGCCCCCTAGAAGCAAAATCAAATCGCGGCCCGAGATTTCTTGTCCCAAAACTGTAAACAAAGGGTCGGTCAAACCGATCACCCACGACAAAGACAACAGCAAAATCACGCGCGTGATCACGGCCAAGCTTAAGCCCAAAGTTCGCGCTTTTTGTTGCTGATCCTTCGGGAGTTTCGCGGACAAGATCGAAATAAAAATAATATTATCAATACCTAACACCAGCTCAAGTAAACACAAGGTGAGAAAGGCGATTAAAGATTGAGCTGTTAATAACTCTGCCAAGAGTGACCTCCGAAAAGTGGGATAGGGATAGATTACGAAATCACTTGGAAAATGAAAAGGTCGATGTTTCAATTCATCCAGATGAAGACATATGCTTTGCTTTTATTGATCGCTTCCTTCAATTTTCTTGCAGCCTGCAGCTCGACTCCGACCCCGACATACCGAAATGACTATGAGAAATCAGAGAAAACCCCGAAGACGACTTCATCTGAGGCGGCCGATATCGGTGCCGAGAATATCGACTTTGTAGCCCTTCAAAGATCGCTGGGGTTGGAAAGACCGGTCGGCGATTTGGGCTATAGCGAAAAGTTCTTCGATACGTGCCAGGTCGGTTATGGCTTTTCAAAATCGCACAACTGTCGGCAGCGATACTTTGTGGTGATTCACTTTCAGCTGATGTGTCGCAATTCGGATGGGACGGTTTCTGAGATCGTCCGTCATGCAGACTTACAAAGCATTGCGAACCAGTCTGTTCGATGGAACATCAGTGATATGAAGGGGATCGCGGTGACGGATAGCGATGGGTTTGGACAAATCAAAGTGCTGGCGGCCCAATCGCAAAAACGCCAGCGTTTGAAGCTGGCGGTGGAATCGGATTTTCTTTACATGAGAGCCGAAGAAGTCAGCAAGATCGTGACCCCTCAATCTTGGTGCCGATAATTAAGCGCGAATGCGACGCATAGCTTTGCGGTACGCTTGGCGCCAGTCCATGATTTTCAAAGCAATCACCAACAAGATCATGCCGCAAGCTTGGCTGATTTTCATCCAAGTGGGTTCGCTTCCAACAAACATTTTGCTGAACAGACCGATTGTACCGATCACCATAATGATTTGAGGACGGTATTCATAGAACCAGTCGTTTTGAGGTTTTGAAGTCTGTTGAATTGTTCTCATAAGCCCCCCGGCGTATGTTGTTGATACTGGATAGAATTGCAAGGGTGGGACCAATCCAGAATCAACAGATTCGATTTCGGTAAAAGACCCTGTCAAAGTTCTAAGCGCGTGACGAAGAAACTTTTGACGTTCTCAAATTTGAACGACAGCAACAGTTTCGTTTCCAGATTGGAAGCGCATCCAATTGCTTGTCACAAACTGAGATTCTCAAATTGAGATGGGAACTGTCTTCAACCCTGCTGCAGCAGTTCGGTCAGCTTTTGCCAGCGTTGATTGCCCTCTTGCGATTCGATCGCCGCTTGCAAGGCCGAAGGATCGGCGACCAGAAAGACGAATTCTTTTCCGCGTGTCAAGGCCGTGTAAATCAAGTGTCTTTGAATCAAGGGAAGATGCTCGGGTGAGACCACCACGATCACGGCCCGGTATTCGGAACCTTGGGATTTGTGGATCGAGATTGCATAGGCCAAAGAAAGCTTATCCAATTCTTCAAAAGAAAAGCGCACATTGCGATCGTCAATTTGCAGATACAAGCACTGTGAACCGTGATCGATGCGATCGATAAAGCCAATGTCGCCATTAAAGACGTCTTTGCCGTAATCGTTTTTCACCACCATGACTTTATCGCCGACTTTGAAAGACTGTCCGAAACCACCCAAGCTTTCGGGGGCATCATCGTCGGTGACTGGCGAAGCTTCCGGATCTTGCAAATCGATGCGGATCAATTGCTGCAGCTCTTCGTTCAGCTGTTGCGTGCCCAAAGGGCCACGATTGATGGGCACCAGGATTTGAAACTGGCGGGGATCGGTGATGCTCAGTTTCTCCGGCAACACATGCAGGACCAGATCTTGGATCACACGTTTTGTCTCGTCGACCGAAAAAACAGGGATGTAATGGAAATCGGTTTTGCCTTGGGATTCGTTGGTTGGCATCAGGCCTTGGTTGATACGATGGGCATTGAGCTTGATCAGGCTGTTTGTTTGCTGTCGGAAAATTTCGGTCAGGCGCACGACCTGAAACTGATCCGAAGCAATTGTACTTTGCAGAATGCTGCCGGCACCAACCGGCGGAATTTGATCGGCATCACCGACCAGCACCAAAGCGCAGTGGTCCGGCAAGGCTTCAAGCAATTTCGACATCAAGGAAAGATCGACCATTGAAGCCTCGTCGATCAGAACCAGATCCAAATTCAAAGGATTGGTTTCATTGAACTGAAAGGTTCCGTCGGATTTAAATTTCAAAAGACGGTGAATGGTCTGCGCCGGCACGCCGGTTGCTTCTTGAATTCGCTGCGCGGCCCGACCTGTCGGCGTGCAAAGGGCAAATTTTGAAAACTGAGTTTGCAGAATCGTCACCAAAGAGCGAACCAAAGTCGTCTTACCGGTACCAGGACCGCCGGTGATCACGGTGAGAGACGAATTTAAAACGGTTTCAATTGCCTGCTGCTGTTTGGGTGCCAACTGAATATTTAAAATACTTTGCGCCCAGGCGATGACCTTGTGATTGTTCACCCAACCCCAAGGTGGCTGACGCTGGCGAAATTGCAGAAGCTGCTGGGCGACTTTTCGTTCAAGGTCCCAGATTTTTTTCTGATAGATGCAAAGAACGCCGCGGATGGTATCGGTCACAAGCTCGTCATTCAGGCATTCGAGCTCGATTTGGTTTTCGATTTCCGATCTGTCGATCGCCAAAAGCTGATGGGATTTTTCAATCAGCTTCGCTTCGGGGCAGGCACAGTGGCCCTGTTTGACGAAATCTTGCAGAACATCCAAGATGCCATAACGAATTCTGGTGGGAGATAAGGGTGAAAAGCCGGTCGAAAGTGCAAAAGCATCGATCGTTTCAAAATCAAACTGATGATCGACAATGCTTTGATAGGGATTCTTCTGAAACTGGATCAAAGCTTCAGACTTACTAAAGAGCCACAGCGTTTTCGCCCAGTTGAGTGGAAGAGATTGTTGGAAAAAGAAATTTTCGATTTCTTGCAAAGCTTGGTAATCGATCCAGTTCTGCAGAATCTGCTGGCGGCGCTTGCGGCCGACACCGGACACATCTAAAAGCCGATCGGGATTTTGCTCTAACACCAAAAAAAAGTTTTCCGGAAAGCTTTGCGATAAAACGCCGGCCAGGTGCGGTCCGACGTCGGGGAAAATTCCGGATTTTAAAAACTTTTTCAGACAGCGGGGTGATTGCGGGGCGCGAACCAGGATGTGTTCACAGTGAAGAAGGCCGTCCGCGACCTGTCCGGGCTCCGGCTTCGCTTCGACCGTTTCACCGGGCCGAATCCCCGGAAGGCGGGCCGAAATCAAAACGTGAGATTTTTGATTGAAGAGCTTGAGATCCAAAATAGACTGACCGGTCTCTTCGTTGAAATAGACGATCTTTTCAACGCTGCCGATCAGACGCTCTGAATCCAGAGCCTCGGTGACCGAGGCCCCGGTTTTAAGAAGAGACAATTGCTCCATTTGGATCGGCTTTCATCAGTGCGCGGGAGCCGCGGCAGATTCGCCGGCGTACATGCGATTGAAAGCATTTTTCAGATACTCGACCTGATAGAAAAGGGATGTCCCTGGTTTCACATCGCTGGTTTCGAGCCATTTGATGTAGCTTTCAATTTCCGATCTGGGGATTTCTTTCAGCTTTTTGCCTTTGTACTTGCGGCCAAAGTTGATCAGATAATCGCCGGGTTCGGTCGCATTTTCGGCGGCCTGGTCGGCGGCTTCTTGGACTTCGGTGGGTTCGTCACCCTGGCTTTTCTGTGCATCAGCCGCGTTTTCGGAACGTCGTGATCGCACATTCACCGGAGCATCGACGATGCGTTGTCCTTCGTCCAACTCGTCCGCGCAGAACTGCGTCCCGTAACCGATCAATGCCAAAGCACGACCGATGGCGCCGGTTTCCGCTTTTTCGATAAAGTCAGGGAAACCCTGGATTCGTTCGAATTTATGAGAAGTCGCAATTATACGTCCGCTCTCATCCCGGATCAAAGCGCGCGCGTAAGCGGACACGTCTGTGACGTTGATCAATTCGGTTTCGATCGACCAATCAGGGTGATCTTCGCGGAACCAAACCAAACGGTACTTCACCTCGAGATATTCTTTTCCTCGCAGGTTCAACAAAGGCAGCTCCGTCCCTTTAGCTGTTTTGTAGTTTCTTTGTATCATTTTTCATCCTTTGAAAAAGTCCACCTTCATCAGTGGCGTTGTTGTTTTTGTTCACTCATCAATTGATAAAAACTTGGTTCAGATTTTGTGAAGCGCAAGCAGTTTTGCGAACATACAACAGTGTCTATACGCGGGTGTTTGCTTCAGATTTTCAAAGGGAAAAAGCCATATCTAGGGCAAGTATTTGACAGTGCTATTTTCCCGCCGTGAACTTTGTGAAGAACGCACTCCAATTTGCTGACAGTATTCCAACACGGGACAGGTCGGACACTTGGGATTGGTGCCGGTGCAAATGTGTTTTCCGAATGGAACCAGCAGTTCGTTGATTTCCACCCAGCGCGCTTTCGGAAGTTTCAATTCCAATTCGTGCAAAGTTTTTTCCGGCGTGGGGGCTGCGATATAGCCCCAGCGATTGGTGATGCGATGGACATGAATATCGACCCCGATGGATGGGATCTCGCACGCGATTCCAAGCACCAGATTGGCACATTTCGGACCGACACCGGGAAGCGCGGTCAAAGATGCAAAATCGCAGGGAAGACTGCCTTTGTAAAGCTCGACAGACAGACGCGAAATCTCAAGAATGTTTTTTGCTTTTTGATAAGGAAATGTACAAGGCTGAATCAAATTAGCAAGTTCAGGCAGACTGAGATTTAACATGTCTTTCGGCGTGCGCGCGATCGAAAAAAGATTTTGCACAACCACAAGACTGGTTTCATCCCGGGTGCGAATCGATAACATGCAAGCCACAAGCTGTTCATAAGGGGTGCCGTATCCTTGGTCCTTGATTTCGAACAGCATGGCTTTGGCAAAAGGTTTGATCGCTTTGCGGATCCGGGAAAACATCGTGGCAATATCGTGCGGTTTCTTTCTCATGAAAGGTGGTGGTGCAAGAAGCGGGCGCAAGTTTGGATCCAAGGGATTTTCAACGCGGATCGCAATTGGTGGAAATGTCGAATTCTTTGGCAGAATTTGCGGCTGCTGGTCTAGTTTTGCCTAAACAACATGTAATTTATTTGTATAAAGATCGCGAAATCGTAAAGCTCCTTTCATAAACAAAAAGGAATTTTGCATGAAAACGATGATCGCGTCGCTATCGCTATTGGCATTTGTTTCGGTTGCTTGGGGTGGGAGTGGGTTTCCGTATCAAGTTGCGAATACTGAAGAAATAAATGCAATTAATCTGTCTGATCTTAAGCGATCGGCATCAAATCGGTATACATTCAGCGCGAATTATATCGCTGGAAATATAACTGTAGGCCACAGCGGGGTGCTAAATTATCGCTTTGTGAATTACAACTTCGCTCCGGAAGCGACTGAAATTATGGGTACGCTTTCAATTTCAGGTTCGCCAGATTTTGCATTAACCAGCGATGCGTGTAGCGGAGTGACTCTAAATCCTGGCCAATCTTGCTTGGTTCAAGTGACATTCACGCCTTCATCCAAGTCCACCATGCAAGCCGCCTTATCTATTCCATGGGACACATATGGTACCGATCCTAGCTTGCCGTGGCATGATCCCAGTTTTGGTACTATGAATTTTTTGGGCTCTGGACTAGACCGGCCGCCAGAGGTCGCATGTCCTGTATCGGGCTCCATTATCAATGTAGAAAAGCAAACCCTAGGAGAAGAAATTCCCCTCACGGGAATAGACTTCGGTTTGTACTATACGAGCTTAAGAGCGGCAGAGTATATTTCGACGACAGCCCAATATCCATCAGTGGCATGGTTTAACAACGAAGGTTGGACACTTGGTGTTCACCACACTTTTGCGCCCGGACAAAGCCGCCTTTTTCTGGGAACAGGTGAGGTTCTAGAAAGACGTCCAATTCTTTTGTCCAATCAAAACTGGATGACACCAAAGTCAGACGGATCTGAAGTTTATATTTTCTCATATCAAGGAAAGCATTTAGAGACAAGAACTGGGCTTATGGGAGCCTTGAAGTACAGTTTTGGATATGACTCCAACTCTCGTCTCACGTCGATCACCGATGCTTATGGAAACCAGGTTATAATTGCTAGAAATGGCTCTGGTAAGATGACATCAATCACTGCCCCTCATGGACAGGTTACGACGGTCACAACAAATTCAAATGGACTGCTTTCTGGAGTGACCAATCCAAATAGTGAATCTTATCAAATGACCTATAAGACTGTTTCAGGTACTGGCACAGGTCTTCTTGAGACGTTTACCAAACCTGGTGGGCAAGTCTCTACCTTTACCTACGATTCAAACGGAATGCTTACCAAGGACCTTGGAAATGGTGGAGATTTCTGGGCAATCATCGCGGGCGTTGGGGGTCTGACAAAAAAATCAAACCTGAATCGTAGCACAACTTACAACACAGCTTTTGATTCGAATGGGCATTTCAACAGAACGTTGACAGATCCAAGTGGTATGGCAACGACCAGCACTGAATATGTGAGTGGATCCTACGGAGGATGGAATTCGATCGAAAGCTATGGCAACACTGTAATGGATGACGAGCGATTCGGAAGGTCTCTAACGCGTGAAGCAAGCTCCTCGCTTACGTACGGAAGCACGACAAGAACAACGACCTACGCCCAAAGCGTGTCTTATCCCACGGGCGTGACGCCAGATCCATTTAATTTCTCGATGCTGACGAAAACGACCAGCACGGGGGCGATGGACAGTGTCGAGGTTTACAACAGTACAACCAGGGAAAAAACAGTCACGAGCGACGAGGGCGCAACAAGCAAGACGACCTACGACGCAAACGAACGGCCGATTTCTTTCCAAATCGGGTCAGACACCGCGACGACGATTTCTTATGACTCGAGCGGTAGACTGGCTAGAACGGTTCAAGGGACATACAATCAAAAAACCTACGCTTACAACTCGGCCGGATTTCTTCAGTCTGTAACAAATGGATTGAGCGAAGTGACGTCGTATTTTTATGACCTTGCTGGAAGGCTGACTTCGGTTACCTTGCCAGACACGCGCGTGATCCAGTATTCCTACGATGCAAATGGCAATATGACAGGCGTGACGCCTCCAAGCCGACCACTGCATGCGTTTACGTTCAACGCGTTCGAGCTTCCTTCAGAATACCAGCCGCCGACTTTGACTGGCGTTTCGGTTGTGAACACTCAATACACCTATAACATGGACAAGCAGTTGACCTTGATCACGCGTCCAACGGGCGACACGGCGGCGTTCAATTACAATTCGACGACCGGACTTCTTTCGAATATCACTTTGGCGGGCGGCACGAATTCATACACCTATCAGACAAATACGGATCTGATTTCCAGAATTGATTCCGCTGACGGGATTCGCAGCAATTATACTTATTATGGCCGAAACATTGCGACTGAAGAGCAAAGAAAAACGGCCACTGATTTCTTGGTTGGGAAAGTCACGCGCACATATGACTGGGCCCACCGTGTTAGCAACATCACGACCCAAGGGAATGCTTCATCTCCGAATTTGTCGACCTCGATCACCTACAATAACGACAGTCAGCCGACCTCGATTGGTGGAATGGCGCTGACCTACAGCTATCCATCCGGCAGACTTGCGACGACGGCTTTCGATAAAATTTCGGATTCAAGAACCTACGACACTTACGGAAATCTGTCGGGGTATTCGGCGTATTACAATCCGACCAGCGGTTCGCCGGTCCTTCTTTATTCTTACACCCTGACCCGGGACACTTTGCACCGAATCACCTCGAAGACGGAAACCATCGGCGGAGTGACCACACTTTACGACTATGATTACGACAGCGTCGGCCGCCTGGAAGGTGTTTACGTGAACAGCGTGCTGTCAGCGGCATATACTTTTGACACCAACGGAAATCGAACCAGCGGCTCGGGTTCAGGGGCTTCATTCACGGCAACGTTTGATGATCAGGACCGCCAGCTGACACAAAGCACACTGACGTATACGCACAACGCGAATGGAGATCGAACTCAAAGGGTCACGCCTGGAACCGGAAATACGGACTACACGTGGGATGCGATTGGGAATTTGAAAACCTACACAACTCCGACGGGCTCGGTTTTCTCGTACGGATATGATGGTGAGAATCGCTTGGTCATGCGTAAGACGGGCACCACGGTCAATTACCGATATGTCTATGCGGATGATTACCGAATCCTGGCCAAGACAACTGACGCCGGTGTGATCAGTCAGGTTTACCAATATGGAACCCACATCAACACGCCGGATACTTTCTATAACGGCTCTTGGTACCGAATTATCACGGACCATTTGGGATCACCGCGCTTGGTGGTTCGCGCATCGGACGGCGTGATCGGCCAGCGAATGGATTACAACGTGTTTGGTCGGGTGACGAACGATACTTCTCCGGGATTCCAGGCTTATGGATTCGCGGGAGGGATTTACTTCCCAACAGAAGCGCTCGTGAAGTTTGGAGCGAGATTCTATGATCCGGTGCCGGGGAGATGGATTTCGAAAGATCCGATTTTGTTTGGTGGGGGAAGTGCGAATCTTTTTGGCTATGTTGCCAACGATCCTATAAATTTCATGGACCCATCAGGTCTAAAGTTATGGTTCGCGGATAAGAATTCAGCAAAGCTCCTTAAATCTGCAATTAAAACGATCATGAAATCGTCAGCTGGTCGCGCTTTGCTTAGCAAGCTTCACAAATCTGACAAGATTTATCTTATCAAGGCGCAGTGTGGATTTAATGATGCAGAAGCTGATGGAAACAATGTAACTTTGGATCCGAACTTCCATCCTTCCATTAACACTGACAGTGGACCACAAGACGCATCTACTGCCAGAATATTGGCACATGAGCTAGGGCATCTGGCAGGAGGAGAGGATGAAGGAACGCCTAGCTCTATGGGTAATATTAATCAGTTCGAAAATCCCATCATGTCTCCAATTGAAGGATATAATAGGATAAGCTATTAATATGAATAAAATTATTTTGAGCATAGCCAGCCTGTTTTTCTTTAATTCTAGTTACGCAAAGGAATGTACAATTGTATACGCGGTTAATTACATTCCTTTGAGCACGAAATTTTTTGTGCCAATAAAAGAGGAAGATATTGAGCGCAGATCGCATTGTGCATTTAAAACTACCTCTTGTGAGATTGACGCTATATTTGGGCTAAATACAATGACGGAAAATGTGCCAAGTGGTGGACTGAGAATTAAAATTCAAGAGACAAATTCTCAAAGAACGGTCTTTATAACTAGCAAAAAAGAACTGATTAGAGATAGTAAGGTAGTCCAAGCGGATTCTGAAATGATTCAAAAAGCTATCCAATCAATCGAATCAAAAGCCAAGTCCTGCAAAAAAAATTGAACAACTAAAGCGGGATTCAGATCAGGATACTGATAGCACGGTAGTAGATGAATAAGAAGCTGCACTATATTCTAGGTATGATGGGAACATTGATCTTAGGAGTAGTTCCAATTTATTTAGTTGGGCAACCTTCAATAATTTTTCCCTTACCATTCTATCAAGTTTTGTGTGCGCTTGGCGGGGTTCATATTTTAATTTTGACTTGTCTACTTATCTTTTATGTCTCCTCTATTCTTGTCTTTGATAAGAATTCAGAAACTTTTAAGAAAAGGGCCTTTATAATCAATTCTTTAATAACCGCTGGAAGTGCAGTGTGGTTTTCAATTTCTCATAAGTACGGCATTCAGTATCAGGGTCTTAACCATTACCTAATGGTCCTGATGTTGAATGTTGTGGCGTTACTTTTACTGTGGTGGCTGTCTTTAAAAACTACATCATGGAAGTCCTTTATCTATTCATTGGCATTGCCTTACTTTCTCGTTTGGATAGCTTTCCCTTACTTCGGAGAAGTAGTTTAGCATGTTCGCTTAGGAAGCTCGGGCCCCTTCGCCATCAAGGGATCAGAGTACTCTTCCGATCATATAGTAAAATCGTAAGGAGAGGCTGGTGGGACCAAAGTCAGCGAAAATAAATGCGGCAATACTCTTCGGGCCAACAGTATTGGGCGTATTAATTGCCATATACTTCAATTAAGACAGCCGGCGGATCACAGGTGTATGTACTGACTGAATATGGCCCCAACGTGGTAATTATGGGAGATATTGAGTAATAGAGTTTGTGCCTGAGAAAGAAAGTACTGCTTCTGGCAAAAGAAAGAGAAAATATTCTTGGCTAGGATCAATTCTAATTTGCAGCGGTGCAATTACGGCAATTTTCGATTTTAAACAATATGTTCCGCAGATTTTTGGCGATGCTGAGTTGTCGAATGTCTTCTTAGGAGTAGGCATAGGAATGATGTTATTTGGTATACTCTTACTGGTTGTTGAAGGCAGGGTGCGTCCGGACGGTTTTGTTATAAGAAAAAGATAATATCAGCACCTGGTGACCTCCTTCCCCAAAAGAAGAACCAGTAATGGCAATTTGAGAACAACTTCGATTTCAATTCGTTCCGTACATCGGAACAGTTCCATAGTAAGGAATTGCCGAGTCGTTGGCGGTTGGTGCCGAGGGCTTATTTCCACTTTGCAGGGCGCGGATCTCGAGGGACTGCAGACTTGAATTTTTGGTGCGGCAGTCGTTGAAAGTTTGTTTTACTGCCAGGACTCCTTTTGGCAGAGCTTTCCATAAAGCAGGGCAGGCGCTGAAAAATGTTGGTCCGACGTGGGCGGCTTGTTCGATTTCGATATAGATTTTGTCGGTACTTTTCTGACCATTGTAATGTTCTTTAGCACCGGCGGCCGGGGTGGCGGGATCGTATTCGCCCTGCAGGTAAACGATGGGAACTCCACGAACCTGGAAGTCAGAGGCCTTGAATGGGTTCTTCAACTTGAAACTTTGATCCTTGCAGCTGCCTGCTCCTTCGCTTGTGATCACGATTTGAAGGCGATTGATGTCCAAAGCGACCTCTTCAGAAGGTGACATATTCAGCTCCTGGCATTTGATCACCGCTGACATTTTTCCAGGTTTGAAGGGCTCTTGCATTTTCTCGGTAAGCGCTTGGACCATTCGGGTTCGTGTTTTTATCAGAGCTGTCAGATCATGGTCAGAAGTCGAAGGGTCTGCCAGAGCCTGAAGGAAAGCTTTGGCATTGGGTGGATAGCTGATGTCGCCGTGTTCGATATTGGTGACCAATAAAAATTGCAGCCAGTAGGCCATGGTGCTGTCGTCGCCTTTGAAAGTTTCATTTTTAATCTTTTGCAGGCGCGCCTTCAAAGTTGGAATTTGCTCCTGTGGAATGCTTGCAAGAATACGGGATAGCTGCGCGTTGACGTTCTTCGTATAGTCGGCCGAGTTGTCGAAAGATTTTGCCAGAACACCGCCGATCAGAAGGGCCGCCGGTTTTGGTAAAGTCGATCCCTCTTTGCTCAATTCATGTCCCAGCACTGTGGCCAGAACGGATCCGTGGCTGAAGCCTTCGACGATCAGGCTTTGTGGCTTTTCATTTTCGATGACGGCGATGATATCGCGGACGATTTGATTCTGGGTGTAGATGCGTCCCTCTTTGTCGGGGCCATAATCATTCTTATTCAGGCCGCGAGGATCGATGGCAATCATCCCAACGTCAGAGGGAAGGCCGAAGGCCTGTGCGATCATCGGAATTTTTCCCATATTGCCAAATCCAGGTCCGCCAGGGATTGTCAGCACCGTGGGCGCACCCGGTGCCGGACGGCGGATATCATAAAAATAAGTGCGAAGCTGACCATCCTGAGCTTTGACTTGGATCCGACACTCTTCAACATTGTGGCCTTTTCGGATGCATGATTTTGCATTCGTCTCATTTTGAGACAACGCATACGACTGAAAAAGGAGAATGAAACCAAGAGCCAAAATTTGTCGACGAGTGTTCATATCATTCCTTTTGCCGCATCCTTATCAGAGATGGGCGCCGTCGTTTCCGCTACAGAAATGAAGTTTCAACTTTGGTGCCGATTTTGATATTATGATTTGCACAATTGGCTTGAATCTATCGAGAATGAAGAATTCATTTCATTCGAGGATGCCGAGTTTAAGGTTTCCCAAAAAGGTCATTGGCAGCTGCGATTGTAGCAGCATTGACGGAATGGCCGACGCAGCATTTCTGGTGCGCACCGAAATCTAAGAATTCAAAAGGTGACTGACTTCTTCCCAGCGGGCGAAGCTGGTTTCAAGTTCGATATCGATCTTGCGTTGTTCGGAAAGCAATTCTTGAATGCGGGCTTTGTCTTCGTAAGTCGCTGGGTCCTGCATCTGCTCGCGAAGTTTGGCTTGATTGGTTTCAAGCTCGGAGATTCGTTTCTCGAGCTTTTCCATCTCGGTTTGCCAAGCTTTGCGCTGATTGTTGGATGGCGCTTTCTTTACGTCGGCTGCCGGGGGCGTGGCCGTCGAACTCGCCGGTTTCTTTGTTAGCACTTCGGAACTTGAAAGCGCGCCGGAAGCTTCTTTCAGTTTGCGCTCCAGGTACTCTTCATAAGTTTGGGTCAGGTGCAGAACTTGCGATCCGCCTTCGGCTGGGATGATTTCCAGAACTTGGTCCACAAGTGGGGTGACAAACTCGCGGTCGTGCGAAACCAAACACAAGGTCCCCGTGTAATCTTGAAGCGCATCCAGCAAAACGCCGCGCGATTCGACATCCAAGTGATTGGTCGGTTCATCCAGCACCAAGAAATTTGAAGGGGACAGCAGAAGCTTTGCCAAAGCGACACGGGCTTTTTCACCGCCAGAAAGAACCTGGCACTTTTTTTCCACCGCATCGCCGGTGAACAGGAAAGCACCGGCCACCGCACGCACGTGTGAGATCGGCATGTCGGGGGCGACCTGCTCGAGCTCTTGCATGATGGTGTTTTTCATATTCAAGGTTTCGGCCTGCATTTGCGAATAATAACCGATCTTCACTTCGTGCCCCAGCTTGACCGTGCCTTCGGAAGGTTTCAATGCTTGCGCGATCAGTTTCAGCAACGTGGTTTTACCCGCACCATTGACGCCGACGATCGCGGTGCGTGTGCCCTTGCGCAGAAGCCAGTTCAGATCTTTGAACACCGTCTTTTCGCCGAAGCGAACGGCCGCGTGTTCGGCGGTGAGAACATCTTTTCCGCTGTGGGGGGCCGGCGGGAACTGAAAGCGAATATTTTTTCGATCATCCGGCAGTTCGATCAGATCCATTTTTTCCAGTTGCTTCAATTTGCTTTGCGCTTGGCGGGCTTTGGTCGCCTTTGCACCGAAGCGGGAAACGAAAGCTTCGATCTCGGCGACTTTGGCTTGTTGACCGGCGTATTGGGCGCGCAGGACTTTCAAACGCTCTTCTTTTTGAATGGCGTAAGAATCTAGATTTCCTTTGTAGCTGACCAGCTTCTTTTGATCGATTTCCATCACTTCGGTGACGATGCGATTTAAAAACGCGCTGTCGTGACTGATCATCAGCAGGGCGCCTTGCGTGCGTTTCAAAAATTCTTCCAGCCAAAGAACGGATTCCAAATCCAGGTGATTGGTTGGCTCGTCAAGAAGCAAAAGATCCGGATCCATCAGCAGAATGCGCGACAAAGCGATGCGCATCAACCAGCCCCCACTGAATTCGGTCAGCGAACGGCCAAAATCTGTGGTCTTAAATCCCATCCCACCTAAGATGGCTTTGGCTCGGGATTCCAGGCGGTATTCATCCAGGTTTTCAAGCTCTTCAACGATACGGCCATAGCGTTCCAGATCGGCGTCGGATGCGACATCAACCGCGAACTTGTTTTCCATTTCAGTTTTGGCAGCCAACAGTTCGTTGCGGCGGCCATCAGTGCGCATGACTTCTTCCAGCACGGATCGGCCTGACATCTTTGGGATTTCTTGTGGCAGGTAACCGATCGCCAGGTGATTGGCGCGCGAAACCTGGCCTTCATCGGGGCTTTCAAGACCCATGATGATTTTGATCAGTGTGGATTTGCCGGCGCCATTCGGACCGATCAGCGCCACACGCGAACGATGTCCGATATGGCCATCGGCGTTTTCGAAAAGCACCTTGGAGCCGAATTGTTTCGAGAGATTTTGCAGATGCAGCACTGGATTTGAAACCCTTTGAAAGGCAAAAAAAAAGAGGTTGCATAACAACCTCTTTCCTTCAGTTTTTCAACTTTAAAAATTACTTCGTGGTATCAGCGATCCACTGAGCCGCTTTGCTCACGTCGCTGTAAACGCCGTACAATTCAGGACGTGCGCAGCCTTGGCCCCAGCTCACAACACCGATCAAAGTGTCTTGACCGCCAGTTGTTTTCATAACCAATGGACCACCGCTGTCGCCTTGGCAAGCGTCTTTGCCGCCAGCTGCGTAACCAGCGCAGATCATGCGCTCGGTAACCGCGTTGAAATCAGCATAAGCTTTTTCGCAAGTCGCGTGGTCGACCAACGGAACGCTGACTTTCATCAGCTTTTGAGCCGCTGCTGAAGAGCTTTCAGAAAGAACGCCCCAACCTGCAGTTGTTGCCATCATTTGAGATGTCGTGACTGCTGGAATGTCAGCTGTGTTGATCGCGATCGGAGCAAATTTTGACGGAGTTTCCAATTGGATCAGAGCGTAGTCATAATCAACAGTGTTGCCGTCGTATTGTGGGTGAGTGATCACGCGTTTGACTTTGATTGTCTCAGCGCCAGTCGTGTTTTTTTGATCGTGCAAGCCGATAACGACTTTGTCGATTGTTGTTGCTTTCGAGCAGTGACCCGCAGTCAAAACCCAGTCAGGCTTAATCAGAGATCCACCGCAAAAGTGGCCATAGAAGCTGCTTTGCAGAGATACGATGAATGGAAATTCACCTTTAGTTGCTTCAACTCCACCAACGATGCGTGGTGAGGCGTTTGCGCCCAAGCTCAGTGCCATTAACAGCGCGGCGCAGGTCATTTTTGCTAGTTTCATTTGTGGTTCCCTCCTGATTGGTTTTCTTTTTCACATCTTCCGAAATCACGTCCGTGCTTGCGGAAATCGACATGTCAAAGCCACGCACTTGAAATACTCAGTTTGTGGTGAAATCAAGCAGACCAAGTCCAAGCCAGATCGGTCAATGGGGGAAATGGGCAACGCAATGCCATAACAGAAAATTTCAGAAAAGCGTTTCGCATCAATCTTATGGAAGACATAAAAAACCTAGCTAAGACAAAGCCTAGCTAGGTTTTTTGGAAGACTCTCAGGGAATAAACCCCGATTCTTCACGATTTCGTTCGATTGATAGCAGGGTGCAGATTCAATCGAAACCAGGAGGAGAATAACGTTCAGATCCTGGTAGGATAAAGATGGGAATGCCTGCAAAAGAGTCAACTTTGTTCTTTCGCACTGTTCTTTCCACACTCTTTCAGCATCTCAATGCGATGTGGGACGACGATGGGCATGACGGGCCCGTGCCAAGTCTTCGTCCGTTTTCATTTCGACCTCTTCCAGTCCGCCTGGAGTGTCTTGAAAGGCGGCACCCAGCTCGGTCCTGGGGCTGTCTTCGTCGGATTGGTTGCTCAATCCCAAAATCGAGGACTCAAGCGCATTGGCAGCGCGATCCATTTGCTCTTTCACATCGACTTCGCCACGCATAAAATCGCCGGGTTCTTCTTCAAGGCCGTCCAGCGTTGTACTTTTGGCGCCCATGTTTTCATCTCGGGTTAAAGGATCCGCCGCGATGGTTTGATCCTGATCCGCCAGGATATCGGATTCGTCCCGTTTGTTTTCAAAAACTTCCGCACCCCCACTTTGGGTAAATGCAGGAGCTGGTTGATCGACTGAAGCCATATGCACCTCCGTATTTGCGAAATGGTTTTTGCCAAATCCATACCGGCGCGACGAGGGCTCACGATGAAGCATAAAGATCAAGATGCTGAAACTCGGGGCAGATTGACTCAGAATTCCGCTTGCCTGAAGGGTTTCAAAAGGTCGCTAACCTGCTTGTCCGTCACCTGCGCAAAGTCGTCATAAAAATCCGCGACGCTGACAAAGTATTCGGGAACGAACAAGCAGACGATCTCGTCCACCAGCGTTTGGATTTTTTTGATCGCGATCTTTGCGGCGACCGGTACGGCCAGAATGATTCGTCCGGGTTTTCGTTGCCGCAGAAACTGAATCGCCGCAATTGTTGTCGCACCTGTGGCCAATCCGTCATCGACCAAGATCACGGTTTGATCTTTGATGTCGGTGACATGCGAGTCGGTTTTCCAAAGCCGCCGTTGGCGGGCGATGGATTTTTGCGCCTTCACCAAAAGACGTTCCCGGTCGGCTTGCTCCATTTGAAATCCCAGAATCTGCTGGTCTTGCCAGATGGGATCGTCTTCTTCAGCGATGGCGCCGATGGCGACCTCGGGATGGCGGGGGGCCGGAATTTTTTTAACTAAAAGAAGATCCACTTCGGTTCCCAAGGCTGCGGCGATGGGGGCCGCGACGGGAACGCCTCCGCGGGGAAGCGCGAAGACGTAGGGTTTTTCTTGGATTTTGTTTTTCAATTGTTCGGCCAGGAGCTGTCCTGCTTCGGTGCGATCTTTAAAATGAAGTTCCACAAGTCGATCCTTTGACTGGTCTTTCACGCTGTTGCATATTAGCGGCCATCACTTCAGAATGCGGTTAGCCAACAATTGGGGCATAGATCCCCTCAACTCTCGGGTGACCCGAGGCATAAAGGAAGCACCATGAATTGTCCTTGCGGAAGCGGAAAGAAACTTGAGCAGTGCTGTGAACCTTTGATCGAAGGTCAACGTCAAGCCGAGAGTCCGGAAGAGCTGATGCGTTCTCGTTACACCGCCTTCTGCCTGAAGAAAATGGATTACGTTGCCGAAACCACAGATCCGCAGGTTCGTTACGAATTTGATATGAAAGCGAATGAAGAGTGGGCGAACTCGTCAAAGTTTTTAAAATTGGAAGTTTTGAAGTCTTCGCAAGAAGGCAACAAAGGCATGGTTGAATTCAAAGCTTGGTTCAAAGTCGGCGAAGGGCCCGAGCAGCTTCATCACGAGGTTTCAAAATTCCGCAAACAAGCCGGTGTCTGGTATTTTAAAGACGGCAAAAGCACAACAATCGAAGCCGAGTCGAAAACAGCCAAGTCTTAAGCTAGAAACTGCTGCCGGGTTGTTTCAGAAATTCGATCTCTTCGGGAGTCGAAACTCGTCCCAAAGCTTTGTTGCGATGGGGATAGCGGCCGAATTTCTTCAAAATATCCCGGTGACGGTGTTCGAAATCAAGATTGAACTCGAGCCCTTTTTCTGAAAACAAACCGACGGCGATATCGTGAATCGCCAAAGATTCGCTGTGCATGAACGGCATATACAGAAAAATTCTTTGCGGCTGCGACAGTTTGGAAAGATGCAAGCCCGTGCGAATCGCTTCTTGCGACAAGGCCAAAGCCAAAGGATCCTGTGCAAAAGCACGGGCATCATCCCGAAACAGGTTTCTTGAAAACTGATCCAGTACGATCACCTCGGCCAGGCGGCCGACGATGGTTTCACGCCACGAGAAGAGCTCAGCGCGACTGGCTTGTGCATGCAATTCGCCGAAGCGGGTGCGAATCATCTCGTCGACCTTTGCATCTTTGCTGAACCATTGTTTTTGCGTCAGCTCTTCGAACCAAAACTTCAAGACCGTTTCCGCGTTCACAAGTTTCTCCTGATGTTTTCAGATTCAAGTTTTTTCTGTGAAATCGTCAATCGCAAACTGTTTTTGACTTGTGACATTCGGAACAAATTATGCAGCTTTTCCAAATATCACGGGGGAGGTCTGCTATGGATATCGATAAAACGTTTTCGGGCGAAAGTATTTCTTGCTGGATGGATGTCGATCCATTTCTGCCCCCACAAGGACAAAAAGATTCCGAGTGTGATGTGTGCATTGTCGGTGCCGGAATCGCCGGTCTGACCACGGCGTATCTGTTAGCGAAAGAAGGCCGCTCGGTGATCGTTGTCGACATGGGCCCGCTGGCTGGTGGGCAAACGGGCCGAACCACGGGACATTTGACATGGGCGATGGACGATCGCTTTTTCAATCTGGTTCGTTATCACGGTGAACGCAAGGCGGCCCTGATTGGTCAAAGCCACCGCGAAGCAATCGATAAGATCGAAGCCATCATTGGTGAAGAGCTGATCGATTGCGATTTCAAACGCATCGACGGGTATCTGTTTTTGGATCCCGAAAAAACTCCGGATTATCTGCACAAAGAACTGGAAACGATTCACAATCTGGGATTTCAAAACGTTGAAATGAAAAACTCAATCCCGCATATGCCTTTCGATACCGGTCCTGCCATTCGCTTTCCTCAGCAAGCGCAGTTTCATGCCATCAAGTACATGAATGGCTTGGCCCAGGCCATCGAACGTTACGGCGGACAGATTTACATTCATTACAAAGCCGACAAAATCGAACGCGAGCCAACTCCGCATATCACTTTGGAAGACGGCCACGTGATCAACGCCAAACAGATCGTCGTTGCGACCAATACCCCCATCAACGATCGTTATGCCATTCACACCAAGCAAGCGGCTTATCGCACTTACGTCATTGCCGCCACAGTTCCGAAAGGCAGCGTCCCGCTGGGATTGTATTGGGATACGCAGGATCCCTATCATTACGTCCGCGTTTCGGCCGACGAGCGGTCGGACATCTACGATTTGATTTTGATCGGTGGCGAAGATCATCGAACCGGTCAAGGTCACGATTTATTTGTGCACTTTTCAAATTTGGAAAACTGGGCCCGTCAGCATTTCCCCATGATCTTGTCGTTTCAGTATCGCTGGTCCGGACAAATTCTTGAGCCCGTCGACGGCGTTGCCTTTATCGGGAAAAATCCCGGCGAAGAAAACATATTCATCGCCACCGGAGATTCGGGTCAGGGGCTCACGCACGGAACCATCGCCGGCGTTCTGCTGACGGATTTATTGCAAGGCCGCTCGAATCCTTACGTCGAGATCTACGATCCCGCCCGCAAAACAGTCAGTTCAGGTCTTGAATTTTTGAAAGAAAATCTCAACACCGCTTGGCAGTACACCGATTACCTGAAAGGCGGCGAGATCACGAACGCCTCGCAAATCCCGACCGGCGAAGGCGCCGTCATTCAAAATGGAATGCAAAAGATGGCGGTCTACAAAGATCCTTATGGCGAAGTCACCCAGATGTCCGCGGTCTGTCCTCACCTGGGCGGAGTCGTGCACTGGAATTCGGTCGAAAAATCTTGGGACTGTCCCTGCCACGGTTCCCGTTTCGCCTTAGACGGCAGTGTGATCACCGGCCCTGCTTTATCAGGCCTCGAAGGTGGCGAAGGGGCTCTGAAGGTCAATCCAATTCCTCCACCGCGCGAGACCGAAGATCTCAAGGATCTAGAGCGAGAGCAGGCCGAGTCTTATCGGGGGTAGGTGCTTTCCTGGGCTGTGTAGTTCTTCGCGTATCATGAGGGCCGTGCGTCCTGCAATCGGGCTTCGGCCAGCCCGAACCCGCTATGGACGGCC
>CBIHNI010000022.1:0-26887 GCA_966211455.1 uncultured Bdellovibrio sp.
AAATCAGATGCTCTCCCAGCTGAGCTATGCCCCCGCAAAGTGAGGCTGGTTATGCTGTTGCGGCCGAAAAAGGTCAATAGGTATTTTAAAGATTTTTTAAAGGGCTGTTTTTATTCTAAGAATTGCTGAACAAAGCAGCTGATTTTTTGCTTAAAGACTCAGCAGATTTTTGGATAACCTGCTGATTTTAGATGTGATTATGCAGAAGCACGAAATTTTGACGGCACGAGTCGAGCAAGCCACTTTCTTTCGAAAGTTAAATCGAATCCTGCGTTTTCTCCGCCATGAAGGATCGCCAAAAACACCTTTTTTAGGATTTCGATCTCATGTTCTGGGGTGGAATCGGAACTCATCGAGTCCTCTATCGCCTCAAACACACTGATCAGATCAGGAGTGGTCACAACACGAGGAATCTTACTCATATCAAGACCGAGAGTCTCTCGAGGCTTGAACCCGACGAGAGTTTCTGTAAATAAAACTTTGTTTCCGGATTGAAAGTTCACTTGAATGAACTGTTTCCCGTCCGCATCGAAGCGCTGGAGAACTTCGGCGAGCTCTTCGCTTGTGAAGCGGAAGACCTTTCCATCGACATTCTGTTCGATCGCTACAACTCCCGCTTCCGTCACGTTAGAAGAAAGGCCGGTCGACTGGTCTACAAACGCTAAAATTTCTTCGAGCATTTGAGATGGTTTGTGAGACATTTCCGACTCGCTCAAATGGTCCTCCTCAAGGTAATAACATCCACACCATTTCTATCGTCGGCCTTTTGACAGGACTTAACAAAACGGATTGAAAAAGAGAGCTTCTGACAAAGAATTGGCCTCAGATCCTGCGTCGCTTTGATATGATTTTGTTTCTTGTTTTAGAGTGAGACGAAAGCCGTTTAAAACTGTCTAAGGACTCAACAAATTTTTTGCTAGATCGCAATAGACTAGACCTTATAATAAAAAACCCCAGCTTGTGGCTGGGGTTTTAGGAAAATGGCGATTGGAGAATGGAAAATGGGAAGACAGGAGGTGACGTTAGTGTTGGCGGCGTTCGAGGTACTCTTCGTAGGTGCCGTCGTATGTGAGGAGACGGTTTTTATCCAGCTCGAAAACTCGGGTTGTAATCTCTCTGAGGAAGTAGCGATCGTGGCTGACGATGATAACTGTACCTTCGAAGTCTTTGATGGCTTGCAGGAGTGTTTCGCGAGATTTGATGTCCAAGTGATTGGTTGGCTCGTCGAGAACCAAAAGGTTCACTGGTCGAGACAGGATCTTGGCTAGAACCACGCGGCTCTTCTCTCCTCCAGATAAGACGGAGACTTTCTTCTCTGCGTCTTCTCCTGAGAATTTAAATGCCCCTAGCAAAGTTCGAATGTAACCGAGGCCTGCCGTTGGGACTGCGGAGTGGACCTCTTCTAAGACCGTATTGCTGGGCGTGAGGACGTCCATCGAGTTTTGAGAGAAGTAACCCATCTGGATGGCGGCGCCGAGCTGGAGCTTGCCTTCGGTGGCCTGGGTTTCGCCGGCAATCATCTTTAAAAGAGTGGATTTACCCGCCCCGTTCACTCCGACTAGGGCGACACGGTCCAGCCGCTTGACGAGAGCTGTCGCATTTTGAAACACCATCTTTTCTTTGCCATCGTGACGGGTCCAGATCTTGGTGAGCTGTTCGAATTTGACGACTTCGTCGCCACCGCGTGGGGGCTCCGGCCATTCGAACTTGATGTCCTTTTCGTCCGGCGGGATTTCGATGCGGTCGATTTTCTCGAGCTTTTTGACTCGGGATTGGACTTGGGCAGCGTGGGAAGCGCGGGCTGCGAAGCGCGCGATGAACTCTTCCTCTTTGGCGAGCATGTCTTCTTGGCGTTTCGCTGCGGCGACAAGCTGTTCTTGGCGGATTTTCTTTTCACGTTCGTAGAAGTCGTAGTTTCCGGTGTAGGTTGTGATCTGTTGATTGGAAATTTCGACGATCTTTCCAACCAGGCGATTCATGAAGTCGCGATCGTGGCTTGTCATCAGGATGGAACCTTTGAAGTTCATCAGCCACTCTTCCAGCCAGACGATGCTTTCGACGTCCAAGTGATTCGTCGGCTCGTCCATTAGCAAAACTTCGGGCTGAAGCGCTAGGATTTTCGCCAGGGCAATACGCATCTTCCATCCACCGCTGAAACTTTCGGTGGGACGATGGTAGTCGTCGGGGCCAATTCCGAGACCGGTGAGAATTTCGGCCGCTCGCGATTCGATGTCGTAACCGCCGAGGCGTTCGAATTCCGCCTGCACGTGCCCATAACGATCTAGGATTTTTTCCATTTCCTCGTCAGAAACGGGATTCACCGCCGAATCTTCGAGCTTTTTTTCGAGATCTTTCATTTCGACGGCGAGGGCTGGCAATTCAGGGTGAGCAGCCTTCACCTCTTCAAGCGCTGTGCGTCCGCGCATGTCTTCGATGTTTTGCGAAAAGTATCCCACCGTCGTGCGATCGGGTTTGGAAACGGAGCCTTGATCATAGCCTTCGTCGCCGGTGATGATTCGGAAAACCGTTGTCTTTCCGGCACCATTGGGGCCGACCAAACCGATTTTTTCGCCGGGATTGATCTGAAAGCTCCCGTTGCGATAAAGGATTTTATTGCCATATTGCTTCGTAATACCAGACAAATGGATCATGATAAGTTGCCGTTTCCTGTAGAATTTTGTATTCTTGTCGCATGTTGATCATTCGCTGGCAAGCACCCATCAGTCCGAACAAGGAACAAGCAAAAATTCTTATGGAAGCTGAGGGGCTCGAACCTTATGAAGAATCCTACGAACCTCAGGTGAAAATCTCTGAGCACCGACATCCTTTTGGTGAGGTTCGCATGGTTGTGGACGGAGAACTTTTGTTTAACATTGCTGGAAACCAGTTTCTTTTACGTGCTGGAGACCGCGTGGAGATTCCTTCAAATACGAAACACTGGCATGTGAACAACGGACAACAACCTTGTCTATGTGTTTGCGCACATCGCCCTGTCTAGGAAAGACAGTTCTTTTTAAAGTCGGGAGGACTTTATGATTCGTGCATGGCTGCTCGCTTTTCTTTTCGTTCCCTCTTTCGTTTTCGCAGGCTCGGTCGGCGTTGTGAATCTGAGCGATGCGGATTTCAGCGATCTTTCGAAAGAGCTTTCTGGGAATTTCATGCATCATTCGGTCTTGGGGGCCGCCCCTTTGGGAAGCATCTTCGGCTTTGAAGTGGGTTTGGTCGGCGGACAGCAGGGCTCCCCTGTTTTGGATCGCCTTTCAAAGAGCGCTGGGTCTTCTGGGATTTCAAATATCTATCACGCCGGCCTTCTGGGTGCGGTCAGCGTTCCTTTCGGTATCACGGGCGAGCTGATGTTTTTGCCAAAGACAAGCATGAGCGACGTGAGCTTTAATATGACTTCGCTGGCGTTGAAATGGACTTTGAATTCGGAGCTTTTGAAGGTGATTCCTTTCAATTTGGCTTTGCGTGGATTTCGCACGGCTTCGAAGCTGAGCTTTGATCAGACCATTCCTTCTGTCGGAAGCGCCAGTGTGAGCGACGAGGTCACCGTAACGGGCCTGCAGATTTTGGCGAGCCCGGGACTTCCGATTTTGGAGCCTTATGCTGGCGTTGGCTTCTTGAATGGTAAGAATGAATTGAGCTCGTCGCAGGGATCGGTTTTCACTGATGGCGCGACTTCAAAGGATAAAACCAATAGCAGCACTCAGATCCTGTTGGGCCTGAATGCCAATCTTTTGTTCCTTCGCTTAGGGGCTGAATATTCGAACGCTTTCGGCGCTAGCACTTACACCGGTAAGCTTTCTTTCGGATTCTAGCGGCTATCCATTAATTTCGTACGGTTGTGTCTCAGGCCTGCGATTGAGCGAGACCTTCTTGGAAGTGACTCTTAAGCCTGAGGCTTTTCAGAGTTTTTGAGCCATTTGCGATACTCGAGGATTTGCTTCTCGAAGCCAATTTCGTGCGGCTCGTAGAAGGTTTCCCGTTTGACGTCGTCGGGCCAGTACTCTTGCGCGGTCCAATGCTTGGGGAAATCGTGCGGGTATTGGTAACCCTTACCGTAACCGATTTCTTTCATTGCCGCCGTCTTTGATGACCGCAGATGCAGTGGGACCGGAGGCGTCCCCGTTTTTTCAACGTAATCCTGGGCCGCTTTCAAAGCCATATAGGAGCGGTTGGATTTAGGAGCTGAAGCCATGTAGGTTACGACCTGCGCGAGATTGATGGCGCCTTCGGGAAGGCCGATCAGCTCGACCGCCTGGGCACCCGCAATGGCCACCTGCAAGGCCCGCGGATCTGCATTGCCAACATCTTCAGAGGCCAGGATCACCAGACGACGGGCGATAAACACAGGATCTTCCCCGCCTTTGAGCATGCGTGCGAGATAGTAAAGAGCGGCGTCCACGTCGCTGCCACGAATCGATTTGATAAAAGCCGAGATGACATCGTAGTGCTGATCCGACTGGCGATCATAGCCGATGGGAGTTTGCCCCAGCAGCTTTTGCACTTCGTCCGCATCGATTGGGCTTGCAGTCCCCGACGACGGATCAACTTGCTGCGCTTTGAAAGAGGTCACGATCTCTTCGATCGCGATCAAAAGGCGTCTGGCATCCCCATCCGCTTTTTGCAAAAGCAGGTTTTGCGCTTCGGGTGTCAGAACCCGACTGACATCGTCAGGGCCGAGCTCGCTTTCAACTGCGTGCTGAAGGATGGCGCCCAGGGATTTTTCGTCATGGCGCTGAAAGACCACCAGGCGACAGCGACTGAGCAGGGCTCGGTTCAATTCGTAACTTGGGTTTTCGGTGGTGGCGCCAATCAGGATGAGATCTCCCTTTTCAACGAAAGGCAGAAGTACGTCTTGCTGAGCTTTATTGAAGCGATGGATTTCGTCGACGAAGAGGATCGTTTGCGTTTGATATTGCAACCGACGCATGCGCGCTGCTTCGCCAATTTCTTTGAGCGCTTTTGCGCCCGATTCGACCGCATTGATCGATACGAATTCGGCTTTGAAATCGGCAGCCAGGGCTTGCGCCAAAGTGGTCTTTCCGGTCCCAGGAGGACCCCAAAGAATCAGGCTGGGCAGGAAACCTGAGCGCACGTAGCGATCGATTTGCGCCAAGACCTGCGGCTGACCTAAAAGCTGGGCTCGCGACTGCGGTCGAAGCTTTTCGGCAAGAGGCGTTCCTGGAAGTTGATCTTTGGGAAGACTGGAGAAAAGATCCATGGCGCGAGACTAGTGATGCGCCTTGCGACATTCAAGCAAAGAATGTCGCGTCTGCAGACTGGCAATTTAGAATTTTTCGTAGGTCAGAGCGATATCTTCTTCGGTCACGATCGGGCGCGAGTTGCCGTCCGAGTCGGTCTCGATTCCGACAATTTTAATCGTTCCGGGGATATTGGCCGAAGCGATATTTCCGTTGATCGTGATCCCACCGCAGCGAAGCGAGCAGCGAGCCACTTTTTCTTCATTCTTCTCGCTCGGATCCAAGACTCGGCCGCCCGTTGGGAGAATGTAATCCAATTCGTCCGAAGAGAGCACGCACTCGAATTTTCCTCCGGAAAAAAGACTGCTACGGAAACGCAGGAAAATGGCACTCATCGTGTAGGTGCCGTCCCCCGTCCATTTGTAATTAAAGCGCGTGAATTCGATCGTGTTGGCCGAAAGATCGTTGCTGGTCGATCCCGTCGCGCGCCCCTTGCAGCTTCGGTCCGAAACCGGAAGGATGTAGGGAGCCGATGGTCCGATGCTGATCGTCAGACTGCTGTCGCTTGAATCTTCTTTTTTACAGCCAGCCAGAAGAATCGTTCCGGCTGTGAGACCAAGGATCATTGCTTTTCTCATTCGATCGCCCCCCCTGTGGTGCTTGGGATGGCCTGACTGTCAGCCTGGCCCAGGATTCGCGGCGTGAGGAAAATTAGGAGTTCGTTTTTGCTACTGTCATTGTTACGGTTCTTAAACAGCCAACCCAAAATCGGAATGTCCCCGACCCATGGAACCTTGGCTTCGGCCACCGTTTGATCGGATTGATAGATCCCGCCGATCACCGCCGTTTGCGAATTGCGCACCATCACTTTTGTCTTCGCCGAACGCGTGTTGATCGGACGGGCTTGTGTCGCCTGATCGACGATCGCGCCGACAAAGTCACGCTTCACATCGATCAGCATGATCACGGAAGCATCGTTGGTGATCTGCGGAGTCACACCCAGTTTCAACGTGACCGGCTTGAATTCGACCGTTCGAGTGCTGCCGCCGCCCGCATTTTGAGTCTCTTTCAAGAGCGGGATTTCCACCGATTGGTTGATCTCGGCAGGTTCATTGTGAAGGGTCACGATGCGTGGACTTGAGAGAACCTTCAAGGAGCTTTGCTGCTCATACAAAGACAGAGTGGCAGCCAGATCACCCAGAACGTCGATCGTTCCCAATTGGAAGGTCAAAGTTCCCGAAGAGGCAATTCCGGTTCCGATCGCGGTCGGCGTCACACCGATGGTCGATCGCCCACGGATCTTATTGCTATTAAACAGACGCGCATCCTGTCCGGTGGCGCTCCAGTTGATGCCGATCTGTCTTTGGAATTGATCGCTGGCTTCGACGATCTTGCCTTCGATCAACACTTGCGGTGGCGGCACGTCGATGGCGGCCACCAGCTTGGTGATGCGTTCGATATTCTCGTCATGGTCGGAGATGATCAAAGAGCTGGTGCGAACGTCACCGACGACCTTACCGCGTTCGGAAAGGAATTTGGTGATCTGACCTTCGATTTGATCGATCTTCGCGTAGCTGACTGGCAAAACGCGAACTTTGAGAGGCACCTGCGATTTACGAGATGCGATCATTTTCAGTGCATCGTCTTCTTCGGTCTTGATATCCGCGATCGGCGCGATGCGGATGATGCTGCCCGAGCGAGTGTAGCCCAGACGGCGAGCCTTCATGATCACAATCAAAGCCTGATCCCAAGGAACTTCGCGAAGCTTCAAAGAGATGGTGCCCTTGACTTCGTCAGCCAAAACCAAGTTGATGCCGCTTTCTTCGCCGATCAGCTTAAAGACTTCGCGCACGTCCATGTCGGAAACTTCCAAGGAGATGGCTTTTCCGTAGAACTGAGTGTTGCCAGCCATGAACTCTTCCAATGAAGCGCTGGACAGGATTTTGTTCTCACCCGTGCTCACGACCGTCGTTTCGGTTGAAGCATGAGTACCGTGTGCAGCGGCTGTAGTCTCGGCGTGAGGTGTTGCTTCGCCAGGGACTTCAGGCGGCGGAACGCTGCCGATCTCGGGAGACGCGCTTGATGACGCGATGGATTCCGATGAAGAGGGACCACCCGATTGCACAACCAGAAGAGAATTTCCTTCGTTCTGCAAAGTGGGTTCAGGAACGCCGGCACGCAGCTGCACGACGACGCGAGCCGTGGTCGAGCCTTTGTTTTGGTAAGCATCGATGGCACCAACACCACCAGACATATCTTTGGTGTTGAACGGCCGCTTCAACTTATCCGGAAGTTTCGCATTCGGAATTTCAATCACGAATTGGTTCGTGTCTGAATTCAAGCGCGTTTGGTAAGTCAAAGGCTGGTCCGCGTCGATCACGATGGTTCCGCCGTTATCGTTGGCTTTGTAGCGGATGTTTTTGATCTGCGCGATTGAGCTTGTCGAAGTCGGTGGCTCTTCGACAGGCGGAGCCGTTTCAACCACGGGAGGAGGAACGACTTCGGGAGTGATCTCTGGCGGAGGTGGCTCGATCGGTGTGTCGACCACGGCTGGCGGAGGCGGCTCGGTTTGCGCCAAGTTTTGCTGAGCCGCTGGATCTTCGAGAGGTGCCGCTTGCGCCTGCTGATCGGCAGGTGTCGCTTCTTTCTCGAATTGCGAGAACTCGTCTTCGAGAGAATCCGATGGCTGAGCCTGGGCTTGCGATTCGACCGGAGCCGCCGGCTGAACGCCTTCGGCCTGATTCAGTTCGTCTTCGATCGAGCTGCCGCCTGAAGCCGTTGTCTCGGGCGCCGCTTCAGCACTGACCTGCGAACCACTGTCGAATTCGCTGAAATCCGAATCCACGGCTGCGCTGTCGTTTTCGTCCAAAGTCGAACAACGAACCAGGGTCAAAGACAACATCGCTATGAGCAAAAGCCTTACGAATCCATTCATCGGCTCCTCCAATCCTTAAATCATTTTTTCAAAGTCATCGCGCGAGTGATGGCGGAAGGCATTCCGTTTTCACCGATCGTCGGCTCGACCACAAGGACTTCGCCCTCGCGAATCGCCGCCACAAATCCACTGTTGCGACCAATTTTTGTATCTTTATAAATCAAATGCATTTTTCCGACGGGATCTCGCACCACCGCTTTCGGGTTGCGCACCTGCCAGACAATCCCCATCAAACGAAACTGACTGACGTCAAACATCTGCAAAGGATCCGTCGGTGCCGGGCGATCGTCTTCTTTCGGGCCCGGTGCCTGGCTGGCCTGCGAAGTTCCGTAAGGCTTGAACGGATCGCGACGGTTCGTCGGATCGTAAGTGTAACCTTCGGGACTGGGCTGAATCATCGGTGTCGTGTCATCACCCATCATCGACGGAAGCGCATCGTTTCCGGCAGGAACAAATCCATTTGGTGGCGCACCCATATCTGGAGCCTGCGGCAAAGTCTGTTGCGCCGGCATCTGCTGAGCAGGTAGAGGTGCGGCCGGCTGAGGAGCTGCTTGTTGAGGAGCCGTCTGCTGTGGCATCGGCGGCAAACCATTTTGCGGAGCGGATTGTTGCTGTTGCTGAGGTGCGGCCGGCTGAGGCGCCGCTTGAGTCGGGGGTGCAGCTTGCTGAGTCGGCGGCGCTGGCTGAACCTGCGCCGTCTCAGGAGGCGGGGCTGCTTGCGGCATTGGAGGTAGCTCGGTTTGTGCGTGCACCACCAGTCCGATCAAACCCAAAACGAGAAAAGAAAATCCCACTTTTCTCACTTGGTGGCCCCCGGTGCTCCTGGTTTTGCGGCTGCCGTCGCGGCCGGAGTCCCCAAGAATCGATAACTGATCACCTGACCTTCGAATGCCAATCGCCCATTACCGCTGTTCGGTTTTGATTTATCCACGGGCGGAGCCGTGACGTTGAAATTGCTCACCTTCATGATGCGTTCCGTACTGGCAAGCAAGAAAAGGAAAGTCGTCACTTCGGCGTAGGTCCCCTCGAGAGTGATTCGCAGAGGAATTTCTTCGAAGTACTCTTTGTTCACCACGGGCTTCGGTTCCTTGGTTTTGATCGAGACACCCGACTTGCGCGAAACAAAGTCCACCGTGCGGATGATGTCGGTCATCTGCACTTCGGAAGGAAGCGCCTGAGAAACCGTTTTGAACTGCTCACTGAGCGCGCCGACAGTGGCGCGGACCTGCTCGACCTCTTTGAGGGCGGCTTCTGAACGTTGGGCCAAGCTTTGCTGTTCGGCAACCTTCTTTTCCGTTTCGTTGATCTGAGCTTGGATCGAGCTTCCATCGTCAAACATCGTCATATAATAGATGCCGCCCAAGATCGCACTGATCACCAGACACTTTTGGAACGAGAAACTGGCCAAACGAATCAATATATTGGCGATCATTTTCTCACCCCTTCGATGGCGGGACGATCGATGGCGCAGAAGATTTCAAAAACTTTCAAGATCCCGCGATCGCTGGGCTCGTCGGCTGATTTGCCAAGCTTCACGTCACGCAAGAAGACGCTCTTCTGCAAATTGTCCATAAAGTTCGAGATCTCACTGTCAACGGTGGCGGCACCCGCGATTTTCACGTTGCCGTCGTTGAATTCCAATTTGGTGAGCCAAACTTTTTCCGGAATATCTTTCTGCAAATTATCAAGGATCTTCACTTCGCGCAGACGATCTTTTTGCAAGCCTTCGAGCGTGTCGATCTGACGCTGCAAACGAGCCTGGTCTTCTTTAAACTTGGTGATCTCGTCGACGGCGCCCTTGGCCTTATCGTTCTGCGCTTGCAAAGATCGAAGGACCGTATTTTTCGAGCTGAGTCGACTGCGAAGCTCTGGAAGACTTTGAAATTCATATCCGTAAAGCGCGAGAGGCACGATCGCTAAGATAATCAGGCGAAGCACGCCTTGGCGCTGAATATCGGTGCCGCCCATCTCGATGCCATCGCCGGCCGCTTCGAGAGCGCCACCGCCACCACCGACCGGAAGTGATTTCGCAAGATTCACGCGAATCATGAGTCACCCACCCGTCGCATCGCAAGCCCCATCGCAACCGCCGCAAAAGGGGCGATTTGTCGAAGGTAAGCGTCACTGAAGTTTTTGCTGGCGCGAATCCGATTGAACGGATTCATTTTTTCGATCTGGACATTCGTTGCCTGCGACATTTTTTCAAGCAGGCCCGGAACCGAAGACGAACCGCCGGTCACGAAACAGCGATTGAACGAAGCTCCGTTGTTGCTGCCGACGAAGAATTCGAAGCTGTTGCGGATTTCGTCCGTGATCAGATCGTTGGTCGAAGACAGGATGCTGTGCACCTCGTCCGGAACGGCTTCTTTATTGGAAGCGCTGAGTTTTAAAGATTCGGCTTCCGGCAGAGTGACTCCCAGCTCTTTGCTGATTTCGTTGGTGAAGTTGAACCCGCCGATCGCGACGTCACGAGAAAAGATGACTTCGCCATTCATCATGACCACGAAGTTTGTGACCCCGGAACCAATATTGATCAGCCCGATGGTTTCCTCGCTTCGGCCATAGTTCATTTCGAAAACATTGGCGACGGCGAAACCGCTGACATCCAAAACATTGAGATTAAGCCCCGCACCCGTCACGACCGTCCGATACTGATTGACGATTTCGTGCTGGGCCGCGATCAAAAGAATGTCCATCGTATCGTTGCCGGCATTGGGGTTGATGACGTGGAACCCGAGACTGATGGTGTTGATATCGAACGGTAGATATTGTTCCGCTTCCCATTGCAGCTGGTCGGCGATCATCTTTTTTTCGATGCGTGGGATGGTGATCTTCTTGACGATCACGCCTGTGCCCCACAAACCGGTGGAAACTTTTTTCTGCTTTGAGCGCATTTCCATGAGCAAGCCTTTGATGGCCGTCGAAAGTGCCGCCGCATTTAAGATTTCACCACTGTTCAGCGATCCAACCGGAGTCGGAGCAAAGCCGAAGGATGTCAGTTGCGCTTTGCTACCGCTGACATCCATTTCAGCAATTTTGATGGTGCTCGTACCGATGTCGAGCCCGATAAGTTTTTTTGATCCAAATAACATCTAAGATGACACCCCAGTTGCCATCTTCAATTCTGAGAGACTCGACTTAAGTTGTCAAATCGGCTTAAGAATTCTACTGAAGTTCGGGAATGAACAAGCCTAAATACCAGTGTGCGATCCGCGCGCCACCAAACAAGAACATGACTGCACCAAGGGCTAGGTACGGCCCGAACGGGATCACGGTTTTCATTCCGTCTTTGTTTCGAAGAGCTGCGATTCCCCCGCCGACCGTACCGATCAAGCTGGAAGCCACGATGACAAACGGCACAGCTTTCCAGCCCAGAACCGCTCCAATCCACGCGAGCAGCTTGATATCACCGCCGCCCATGCCCTCTTCTTTGCGAAAGACAAAGTAGAAGTACGCGATCGCCCACAGAAATCCGCCACCCAGGACGACTCCCAAAATCGAATCGACCAAGTCGCGGCCTTCGATCGGATTGAGAAGAGCACCGACAAGACCGATCACGATGCCGGACAATGTGAAGACATCCGGAAGTAAGAAGTGATCAATATCAATAAAAGTCACGGTCACAAGGCCGAACAAGAAAATCAGAACTTCGAGCAAATACCACTCGAGCCCGATAAAGTGATATGCGAGAGCGAATACGACACCCATAATCAGCTCGACAAGCGGATAGCGCCACGAAATGGGATTGCCGCATTTACGGCATTTCCCCCGCAAAAGGAGCCAAGAAAAAATCGGAATGTTATCGTACCACTTGATTGGCGTTTGGCATTTGGGACAACGGCTGCGGGGCCGCACGACGCTTTCGCCATTGGGCATGCGCAAGATCACGACGTTGGCAAAGCTCCCCCACAAAGTTCCGAATAAAAAGAGCACCAAATAGGGATAGAACGCGGGAAGGTCAGACAAGATCTTTTCTCCTGAAAACAAGAATCGAGGCGAGCACCAAGAACGACAACCAACCAACCGCGTGCAACGTGGCCCAAGCCAAGTGGCTGTTCGAAACCCCATTTTCAAGGAAATAAATGCTGCGCCAGTTGTACTGGAACAGATTGGGGGTGAACCACTTCACCAGCTTGGCCAAATTTTCGTAAGCTTCGATTTTAAATTTGCGTCCGAAAAATTCGACTTCCTGAACCCAGTGGCCCATCAGAAAAATAGCGAAACCAACGAAGAACGAAAGCGTCGGACGCATAAAGGTCGCCAGGAAAAAACCGACGGCGAAGGCCATCGAAACCTCTAAGAAAGTTCCGTACAAAACGGCAAGCATATTTCCCGCCGGAAATGTGAATCCCAACAAGGCCCACAAAGCAATCGCCAGCACCACCTGCAGCGCCAAGGTCAGAAAGAAAATCGGCAGAAATTTTCCGAGCAGAAACTGCGCTCGGGTCACCGGACGCGCCAGCACCAGCAAACATGTCTGTCGATCCATCTCTTTGTGCAACCAATTGGCGGACAGAATTAAACTCATCACCAAGGTTGAAAGCTGAATCGCCGCCCAACCCAAATGCGCCAAAATCCGCTGCTGCTCGTTGAAAGATAAAGATCCCAGGATCAAACTGAACATGAAAAGCAAAACGGCGACAAAAACACCCATCCAGACGATGCGATCGCGGATGAATTCAAGAAACGACAAACGGATCAGCGCTTTCAAGGTGATCACTGGCCACCCCCAAGCTTCATGCGGGTTTCGTAGAAAGATTTTTCAACACCTTGGTCTTTGGCGAAATCTTTCAAGGCTCCTTGGAAAATCAGCTGGCCCTGATCGATAACGACCAAATCATCGCAAAGCTCATCCATATCGCCCAGAAGATGGCTTGAAAAAAACAGCGTCGTGCCACGTTTTTTTTCTTCCATGATGATATTTTTGATCAGCATGCGCCCGTCCGGATCCAAACCGGACATCGGCTCGTCCAAAATCAAAAGCTCGGGCGAGCGCAGCAGCGCTTGCGCGAGACCAATTCTTTGCAGCATCCCCTTTGAGAAGCTGCGCAGATGTTTGTGCGTGACGTTTTTGAGATTCACTTTCGCCAAAATTTCTTCGGCTCGGGGTGCAAAACCTTCGCCCCCTCCCGTCAAATCCCAGTGGAATTTCAAAAACTGAGTGGCCGTGACAAAATCATAGTAATAAGGACGCTCGGGCAGGTACCCCAGGCGCTTTTTCAAATCCGAATCCAACGGGCCCTGATTAAAAAAACGAATCTCCCCTTCATCCGGACGAACGAAGCCCAGCGCACATTTCAAAGTGGTGGTTTTGCCGGCGCCATTGACACCGACGAAGCCCGTGGTGCGGCCGGTTTTAACTTCGAATGAGAGGCCTTTTAAAACTTGATGGCTTTTTTCGAACAGCTGACCTTTGAAGGTTTTCTTCAGTCCTTCGACCTTAAGCATTCTGCTTCTCCGTTTGCGTCCATCGGCCGCCAAGACCGATAGAAGATCGTCAAAGTCGGAGGCCGAGTTCTTTTACCATCTCACGGACAGGATCATACTGGCGTTGCGTGGCAGGAACGAAACCTTGGGCTCCAACTGTTTCCATGACTTCTTTATTGGCCCTTAGTTTATCGACAACGTCTATCAATGCAAACATCAAATTGTGAGTGAGTTTAGGATGTTGGTCGTAATAATCCTGACGAACGCAGAATGGATCGTTGGGAATCGGTTCGCTGACCCACACAACATGAAACTGTTTTTTCGGATCGGCTTGTTTCGAGTACTTCACGTAGGCGTTTTGCAGTCCTTCTTTGTCATCCGAAAAAACGGCGATGGCGTCGACTTGACCTTCGTCGAGCTGGGTGACAGAGGCAAAGTGCGAACCCGAGAACTGACTGGACTTTGGTTTGATACTCTTCTTTTTAAACAAAACCTGTGGGTAAAGATAACCCGATGTCGATTTTTCTTCGACAAAACCAAAACGGGCATTTTTCAGATCTTCGACGCTTTTGATTTTGGAATCCTTCTTGGTCAAAATCGCCGAATAATAAAAAGGCTCGGCCCATACTTTTTTAAGCAGAACTTTGGCGCCCGCTTCTTTTTCCGCAAAGACATAGGCCATCGAAGTGAAAATTGCGAAATCGACTTTCTTAGTTTTCATCGCCTCGACAAGACCAGTGTAGTTTTTTGACAGATACACATTCACCCGGATCCCGAGCTCTTCCTGCAAGGCTTTGGCGACTTCGACCGAGCCTTTTTTGATCACCTCGGCATTGCCGCCAGGTAAAAATCCGATAGTGACTTCTTTCGGCATGACTTCCGCCCGAACAGAATCGGAAGATTGGGCCCACGCAAAAACGGAGATCAAAAAGCAGGCAAAGAACAATCTCATGCCCGCGCCTCGAGCTTCATCATCGCCGGTAGCGGTGAAACTTGGTAATCGGCTTTCTTCGAATTTTTCAGTGCCAGCACAAAGGCTTCGGCCGCATCGCTTTCGGTGAGGCAAGGAATGCTGTAATCCGTGCAAGCGCGGCGGATGTCGAAGCTGGCTTCGATCGATGTGCGGCCACGAGTCGTGTTGATCACGATGCTGACCTCGCCCGAGCGGATGCGATCCACGCAGTGTGGACGGCCTTCGTGAACTTTTCTGAGAGTCATTGCTTCAAGGCCATTGTCATTGAAGAACTGTGCCGTTCCCGAAGTCGCCGAAATCGTGTAACCCATGCGGCTCAACTCTTTGGCCAGAATCAACATTTCAGGCTTATCTTTATCTCGAAGCGAGAAGAAGACTTCGCCCGTTTCCGGCAGGCGGATGTGGCTTGAAACAAAGGCTTTCATTAAAGCTTCCGAGTAATCTCGGCCACGCCCCATGCTTTCGCCTGTCGACTTCATTTCGGGTCCCAAGATCGAATCGGCTTCCGGGAATTTCTTGAACGGAAAGACAACGCCTTTGACAGAGACGCTGCCCGCTTTTCGCCAGTCAAAACGTTCGGTCTGAATTTCGCTCTTCTTTTTCCCAAGCGTCGCCATAACCCCAAGGTCAATCAGCGGAATCCCCGCGGCCTTGACCACGAACGGCACCGAGCGCGAGCTGCGTGGGTTGGCTTCAAGCATGTAGACCTGATCGTTTTGCACCGCCAGCTGCAGATTCAGATGTCCAATCACATTGATTCGATGGGCCAGCTGCTGGCTGAGATCTTCGATCTTTTTCAAAGTTTCAGGCTTCAATCGTTGCGGGGGCAAAACCCCCATGCTATCGCCCGAGTGAACACCGGCGGCTTCGATATGCTCGACAACCCCGCCGACCAGCACCCAGTCTTGTCCGCGAATCAGATCCACGTCGACTTCCAGCGCTCCCTCTAAAAATTGATCGATCATGCAGAGACGGTCCGGACCGATGAATTCTTTATGGCGCTCGAAATAGCCTTGCAGCTCCTGTTGAGTTTCGATGACTTCCATGCGACGTCCACCCAAGACATAACTTGGGCGGCAGATCACCGGGTAACCGATCTCTTTCATGCGCTCGACGGCTTCGCGATAATTTCCGACCATGGCCGAGCGTGGGATTTGGAAGCGAAGCTCTTTGCAAATCTGCGTGAACAGTCCGCGATCTTCCGCCATGTCGATGGTTTCAAGGCTCGATCCCAAAAGTGGGAATCCAGCTTTCACCAAGCCATGCGCCAAATTGATCGGCGTCTGCCCTCCCAACTGGGTGACGACGCCAAAAGGCTGCACCCAGCGAAGGACTTCGGTGACGCTTTCTAATGTCAGCGGCTCGAAGAAAAGAACATCTGACGTGTCATAATCGGTTGAGACCGTTTCTGGGTTCGAGTTGATCATCACCACCGGATGACCGGCTTTCTGATAAGCTTTCACGCCGCGCACGCAGCTGTAATCGAATTCGATTCCTTGACCGATGCGATTGGGACCGCTTCCCATCACCACCACTGGTTTTTTCACCGGGCAGTTGGCCGATTCTTGCGCCCAATAGGTCGAGTAAAAGTAAGGCGTGCTTGAAGCAAACTCGCCAGCGCAGGTGTCGACCTGCTGGAATTTGGGATAAAGAGCGAAGCTGTGACGAAGCTTTGTGATTTCTTCTGGCTTGCGGCCCACAAGACGTGCGATCAGCGCATCCGAGAAGCCACGACGCTTGGCTTGCAGCAAAAGCTTTTTTTGATCAGCAGCTTCGGCGTCTTCCCAGCTGGAAGAAAGTTCTTTTTCAAACTTGGTCAGAGCTTCCATTTGCTCTAGGAACCAAGGCGTGATTTGGGTCAGGCGCTGGATTTCTTTCACCGACGTCCCGTTTCGAAAAGCCTGGTACAGATGGAACAGGCGCTGGCTGTTCGGATAGGAGATCTGATCGATCACCACCTGAACCTGCGGGAACCCTTCCGTCGAGAACTCTAAAGACAAAGCGGCCTTCATAAAAGATTCTTGGAAAGTGCGGCCGATGCTCATGACCTCGCCGACACTTTTCATTTGCGTGGTGAGATTGTCTTTGGAGCCGGGAAATTTTTCGAAGGCGAAGCGTGGGATTTTTGTGACCACGTAATCCAAAGCCGGCTCATAGCAGCTCGGCGTCACCTTTGTGATGTCGTTTTTGATTTCTTCCAATCTGTAACCAACCGCAAGCAGGGCCGCGATCTTCGCTATCGGAAATCCGGTGGCCTTGCTGGCCAAAGCCGAAGAGCGCGACACACGTGGGTTCATTTCGATGACCACACGTTCGCCGGTTACGGGATGGGTGGCGAACTGAATATTGGCACCTCCCGTTTCGACGCCGACTTCGTTTAGAATTTTGCAGGCTTCATCGCGCATCGCCTGATACTGACGATCGGTCAAAGTCTGTTGAGGCGCCACCGTGATCGAATCGCCCGTGTGTACGCCGCAAGGATCGAAGTTTTCGATGCTGCAGACGACGACAAAGGTTCCTTCGCAGTCGCGCATGACTTCAAGCTCGAATTCCTTCCAACCCAAAATGCTTTCTTCAACTAAAACTTCGGACGTTGGCGATTCATGCAAAGCGGTTGCGACCATCTGTTGGTATTCATCCAGACTGTAGGCCACACCGCCGCCGCCACCACCCAAGGTGTAATTGGGTCGCAGAATCAATGGGAATCCCAATTGGTCAGCGACCTTCATCCCTTGTTCGAAGCTTGTGACCATTTCACTGCGCGGATACTTGGCGCCGACTTTATCCAAGATGTTGCGGAAAATGGCCCGATCTTCGGCCGCTTTGATGACTTTGGGATCGGCTCCCAGCAAGCGGACGTTGTGCTTATCCAAGACACCCGAGGCATGCAGCTCGAGCGCCAGGTTCAAGGCCGTCTGTCCACCCAAAGTTGGAATCACCGAGTCCGGCTTTTCTTTCTCGATGATCTTTTCGATGAAAGACGTTTTCAAAGGCTCGACGTAAACGCGAGTCGCGATTTCAGGATCCGTCATGATCGTGGCCGGGTTCGAGTTCACCAGAATGACTTCCAGTCCCTCTTTCATCAGAGCCTTGCAGGCCTGCGTGCCCGAGTAATCAAATTCGCAGGCCTGACCGATCACGATCGGGCCGGAACCGATGATCAAAACTTTTTTAATATCCTGTCTCAGTGGCATCTTTACCCCAGTCGACTTTCGTTGGAATAGATCATGTCGATTTTGACGTGACGATAACGCTCAAATTTGTAACGCATTTTTAAAAGCTTCAGCATCATGTCTTCGGGATCCAGGTCCGCATCTTTGCGATGGCGCTTGATCTCGGACAGGATGTATTTCTTCGCATCCTGCGGATGGAAGCAGAAACCCTTGGTGAAAATCCAGTTGTCGCCATCCGGAATCAAGCGCGCTTCGAAAATTTCCTCCGGATCAAATCCGAAAGTCCATGGCGAGCTTTTCACGACGAGCTTTTTGTTGTTGATCAAATCTTTGATCGTCACGTCGTTGTCTTTGAGCTTAATAAACTGAAAAAGACTGTGGCGGTGCTGCTTCAACTGATCGATTAGCTTCATTTCTTCCGGCGAGAAGCGAAGTTCACGCGCCATAAAGACCGCATCCAAAGGAGTCTGCGCGTAGCCCTTCAATTCACGGGTGAAAAAGTACCAGTCGAAAAACTGCGACATGCGAAGCTCGAACTGGTCCGAGTGCTCGTCCAGAATGCCGGCGTTGTCGAAGAACTCGGACTTGGCCACGCGCACTTCTTCACGGAACTGCTCGCCCGCAAAATGGGAAAGAATTTTTTCAATCAACTCAAAATAGGAACTCATAACCGCTGTCTCCGAATCATTTTTTGGATAAAGAAATCAAATAGCTCTGTGGCTTCGTGGGGGCCCGGATGGCTTTCGGGGTGATACTGAATCCCCAAGCAGTTGCGGTGCTCACTGTAGAATCCCGCGACTGTTTGATCGTTCAGATTCACCTGGGTCACCTTCACGTCCGCCGGCAAAGTTTCGCGTTTCACGGCGTAACCGTGATTTTGGCTTGTCATGTAGATCTTACCGATCAAATCGTCTTTGATCGGATGATTGGCACCGCGATGGCCAAACTTCATTTTGTAAGTCTGCGCACCCAGCGCCAATCCCAGAACCTGATGGCCCATGCAAATTCCGTAAACCGGTTTTTTGCCGACCAAATCGCGAACGGTATCGATTGCGACTTCAACCGCCGCCGGATCGCCGGGGCCGTTCGTCAGCATCACTCCGTCAGGCTGCACCGCCATCACGTCGGTCGCAGATGTGCGCGACGGAAACACGGTCAGCTTCGAAGTGCGGCTGCGCAATTCGCGCAAGATATTTTCTTTCGCTCCGAAATCCAGAACGGCAATGTGCGGACCCTTGGGATCCGATCCCGCCTGCGTTTCGACCGCCTTGCGAGAGGCTAGATGAACCCAGTCCGCCGGAAGCTTCTTTTTCTCGCTGATTAATTCTTTGGCCAAGCTTCGCGCTTGCTCGGGAGATTCGGCTTGCACCAAGGCGCCCCAAGGAGTTCCGCCTTCACGCAGACGCAACGTGATCGCGCGCGTATCGACGTCGGAAAGACAAGGGATCCCGGACTCGTTCAGTCGGCTCAGCCAGGTTTTTTCGCGCGGACTGCTTTGCACCTGCAAGCAGATGAACCCTTCGATCCAAAGGCGATTGGATTCCCAGCAAGCTTTGTCGGCGCCGTAATTTCCCTGCATCGATGCGGTCATCACGACGATTTGGGAAAAATAACTGGGATCCGTGGCGATCTCCTCGTAACCGGCGTGCGACGTGTTGAACACGACTTCACCGGCGCGCGCGACACCGCCATGCCACACACCTTCGTACGTTTCGCCTGATTCCAAAACCAGATATCCGTTCACAGGCTTTCTCCTAATGTCATTCTCAGCACCGCTTCCCGCAAGAAGACCCCGTGCCGAACTTGTTCCAACACAATCGATCGCGCATCCGACAGGACTTCGGATTCCATTTCAATTCCATGATTGATCGGCCCCGGATGCATGATCCAGCCGTCAGGTTTCAATTTTTTCAAACTGTCACGGTTCAACCCGTAACGAGAGCGATAATCCTCTTTCGACAAAGCAACCGAAGAATCATGACGCTCGAACTGAAAACGAAGAGCCATCACCGCATCCGCCCATGACAAAGCTTCCGGTAAACTTTCGAAGCTTCGAATTTTCGAGCTGCCCGAGAGGAAATCGGCCGGCCCACACTGTCCCAACTGGACTCCCGTTTTCTCCGCCAGCTCGAGATGTGAAGCGGCCACCCGGCTGTGCTTCAGGTCTCCGACGATCAGAAGCTTTTTTCCTGCCAAGGATTTCCACTTTGAAAGCAAAGTCAGCTGATCCAATAAAGCTTGCGTGGGATGCCCTTGGACTCCCCATCCTGCATTGATCAACGGAACTTTCAATTTCGGCGCGATCTCGGCCAGTGGCACCGAGTCGCCGCAACGGACGACTAAAGCCTTCGGCTCCATGGCGGCCATGTTGAGAAGCGAGTCCTCGAAAGTTTCGCCTTTTTCCAGACTTGTTTTGATACCGCCGTCGAAAACCAAAGGGCCAAGACCGGCGCGATACGCCGCTGTCTCGAAGCTCAGACGTGTGCGCGTGCTGGCTTCGAAAAATGCCAACATCACGGACTCGCCATTCTGCCGCGGTGAACGGGGTCTCTCTTTCAAGGACAAAGCCAAAGAGAATAGTTCTTCAATCTGTTTTGGGAGCAGCGATTTGAGATCAAGAAGTGAGGACATGCGAGGGGGCATTGAACTTTACGGTAACGAAGCACCCAGGTGAAGTCAATGCGGCGACAGCATCATTCGCTCCCAACGCAACGTTGGAACACGGTTTTCCCAGATTCTCTTTTGCCAGTTTAAAGATAACCAAATCAAAACAACGCGCCCTTCGATACGCTCAATCGGCACAGTGCCCCAGTATCGCGAATCGTCACTGGAATCCCGATTATCCCCTAGCAAAAAGACTTCGTTCGGTGGCACAATAAAAGGACCAAAATGATGTGATTTTTGGCTCTTGTTCGGCTCTTTCATCAAAAGCAGCCAATGTGAGCGGTCCCCACTTTTCTCTTTGACCATTTTGAACATGTCCGCTGACAGTGACGAGTTCGGAAATTCCTGAATCGCTTTTGCAAATTCATCCGGCGGCATGTCTTCGTACTGCATCTTTTCACCGTTGACGATCAGCTCGCCATTTTCGATCTGCACGCGGTCCCCAGGCAAACCGATCACGCGTTTGACATAATTCACGCGCGGCTGTTCGGCATAAGTGAAAACGACGATTTCCCCACGTTCAGGGGCCTGCACGGCGATTTTTGTATCGGTGAGGGGAATTTTCAGCCCAAAAGGAAAACGGTAAGAAAAAATAAAATCGCCCGGCAAAAGAGTCGGCGCCATCGAGCTGGTCGGAACCTTGTATCCCGTCAAAACGAAAGTTCTTACGACAAGCGCAAGAAAAACGGCAATCAAAACATTTTCCAAATAGTCACGCCAATTGGCCATAGCTATTTCGATTAGCCCATTTTATTCCGCTTTTTTCAAGATGCGATCCCAGCGAATTGTCGATGGATCACACAAAAACTGCGCCGAAGGCAAGGTCTCTTGGCAAGAAAGCCAGATCACCTTCGCCGTTCCCACCAAATTGGTTTCAGGAACGAAACCCCAAATTCTGGAATCGCTGGATTGATCACGATTGTCACCCATGGCGAAGACATGTCCAGCCGGGACCTTTTGCGGACCGAAGTTTGAAAGCTCTTTGTGAATATAGCGAATCACATAGGTCGAATTCGAAGTTTCATGGAAATAATCAAAACCCTCTTCGAAATTTCCGGCGGGCATGGGCTCTTGCGGATAAGGCTTTCCGTTGATGGAGATCACCCCGTCTTGAACTTGAATCTCGTCCCCACCGACGGCGACCACTCGTTTGACATAGAAAACATCCGGATTGGGAGGATATCGAAAGACGATAATATCGCCCGGTTGCGGCCTTCCCCATTGCAGAAGGAAGCCGTTCCCAAACGGAATTTGCAGACCGAAGGCGAGCTTATTCACCATGATGTGATCGTGGATCAAAAGCGTTGGCAGCATCGAACCCGATGGAATGACAAAAGGTTCGATTAAAATCCATCGAACCGCGATCACCAACAGGATCGGAGCAAAGAAAGTGAGAAGGGCCTGCGGCCACGTTCCCCTGAGATCTTTTTTCATCAGTTCACGAAATGGAAGAAGCGTTTCCACCGAATGGTCAGCGGATTGCACAAGAACGGAAGGCTTGGAATCGTCTCTTCACACGACAACCAAACGATGCTCGCCTTTCCCAGGATGTTCTGCTTCGGCAGGAAACCCCAGACGCGGCTATCGGCGGAACGGTTGCGATTGTCACCCATCACAAACAAGTGACCATCAGGCACCACCTCCGGTCCAAAAGTATCGTACACATCGCCCCGGCGAACCAAGATCGAGTGCTCTTTATCTTTCAGAACTTCGGTGAAATGAACGTAATTGTCTTTTTCATCATAGACGTCGCCATCGCCACGGAAATCTTCATCGCGCAGCCATTCGAAATCCTTCGACGACAACGGAACTTTACGCTCCATGGGCTTGTCGTTGATGTACAAGGTGCCGTTTTCGTAGAAAATCTTGTCGCCTGGCAAACCAACCACGCGCTTGATGAAGAAGGTGCTCATATCGCGCGGATATTTGAACACGATCACATCGCCCGTTTGCGGCTCAGAGAATTTCACCATCCAGTCCTCACTGAATGGAACCCGAATGCCGTAAACGAATTTGTTCACAAAAATATGGTCATGGATCAAAAGACTCGGAAGCATCGATCCGGATGGGATGACGTAGGCTTCGAAGAAAATCCAGCGGATGAAGAGAGCCACCAAAACGGCCAAAGCCATGGAGCCCCAGCCTTCGCTCCAAAAATGTTTGGTTTTAAAATCGAGGCTGGTCCATTTGTTCGGCGGTTTTTGCTCTGAACTCACTGTTGATTACTCCCCTTGGGATTCTTCCAGCTGAAGATCAGAAAGGTCTTCAGAGTTCAGATCCATTTGACTTGGATCCTTCATGTCACAACCCAAGCGGCATTCGCTTCGGCAAGAGACATACTGATTTTGTGCGTTTGGTGGAATGTAGCTCGGGCTGCAGTATTCAAATCCGCAGCTGGCGGTGTAAGAACCCTGAGGCGTTCCACCGCGAACGCGGCAATCCAGTTCGGCGCGCGAAACGGCGTCTCGGCGAGCCTGCTGTTTCAAATTGTCGAGACAGAAAGGTCCGCCCATCGAGCCACCACAGTAGCCGCTGCCAAAACCTGTTCCTGACGAGTACTCGGTGCGAGCCAAAGCCGCAACAGACATCAGAACCGTGATCAAAATTCCGAAAGCTTTCATTAGTCCTCCACCTTGAGAATGGCCAGGAAGGCTTCTTGCGGCACGTCGACAGTTCCAATCTGCTTCATGCGCTTTTTACCCTCTTTCTGGCGTTCGAGAAGTTTTCGCTTACGAGAAATATCCCCCCCATAACATTTGGCGGTCACGTCTTTACGCAAAGCGCCCAGGGTCTCTCGAGCCACAACTTTGGATCCGATCGCCGCCTGAATGGCAACTTGGTACTGTTGACGAGGAATCAGCTCTTTCATCTTCTCTGTCAAAGCGCGTCCACGAGTCGCCGCCTTGCTGCGATGAAGAATCAAAGAAAGCGCATCCACTGGCTCACTGTTGATCAGAATATCCATTTTCACCAGATCGGCCTCTTCAAAGCCCATCAGTTCGTACTCGAGAGAAGCGTAACCCTTGGAGACTGATTTCAAGCGGTCATAGAAATCCATGACCATTTCATTCATCGGCAGCTTGTATTCGATGATGACTTTTGTCGGACTGACGTAATCCATTTTCAGCTGGAATCCACGCTTGTCTTCGCAAAGCTTCAAGATCGCGCCGATATATTCAGTCGGAGTGTGCACTGTCACCTTAACGAACGGTTCTTCCATTTTTTCGATCTTGGTTTCATCCGGCAACTGCGATGGATTTTCAAGACTCAAAAGTGTTCCGTCTTTCAAATGAACTTTGTAGACGACCGTTGGCGCCGTCGTGATCAAATTCAGATTGAATTCACGCTCGAGACGCTCCTGCACGATTTCCATATGCAAAAGGCCCAAGAAACCGCAGCGGTATCCAAAGCCCAAGGCCATGGATTTTTCCACCTCAAAGGTCAATGACGAGTCATTGAGACAAAGCTTTTCAAGCGCGACTTTTAAGTTTTCATACTCGGTTGCGACCACCGGGAAGATCCCGGCGAAAACCATCGGCTTGATTCGTTGGAATCCCGGCAAAGCTTCGGTCGCCGGAATTTTGGCTGCCGTCACCGTATCGCCGACCTTCACGTCGCGAATGTCTTTGATACCGCAGATGATAAAGCCTACTTCGCCGGCTTCCAAGACATCGACCGATTCTGGGAAGGGCTTGTATTTGCCCATGCGCAGAACTTCGTAATCTCGATCGGTCGCCATGAACTTGATGCGCTCGCCTTTTTTGATACGGCCATCGACGGCACGAACCAAAACGACAACGCCCTGATACGCATCGAACCAAGAATCGAAAATCAAAGCACGCAATGGCAGGCTGCGATCGGCTTTGGGCGGCGGAACTTTTTTAACGATGGATTCCAGAATGTCGCGAATCCCGATGCGCTCTTTTGCGGAAGCCATAATTGCTTCTGAGCAATCGAGCCCAATCGTATCTTCGATTTGTTTTTTCACGCCTTCTGGATCGGCGGAAGGAAGATCGATTTTATTTAAAACCGGAATGATTTCCAGGTTGTTTCCCAGAGCCAAGTAAACGTTCGCCAAAGTCTGAGCTTCGACACCTTGATTGGCGTCGACGACCAGAATGGCACCTTCACAGGCGGCTAAAGAGCGCGAAACTTCGTAACTGAAATCCACGTGCCCGGGGGTGTCGATCAGATTGATCTGATAATCATTCCCGTCGGCCGCTTTGAAATCCAAACACACCGTCTGTGCCTTGATCGTGATTCCGCGTTCGCGCTCGAGCTCCATATTGTCCAGAAACTGGGCTTTCTCTTCACGAGCCGACAGAGAGCCGGTCTCTGACAAAAGCGCATCGGCCAAGGTGGATTTACCGTGGTCGATGTGCGCGATGATTGAAAAGTTACGAATGTATTTCGGATCCATGAAACCTAACTAATTGATTAGCGAGCCAAAGTTTTCACAACGTCTTGCAGTTGCGCGACTTTGTTTGTTTTTTCCCACGAGAACTCTTCACGGCCGAAGTGACCATAGGTCGAAGTCTGACCATAGATCGGCTTCAGAAGATCAAAGTCTTTGACGATCGCAGCTGGCTTCAATGACCAAACTTCGCGGACCGCTTTTTCCAAAACTTCTGGACCCACTTTGCTTGTGCCGTAATCGTTCACGTTGATGCTGACAGGTTCTGCCACGCCAATTGCGTAAGCAACCTGAACCAAGCACTTCTCAGCAAGGCCGGCTGCCACGATGTTCTTCGCCACGTGACGAGCGGCATAGGCCGCTGAACGGTCGACCTTCGAAGGATCTTTACCAGAGAACGCACCACCGCCGTGAGCCCCGTGTCCGCCGTAAGTGTCAACGATGATCTTACGACCTGTCACACCGGCATCACCCATCGGACCACCGATCACGAAACGACCGGTTGGGTTCACCAAGATTTTTGTTTTGTTGTCCATCCACTGAGATGGAACCACTTTGCGCAGAACGCTTTCCATCACATAGTCTTTCAGCTGAGCCTGAGTCGCTTCTTCACTGTGCTGAGTCGACACAACGATGGTATCGATGCGCTTTGCTTTTCCGTTTTCGTATTGGAACGTAACCTGAGATTTTGCGTCTGGGCGCAGGAAGTTTGCGCTGCCAGATTTACGCTGGGTCGCCATCTCTTTCAAAATCTTGTGTGACAAAGAAATTGTCAGCGGCATGAATTCCGGAGTTTCGTTCACCGCGTATCCGAACATCAAACCCTGGTCACCCGCACCTTGCTCGGCACTGCCGGTTTCTTTCACACCCATGGCGATGTCAGCGGATTGCTGACCGACAGCCACGATCACACCGCAAGTTTTGTAATCGAAACCTTTGTCGGTGTCGTCGTAGCCGATTTTTTTAACTGTTTCGCGCGCGATTTCTGAGATGTTGATTTTAGCGCCTGTTGAAATTTCACCCGCAACGCAGATCAATCCCGTGGTCAGCAAAGTTTCGCAAGCCACACGGCCGCGAGGATCCTGCGCCAAGATTGCATCCAAAACTGCATCAGAAATCTGGTCCGCCATTTTATCAGGGTGACCTTCAGAAACCGATTCACTGGTAAAAAAATAGTTCTTCAAATCAGACATGTGCCTACCTTATGGGATTAAGTTTTCTCAAACCCAGGGAGGCTACAAAAGGAAGCCCAGGGGGTCAATGAAAACCCCCGGATTGGCTTAGGAAATAGCGATCTTAAGCTGTTTTCTTGCGAGGAAAAGGCGAGCTATCGTATTCAAGACGAGAATTGATGCGCTCCATCCGTCCTTCACGCGATTTCGAGTAGTCTTTGTGGTGCTGGAGCTTCTCTTTTTTCTTCTGAAATTGTTTGCTTAATTTGTCAGCAGCCTCGTCCACAGCGGTGTAAAAAGAGTCACTCATCCCGCTGGCCTTGAAATGACCTGTCCCATTCTGCACGGTGACATCCACCTGGCATTCGTGATGGTGCTTTCCTTTGCTGTAAAAGATCTGCCACTGCGAATCCTTCAAGAGCAAACGAGCCTCTTTTGAAAGAGTCTCTTCAGCATATTGTTGAAGCGATTCAGACACATCCACATGTTTAAAACTGTGTTTCCACTGCATGATTTCGAACCTCTTTGCATGTGTTTGGATTTAACTTCCTATCGGCAAAACCTGGACTTTTGGAGAGGTCCAAACGGCGGATTCTCGGGTTAAGACGCAGACATGGCGACCTCGCCTCAGATTGAGACGGCAACTTGCAGCACTTTGCCTAAATTCTTAGCTCTTTATCATTTGGCCATTTCTCTTTGGCGCGTCTCATTCAGCCAAGATACCCCACCATCTTCTCAATCCCCATCACCTGAATCGCCGCCCGCTGATTGCAGTGCCTGCAAAGAAGCCTGAGATTTTCAGCGGAGTCACTGCCACCCAAAGCTTTCGGATAAATGTGATCAATCTCGAGAGCATGAGTGGATCCACATTTCTCACATTTGCCTTGAGCTCTCAGATAAACCTCTCGCCGGATCTGGGCTTTGG
>CBIHNI010000023.1:0-24636 GCA_966211455.1 uncultured Bdellovibrio sp.
CTCAGAGAAATGACTTCCAACTGGGAGTCATTTCTCTGAGGGGGCTTCAGACACCAGCCTCACAAAGGTCGGAACCAACTGGTTCCAGACTTTGTGAGGGGACTTAAAGACCCACCTCAAAGACATGGATACCCGTAGCTGTGTGGATGAACGCATTTTTTTGCTAAATTTCACTCTCAGGCGCCGTCTGAGAAAAAGAAAGCCCCTCAAATCCAAAACCAGATTCTCTCCCAAGCATTCGCATTCTGATTTCGTCCCCTAATTTTGGACAAGACGGCCAGGACGGCCGTCTTGCAGCCTTCACACGGACGGATGCACCAGCGTTTACACCAACCCACCGCTGTGACGAGCAATCCTAATCCCGACAGCAAGACTAAAACCCGCGACGACCCCTCCCAAAAACCCAAAGCAAGCAAGGCGATGCGGCCCGCACGAAAAACAAAACCCCAGGATTTCTCCCAGGGTTTGTCTAAAATTCCGCAGAATTTCGTGTAGCAGATTACTGCTTGTAAGGGCGGTATTCCATTGCCAAGTCGCGTGCCACGGGTTCGTAGCAAACGTAACCATTGTAGACATTCAAGCCCTTGAACAAAGCTTTGTCTTTTGCGATTGCGTCTTCCACACCCATCGCAGCCAACATGGAAGCGTACTTCAAAGTCGTGTTGGTCAAAGCGTAAGTCGATGTACGGCTCACAACACCTGGCATATTTGGTACGCAGTAGTGGATGACTCCGTCGACTTCGTAAGTTGGGTTTTGGTGAGAAGTCGGCTTGCATGTTTCGATGCAACCACCTTGGTCAACCGCAACGTCAACAACAACAGAACCTTTTTGCATTTGAGACACAGTCTGCTTGCTGATCAAAGTTGGAGCTTTGTGTCCCGTGATCAGAACGCCACCGATCAACAGATCGGATTCAATCGCAGATTGTTCCAAGTTCTGAGCGTTCGAGAACAAAGTCGTCACACGACCTTGGAAAACGTCGTCCAGATATTCCAAACGAGCCAAGTTCACGTCCAAGATTGTCACGTCTGCGCCAAGGCCGACCGCCATTTTTGCAGCGTTCGTTCCAACAACACCACCACCGATGATTGCAACTTTACCTGGTTTGACGCCAGTTACGCCGCCCATCAAGATGCCTTTTCCACCGTGATCTTTTTGCAGGTAGAAAGCACCGATCTGAGTCGCCATACGGCCGGCAACTTCAGACATCGGAGTCAAAAGAGGAAGTGATCCGTCTTCTTTTTGGATTGTTTCGTAAGCAACCGCTTTCACTTTGCGCTCGCACAAAACTTTGGTCAGCTTTGGTTCAGCAGCCAAGTGCAAGTAAGTGTAAAGGATTTGGTTTTCTTTCATCAAAGTATATTCATCGGGAAGTGGTTCTTTCACTTTCACGATCATGTCAGCTTTGGCGTAAACTTCGGCTTTTGTGTCGATGATTTTCGCGCCCGCTTTTTCGTAAGTTTGATTGCTGATACCAGAACCAAGACCGGCATCTTTCTCAACGATCAATGTGTGGCCTTCTTTGACCAGCTGGCGCACGCCCGCTTCCGTCATACCCACACGGTTTTCACTGATTTTGATTTCCTTAGGAACTCCAACGATCATAACGACTCCTAGTTTTCGACCATCTGAACGACGATCTTTTAGAAAGCTTTTTGAACATAAATTTTCAAACGAAAGGATATTCGCCAGAAGCTATCACATTGGCTAGAGATACGCACGGCGTCGGCTGGGATTTATGAGTCGGAATGTAAATTGTGCCGAAGAGCTGCGTCTTCGCTGAGGTCGGCGCCCAATTCAATGTGCTTATACGAGTCTTTGGCGTCGATAATCTTACGGATCAGCTTATTCATGACGTCGTGGCCCGCTTTATGAAGCACCACGTGCCCCATCAAAGGCATGCCCAAGGTCACCAAATCCCCTAAGGCATCCAAGGTTTTGTGACGAACGAATTCGTCCGCAAAGCGAAGGCCGTCTGGGTTGATAATGCCCTTGTCGTCCAAAACGATGGCGTTATCCAGGCTGCCGCCCAAAGCCAAACCGCGGGCCTGAAGCGCTTCCACGTCCTTCATAAAACCGAAGGTGCGGGCATTGGCGATTTCGCGAGTGAAGCTTTGGTCGTTGATATCGATATCCATCTTCTGCCGCCCGATCGATGGGTGCGGGAAATCGATGCTCGTGGTGATACGAAGCCCATGGTACGGAACCACATAGGCCTGCTTTTCGCCCTCTTCGAAGTAAATCGGCTGGGTGACATAGCAGTACTTGCGGGGTTGATCTTGTTCGACCATGCCGACCACATGCAAAGCTTTCAGAAATTCTTTGGCGCTGCCATCGCAGATTGGGATTTCGGGGCCATCCAGCTCGATCAAAACATTGTCCAGACGAAGTGCCGAAATCGCCGACATGCAGTGCTCAACCGTTGCGACCGAAAACACCGGCCCGCCCAAAGTGGTGGCGTAACCAGTCGCCGAAACATTGTGGGCGTGAACACGCAAAGAAGGCTTACCAGGCAGATCCGCACGCACAAAGTGCACACCGGTGTTGGCCGGGGCCGGAACGAAGGTCAGCGTGCAGGGTTTTCCCGAGTGCAGCCCGATCCCTTGAACCAATGTGCGTTTTCGAATGGTCTTTTGTAAGAACATGAACCTTAAGTTTAGCTTAGGATGGCAGCCGGCGGAACAAATATTTTTCCGACCTTCAAACCTTCCCAATTCTTCACATCCGGTTGAGTGTGGCGAGAAAGCTGCAAAAACGACTCGTCCGATAAAGCATTCAACTGGCGAAGCAGTTCGGCCGTGGCCACTTTGGCCGCACGGGCCTGGCCGTCGCGCACTTTTAAAGCAAACGACAGCCCCATCTCAGGCAGGCATCCAGCAAAGACACCTTCCGCACCTGACTTCACAAGAATTCGTCCCTGCGCCAGCGCCATGACATCCGAACAAAAATCACCCTGCCCGCCGATGTAAACAGGCTCGGCCAGCACCGCCTTTCGAATCAATGTGGTCGCCTCTTTGCGATCCAGCGAAAGATTTTTTTGCTCTGGCAGAAAGGCTCGCAAACCATTGGCGATTCCTTTCAGGCTGGTCGCATAGGTCGGGATCCCGCAACCGTCGACTCCCCAATCGGCTTGATCCATGTTTTCACAGGTCAACTCGGTGAGCACCCGGCGAAGACGGACCTGCAGATCGTGATCGTACTGATGATAATCTTGGTGTGAGATCTTCAAAGTCTTCAGCGTGCAAAGCATGCTGGTGTGTTTGCCAGAGCAGTTGTTGTGCCGACGGGTCGGCCGCTGCTCGCGACGGATCAAGCTGCGCGAAGTTTCATCGTGGTAAGGATCGTGCGCGCCGCAGACCAGATCGTTTTCCTGATGATCCATTTTCCGCAACCAGTCCATCACAAGCTCGGTGTGCAGATCCTGTCCACTGTGCGAAGAGCAAGCAAGGCTTAGGTATTTCGCATCCAGAGCCCACTGGTGAAAAGCGCCGCTTTCAACGAAGCTTAATGCCTGCATCATCTTGATCGACGAACGCGGAAAAGTCAGACAGCTTTCCGCATCGCCGAAACTTGTGACGATTTCCCCCTTGTCGTCGATCACCAAAGCGTCCACAAAATGGACACTTTCCGAAACATTCCCACGGGTCACATGAACCTGCAAAGCAGGCGAAGTTTTTTTTGAATTTTGCCGATGAAGCATAGACGGAGAGTATTTGCTTGAATCACCGAAAACGTCAACGCCTTCATCTGAGCTTCTTTACGACTGTGTGCCTTGTCGTTTTCACGGCTTGCGCCAGCCCCAGCACCCGCGACATCCTTGACGAACGACAAAGCAAAAACAACGCCCGCGCCGCGGCCTATGCGGCTGAAGGTTTCACCATGGATCACCGCTCGCCAGAAGGTCGGCCCTATCGCGCGTGGGAGTTTTATTACAAAAACTGCTCGCTGGTGAGCCGCAATCCTTATCCGAACAAATCCGAATTCGAATGCGCGGATCCGCGCTAATTCTTGTCTCCCCTTCTGAATTTCAGATTGAGATCAACAGTTTGTTAATCTCTGGCTCAGATTGAGAATTTGAGCGAACCCCTTCAAAACCGGACCTGTTTTGTCGATAACCAGATGTCTCGATTTTCAAACTGAGGAGTTTGCTTCCATGAGCATGATCGATCGCTATCGCAAAAAAGGCGGCTTTGTCCAACTTCTGAACCTGATCGAAACCACGGGTAAAGACAAGCAGGAGAAATTCCTGAAAATGATCGCCGATGAAAGCCCGGTCTGGGAAACCGAAGTGCGCAAGCGCTTGCTCAGCATCGATAAAATCCTGAGCTGGAATCCGACTTACCTTGCCGAAATTTTCCCACGTGTGCAGCCTTTGCAATTGGCCATGGTGGTCGGCGGCCTGCCGCCCGAAAAAGCCGAACATTTCATGAAGGTCCTGACCTTCAAAGAAAAACGTTTCGTCGAAGAGATGCTGAAAGATAAAAAACCTTCTCCCGGCGAAACTTCATCGGGTCTGATGAAGCTTTTCTCTGAGATTCGCAAAATGGAAGCTGAAGGTTCTTTAAAGTTTGAAAAGTTCGATCCCGAAATGGTGATCCCTGAAGATATCGAAGATCGTCTGGGGAAAGCGATCACTCCGTTCCAATCGGCTGGTGGCGCACCAATGCCAGCGGCGGTGGCGGCCGAGGTCGCTTCTTTGCAAGCGGCTCCTCCGGCGGGGATCCCAGCGAATGTGGCCGAAGAGATCGGAACTTTGCGACGCAAACTGGTGCAGCTGACCCAGGAAAACCACAAGCTGCAGCAAGATAATCAGACAATGAAAGACAAGCTCGATCAGATCAAAAAGATCGCTTAAACCGACCCATCAATCCAAGCTCCGCATCGCAGCATGTTGCGTTAGCGGTGCTTGAAATTCTGGCTTTCTCCAATCGGTTGATTACTATTTGATCTCATGAGGAGGACCTTCATGAAATCAATGATCCTGGCGCTGAGCCTTTGGACCACGGCCGCTTTTGCCGTCAATGCCCCTATTTATGACCCAACCCAATACCGAGTCGTTCCTGACAACGAAGTTATCGAACAGCTGAATCCCTCGGGTCGCAACACTTTAAAATCAAATTTCAGCATCTTGGTATGGAACTCGAAAAAAGCTTCCAGCAAAGAAGCTTGGCGCGGTGATTTGGTGAATTTGGCTGCCGGTAAAAGCTTTGTGCTGATTCAAGAAGGCATGCAAGACGATTACATGCCAAACGCTTTGAAGAGCGTTCCGTCTTTCGGTTGGACCATGGCGAAAAGCTTTTATATGAACATCGATCGCAATGCGACGGGCGTGATCACCGGATCGATTCAAGACCCCGTGAAGAGTCAATTCCTGCGTTCACGCGATGTCGAGCCGGTGATTAAAACTCCGAAAGTGACTTTGCTGAACACTTACGCCCTGGAAAATGGGCAGTTGCTTTTGGTCGCAAATATTCATGGCATCAACTTTCAAACTCCGGAGCCTTTCTATCGTCAGATCGATGATTTGATGGTGGCTTTCAAAGCTTGGCCGGGGCACATCGTTTTTGCCGGTGACTTTAACACCTGGATTCCGGCTCGTCTGGATTACCTGAAAACGAAAGCGGAAGCCGTCGGACTTCACCATGTCGAGTTCGCCGTGGACACTCGCCCCGATCGTAAAAAATTGGATCACATCTTTGTTCGTGGCTGTGAAGCTTCGAATGCTTTGATTCGCTCGGATATCACAAGTTCGGACCACCCGCCTTTGACTGCGGATCTGGCCTGCGCTGAATAATCTTTTAGAGCAACTTCGCTTCCTGAAGTTGCTCTTTCAATCCATGCTCGGTGATCATCTGTTTCCGAGCCTGCACTTCGGCAAAAATCGCTTCATTCGGATTTTCTTTGCTCGTGAGCTTGTGAAACACGTGATACTGCACGGCCGTGTTCACAAACGGTTTCATCACCACCCCGTTCAGTCCCATGCGGTAATCGATATCGGAATCTTCACCGGTGCCGGGCGCTTCGTAACGCCAGTCAAAACCGTTGACGTCGATCAGATCTTGCTTGAAGAGTGAAAAATTGCAGCCGACGATCGGCCGGTGTTTCTGGTTCACCTTTTGACGAAGCCACGGGCTTTTAAAATAAAGCCCCTTCATGCCATTGTTGTCCTTCATGTAGGAGCCGGTTGGCAGAATCCACCACAAGTTCTTTTCGATAAATCCCTGCGCCACGCGCTCGGGGGTCAGCATCTTGGAAAACCAAGGTGTAAACTCCATACGGCGACCGCAAAGAACCGTCTTTTTCTGCCGATTCTCAAAATGCTCGCGCACAAATTCGGGGTGCGGCAAACAGTCTTGATCGACAAAAGCCATGTAATCCGAATGCGAATAATACAAACCCCAGTTCAGCATGCGATTTTTGCGAAAGCCTTTGTCTTCATGCCAAATATGCAGCGACGGGACCGGAGATTTTTCCAGACGCTTTTGCATGTACTGCACGACTTCGGGTTTTGATCCGTCATCGCAAATCACCAGCTCGAAGTTTTTTTGGGTTTGGCGCTCGACCGCCGCCATCATCAACTCGAAATTGCGAATGTTATTATAAAACGCGACCGACAGCGCGATCGGAAGCCGGGCCTTGTCGCCCAAAGCCTTCAAAGCGGGATTTTGATACAGTGTCACCATGCGGGGAGCCTAGCCCGACTGGGGCGGTTTTGTCATTAAAATCAATCACTCAGATTTTCAACAAACGCCAACCACTGTTGGCTTGCATAGGCTTTTGTGATTCCACATCGGGTCGCAAACGAATGCGCCTTCAAATGCGCTTCGCTCTCAACACCTTGATAGGTCGGGTTTCGTCTCGAGTCCGCCAGGGAGCCGATCAAAATACCGATGATTTCACCCTGTGCATTCAGCAAAGGTCCACCGCTGCTTCCCTCCATGGCGTCCGCTGTGGTTCCCACCAGCAGATGAAGACGTGGGCCCCTTTGATCTTCCGCAAATCCCGTTTCGTCGGTCATCATGCCAACCGAGCTGCGCTTGACGACCATGTTGGGAGCCATGATTTTTTCTTTTTGCAAAGCGATCGGTCGCAGAGACACGCCCGGGAAACCAAATAAAATCGCGGGCTCTCCGGCCACGGCTTCGTTGCATTTCGAGGCTATGGAAATCGGATTGAATTCAGGCGCCCGATTCGCCGCAAGCCGCACGATAAAAAAGCCAAGATCTTTGGTCGCATCGACATTTGGAAAAAGAATTTCGCTGGGGATGACATCCACAGGGTCCATGGTGCGGCCCCACTTGATATTGCGAGCCATCCAGCCGCGTCCCGCCTTCAGCGCCGGCATCATTCGATTCAACGAGTGCCCCGAAGTCAAATAACCCAAATACACGAATCGACCCACCACTTGGCGAGCCACCAAAGCGGCAGATGATATTTGATAGGATTCGCCTTCGCCGGTGATCATGGCCACCGTCTGCTGCCAGGCATTTTCCAACTGTCGATTGGGAGCACCGGGCGCAAAGCCTTCTCTGGCCATCGCATTCAGCGATGCGAGCCAAACCCACACAATCAAGGTTGCAAATCTCATTCTCTATCCCTCAGATGATCAAGTCGAACAAACGTGAACTGCAATCGGTATCGGATCCCGGCATTTGTGAGATGCCGGGATCTAGAGGTGCGAATTTTTGGATTACTTTTTATCGCCGATATACGGGCGAGCTTGCTTGATAAAGATTCCGCGCGAGCCATCTTTCTTTTCAAACACTTTGTATTCGACGTCGATGGCAAAGTTCGGATTCTTATTCTGCGGATCGACGATCTTTTTGAAGTGCGTGTGAAGCTTCATCAAATAATTATAAAGCTGCAAAGCTTCCGAATTCGCCATGATCGGCTGGCCTTTGTGCCCAGCCTTTTCCATCATGCTCGAATAAGTCACGTAACGCAGAGACTTCGTATCGTGAGTCACGATCAAAGCTTCGGCGATTTCGGCTTTTTCAGGATCCGGATTCGTGACAGCTTCACTTCCCACCTGAGTGCTCATGAACACACCGGCGCCCGATACTTTATCCGTCATGATATTGCGTGTGACCGCAACACCGTTGGCGATTTCGTCGTTGTAGCCGGGGCTCACCAAGATCGCCATGTAAACCTTCAGGTGCGGAATTCCGAACTCTTCGCGCTCTTCATAGGCGCGCTGATTCCAAACCGAAGACCATGTTCCGCGAAGGGCCACTTCCAAAGTGTCTTTCTCGCTGCCTGGCTTGTAAGCGTAAGAGTCATAAAGACCCGCGCCGCTAAAGTTTGGCAAGTCTTCCGAGTTCGTCGAGCTGCGCAGACGCATGCCACGACCCGTGCGGCCTTTTTTCTTGTCTTTTTCTGATGGCGGATAAGCTTTGGCGCAGTTTTCCGCAATGATCTTCACAAGCTCGGGGTTCACCTTCATCGAAGGATCCGTCATGCGGGCGCGCAGCGCCGTCAAAGAATCCACTTGGAAGACTTTGTCAGTCTCCATGCGTGGATTTTTCAGAAGTTTTTCCACGTACTGCTGCAGTGTCACGCCAGGGCTGAAATAGTTGGTCTCCATGAACTCTTTGTAATAGGCGAATGGGATTCCCCATCCTTTCAATACGATTTCAGGAAGAACATGGGTCGCTTCGGCATAGTTCGCCGTTTTCGCACCGACGGTGATAAAATCTTTGGCGCCCATTTCGTCTGTCGAGCGGATGCGTTTTTCTTTCAGGTCCGCGAAGATTTCAACTGTCGCCGCTTTCTTTTTGCTATCCCAAACAGCTTTTGCTTCTGCCAGTGTCACTTCCGTCACTGAAAATCCGCCTTTTTTCGAGAATGAAATGCGAACTGGTTTTCCAGAATTGATAAACTTCTTCAGCATTGGATCCTGAGAAGCCTTTGGATAGAACGCATTCGGAGTCCCGCGCGAATCGCTCTTAATTTTGATATGTGAAAGCGGACCTTGATACTGTTCCGAAATTGTCGCCTCAAGGACGCCCGTGAACAGTGGATTGACTGCAAAAATGGCGATCGAATGTCGATCTAACTTTGCGACCTGGTCATTTGTTACATCCGCTGGCACGTAAATCAGGTATCCGTAAGCTTCACCTTCCATCAAAACATCCATTTGACCCGGTGCCAAGGTCTGACCACCACCATCCAGCAATGTGATCACTTGATCCAACTCTGTCATCTGCGAGCCACGAAGTGTATCGTCAATAACGCCTTCAGTTTGCGGTGACACGATGACCCACTTGTCCAAAGCCGGCTTGAAAGTCGCCTTCGTCAAAGCCAAGGCTTGCTTCAAAACACCCGATAGCTTAGCAGACAATGCAGAAGCCTGAGCTTTTTCTGTCAGCTTCATTTGCGCTGACAAGACTTTGCTCACATCCAAATACATCGACTGAGGGATCAGACCTGAAGCGTAGATCGAATCCATCGCAATGCTGGTGCGAATTTGCGCCGTCGCAAGATCTAGCTTTGTTCTTGCCAATTCATTTTGCAAGAAAGCCTGGGTCTTGATCACAAAGTGAATCATTTCTGGATTTTTCGCGTTCGCTTTAAATTGATCGACAACCGCCACAACCAGTGCGCTCAACTTTTTCAAATCTTGCAATGTGTTGCCGGTTTCCTTCAGTGAGCCCAAAACAGTTTGGAAATCCGTCGGCAATTGTGCCGCCGGGATTTTCTTCGCCATTGTCAGCAAAGCCGTTTTATCGACTTTATAGTAAGTTTCAATTCTTGCTTTCAGCTTGCGGATGCCATCGATCGTTCCTTGGCTCAAGCCTGAAGAGGTATTGAATTTCTGAAGATACGCTTCCAAGCGACCCACCACATCCGGAGTCATATAGTTGTGGATCGAGTTGCGGATCTTCATGAACGTGACGTCGCTTTCAGTGCCTTTATTTCCTTCGGAAACGCGGTCATACAAAGATGCGACTTCGGCCCGCAGGCTCTCCAACGAAACAGAACCGGTGTCCCCGGTCAGGTTGAATCGGCGTTGCATTTCGAACAAAATCAAATAGTCCGATGCCTTTTGCGGATCCTGGTATTTCGCCAAGTACTTTGCAAAATAGTTGTAGAAAGTCCGTTCGTTATCCGCGTCCGCCGATCCACGATACAGATTGCCGTAGGCGATTTTCGAATTCGGATTTTGGCCGATGTAGAATTTCTCCAGAATCATTTGCAGAACCATGTTCTTCATTTCTGGCGCGATCTGCGGATTGCTCATGAAAGCTTCGACATTGATCGCGAAACCAGTCGCAGATTCGCCAGGAGCGACAAACTTCTTGTGAAGAGCCACGTAATCCGTGGTGAAGCGGTGACCTAGCAAAAGACCTTCTTCGGCGGCCAATTTCGCCGCTAAGTCTGAAGGAAATGCCGCCGTGAAAGCGGTCTTTGATGTCGCATACTGGATCTGACCGTTTTGCTCGACCAGGCGGCGCGAATCCGGCTCTTGATAAACGTTGGATCCCAAAGCTCCTTTTGAAGCTTTGTTGATTTGTTCGAACAGGGCTTTCATGTTCTGGTCATTTGCAAAAGCCTGCGGCGACATTGCCATCAGGATCAGACCAGTCATGATTTTTCTCAATGGATGATTCATATACGTACCTCGATTGGATTAAAGAGAGAAACCAAGTGATTTTGCTTCAGCTTTGTAAGCCGCTTCCGAGCATTCTTTGAACTCTGAAGCAAACGGCCCGCAAGCCGCGATTCGTCCGAACAGGCGAACGGTTTGCGCCGATTTATTTGTCTTGTTGTTGCTATTTCCCGCAAGACTTGAAATCGAAAGCTTTGGCAGATCAAAGAATTGAACTTTATCTTTTTCGTAAGCTTGTTCATACAGCTCAAAGTCGCCGGCCATCTTGACGCTAAAGACACTTGCACGGCCCTCTTCACCTTTTTTATGTCCGTTGAAATAGCTGACATATGGGTTGCTGAAGATGTACTTGTCGCCAGAAATCGTGAACTGCTTCTTTCCGTACAGCTGCTGACGGAATTCGGTCGGCATCAACGAATACGTCGAGAAGCCGCCGTTATCACGAGACGCCAGCCCCGAATCGCCCAACAGACCGTAAGCAATAAAATACTGAACACCCATGATCTTCAGGCCTTTTCCGTCGATATCGAACAGATCGTAATCCGCCGACTTGCTTCCGGAATAAACCAGCTTCAACATCTCGCTGGGCTGAGATGGGAAGATCTGGCGCACTTCCAACAGATGTCCCAAGGACATGCGCGTGCAACCGTGGGAAACCGCACCGCGAGCCACAACCCACAAATGATCGTGGTTGGCTGGGATGTTGAACTTTCCATAAAGTTCTTTGTACTTGGCGTCTGTCAGGATCGTGCGCACCGCTGGATTGTGGATCGCATTTTCGATCGAGCTGTAATTCATTTTCGGAGCCCAACCGTAGAACGTATCGACGCGGATTTGATCCACATCGAAAGTCGACTTGCTTAAGAAGTTCATCGCACCCTGCTCGCGGATCGCACCGATCGAGTTTCCGTCACGATCTGGTTCCCAGTACTTTACCGAGCCGACAGGGTAAACCGCCGTGAACTCGTTATGCGCCAATGTACAGTCTTGCACCGACGTGCACTGCAGCGCCGGACGCAGCTGACCTTTGCGGACGACTTTGGTTTCATAACGATCGCCAGTGGCGGACTTCAGCAAAGACACGGTCTTTTGGATCAGGCTTGCGTCATCGGCCACGACCATCACGTCCGCTAGCATTTGAAACTGAGCTTCACTTAAAGTCAGAGCATTGACACGACCGAATAGGATGTTATTCACCGCCACCAATGCTTGTGGGGTATTGGCTTTCAGATAGGCCATCGCTCCACCAGCCGTCAAAGTTCCGCCTTTGGCGGCTTCGGCTTTTAGAGACTCGAGATTTGTTTTTTTCCATCCCAAAATTGTTTTGCTGAGATCGGTGTTGTTTTCGAAAACACGTCCTGGATTCAGTGCTTTCATGATCTCGAAACTTTTTTGATAAAGCTGGGTGCGCGTCAGACTTCCTGACTGGTAGCCTTTGATCGTCGCCGCGATCTGATACTGAGGCGAGGCCAGAATCGCGCGGAAATTTCCCAGCTGATCTTGTTGAACCGGCTTGATCACGCCCTGAGATTCGGCGGCCGAATACAACTCGGCACGCGCCTGCATTTGGTAAAGGTAAGACAGAACGGTCAATTCGTCCAAAGTCGCCGTCAAACGCGCGACGTTTCCACGTCCCAGACGGAACTCGATGCGATTTGCGTTTTCAACTTTGGGTGCAAAGCCCACGTAGAAGCTGGGGAAGTAAATCAGGCTACCGGCTTTCCAGCTGGCACCGTAAGAGATCAATGATTTGTTCACATCATCGATTGTTTGGATCTGGCTTTGAGCTTTGGCCAGGTTTGGAACCTGCGACAAGGTCAAAGAAAGCAGACCATAAAGAAAAAGCGAGGCTTTTTGAGGGGTTTGCGCCCATTTCATATTCGGTGTACTCCCAGCATCAGACGTTCGACATCACACAAATTGGCAGACCCTGATCAATGCCTAGACAGCCAAAAACAAACGGATTGGCAGCCAAGTCATTTTTCTCGGGTCGGCAACCGGGGAAGATCAACATTCATGCCCGAAAACACGCAGGAACCGTTCGCTAGCAACAAGGTTGAATATATAGGTAGGTTATCGGGTTAGAGGCCCACGCTCTTGTGTTGATTTCTTAGCTCCATAGTTTCTCTAAATCTTTTAGCGAGAGCCCCCGCAGCCTTCGCTTGCGGTACGGGATTTCTTGGAGCGCCTCTTTCTCATTGAGCTGGATGTAGTTGCGAACTTGCACCTGATCTTTGAAGGCGCGCACCACCCGCGTGAAGGGCCGGAACTTCCAGAGCTTTTGCAGCTTACTGGCACCCGCCATATCCGCACTCAGCTCTGCTTGCTCCCTGCAACTCCTTGGCTCCAAGCGACCCACACTAACTCCAAGACTCCCCCGCACCCTACGGCCCAAGCTAACCCCATGACTTTTTTTACCTTCAAAGCCTTCAGCTTCAAGCAAAGCCCCCCATCCGGGGTACCGGTCACACCGAGGGTCTTTGCTTCGCCTGAAGGCCTGCTGGGGGTATCGGTCACCATGTGGCTTTCAGCCGCCGTGACCGATACCCCGGCCCTAGGGGCTTGGGCTTTGGAGACCGAGAGGAGCCCCTCTTTCTCGAATCGCTGCGCGATTTGTCCGGCCAGCACCCGGAAGAAGTGCTGGTACAACGATCTGCGTGAAGTGCGAATTAATAAGTGGATGTGGTCGTTCTGAATCGAAATCTGTTCGACTTTAATAAAGAACTTCGCTGCGTACTTTTGAGTGAGAAAGTGAATGAGCTTAAACCTTCGAGACACTCGAAGACCGCCCCTCACCCGATCTCGATTTGCTTTTAGCACGAGATGCAGTGGGACTTTGGTGGAAAGAGGCCGGGCTCCGCGGCCCGCACGAAGCTGCCTGAGGCTTCCGCCATGTGAATAGCGATGTTTCCATGGAGTTTTCTGAAATGAAGTCTGCTTTGTCATGTGACCGATACCCCCGCAAAGGCCACAGTCGAAGCAAGAAGCTTGCGGGGGTCAGCCCGAAATTACGAGCGGAGCACCCAGCCCGTGTCCGACTACCGGATGTGGGGACTGGAGGACGTAAAGAAGGAGCTAGCTTTTGGGGCTAGCTCCGTCGGCACTTGTCTGCCAGACACGTGTGTGTCTGTTTGTCTGTCCGTTTGCGAGAGTGCATCCACCCGCTGGGGGGTGGTGCTAGTCGTTGGAGTCGGTTTTGTTTTCGGCGAGCTTTAGGGCGCGGCCCAGGGTTTTCTCGATGTCGGAGGCGGCCTTTTTCAGTTCAGCTGTTTCCTTCAATTTTCCGACGACAGCTTCGGGGGCGAAGCTAAGGACTTGGCAGATATCGATCAGACGGGACAGCTCCCCGCCCAGTTCACGGCGAAGACTTGGTGGAGATTGATCCAATAGACGATTGATTTCCAGGCTGGCGCCGCCTTGGCCCGAGATCTCTCCTAATATATGGTAGATCGCGTTTGTCATCTCGGTGCCGGCTTCGCGCCATTTGTCTTGATCGATTTTCTGGTGGATTTTCTTAAAGCGTTTTTTCAGGCCCGCTTGCAAATCGATTTGTTTTTGGCCCCAGCCAAATTCGCGGCGCGCTTTCCAACCCAAGAGACCTGCGATGATCAAGAAGATCAGACTCCAAAGAATCGCTTTATTCTGTGAAAGCACGTCGCTCCCCGAGCGATTCCACGAAACCAAAATATCAGGAAGCTGTTTTTTCTTCGCTTCAACAACAGGAGCCGCAGCTTCTTTGCCACCATCAGGTCGAGCTGCCAGATTCCCACCGCCACCGGCCGCACCATTGGGATTGCCGACGATTTTGATTTTAATCTCTTCAGTGGTTTTGGTGACGTATTTTTTCTGTTCCGGATCGAAGATGCTAAAGCTCATCGACGGAATGGTTACATCCCCTTCTTCTCGCGGGATCAAAAGAACTTCGAATTCTTTGAAGCTCTTTCCATTTTTAAAAAACTTGGCATCTGATTTGGTGTCGTAAGTCTCGACACCTTTGGGCAGATTCAGACTTGGAAGTTCGATCAGCTTGGCATTACCGCTGCCTTCAAAGCGCACCTTGAAAGAGAAAGGCTGATTGACCGGAAACTGATTGCCATCGACATGCGTGCGCACATCGAACTGTCCCACCGCTCCCGAAAAGCTGTTCGGCTTCCCGTCCACCGGCAGCGGCTTCACCGTCACCTTGATGCGCTCGCTGGCCTTCGAGAAAGTGTAGGGCTTCCCAAAACTGAAAGCACCGAATGGCGAAGTCGGGATTTGAACTTGGGCTTTGATTTTGTATTCGTCGATCACCGCCACACCCGGCTTGATCGGAAACAGCGCGTGACTTGCCAGCAAGGCTCGGCGGTAAGGGATGCCGTTGATCACTTCTTGCGTGAAATTGAGTGCCGGGACCTCTTCGATGATTTCCTTCCAGAAACCTTTCAAATCCGGAAACTTCAACCGGTCCAAAGACATCAGATTTCCACGAGTGTAAATGTACCAGTTCACCAGAATCTGCTCGCCTTCGTAGACTTCGGTTTTATCGACTTCACAGTGAATAAAGAAGGCTTCGTTCGGGTTGACCTTCAGATTTTTCGCCGACGGATTCGGAGCCTGACCGCGATTTTTCAGAAGCTGATTGAAGGCGTCTTCTTGTTCTTCGATAAATTGATCGATGTTATTCGGAACACCCGATGGCGGAAGACCCGCACCGCTTCCCTGCGGATCGATCTCCATGGCGATCGGTTTTGTCGTGTAGGTCTTGCCATCGACGATGACTTCAAAACCCGGAATGGTCAGACGTCCCGCCCGCTGCGGAGTCAGCACGTAATTATAATTTTGGCGATAGACGCGTTCGAACTGCATGCCGTTCGGGCCCGAGCGAAGCTGCATGCTTTGCCCGCCGTCGTTGTAATTGTTCACCAGATCAAAGCCGTTCAAGCTCGGCACGCGCGGCTCGGCCACTTCGACCGATTCGCTGGATTTGACCGAGACTGACAACGTGACCGTGTCACCCAGACCCACTTCGTTGCGGTCGACGGTGGCGGTGACCTGCACATCGGCCCATCCGATCGCTGAAATTAAAAATAATGTGAAAAATAAAATTCTTGCTGCCATTTTCATTACCAATCTTTTTCACGAGGCTCGTCTTTGACGTCTTTTTTATTGAACTCGGCGCGGATTTTCTGTTCCTGCTGCTTGATTTCCCCCAGAATCTTATTCACATCCCCCTGGGTCAGCTCTTCGCTTTTAAATTTGCGCGGCTGAGGTTTGTTTTTCTGGTACTGCTTGTTTTGATCTTCTTGTGGCTTTTGGTCTTTCTGATCCTTTTGATCCTTCTGGTCTTTTTGATCTTGCTCGTTCTGACCTTGGCCTTTTCCGTCTTGATCTTTTTTATCGTCTTGCTGATCGCCATCTTTTCCCTGCTGGCCATCCTGGGTCAGCAATTCGATATTCACCTTGGTCTCATAAGAACCCGGATTGAACTTCAAGGCTTCTTGATAAAGTGCTAAGGCTTCGTCTTTCTTTTTCGCCTTTTGAGCCATCAGCCCCAAATTAAAGTTCGCCATGAATTTCGTTTCATCATCTTGCGCAAGCTTCAGTGCCGTCTGGTAAGAAGCCAACGCCTTGTCGACCTGCCCTTGCATCTCGAGGGCAAGGCCCAGGTTGAAATGCAAACGCGCTTCCAAAGGATTATCCGTTAACGCCGAAAGGAACTTTTCCTGAGCCGCACCAGGATTTGACGACTTCAGATCGGCCAGACCTTTTCTGTTGTCAAAATAAGACGACGGGGTTCCGGCGGCCGAAGCCTGCAAAGCGCATCCCGCAAAGAGAAGGGCAAAAATCGACAGACGAATCATCCGCGCTCTCCTTCGGCCACTTCAAAGCGCCCCTTCCACAGCCTTGAAGCCGCCCGGCGATCACCTAAGAAAACTTCCAAAAGCGCGACAAGGATCGCAAGCAAAATAAATATCTGAAAGCGCTCATCATACTGGGTGGCCACTTCGGACTCGAACTGGGTTTTCTCGAGCTTATTGATATCTTCTAAAATTTTATTCAAATGATTGCCGCCGAAAGAGGCATGATAAGCCGAGCCCTGCCCCGCTTCCGCGATTGCCGTCAGCTCTTTGCCATTCACGGTGGTCAGAATGGTTTGTCCCTGACGGTCTTTTTTATAACCGCGCATATACCCCATACCATCACGCTCGGGGATCGGCGCGCCTTTTTCCGTTCCGTAAATCAAAGAAAAAATATGCGTGCCTTCTTTGGCAAGCTTCTGCGCTTCTTCCAACGCGCCCGGCTCGTGGTCTTCACCGTCCGACGCCAGCAAAATCACGCGCGTCACCCGCGTCGTATCGTCCGTCTCGACCCCGCCGCGCTTGAAACCTTCGGCGGCTTCTTGCAAAGCCTTGCGGAATTCAGTTCCCTGACTGGAAACCGAATTCGGTGACAACGAATCCAGATACATACGAAGCGAAGATGGATCGGTCGTCATCGGCGAAAGCAGGGTCGCGCTTCCGGCGAAGGCAACGATGCCGATTTTATTTCCGGGCATCATTTCGATCAGTTTGGAAAGTTCGGTTTTGGCTTGCTCTAAGCGATTGGGTCTGACGTCTTCGGCCAACATGGATTCCGAAACGTCGACGACAAACATCAGCTCGACCCCTTCAGAGCGGATCTCTTGCTTGCTTTCACCCATCTGCGGCCTTGCCATGGCGATCACCAGTAGCAAAACCACCAAACACTGCAAAACGAGCTTCAACCGACGGCGCGAACGCGACACGCTTGAAGTTAAGAAAGGCGTCGCCCGCTCGCCCAAAACTTTTTGCAGTTTCTTGCGCGCCAGCCGGGCAAAGAAAACCGCCAAGATCACCAAGATCGGGATCAGCCACAGATAAAAGAAACTTTGGGGGCTTTCAAAGCGAAACATTTACGGAAGCCTCCGAAGCCAGGTGTGGCTCAAGAAAATCCCCAGCAGATAGCATATCAAAGCCGGCCAAAGATAATTTTTGAATAGCTCGCTGTAACGCGTGTACTTGTTCACGTCGATTTTGGTTTTTTCCAGCTGATCGATTTCATTGAAAACGCCGCCCAAAGAGTCTTCACGGCTCGCGCGGAAGTATTTTCCGCCCGTGTCTTTGGCCATGCGGTTCAAAAGATCGTCGTTGATGGTCGACTCGAACGGCTGATAGGTTTTCACCTTATTGCCGAAAACATCTTTCTGATAAATCGGAATGCGCGTCGGTCCGTCTTGGCCAATCCCGATCGAGTATATTTTAAGCCCATAACCTTTGGCGATTTCCAAGGCCGTATCCGGATCGATAGTTCCCGAATTGTTTTCACCGTCGGTCATAAAGATGATCACGCGATTTTTCGCGGTGGATTCTTTCAATTTTCCGGCCGCGTTCGCCAAAGCGACGCCGATGGCCGTTCCGTCTTTGATGCGCGCTTGCTGCGCGGTCGTGACTTCACCGATGCGATCCAACAAAAGCTGATAATCCAAAGTCAGCGGCACCAGGGTAAAAGACTCGCCGGCAAAAATCACGACCCCGATCCGGTCGCTGCTTCGCTTGTTCACAAAGTTTTTCAGCGTTTCTTTCGCCGCTTCCATACGGTTGAAGGGTTTCATGTCTTCAACCAGCATCGAATCCGAAATATCCAAGGCGATCATGATATCGATGCCTTCAACATTTTTCCGAGTCAACGTATCCGACTGCTGCGGACGCGCCAGCGCGAAGATCGCAAGGCCCAAGGCCAAGATCTTCAAAGCCGCGGGTAAGAACATCAATCGCGTGCGCAATGTCGGCGCGACCTTCGAGATCAGGGACGTCTGCGAATACAAAAGGCTTGCCTGCTTGCGACGCCGAGACCAGAACATCCAGCCGGCAATCGCAATCAAAGGGATGAAAAGCCAAAAAGCTTCGGGCGAGTGAAAGATCATCTTTCTCCCCCTTTGCTCTTTTGCCAGCTTTCAATTTGATCGACCTGCTTGCGCAAAAGCTCGAACAATTGCTGGCAATCTTTTTCATTCATTGTGCCGCCGGCTTTCATCGCACGTGACAGCTCGGCCAGGGCTTTGCGGATTTCCAAACGGAAGACCTGATAGAATTCAGGGAAGTTCTGACGAAGATCGGACAGAATCCGGCGTTCTTTCCAAGCAAAGGTTGGAACTTGAAATTTACGAGCGAGATAAATTTTGTAGGCCTGATCGATTTCTTTCACAAACTGCGAAGCCTCATCCGGTTGCAGAGGCTGACCCGAGAAAAATCCAAAACCACGCTGCAATCGACGAGCCGTCTGGTAAAACTGAAACAAAGGCTCTTGCACGTACTCGCTGAGGCGCATCTGCTCTAAAAGCTTTCGCTTCTGCCGGCGCAGGTACCAGCGGAACCCCACCAAGAAAACCAAAGCCAAGACCGCCGCCAGAATGCTCAGTGGATACCAAATCGGAAGGCTCAACCCCAAAGGCCCGACCGGCCCCAGTGGTTCTTTGGCGGGCTCTTGCGGGTTCATCACCGAATTGACCGCAAAACTGAAATCGCCCAAAACCACCGAATGATCGGCATCGACAATTTGCACGGCCTTCAGGTGATGTTCGCCGGTTTTATAGCTTGTGACCAACAGCTTGGCTTGCGTTGGCGATTCAAACTGCAGACTTAAAAGTTTTAACTTGTACTGATTTTCTTTATCCAGGCGCAGCTCGGCCGCATCGGCTTTGAAACTTTCGGGCCACGGGCCTTCGCAGTTCAAGACGAAGACTTTCCCCACGGTCAATGCAGCCGTGTCTTCGCCTTTCTCTTTTGGAATTTCCAACTGGCACTGAATGTCGGCCATCTCTTCTCCTGAAATCCCTTACCTGCGTCTTCGTGTCTTAAAAAACTGAATCAATGGATCGATATAGTTCCCGCTGGATACCAATTCCACCCGCGCCACTTGCGATTGCTTCAACAAACGATCGCGTTTTTCTTTGCGATTTCCCAACAAGCGGCGGAACTCGTCCCGGAAATGGCTCGAGCTTGTGTCGACCGTCACCAACTCGCCGGTTTCGGCATCTTGCAATTCCACCACGCCCAATGGTGGAAGCTCGGTTTCAGCTGCGTCTTGCATCACCAGCGCGGTGACATCGTGCTTGCGCCCCAGCAGGCGAAGGCTTTGATCGAAATTTTCATCCATAAAATCGCTGATCACAAAAATCGCTGCCCGTTTTTTCAAGATCGCCTGCAAATGATCAAGCCCGGCACTGAGACGCGTGCGTTTGCTTTTCGGTTTCACATAAAAAAGATCGCGCAGCATGCGGTGCACATGACCGCGGCCTTTTCCGGGCGGCACGAAATGTTCGACTTGATCCGAAAATAGAAGCAAGCCCACTTGGTCTTTGTTTTTGATCGCACTGAACGCAATCAGTGCCGCGATATGGGTCATCGCTTCGCCTTTAAAATATGCGCCCGTTCCAAAATCGGCCGAGCCACTTATGTCCACGGCCAAGATGACCGTCAGCTCGCGCTCTTCATCGAATTTTTTGATGTAAGCTTTGCCGGTGCGTGCCGTCAGCGCCCACGAAATGGTGCGCACATCATCGCCGGGCACGTACTCGCGAAAATCGGAAAAAGTCATGCCCTGACCTTTGAACATCGTGTGATATTCGCCGGCAAACTGGTTGTTCACCAGCTTTCGAGTGTTGATCTCGAGCAGTTTGACCTTTTTTAGAATCTCATCTGGTAACGACACGCGTGCGCCCGTCTGCTTTCGCCAAAATTAAGGAACTTCGATCGAACCCAAGATTTCTTTGATGATTTCATCCGACTTGATGTTTTCGGCTTCCGCTTCGTAGGTCAGAATCAAACGGTGACGAAGAACATTGTAAGCAATCGCCTTGATATCTTCAGCCGTCACATAACCGCGGCCGCGCAAAAAGGCATGCGCCTTTGCGGCCCGAATCAAGCTGATACTGGCGCGCGGTGATCCACCGACCGACAGCAGGTTGGCAATCGAACCCAAGCCGTGTTCGGTCGGATTGCGGGACGCCATGACGATTTCGACGATGTAATTTTTCACTTTGTTATCGACATAGATTTGATCGATGCGATCCGAAGCGCGCAGCAGATCTTCTTTGGTGATGACCGGCATGATCTTCGGCTTTTCGTTGCGACCCATGCGGTTCACGATCTCAAGCTCTTCGGCTTTGGTCGGATAGCCGACATTGATCTTGAACATGAAACGATCCATCTGCGCTTCTGGAAGCGGATATGTTCCCTCTTGCTCGAGCGGATTTTGTGTCGCCAAAACCAAGAATGGATTTTCAAGCTTGTAAGACTCTTCACCGATGGTGACTTGTTTTTCCGCCATGGCTTCCAGCAATGCCGATTGCACCTTCGCCGGCGCACGATTGATCTCGTCGGCCAGAACGATGTTAGTGAAGATTGGGCCTTTGCGCGGAGCGAACTCGCCCGATTTTGGATTGAAGATCATCGTCCCGATCAAATCTGTTGGCAGCAAGTCCGGCGTGAACTGCACACGCTGAAAATCCAAAGAAATCGATTGCGACACCGAAGAAATCGTCAGCGTCTTTGCTAGGCCCGGCACACCTTCCAGCAAAACGTGCCCGCCGGTCAGAAGGCCCATCAAAATTCCTTCGACCATTTCTTTCTGGCCGACGACGACTTTGCTCACTTCCAAGAGCATGCGCTCGACGAATTGGCTTTCTTGTTTGATGGCGGCGTTGAGCGCCATGATATCAATCTGTTTGTCCGCTTCCATGGGACCTCCGTGATGGCTCTTCCAAAATGGTGGAAACTCTTTGATTTTCCTCTCAATTTTGAGCCTCCTCACCACCTAATGCAAGGCGATATCAGCGCTTGCAATCAGACCCGCGCTTTGGTGAAGTCATCTGCATGCGAAATCCGACCAAAGTCTCGTCTCATGACTTCTCGATCTTCCCTTTCTCACTGTCACGGGTGTCCTTGCGAGTCTGGGTTTTCTTGAGTTTGCTGGCCCTGCTTCATCTGATCATCGGTTACCGCTTGGGCGGACGCATGGGATTGTGGATCGGTTTTTTTGCAGCGAGCATTTTGGTGCTGCTGGTCTATTTCTTTGCCGAGCCGCCGCTTTTACAAAAATTTCGGGCTCGAAAGCTGACCGGGCAAGACGCCTGGAATCTGCAAGCGGTCGCGGCCAAGTATTCGCGTTTGGCGGGTGTACCTGTTCCAGATTTTTACGTGATGGAAAATGAAACGGCGGTCGCTTTTTCGATGGGGCCTTCATGGCGCCGCGCCAACATCTGCCTTTCGACATCCCTTTTGAAAAAGCTCACCCCGGATGAAATCGAAGCTGTCGTGGCACATCAGGTTTGCCATGTGCGACGTCTGGAAACTTTCTCATTTTCTGTGAGCAGCGCCTTGGCGCATTCGCTGGTGGGGCTTGCGACCGTGATGGATTGGGGCTGGCCGGCCAACTGGACGAAAAAAGGATTGCGTCAGCGTCCTTTCCTGACGATTTTAGCTCCGATTGCCGGTTTGATCATTCGCATCGCGATTTCGGATCGCAATTATTTCGAGAATGACGACTTGGCGGCCTCGCTGCTTCCAGACCGCAAGATTTTGGCCCAGGCATTGTGGAAAATCGAGAGCTATTGCCAGACCAAGCCCCTTGACATCCCCCCTTGCACGAACCACTTATTTATTGTGAATCCCGAGGGTCTTCGGGAATCCAATTGGTTTTTTGTGACACATCCTAAAATGGAAAGTCGATTGAAACGACTGGCGGGAACCTACCCGCTTTGAATGGGAGTTCATATGCAGAAATTGGAAGCTTCATTTTCGGTTCTGACCATGTCGATCGCATCCAGCGCCGCCATGGCTTTGGGCTTGGCTCCGGATCCGCACACCAACAAAACTGAAAAAGACAAGAACATGGCGAAATTCAACATCGATCTTTTGGTCATGTTGAAAGATAAAACCAAAGGCAATCTCACCGGTGACGAGCAAAAATTTATCGACACCGTGATCTCGGATTTGCAGATTAAATTCGTTCAAGACAAATAGCACAGCTCAAAAAACATAAAAGGACGAGGCTATGAAAAAACAGAATCTCTTTCTCTCGACAATCACTTCCTTGAGCCTGATTGCAGGCTCTTCCACTTTACTGAATACGCCCCCGGCTTTCGCGCAAAAATCGATCGCCCCGCAGTTGAAATTCGGCGACCCACTTCCGGCCAACGCCTTTGTTGAGCTGGCAAAGATGATCAACCCGGCGGTCGTCAATATCTCGACCAGCACCATGCCCAAAGTCCCACGCGGCGCCGGTCGTGGCGGTCTGGGTGGACGCGATCCCTTCTTGGATATGCTGCAAGAGTTTTACGGCTTCCGCGGCGGCATGCAAGGACAGCCGCAGAACGTGCGCCCGATGCAAGCTTTGGGAACAGGTTTTATCATCCGCGAAGATGGCTTGATCGTGACCAACAACCACGTCATCGCCGGTGCGGATAAAATCCAGGTGCAACTTTCGGAAAATGACAAACTGATCGATGCGAAATTGATCGGCTCAGACGAACGCACGGATTTGGCTTTGATCAAAATCACGACGAAAGAAAAGCTTCCGACCGTGCAATTGGGATCTTCTAAAGATCTCGAGGTCGGCGAATGGGTGGCCGCCTTCGGAAATCCTTTGGGGCAAGGCCACACGATGACCAAGGGGATTATCTCGGCGAAAGGTCGCTCGATCGGCGAGATCAATAAGTTCCCACTGATTCAGACCGACACTCCGATCAATCCGGGGAACTCGGGCGGACCGCTGGTGAACATGCGCGGCCAGGTGATCGGCGTGAACAACGCCATCGCGGCCAGCGCTCAGGGGATTGGTTTTGCGATTCCGATCGACGATGTGAAAGCGATCATCCCGGTCTTGGAAAAAGAAGGACAAATCAAACGCGGCTACTTGGGTCTTGGCCTTGACGACCTGAATGAACAAGCGGCCCAGTACCTGGGACTGAAAGACACGAATGGCGCCTTGGTGGCGGGTGTTGATCCGAAAGGATCCGCTGCAAAGGCCGGCATTCAGCCTTACGATGTGATCACCGAATTCAACGGCAAAAAGATCGACAATGTCCGTATGCTGATGGACGCGGTCGGTGACGCCGCCATCGGATCCACCGCCAAGGTGAAACTGATTCGCGAGAAGAAAACCGTGAACCTGGATGTGGGCATCTTGGCCCGCCCCGATCAGACAATGGCCAAGCGCCCAACCCAGCGTAAAGAATTCATCGGCCAAACCGCTCCGAATGAAATGGGCTTCACCGTCGCCGATATGACTGACGAGCTGAAAAAGGAATTCAACGTGAACTCCGAATTTCGCAAAAATCCGGTGATCGTCTCGGTCGAGCCGAACAGCAAGGCGGACGAGGTCGGTCTGATGCCCGGGGACGTCATCCTTGAGGTCAACCGCAAGCCGGTCGCTTCAACCAAAGACGCCCTGGCCAATCTGAAAAAAGGCACCAACACCCTGCGAGTCGCCCGCGGCGGCGCCACCGCCATCATCATGTTCTAAAAGGTGCCTGATACCCTTTGGTGGCAATGCGGCGTTAAGAACGCCGCAGCACCAAAGGGTATCAGGTGCGGCCGGCCAGGCACCTTTCCAAAACTTCGACGAAATTTTGGAGTTTTGCCTTCGACTTTCGCGTCGCTCTTTCCCGACTCTTGTCTCAAATTGATCCTAGAATCTGCCTGAGGTCTGACGACTAAGGTATTGAAACCTCATCTGAATCCCTATCTAAGTCGAGCCTTTGCTCGTGCTTTGCTTTAGTTCCTAGACCAAAGACCGATATAATAAAGGCAGCACAGATAACAGCAAGATGGGCGTCTGGGAGAAACTATGAAGATCACCGAAGTGAAAGTTTTTGCGGTCAACGAGGACCGTCTGAAGGCTTACGTTTCCATTACAATCGACAATGCCTTTGTGGTGCGGGACCTCAAAATTATACAGGGCACCAGCGGTCTTTTCGTCGCCATGCCGAGCAAAAAACGGAAAGACGGACAATTCCGTGATATTG
>CBIHNI010000024.1:0-18097 GCA_966211455.1 uncultured Bdellovibrio sp.
TGTGCGGCTCATAATGCTTACAAGTACCGCCGACAGGCTGGGATTGTGCGGAGGTGAAATGCAATGGCAGAAATCATACAATTTGCGGCGGCGCGGGGTTCGACCGCCTGCTTCGGATTCTGAAGATCGTGTGAAGTTTGGCCGAATTTGCGCGGGACGCATTGAGGAATAGAACACCTGTGCTATTATAAAAGAACAGTTGTGCTATTTTCTCGGAGGTCGCCGTGAAAGAGATTTATTTTGCAAAAGAGGACGCGGGCCTTCTGAAGCGCTTCTCAAGAAATCTCATCTATTATAGCTCGGACACCTTTGGCCGCGGTTTTCCTGAACTGACCGCCAATCTTGCCGAAAAAGTCTTATGCACGCCGAACCGCTCCAGCGGAAATCTACAGGCCACAGGCTTTGAAACGCGCCGCTTGAAAGTTCGCGATCAAGAGTTGCAAGTGTACTCGCAGGGCGATGGCGACAAAACAATTGTCTTCAGTCATGGTTGGTCCGGCAACGCTGGAAATTTCTCCTCTTTCTTTCAGCCCTTTCTGGATAAGGGATATCGCGTGGTCGCGTTCGATCACGTCGCTCATGGCCAGTCCACGGGCCAGCACGCCAATCTATTTATGTTCATCAAAGGCCTGCGCACAGTTTTAGACTGGGTGAAATCCGATGACGAAATCGTCGGGATCATCGCGCACAGCATGGGTGGCTCGGCGGTTATCAGCACTCTTGCAAAAGAAGAATCGCAGATCCCGCTGGCGCTTTTAGCCCCCGTGGTGCCACTGTTTGAATCACTGAAGGATAGCACCGACAAGTTCGGCCTATCGCGCCGTTGGCTGCAGGGCCTGATGCAGCATCTAGAAAAGCGCTATGACATGCAAATCCCCGACATCGACCCCAAAGAACACATCAAAACCCTGGCCAATCCCCTGCTGATTTTGCATGATCAAAAGGACAGCTACATTCCGTTGGAGATCAACAAGGAATTCATTCCGAAACACTTGCTCTCTTCATTGGAAACGACCCAAGATCTGGGACACTTTCGCATCCTGAAAAATGCGAACGTCGTGCAAAAGTCGGTGGAGTTTATTGCCAATGCAAGAGTCCAAAGGTGAAAAAACAAAATCCAGAGCGCTTGGAATCGCTTTGGATATCGCGAGCGTCCAAGGTCTCGAGAACACGAGCATCGGCGACGTAGCCAAAGCCAGCGACCTTTCACGCAGCGGCTTGTTCGCACATTTTCAATCCAAAGAGCAATTGCAAATCGACGTGATGAAGTTCGCCGAAATGCAATACTTCAAAACCGTCATCGAGCCTTGCGAAAAGCTGCAAGATCCATTCGAAAAGCTGCAATGGCTGAAAAAAAACTGGCCCGATTGGTACAAGCGCACCGACCCGCCCCTGAAAGGCGGGTGCATTTTCTTGACCGCGATTTTCGAATTCGATGATCGCCCGGGCGCGGTCCGCGACTGCCTGGTCGAGCAGCAGCAAAAACTGATCAAATACCTTGGAAGTCTGTTCAGCCAAGCGCAAAAAAATAAAGTCTTCGCCGCAAAAGCTGACAAGGTTCAATTCGCCTACGAATTCTACTCGTTGTACATGGGTTTTCAGTACTATCGTCGCTTCTTTGATAATACCAAGGCCCGCTCGCGTTTTGAAGAAAGCATCGACAGCCTGTTCGAGAGATTTTCCAAATGAGCGAGAAGCGTCTTTTCGTCGGCTTGGGATTTTCGAAAAGTTTCGCGCAGTCGGTTGAGCCCTGGACAAAAAAAATCCGCAAGACGGCGGATCATAAAGATATTTCGCTGAAATGGACGCCGCCAACCAATTATCATGTCACCTTGGTTTTTCTTGGCAACACACCCGAAGAGCAAATCCCCCAAATCGAAGCCAAGATGAAAGAGGTCGCACAAAAGCACGCGCCCTTCTCGTTGAAGATTCGCGATATCGGCGCGTTTCCGACCTTAAATCAAGCGCGGGTGATCTACATCGGCGTGCAAAGATCGCAGGCGATTTTGGATTTGCAAACGGATCTCGAGCAAGCCCTGCTGCCAAATGCCGAACCCGATCACGAATACCGCCCGCATCTGACATTGGCCCGTCTGCGAAATCCGAAAAGCTGTCGCGACCTGCTTTCTCCTTTCGAACATGTCGATCTGGGCAAGCAATCGGTCATGTCCATCTGTCTTTTCAACAGCGTGCTGTCACATGGCTACCCGATTTATGAGCGCATCAGTGAAGTCGAGCTCAATCCTATCATCGAAGTGGACTTTTCGACGTGAATCAGCGGCCCCCAAAGACCCCCGTTTTTTACTCTCGAACCGAAGCCGCAACCGATTTTATCTTTCAGACTCTAGGTTCTGAAATCACTCTGGCGACACCGCTGGGCCTGGGAAAACCGAATCAGCTGCTGAATCAAATCTACGATCGCGCCGCTGCAGACTCTCAAATCCGTTTGCAGATTTTCACGGCTTTGTCTTTAACTGTCCCCAATCCGCCGCCAGGGTTGGCACAAAGATTTCTAAAACCCTTCGCAACGCGCCACTGGGGATCTGATTATCCGCAGCTGAAATATTATCTAAACGCCCAGAAAGGCCAACTGCCGCCAAATATCCACGTGCACGAGTTTTATTTTCAGGCCGGCACCGCCCTGAAATCATCGCACCTGCAGCGGCATTATCAAAGCGTCAATTACACCCACGTCGCCGAAAACATTCTTCGTCACAAAGCCAATGTCGTGGTGCAACTGATTTCCGCCCGCGCCGAAAATGGCAAGCGACGCCTGAGCCTGAGCTGCAATCCGGATCTGACATTGGACGTGGCCGATTTGTATGCCCAAGCCCACAAACCTTTGATGATGGTCGGCGTGATTCATCCCGATCTGCCTTTTCTTGAAGGCGAATCCGAAGTGGACGAGTCTTTTTTTGACGTCATCGTCGATTCAAAGGAAACGAATCACGAGCTATTCGCCCTGCCTAGAACGCCGATTTCACCCGAGGACCATCTGATCGGTTTTCACGCAAGCCAACTGGTCATCGATGGCGGCACCCTGCAGATCGGAATCGGCTCGTTGTCAGAGGCGATTGCGGCCTCGTTGATCATTCGCCACACAAATAATTTCCTGTACCGCAAGGCTGCCGACATTCTAAAGCCGCGTTTCCAGAACTTTGAGACTTTCCAGATCGGACTTTACGGCCTGACCGAAATGCTGACCGATAGCTTTATGCATTTACGGAAAGCGGGCATCTTAAAGCGCGAAGTGAAAGACGAAACTTCGAGAAAGCGCACTTACTTGCACGGCTCCTTTTTCTTAGGCTCGAAGTCTTTGTACCAGTGGCTGCGAAATCTTTCCCAAGAAGATCAAGCCGGCCTTCGCATGACCCGTGTCTCAAAGGTGAATGATCTTTACGACCCGCAAGAGATTCTGCTTCGTCATCAACGTATTCAAGCGCGATTTTTTAACACCTGCATGCAAATGAGCCCTCTGGGCGAAGCCAGCAGCGAGACCCTGCCCGATGCCAAGGTCGTCAGCGGCGTCGGCGGTCAGTACAACTTTGTGGCCATGTCGCACGAACTGAAAGGCGCCCGCTCGGTGCTGATGCTTCGAAGCACGCGTTTCGATGCCAAAGGCCAGCGCGTTTCAAACATCGTATGGAAACCGGGGCACGTGACCATCCCACGGCATCTGCGCGATATCGTGATCACCGAATACGGAACAGCCGATCTGCGCGGCAAATCGGACGAGCAATGCATTTGCGAAATGCTCAACATCACCGACTCGCAATTTCAGCAATCGCTGCTATCGGCAGCCCAGGCCAGCGGAAAAGTTTCAAAGGATTATCAAATCCCCGAAGCTTACCAAAACAATCATCCCGAGCAGATTGCGGATTGGATGCGGAATTCGGATTTGCAGAAAATATTTCCACCCTTTCCCTTCGGCAGTGATTTTTCAAAAGAAGAGGAAAGCTTGGCGCTGGCCTTGCAAAAGCTCGAGCAAGATCAAAAGTCACCGCTGCTGATTTTGCGAAGACTGCTTCGCCCACTGGAAACAGGAAATTTTGAAAAAGAATTGCAGAGAATGGAATTGCAAGGATCTTTCAATTTGAAAGATCGAATCTTCCGCCGTCTTCTTTTGTCCGCTCTTTCCGAGACAGTCCAAAAATGACCGCTTGCTTTGGCAATTCACAAAGCACCAGAATCAATAAATCTGCTCTTGCTGAATAAGAAGTCGAGATTCCCCAAGCTCCCAACCCAGCGCGGGAATTTTGCCACGAAATCCAAATCTCAGAGCGAAAACTCAGGCAATCTCAAGGACGCAATCGTCAATGCATCGCAAATCAAGTGACGATTTGTATCAACAGTTTTCTCTTTGAGTCATTTGGCAAAGTCGATAGATTGCCTGACAGGACACAAGGAGGTCCTTTCATTATGAAAATCGTGATGTTGTTTTTCAGCTTAATCAGTGCACCGATCGCTCTGGCCGCACCATCCATCTACGTCGAAGCAACGACCGAGTACTCGGCTTACTACACCCGACAGCAAGCCGGCGATCACATGCGAAGCTTCAACGGTTGCACGACCCAAACCATCGGCAATATCGTCTTTGAGGATTGCTCGGCCAAAATTCAGATCGTTGAAAATAATCAGATCCTTCCACCCGAAAACGACAAAGATTTCCGCTGTCACTTTGAGTACCAATCTTACAATCCGGACTTCTTTAAAATTCTCACTTCGGTTTGTCAGTAACGGACCGGCATGAAGACCAAAGAATTCATCACGCGTCTCTTCGAACGCTTTGTGCGCTTCGAAACTACGACACTGGCTTCTTCGGTCGCGTTTTATGCCGCCTTGTCATTGGCTCCATTGTTGATTTTATTTGTCACCATCTCCTCAAAGCTCAGCTTAAGCTTGCAACAGGCTCTCTACATACAAGTCGAAAATGCCGCCGGTCCCACGGCGGCCCGAGCCGTCGAAGTCATCATCGATAACGCCAAAGCCCGTCCGGATCTGGCCACCCTGTCGGGACTGGCCGGGGTTGCCACTTTGCTTTTCTCGGCCAGCCTGATTTTTGGCGAAATGAAATTTGCGTTTAATAAAATTTTTGACTGCAAACCGCCAAGCCATGCCGATGAAAAATGGACACAGGCCGTTTGGCATTTTGTGCGCGCGCGATTTTTTCAAATTGGCGTCGCTCTGGCTTGTCTATTTTTGATGATGGCCTCTTTGCTGGTGTCTTCGGTGATTTCGACCGCGGTGTCTTTTGATCAGACATTGTGGCGTCCTTTCAACCTGTTGCTGTCTTTCGCTTTATACATTGGTCTGTTCTCGATCATCTTTCGCACCATGCCCGACGTTCGTATTGTTTGGCCTGACGCCATTCGTGGCGGCACCATCACCGCTTTGCTATTCGTGATTGGCAAAGAGCTGATCGGTTTCTATCTCGGCCACAGCGCCATCGGCTCGCTTTACGGAGTCGCCGGCTCGGTCATCTTGCTTTTGGTCTGGGTTTATTATTCGGCGATCATCACTTTCATTGGCGCGCATGTTAGCAGTTTACTGTCTTTAGCACCCGACCATCGTCACAGCTTGACTCAAGAACAAGGGCTTCCGGCCCGATAAGCTGTTGATGAAATCTGAAACCCTTATGAAAGTTCTTTTTCAGAGCATGAAAGAAGGTCTGCTCGTTTTCGATCAGGATGGAAACATCACGGTGTCGAATCCGGCAGCTTGCCTGATTCTTGGGCTTTCCGGCGAGCAGCTGAAAGGCCAACTGCGCGAAGATATTCTCTTTTTTTCGGACGACGGCAAGCCCATCGATCGCCAAAATCTGCCTTTCGAAAAAGCGCGCCTGCAGGCCGACGAGGTTCACGATCAGGTCCTGCGACTGCAAAGGACCGATGGCGCCCAACTGTGGCTGAAAATGACGGCAACGCCGCTAACGCCGCCAAATGAAACCGAAGGCAAAATGGTGCTGACCACCTTTTCAGATATCAGCGATGTCAAAAAATCGCATCGGATCATCTTGGATCAGCAGTCCCGCCTGGAAGCCAACGCCAAGCTGACAGCCTTGGGTGAAATGGCCGCCGGAGTTGCCCATGAGATCAACAACCCGCTCGCCATTATTCTTGGCAAGGTCTACATGATTCAAAAGTCGTGGCAGATCCCCGAAAAAAACGAAATGGTCGAAACTTCGCTGGAGAAAATTTCGGACGCCGTCGATCGCATCAAACGCATCGTCAAAGGTCTGCAAACCTTTTCCCACGGAGGAGAACAAGAACCCTTCCAGATCGCCAATCTCACGCAGCTGGTGAACGAAACTGTTTTGATTTGTGAAAGCAAGTTTCATGAAAAAAACATTCAGATTCAGCTGGATTTAGAGCCGAATCTTAACTTCGAATGCAGGCCAGTTCAGATTTCGCAAGCTCTGCTGCAGCTCATTTACAATTCTTGCGACGCTATCGAAACACAATCTGATCGTTGGATACGCATTTGGGCCCGCAGTGCCCACCAAAGTTTAGTACTGACAATTACAGATTCGGGCACCGGCATCCCCGAAGAGATTCGCACACGTTTGATGCAACCATTCTTCACCACGAAAGATCCCGGCCAAGGAACAGGATTGGGCCTCAGCGTGACTCGAGGACTCGTTCATTCGCATCTGGGGCGGATTTGGCTGGATCCGAAGGCTGCACACACCACGTTCATCATCGAACTTCCGTTGCATCAGAAATCCCAAAACAAAGCTTCTTAAAACACTTTATGCTGAAGTGTTACGCACTCATGTGACTCGAATTTCAGCAACGCTGCCAAACAAAACAGCAGAAAATATTTTTGTCATTTTACATTCCTGTCACGCCTAACCAAACCTTAAACAAAAAGATATTTCTGACAGGTCCTCAGTTTGATAGAAAGTTTGCAACCACAAGGAAAGGAAACTTTATGTTTCTGCCTTCATTTCAAAGAAACGCTTCCGCCGCTCCCAATCGGCCACTGAGCTTTTCTGCCAGCACAGCGACTCAGAAGCCGTCATCGACCGCGACGTCTTCGTCGTCTTCTTTGAATTTTGTTCCTTCGGATCGCCCGACGGTTCTTTTCTTGGGGACAGATGATGTCATGAGCTCTTTGGTGCAGAAAACTTTGGAACCCAAGCACAGCGTGATCCGCACACGCTCGGTGAAAGAAGTTTTGCCACTGTTGGAAGCGCAACTTCCGGATTTGATTCTTTGCGATCTGCAAGAGCATCTGCCAACTTTGCTCGAAGCCTTTCAAGCGCAACATCTGGCGGACATTCCGTTTTTGCTCTTCACTTCGCACGAAGAGCGCCATTCGAAGTCGGCGCTGCTTTCTGGACGAGTCACTGATCTTGTCATGAAACCTTGCGAATCGGTCGAGATCAGCGCACGCATCCGTGGACATTTGCAAAACTATCTGGCGAAGAAAGTTCTGCAAAATGAACTGCGCCGCCGCAACCAGCCGTTAGAGCAATTGGCACAGGAAATCTCTCAACGAGCCAAAGAATTAAACCGCATCAATAAACTGAAAGACGAATTTATGGCCGTGCTATCGCACGAGCTGCGCAATCCAATCAATGTGATCGCGGGTTTTGCCGAAATTCTAAAATCGGGCATCGATCAACCGGATCTGGCACGTGAAGCGGCCGATGCGATTTATCGGAATGCTCAAGTTCAAATCAAACTGATTACCGATCTGTTGGATATTTCTCGGGGCATTGCCGGAAAACTGATTTTGGATACAAAGCCGATGCCCCTGAGCTCCGTGTTGCAAGAAGTTCTGCCTTCAGCGCGCGATGCGGCTCACAAACAGGGGCTTGAACTGAACGTGCGTTCGGATTCTTACGGCGATCTAATCCAAGGCGATTCGGTTCGCATCTCGCAGGTGTTGTGGAATCTTCTTTCCAACGCCATCAAGTTCACACCAAAAGGCGGAAAGATCGATTTGCATCTGCATCGAACCGATCGCTGGGTCGAGCTTTCCGTCGCCGATACGGGCCCTGGCATCGATCCCAAGTTTCTGCCTTTTATGTTCGAGCGCTTCAACCAACAGGATGCCTCGATCACAAAGAAATTTGGCGGGCTGGGGTTGGGACTGGCCATTGTCCGCCATATTGTTGAATTGCATGGGGGAACGGTTTGTGCCGAAAGTGCGGGGCCCGGCCAAGGTGCGACTTTTACCGTGCGTTTCCCAGCGTTAACGAACTAAACTCGACGTCATGTCGAGACTGCAAAAGAAAGCCATTCAAGCCATCGAAAAGCGCGGGATCTTGCTCGTCTACCCGATCGACAATCGCCCGCAACCGCTTTCCATCTGGAGCGAACTGTTCCCAAAGACCAAAATGCGTTGGGAGTGGGACGACGACGGTGACGCACGTGTGGCCGAAGTCTGGCACTTGAAAACCATCCTTTCCGAATCGCGACAGGTCGTTTACACCAAATGGTACCAAAACCGCGCCACGTTCTTTTCACGCCGGCTTTGGGTGGCACTTTACAAACTATCCCGCAGTTGGCAGCCGCAAAAATGGACACGCGAATCCAACGAAATTTTAGAAGTTCTAGATTCGGACTCACCGCTTTCAACCAAGCAAATTAAAGAAGCCGTGAACCTTCAGGGAAAGCTGCTTGAAAGCACCTACGAACGTGCGATGAAGCCTTTGTGGCAGCATTTCGATATCGTGGGTTTTGGTGAAATTGAAGACAGCAGCTTTCCTTCGCTCGCCGTGGGATCTGCGCGCGTGATTTTCGAAGATCTGATTCAGGAATCAAAAAACATGTCGATGCAAGAAGCCCAGGCATTGTTCGAGCAGTTCTTACCGGAAAAAAGCCCGTGGCTTAAATTCTGGAACCGAATGATCGGTTGATATCGATTTGATCGCAGCTCAAATTTGCGCCAAGGCAATTACCAGCGGTAATCCATCTGAAGTTGTGATTGGCGTTCACCAGTTTCGTGACTGAAACCCACATTCAACTGTTGCGACAATGGATGATGGACTTTAAAGACGACCCCCGAATGCCCACTTTCCGCTTCACAGGACATCTGCAAACCTTGGCCAAAATCAGGATTGATATACTGAAGACGAAGCTTGGTCGGATTCACCAGACCCAGCTTCCAACTGGAAGTCGAAGGTTCTTCCAAAGCACCCTGCGCCGGCCCCAAAGATGCGGGGGATCGGCCGCCATGACTTTGCGGAACGTAAGTGAGCTCAAGATCCTTTAGCATCGGATCAAAGTTGTGCGACAGAACCTGCTGCTGAACGTCGCCCAAACTGTTGCCACGAAAGTTGGCGGGAACATACTGCGCCAGCGGCGAATCCCAATTGCCAGCCGGACGGATCGGCGCGATTTGACGGATGTCGACGCCTTCCTCTTGCAAAGAGGACATGTTCTGGAAGAACGGCACCAACGCCAGAAGAATTCCCAAAATGAGCCACTTTTCCGGGGCCACACGCTTGTTTGAACGCATGATTCCCTATCGGACAAAGGGCCAGCCAGCTGAAGAGGGAAAAGTGCATTTTTCCCTCTTAAAATTCAGATTTCAGCGATTTAAAACTGTCGTAAAAAATGACAGCTGTAACCATTCGGATTTTTAATCAAATAATCCTGATGATAGTCCTCGGCGGTAAAGTAATTCAGATAAGGCACCAGCTCGGTCACGACCGGTTTCTTCCAGAAGCCATTCTGGTTGATCTCTTGAATCTTCTTTTGCGCTTCGGCTTTTTGCTCGGGTGTAAAATAAAAGATCACTGATCGGTACTGACTGCCGATATCGTTCCCCTGCCGATCTTCGGTGGTCGGATCGTGCATGCGGAAAAAGACGTCCAAGATCTGTCCCAAGGAGACCTTGTCTTTATCATAATAGACATCGACCGATTCGGCGTGGCCGGTGCGACCGGTTTTCACATCCGTGTACTTGGCATTTGGAAGATTTCCCCCCGCATAGCCCACTTCGGTGCGCGTCACACCCGGGATTTTCCGTAAAATATCCTGAGCACCCCAAAAACAACCTGATCCAAGTATGATTCGTTCCATAGGACACCGAGTAAAAACCCAATTCTGACAATTTGAAAAGTGTTTTTATCAAAGACCTTTGCTAGCTTGCCTAGCGACATCAAAAACGAGGGGGAACTATGCGCGTCTGGATTATGGGCATTGTTGTTATGGTGTGTCAGCTGGCGGGGGCAACAGGCCCGGGCTTGCCAGAGTATTATGGACCGGCTTTCTACAGCGGGTACCAATCAGGTTCTTTGCGCGATCAGGCGATGATCGACACTCTTCAAAAGATCATTTCAAACAAGCACCAGTCTCTGGGATACGATAAAGCTCGCCGCTATATGTTCGGTCAGCTGTTCCTGGAAACCGTCGGTGGCGCTTACGCGGTGAAAGACGTTTACTGCGAAACCACTTTCACGTCTCCAAAAATGGATTTGGGACCCGGCAAAATTCCTGATGGCAACATCATGAACACCGAACACACGTGGCCTCAAAGCCGTTTCACAAACCGCTTTCCAAAAGAGCAGCAGAAATCCGATCTGCACCATCTTTTCCCAACCGACAACGAGCTGAACAACCGCCGCGCAGCTTTGCGCTTCGGTTTCGTCAAAGACGAAATGGAAACCCTGAAATGCCCAATCGCAAAATTGGGCACCAACGACAAGGGTGAGCTGGTATTCGAAGTTCCAGAAAAACAACGTGGCAACACGGCCCGCGCCATCTTCTACTTCGCAACCCGCTACCAAATGAAGGTCAGCCCAAGCGAAGAACGTGATCTGCGCCAATGGGCCCAACAAGACCCCGTCGACGAGCAAGAGTCTGTTCAAAATGACCAGATCGAAAAGCTTCAAGGAAACCGCAATCCGTTTGTGGATTTCCCGGATTTGCTGGAGAGAATTGAGCATTTCTAGTCGAGAGCTGTGGCTCTAGTGTTTGCGGCCCTTCGCGTATCATGTGGGCCGTGCATCCATGCAATCGGGCCTCGGCCGGCCCGAACCCGCGACGGACGGCCATCCGGGCCGTCCATTCCAATGTTTTAGGAAAAAATCAGCTGAGCTTTGATTGGGGTCTCTTCTCAATTCCAATCGCATTTGTCCCCCTATTTTGGACAAGACGGCCACGATGGCCGTCTTGCAGCCTTCTCATGGACGGACGGCCCACAGTTCTACCTCGCACCGCTGTGACAAGTAATCCAAATAACCAACACCCCAACCCCCACCCAAAAAATCCCTCTCCCCGCCAGTTAAGAATTTGACTCCCACCCCGTTTGGCCATAAACCCCTTCTTTCGCAAAAATGAAGAGGTGAAAATAAATGAATTCTTTGGGTCGTCACATTCTCGTTGAGTTTACTGGCTGCAATTCTGACATTCTCAATGACGTGGCTACGACGGAAAAAGGCATGATTGAAGCGGCGAAGAACGCCGGCGCCACCGTGATCCAAAGCACCTTCCACCACTTTTCCCCCTATGGCGTTTCGGGCGTCGTGGTGATCCAGGAATCGCATTTGGCGATTCACACGTGGCCCGAATATCAGTACGCGGCCGTCGATCTTTTCACCTGCGGCACCAGCGTGGATCCTTGGGTTTCTTTTGATCATCTTCGCAAAGTTTTCCAAGCGCAGAATTATTCGGCGCTAGAAATGTACCGTGGTTCTTTGTCGAACCTGACGCGCGTCGATTACAAGCTGGAAGAAAGCCGCGCCGAAGTCGAACGCAAGATTGGTCCCAATTTTCAGCGCAGCATGTGGTTCACCGACAAAGATGAAAACCAGGCTTTGTCGCTTCGCTATTCGAAGGACATTCTATTCAACAAGAAATCGCCTTTCCAAACCGTTCGCGTTTACGACACCGAAGCTTACGGAAAGATGCTGGCCATCGATAACATGATCATGTGCACCGAGCGCGATGAGGCTCATTACCACGAGATGATCACTCACCCTGCTTTGCAGCTGCATGGAAATCCGAAGAAAGTTTTGATTATCGGTGGCGGTGACGGCGGCACGGCTCGTGAAGTTTTAAAGTACCCAAGTCTTGATAAAGTCACCATGGTCGAAATCGACGAGACGGTGATCGAAGCTTCAAAGCAGTTTCTGCCGACAGTCGCTTGCCAATTCAACAATCCAAAGCTGGATTTGAAGATCGGTGATGGGATTGATTTTGTCGCGAAAGCCGCAGCGGAAACTTACGACGTCATCATCGTCGATGGCTCGGATCCAGAAGGACCGGCCAAAGGCTTATTCTCGAAAGAGTTCTGGCAGAACTGCCATCGCTGCTTGAAACCTGAAGGTTTGGTCGTCACACAGGGTGAATCGCCGATGTTCCATCAGGAGACTTTCGTCGAATTGAATCAGTGCTTGAAAGGCATCTTTGGACCGAAGAACGTGCACACGTCTTTGTTCTTTGCGACCACTTACCCGTCCGGCATGTGGAGCCTGCAGCTGTCTTCAAAATCGGGAAAGCACCCACTGAAGGATTTCGATCAAGAGAAAGCTCGTGGATTCGCGCAATCTCAAGGCCTTCACTACTATAATGAAGGGCTTCATTTTGGGGCGTTTCAACTTCCGACATTTGTGAAGAAGTTAATTAACGAATTGTAAAATCAGCGTCTCGGCCTGAGACGCTTCCGCATCTTATCACAAAACTCACATAGCTCGATTTATACTGGATCTAACTTGGAACCTTCAGGAGAAGTGTTTTCTCCTGATCATTGTACGTTTGCTCACAAGGGAGTCCATAATGCCAAACCGTGCTGCTGCCAGAAGAATCAGCCCCGCAATGATGATGTCGTCCGTGATATTCGGATTTGCGATGCTTGTTGGCTTCGTTTACGTGGTCTTTGAGATTATGTCGGTTCAGACCTTTTACTAAGGACTACGGAGCCGGCTGACAATCCGACAACTTTTCCAAACGCGCCCCAAAATAGGTGTTCGCCTTTTCAAATTTCCATGGTGGGTAGGGATAATAAACCGCTTCGGCGCAATTGCCGGGCTTTGCGACGGCCCATTGTCGGTCTTCGGCCGAGGCCGTGACGATTTCGCCCGTCGCTTCTTTAATAGCCACCGCATAAGAGGAATAAAGCTGAGGATTCACGCGGTCGACGACCGTCGAATTTACCTGCATCAACGCAATGTTGGTGTCGATCTGCTTCACTTCGACGATATGACCCACCACCCGGCGTGAGAAGATGATGCTATAGTTCTGAACGAATAAAGCACCCGCAAAAATTAAAAATGCAAGGACCGCAAGAATTTTGATCACGTTCTTAAAAGCTGCCATGTTTTTTCTCTCTCTTAAATTTTGAAACTATGCTTTTGGAGGCGTCGGCTGCGGGCCACGCAGTTTGTTCATTGCTCGCACCAGCAAGAACACCGCAAAAGCGATGATCGTAAAGCTGATGATCGAGGTCACAAACAGACCCACATTGATGGTGACCGCCCCTGCTTTTTGCGCATCCACCAGGGTCGCATAAGGACCTTCGGTCGTCCCGGCTTTCAAAACCACAAACAGGTTCTTAAAGTCCACGTTTCCCACCAGCAAACCAATCGGCGGCATCAAGACATCCGTCACCAACGAATTGACGATCTTTCCGAACTCGGCCCCAATGATCAAACCGACCGCCAGGTCCACAACGTTTCCTTTAACCGCAAACTCTTTGAACTCTTGAAGAATACCCACTGACTGACTCTCCTGAAATTGAGCTGATTCTTGCTGCACAATTGGCTTGCGTCAAGAAGGCTTTTGCAGTCAAAGTGGGCTCTCATGACACAGACCGCGTATTTATCTCCAGAAGGATTTGAAAAAGACCTGCAGGCCGAAATCGCCTGGCATCAGGATCTGAAAATCATCCTGCAGATGGAACGCCTGTTTATCGTCGAAGGTCCACGCAAGCCTTTGGCCTTTGCCCAGCACACCTGGATCAACCCGCATCAGCACAAATTCGAATCCATCTCGCAGGCCGCAAAAATCCTGCGCGAACATGGCAAGCTGTGGGCGCCCTATTCGCATACTCATCACCGCCGGGCAAGCTTGATCCAAGAGCAGCTGGTGAAGGTGGTGAATAAGAAACTGGATTTCCCCGCCGTGGTTCCGGATCGAAAGCTGGGCGCGTGGACTTTGCAAGACGAGAAAACTTTGTGGCTGAGCGCTGAAACTGATTCGGGCTTTCCATGTGGCGAGCCGCATTTCAACGAAACGCACGAGGCACCTTCGCGCGCTTACCAAAAACTGTGGGAATTCTTTACCGTCACCGGTTGCAAACCGAAACCGGGCGACGTGTGTTTGGATCTGGGGAGCTCGCCCGGTGGATGGACTTGGGTTTTGGCCGAGCTGGGTTGCCAAGTGATCAGCGTTGATAAAGCGGCGTTGGATCCGAAACTTTTGCAGAAGCATCCTAGTATTCGCTCGATCAAAAAAGATGCTTTCACCTTGAAGCCATCGGATGTGGGACCGGTCGACTGGCTTTTCTCGGATATCATTTGCTATCCGCAAAGACTTTTAGAGCTGGTACAAAATTGGCGGAAAGAGAATATGGCAAAGAACATGGTCTGCACGATCAAGTTTCAAGGCGAAACCGACTTTGCCGCTTTAAACGCATTTCGCGAAATTCCGGGCAGCGAAATCCGCCATCTTTATGTCAACAAGCACGAAGTGACCTGGAGCAATCTCGTCTCCGAGTAGAAATTTCGATCGCGGCTGAAGCAGCGCACATTGCTCGCAAATTTTCTTCTCATGACAATCAAAGGCAATTCTATCACCCAAGGAGATCCTATGTTTGATCGCTTGAAGTTGTCTTGCTTGCTGATGATCCTTGTCCCGTTCGCTTCGGCTCAGGCCGCTGACGAAGTCGTCCGTCTCGGAAATTTAAAACTCGCTCACTTTGCCGCGATTTCTTACATGAAAGAAATGAAAGACTGTGGAATTAAAATCGAAGAGCGCACTTTCGCCAAAGGTCCGGATGTCATGCAAGGGATTTTAGCCGGTGAAATCGATGTCGGCGCCACCGCATCCGAAGCCGCAGTTTCGGGCCGTGCAGCCGGTGCCCCGATTTACATCGTAGCAGGATTTGCCAAGGGTGGAGCTCGATTGCTAAGCCGGTCCGATCTCAACATCAAAGATGTCCCCAGCTTGAAAGGCAAAAAGGTTGGCGTCACGCGGGGCTCGATTCAAGAGCTGCTTTTGGCCGCTGAACTGGGTAAGCACAATCTCACGTCGTCCGAGCAACCAGGCAAAGATGTGCAGCTGGTTTATTTGATTTATCCGGATTTGAATCAAGCGCTGGCAACCAAAAACGTCGATGCGATCATGCAGTCCGAGCCTTACTCGGCACAAGCGATCAACAAAAAGTACGCGACTGAAATTTTGAAACCTTATGATACGCCCGTGGGCGAACCGATTCGAACCTTGGTAATGTCGCAAGATTTCCACGATAAGAAACGCGCGACCGCGGAAAAATTCATGCGCTGCTTTGTGCGCGCGACAAAAACTTTTATCGATCAGCCCGCGACTGCGCAAAAATACGTCAGCGAGACTTTGTTCAAAGGTCAGGTCACCAAGCAAGACTTTGACGATGCCATCAGCAACTCGCCTTACACTTACAATATCACCCCGGAGCATATTCAGACGACCACCGATCTGATGAAAAAGTATGGCATCGGTAAAATGACGACTCCACCGGTTGCGACCCAGTGGGTGAAGACGGATCTTCTGGACGAAGCGAAAAAATCTTTGAATGTCCAGTAAGGTTGCGACCCCTTCATGGAGACGCGCTTTGCGGGGACTTTGGGTCCCCGTGGTGCTGATCGCGATTTGGCAGGTGTTCAGCTCGATGGGATGGGTGAAGCCGCAGCTTTTACCTTCGCCATGGGCGGTGCTGCTGCGCTGGTATCAATATCTGGCCCCGATGGAGGCGCAAACCCCCGAGCAAAGTTACGTGGCCTGGATTTTTTCCGGCGAGCTGATTCATGACTTGTGGGCGAGCTTCTACCGTGTGGTGATCGGATTTTTGATCGGGACGATCTTGGCATTGCCTTTTGGTCTTTGGATGGGGGCCAGCACGCGTGTGTACAATTGGTTCAATCCGATGTTCCAGGTGCTGCGGCCGATCCCACCGATCGCCTACATTCCGCTTTCGATTTTGTGGTTTGGGCTGGGTAACCCGCCGGCGATTTTTTTGATTTCACTGGGGGCTTTCTTTCCGGTTTTGATGAACACGGTGGCTGGCGTTCGTCAGGTGGATGCGATTTATCTGCGGGCCGCGCAGAATTTGGGTGCTTCCTCCGGCACGATTTTCAGACGCGTGATCTTGCCCGCGTCCATGCCATATATTTTGGTCGGCGCGCGGATCGCGATGGGCACGGCGTTTATCGTTGTGATCGTGGCCGAGATGATTGCGGTCAATAACGGTTTGGGCTTTCGCATTCTGGAAGCACGCGAATATTTTTGGACCGACAAGGTGATCGCCGGCATGTTCACCATCGGTCTTTTGGGCCTGGCCATTGATCTGACCATGGACACTTTGAATTCGCGTCTGTTGCGCTGGCACCGCGGGATCGGAGACTGATTGGAAGCGATTCATATTTCTGGAATCCAACATGTCTTTCCGGGCGATGCGGGTGCGGTCTCGGCGCTAAAGGATATCAATCTTGAAATCGAGCCCGGGCAGTTTGTTTGCCTGTTGGGACCTTCGGGTTGTGGCAAGTCAACGCTGCTGAACATCGTCGCGGGATTTATCAAGCCCAGCGAAGGCGAAGTGAAAGTCGGTGAACGTTTGGTTCGTGGCCCGGGTCCGGATCGCGGCATGGTTTTTCAAGAGTACGCACTGTTTCCCTGGCAGACGGTCGCGCAGAATATCGAATTCGGATTGCAGCTGCAAAAGCGCAGTCCCGAAGAGCGCAAGCAGCGCGTGCAAGATCTGCTGGAGAAATTTGGCTTGAAAGAATTCGGCAATCGTTTCCCGCGCGATCTTTCGGGAGGCATGCGCCAGCGGGTGGCGATCGCCAGGCTTTTGGCTTTGGATTCACCGGTGCTTTTGATGGACGAGCCCTTCGGCGCGCTGGATGCGCTCACCCGTCGCAGTCTGCAGGATGAGCTTTTGAAAATCTGGTTGGAATCAAAGAAGACCGTGATCTTCGTCACGCATTCGATGGAAGAAGCGATCTTTCTGGCCGATCGGATCATCGTCATGACCTATAGACCCGGCACCGTGAAGCGAGACATGAAAGTCACCATGCCCCGCCCGCGCGACCCGGCCTCGGCCGAATTCAATGCCCTAAAGCGCGAACTCACCGAGCTGGTGATGGCCGAACAACGCCGCCACGAAAATGCCGAAAGAAAACTGGCCGCGGCGGATTGATTCCCTAGCGGAAGCGCCCAAGCCCCGCCGGGTGGAGTGTGTGTGTGCATGTGTGTGTATGCCTGGTCCCAGATCCCCGCGCACCTGGTCCGTAAAGCCAATCCACTTAGGGTTCCCACATGATTCCGCAGTTCAACTCAAATACCGATCCATCTTTCGCAACCCCATACTTCGAATCGCCGCCCGCTGATTGCAACTGCGACAAAGTAGCCTCAGATTTTCCGCGGAGTCACTGCCACCCAAAGCTTTGGGATAAATATGATCAATCTGCAAAGCATGTCTTGATCCACATTTCTCGCACTGGCCTTGAGCTTTGAGATACACCTCACGCCGGATCTGAGCTTTGGATTTTGTGAATACTTGTGGTTTTAATTGCGATTGCAGGACTGAATTCGTGACGCAGCTTTTCCGTTGCGCAACGGTTTTGGCCGGATCCAGTGCTTTTAAGCCGAAATCGCACAGCAGATCCAAAAGTTCAGCCATATTTATGTTTGGATATTTGTGCGCGAGTAGGCCTTTCAAAGATTTCATTTTCTCTTCGGTTTTCATGTTCACAGTGAATTTCAGTTCCACTTGATCGATTCCCACGACGCGCACTTGATCTGGTTTGATGGATTCAGGATTTGTGCTGAAAGACATCGTGATTTTCTGTGCTTCACGCACTGAAGTGTTGGAAATTTCATCTAGAAAAGACAGTTTTTCTTCCACTGGGAATACTTTGGCCTGTAACACTTTTTCCCGGCGAAAATGT
>CBIHNI010000025.1:0-10331 GCA_966211455.1 uncultured Bdellovibrio sp.
ACATGCGCGTGCGCATTTCCCAGCGCATGACGTTGCACCACTGATTCATCAAGATCGGAAGATCGCGGTAAGACTTCACCCATTTGGCATACATGTGGCCGATGATGGTTTCCGAAGTCGGGCGGATGATCAGCGGCTCTTCCAATTTTCCGTCAGGGATCAGCTTGCCATCCGGGCCCGCTTTCAAACGGTGATGGGTGACGACGGCGCACTCTTTGGCAAAGCCTTCGACGTGTTCGGCTTCTTGTTCCAGAAAGCTGAGCGGAATCAACAGCGGGAAGTAGGCGTTGACGTGGCCGGTTTCTTTGAATTTGGCGTCCAAAACTTTTTGCAGGTTTTCCCACAAAGCAAAGCCCCAAGGCTTGATCACCATGCAACCGCGCACCGGCGAGTTCTCGGCCATATCGGCGGCCTTGATGACCTCTTGGTACCATTCAGGATAATTTTGCGCACGGGTCGGATTGATCGCGGTTTGGGTCTGAGACATAGATGAAAAAACCTTTCCAAAAAGGATGAGTTTTCAAATCTAGCACTGAGGCGGAAAAGCGGCCAAGCCCGTGACGTCAAGTTAAACGATGAGTCAACGAGTCTTAGAAATCCGCCAGGGCTTCGACGGCATCGTGGATTTCTTTGGTGTAATCGAAGATGACCTGGCTTTTGCCGACCGGAATCCACACGGGGCCCTTGTTGTAATCGGCGTCATCGACGGCTCGCGGGGCGTGGAAGACTTCATCCAGGTGGCCGCGGTAAAAATGCGTGGTGCAATCGTAATCGCGACCGTTCCACTGAAACATGTATTTTTTTGTGATTTTCGAATCGGCTTCGATACGGACTTTGTAACCGGTTTCTTCTAAGGTTTCGCGCTGGCCGCAGGTGATTTCGTTTTCGCCTTTTTCGATCGCGCCGCCCGGTAGGAAATAGTAACGTTTCGAAGTTTTCGGATCGACTCCGACAAAGACCAAAATTTTGCCTTCAAAAATGCAAACCACAGAGACACGTTCGCGCTTGATAACTGGAAGTGTGCCATCTGTTTTCATGCTGTCCTTTGCCGCGTTGAAGGTTGTGTTTTTCCAGTTTAGAAAGGAAAGTACGCTTTGGTCATGAAAAATGTGAAGGTGGGGGCCGCTTTGGCAAAAACTGTGGTGAAAAAGAAGGCAGCTTCAGAACGTTGGGCCTTGATTACGGGGGCTTCGGCCGGGATTGGCGAGGCTACAGCCCAGGCGTTGGCCCTGGAAGGCTACAATCTCATTCTTGTGGCGCGGCGAAAAGACCGCTTGGCCGCCTTGAAAAAGAGCCTGATGACGGGATCGAAAATCGAAGTTCTAACGGCTTCGGTCGATGTCACTGACAGTCGGCAAATCCAAAAATTCGTGAAAGAGTTCACTCCTCAGCTGAAAAAGTTAAATGTCCTGGTCAACAACGCCGGTCTTGCAAAAGGGGCCGCACCCTTTCCTTCGGCGGACACCAGGGACTGGGATGTGATGATTGACACCAATGTGAAGGGGCTTTTGTACTTTGCTCGCGCAGTTGTGCCTTATTTTGTGGCAAACGAGTCGGGACACGTGGTGAATATTGGCTCGGTTGCGGGGCGGTGGGTCTACCCGGGCGGCGCCGTTTACTGTGCGACCAAGTTCGCGGTGCGTGCGATTTCTGAAGGATTGCGACTGGATTTGCTAGGGAAAAGCATCCGGGTCACCAATATCGAGCCCGGTATGGTTCAAACCGAATTCAGTTTGGTGCGCTTTGAAGGCGACAAAGACAAGGCAAGCCAAGTTTATGCAGGGATGAAGCCTTTGACGGCGAAGGATATTGCTGACACCATTGCGTGGGTCGTTGCGCGCCCTGCTCATGTCAATATTCAAGAGCTTGTGATTTACCCCACAGCCCAAGCGTCTGTGCGGGATGTTCATCGCGCCTCAAACTAGGAGAATCTATCATGGAAAATATGAAAAACAGTCCGTTGATCGATGGCGAGTTTCGCACCGAAAAAGACACCATGGGCGAGCTGCAGGTGCCGGCAAAAGCCTACTGGGGCGCACAGACCCAGCGCTCGATTGGAAACTTTAAAATCGGCGGCGATCGTTTTCCACGCGAGATGATCAAAGCTTTGGGAATCTTGAAGAAATCAGCAGCGATCACCAATCACAAATTGGGAATCCTGGATGCGAAGAAAACCGAATTCATCATCAAAGCTGCGGACGAAGTGATCGCCGGCAAATTGGATGAACACTTTCCGCTGGTGGTTTGGCAAACCGGTTCGGGTACACAGACCAACATGAACGCCAACGAAGTGATCGCCAACCGTGCGATGACATTGATGGGGTTGAAGCTTCCAAGTAAAGACATTCACCCCAACGATGACGTCAACAAAGGTCAAAGCTCGAATGACACCTTCCCGACGGCGATGCACATTGCGGTGGCCGACCAGGTTCATCATCGCTTGATGCCGATGATTGAAAAGCTGCACAAAGCTCTTTCAAAAAAACAAGCCGAATTCAAAGACATCGTTAAAATCGGTCGCACTCATTTGATGGATGCGACACCGCTGACCTTGGGACAAGAGTTTTCAGGCTACGCCAGTCAGCTTCGTCATGGCTGGCAGCGCATTCATAACACCTTCCCGCATATGCATGAACTGGCTATCGGCGGAACGGCGGTTGGAACGGGGCTCAACACTCATCCGCAATTCGCGGTTGAAGTGGCAGCCGAAATCGCGCGCGAAACTAAAATCGCTTTCACCTCGGCTGATAATAAATTCGAAGCTCTGGCGACCCACGACAGCCTTGTCGAAGTCAGCGGCGCTTTGAAAAGCTTGGCCGTTTCATTGATGAAGATTGCAAATGACATCCGTCTTTTGGGAAGCGGTCCGCGCTGTGGAATTGGCGAGCTGCACCTTCCGGAAAATGAGCCAGGATCATCGATCATGCCGGGCAAGGTGAACCCAACCCAAAGCGAAGCGATGACCATGGTCTGCGCACAAGTCATCGGCAACGACGTGGCCGTCAGCGTGGGTGGATCCAACGGACATTTTGAACTGAACGTGTTCAAGCCACTGATCGTGTTCAATGTTTTGAATTCGATTCGTCTGTTGGCGGATGCTTGCGAAAGCTTCACGGATAACTGCGTGGTCGGCATCGAAGCGAATACGGCTCAGATTAAGAAACATTTGGATAACTCGTTGATGCTTGTGACCGCGCTGAACCCGCATATCGGGTACGATAAAGCGGCTCAGATCGCAAAGACCGCTCATAAGAACGGAACCACTTTGAAAGAAGAGGCGGTGAAGCTGGGACATCTGACAGCCGCGCAATTCGATCAGTATGTGCGTCCGGAAACGATGATTGGGCCCATGGCAGGGAAGTAGGATTTTAAGTTGTATCGCATTCCACAGATTTTAGAAAAATCAGACTGGTACATGAAGTGGGGAGCCTCCGGCGATATCCGGCCCTATGTGTACGTGCGTCCGGATAACAAAATCTCAAGCCCCGGAAGCCGTCACCATTCAGACTGGTTTCCCATGGAGCCGGTCTACAAAAATCCGCTGGACACCAAAGAGCTCGAATTTGCCGAGCAGATTTATTACATCGAAGGTCGCGCCTTCGGGCCATCGAATATGGCCATGCCGCGCTGGGTGTTTTATGACTGCGCGATCATCCCGGGCTTTGTGGCGGGCTTTGCCATGCGCACCTCGAAACTGCCGGACAGCATTCGCAAGGTGATGCGCACCGATCCCAATATGGAGTGGACGCCGCTTTCACTGTTTATCATCATCCCGACAATGGCCAAAGGTCAGTGGGTGGCGCACAATTTATGCGCCATTAATTCGCTTTTACCAGAACAAGATCGTCTGTACGGACTGGGCTTTTTATCGAAAGCTTTCGGTCTTTGGTACGCCAATGTCGAGTCCTGCTTAGGGATCACGCAGTGGGGTTCGCCGGCCTTAAAGCTGCACACCCATTACGGCCACATGCAGGTCGTGACCGCTTACACACCCGTGCATTCGCATGCGAAGACCATCACCTACCGGGTCGAGGTCGACACACATTGCTGGGAAAAATTCTTCACACGCGAGCAGGATCTGGGCTTTTTAGAGCAGTATGGCCCATCAAGTCTGGTCTTGGATCCGCAAAATGAAGAGAGCATGATAGAACTGCATGAGCGCATTCAAAAAGGCGAAGGACCTTACTTCTTATCGGCGGCGGATATTGCCTCGAAGAAGTTAACGGACACCCTTCAGATTTACCAACCGAAACGAGCTTATTAACACCGAAAAAGGAAGTTTATGTCTGAGAATCAATTGCCTCCCGTTGCCAAGTCTTTCTTCACCTTCTGCAAGAAGTGCAATGCCGACCGTTATCACACGGTGGTCGCGCACACGACGGCGACATCGGCAAAATTGAAGTGCGAAATCTGCGGTGCCAGCAGCACTTACAAACTTCCAAAAGCGGGTGCTACGGGTGCGAAACGTGCTTTGACCGGTGCGGCCGCAAAACGCAAAGAGCAAGCGGCTTCAGCGAAACGCAACGCCCACTTGGACGAATACAACAAACTGCTTGAAAACGACGGCGACACCGCGAACTACAATATGAAAACCAAGTTCGAACTGAACACCAAGCTGAACCATCCAAAATTTGGTACGGGCGTGGTGAAGTCAGTTCAGCCGGATAAAATCGAAGTGGTCTTCGAAGACGAAGTTCGCAACCTGGTTCACAACCGAGGATAATCGTTTGAGCATTTGGACTCAGGGGCTGAACCCTGAGCAGGTGAAAGCCGTTGGTCACAACGATGGGCCGCTATTGATTTTGGCGGGGGCCGGCTCAGGAAAAACCACAGTTTTGGTGGCGCGCACGGGGCGTATGATCGCCGATGGTGTCGCACGCCCCGAGCAGATGTGCGTTTTGACTTTCACCAACAAAGCCGCCCGTGAATTGAAACATCGGGTTTCATCCAAGGTGGGCGATCGGGCCAAAGGCTTGTGGGCGGGGACCTTTCACTCGTTCGGCCTGCGACTGCTACGCACCTATCACAAAGAAGCGGGTCTTCCGAATCAGTTCGGAATCATCGATCAGAACGACTCGCAAAGCATCCTGCGCGAATTGATGAAAGACGTAAAGGTCACCGGCAAAGATAAATTCGATCTTGAGGTGGTGCTGGAAGTGATCAACGAGCGCCGTGTGCGCGGTCGCGAAAAGCAAGAAGCTTGGGACGAGTATCACGAACTGGCCGAAGTTCTATTTCCGAAATTCTTAAAAAAGATGGAGCTTTTGGGCGTCGTCGATTTCGAATCGCTTTTGCTAAAGCCCATCGAACTTTTCCGTGACCATCCGGAAATTTTAGAGCGCGTGCAAAACCAGTTTCAGTACATGATGGTGGACGAATTTCAAGACACCAATGACGTGCAGATGAAGCTGATCGAAAAGATGGTCGCCAAGCACCGAAACATCACAGTCGTCGGCGACGACGATCAGTCGATTTACGGCTGGCGGGGTGCGCGCATCGCCAACATCTTGGATTTCCCGAAAAACTTCGCTCCGTGCGAAGTCATTCGTCTGGAACGGAATTATCGATCAAGCCCCACCATCGTGCGGGCGGCGAATGAATTGATCGCCAAGAACCAGCACCGACACGGAAAAATCCTGCGCGCGGAAGGGAAATTCCATCATGCCGAGCTTCCGGAAGCCTTCACCATGCCAAATGAAGAGGAAGAAGCGCAGTTCGTCGTGCGTGAGATCCGCAATTGGCTGGCGATGGGATATCAGTATCAGGATATCGCCATTCTTTACCGGTCAAATTCGCAGGGCGGATTGATCGAAGGTCATATGCGTCCCAATCAGATTCCGTATTCGGTTTCGGGGGGCACCGCTTTCTTTGACCGCAAAGAGATCAAAGATATTTTGGCTTACATCCGGTTCGCATTTTCGCCGAATGATGTGTCTTTAAGACGGATCATCAACACACCCCCGCGCGGGATCGGCGACAGCACGGTCGAAAAGCTGAACGCCTATGCGATCGAGCATAAGATTTCGTTTTTAAAAGCCTGCTACGATTGGCCGAAAGTGGACATCCCACCCAAGGCGGGCGATTCGCTGGCCCATCTTTTCGATCTGCTGGGCGCTTTGCCAAAACGTTTGATGGACCCAAAAGCCGAAGGCACACCGGGCGAAAGACTTCTCAGGTTCTTGCTGGAAATCGATTACAAGGCGTTCTTGCAGTCGACCAGCCGCGATCCGCAAGCGGGCGATAAAAAATGGATGCTGGTCGAGATTTTCTCGCGGGTTTTGGATAGCTTTGCCAAAAAAGGCGGTGTGTCCGAGCAAACCTTAAAAGAGTTTTTGGATGCGATGGAGCTTCGGGACGACGTTAACGAAGACGAGGATCGCAACAAGGTGAGCTTGATGACCCTGCATGCCTGCAAGGGGCTCGAGTTCCCCTGCGTGATCATCATTGGTGTCGAGGAAGACCTGATTCCGCACAAAACCTTGGGCACCAATGTGGACGAAGAGCGAAGGCTCTTTTACGTGGGGCTAACCCGGGCGAAAGAGCGCCTGATTTTGACCCGCTGTCAGCTTCGCACCAAATATGGGGCGCAAAAGCCGGTTTCACCTTCTCGATTCTTGTTGGAAATCCCGCCCGATGCTCTGAAGGACCACAAAGGCGAATTCCGCCCGGTTAGCGCCGATCAGCGCGAAGGGATGCTAGCCGGATTCTTGGCTGGGCTTGAAAGCAAGTCCGCTCAGACCCCGAAACTGAAGTAAATACCAAAAGGCCGGCCTTCACAGTTTTGAAGCAAGCGTTTCGGTTTGATGTGAAAGCTAAGATTCCATCAGAATGCTGATTTGGCTTTAAATTTAGGCGGGATCCCTTTAAATTGGCTTTTCATGTTTGCATCGCCATGGCTTTTAAAAACGATTCGAAAACGACAGCTGTCGCTCGCACAGCTGATCTCCGTGATCTTTTTCATGGCCGTCACCATTTGCATGGGTCTGTTGGCCAGCATTTTGATCTATCGCTCGTCGCTCAAAATTGAATCGCATATGCGCTCGTTCATGACGACGACGGCAGCGACACTTGAAGGCTCCTTGGCCGATGCAATCTGGAACATCGATAAAGACGCGATCGAAAAGGTAACAGAATCGATTCTCAATCAGGCTGATACTCCGCTACAGGCATTGAGGCTTTATTATCCAAACACGGGCGAGGATCTGACGCGTTTCAACCAGAATTTGAGCGATCCGGATTTTCAGCATCTTCTCAGCTCGGACCAGGCGTGGATCGAAAGCCGGGACATTTTTTATAATGGCGAAAAGGTCGCCCAGATGGTCATCGTCGCATCCAGCGAAAAGCTCAAGAAGGAAAGTCGGCAAGACATGCTGACGATCTGCCTGCTGTTCACCGCGTGCTTTGTCGGAATCATTTTTGCCATGGTCCGCATCCTGCACCAGATTCTGAGCCAGCCTTTACAAGATTTCACCAAAGCTTTGTCGCAGGCGAAGCTTGCCAATTACGAGACCGAGGTGAATGAAAACCGCATCGGCGAGCTGGGCGATATCGCGCAGGAATTTAACAGCGCCATCAAGGCGATTTCCGAGCGCGATTTGAAACTGCAAGAGTACGCAACCCAACTGGAAGGCGAGCTGGCGGAAGGTGCGATCCAGCTCGAAGACCAAAAGATCAAGGCTGAAAACTCGGCGCGTTTGGCGGCCCTGGGTGAAATTTCGGCTGGCGTCGCTCACGAAATCAACAATCCGCTGGCGATTATCAACGTGTCGTCCGAACGTTTGCACGGCATTTCCGAGCGCTATCAGGCGACTCAGCCGGATGTATTCAGTGCCGTGCAAATGGAAGTCTCGCGCATCCAAAAAATGGTCGAGCGTATTTCCAAAATTATCTCGGGCCTTCGTCTTTTTGCTCGAGACGGATCCAACGACGGGATGAAAAGCTTCTCGCTGGGGAAAATGATGGAGGAGGTGCGCGGCCTGACCGGCGCCAAGCTTCACCATATGGGCATCCAGTTCGATATCGAATGTCCGAAAGATCTGGTGGCCTTCGGTAACGAAGTGCAAATCTCGCAGGTGATCATCAATTTGATCAACAACTCGGTCGATGCCATCGAGCCTTTGGCCGATAAGTGGATCAAAGTTTCCACCATTCAAGCGCAAGATCATGTTTTTGTTTCCGTGACAGATTCGGGTGGCGGCATTGAACCCGGGGTGGCTCGAAAAATGTTTCAGCCCTTCTTCACCACGAAAGAACTGGGAAAAGGCACGGGCCTGGGGCTCAGTATCGCGCACGGGATTATCAAATCCCATGGCGGAGTCATCGAATTGGATCAAAAGCACAGGCACACGAAAATCTACTTCACCCTTCCGCGGGCCGAATTTAAAGACTGATCCTAGGATGAAGTTTCTTCAGACTTGCTCTTGAGCTCGACGCCTGGAGTTGGTCGGCGACCCCCTAAAATCTTTACCGACCTGGTCAGCTTGTTGCACAGGGCCCATTCATTCATTTAACCAAGGTCGGAGACGATATGAAGATTTCAAAACTGCTTTTGGCAGCTTTGTTCTTGGGACAAGCCTTAGCTTACCAAGCGCATGCCGCTATTGATGAAGATACGCAGAAAAAGGCGCTTGAGTGGGCAAAGCAAAACAACCCGCAGCCTATCGAAGAGCCTAAAAAAGAAGAAAAAAAGAAGCAAGAAAAGAAAAAAGAAGAGAAGCAGGAGAAGAAGCATTCTTCATCTTCAAAGACGACTCTTCCATATTCGACGATCATTGATATCGGTGATTATCGTGGATCGACATTCTTTTCTTTGATGTTGAAAACTGTGAAACCGGCTTTGGATTCATATGCCATCAACGGTTTCAAAGTCGTCGATGGTGACGCTGTCGAAGCTGCTTTGTCAAAGGTCGATAAGAAAGTATCGACAAATGCAATCCGCGCAGCCGGAAGCGTTGAAAAACTGAAACAGATCGCGGACGTTTTGGCGTCTTCGGGTCGTTCTTACACCTTCTATGAATTGCCAGATGCAATCGCACAAGCGGGTGGCTCGACCGGCCGTTTCGGCCTGGCGACTTTCTACGCCTTGGTCAGCGGCGGAGGTGTCGCGGTTAAGATGGTTGATGGCACTTACGCTTACAACGTGAACTATGGAACGGGTCAAACAGCGAAAGACGAAATGACAGGTCGTAGCTTCGGTGAAGCTCCGGGCCGTTACGCGTTGGATGCATCGGATGCTCATTATTTGACGACTTTGGAAGCCTATGTTCGTTCGGCTGGTTCTTCGGTCGAAAGCTTCTACGCTTCAATCTTGGATATCTTGATCAACAATGACACTTCTCGCTTCGCTGAAATTTCAAACGAAGGTCAGGCCGTCGCTTCAGACTTCATCGCGGTTTACGTGGCCGAACAGGATCGTCACTTGATGGCGAATCTGCAGACTCACCACTGGGATGCGGCTTTGTTGGAAGTGACATTGCTTTCAGCCTTCCATGCGGGTCAAAAAGAAGTTGCGGTGATGTACGATCAGCAACTGACGACGCGTACAAAGAAACAAGACGATGGCTGCTCGACGGAAGAAAAAGTCGACAAAAAAGCAGGCATGGTTGATTACTGGCAGTTCTCAAAGAGCACAGACCCACAAAACTGCAACCGCAGCGGTATCAATGTGACTCGGAAAGAGTTCCGTCTGTTGGGTCGCATGATCACCGAGTTCGAACGCAAAAGAAATCCAAAATTGGTTTCTTCGATCGAACACCACCTGGATGGCGTACAGCTTTCAGGCAATATCTTCGCGGATCTTTCAAGCTTCTTGATCAATTACAAGACGCCACATCAGTTGGATGGAAAAACGCTTGAGTTGGCTTCAGACTATGCAAAATTCCTGATGCAAGTCCGCGCCGACGCCGACGACATCACGAAATACATCCAGTCGAAGTAATTCTTCCGGATCATGGCGATTCTTAAGAAGGCTCTCGGGAACCCCGAGGGCCTTTTTGTTTGGAGCGCATCGCTTCGCTTGCTTTGGGTTTTTTTTGGGGGGGGGCGGCTCTTTAGCTGTTAGGATTACTCGACACAGCTTTGGTTTTATTAGGAGGGTCGACACAGCGGTGGCTTGGTGTAAACGCTGGTGCATCCGTCCGTGTGAAGGCTGCAAGACGGCCGTCCTGGCCGTCTTGTCCCAAATTAGGGGACGAAATCAGAATACGAATGCTTGGGAGAATCTGGTTTTGGATTTGAGGGCTTTCTTTTTCTTAGACGGCGCCTGAGAGTGAAATTGAGCAAAAAAAATGCGTTCATCCACCATCCACACAACCACGGGTACCCAAGTCTTT
>CBIHNI010000026.1:0-5442 GCA_966211455.1 uncultured Bdellovibrio sp.
GGCGCAGCTAAACGGCGCCGCCTGGCTCGGGCTTCGGGCCAGCCGCGGCCGGGGGGCGCCCAGCCCGATTGGCAGGACGCACGGCCCACATGATACGCTAAGAGCTACAAGGCTCGATAAAAGCCAAAAAACCAAAAAGCGCAAATAGCCCGATCTCAAGCCCATCATTCTCCAAGAAAATGGAGACTTCCCCAATCTTCGGTTTTCAGCAGCGGTATCTTTCGCTCGCGCAGATGGTCCACGACTTGGATATGCGGATGTCCGTAACGTCGCAGGCGTGCGCTTGCCACCGCCCACTGAAGCCGTGGCAGTCGTTTCAGCAGAAGTTCGGAAGTGCTGGTGCGGCTTCCGTGATGACCCAGAATCAGGCCCTGGATTTTTGGAGACAGATGGCGCGCCCATTTCTTTTCCGTGCTGGCGGTGGCGTCGCCTGGGATCAGGATGCCGAAATTTTTAGAGACGACGACCGAGCTGGCGTCGTTGGATCTTTTTTCGCCGGTGCCCGAATAGATCGTGTTGTAATCAATATTTGGTCTGTCGCTGCATCTGGGAAGGCGGCGAAGCATCTTTTCTTTTCGCCGATTGTGGGAGCCCTCGGGCAGTTGGATGAGGCAGGCTGAGCTGGCTCGCAGAGAAAAGGCGATAACGAAAGAAATATGGTCCCAATCCCAATGCGAGAGATGAATTCGATTGCTTTTGTTTTGACAAAGCTTCAGCACATCGCGACTGACATCGAATTCGCCACCCATATCATAATGTGTGCAATGGGTTTTGCTGACTTCGGTGGTCCATTGTCCTTGGCCGACATTCCAGACGATGAATTCGCTTTGCGCGAAAGCTGGATCGGGTCCCGAAACCAACGCCAAGAGCAGAAACACGGAGAATAGAGATGCAATCGTTTTAAACATGAGACCGCCGATATCTTTGTTGTGCGATGAAGACCAAAACAAGCTGCAGGCTTAAAAGGAAAATCCAAAGTTTAAGCCAGGAGATTTCTTTGAAGTTGATGTCAGCCGGTGGTGGCGCCCAGATCAGAACGCTTTGCAGAGCTTGCAGAAGATAATCCCACAGCCGATCGACAAAAGGGATCACGCCCGGTGCAAAATGCGAAACTGAATCGGGGACGGCCAGCGGGGCGAGAGACAAAATCAACAAAACAAAAGCCAGCGGCACCGCGAACAAAGCGTTCATCAAAACAGCAAGCCACGAGAAATTTCCAAACACCACGGTGACGAAGGCCTGAATCAGTCCGGTCGTCAGCAACGTCTGCCTCCATGAGGGGCCTTGTTTGCGGCTGCGATAACGAAAGCACAAAGGGGCCAGCAAAAATCCCATCGACGCAAGCCACGACAGGAAAAACGAAAGGCTGTGAATCCACTGCGGAAACAAAGCCAGCGACAGCAATCCCGACGAGAGCTGCAATTTGGACAAATCCCAGTTCCAGCGGAAGATCCGACTGACCGCCAAAACGCAGACCGATAAAAAAGCGCGCACCACGGGCGGTTGAAAGCCGGTCACCAACGAGTAGGAGAAAAGCAACAATGCGAGTGCCGCCAGCACCCACCATCTTTTTTGCCAAGCCAAAGGAATCAGCAGAAAGAAAAGAAAACTTAAAAGCTGCAGATGTCCGCCCGAGACCACCATCAGGTGAATCAATCCGGTTCGTTGAAATGTGGTGCGTGATTCGATGTCCTGAAGGCCGACTCCGCAAACGAAACCTTGGGCCAATTCTCGATGTCTGAAAGACTCTGAAAACAGATTTGAGCAAGATGCCTGCAGGGGCTCAGAAAATTCTGCGACTCTTTCCAGCAAAAATGGCGCTGGACGAATTGCACAGAGAATAATCAAAATCAGGAAGACTCGCATCCTGTGCGGGTTCTGCAAGGCGAAGACCAGTGTGGTTTTCACTTAGAATGCTGTTATAATCTGTTAGCGATTCCGTTCTGTCCGGTCATCCGGATTTTAAGTTCTGTCATGATGAACCTTCATGTTTCCTTAAATCATAACTTTTCCAAGAGATTTCATGCAGATATGCATGCTGAAGTGCTGGGCATTTGGCTGAAACCCTTATTCAATCAATGGTCTAAGGTCTAGCTCTCTAATGTTTCCCCAAAAAATGTGGATAACTCGGTTTTCAAGTTTTTGTTTTCGTGTGCCGTGATGGCGTGTCATACTGAGCGCATGAGAAAAATGATTTATTTCTTAGCAACTTTGAATCTGGCTTTGCTGGTTGGCTGTGCAAGTCACAAACCGGCATCCAAAACCACATCACCTCTTGTCAAAACTCAAAAGGTTTTGGACATGGAAAAGAAATCCCGCGAGCGCGAAGAAGCCATGCAGGATTTGCGTGATCGCAACCAAGTGCTGAATAAGAAAGCGCAAATGGAGTCTTCATCCGTGAAGATGCAGGCGCGTCCGCAAACCAAGAGAATCGAAATGATCTCGGCGATCGACCACAAAACCAACAAGAGCGACAAAGAGCTCTACGCTGAGCTTTTGGGCAGTTACGATCGCAACAACGAAATCGCCTTCTTTTCGCGCCTGCAGGCCTTTCAAGGTCAGTATGCCAAAAGTCCTTTGGCCGACGATGCGCTTTACTTGGCGGGCCTGATGTCTTTATCGAATAAGAACTATGGACCCGCACTTCGCTATTTCAACACGGTTTTGAAAAAGCACCCGATGAGCAACCGCGCTTCAGCTTCGATGTTTGCAAAAGGCGTGGCCTTAAAGAAAATGAATCTGACGGACGAGTCCCGCCGAACTTTCGCATTGGTTCGTAAGACTTATCCAGGCAGCCCTGAATCTTTGCGCGCCGAAACTGAATTGAAATTACTGACACGATAATTAAAGCCCACAAGACACAAGGATGTGCCGTTTGGTGAGCAATCGATCTCTGCGAAAAGTTCTTTTTTTGAGCCTGCTGCTGTCCGTGGGAAGTGCGGCATTTTCGGCCGACGAGCCGGATCTCAATAAAGAGCAACGTCTGCACAACAACTACCAAAAGTACAATCTGACTCCGACCAATAATGAGTCCTGGAGTGGTGCCACCAGCGGAAAAATTCAAACCTACAAAGTTCAGCAGTCCGACACCTTATGGGACCTGAGCTTGGTGCTTTTCGATGATCCGGCGTTTTGGCCCAAGGTTTGGTCTTTGAATGCCGAATCGATCGAAAACCCGCACGAAATTTATCCGGGCCTGACATTGAAATTCACCGCCGGCACCTTGAACGAACCGCCGACTTTGGCGGTGGCCGCACCGGGTGAAAAGATCGAGGACATCCCGGCAACTTCGGAGGCTCCGACCGCAACGGTGGCCGCGACTTCCACCGAAGTCGCCTCGGCGGCGGGGCAAACGGACGAAGACATTCCGGCGGCCGATCCCAAGAATCGCGATTTGATGGAGCTTGCGAATATTCCACCTGAAGCTCCCGCACGTCCGGTGACGACTTTCCCCAAGAGCATTCCGAAATGGTCATACGGAAAGCGCGCTTCCAGTCTTGAGCTGGAAGTCTCAAAGATTTCAAGAACGTTTCCCGCGTCCGAGGAGCCTTTGGCATATTATCTTTCCGAGCAATCGCCGGTTGCGGCCGGAAGCATCATTGAAGCGGAAATGGGTCAAGGCACCATCGCCGAGTTTCAGTACGTCACGGTGAAGCTCGAACCGGGAGAGACTCACAAGCAGCTTTTAGCTGTGCAAGAGCAAGAGGAAATCAAAGATCCGGTGACCAAGGAAAAAGCAAAGATCGTGCAGGTACAAGGCGTGATCGAAATCATGGAAGTGGTCAACAGCGAAGAGAATCTGCACCGAGGAATGGTCAAAAAACTGATCAATCCGGTGAAGGTCGGCGCGACCTTGACTGCTATGTCCTTGCCGCAGTTCCGTGCGCAGGCAACCAGCATGGGGTCGGGCCAAGCCCGTGTCATCGGCGGTCAGCACAGTGCCGAGCGCCGCTTGATCGAATTGAATTCGTTGGTTTATCTGGCGGGGAGCGGTTTGAACGAGGGGGACTCGTACCCGATCTTCAAAAAGCAGAACGTGCGTGAAGAGAAAAGCCGCTCGTTTGAAAATCCGGTCCGCATCGGAACCGTGAAGGTGATCAAAATCGCGTCCGGTTTCGCCACCGGCGTGGTCGTTGACGAACAAGAAGAAATTCATGTCGGCGACGTCACCGATCCGCACATGAGATAAAGACTTTCGATACCTTCAGACATCCGAAATCCGGATCTTTTCTGATCCGGAATCCATCCTGATCCAGCTCATCCATGGTCCTTGGCTTGCAAAAGCGCTCGCGCAAAACTTTTTGCAAGGATGATATCATGGATTTTCAAATCGATTCGGATCTGGCTCTTCTCGGCTACTTGTACGCCAAAGAGCGCTTCACTTTGCTTGAGTCCTTTCAAGCCGGCGAGCAGGCTCTGCAAATGGGCATGGGGCTTTTCTCAAGGGACTTTCAGCATCACTGCATGGAGCTTGCGGGCCTGCGTGCGAAATACACGGAGGCGCAACTGCAGGGCTTTCGCAAGGAGATCGATCAATCGCGCGAGCGCGGGCATCTGATCTTGTATCCGGGTCATCCTTTGTTTCCGAAAGAATATCTTTATCTGGAAGAGGTGCCTTATCACCTGCGGTTGAAAGGAAATCCGATCTGGATGAAGCGCGCCGGCCTGGCCGTGGTTGGCAGCCGCGAGCCTTCGATGATGTCTTGTCTTTGGATGAATAAGCATCTGGCCGAATTCTTTCGTCGTCAGTTCTGCTTTTCGGTGAGCGGTGGGGCCCGCGGTGTGGATCAGAAAACGCATCTGCTATCGCTGACCGCGGGCAGACCCACAGTGGTGCTTCTGCCTGCGGGGCTCGAGAAAATGTATCCAACTTCGATCTTGGATTTACGCCAAGAGATCTTGGCCCAGGGCGGGGCTTTTTTAAGCGAGTACGAAGACCAGCGCGGCATGCAGAAACATTTCTTTGCGCAAAGAAATCGTCTGATTTCGGGCTTAGCCTGCGCCACGTTGATCGTCGAAGCGCGACTGAAGAGTGGCACATTGCTGACCGCGCAAGAAGCGGTCGAGCAGCACCGTCCAGTTTGGGTTTTACCAGGTCATCCCATGGATCCTGGAGCCATGGGCGGACTGAATCTGTTGCATGACGGGGCCACGGTGATTCGGGATGCTGAAGATCTGGTCAAACTTTTCGAAAGTGAAGCCTTGGGCATGACAGAACCCAGCGAGCCCCTCGGCAAACATCTAGTCGAGGCTTCCGGGACGGTCCACTAGGGATAGTGGGGTTGTTGGGCGCCACCCATGTCGCTTGTAAATAATGAAAAATTCTGAAAAAAGATTTTGTCATTTGGATCTTTTTCTCTGACACTAATTTTAAGGGAGGGGCGATGTGGTCAGGGATGACCGTGGTGGTAAGGATGCTACTGCATCGCTCTGTTTTTTCCG